>NZ_KZ821207.1 GCF_003184905.1 Bacillus sp. CGMCC 1.16541
AACGCTTAGGGATTCACTAGGTCAAATGTCGAAAAAGAAAATCATTTATATATAGTAACCGAATGAAGGAATCTTTATTGCAAAATTAAAGAATTGAAGGATTGTTGGCAAGCAACATTTTTGATTGCCGTTTACAACATTTTTTGCTTGCCAAATACAAGTAATGAATATATTAAACAGTTAAACATGACACCACATCCAGAAGGGGGTTATTATGCTTCGTCGTATCGCTCGGAAGAAGAACTAACAGACGGATCGATTCGTGAACAGTTTTCAGGACATCGACCGCTTTGGACGAGTATTTACTTTTTATTAGAAGAACATCAAGTGTCTCATTTTCATGAATTGAAATCAGATGAAATGTGGTACTTTCATGACGGCTCACCGCTAACAATCTATATGATTTTACAAGACGGCACGCTTCGTAAAGAATCGCTTGGCTTAGATGTGACAAAGGGTCAAAAGCCACAAGTGCTCGTTCCAAAAGGAGCAATTTTCGGTTCAGCAAAGGAAAGTGAAGGGTTTTCGCTAGTGGGATGCATGGTTTCACCAGGCTTTGACTTTGAAGATTTTACGTTATTTACGCGAGAGGAATTACTCACTCGTTACCGAGAATATAAAGACATCATTCTTAAGCTAACGAGCGAATAAAGGGGAGGAACATCCATGGGGGAAAATCAGAAATTCACGGTTGCGTTTGTGATGCTGTCAACAGCCGCGATCGCAGGGGGGATGGGGTTAAAAGAGTATATTGAATACGCACCAACAATCGGCTGGATCCTTGCGCTTGTGTTTCAAATTTCCGCGCTGTACTTTGCGATTCGTTGGCGAAAAGAACATGAAAAGAAGGGTGAGTAAACGAGCGGTGGTGAACGTATGGAAAATCCAAACGACAAATTCCTAAACACGTTTCCCGTTGAACTAGAGGAAGATGTCAGAACCGTTGTACGTCTATTAAACGAAACAAGTCAGTCCGCTTTCTCGTCTTGTTTTATGGTTCATTCAAACAGAGTATGTTGATTTTCAACTTATTGAGTATTTCAATTCATGATTTTTTGTAAGCGAAGGCATCAGTTCACCACGCCCTACCAGTTGTTTAATAGAGAAGAGTCTCTTTCTTTTTAACGACTTCCTTTCCTATTCTCCACTAAACATGATAGTGTAATAGAAAAGGAGAGGATGTTCATGACACATTATGTATTTGTTTATGGAACGCTTCGAAAAGGCGAGAGCAATCATGATTTGTTGAAGGACGCGCATCTTGTTGCGGAGCAAGCTTACACAAAAGGGGTGTTATATGATTCCGGTCGTGGTTACCCGGCGATGACAGTTGGCGAAGGTGTTGTGTATGGGGAACTGTACGAAGTGAACGATTTTGAGTTAAAAGCATTAGATCAGCTTGAAGGGTATGAAGGAGAAGGAAGTCCGAACAATGAATACGAACGTATCGCTCAAGATATTCAAACGGATGTGAGTACCATTGAAGCGATGGTGTACGTGGTAGGCGAGCAATCACCGCTTCTTGAAACACAAATTCCGCGTGGTGATTGGCGCATCTGGAATGTCGATACGACGGGTGAAACTCTTTATTTTGCGTACGGTTCATGCATGGATACCGAACGTTTTACGCTTCAAGGGGTTGCGCAGCATTTTACCGACTTACTTGGCATGGCCAAACTTCCGCGTTACACGCTTCGGTTTAACCATCCGCGACCAGACGGCGGGCGTGCGGATATCGTGGAAGAAGGAGGAGAAGTCGAAGGGAAGCTCTATCGTGTGCCACAAGAGGCCGTGGAGTATTTGTATGTACGTGAAGGCGTTGAAACGAATAGCTACCGTCCTGCGCTGATTTCAGTCGAGCATAATGGGAAAGTGCTTCACAATGTCTTAACCTTTTTCGTACTCGATAAGCAACCGGACCTTGCACCACCTGATCATTATGCAACCGAAATTTTACGCGGTGGAGCCGGAACGTTAAGCGAAGCGTATCTACAAAAGATTCAACACTATATTGATTCACTCTAAGAAAGTCGGCGCTTTGCGTCGGCTTTTGTTGTCGGAAAAAGACGCACGAAATGTGACATGTGGAAAGAAATGTATTTTATGAACACGTATTTAAAGGGGTCTGACAAGTGTGATGTCAGATCCCCTTTTTAGATTTGCTGTGCAAGCACGAGCCAATTTTTCTCCATTTTATAAATCGATTGCTCGGCAGCTTTGACATCTGGATGAACGAGTGTGTCAATGGTTTTAGTCGGGCAAGCCGTTCCATATAAGGAGACAATGGTTAAATCAGTATCGGATAACGGCGTAATAATATTCGTTAAACAGCGATAACCCGGATGTTGAACACTTTTTGCTAATATGTGCGCTAGTTCTTGCTCATACTCTGTCAAGGTCAGTGTCGTTTTCATCATATAGTTCGTTTCGATCGCACTGCTTCTGAAATAACGATACACACCTTCTACAAAGTGAGCATCGTTTGCGATGGAGACGTCGAGTTTCGTATATGTTTTTTGTTGACCGCTTTGATAAAAGATGGAGTCGTGTACGTTTTTCATAAAGTCACGATAAAAAAACGCATCTTCCCACAATCCAACAATACAGCTGTCTGTTTCATCTTCTACATTCCATCCACCCAATTGACCAATAAACCCTGGTACATGTGTCAGCGCAGACCAATGTTGCTGCGTGTAAGAAAAGGCGTCTTTTTTCGTTGTCGGGATCGTACTATTCATCACTTTTGCTAGCATTCTCTATCACCTCTCTTTCTTTTTCGCGTTTCAATTGGAAAAAACCTTCTATGTATTATAAAAATGATGAGAGGTGTGAGAGTGTGATGATTTTAAAAAAAGAGGCGAGCACATGAATGAACAAACGTAAAAAAACACCTCTTGCCCCGTTATCCATCCATTCGATTGAATAGATATCGTGGGGAAGAGATGCTTTTGTCTCACGTTCAACTCATTTAACGGAAGGCTGAAAACGGAATAGGGAATTCAGGAATCCCTTCTGCATAAGATGTATATTCATATAATCCGAAAAACACAGTGATGCCGTTATTTGTCATGTAAAATTGATCAACGTCAGGATCAATCGATTTAAATCCATCAAACGACCATAACTCACCTTTTCGAATCTTTTCCGCTGCTTGACGCTTGACTTCATTATTAATAATGGAAACGTAACGTGGATTCTTTGTCACATCTTCAAAGGACACCACTTGTCCCGTTTTTGCGTCAAAGTTATACGCTGTTAACCAGTAGAGGCCGTGCGCACCACCGGAATATTCATAATCGCTTAATACAATACTAATGTAGTTCGTATCGGCACGTTTTACTTCATAATTTAAATTATACGTAAAATATTTTGAAAATGGATCATCAGCCCATTCTTTTGCGAGAGCTTGGTTTTCTAAGTACAATTCTCTTGACTGTAACGCGTGGTCTTTTAACGTACGATTAATTGACGCTGTTACATTCGTCGGTAAGCCTTTTACTTGTGGATAAAATAAGCCTGGTGCTACTTGTACAGGATAAACGAGTACGGTTGGTTTAAACGTATTGTCAAGGGCACGTGCTAAAAACACAGAGAATTGTGTTCGACTCACCGATGCATTCGGTTTGTAGCTACCATCATTGTATCCAGTTGTAATATTATGACCGACAAGTTTTGCGACAGGGGCATGTGCCCAGTGACTTTGGTTTACATCTGTAAATGTCGTAGATTGTGATGTTGATAATTGAAAGGCTTGAACTAAAATTTTCGCCATTTGAGCACGTGTTAGTTTACCTTGTGGATTAAACGTCGTTGCTTTTGAGAAGAGTCCTGCATTCGTTGCAGCAGCAATTTCTTTATAAGCGGGGTGAGACGTAGGCACGTCTTTAAAACCTGGGTTTTTCACACTTGTTGTATTGAGCTTTAACGCTCGCGTTAACATGATGGCACCTTGAGAGCGAGTAATCGAATCACTTACCCCAAACTTTCCATTCTGATACCCATTAATAATGCCCTTTTCCGTTAAGTACGTAATTTCTTTATACGCCCAATACGAAGAAGAAACATCTGAAAATGAACGAGCAGCAGAAGCTGAAGAAGGACCACTGACAATGCTCATAAACAGAACAAAAGCTAAAAGAAACGATAAAACCTTTTTCATGATTAATTCTCCCTTTCTAGTAAAATATAACCAACCCTAATCATACACGATTTTGTAGAATGTACAAGAGTATGGAGAAAGAAAAGCAAAGGTCACTTTAAGGTCCGTTTTTTCGTTAGTTCTCTTCAGACACAACTCCAGTTAACGTCGCTTGTAAAATGTAACGTTCAGGTGCATCGCCAATATAGCGAAACGGATAGCAAGTGGATAATGTTAACGTCGGTTCCGTCATTTTTTGAATGACCGTTGTATCATCTTTATGTGTAATCCATTGTTTCTGAATGGTGTATTCGTAGTACGTTCCATCATAGTGAACGATTAGCGTGTCATGTACATTCACGTTTTTTAATTGTGTAAACACCGTATCTCGATGACCACTTAAAAGAGTATGTCCATATTGTGCCGGTGTTGTAGTCACGTCGCTGTCGTACATGCCGACACCTTGTGTGAGCGTTTGTTCATCTGTTCCCCAATAGACCGTGTATTTTTGTTGAAGCAGTGGGATGAATAGTGTTGCAATTTGATCTCCGTTTTTATGCGTTTGTGGAGGAGGAGAGGATTGTTTAGCCGGTTTAATGGATGTGAACGTATAAGATTGAAGTTTCTCAACCTCTGCTTTTTCCATCTTGTCGACTGAAGCGGTTGCACTTGACCATTCCATGTACCAATAGCCAATGAGTGAAAGTCCAATTGTGATAACGGCAATCCCGATCCATTTAACCATTTGCTCACCTGCTTTCTTTTTTTATTATATGTCCACTTTTATGAACCACACAACAGTGAATCATGAGAAAACATCCCTTGCCTATGAAGTAATTAGAAGCAAGGGATGTTTTTATGTTCAACTATTCTTTTTTGTTCGCTTCTAACCCTTTTCGGATTAAATCTAACATCGCAGCGGTTCGTGTTGAAATGGCATGTTCATATTGATATTCTTCGACTTTTTCAAGTAATGCAGTTGGAAAGCGGATATCAATTCGTTGAGTAGGAATTTTTTTCATTACTATGACCTCCAGATGCATTCAATGATTTCTAGTGTTTTTTATAGAAAGTTCGACAAAAATGCACGAAAAAAGACGAAAAGTAAAAATTGTTTTGTACGTGAATTATGTGTACAATCCGAACTAGTACAAAAGAACTTCTCTCTTTTACCTACTTTCTATCTCTTCATTTCTCTTATTATAGCATTACTTTTGAAAGGTGATGAGTAAAAATTGGATTTTTTACAAGGAGAATCGTACACAGTTTGGATATCACGCAAAAAGTTTACGGTTCGGTGTATCGGTTCAAACATAGGTGAACTGTTTATCGACGATTTATTCACTGGAAGATGTCAATACATGCAGACAAAATATCAAATCATTCGCGCCTATTATCAGCAAGTAAAAAAGCCGATGCAACGCTACCAAGAACAAGAGTGGTTTTCAGTCATTTCTCATCATACAATCAACGAACAAATTTAAAATTGGAATTTTGCAGAAATTTGACGAGAAAAACAACGTGAAAAATACTTGAATTGTACGTGAATTGTGTGTAGTATAAAAGTAACAAATCGGTACACCGAACACAATCACAAAAAACAATTGAGGGTGATCAAGTTGAAGATTATGAAGTACATCACAACGACACTACTAGCACTGTTAGCCATTCTAGCAATCTCTGTTATTTTTATCGTCTTTAAAGCACAAGGTGATATTGAAAAAGTCCCAAGTGTTCTAGGCTATAAGCCCTTAACGATTTTATCAAATAGTATGCAGCCAGCGTTTAACGCAGGAGACGTCATCTTCATCCAAACGGAACAACAACCAAAAGTAGGCGACGTCGTTACATACAAACACCCAGATGGAAAACTCATCACACATAGATTAATAGAAGAAGTAAACGAAAACGGTCAAACACGATTCAAAGCAAAAGGTGACAACAACAACGTAGAAGACGAACTACTCGTCGAACCCGCAAGCATACTAGGTGTTCAAACAATCAGTATTCCAAAAGCTGGTTATGCAGCCAAATTCGTCGCAGGCCCAATCGGATTTTTCTTACTCATCCTAGTACCTATACTCATCTTCTTAATTATCACAATCTTTGAAAAATTAGGATTGATCGGGGTTAAAAAATCAACAAAACAAGTGGACGCCTAATCACCGCGTAACACGAAAGGAGTGGGAACAGATGAAAACTTGATTCACCTATCGCGTTTCATTTGTTGTAGTTGTTAATTTAAAATCTTATATCCAAAGGGGAGAATGGAACATGGCAATGAACAAAGTGAAAAAAGCAATGGTAGGAACAGCTCTAGCTGGAACATTAGTAGTAGGTGCCGGTTTTGGTACATATTCTTGGTTTACAAGTAATGCGGAAGTTTCTGGTGAAGTAGTAAACTCGACGTTAAGCATTAAAGCAGAAGTAGATGGAGAAAAGACGTTAGAAAACATTTTTGAAGGACAAAGTAAACTAGCTCCGTCACGTGAAACAGTCGAGCGTACAATTACCATTACAAACGATGGTGAAGAGGATGTTTATTTACGTGGGAAATTACAATTTGATGTGACTGATAAAACTGGCACAGTAAACGATGCCCTTCGTAATGGTTATTTAGTGAAGGCTTCACTAAAGCATGGTAATACAGTCATTCCATTACCTGCAGGATATGCAGATAATAACGGATATGTGAGTGGAGCGAAGATTGCGGAAGTAGTAGACAAGTGGTTACCAAGCGAGGGTGGTACAGCTGGAGATCAGAAGTTTAAAGCTAAGGAAACGTTAACACTTACGTTAAAAGTCAAGTTAGCTGAAACTGCTGGTAACGACTATCAAGGAGCCACGTTTAACGCTGGTTTAGATTTAGAAGCGAAACAAGTAGATACGGGTGCAAAATTCACTGAGCAATAATAATAAACGAGAGTAGTAGAGTATTCTCAACTTGATAGAGAAACAGCTCTTCATGAGTTGTTTCTCTTTTAATAAAACGTTCACTTATTGTGAAATGGAGGAGGAAACATATGAACAACGTTAAAAAAGCGTTAGTCGGTACAGCGTTAGCTGGGACTTTAGTAGTAGGTGCAGGGTTTGGGACGTATTCTTGGTTTACAAGTAATGCGACTGTGTCAGGTGAAGTGGAAAATACAAACATTAAACTTAAAGGCGGAGGAACGTTTAATTTTGCAGCAGAAAAGCTAGCACCAAGTCGTACAAAAGTTGCTGAAAATTGGGTGACTGTTGAAAATGAATCTGACGATAAAGAAGTCAGATTAAAAGTAGACGTAGAGTCTGTCTTAAGTGGTGGAAAAGAAGGGATTAACTTCTCTCAATATCGCAGTGGCGGTGTGGTAGTATTTAATACTTCACCAGCTCCTTTCTTTGACAAAGCATATGAAGAAGCGTTAAAAACATATTTAGCACACAGTAATCCAGGGCCTGCAGCACTGACAAATTTCATCTCTGACTTACAACATCGTTTTACAGGATTAGATGTAAATATTGTTGAAATCAACAGAGGAAACATTGGAAATATTAACGCTTTCACCCGTGATATCTCTTCAGATAAGATGGTTGTCGGTGTCATCTCTGAAGAAACGATGGCTGATTTAGTGAGAGAAAAAATCAGCAAAGAAGAGTTATTTGATGGAATTATTACAAATGCTCATAATGTTCATTTCCTATTCGGCACACATTTAAAGAAAACAGCAGGTAACGACTATCAAGGTGCAAAAGTGAACATGAAATTTGATGTAACTGCGCGACAAATTGAAGCACCTAAAAATGCAAATGGAAATTCAAATTAATTAAATATATAATCAATCCCCCAACGAAAAAGCGCATTTATGAAAAATGCGCTTTTTCACTAGATACGCAATCTTTAGAGAATCCTTAAAGGAATGGTGTTTTCATGAGGAGAAAACCGAAAGCCATTGTAGTTGGAAATGTTGTATTAGTGGGCATGTTGCTCATTGGTTTGTTTACGAGTTTGAATGAACGAGTGCATGCATCTAATTCGAATCAAGTCATTATGTTAAGCGGAAAAGATAAGTCGGTTAGTGGCTTATTTGATACAACAATCAAACTTGCACCTTCACGATATACGAAAGAAAAGACCATTATTTTCAAAAATGATACATCGTCTCCAACAAAAACTGATTTGTCATTCCGCTTTCAATTGAAAAAAGAGGGATTAGGTCAAGCAGAATTAACCGAATTACTGAATGAGTATGCGATTCAATACCGCCTCACCTCAAACAACAATGAACTTCCGCTTCATAACGTATCATTTGGAGCGTGGCACGATGTATGGGACTTTAAAGAAGCGTTTGATGAAGATGCGTTTCTTTATTTAAAACCAAATGAAACGTTTGCGTTAACACTTCAACTAAAACTAAAAGAGTCAGCAGATAATCGTCTACAAGGAGCGAGCTTTGTTGGAAACATGGAAGTTCGCACAGGAGCTACGAACATAGATCCACCAGACGATGTAAATCCGCCAGATGACGGAAATCCACCAGATGATGGAAACCCGCCAGATGATGGAAACCCACCAGACGATGGAAACCCGCCAGACGATGGAAACCCGCCAGATGACGGAAATCCACCAGACGATGGAAATCCACCAGATGACGGAAACCCGCCAGATGACGGAAACCCGCCAGATGACGGAAATCCACCAGATGACGGAAACCCGCCAGATGACGGAAACCCGCCAGATGACGGAAACCCGCCAGATGACGGAAATCCACCAGNCTACAAGGAGCGAGCTTTGTTGGAAACATGGAAGTTCGCACAGGAGCTACGAACATAGATCCACCAGACGATGTAAATCCGCCAGATGACGGAAATCCACCAGATGATGGAAACCCGCCAGATGATGGAAACCCACCAGACGATGGAAACCCGCCAGACGATGGAAACCCACCAAGTAATGAACAACCACCGTCACAAAATCAATCGCCAAGTCCATCAACAGATCGTTCACCGACTAGTAGTGGAAAAGCAAGTGATGGAGGCTACACATTACCGCAAACGGCAACAAATGTGTTTAGCTTACTTGTGATTGGGATGCTTTTATGTGTGAGTGGTGGACTACTGTTGCTTACTTCGCGAAAAAAGAAGCTGCTAAATAATCAGCGAGATTGAGGTGATCAAACATGCAGACTGGTAGAAAAATTAAATATGAACAGTTAAAGCATAAACGATTTAGAAGGATCAAACGAGCGACTCACCTATCATTACTAATGAGTATATTCTTTTTACTTCTCTACGGATTGAATGCCTGGTCAACAGATACGTTTTCTTATTTCACATCATCTGCGACGATGAATGGCGAAGAAAAAAATGCGACGATGGATGAACTAGTTCAGATTCAAGAATCAACAGAAAGTTTCGGTAAATGTGGAGTTACTCATAAAGTAACCGTTACAAATATTTTTGACTACAGAGTAGATCTTTCCATTAATGGAGGGCAAGATATTACGTCCCTCGAGCCCGGTGAGACTAAATTGTACGAAAATAATATTACGGGAGAGAATGCATGTGGCCCCGGAGTGTTGAGTTATCAAATCGTTGGCTACAATTATTATTTTGAGTATGATGTTAATCAAAGTGTACCAGACCGAACACCACCAAAAGAAGAGGAAGACAAAGAAAAGAACAAAGATTGTCCTGAACCGTCTAATAATGGTCAAGGAAAACCAAATGATAATGGAAATGGAAAGAAATGTGGTCATACAGATACAGAAGGCACGAAAGAAGTGGGGAATGGAAACGGCAAAGGCAAAGACGAGGAAAACGACAACGAAAATGGAAAAGGCAAAAATAAAGACAAAGCAAATGACGCTACTGAGTCACAACCTTCAACAGAGCTAGAAAATCCTATCCCACCTGCTGTAGAGCCTAAGAAAGAGCAACCAGCAGAGAAAGTAGAGGAAGACCCAGCACCAGTAGCACCAACTGAGCCAGCACCAGAGAGCACAGAAGAAGTGACGCAAGAGTCTTAAGAAAGATAGAAGAGGGATGCAAGGCGGTGAAAGACAGTGTTAGGAGATAAGTTACGATATTATCGAATGAAGCAGAATCTTACTTTACATGACGTTGCCACTTCTACAGGAATTGCCAAAAGTTATCTTAGTGATTTAGAGCGAAATCAGAGTTGTAATCCGTCTGTCGGTCATCTCATTAAGTTAGCAGACTGTCTCCATGTACCTGTTGTTTGTTTAATCGAAGAGTTTTATGCAATGAAAAGTGACGATGAATGGTTAGCGATTATGAGGCTAGCCATTCAAAAAGGAATTACAAAAGAAGAAGCTTGGAAGTTTGTTGAGCTTTATGATGTTTTAAAAAACGTCTTGCACAACGAAAAACCATCGACCTGAGAGGTCCGATGGTTTTTTAAATGGTGACGGGTTGTACGTTTTTTAGATGACTGAGCGCTTCTTGACTAATAAACCAATTGCTTTGCCTTTTGACAATATGTCCACTCATGACAAAGTTACGTAGCGACTCGTTTTGTTGACAAGCATAAGCCATTGTCTCGGTTGATATAGAAAGGGTGGATTCTGTTTCAACTATAGGAGTGAGATCTTCAATAGGGTAGACATCACTCCAAATCATTGATTCGATACCTATGTAACTAATGTCACCAAGTAAACCCATTTCCATTGCTTCTTCTGGTGTTGAACCATAAGCCATTAATTCTTCCACACCACTGTCTATCTCATCTACTCGTTGAAAACAAAATAGCCAGCATAATTCACCGTTAAAGCGCTTTCTTATAAGTGTAAATTCTCCGTTATAGTATTGATCTGCATGCTCCGTTACCTTGTCTACTAAGCTGTGGTATTGTTTAGTGTTTCCTAACAAATTAGTAACCCTCCCTTAGTACTAGAAGGCCGGTTGCACTACAAACTCCACGACTCTAAAGTGCCCAAATAAAGTAATCGCTTCATCGTTTCCTTCACTAAAATGGTACGATAATCCTATTTATACCTTTATGATAGTGAAAACCTACTATTTAATCAATTTAAACTTTTAACCAAATAGTGACAAAATTTTACAAAAGTGATTGTCATAATGCAGACAAGCTTTTGCATACATTGAACTATGATGAAAGATAAAGGGGAGACAAGCATGGTTCAAGTAAAAAAAGTCAAGTCTGTTCACCGAGAAGGTTGGTGTTTGGCGTTTTCACATCCTGTAAAAGGGCATGTCAAACGCTGGATGAATACAAATGATGAACAAGAAATCGAACGCCTTGCTCTTGAGATGACCGAGCTGTTGCGTGATGAAGAAGCTGGGGTGATACAAGCAAGACCACGTATCAATGCGCGCTATGACTCACGCGTTGTCGAGGCATTTTACGAAGATATTTTTACAAGTTCACCTGCTGTTGTGCGTGATGAATACGTATCCTTACCACCTATCAATCAGCGTCAGCACGTGTTAATTGTTGGTGAAAAAGGGGCAGGGAAAACATCGCTCATCCGCCGCTTGCTTCACTTAAAACAAGAAGAAAAATTCCCAAGTACAGCGACCGTTAATCCGTTTCGTCCGTCTGTGGAGTATGTATGCACCACACAACCAACGTATGAAGTCGTGGTGGTGTTTGAGCAGCGAAAACATGTCAAAGCAAAGCTCAACACACAATTGGCACACGCAGCTTATGAATACGCTGCAGGTGGAACGGACCAAGAACTTTTGTATGCGTTGTTTCATGAGTTACACACGAGTTTGTCTTACGTTTGTGGGACGTTAGCGGTCACGTTACCTTATACGAATCAATCGTTACCAGGGCGGACAAGCATTCCGAATAAGTTGTTGGAGCTAGTGGAAACCATTCAAACCGAAGCATTACGTCTTAAAGAGTCGCTTACAGAACAAGAGTGGAAAAGCTGCTTTTTTGATGCGTGGCGTGAACAACCAACGTGTCAGCAATTGCTTGAAGAAGTGATGACGCAAATCGAAGAGATGATGGTGCTTGTGCAAACAGGCACATGGACATTCACAGACGATGATTGGCCGCTTGCTTGGACATTTCAAACAGAGAAAAAAATCGAGTGTTTTTCGTACTTGGAACGATTTACAACTCATGTAAAAGATAAATACGAAGGCTTGCTTTCCCCGTTCGTTGAAAGTATTCGTTTAAAAGGGGCCTTCATCGACCAAGTGGAAGATCTTGTAATCAGTGAGCACTCTTCTAAAGAAGTGACGCTTCAAGAACTAAAACAAAGTGATAAAGTCGTCGTCGTTCATGACATGACAACGACTTTACCGTGTGAATTAATTGAAACGCTCGTCATCCACGGACAAGCACATAAGCTGCTGTTTTGTTTCACTCACGAAGACAAATTATATGGTGGCACAAAGTCACAACGAGCAAGTTATGTTACAGCCCGCTTGAAAGAAGTGTTCACGTTTATTGAACAAAACCTCGGTTCACATGCGAAAGACACGGCCGAACGAAGCGTGAGTCAAAATGGGGTGTTTGTGTTTAAAAGTTTACATTCGTATGTAGATGATCCGCATACAATCGCACTTTGCGGGATGTTGCTTGAAGCCATCCAACAACCGCGAGTTGCGCTTGAAGAAGACGTTACACCTTTGTATATCAACATGATGATTCCACTCGCAGTCGACCGAGGTGTGACCGACTTTTATAAATGTTGGGATGAAACGAGTCTTGATCAACACACGCTCGCTCACCTCTGTCAAACGATGAGTCAACCTCACGCACAATGTGAGGTCGGAAAAGCATTTTGTCGCTCGATGCAAAAGCACGTCTATACGCTCTTTTTCGCGCAACCATCAGGATGGTCACGACCTGATGTGACACAAGACCGGAAAGAAGCCGCACTCGAACGATTGACGGAACGCTTTTGTGAAAAGATTCAAACTTATGCAGACGAACAGCTTCATCATCCGAAACAATGGCGCAAAGCTTGTGCAGCTTCATCTCATGCAGAACGTGTGAAGCTCGTCCAATCTTTCATACGTGAAGCTCTTCCAACGCCGACAGACGACACGTATCCACAGCTTTTAAAACGTGTATATCGACTGGTGAAAGAAACGGTTGAAGAAGAAGAAGGCATTTTATTAAGTTAGACCATTCATCCATCATCACGACTCCTTTTGGTACAATAAAAAGAAAAAGGAGTGGAGACGATGACACGATGTGATTGGGTAACAGATGAAGAGTTATACATCGATTATCATGACCATGAGTGGGGGGTACCGGTGTATGATGATCAAAAACTGTTTGAACTGTTGAATTTAGAAGGCGCGCAAGCAGGATTATCATGGATTACCGTGTTGCGAAAGCGTGAGCGGTACCGTGAAGTGTTTGATCAGTTTGATGCGACCCAAATTGTTCACTATGATGAAGCAAAAGTAGAAGCACTTTTACAAGACCCAGGTATTATTCGTAATCGGCGAAAAGTGAATGCAGTGATTCGCAATGCCCGCGCTTTTTTAACGATTCAAGAAGAGTTTGGTTCATTTTCGTCTTACATTTGGAGCTTTGTCGGTGGAAAACCAATTATCAATGCGTGGGAGAAGATTGAACAGGTTCCGTCCTCCACACCGATTAGTGAAGCGATGAGTAAAGATTTAAAAAAGCGAGGGTTTACGTTTGTGGGAAGTACGATTTGCTATGCGTTTATGCAAGCAAGCGGCATGGTGAATGATCACCTTACCTCGTGTGTTTGTTATAAAAAAGAGGCTGTCAACTCAAAGTGACAGCCTCTTTTTGCCTTGTTATGCGGCTTGTTGTTGCTTGCGTGAGGATTGACGTTTTGAACGAACGTTTACTTTTCCAATCATGTACTTTCCAATTGGAATAAGATTAATCGCATACGTCAACAGCATTGAAAGACCCACACCTCCAACGAGTAAGAGAAGTGTCGCAGTAAATGGATTATTCAACGAAGGTATTTGTTTAATGTAAGGCATCACTTGTGATTGAACAAGCGGATGCAGCAAGTAAATACCGAATGAATACTGACTAATCGTGATAAACAGTTTCGGTACACGTTGCATTTTCGTTGCCACATAAAACAGAAATAAAATCATAAACGTCGTTAAAAACATCACATCGACACGTTTTGAGTGAATGCCGACTAACGTTTCACTCCAGTAAAGCCACACAATAACAGAAGCTGAGCCTAGTAATAAAAGCATGTTCAGCTTTGCATACTTAATGACAAATGCTTTAAATTCATTGTAATGACGGCCTGCATAAAACCCAACGATAAAATAGAAAATCCAGCCGACGAATGGTAAGCGTGATTGAATGTTCCATGTGACAGGAGAAATGTTAAATGGTGCTGGGTCCATAAAGTTCACTACACCTAAATAAGCAACGTTGATCATCAATGCACCAATAATCGCCACTTTCATAGGAATCCAACGCTCAATCTTTTGGTAAAGAGCATGAAGGACATAAAATTGAAAAATAATGATGACGAAGTAACCATGATAACGAGCATCAATGACATTCATTTTTATTTGGCTGAGGACACTTTCTAACCCATTTTGATGCTGAAAATAAACGGCATATAAAACCCCAACGATGAGGTAGGGGAGAAAAATAAATTGAAATCGTTTTTTGAAAAATCCTTTTGGTATGGTTTGTCGATAACTATATGATAAAAGAAATTCAGAAATAAACACAAACATAGGCGTTCCATACATCAGTGTAAGCTGTAGCGATTGAAGCACTTTCTGCGCGGTGTCGCCTTGTGCGTAATAGTTCACAATAACAAGCGATAATGCATGAATGAGTACAACCGATAAACACGCTACACTACGAAGCCAAAAAATTTCCGAAATTTGTTTTTTCAAGAAGATCACATCCTTGTTGTCTAACATCTTTCGACAAATCTGTTTCATCGTAACAAGTTTTCAATCGCGGTGCAATGGATAAAAGAACCAAATTCTGTCACCTTCTGCACCACCTTGATAGGCTCAACTCATTCTATTTTCACCTAATATAGAAAGGTTTTTCTAATAGAAGAAATAAATTCGTTTTTTACCTTTTTTTACATGAATAAAAGACCCTCTCGAATACTCTTACGGTGAGTATAGGAAAGGGTCTTTTAAGTATTAAAGTTCTAAATGCTTTTTTAAAGTAGGTGCAACGTTTCTTGCGTCACTTTTCGTATTCACCACGTGTTGAGTGACGTCTTTTCGTGCTTCACGGTAGCGCTTTTGAATGGTGCGAACTTCATCGAACGTCACATTCGTTTCAATGTGATCTTTGACAATCGTTAATACATCATCATATTGAGGGATGTGATGAATCGTTCCGACTTGTCGGAGTACGCTCTTTAACACTTGTTGTTGACGCTTCTTTTTATCCATTTCGGCTGTTTCATTTGTTGACGAAAAGGTTGTAAATGCATGTGCTTCTTTTGGTGTTAACGTAATCGTCCCTTCTCGAAATACATATCCGTCCGTTGCAAATGCTTCAGGGTTTTGCACCTCAACTTTATGGACCGATTGAACAAGCTTTTCAAATACATGAGTGTCTGCTTTTAAATAATAGTCCACCGGTACATCCATTACCTCTTCAACGCTTGCTACAATTTGTTCCGTATCATGTTCATTTGTGAGAGGGAGGGCTTGTTTATCAACATGTACCACATGCGTAGACGGTGTATCTGTGTTAAGCGTAAAGAACGAGAGTGTATTGACTTGGTTGTCATTTGTTTCAATGAGTAAAACAGAGAGTGGCTGGGCCTCTTTGATGTTCACCTTTTCGCTTCGCTTATCGGACTGATAACGAAGGGGCTTATACGTTTCGTTCACCGCTGCTTCGACTTTCGTATAGCCATAATAGGCAATGCCAATCGTTGAGAGTAAGAAAGTGAGCACGAGCGCACCGATGAGTTCCGCTTTTCTTTTTCGGTTCATCTCACTTCTCCTTTCAAAAAAGAATCTCTACCCATTATTCCCTTTTTGTCACAAAAAGTAACCGGAAATAGTTGGTTGTGTCAAACAACAAGTTCTTTATAAAAAAGCATCCCAACTGGCAGGTGTGGTGTCTACCAGTTGAGATGCATTTCAATTGCATGTACCTAACCGCCTTTACTTAGCTAGCGTGTGATTAGTTCGAGCGTGTTCGCTGGATGTATTGTTTAATCTCGTTAATAATTTCTTTTTGCTGCTCGGGATCTTTTACGCAGTCCACGCCGTAAGCATAACCACTAGCCATTTCTTTTTTCCATACGAACGTTCCAACCATTTCTAATTCTTTATCATTCATTTGAAATTGAATGACAGCTTGCACGTTCATTTCATTTGTTGGGAGGTTTAAAGGTGAGGATACTTTTAATCCACTTGGGCTAATGTCTTCTATATAAAGCAATCCTTTTTTTGACGTTTGTGAAGGTTTGGTATTTATTAATGGTAAAAAAGTCCCTTTTATTGGTGGTGAAAAAGTAAAACGAAAAGGCTCTTCGCGTTTGTATTTCATCGCTTTCCCCATCCTTTATCTAAAATGTCTTTCTGTACGTAAGATAATCATATTCATTTGAGCGCTTTTTTCAATACGTTTTGTTAAAAAAAGATGAATTTTTGGTTAATTTGTTGAAATAAATATATACGTATAAAGTCCTATTTAGTATGATAATGAAGTAGGTAATTTGGGTGGAAGGAAGTTAAATATGATTGATCGATATATAAATAAAGAGTCTTACGATATCTTTTTCTCTTTTTTACCCCTAGTCGTAAGCTTACTTGTACTTGGCTTAGCCCTTTTTTTAATGTATCAATCGAGAAACTTTCGCAGACAGCGTCTGTTTAAGGAAGCTATTTTCACATCGTTAATGGATCCGATTATTGTTGTGAATCGCGAGGGAATGGTGGTGGACATGAACACCGAGGGAGAGAAATGGTTTTCAAGCCAGGTGATAAATCAACCGATCTCAACCATTCTTCCTGATGTAGAAGACCTTCATGCATTAGCTGGGAATCGGATTGAACATACACTTACCCTCCAAGGTGGAGCGGTAAAATGGATTGAATTGACGGTACTCGTCGTTGAAACAAATTATCTCGTTTCGATGCGTGATATTACACCGCAAAAAGAATTCAGTACGGACCTTCAAGAAGTAAACAATCGCTATCAACAGCTTTTCGATGCCTCACCACTCCCGATTGTCGTGCACCGCTTAGGAAAAATTGTTTCTGTGAATCAAGAAACGTTGCGCATTGTAGGCACGACTACAAAAGATGAAGCTATCGGGCGAGACGTAACTGAATTTTTTCGAAAAGAAGAACGTCCATTTATTCAACAACTAATTGATGAGTTGACTAACGGAGAGCTCACACGTGGGGATATCGTTCGGGAGATTACGATTTTAAACGATGAAGAAAAGCAACTTGTGTTAGAAACAAAGTCCAATGTGATTTACATAAAAGGTGTGACATACATACAAACGATTTTACGAGATGTAACCGATGAGCGAAAAGCGTATGAAGCAAGGTTACATACAACATATGAAGACCGGTTAACAGGGCTTCCGAATGCCGCTTTTTTTCATACAATTGCAAAAAATCGAATGGAACGAGCGAAGAGAGAAGACATGTCATTAGGGGTAATGGTCATTGATTTAGACCGTTTTCGCTTTTTTAATGACACGTACGGTCGTGAATTTGGCGACCTTATTATTAAAAAAATTGTCAAGCGTATTCAACAAGAAATTTCTTCACATGATCTTCTTGCAAGTTTTGGCACCGATGGCTTTTTAGTGATGGTTCAAAACGGAGAGAAAGAAGCGGTTCGTACACTTGGAAAACAAATTTTAACTCGTATTCAACAGCCGTTTCACCTTGATCAAGTGGAAGTGTTTTTAAGTGCAAGCATCGGTGTGAGTGTGTACCCGCAAAACAGTGTGAACTTAGACACGCTCATTCGTCAAGCGGAAATGGCGATGTATCATACGAAGAGAATGGGCCGAAACAATTTAACGCTTTATGAACCGTCCATTCAACAAGCAGATACGAGAAAGATGATGATTGAAGATCATTTGCATCGTGCAATTGCGAATGAAGAGTTTGAACTTCACTATCAGCCGAAAATTTACGTAAACACGGGTGAAATTGCAGCTGTAGAAGCACTTATTCGCTGGAATCACCCTGTGCTTGGTCAAGTGTCACCTGCAGAGTTTATTCCTATTGCTGAAGAAACAGGACTCATTGTGCCGATTAGTGAATGGGTTCTGCAAACGGCTTGTCGACAAAACAAACAATGGCAAGACCAAGGGATGCCATGGATGCGTGTGGCGGTGAACATATCAAGTGTCGAGTTTGGTGAAGAAGATTTTGTAAAAAAAGTCGTGGATATTCTTGATGAAACAAAGCTTGATCCATGCTATTTAGAATTAGAAATTACTGAAAGTGTGGCGATTAAAAACATTGGGATTGTCATTGAGAAGTTGCGTAAGTTAAAGCAAGTCGGTGTGTACATCTCAATCGATGACTTTGGATCGGGTTATTCGTCGCTTAGTTACATTAAAAAGTTGCCCATTAATGCGTTAAAAGTGGATCGTTCGTTTATTCAAGACTTACGAATGGATGAAACAGAAGCAACGATTGTGAAAGCCATTATTACGATTGCAAAGAGTTTAAAATTAGATGTTGTGGCAGAAGGGGTCGAACAAGAAGAACAAGTACATATTCTAAAAAAAGAACAGTGTGACGAAATTCAAGGCTATTATTTTAGTAAACCACTTCGCGTTGAAGAGTTTGAGCAAGCGTATCAAGTAACCAAACAAGATGTGATAAACGGTTAATGTTCATATTCCTTTGTCGATATCGAGCCTCAGAGCGTATTCATGCATGAGACGGTGCATAGAATGTGGTATGCTACATTTAGAAGAAGTCAGACGACTGAACAAATAGATAAGAGGTGGAGAAGGTGAACAAACCGACTCTTTCGATTGTCATTCCAACGTACAATCGAATGTATGCATTAGCAGAATTGCTAGAGTCATTAAGCCGTCAAACGTATCAAGATTTTGAAATCATCATTGTAAACGACGGAGGCGAGTCTGTGGATTGCTTGAAAGAAGCGTACCCAGACCTGCCCCTTCACATCGTGTCTCTAACAGAAAATGTGGGTCATGTTGAAGTACGAAACATCGGCGTACGCCTTGCCCTTGGAGATTATATCATGCTCATTGATGACGATGATTTGTTGCTTCCGTTTCATATTGAGCGCATGATGCATGAAATTCAAGATGTGGATTTTGTGTTCTCAGATGTGGAAATGTTCGATTACCGCGTAGAGGGTGTGACGCGTGTTCCGACGAAGCGAACGTTATTTGCATACGAATATAGCCGAGAGGGGATGCGTACGTTTTCCACATACGTGCCATCAGGAAGCATGTATCGCCGTTTTATTCATGATGAAATTGGCGAGTTTGACGCAAAGGTTCATAACTACTGGGATTGGGATTTCTTTTTACGCGTTGACGCGCGTTTTCGTGTAAAACGTGTCCCGGTAGCCAGTGTGCTGTATGCTTTTTCATCAGAAGGCGACAATCAATCAGCAGTTCAAAATGAAGCACGTCAGCGTTATTTACAAACACTGTGCGACAAGCACGGATTAGGATATTTACCGATTAAAAACTTTTGGTTGTTACTCGAAGAGCCAGCCATTAAACAGCGAGAAGCGAAAAGTGACGTGCGGTGGGACGGACAACCGATTGCATCTGTCCTTTCATATCAAACAGGAGACATCACGTGATGTCTCCTGTTTGATGTCGAAAAAAGCAATTAGGATTGAAATTAAGTATGTTAAAATAAGGATGGTGTTGTTATTTCACCAGCTTTAACTCGTTAATAGGCCAGTACGTCACATGGACTTCACCGACAATGGCGTCGGTAGGGGTTAAACCGAAGTGACGGCCATCTCGGCTCACAAGTCGGTTGTCACCTAACACGAGCACATGGTCTTTCGGAATTTTGTTCGATAGTGACACGTCTTCAATGGAGAAATCTTCGGTGAGTTGATCTTGTTTTAGTAAGTTGTTGCGATATTCGCGTAGGTGCGGTTCGTCTTTTGGTTTGCCATTAATGTAAAGAACATCATCTTTGTATTCAATTTCCTCACCAGGTAAGCCAATCACACGTTTGACAAGATAGTCATCGCTAAACGGTGCTTTAATGACAACGAGGTCAAAGCGATCAGGCTTACTTAACTTTCCGATAATGATTTTGTTTCCTTCATGAAGAGTTGGCATCATCGATTCACCTTTTACCGTATAAGGTTGAAAGAAAAAATGTTGCAGAATAAAAGAAAAGAAAAGTGTAATGACGAGTACTTTTACGTACAGCCAAATTTCAGTTTTGATGGATGGATCCATGTAGAGTCACTCCTTCTTGCCGTGAGGTCTCGTTTCATTGATTTTCAATATACTAGAAAAATAAGTTCATAATCGAATCTATTTTAACACTACTTCATCAAGTTGACACGAATTTGTTCAGAGGTTCGTTTTTTATAATAGGGGGTATTTTACATGAAAGATGTTATAGGTAAGCAACGATTACTAAAAATTAGAGAGATTTTAGCAACACAAACAGACGAGCAACATGAGTTGTCGATAAAAGACATCAAAGAAAAATTAAAACATCATTTTGGTTCTGATTATGAAGTCGATGCAAGAGCGATTAAACGAGACATTCAAGCGTTAATTGAATCAGACTTTGATGTGATTGAAAATAAAGGGAAGTACGGCGAGAATTTTTATAGTTATCAAGATCGTCTCTTTGAATTATATGAACTCCGTCTTCTCGTTGATGCGGTTTTATCTGCAAAATTTATTACACAAAAAGAATCCGAGCAGCTCATTGAAAAAATTAAACGACTGACAAGTCAAACGCAAGCCAAATCATTGCCTAGTCCTGTTTATTTTGACAAGGCGGTGAAAAGTCAGCACCAAGCGATTAAAATTGACATCGACCGCATCCATACAGCCATTTCAATGAAAAAAGGGATTGGGTTTCAATATGGTAGATACAATGTTGAAAAGGAGTTTCAGCTCAGTCGAGACGGAGACGAATACATTGTGATGCCTTATGCGCTCATTTGGCATAATGATTTTTACTACTTAATTGGCGAGTTTAAAGCAGAAAACCAATTTCGTCATTATCGGGTTGACCGGATGAGACATGTACGCGTGTTAGAGGAATCCTTTAAAAAGAAAGACATTCGATTGTCTGAATATGTAAATCATTCGTTTCAAATGTTTGCAGGAGAAGAAGAGTGGTTGAAAGTTCATTTTCATTACAATCTATTAAACGTTGTCATTGATCGATTTGGCATTGAAGCTGATATTCGAAAAGTGGACGATACGTACTTCGAACTTCGTACAAAAGCAAAGATGAGCAAAGGGCTTATTGGTTGGTTGTTAACATGGGGAAGTGAAGCGAAAGTTATTTCACCTGCTCACGTCGTGGAAGAAATAAAAACGGAAATTCGACGTATGCAAAACGTGTACGAGCTGTGAACTAGTAAAAGCCTTGCCAACCATCGTCGGCAAGGCTTTTTTTATTTATTTTGCGCCACTTCTTTTTCTTCTTCATCAAGAGGTACGATAGGTTCATCTGTTTCTAGTTCAGGCGTTTCACTCAGTTTCTTTTTTAATTGTTTAATTTGGCTGTTTAGCTGAATAATTTTCACAAAGCTTAACAATGCCGCTGCGATTCCACCAAAAATAGCAGAGCCTAAAATGACTAAAATAAGAGGCCACTCTTGTGAACCGAATAAGTAGTTGAACTGAACGGGCTCATTATTCGTAACTGCTAAAATGGCAATGATAAGTGCAAACACAAGCCCGAGTAAAAAATAACGTTGTCCTTTCATAGAGAACACGTCCTTTCTGTTGATCTCGCGTAAATGCGTAAATGAAAAATACTTCTTTTGTTTACCCTATATTGATAAAGAATAAACATTTTTTCATAGTATACGCACAGAGAGGTTGTTTGTCTACTTTAAAGCGGGTGGAACTCTTTAGCAAAAAAGCACAGCCTCCTACATTCTGTTCATGGTGAACGGAGTGTAGGAGGCTGTGCTTTTCATCTAGATTCATTAAAAGGCAGTTAGTGTGTTGTCTTGAAGCCATTGTTTGCGCTCTGTTGCGTCTTCGTATAGCGCATCTGCATCTGTAACGTGTGATGCGATGACATATTCGATTGTCGTAAGTGGAGCCATTAGTAAGCGCCAGTTTAACACAATTTCACCATTTTCCTCTTTTGAAGGGGTATTTTGTAGTTCAGCCCATTCAATCGTACTTGGTGCGTTTTCAACGTGTTTACGTACTTCTTTTAACGCTTCGTTGAACTTGTCTTTTGCACGGCCTTGGTACCAGTCTGTTAAAAGCGCTTGAATTTGATTGTTTGCTTCTTCCTTGCTTAGTCCGTTTGGAAGTGTCACGATAAATTTCGCTCGGAACGTCATGTCAGCTCGTTCTACATCGTCACGTACGATGTTTAGACGGTATAGTCGCCCTAAGTAAGAGAATTTATCATCGTTTTCAAATGAAGGCGCATTTGTTGGTGCAGGTGTTTCTGCACGGTTTTCTTCGTTTGCTGTTTCATTTGCTACGACTTGTTTTTTGTCTTCGTCTTCGTTTGACGGAACGTCGTTTGTTCCATGAAGTTGTGTTAAAATCCAGTTCGCTTTATGTGCAAGGACGAAACGAACGTTGTTTGGGTTCAATCCACGAGGGATGACAACTGTTACCCCTTCTTTGTCGCAAACTTGAACAGTGATGTCTGTTTTATTAGGAACGACTTCTACTTTGTAGTCAATTGTTTGGTTACCAACTTGATAAGTATACATAGTTTTACGTACTCCTTTCTACAAAACTTCATTTTAAGTTGTAATAGGGAGTTTGGTCAAATAAAATACTATTCTGACTATTTTCGTGGACTAAAACACCGCTTGTTCTTTGAATGAAGAGGGTTGATTTACACTCCAGGATGCTCGCTTTCCGTGGGGCGTGCGCTGAGCTTCCTCGTCGCATAAGCTCCTGCGGGATCTCACCTGACCCGCTGCTCCCACTGGAGTCTCGCCCCTTCCGTTTCAATCAACGGTTTACGGAACCTTTTTTGAAATGTTCATTCATAACGAATATACCTGTTCAAAAGAAGATTCTCCCTGAACAAGAGGGTTGATTTACACTCCAGGATGCTCGCTTTCCGTGGGGCGTGCGCTGAGCTTCCTCGTCGCATAAGCTCCTGCGGGATCTCATCTGACCCGCTGCTCCCACTGGAGTCTCGCCCCTTCCGTTTCAATCAACGGTTTACGGAACCTTTTTTGAAATGCTTATCCATAACCAATATACCTGTTCAAAAGAAGATTGTTCTCATTACATTCTCTCTTTTTTAATAAGGATGGTGATTTAATTGTGTAATTATCGAACTATTTTTACAATTATATCTTCACACTGTCCTCTTTTAGCCGATAAGTATAGAAAGAGAGATGATAAAGTGGGGGAAGTAGGATGGGGAAGGCTTTTTTTAAAAGTTTGCGCTTTAAAGTGCTATTGTTGATTGTGACGATTATGGTGGCGACCGCTGCTACGTTAGGGTTTGTCAGTTTTCAAATTGCCAAGAAACAACTGGTTGAGGCAGGGAAGTTGAACTTGCAAAACAATGTAGAAGGAGCACTAGCGGTATTACATCAATTGCATGAGCAAGAGAATGTAAAGATTTTGCGTAGTGGAACAGCAAAAGAACAAGCAGCAACCTTACTGGCAGGACCAAAAATCAATGACAACAAACGCGACTTTTCGAAGTCAGGCTTTTTATATAAAGACAATGGCTATCTATTTGCGTACACACCAGACAATGTTGCAACTGTTCATCCGATGGGACTTGAAGGGGAGAACGTGTCAGGGATGAAAGATGCGAACGGAGAAGCGATCATTGATAACTTATGGAAAGTAGCCAAACAAGCAAACGCGAGTGACCGTTTTTATGAATACCCATGGCAAAATGCTGGTGAAGAAGAAGTGCGTCAGAAAATTGCCTACGTGACGTATTTTGAACCATGGGACTGGATGATTGGGATTGGTGCTTATGAAGATGAGTTTTATAATCAATTAAATGCATTAAAATGGACGATCTTCATCTTTTCGCTTGGTGCAACAATTGTGGCGAGTGCCATTTTATATCTCATCACAAGACGTTACGTTGTTGGAATTGAACGTTTAACTCAATCAACAAAGAAATTATCAGAAGGGGATTTACAAGTCACGGTTCCAGCTTTTCGTACAAATGATGAGTTCGGCATGTTGTCAACGTCGTTTCAACTGATGGTCAACAACATAAAAGAGCTCATTACAAAAGCGAATGATACAAGTCAACTTGTCGCTGCTTCCTCTGAAGAATTAACGGCAAGCGCAGAAGAAACAAGAAAAGCAACAAATGAAGTGACGGTGTCCATTCAAGAAGTAGCAGCTGGAGCAGAAAGTCAGCTTTTAAGTGTTGAGCAAACGAACGAAACGATTCGGGAAATGGACAAACTGATCCAAGGTGTCTCTTCTCGCTCAAAAGAAGTGGAACAATCAACGAACGAAACCGCAAGAGAAGCAGAAGTCGGCAATGAAACGTTAAACAAAGTGACGACTCAAATGACAAAGATTACTGAAACGGTGAGTGAATCAACAGAAGTGGTGAAAACACTTGAAAATCGCTCAACGGAAATTGGTAACATTATTGAAGTGATTACACGTATTTCTGATCAAACGAATTTACTGGCGTTAAATGCAGCCATTGAAGCAGCAAGAGCAGGAGAACATGGACGAGGCTTTGCGGTTGTAGCAGGAGAGGTTCGTAAATTGGCGGAAGAGTCAAAGCGATCCGCTGATCAAATCTCGACGCTTATTCAAGAAATACAACTAGAAACACGAGCAGCGTATCATGTCATGCAAGAAAGCAATGAAAACGTCGCCGCTGGCATGGATGTGGTATCGGAAGCAAGTCGTAACTTCTCAAAAATCATTCAAGCTATTTTTGCTATCCGAGGAGATGTACAACAAATTACGGAAGCGACCGAACAAATTGAAACGTACTCAACGCGTATAACAGAAGCAATGCACACGCTCTCTGAAGCAGCGAGAATGTCAGCAGCAAGCTCTGAAAACGTCGCTTCCGCATCACAAGAAGAATTAGCGGCAATGGAAGAAGTCACATCAGCTGCTCATGCATTAAGCAACATGGCACAAGATCTACAAGATTTACTCGTTAAATTTAAAGTGTAATGGAAAAATTCAGACTTTTTATTTACATTTAAACAGATGTTTGATATAGTTAAAAAATCATTTATAACAAGTTATCACGAGTGGACGAGAGAACTGGCTCCTAGACTCCACAGCAACCTACGTACGTAAGGTGCTCCTACCAGCAAAGCACGCACATGCTTTGGGTGATAAAAACGGCGAAAACGCTCATTTTGCATCCGAAGCAAAATGAGCGTTTTTATGTTTAACAGACGAGGAGGAAATGACATGAGTTATGAAACAATCACCAAGCCATTAACAGTAGAAGAGTTAGGGAAAGAGCTACAGAACGAAGGGTTGGTAGAAGGACATGTAACTTGTACAGAGTATGCAACCTTTTATGAGCTTTTAGTGGAGCGTGAGGGAGAAGCATACGCAGTCGGTCTTAGTCACGATACATTTGCTTCGTTAAAAGAAAAAGGAGCGCGAGCGATCAAAGACGTTCTTCTTCAAAAGTTGCAAGCGGTCGGATTTTAATACATGCTCGAAAGATTTTTCTTTCTTCAAGTAACTGATAAGGGGCGTACATAGAGGACGAAACTTATTAGGAGCTTTTTGGTTTACACCATGAAGTCATCATGATATGATACATTTCTCATTTTGCCGATTTTACAATTCGTTAAAATAATTGTCAAAATTTTTACACAAATAGTCTATCATAAAAGATGCAAAATATGGTATCTTATAAAACAAGCAACATGTCGTCAGCTTGTACCTTATAAAAATACAAAGTGGATGTGTACACGGAAAGGAGAAGGTATCGTGGAAGTGTTAATTGAGCACGGAAATGATCAAACGAGCGAGCATTTCATTGATCGTATCATTGACTTCTTAGAAGAAGAAAAATAAGCGCAAGCGTATGAACATGAGAAGTGCGTTCTCCTCATGTTTTTACAGAGTAACTTTAAAAGCGCTTACAACCTATGCTCCTTTTACGGGCACAAACGCGTCGTACGACTAACATGCGTTAGTCTAAGCTGACACCTTATCATGACTTCACTCCGGTGGGTCTTTTTTTTGTGGCGTTTATATATGCTTCTTGACCATTTGGAATTTTTGTTAGAAAATTTAGAAAAAGAAAAGGGTGAAAGAAATGCGCACAGATCAGAGTCTTTATGAAAGCAAAGAAGCATTAACACAGCTTTTGTGCGAGTTAGTCGAAGTGCCTAGTGTGACAGGAACGATTTCAGAAGTAGAGATGGCACACGTTCTTTATCAAAGAATTGCTCGTATTCCGTATTTTAATCAGCATGAACAGCACGTTCAACTTCATTCAACAGGTGATGGACGTTCGGTTGTAACAGGGCTTGTGAAAAAAGAAGGAGCAAAAAAAACGGTTGTGTTACTCAGTCACTTTGATGTGGTTGATGTATACGATTATGGGGTGTTTCAAGACAAAGCGTTTCAGCCACGAGAACTAACGGAACACTTCTCTCAACATATACACGTTTTACCGCTTCATGTGCAAAAAGAATTATCAGAAGCGGAGTGGCTGTTTGGGCGCGGTACGATGGATATGAAAGCAGGGATCGCACTTCACGTATCAATGCTTGAAAAAGCAAGCAACGGTGCGTTTGATGGCAATGTGTTGCTTGTCAGTGTACCTGATGAAGAAGTAAATTCTGTTGGGATGCGCACGGCTGTGTCAGTGTTAGGGCAACTTCAACGTGAGCACGACTTACAGTATGAACTTATGTTGAACAGTGAGCCCGTTTTTAGTCGCTATCCTGGTGATACGACGAACTATTTGTATTCAGGCTCCATTGGTAAACTGATGCCAAGCTTTTTATGCTACGGAAAAGAAACGCACGTAGGTGAACCATTTGCAGGATTAAATGCCAATCTTCTCGTGTCAGAGCTAACACGTCAGCTTGAATTAAACACGGACTTTTGCGAAGTGGTGGCTGACGAAGTCAGTCCGCCTCCAACGGTGCTTTTACAAAAAGACTTAAAAGAAGAATACTCTGTTCAAATTCCAAATCGGGCGGTTGTATTGTTTAATTTGTTTTTAATGGAAAAGTCGATTCAAGGTGTGATGTCACCGCTTATGCAAGTAGCGAACGAAGCAGCACGTCACGTTAAAGGACTATATGAACAGAGATCGGCGCAATATGCAAGATTAGAAGCATCGACGCCTCGTACGTTTGATGTGAATGTCTTTACGTATGAAGAGCTATACACTTATGCCGTCACGCAACACGGAGAAGAAAAGGTAAAAGAACTACAAGAAGCGGTGCTTGAACAGTGTGAAGGGAAAGATGATCGCACCCGTTCCATTAAGCTTGTCGATGAGCTTGCGATTTTATGCCGCGAAGCCGCGCCGATGATGATCCTCTTTTTCACACCACCGTTTTATCCGGCGATTTGTTCAAAGGAAAGCGTAAAATTGCAAGGCATCATTCAGTCGGTGCAAGCTGTGGCAAAAAGAAGCTTCAATGTCGAACTCATTGAACAAGCTTATTTCGGAGGAATTTCTGACTTGAGTTATGCAGGTCTTCAACATCCGCTTGATACGTTCATGCCGTTTGTGACCAACATGCCGCTTTGGGAAAAAGGCTACACGATTCCGTTAAAAGAACTCGCGGACTTTCATGTACCTGTATGTAATCTTGGCCCGATTGGACGCGATGCCCATCAGTGGACAGAACGGCTAAATGTGAGTTATTCATTTGGACAACTACCGACTCTTATTGAACATGTCATTCATGAGGCATTAAAATAAGAAAAAGGAGGGGACTGAGCCAAACAGGGCTGTTTTATGTCCCTTTTGTGTCAGTCCCCGTTTTCTTCATCGCTTCAATCGAAACCGACCATTTTGTACCATAAATTCCGCTTTTTCGTTCGCATTGTAAATCTCGACTAAAAAGGGACGTTCGCCAACCGTTTGCAAGGTTTCATGCACCACACCATTTGCTGATTCGCATAAGATGAGATTGCCTCCATGCAAATAAAGCTTGCGACATGTCGCATTTAATAAAGCATCACGGTATACTTCACCAAGTTGTAATTCTAGTACTGATGCCCATTTTTCAGACGTTTCGACGACACGATGTACAGCACAATAAATGTTTTCAATTTTTAATGCTCCTTGTGGATGCTGTGAAAGAGGAGCAAGGGCTTGTTCTCGTGTGTGATCATCTTCACCCCACTGAATAAAAAAGGGAAGAGGAAGTTCGTGCTCGTCATTTTTCACAAACAGCATCCGCCATTCAAGCGTCGATCCGTCTTCTTTACGACGAGATCCTGCGACTGGTCCTTCTATGTCATAGCCTTTTTCTGTTAGTTTTTTTCCTACTTCTTCGATGTTTTCCGTTCGAAGCGCAAAGCGTCCAAAGTGACCATATGGATGTTCTTCTTTGACGAATTGTCGAATCAAATCATTATCGGTGACAGATTCAGCGACAGCGCGTTCGTGAAAGCCGAGCCATTCAATGTAACTCAATCCAAAATAAGATAGCTTATTAAATGTTCCCCATTTCTCGTGATGTCCGCCGTTGATGACGTTCATTCCTTTTTCAAGTAGCTCAGTTTTTGCGGATTCTGGATTAGGTGAAAAATGAACAAGATGATCAAATGATAGCTGCATACTACGTGTCCTCCTTTTTCTCTCTACTATAGAGAATACGCCATTTTAATGGGTTTATCCTGTTTAGTAGCTCGACTACTGTTGAAACCGTCTATTAGTTGGCTTCGTTCTTTGAATAAGGGGGTTGATTTTCACTCCAGGATGCTCGCTTTCCGTGGGGCGTGCGTTGAGCTTCCTCGTCGCATAAGCTCCTGCGCTATCTCATCTGACCCGCTGCTCCCACTGGAGTCTCGCACCTTCCGTTTCAATCAACGGTTTACGGAACCTTTTCTTTTTAAGTGTTCACTCAGAACTTATATAGCTATTCAAAAGGAGTATTCTTGTCATCTCATTCTCTCTGAATAAAGAGGGTTGATTTTCACTTCAGGATGCTCGCTTTCCGTGGGGCGTGCGTTGAGCTTCCTCGTCGCATAAGCTCCTGCGGGATCTCATCTGACCCGCTGCTCCCACTGGAGTCTCGCACCTTCCGTTTCAATCAACGGTTTACGGAACCTTTTCTTTTTTAGTGTTCACTCAGAACTTATATAGCTATTCAAAAGGAGCATTCTTGTCATCTCATTCTCTCTGAATAAAGAGAGTTGATTTTCACTTCAGGATGCTCGCTTTCCGTGGGGCGTGCGTTGAGCTTCCTCGTCGCATAAGCTCCTGCGGGATCTCATCTGACCCGCTGCTCCCACTGGAGTCTCGCACCTTCCGTTTCAATCAACGGTTTATGAAACCTTTTCTTTTTAAACGTTCACTCAGAACTTATATAGCTATTCAAAAAGAGTATTCTTGTCATTTTATTAAAGTCAGAGCAATTAGCCTTATTTGAAGCAATGAAGAACGTCTTATTCCCTGAAGAACGACAGAAGGTGCTGAAATACTTTAAACTAATGGTAGAAGGTTATGAAAAAAGTAGTTGATGAACTACATACAGTCATACAATTGCGCATAAGCAATAGAAAAAAGGCATTGCCAGAGAGTGAAACGTGCACTTTCTAGCAATGCCTAAACTATTGAGTTTGCTTATCCATTCAAATAATAATCCCAGTCGTAGTCTTCAATTTTATCAAATGTTCCGTCTTCATTTCGTTCATATACGCATAGAGGTGGCTCGTCTAGAAAAGCCAGAATGGAGTCATCTCGACCCACATTCGCTCTCTAGGATAGTCATCTTCTTCAGAATCTGTTTCAAAAATAAGCTTGACGTAATCTCCCACTTTCAACTAGGCAATTACGTCTTCACTAGGGACATAAAACGTATAGGGTGCTTCTTTACTGCGTTCATACACAATATCTAAATACCAGCTCATGCTTCTACCTCCGTTTTTACGACGACACCGTATGCTCGCTACGATCTAATGTGACGTGTCGCTGTAGTAATAAAAGCGCACCTAACGCCAACACACCGCCAAGTAAGAACGGAAGGGACATGTTGAGGCTAAAAGCAAAAGACCCAACAACAGGACCGAAGATGCGTCCTAGACTGTCCATTGAGGAACTAATACCTGATGCGGCACCGTAGCCAACCTTTGTTTTCATCGTAATAAGAGACAGCACACACGGACGAATGAGGGCATTTCCCGCTGTAAAGACCGATAAAAAGATGGCAGCGTTTAAAGCACTAGATGAAAATAAAATCAAGATGTAACCAAGCGCTGACAGTAACAGCCCCGCGACAATGAGGGATTTCTCATTCCCTTTTTTAAAGCGTTGCAAGACCCCACCTTGAATCAGCGCTTGTGTGACACCGCTTGCGACAAACATCCAGCCAATTGTGGTTGGGGTTGCATCAATGCGGTCGATTTGGAAAAATTGAAACGTTGCTTCCAATCCGGCAAGTGTAAACGTCGCAAAAAATGAGAGGATGTACAAATACTTCAATGCACCTTGAAAGTCGGTTGTAAAATCGCTCCAACTCGTCGACTTCTCTGTTGCTGGCTTTCGTTTTTCAGGTGAAAGAGACTCTGGTAGTACGAAAAACGCAAAGATTGTCATGATAATGGCTAAAACACCCGATACGATGAACGGAACGAACAAACCGAATGAAGAAAGCAATCCACCAAGAGCCGGACCGAAAATAAAGCCAAGACCAATCGTCATCCCTAACAATCCAATTGATTTTGTGCGGTTTTCTTCCGTCGTAATATCTGAAGCATACGCAAATGCACATGGAATGACTGCCCCTGCAAACAATCCACCGACGATGCGAGACGCATACATCATCACTAACGAATCACCCGCAGCTGCAAAAATAAAGAAACTTAAACTAAATCCAATTAACCCAATTAATAAAATCGGGCGTCTTCCTTTACGGTCAGACAAGCTTCCCCAAAACGGAGAAGTGATAAACGAACCAATCGAATAAATCGCCATTAAAAAGCCTAAATTGACAGTGCTTACATTTGTCGCCCGAATGACTTCAGGTACGATGGGAATAATGATCCCGAATCCGACAAACACCATAAATACAATAAACATCAATGTGAGTAACTGTTTTTTCATGTCGTGATTCCCCTATATGTATAAGTAAGTATGACTAGTATATCAAATAATTGAAAGAATCGTCTTCTTTTTCCAAACAAAAAAAGCGACACGGGATAAAAACCCGTCTCACTTTTTAATGAGGTAAAAACACTAGTTGATAAAGGAATAACACGGCAAAGACATACACAAGTGGATGAACTTCTTTTGCTTTTCCTTTTACAAGTTTCATGAGTGGATATGAAATGAATCCTAGTGCAATTCCTGTTGCGATACTTGATGTTAACGGCATGCTTAAAATGACTAAGAATGCAGGGAATGCTTCGTCAAATTCGTTCCATTTTACGTGAGCAATGGCACCCATCATTAAGCTACCAACGATAATTAACGCAGGAGCAGTAATGGCAGCGATTCCTGATACAGCACCGACTAACGGACCAAAGAATGCGGCTACTCCGAATAAAATTGCAACCACTAAACCAGTTAATCCCGTACGACCACCCGCAGCAACTCCCGCAGATGATTCGATGTACGCAGTTGTTGGACTTGTACCAAACATGGCCCCGATCGATGTACCGAATGAATCAGCTAGTAATGCATGACGAACACGAGGCATTTCATTGTTTTTCATTAAGCCTGCTTGTTGAGCAACTCCAATCATTGTACCTGTTGTATCAAAAATCGTAACAAGTAAGAAGGAGAACACGACCGCATATAATCCATGTTGAATCACATCGCCAATTGCTGTGATTGGGTTTGCGACAATTAATCCTTCAGGAAGGTGAGGCATCGCCATAATGCCAGCGTCAAACTTTAATTGACCTGTGAAGTATGCGATCACACCTGTAATGATCATTCCTAAAAACAAGGCACCGTTTACGTTCATTGCATAAAAAATTAACGTCACGGCAAGACCGACTAAAGCCAGTACGACTTTTGGAGAGTGAAGATCACCTAGTGCAACTAAGTTGGCTTCATCTGCCACAATAATATCTGTTAAGCGAAGACCGATAAACGCGATGAAAAGACCGATACCAGCTGTAATTCCATGCTTTAAGTTATCAGGAATCGCTTCAATTAACTTTTTGCGAAAAGGAGTGAGTGATAAAATGACAAAAATCAAACCAGCGACAAACACAGCTGCGAACGCTGTTGCGTAATCAATGCCACCGTATGAACCGACAACGGAATAAGCGAAGTATGCATTTAAGCCCATTCCCGGGGCAATAGCGATTGGATAGTTTGCGGCAAGTGCCATCCAAAGTGTTCCAACCATCGCTGAAATAATCGTTGCAGTAAAGACTTGATCAAATGGAACGCCAGCGTCAGATAAAATGACTGGATTGACAATGACGATATAAACCATTGTTAAAAACGTCGTGATCCCAGCGACCACTTCTGTTTTAGCATTGGTGTTTGCTTCTTTTAGTTTAAACATAGTTACCCTCCGAAATGACGAACATTAAAAACAACATTTATAATAATATTCGTTTCTAGAAACAAATGCAAGCACAAATTATGAATTCGTTACAATTGGTACTTTTATTTTAATCCCCAAGTACGGAGGTTTATATGCGTAGTCAAGATGACCTCGATAGTTGTTCACCGTTTCTTTAATAATCCATGTTCCTAACCCTTCATGATGGCCACCTTTTTCCGTTATTTGAAACTGCGAAAATAGATGTTCTTGACGCTCATGAGAGAGAGGAGGTGTCGAATTGATTACTTCCATCATATAAATGCCCCCATGTGTCGACGTTTTAATCGTGATTTCCTTTTGCTCTGACTGTTTCGCAGCATCGACGCTATTTTCAAGTAAGTTCATGAGAAGATTCACTTGATCAATTGGTTGAAGCGGAAGGGCAGATAGAGGGACCATGCATTGAAGCGACAACGTGATGTTTTCTTGTTTCGCTTCTCGGGTCACACGATGTAAAACAGACGCCACATGTGCCGCTTCTCCTTTTATATAGGAACTTACATCTCCAACGGCCCCGACATACGCTTGTAAATACGATTTGGCTTCTTCTATTTGATTGGTTTCAACTAAATAGTGAACCGTTGAGATGTGCTTCATGTAATCGTGACGCTCCGCTCTTACACTACGAAACAATTCATCCGTTGCCGCCAATTCTGAAAATGCCTCGTTCCATGCTTTTACTTTCATATCGACTTGTTTCATCAGAAAAAATCGGAGCCATTCCACTATATATAATGAAACAAGTAAAACGCCAGTTACTAACCAAGACGATGATAGGACCATAGCGATCAATAGCAATCCATGTAAAACAACGACATGCCATGAAAGAGGTGTGGCCCTTTTTTGCGACACATAACTTTCGACTAATAAAAAGAGGCTGAACACGACTTTTACGACAATGGAACAAGGTTGAACGAACACGATGAAAAGTAGAATGATTGATAAGCTAAGTTGGTACTTATTCATGGGACTGCTCCTTTAAAAATACTCTTTTTGAAGCTTATCAAGATTCGCTTTTGTGATGAGTGCGGTCTTGTTCGTTTGTTGAAACGTAATTGAATACGAATGCTTCGTATAAAGAGAAAAGTTTTTCACGTAATGAATGTTAATGATAAATGCACGGTGTGATCGTAAAAAATGGCGCGCTTGAAATTCAGGTTCCAGCTCACTTAACGATTGATACGTGGAATACTCTCCATTCGTTGTGACAATCGTTGTGGACCGCCCTGTTCGTTCAATAAACACAATGTCTTTCTTATTTAAAATTTGCATCTCTGTTTTTTGTTTTAACATGAGCTTGTCATGATCTTCTTTTTTCTCTTTCTTTTGTTCAAATCGGGCAATTCCTTTTAAAAGGCGGTCGCGTGAGTAAGGTTTCATAATGTAATCAAGCACATCTAACTCAAAGGCGTGAACGGCAAAACCACTATGACCGGTCACAAAAATCACTTTTATATCGAGCGCGTAACTATTAATGAAGTCCGCTAACTCATAACCTGATAAACGAGGCATTTCTATATCGGTAATTAATAAATCAATGTCGTTCTTTTTAATTTGTTCATACGCTTCTTCTGCGTCATTAGTAGAAAAGACGATGTCAACATGAGGAAGCTGTGACACTGTGACATGCAGTTTTTCTAAATCATATTTTTGATCATCCACAAGACCGACCTTCATCATATGCAACCCTCTTTGATTGATTATTTGTACCCATTTTACCATGTTTTACAAAATGATAGGACCTTTTCATGACAATAAACGCCCGTTTCATGACAACATCGGTGTGCGAATTGTCGTTTCCTTTTATGATAAAAACAGAACAAAACGGAAGGCGAAAGGGGCTTTTACGATGATTGAAATCAAACACGTGTCGCGCGAATTTAAAGAAAAAAAGCAAACGATTCAAGCAGTGAAAGATGTAACGTTTACAATTCCAAAAGGTGAAATTGTCGGATTACTTGGGGAAAATGGGGCAGGAAAAACAACGTTGTTACGCATGATGTCCACGGTACTTGAACCAACAAGCGGAGAAGTGTTAATCAATGGCACAAATATTCATAAAGAACCAATGAAAGTAAAACAACAAATTGGCGTGTTATTCGGTGGTGAAACAGGTCTTTATGACCGGTTAACAGCGCGTGAAAATCTAGAATATTTCGCAGCATTTTACGGCATGAGTAAGCACGAAACAAAAGTGCGCATCGAAGAGCTTGCTAAGCGCTTTGGCATGAAAGAGTATTTAGACCGTCGGGTTGGTGGGTTTTCAAAAGGGATGCGTCAAAAAGTAGCCATTGCACGAACGATTTTACACAACCCCGATGTCATTTTCTTTGACGAACCAACAACGGGACTAGACATCACAGCAGCCAACATGTTCCGAGAGCTTGTGCGTCAGTTGAAAAAAGAAGGGAAAACCATTGTGTTTTCAAGTCACATTATGGAAGAAGTCGAACAGCTTTGTCAGTCCATCATTATGATTCATAAAGGGCAAATGATCTATCAAGGATCAAACGAACAACTGTACCGCGAAGAAGAAAGTCGCGACTTAAACTATATCTTTATGTCACGCATTGTGAGAGGAGAATCGGCATGATTTGGCATGTGTATAAAAAGGAATTAAAAGATTCATTACGTGATAAAAAAACGATTTATTTGAGCATCTTACTTCCGATTCTATTTAACATCGGTATCTTGTTTTTCTTTGATATGTACATGTCAAATCAAGGAAAAGACAACATGAGCATTGCGGTTAGTGAGCAAGCAGACAATACGGTCGTGCAATGGATCGAACAAGGAGAAAATGTCACGATTGAAAAAGTGACAAATCCAAAAGAAGCGGTCGAAGAAGGAAAAGCACTCGTAGCAGTTGAAATGGATGAGGACTTTATGACGAAACTGCAAAACAGCGAAGCTGCAAATATTACCGTCTATGCAGATCCAACAAGTACGAAAGCGTCGGCAGCTAGTGATTACGTGATGACGGTCTTAACGATGCAACGTGAACAAGTAATTGCACAACGTCTTGAACAATTAAACATTCAAAACTCCGATATCACGCCGTTTGAAGTGAACATGGAAGGATTAACAGAAGCGGATGATGGTTCCCTTTATATGATTTCAATTTTTGCTCAACTTGTCATTGTGATTGGTGTTTTAATGGGTGGCATGCCCGCGGCTAGTGATTTGTTTGCAGGTGAAAAAGAGCGCAATACGATGGAAGCATTGCTCATGACACCAGCGAAGCGACTAGATTTAATTGTCGGAAAGTGGTTCACGATCGCAACACTTGGGATGTTAAGTGGACTGTTTTCAGTCGTCACATTCGTTGTATTTGTTCAATACTTTACAGAAACGCTTGTGGAGGCGTTGAACATTTCAGAGAATCTGTTATTTTTCACAGGTAGCTTAGTAGTCGGCATTATCGTCTTCTCATTGTTAGCGGCATGTGTGTTCGCGATGCTTAGCTTGATGGCAAATACGATGAAAGAAGCACAAAACTACATTTCACCAATGATGACAGTCGCGATGATTCCGTACTTCTTATTGATTGGTACGTCAGTGAATGAGTTAACTTCGACACACTTTTTAATTCCGTTCTTAAATATTTACGCACTCATCAAACAATTAATCTATGGTGTATACGATGTAACGAGTATCTTGTATGTGGTAGGAAGTTCAGTTGTGATGATTGGCATTACATTCGTCATTGCCTACATGATGTTTACAAAGAGTCGCTGGGTGTTAGGGAAATCGTAAAATTATAGCTTTCTTTGGCGAATTTCTTCTAGTTTTGTCATGCTAGGAGGAATTCGTTTTCTTTTCGCGAAAACCCGTAGTAATACGAAAAGCACGCGGAGGGATGAAGATGAAAACGAACGAAGTTGCAAAGATTTTAGGTGTTCATCCAAGTACGGTCTTAAAATGGGTGAAACAACACGACATGGAACCGGAGAAAAATGAATTTGGGCATTGTGAATTTACGGAAAAAGAAGTCGAAAAGCTACAAGAAATTCAACAAAACCGCCAGCGTCAAAGTGTTGTCAAAGTCATTCAAAAAGAAGAAATCATCCCAAACGAACAAATAAGCGCGATTCAAAAGCAATTAGATGAGCTAACTGCTCGTTTACCAGAAAAGCAACGTGAGATCACATCGAATGGCCAGATGGAAAGAATGCAGCAGCAATTAGACGAATTAACGATGCGTATTGAGCAAGAGCCACACCCTTCGCGTTCAGACGATCACCTCGCAACCATGCAAAAACAACTCGATGAAGTGATGACCTATGTAAAAGGAAATGAAGCGTACGAAGAAGCAGCGACCACGACACAAATGGAACAGGTGCAAAAACAACTTGATGAAATGATGACGCTTGTTGCTGAAAAAGAAGAAGAGTCTAAATTAAATAGACGACTACAAAAGCAAATTGACGAACTAACGTCACGTATTAAAAAAAATGAAGCGAAGCTCGTTCCGGTTCAAAATGAACACGTGCAAGACGTTCAAAAGCAGCTTGAACATTTACGTCTGCGAATGGTAGAAAACGAAAAACGCATTGATGAAAAAGCGGGCGAAGTGGTGACGTTTCAAATTTTAGAACATCGTTCAGAAATTGAGCAGCTCACACGCACGATTAAAAAGCTTGAAGGAAAAATGGACGTGATGCAAGAGAAATTGAAGCAGTATGAAAGTCCACAACCTAAAAAAGCAGCTCCAAAATGGCGTACATTTTTAACGGGTATTTTTAGTTAGCGAACAGATTCTCATTGAATGAGGTCTGTTCTTTTTTTGTTTCCCGTCGTAACACGCATACAAATGATTCAATAAACTCACGATAAGGAAAATGCGAGAGAAATTATTTCGGTATACGAAAAATTTTTTCTTGACGAAGAGCTTGTTTGTTTGTTAAAACTGTTTTATCTACTAATTATTTAATAAAGTGAAATAAATAATTTTTGACTATTTAGAAGAAAGAAGGAGAGTAAGTGGGGAAGAGACACGAGTTAATTCATGAGATGGAGTTGTTGTTTCGCAACGTTTTCCGTCAACTTCGACAAGAGATTCACGAGGTGTTAAACGCCGAGTTATCACCGAATGAGTTTATGACATTGCGTATGTTAAAAGACGGAGGACCACAAAAAGTAACAGACATCTCGAAGCACTTAAATGTCTCAGCCAGTCATATTACGGCAGTGACAGATGTGTTGATTTCAAAGGACTATGTCGAGAGAAAGCGGTCGGAACAAGATCGACGCATCGTTGAAATTATCATTACAACAGCAGGTATAGCGGCGTTTGAGCGGATGGAACAAAAAAAGCAAGAGTACTTCTTTGAACGATTTCAACAATTTACGGATGAAGAAATTAAAATCATTATTACGTTATTTGAAAAGATTGATCGAACGAAATGAAATGTTTCACTAAGTGAATGAATTTACAGAAGGAAGTGTCAGTATGGAGCATCTGGATCATAAAAAGAAAATTACCATCATGATTGCAATTATGGCAGCGATGTTGTTTGCGGCATTAAACCAAACAATTGTCGGAACCGCCTTGCCACGTATTATCGCGGAACTTGGTGGGATTGAGTATTTTAGCTGGGTATTCACAATGTTCATGTTAGCATCTAGTATTACTGCCATTTTAGTCGGAAAACTATCAGACATCTATGGACGAAAGCCCTTCATTTTAATTGGAATCGGTGTGTTTACCGTCGGCTCGTTATTAGCTGGCTTTTCCACTTCGATGTTTCAATTGATTGCGTGTCGTGGGATTCAAGGACTAGGTGGAGGACTCATTATGTCCACTGCTTTTACAGCGGTCGGCGATTTGTTTTCACCACGTGAGCGCGGAAAGTGGCAAGGCATTATGGGGTCTGTGTTTGGGTTAGCGAGTGTATTCGGTCCTACATTAGGCGGCTGGATCGTCGATAACGCGGATTGGCACTGGGTGTTTTGGGTGTTCTTACCGTTTGGGCTTGTGGCTTTCGTGTTAATTTGGTCGCTGTTTCCGAGTGTGGAGAAGAAACCAGGTGAGAAAGTCGATTATGTCGGTTCACTCTTTTTAACGACAACGATCGTCCCGTTACTGCTTGCATTTTCATGGGCAGGTTCGAAGTACGATTGGGGTTCTGGGCAAATCATTGGCTTGTTTGTCGCAACCATCGCGTCACTTGCTATTTTTATCGTGGTTGAAAAGAAAGCGAAAAGTCCCGTACTGCCACTGGATTTATTTAAAAATAACATTTTCTCCTTAGCAAATATCGTCGGCTTTATTTTAGGCGCGGGAATGTTTGGTGCTGCGATGTACATTCCGTTTTTTATTCAAGGGGTTATTGGTGAATCGGCCACTGCATCCGGCCTTATTATGATGCCGATGACGCTATCGATGGTAGCAGCTAGTACGCTTGGTGGTCAATTTATGACAAAAACAGGGAAATACAAAGCGTTAGCCATCACAGGTCTTTTGGTCATGTCTGGTGGAATGTTCTCCCTTTCTGCAATGGACCCATCTACATCGGTGACCATCGTTGTCTTAAACAATATTTTAGTCGGTCTTGGTCTTGGAATGAGCTTTCCGGTCTTCACCTTGATTATTCAAAATGCTGTATCTCAGCAATTCTTAGGGGTTGCAACCGCTTCGTCTCAATTGTTCCGTCAAATTGGAGGAACAGTTGGAGTGGCGATTATGGGAACAATGATGAACGTGCGTATGAATGAGCAAATGGAACAAGGAAGCGGTGAGACAGGAAAACTTGCACAAAACCCTGAACTTGCTAAGCAACTACAAGGACTAGACCCACAAGTATTGATGGACCCGGATCGTCTTGGTCAAATTCAACAACAAATCCCACCACAATTTCAAGAAGCGTTCGGCGGGATTGTGAACATGCTTCGTGAGTCGTTAAGCTATGCATTAACAGGCGTTTATTTCACGGCAGCCTTCATTATTATTATCGGAGTGGCATTAACATTTTTCATTAAAGAAATTCCGCTTCGTACAAGTCAAAAAGTAGAAGAGAAAAAAGAAGAAGTAGTTTAACAAGAGGGGTGTGTGACATGTGGCATTAATGGCTTCGTGTCGCACACTTTTTTTGAAAAAGCATCAAATTTGGTTACAACAAGCAAGAGGCGTATAATAGAGAAAAAGCCTATAGGAGGTTAGCGACATGACAACAAATTATGAGTTAGCGACGTTTGCTGGTGGTTGCTTTTGGTGCATGGTCAAGCCGTTTGACGAGCAACCAGGCATTGAAAAAGTTGTGTCTGGTTACACCGGTGGCCACACGGAAAATCCAACGTACAAAGAAGTGTGCTCCGAAACAACAGGACATTATGAAGCGGTTCAAATTACGTTTGATCCAGATGTGTTTCCATATGAAAAGTTATTAGAGTTATATTGGCAACAAATTGATCCAACAGACGCAGGTGGTCAATTTGCCGATCGTGGTGATTCGTACCGCACGGCGATTTTTTATCATAACGACAAACAAAGAGAATTAGCGGAGCAATCGAAACAATTGCTTGCGGAAAGTGGCCGTTTTAAAGATCCAATCGTAACAGCCATCTTGCCAGCCAAGCCATTTTATGAAGCGGAAGAATATCATCAGCATTACTATAAAAAGAATGCATTTCGTTATTCAATGTACCGAAACGGATCTGGACGTGCAAAGTTCATCAAAGAAAACTGGCGCAACTTTGAGCTTGATAAAGAGTTAAAAGAACGATTAACACCGATTCAATATGAAGTGACACAAAATGATGCAACGGAACCACCGTTTCGCAATGAGTTTTGGAATCATACGGAAGAAGGTATTTATGTTGATATCGTATCAGGTGAGCCATTGTTTAGTTCAAAAGATAAATATGACGCGGGATGCGGCTGGCCATCGTTTACAAAACCATTAAAATCAGAACAAATAAAAGAAAACATGGATGTGAGCCACAACATGGTGCGCACAGAAGTGAGAAGTAAAGATGCAAACTCTCACTTAGGTCATGTGTTTGATGACGGACCAGGTGAAAACGGTCTTCGCTACTGCATCAATTCAGCTGCTCTTCGTTTCATTCCGAAACAAGACCTCGAAAAAGAAGGATACGGCGAATTTTTAGCTCACTTTGAATGAGCGATAACGATAAACCAAAAAGGCGAGAGACATTATTTCTGTTCTCTTGCCTTTTTTATTTTCGCTCGAAGCAGTCCGTATACAAATAAAAACGGAATGTAAAAGTAAATCATATACATGCCTATTTTTGATGTATTGTTATTAAGGGCATCAATCATTTTTCGGTTATCAAAATATATACTTAGAGCAAGTAGCGCAATCATCGCTATAAACACATAAATGGAAGGTTTCCCGCCAAATTGACGTTTAAACACTCGAACGGTGCACCATGTATTCACGCAAATAACCGGTAGAACAACGAGTAGCCACAACGAAATGACGATATACTCAAAACGTTGACTAAATGGAATTTCAATGATTTTCGCCATTGTTAACGTGGACCAAATGGTTTGTGACAACTGATCTTGGCTAAAGTACATAAACGTGACGATGGCAACAATCGTGTACATAATGATACTAAAAATCAACCCTTTTTGCGCCCACTTTTGACTCGACTTTCCATTTTTAATAAACGGATAGTAAATAAGAATGGATTCAAATCCTAAATATTCAAATGTGACAATTTTACAAGATTCAAACAAGTCTTTGATCCCGTGACTCATAATGGGTAAAAGGTTATCCACCTCTGCATACTTTAGCGGATACAATAACGAGAAGACAAGTGGAAGAGGAAGCATGACACCAAAGAAAGCAATTCCTGTAATGAGACGAAATCCACCCGATACAATGTAATAGACAAGAGTTAAAAAGAAAATGGAAATATACCATGTGGCAAGTTGTGGAAACATCCACACTTGAAGCACTTCAATGTACGTTCGGTAAACGGCAAAGGCAAAAGAGAAAAAGTAAACTGCGAAGATGATATTAAAGATACTCCCAATGAATTTGCCAAAGTACGCTTTGTGAATGGCTATCAAGTCTGTGTTTTCACGGTTTAGCACGTTGTAACACATCCACGTTAAGATGCAAATGCTAATGCCGGATAAAATAATTGAAATCCACGCATCGTACCCTGCACCCCGAATAATATAACGTTGATAGCCTAAAATACCAACCCCAATTTGAACGGAGTGAATGAGAAAAAAGACAAAAGAAGGAGACACTTGGTATTTTTCATCAATGGTGTTATGCATGTCTTCTCCTCCTTTATTCGTTAATGCCTGTTTGAACAAGCTGTACATCTGCTTTGACGTTAAAGTCCATCGTTGGATAATTACGTTTAAACTGTTGTTTCTTAAAATGTCGTGTTCGACTACGTGCATAATCAGTAAAGCAAATGGGATCAATATCTAGCTTTTGAAACTTTTTAATGAGCTTTTCGCCTTCTTTTTCAATATCACGCACCAGTTTCTTTTCAAGCATTTTTACGTTTTTAGGAGCGGTCAAATCAACCCAAGACGGATATTCTTTCACCAAGGCATCAATCTTCACGTTCACCGTAATAGATGAATTGTTATCTTCGTGATGTAAGTCGTAGTTGGTGCGAGCGCGAATGTTTTGAAGCACCACTTCTCCTTTATGATCGTCACGTTTTATTTGCATCACATACCGTCCATGTTTTGAACCAGACGATAAAAGCTTAAACAAAAAGGTTTCTTTCATATTAATCTTTGAAATCACTTTATCGCCTTTAAAAAGGGCTAATCCGGTTAGTTTAATGGCGTCTTTTTCTTGCTTAAGCATTGGCAATACCGCATCTCGGTCATCACTAAAAAAATCAAATAAAAATACTTGGAAATTAGTAAGAGGTAAGTTCTCGGTTCGAATGTTTTGTTCAATCAAACTAGAGATGAACTGTGAATCACTTACCTTTTTCTTTGTTACCGAACTGAGCATTTCATGGGCATCTCCTTGAACAATTGCCATTTGAAGCGTTCGCCCTAAGTCGGGATTACGAGCTACTGTATTAATAACGTCGTCTAGTCCCTTCTTAGCAAGAGACTCCCCAATTACTACACTGCGTAACTGCCCGAATGCAACAGGAAGTGATGACTTATTGTTTAATTGAAGAGGAATATCAAAAATGGTATCTGCGGTTGTCGCAATAATACTAGGTTCTTCGGTTTGCCCATATTTAAATAATGGATATAAAATTGTCCCGCGAATTTTGTCATCTTCTTCTAAGTCAAGGCCATACGAATTGACAATCTGGATTTCATCAATAATTTCTTGGTCCGCACACCCTGTCGCAAGTACAACAGAAAAAGCAAGTAACCATAATTTTTTCATACAAACGATGCCTCACATGTTGAAAGATTATTCTTCATTAATTCCAGGGTCTTTCTTCTTTTTCGCTTTTTGTTCATCGTAACGCAATCGCTTAAGCGGTCGTAAAAAGCTTGGTCGCTTTGCGGTATGACTGTACGGTAAACGTAAAAATGAATCACGATAACCGTTTGGACGAAACGGATAAAGTGGAACAAGATACGGTGTACCAAGTGATTCGAGGCGCATTAAATGAACGAGTAACAAGCAGAAACAAAGTGTAATGCCGGGTAACCCTAAAAGCGAAGCAAAAATAATAAACGGAAAGCGTAGCAAACGAATGGTATTTGACATTTTAAAAATAGGAGTCGTGAAGGACGCGAGTGCTGTTAACGAGACGATAATTAATAAGATGTTACTAGTCAATGATGCCTCTACAGTCGCTTGTCCAATAACAATCCCACCAACAATCCCAAGTGTTTGTCCAACTTTGGTTGGTAACCGTGCTCCTGCTTCACGAAGCAATTCAATGGTAATCTCTAAAAATAATACTTCCACAACTGGTGGAAACGGGACGTTGGTGCGCGAGAAAATAATGGGCCCTAATAAATCCTTTGGAAGCATTTCATAGTGATAGGTAACGATTGCGACATAGAGTGGTGTCGCAAAAATTGAAAAGAACACCCCAAACATTCGAATAAGACGGAAAAACGATCCAAGCACCCAAGGTAAGTAATAATCCTCTGGTGAAATAAAGAAATCAAGTAACGTAGATGGCCCTGTGACAGCATACGGGGAGCCACTTGTGAAAAATGCTACTTGTCCGTTTAAAAGGGCGAACACGACACGGTCAATTCGCTCGGTCGTTAAAAACAATGGAAACGGAGAAGCAGAATGATCTGAAATCAATTGATCAAGCATCGTGCTATCAAAAATGACATCAAAATCCACTTCTTCAATTCGTTGCGTCAGCGTTTCAACATGCTGTGGGTTGGTTACACCTTCAATATAAGCAATGATGACGCGTGTTTTCGATACCGTGCCAATCGATAACTCTTTGAAAATGAGTCGATTGGAAATTAACGTTTTCCTCATTAAATATAGATTTACATCTAAATCTTCCACAAGTCCGACTTTTGGACCGACCACACTGAATTCATTCTCAGAGTCATTTTCTTTTCGAAATCCTGTATCTAAGCTTTCGACCTTTAAAAGTGCAACTTTTTTGTCATCGGTATGCAATTGAAACATGACATACCCACGTAGAAGCTTTTCTTCAATAATTTGCGTATCAGTCGTAATAGAGATGTCTTCAATTGGCATGACGTTTTCAATATCATTTAAATCGTTTAACACGAAATCTAGTTTTTGGAGCGGCAAAATGATCTTCTGTTCCACGCTGTTGACGTTAATGAGTTGTTTGAAATAAGTAATTGCGAACTTTTTATGTTGCGCCCCAATCGCGAGTGTCATAAAATCACTCGACTTTTTAAATTGCTCAATCATTTCATTCATTGACTTCTTTTCAGGTTGTTTATCTGATCGTCCGCGTTTAAATAGATTTTTAAACATGATGTACATACTCCCTTATGCAGCCGAATAGTGAGGTGAGTCATTCACGCTCCTCGTTCGTTATTGGTAGTTTGTTCATGCATTACCTTTTTATGCGAAACTTTGCCGTGAAAAGAAATTGTAATAAATCTTTACATAGGCTTTAAATCTGTGAAAAATGTTCTTTACACCTCTTTGATACTGTTAAACATGTTAATCAAACATCATTATGACGGAGGGGAAGTTAGTGAAGCCTGTTTCAAAAAAAGTATTAGGAGTAACACTTGCGAGTGCAGTGGCGCTCGGGTCATTCGGATTTAGCCAATATTCACCAAAAACAGAAGCGAAAAATGAAGGAAAGACGGTCAAACAAGAAGAAGCAAAAAACGTCATCATGATGGTTATGGACGGAACAAGCTCTAGTGCCACAACGCTAGCAAGATGGTACAAAGGTGAGCCACTAAACATGGACAAGCTTGTAGCAGGAGGAGTGACGACTTATTCAGCAGAATCTGCGATTACAGACTCAGCACCAGCTTCAACGGCACTAGCCACAGGAAACAAATCAAATTCAGGGTATGTCGGTGTACTTCCATCAACAGTGACGACACCAGGTGTTGAGCCAGTTAAAGAAGAAGATCAATTCCGCCCCGTTGCAAACGTATTAGAAGGAGCGCAACAAACGGGTCGTGCAACAGGAATCATTTCCACTTCTGAAATTCAGCATGCGACACCAGCAGGATTTTCTTCTCACCACCATGATCGTGACAATTTCGAAGTGATCGGTGAACAACAAGTGTACCAAAACATGGACGTCATTCTTGGTGGCGGAAAAGATTCTTTAGCGCCAGGTGAAGGAAAGAAGAGTCGTAAAGACGGTGAAAATTTAGTTGATGTTCTAGATGAGCGTGGTTACGATTTCGTTGAAACAAGAGACGATTTATTAAACTCGACGTCAGACAAAATTTGGGGTTCATTCTCAAATACAGCGTTAGCGTATGACATGGACCGTGAGCAAACGCGTCCAGAAGAGCCTACATTAGCAGACATGACTGGAAAAGCAGTGGATACATTATCAAAAGATAAAGACGGTTTCTTCTTATTTGTAGAAGGAAGTAAGCCGGACTGGGCTGCTCATAGCAATGATACAATCGGGATGGTCAGTGACGTATTAGCGTTTGACGAAGCATTAGGTGAAGCGTTAGAGTTCGCGAAAAAAGACGGTAACACAATGGTTATCGCCGTATCTGACCACGGAAACAGCGGGATTTCAATTGGAAACAAAAACACAACAAAAGGGTATGATACAACACCAGTATCTAACTACATTGATCCATTAAAAGAAGCAAAAATGACGGTTGAAGGTGCGTTAAGTAAGTTAAACGATGACTTATCAAACAAAGAAGAAGTGGCAGCACTATATGGATTAAAAGACTTATCTGAACAAGAACAAGCAAAATTAGATGCAGCAAAAGACGAAAAAGCAATTGGAACAGCATTAGTTGAAATGCTTGCAGAGCGTGCAAACATCGGGTTTACAACAGGTGGGCACACAGGTGAAGATATGTTCTTGTATTCATACGGTCCGAATCGTCCGGAAGGTTTCTTAGATAACACAGACATTGCTAAGCACATGGCAAAAGCGTTAGGTGTTGATTTAAACAAGCTAACAGACGAACTATTTGGAAAAGCAAGTGATGTGTTCAAGGGAGCAAAAACAAGCATTGATAAAACAGACAAAGCGAACCCAGTGCTTGTTGTAGAGAAAGGTAACAAAAAAGCACAGTTACCAGTGAACAAAGACATCATCATTGTAAACGGCAAAGAATACAAGTTACCTGGTGTGGTCGTTCAAAGTCAAAAAGGTGACTTCTACGTCCCAAAAGCTGCAAACAAGTTGTTTAACAAAGCAAAATAAGATGGTTGTTCAAAGCCCTTTTCCTTTCTATTCAAACTTTTTTGAGTAGAGGATCAGGGCTTTTGGTCTTAAAAGGAAACATTTACTTATTATGTAATAAATATATGGAAACGATGTCAATTTTTTATGCGAATTCCACGTACCTACTTGTATATTTTGTCGAACTTGTTAAAATAAATAGACAACAAAGGTGAATTGAAATGTTTAGCACCTATAATGAAGTATAGTAACTGCTATGAAGGAAAATGTGTTCATCTCTTTATCTCCTGCGATAAAGAGTAAAAGGGGAGAATGTAGGTTGAGTGAAATTAAGGTCATCATTGCAGATGATAATCCAGATTCAGTTGAAATTGTGCATTATTTTATTGAAGAAATATCGCCGTTTTCTGTCGTCGGAAAGTGTCATGACGGAGAAGCACTTATAAAAGAAGTGATGGAAAAGCAACCGCACCTTTTATTTGTGGATATTGACATGCCTAAAATGAACGGATTAGATGCAATTGGTGAATGCTTAAAAATAAAGCCAGATTTAAAGTTTGTTTTTATAACGGGTTATGATGAGTTTGCGGTAAAGGCCTTTGAATTATCTGCACTTGATTATATTGTTAAGCCGATTGAAAAGACGCGTTTGTACATTGCCTTAGATCGTGCTAAGCAATCGATTGACATAAAAAAAGAGGAACAACTGTCTCCTCAAAAACCGTTAAAAAGGTTGCCTGTGAAGTTTAACGGTTCAACGTATTATATTCCAGTTGAAGAAATTATTTTTATTGAGAAATCAGGAAAAAAGTGTTTGATTTATACAAAAGCAAAAGTGTATGAAACGTATGAAAACATTAGTGATTTGTATAAGTATCTAGATCCTCATTATTTTTATCAAACGCATCGTTCTTACATTGTGAACTTACAAAAAATTTCACACATCACACCAAAGAATGAAACGTATTTTGCTTATTTTTTAGATCATGATCAGTATGCGCATATTTCAAAATTAAAAATCCAAGACATTCAAAAGCGATTAAACGAGTTAATTTTAAATGTTCAATAATTGGTCTATTGTCTCAATTGTGTACATATAGTAAAGTATCAGAAAAAATCAATTGACAAGTTACGGTATTCTTTATAAACTAATAACAAATAAATACGAACTTTCTCTCAAAGTAAAGGGGAGTAGCGTCAGGGAAACCTGAAACAAAGTCGTCATTACGTGGATGAAGATCCATCGGCTTTGTTGGCATACGTGTATGCTTAGCAAGACCTTTGCCATTTTTGGCAAAGGTCTTTTTGTGTTTTCTTTGTCGAAAAGGGGAAAAAGAATACTACAGAGAGAGAAAAGAGAGGAGCAAGAAAAATGGATGCAGCATTGTTATTAGAGTATGGGTGGGTACTTCTTGTACTCATTGCCCTTGAGGGGATTTTAGCAGCAGATAATGCACTTGTTATGGCTATCATGGTGAAACACTTGCCGGATGAACAACGTAAAAAAGCGTTATTTTATGGATTAGCAGGGGCGTTTGTGTTCCGCTTTGGATCACTCTTTGCGATTTCATTCTTAGTCGATGTATGGCAAGTTCAAGCCATCGGAGCTATCTATTTACTGTTTATTGCAATTAATCATCTTGTAAAACGTTATATAAAGAAAGACGAACACGAAGAAGTAAAAGACAAAGACAAAAAAGGTTCAGGCTTTTGGCCAACTGTTATTAAAGTTGAGTTAGCAGACATTGCCTTTGCAGTAGACTCCATTTTAGCAGCGGTTGCATTAGCGGTGACATTACCGAATACACCGTTACCGAAAATCGGTGGGTTAGATGGGGGACAATTTTTAGTCATTTTCGCTGGTGGATTAATTGGATTAATCATTATGCGTTTCGCCGCAACATGGTTTGTGAAGTTGTTGAATGAACGTCCAGGTCTTGAAACAGCGGCATTTTTAATTGTAGGTTGGGTTGGGGTAAAATTAGCTGTGTACACACTTGCTCACCCAGAGCTTGCGATTATTGACGAGCATTTCCCAGAGTCAAAACTGTGGAAAATTTTCTTCTGGATTGTGTTAGTGTCAATAGCTGCTGGTGGCTGGTTCTTATCGAAGAAAAAAGAAGCACCAACAGATGTTGAAAAAGATGCAGAAGAAATGATGAAAAAAGTAGAAAATGAATAAGTTGTAAAATTTGTTAAACAAAAGATAGATTTGAAATATATGAATAAGTGGTCAATTTTACTTCATTTACGTTATAATAAATAGTCGCCTAAAAAGGCGGCTATTTATTTATGAACAAACACCCAAAAATAAACATCTAAAAACGAATAATTATAGAGATAAAAGAGGTGAAACCATTGCTTAACATACTCTTTAAGTTCGGTCGCCAACGGACACTTGAAGAGATGGCTGTACAAGTTCAAAAAGGAGATACACAGCTTCAAAATGATTTAATTGAACAATATAAGCCGTTTATTGCGAAAGCTGTTTCAAGTGTTTGTAAAAGATATATTGAAGAGTCAGACGACGAATTTAGCATTGGTCTCATCGCTTTTAACGAAGCCATTGAAAAATATACGAAAGAAAAAGGAAGCTCTCTTCTTTCATTTGCTGAGGTGATTATTAAGCGTCGTGTGATTGATCACATCCGAAAAGAAGCTCGCCTTCAAACGTTTCATTTACATGGATATGAAGAGGAAGAAGAAGAATTTGCGCAAACAAAGCTAGAAGCAAATTTATCTCTTCACGAGCATATTAAAAAGATTGAACAAGAAATACGCAGAGATGAAATCCTTCATTTTCAATCAATGCTCGAGACGTTTGATCTTTCTTTTCATGAAATCGTCGAACAATCACCTAAACATGCAGATGCTCGAATTAATGCGATTCAAGTGGCTACATTTATCGCTGAACATGAAGAGATAAAAGCAAAGTTGTTTAAAAAGAAGCAGCTTCCTATTCGCCTCGTTGAAAAGAACGTTTCAGTTAGTCGAAAAACCATTGAGCGAAATCGTAAGTATATAATTGCGATTGTCATTGTGTTAACAGGGGATTACGTATATTTGAAAGATTACTTAAAAGGGGTGCTCAATTCTTGAAAAAGGGAATTGTCATGGAAGTAACAGACGATTATGTCACAATGTTGACCCCTGAAGGTGAGTTTGTCAAAACAAGAACGGAAAACAGACAGTATGAAATCGGACAGGAAATGTCTTTCTTTCCCTTTCGTGTGGAGACGGTAGAAGCAACTCGATTCACTTCTAAACGTAAAACATGGAAGCCGCTCTTTGTCAGTACGTTAGCTGTTGCAATGGTGTTGCTCTTTTTAGTTCCTTATTACATGCAACAGCAAGTGTACGCGTACATGTCGATTGATATTAACCCAAGCTTAGAGTTAGGTGTGAATCGTGACTATGAAGTTGTCGATTTAAAAGCATTTAACGAAGAGGGAGAAAAGCTGATTAAGACACTTTCCTCATGGGAACATCAATCCGTTCACGATGTGACAACAGCCTTATTAAACGCTAGTAAGAAGCAGGGGTATTTAAAGGAAACGAACGAAGTATTAATTACGACGGTTGTGAAGAAAAAAGAAAAAAGTTACGAAAAGCGCTTATCAACCGACATTCAACAAATTCAAAATGAGTGGAAGTCATACACGTTTGAAACAGTTCGTACATCAACAGTGACAAGAGAAGAAGCGATGACACGAGGTGTATCGACAGGGGCCGTTATAAGAGAGAAACAGATAAAAGAAACAGATAACCTAGCTCCTTCCTCTCAAAGAGAAGACAAGTCAGAGACTTCATCATCAAAGTCAACGAAACAAGACGCTCAGCACGATTTTTCTAAAGAGGCAAAAGAAGACAAGTTAAACGGTAGTTCGCCAGCATACGCAAGACCGAACGAAGACAAATCAAAAAATCCGCCAGCACACGCAAGACCGAACGAAGACAAATCAAAAGGTCCGCCGGCACACGCAAGACCGAATGAAGGCCAACCAAAAGGTCCGCCAGCACACGCAAGACCGAACGAAGACAAACCAAAAGGTCCGCCAGCACACGCAAGACCGAACGAAGACAAACCAAAAAATCCGCCAGCACACGCAAGACCGAATGAAGACAAACCAAAAAATCCGCCGGTACACGCAAGACCGAACGAAGATAAACCAAAAGGTCCGCCAGCACACGCAAGACCAAACGAAGAAAAGTCAAAAGGTGGCCCATCAGCACACGCGAAATCGAACGAAGAAAAGCAAAAAGGTCCACCACCGCATGCAAAACAAAACCATTCGTCGTCAACGAAGCAAAAAGAATTATCAGAAGAATAGAAAGGACGCTCCATGTGAGAGCGTCCTTTTTTGCCATGTTATAAAGTTTTATTTGTTACCGCTTAAATGAGCTTGTGCTTGTTGAACAAGACGTTTCGTCATTTCGCCACCAACAGAACCGTTGCTGCGAGCCACTGTGTCAGAACCTAATGTTACACCAAATTCTTGAGCGATTTCATATTTATATTGATCTAAAAATTGTTCAACACCAGGAACAAGTAGTTTGTTTGTTCTAGCCATTATAGTCATCTCCTTTTCATAGCATCAACGAGATTCTCGTTGTATTACTATCTTCTCTTATTCACTCTTTTTCATGCTGGTAATGGTTTGAAAGGCAACCAGTTTACAGGAGGGAAGAAGGAGACGCATCGAAAAGCCGCGCTCCTTTATAGGAAACGCGGCATGTATTCAACCTTATTTAACAAGCGAATATTGTTCGACTGATTGTAAAAATGACTTTTGAAGTGATTTTAATTGCTCCATGTAAGCTTCAGATACTTGTTGAAGCTCTTCACGAGATTTCTTCTGCTCTTCAACTAATTGAGAGACAACTTGTTGATATTGACTTTGTGCTTGTTGCACGAAACTGTAGCTATTTTTACTTTGATCAACTGATAATTGTTGAAGGCGGTGTAACACGTCATGTGTACGGTTTGACCAATCTTCATATGAATCTGCTACAGCACTTCCAGCTGTTTTGCGTAATCCATCTACTGTTTTAGAATGTAATTCTTCTAACTCGTGCTTCCATTGTTTATCCACTTCTTGAAGTTGTTCAATTGATTTTGTTACGAATTCATTTTGTTGTTGAATCGCTTGTAGCGTCCATTGTTCCACTTGCTTGTTGCCTTCTAAAAGTGTGTGTAAGCCTTTTGACCATTGCTCCCAAACTGCATCTACTAACGTATCATACTTAACTGTTGTCATCATAATTTCCTCCCTAGAAATAAGTTTTACGAACAAATGGTTGTAACAAAACAAAGAGGTATATGGAACATTTTGCGGATGATAATTTCTAAGGTGCTTACACTGTCGTGAACATTCCTTCTAGTTCGCTAGTTTATAGTTTTATGTGGAAACACAACAATATTTTGCTGTGTGAGTCCCTTTATTGTTTTTCTTCAGTCTCTTTTTCTTTATCTGTGGTTGAAGAAGAGGTAAAAGGGAAAAACATATCGGTGTAAATTTTAAAAAATGAATTAAGCATACTTTGATATTGTTCAAGTGAGTTCGCCCATAATTGTAAATATTGCTCTCCCGCATCAGTTAGTGAATAAATGCGACGAGCTGGACCATCTGATGAGGTATCCCATTCAGATTTAATTAAGTTATCTTTTTCTAGTTGTCGTAATGTGCGATAAACATTTCCTTGATCAACCGATGTAAATCCATAGTTCATCAATTGTTGAATGAGCTTATAACCGTGTAAGTTCCAACCTCGTAAGCTCAAGAGCAAAAAAGGAATCATAAAGTTTTTAGGAGTACCACTTATCGCTTTTTCTAAGTTGGATGTAGTGGAGTTTTTATCTTTGTCATTCATAGACAAGGGATCACCCCTATTCAAAATAATAAGTAATGTGTACCTATGTGTAATTTACACCTATCTGATAAAAATGTCAACCAATATATGGATGGTTAACGAAAAATAGGTTTTTCTTCCTCTTTCTTCGAATAAGTTTGTTGATTTACACTCTAGGATGCTTGCTTTCTGTCGGGTGTGCGTTGCGTGTTTTCGTTGACAACCCTTTTCTGCTTGGGGAAGTTAGAAAAGAGTATTCCCTTCCTTTATCATTTCAGTCGAGAAGACCCCCACCTTATTAATCAATGTAATTCTTTAAAGATTCTTAGAAGGAGAAACACGGTGCGGTAAAACGGTCGTTGGTGAGAAACTTACTTTTCAACAAGAACACCTAAAGTCTTCTAGGTTAAAGGGACGATTTTTGTTATTTCGACAGGAATCGTCAAAAGATATCAAAATCTATCAAAAATTTAGAATTGTCTATTGAAAGAAAGCAATTTATAATAAAGATAAGCAAGAAAGTAAAAATTTTCATATTCACGTAAAAATATGCTGATGAATGCCGGTATGTTTGTGAATGAGCAAACGAAAAATTGTTTGCTGCTTTTAATCTAATCGGGTGACCGATGAGGTTAAGAGAAGAACCATCACTTTTAATACAACGGGAAAGGAGATGGAACAGTGGATCAACAAAAAGTATTTGACCCATTTTTAGCTTGGAAAGAAGTATATGACAAGACGGAATCTTATTGGGGCAAGGTGATCGGTGAAAACATTCAACGCGATGAGTTCTCTCAACTATTGGGGAACGTGTTGAATATGAATCTTCAGTATCAGCAAGCCGTTAATGAGGTAACAGGTCGTTACTTCGAGCAAACAAACATCCCGACAAAGGATGATGTTGCAAATGTTGCGTCGTTAGTGATTAATGTCGAAGAAAAAATTGAAGGGCTTGAAGAGCGCTTTGACGATTTCGAGACAAATCAAGAAAACAATGCAGCATTAAAACGTGAGTTAAGTAAAGTAAAAACCGACATGAAAGCGCTAGATAAAAAGTTAGATCGAGTGTTAGCGGCGCTTGAAGGTCAAAGCCAGCTTCAAGAAACACTTCAAGAAAAGCTTCAACAGCAACTTCAACAACAGAGTGAAAAGCTTCAAACGCAACTTTTAGAACAACAAATGGAGTTACTCGATCAATCAACAGCACCTCAAAAAGAAAAAAGCAAACAAGAAGTTAGTAAATAATTTTTGTTTGTAAGGGGAAAGAGCACCAACTACTGCTTTTATTTTCATTATGCAATATACAAAACTTATAGCTGAAGCAAGGGGGATATGAAGGATGATTTCATTAAAAGACAAAGTAGCAATCGTAACAGGTGGTTCAAAAGGGATTGGAGCAGCGATTACAAAAGAGCTTGCTTCTCAAGGGGTAAAAGTAGCGGTAAACTACAACAGCAGTAAAGAATCTGCAGAAGCATTAGTAAACGAAATTAAAGAAAACGGCGGCGACGCAATTGCTGTTCAAGCTGACGTTTCGTATTCTGATCAAGCAAAGAATCTAATTGAAGCAACGAAGGAAGCATTTGGCCAAGTTGATATTTTAGTTAATAATGCTGGTATTACACGCGATCGTTCGTTCAAAAAATTAGGTGAAGAAGATTGGAAAAAAGTAATTGATGTCAATTTACATAGCGTATACAATACAACATCTGCTGCGCTTACATATCTTCAAGCATCTGAAGCTGGCCGCATTATTAATATCTCTTCTATTATTGGTCAAGCTGGTGGTTTCGGTCAAACAAACTATTCAGCTGCAAAAGCAGGTATGCTAGGCTTTACAAAATCATTAGCATTAGAGCTTGCTCGTACAGGGGTAACAGTAAACGCGATTTGCCCTGGTTTCATTGAAACAGAAATGGTTCTGGCAATTCCAGAAGACATTCGTGAGCAAATCGTTTCAAAAATTCCAACTCGTCGCTTCGGTCAAGCGGAAGAAATTGCACGCGGCGTTGTATTCTTATGTCAAGATGGTGCATATATTACAGGTCAACAATTAAACATTAACGGCGGTCTGTACATGTAATTGCCCCTTCGGCAAATATAAAACTGTCTAGCCCTGACATTTGTCGGGGCTAAACAGTTATTACATCGGTGGGAAGTCATGGAAACGAAAATTAAGTATTCACAACATACTGTAGAAAGGTTGTGTAAATTCATGATGACGGCGTATCTAACGGAATGGGAAAAGTACATTAAATCCATGCCAAATGAGTATAAAAGCCAAGTGAATCGTTTTAAACGCGCATTTGAAATTGTCGCAACAGAACCAGAACCAGAAGTAGGCTTAACTCCAAAAGAGGTTATTTGGAAAAAGAATAAATCAAAGCTTTATCGTTACACACCAACACAAGAAAAGCTTCATAAAACACCAATCTTAATGGTGTATGCGATGATCAACAAGCCTTACATTTTAGACTTAACACCAGGCAATAGCCTCGTGGAGTACCTTGTGAATCGTGGTTTTGATGTGTATCTTCTTGATTGGGGAACTCCTGGATTGGAAGATAGTCACATGAAGCTTGAGGATTATGTTGTAGACTACATTCCAAAAGCCGCGAAAAAAGTGTTGCGCACGTCTGGTGCCTCTGATATCTCTGTACTAGGTTATTGTATGGGTGGAACGATGACATCTATTTTTGCATCGTTAAATGAAGACATTCCTTTGAAAAATTTAATCTTCATGACAAGTCCATTTGATTTCTCAGAGACAGGGTTGTATGGCCATTTCTTAGATGAGCGTTACTTTAACCTTGATAAAGCGGTAGATGTGTTAGGAAACATCCCGCCTGAAATGATTGACTTTGGTAACAAAATGTTAAAGCCAATTACGAACTTTTACGGTCCATATGTGACACTTGTAGATCGTTCGGAAAATCAACGCTTCGTTGAAAGTTGGAAGCTCATGCAAAAGTGGGTCGCAGATGGCATTCCGTTTCCGGGTGAGTCTTATCGCCAATGGATTCGCGAGTTTTATCAGCAAAACAAACTTATCAATGGTGAGTTAGAAGTGCGTGGTAAAAAAGTGGACCTTGCCAATATTAAAGCGAACGTGTTAAACATCGCAGCAAGCCGAGACCACATCGCCATGCCACATCAAGTAGAAGCATTGATGGATGTAATTTCAAGTAAAGATAAAGAGTATAAACTTCTTCAAACAGGTCACGTTTCTGTTGTATTCGGTCCAAAAGCCGTGAATGAAACGTATCCAACGATTGGTGACTGGTTAGAGAAACGCTCTAAATAAGAATGTGTAAAGAGAAGGGTCAATTGCAATTGGCTCTTCTCTTTTTTGTATGTAAATTTTCAATGATTGTTAGACACTAAATGAAAAACAGGAAGGAGTATACACATGTATGGTATATAGTATTCTGTTAGCAAGAAATACTGCGTGATGTAATCACAAAGGGAAATCATCCAGATATGAACCTTTATCAATCTCAATGAAAAAACCTCTTGGCTAAAGTGTAGACAAGAGGGATGTTTTTACATTGTTTTTTGGTTTGTTTGCTTTTGACCGTATTCATACGCTTCAATGAGTAAATCAACAATATGAACAGCGCGCATTTTATCGCTTACTCCTTCACGCTCAATCCCAAGCTTCATTTGAAGCAGACATCCAGGGTTTGCAGTCGCAATGGTTGTCGCTTGTGTCGCTTTTGCTTGCTCCATTTTATGATCTAAAATTTGCATCGACATGTCTGATTCAATAATGTTGTAGATACCTGCTGAACCGCAGCAACGATCGGCATCTTTCATTTCCGTAAACTGCACGCCTTCAATCGCATGAAGAAGCTGACGAGGTTCACCGGATGTTCGCATCACATTACGTAAATGACAAGAATCTTGATACGTAATGACTTGATTTGGTAATTGTAAAGGTTGTTTATGAAAATCAAGTTCAACTAAAATACTTGAAATATCTTTTAACTTTGCGACAAAGGCTTTCGCACGGTCTGCCCATTGTAGATCATCTTTTAACAAATGATCGTAATCAATTAAAAATCCACCACAGCCACCTGCGTTTGTAATGATGTAATCTACGTTGTCGTTTTCGAACGCTTCAATGTTACGCTTGGCGAGTTCCTTTGCTTGTGCTTTTTCACCACTGTGTCCATGAAGAGCACCGCAGCATGCTTGTGTTTTGGGAATGACAATGTCACAACCAGCCAATTGAAGAAGCTTCATCGTTGCATCATTTGTCCCCATAAACATCGTGTCCATTAAGCATCCAGAAAAGAAGGCGACACGCTTTTTTTGTGTACCATGCGCTTGTAAAGACGTAGGGCGATTTTTCATTTCTTTTAGTGTTGGAACAGTGGGCAATATTTTCTCCATTGTCGCTAAATGGTCAGGTAATACGTTCAACACGCCAGTTTTACGAACAATCTTTTGCAGCCCAGAACGTTGATATACACCTAATAAACTTGTGGCTGCACGCATGCGGTTTTGGTGTTGGAACATTCCTTTAAACACGACATTACGAACGGCACGAACAGGTAGTGAGTGCTTTTTATTTTGGTTAATAATATCGCGCGCTTCTTCAAGTAAATGGCCGTACTTAACGCCTGACGGACAAACCGGTTCACACGCACGACAACCAAGACATAATTCAAGTGAGCGTTCTACATCTTCATCTGGTTCAATGACACCGTCGACAACGGCTTTCATTAAAGCAATACGACCGCGAGGAGAATGAGACTCTTGATACCCTGACTCAATATAAGTCGGACAAGATGGTAAGCAAAAGCCACAGCGCATACAGTTAAGGAGTTCATCTTCATTCATTTGTTCTTTAAATTTCTCTTGGATGACTTCACGTTCTTTTACTGTTGTCATTTTGTCACCACCACACGTTTACGCTCATCTTTAGCGAAAATTTTACCAGGATTCATAATATTATTTGGATCAAATGCTTGCTTTAACGTCTTCATTGCAGCAATTCCTTCTGCCCCAAGCTTCAACTCGAGGTAAGGAGCTTTCATCTCTCCAACTCCATGTTCACCAGTAATCGTCCCACCAAGTTCAATTGCTTTTTCAAAAATCGAAGCAAACGCTTGCTCGACGCGCTCGATTTCATCGTGATCACGTGAATCGGTTGGGCAAGTTGGGTGAAGGTTTCCATCTCCAGCGTGACCGAATGTACAAATCTTCACGTTGTATTCCTCAGCAATATCATTGATCGCTGTAACCATCTTGGCAATTTCAGAACGAGGAACCGTTGCATCTTCTAGAATGGTCGTTGGCTTTAAGCGAGCGAGTGCAGATAAAGCCGAACGACGTGCTGTGCGAAGTGCATCGGCTTGTTGTTCTGATTCTGCAACTTGAACGGATACAGCTTGTTCAGACGTACATACTTCAGCTATTTTCTGAATATCACGATCGACGACTTCTTGAGGACCATCTTGTTCAATTAATAAAACAGCTTTCACGTTTGTTGGTAATCCAATCTTTACAAAATCTTCGACCACTTGAAGTGTTGGCTGATCTAAAAATTCAAGCGTTGTTGGAATGATTTTGTTTGAGATGATTTTTGAGACTGAACGAGCTGCTGCTTCTAAATCTTGATAAAGAGCTAAAATTGTTTTCTTTGTTTCTGGCATCGGTACAAGCTTTAATGTTGCTTCCGTAATGATACAAAGCGTTCCTTCTGATCCAACAAATAAACGAGTTAAATCATAACCTGCTACGTCTTTTGCGAGTTTCCCACCTGTGCGAATGATATCACCATTTGGCATAACAGCTTCTAGCGCCATGACGTAATCACGTGTCACTCCATACTTTAGACCACGCAATCCGCCTGAGTTTTCATTAATGTTGCCACCGATTGTTGAGATTTTCATCGAGCTAGGGTCTGGTGGGTAAAATAATCCTTTTTCTTCTACCGCATGAATCATGTCGAGCGTAATCACACCCGGTTGTACCGTGACAGTCAAATTCTCTTCATCGATTTCTAGAATCTTGTTCATATGTTTAAAAAGAATGACAAGACCACCTTCTGTTGGACACGTTCCTGCACAAAGGTTTGTTCCTGATCCACGTGGAACAATGGGAATCTGATGTTCGTTACAGATTTTCACAATGTCTGCTACTTCTTTTGTGTTTCGCGGTGCAATCACGGCATCTGGCATTGATTGAAATTGAGGTGTTGCATCATATGAATAAACGAGTCGGCCCACTTTGGAGTCGTCATAGTTTTCTAGACCTACAATATGGATAAATTGTTGTTTGATTTCTGATGTAATCATCGTTATCGCATCCTTTTTTATCATGATGAAACCGTTTAACTGATCTCTTTTGTTCATCATAAAAAAGAAAAGAAGAGATATCTATAGATGAATATCTAAAAAATATCTCTTCTTTTATTAACTTTTTGGATGTTCCTCTAAAAATTGAAGCGCCAAATATAAGCTCACAACGTCAGAAGAAACTTTTAAGTTAAGCTTAGTGGCCTGCTCTAGCTTTTTGATGCGGTAATGAAGCGTATTAATATGAATATGAAGTGCTTCAGCCGTTGCTTTTAATGACATGTTTTCGTGAAAGTAAGTATGAAAAGTGGAAAGAAGCTCGTCATCTTTTGCAACGGAACCGAGCACACGTGTCACGAAATCTTTCCTCGTTTCTAGAGAAATGTCTTTTAAACACATTTCAAGGCGTAAATCTTCATCAAATACAATCGTATCGTGCTTCATTGCTACGGTTAACGCGCGCTCTGCTTGTTCATACGACTGTAAGAGGTTGTCACTTGAAATAGGTTGACCGGCACCAACCGAAACAGTAAGTTGCCATGTATCTTCAATAAATGATTTTAGCTTGTTCACTTTTTGCAGAGTGGTTTCAGTTGTTACATATTCATTTACAGCTTGCGCAATGAGGAGACGATCGTTTCCCCAACGAATGAGAACATCTTCTTCACTTAAAAAGTGATGAAGCTGCCAAATGTCTCGCTTCATTGCATGTTCTTCATGAAAGAAAAGCAAAAGAATTTGTCGATTTGCTTCAAGGTTCATATGCAAAAGGCGTGCACGTTCACGAAAAGCAGATGTCCAATCTTTTAAGTGAAGCCAATCAAATACAAATGCTTCAAGCATGCGTGAGCGCCATTCCATTTGTTCAGCATAATAATTATCTTGAATGAGTAACTCGGTCATTTTTCGCAACAATTGTCCATACGGTAAAATTTGATCGGGGTTACCTGTAATACCAATTACACCAATAATGTCTTGTGAGAAAAAAATAGGGAGGTTCACGCCAGGCTTTACACCTTTCATCACATTTGTATCCGCTTTGGTGATGACAACTGTTCGTCGTTCTTTTATACTAAGAAGGGCACCTTCGTGAAAAGCACCGACACGATTTTCGTCTGTGCTTGCCACAATTGACCCATCTGTATTTACGATGATAATATCTTCATCTAGTAATGTTTTCACTTCGTACATAATTTTTTGGGCAAGTGAAGGTAATAGCAGCACAAAAAAACCTCCTGTTTCGTTTCGATTTCTGGCTTTACTTAGTATACCAAATCAAACAGACAAGAAGGGAGTGCAATGGAAGTCGGTTGATTAAAAGGAATGTTTCTGATCGACTTCTTAAATGGTGTGTTTTCGGAAACACTTTTACTAAACTATAGTCGTATTACTTTAAAAAAGGAATGTCAATCATGTCTCAATCATTATCGTTTAAGCGAAAGTTTCGTCAAATGTCTCCTGCTCAGGTTATTTTTACCTTTTACTTAGTTGCTGTTACAATTGGTTTTTTATTATTGAGCTTGCCAATTGCACACCGTCCAGAAGTAGAATTGTCATTCATCGATACGTTATTTGTTGCGGTTAGTGCTGTAAGTGTAACAGGACTATCAACTGTTTCAACGCCTGAGACGTTTAGTGTAGCTGGCTATTTTATTCTCGCGTTTGTTTTCCAAATTGGTGGAATTGGAGTCATGACACTTAGTACATTCATTTGGATGTTAATTGGGAAGAAAATCGGTTTAAAAGAACGTCAACTCATTATGACCGATCATAATCAATCTAATCTTTCAGGCCTTGTTAATTTAATGAGAAATATTTTGCTTATCATCTTTTTAATTGAAGCAATCGGTGCGTTAGTGTTAGGGGTCTATTTTCTAAATTACTATCCCACTTGGCAAGAAGCTTTTTTGCATGGCTTTTTCGCATCAGTTAGTGCGACAACCAACGCTGGATTTGATATTACCGGTGCTTCATTAGTTCCTTATGCAAATGACTATTTTGTTCAAGTAGTAGTTGTCATTCTTATTACACTTGGAGCGATTGGTTTTCCTGTACTAATTGAAGTGAAACAATTTTTATTAAACGTGAAAAAGAAAAAACGATTTCAATTTTCGTTGTTCACAAAATTAACGACGGTTATGTTTGCTTTGTTGTTAGTTGTCGGTACGGTTTTAATTGCTACGCTTGAACGTTCTGCTTATTTAAGTGAAATGACATGGCATGAAGCCTTTTTCTATTCATTTTTCCAATCAGCCACAACGAGAAGTGGTGGATTGTCAACTATGGATGTGAGTCAGTTTACCATTCCAACGCTCCTTGTGATGTGTGCACTCATGTTTATCGGTGCATCTCCAAGTTCCGTTGGAGGAGGAATTCGAACGACGACATTCGCGTTAAATATTCTCTTTATTTATCACTATGTACGTGGAAGAAAAACGGTCAAAGTTTTTCGACGTGAACTTCACGAACATGACATCATTAAATCACTTGTTGTGACGATGCTAGCAAGTTTTATTTGCTTTACTTCGGTTGTGTTACTCACATTAACCGAACCATTTTCCCTCATTGAAATTATGTTTGAAGTATGTTCAGCATTTGGAACAACGGGTCTTTCAATGGGAATCACTTCGGGTCTTTCTACTCCGGGAAAGCTTATTATCATCGTATTGATGTTTATCGGAAGAATTGGAATGGTATCGTTCATCCTCATGATGGGTGGGCCACGTGTTCAACCTGACTATCATTATCCGAAAGAGCGTGTCATTATTGGATAACTAAAACATCTCTTGTCTGTTACAACAGGCGAGAGATGTTTTCGTTTTGCAGCCTTTAACGCTTTAAAAAAGGAAGAAAACAACGCTCATGAAAGAAGCATTCAGCAGTAACACTAAGAGTAGAAGGGGGGATGAAGATGAGTAAAAAAGTGGAATTATCAATTGACGAAACATTACCACATCAAATCGCTGCTCCTTCTTTTAAAGGAACGGGCATGAAGATGCAACAACCTTTTTTAAACGAATATGGTGTCATGATTGGTGATAGCTTTTATGATTCCAAACAGTCGCCATTAAACAACTGGAGTGATGAGGTGGACCCAGCCATTATGGCAGGAGATCAATGGGTGCATCCAACGAATGACATTGGCTGGAATACAAGTGAAAATCGGGAGTTACTTGAAGCGAAAAAGGCGCCAGAGTCCCCTACATTCACGCATCCAGATAAAGATGTCGGATATGGTTCTGATTAACAGGGAATCATTACAACTTATGATACCTTGCTCGTTGCATATGATAAGAACGAAGAACTTATGTCTTCAAGAAACATGTGAGAGTGTGAAACCAAAGGGGGATGACGATCATGGCAAAACGTAAAGTAGCTCATGATGCGGCAACAACAAACAATAATACACCAACTGAAAGCTTACCTGATACTGAATTTTCAGTGGAATACGGTGGAGAAGATGCCATTAAGGGCGCAAACCGCAACTCGAAAAAAGGTCGTCAAGGAAAGTAATCAGGAGGGATTATTATGAATAAAAAAGACAAAGTAAAAAACCCAAACAAACACCTTGCACATAGCGAAGCTAAACAAACACAACTTCTTCGCGAAGAGTTCGGACAAGAAATGGGCGACATGAATGCAGCGAAATTTATGGAGCTCGATGCCGAATCAAAGGCGCGAAAAGAGAAATGTGAAAAAGAGCGTTAATTAAAAACAACCCCTTTTGAATCATGAGAGGGGTTGTTTTCTATTAGCTAACAACCGGAAGTTGAAAGCGTTCAGTTGGTTGTGAGTATACTTTTGTTTCACCTGCTTTTTGATCGTAATACACGAGTAAAAGCGATGGCTTTTCAATAAGTTCACCTGTTTGTTTGTAGTAATCATAATCAAACGGTAACACTTCTAGCACGGTATGCTTGTATAACTCTTTTTCAGTGAATTGTTCTTGAACGAATGTTTCGCCCATTAAGTCTGGTGTTTCAAGCATTTGTTGATAGTAATGTGAGCGTACGTGTTTCTCCACACCTTCATCCCACCAAGGTTTACGCGGTTTATGCTTTTGATTTTGGAGATAGTCCACTTTCATAAATCCTTCAATGATCTTTGCCTTCTCAAAACGTTCTGTGTTCAAGTACTCGCTTAAACGACGGAATAAATCTTCTAACTGATGGCCAATTCGTGACCAACCTTGTTCATCCCAATACGTACCAAAGCGTTGGAAGAAGTCAAATGGTGTGTCGTATACGTGATTCACTAAGTACTCAATTGTTTCATCTGTACGATGGTCATTCCAATACTTTTCTAGAATGTCTTCTACTTGTTTAATGCGTACAACGTCTTCAAACGGAAGGACATCGTTGCTTAAAATTTCATAAGGTGCTTGGTCCATGAATTGATAGTTATGTTTTGCAGCACTTAAACGCAATCCTGTTCCACGCAACATTTTTAAGAAGCCAAGCTGTAATTCTTCTGGGCGAAGAGCAAATACATCATTAAACGTATTTTTAAATGAATCGTAATTTTCATCAGGTAAACCAGCAATTAAATCAAGATGCTGATCAATCTTTCCGCCGTCTTTTACCATCGTGACGGTACGTGTTAGCTTTGTAAAGTTTTGTTTTCGTTTCACAAGCTCGTTCACGGCATCATTCGTGGATTGAACGCCAATTTCAAAACGGAACAAACCAGCAGGCGCGTGATCATTTAAGAACTGAATGACTTCTGGGCGCATAATATCTGCTGTAATTTCAAATTGGAATACGACACCAGGAACACGCTCATCAATTAAAAATTGAAACATTTCCATCGCATAACTACGGCTGATGTTAAATGTACGGTCCACAAATTTAATCGTACGAGCACCATTTGCCATTAAATAACGAATATCTTCTTTTACTTTTTCGCGGTCAAAATAACGGACACCCACTTCAATGGATGATAAACAGAACTGACAGCTAAACGGACAGCCACGGCTCGTTTCAATGTAAACAACGCGCTTTGATAGCTCTTTTCGGTCTTCTTCAAAACGAAATGGAGACGGCATCTCACGCAAGTCAATTTTATTGCGTTGTGGGCTAATTTTCTTTTCACCGTTTTCGCGGTAAGCTAAGCCACTTACCTTGTCAAATTGACCGTCACCATGAAGTTCATCTAACAATTGCTTAAACGTTTCTTCTCCTTCACCGATGACGATAAAATCAGCTTCAGGAATACGGTCTAGCCAATAAGACACGTCATATGTTACTTCTGGTCCACCGAGAATAATTTTAATCTCTGGCTTAATTTTCTTGATCATATGGACAATTTTAATAGTTTCTTCAATGTTCCAAATGTAACAGCTAAACCCGATTACATCAGGGTTACGTTTATATAAATCTGTGACGATGTTCATCGCTGGATCTTTAATGGTGTATTCAGCCATTTGTACATCGTATTCAGGGGCAGCGTATGCTTTTAAACATCGAAGCGCTAAACACGTATGAATATACTTGGCGTTTAACGTACTCACGACAATGTTCATGTTTTTATTCAAACTCCTTTTATGAGGATTTTTTCATCCACTTTTAAAAATCAACTTCTTATTTTATCACATTTTCGCCCAAAAAGAAGGATGAGTATACGACCATTACATGAAAAGAAAAACGTAAGGGCTTACAAATTCATTGTCGACACACACAATTTCCGATAAAATAAAAAGTACGACATGATTGAGGTGAATCCAGGTGGAATATAAACGAATCAAACCGAGAAAGATTTATGAAGAAGTAGCCGAAGCGCTCTTACATAGTATTAAAAGCGGAGATTTAAAACCAGGTGACCGACTAGCGTCTGTTCAACAGTTAGCGGAAAACTTTCAAGTTGGACGCTCTGCGATACGTGAAGCATTAAGTGCATTGCGCGCAATGGGGTTAGTGGAAATGAAGCAAGGAGAAGGGACGTACGTGCGTCAGTTTGACCCAGAGATGCTTTCATTGCCAATTACGAGTGCTGTTTTGATGAACAAACAAGACATTGAACATTTACTAGAAGTTCGTAAAGTATTAGAAGTAGGAGCAGTCGGAACAGCGGCGATGAAGCGAAACGAACAGCAGTTACAGCAAATTGCTGAAGTATTAGAACAAATGAAAGATGCATTTGGAAATCAAGAGCTTGGTGAAAAAGCAGACTTTGACTTTCATATGGCCATCGCTGAAGCTTCTCAAAATCCGCTTCTTGTTAAATTAATGAACAATGTATCGGAAATGATGATTGAAACAATGCGCGAAACACGCCGTATTTGGCTGTATTCAGAACAAACAACGGCTGAACGCATTTACGAAGAGCATAAGCAAATTTATGAAGCAATTGCCGAGCAAAACGTTCAAAAAGCACAAGAGCGAATGCTGGCTCATTTAGTGAATGTCGAGCAAGTGCTGATGCAGTATATTAGAGAAGAACATTCAAACGGTTAGTCATAAAAAAGAAGGCGATCTTAAACGATTTTGTTTTAAGGTAGCCTTCTTTTAATTTACATTTAAAAATTGTTCATATTGTTTTAATACTTGTCGATAATGTTCAGGTGGATTTACTATTGGACGTTTTTCCTTAACAGCAGCAAGTGCTTCCTCGCTCGTTAAGCCAAATTGTTTCATGTAAAAAGCAGTCGTTACAAATCCTAGACGGTGAATACCAAATCGACAATGTATGAGAATGCGATGCCCTTGACGAAAAAGGTCCATTATTTGAGTGATTAATCGATCAAGCCAGTCGATTGTAGGAACAGTCCAAACGTAAAGAGGCGTCCAAATCATCACTCGGTTAGAGAAATCAAATGGAGGACGGTCCGGTAACGTTTGCAAATTAATAACTGCGGAAATATTGTCGTGAACGAATAACCAATCGTTACTGGAGATTCTTCCTCCTATATATAACCGTTTAGGTATCATTTCTACAAAATCCATTAGTCTCCCCCTTTCTTTTCACACTACTATATTCGCCTTTTTACTATGTGTACCGATTTTGCCGATATTTCACCAAAAGTTGTGTTTGTTTAGTTCAAATACTTGTCGTTTGACAGAAAACCTCACATAATAAATGAAAGGTCATGATTTTAAGGTTTATAATAAAGTTTTAGTAAAACGAGTAGAAAAAGCTAAAACTAGATGTAGTGACACAACGTGGAGGTTTTTCAGATGAGTACGCGATATGAAGATGATAGTTTAGCTTTACATACAGATTTATATGAAATCAACATGGCCAAAACGTATTTGCATGATCACGTACATAATCGCCGCTCGGTATTTGAAGCGTATTTTCGTAAAATGCCGTTTGGAGGCGGGTATGCGATTTTTGCAGGTCTTGAGCGTATGATTGACTTTATTGCTAATTTTCGTTTTACAGACAGTGATTTGGATTATCTACACCGTGAATTACAAATGGAAGATGAATTTATTGATTATTTAAAAACGGTCCGATTTACAGGTGATGTACGCTCAGTTGTGGAAGGGGAAATCATTTTTGCGAATGAACCTATCCTTCAAGTAGATGCGCCTCTTGCGCAAGCGCAATTGATCGAAACACCGCTTTTAAATATATTGAACTTTCATCCCTTAATTGCAACAAAAGCATCACGCATCCGCCTTGCTGTTGGGAGTGACGAGCTCGTTGAATCGTCGATGTCGAAGCGGTTAATGGAGTTTGGCGCAAGACGTGCACATGAACTTGATGCAGCGCTTTACGGAGCAAGAGCTGCATACATTGGTGGGTTTGACGCGACAAGCAACGTCAGAGCTGGAAAAGTATTTGGTATTCCAGTAGCAGGAACACATGCGCATGCGCTTGTTCAAGTGTACCGCGATGAATATACTGCGTTTAAAAAGTACGCGGAATCTCACCAAAACTGCATTTTCCTTGTCGATACATACAACACGCTAAAATCCGGTGTGCCAAATGCCATTAAAGTCGCAAAAGAAATGGGAGATCGCATTCATTTTGTCGGTATTCGTCTTGATAGTGGTAAATTACCATATCTTTCACAAGAAGCACGAAAAATGCTTGATGAAGCAGGATTTCCACATGCAAAAATTTTCGCATCAAATGATTTAGATGAATACACCATCATGGATTTGAAATCCCAAGGAGCAAAGATCGATGGATGGGGTGTTGGAACGAAATTAATGACTTCTTATGAACAGCCAGCATTAGGTGCTGTCTACAAGCTTGTGTCGATCGAAGATCAAGATGGTCAGATGGTGGATACGATTAAGTTATCAGAAAACCCAGAGAAAATTTCCACACCAGGCTTGAAAGATGTGTACCGCATTGTCAATCAGCTCAATCATAAATGGGAAGGGGACTACATTACGTTAGAAGATGAGCGCCCTAATGAACAAGAACATTTAAAAATGTTTCATCCTGTTCATACGCACGTGAGCAAATTTGTGACAAACTTTGAAGCCCGCAACATTCACCAAGATATTTTTAAAGGTGGAGAGCTTATTTATAAGCAGCCATCGATTGAAGACATGCGAGCTTATTGCTTACACAACCTTCAACACTTATGGGATGATTATAAAATCATTACGAAATCTGAAAAAGATGTATCCGGTCCGACTGAATATCCAGTCGATTTAAGTACGGATTGCTGGAACAATAAAATGGAAAACATTGAGCAAACACGTTTAAAAGTTGCAAAAAAGATAAAAGAGAGTAATAAGTGAAAAGAGAAGGGAGCTTATACAATGAGTGAATTACAAAAACAAATTATTAGTGAAATGGAAGTTAAACCTACGATCGATGCGAAAGAGGAGATTCGTCGCAGTGTCGAGTTTCTAAAAGGCTATATGAAAAAGCACTCGTTTCTACGCACAATGGTACTAGGAATTTCAGGTGGACAAGACTCAACATTAACAGGAAAATTAGCACAAATCGCGATCGATGAATTAAATGAAGAAACAGGCAGTCAAGAGTATCAATTCATTGCGGTGCGCTTGCCATATGGTGTACAAGCTGATGAAGACGATTGCCAAGATGCGCTACGTTTCATTCAACCAAGTCGCAGTGTCGTCGTGAATATTAAAGGAGCTACTGACCAAGCGGTTACAGCTGTTGAAGAAGCAACTGGTGAAAAAGTATCTGACTTTAATAAAGGAAACATTAAAGCGAGACAACGTATGATTGCGCAATATTCGATTGCGGGTGCGTTAAATGGAGTGGTACTTGGAACGGATCATTCAGCCGAAGCGGTTACTGGGTTTTACACGAAGTATGGTGATGGTGGTGCAGATTTAGTGCCAATTTTCCGCTTAAATAAACGACAAGGAAAAGAACTGCTAAAAGAGTTAGGTTGCCCAGAACATCTTTATACAAAAAAACCAACGGCTGATCTTGAAGAAAATCGTCCACAATTACCAGACGAAGACGCACTTGGTGTCACATATGATCAAATCGACGACTACCTAGAAGGAAAAGATGTCGGAAAAGAAGCAAGCGATAAAATTGAAAGTCACTATTTAAAATCACAACATAAGCGTCACATGCCAATTACGGTATTTGATGATTTTTGGAAATAACAACAAAGACATCCGTAACGAGTGTGAACGATAGATGGAAGAAGTATGAAATTTTCCATGTAGTCAATGCTAAGGGTGGAGGTGTTTTACATTGGAAGAAAAAAATCATAAAAAGAAGCAATCGATTGAGCTAATGATGGACACCGCATTGAATCCGGATATGATGATGTATTTAGAGCGAAAAGCCCACGTAGATCCTATAGCAGATCAAATGGGTGATCAACAAGCAAATGGCTAAGTAAAAAAAGAGAAAGCTGAGCTAAAAGTGGGAAAAACCCGGACGGACTCAGTTCATCACATCCCTTGCCGACAACTATTCAGTTCATATGTGACTGGATAAATGGGCAAGGGATGTTTCATGTGAACGTTTTTTCTACCCGTACCGACGTATCGGCTATGCGCTTCTTTTCTATCTGTGAACTTTTTTTGACAAATGATATTGTAAGTGAAAGCGTTTTATTCTATAATAACAACAACAGATAATCCAGTCATCAGATGACCTTAATTTAAAAAGATATGTAAATATGAAAAAAGTGTAGCACATAGGGGAAGGGAAGAGATACGTATGAGTACAGGAGTATTAGCACTACTTGCAATTGTTCCAATTTTAGCTGTGTTTATCTTTTTAGTTGTACTACGTTGGCCAGCAAACCGAGCGATGCCAGTGGCTTTAATTGTAACCGCTATCATGAGTTACTTTGTGTGGCAAGTACCGGTTAATCAAATTGCAGCGGCGTCATTAAAAGGAATTGTCACTGCGTTAGAAGTTGGTTTAATCGTATTTGGGGCAATTTTACTATTAAATATGTTAAAAGAAAGCGGTGCTGTACATACGATTCGTCACGGCTTTCAAAGCATTACACCAGACCGACGTATTCAAGCCATTATCATTTGTTGGCTGTTCGGTGCGTTTTTAGAAGGAGCAGCAGGTTGGGGATCACCAGCTGCAATTGTAGGTCCACTTCTTGTGGCAATCGGTTTCCCTGCGATGGCAGCCGTAATGGTTGCACTTATCATTCAATCAACACCTGTATCATTCGGAGCAGTGGGTACGCCAATCTTAATTGGTGTTAATACAGGATTAAAAGATTCACCACTTGTGAATGAACACATTTCAACATTAGGTGTTGGCTATGAGACTTACTTAACTCAAATTGGGGGTCAAGTGGCCATCGTTCACGGAATTGTAGGTGTATTTATTCCATTATTTTTAGCCGCAATGTTAACAAAATTTTTTGGAAAAGAAAAGTCGTTTCGTGAAGGATTAGGAGTTTGGAAGTTTGCGATTTTTGCAGGATTAGCAATGACTGTTCCATATGCGCTTGTTGCGAATTTGCTAGGCCCAGAGTTTCCATCATTAGTAGGAGGGTTAGTTGGATTAGCGATCATTATTCCGGCTGCTCAAAAAGGATTTTTAATGCCAAAAACAACATGGGATTTCGAAGACAAATCGAAATGGGATAGCGACTGGATTGGAACGTTACAAGTATCAGACGAAAAGCCAAAACGTTCAATTTCCATGGCGATGGCTTGGTTACCTTACGTGCTAGTAGCCTTACTATTAGTAGCAACACGCGTTCAGTTTTTACCGTTTGCGGGCTGGTTACAGTCTGTTGTGATTAACTTAGAAAACGTATTTGGAACCGAAATGTTGATTTCATCAAAGCCACTTAACATTCCTGGTGTTATCTTCATCATAGTAGCAGGACTTGTGTTCTTCCTTCATAAAATGAATGGAAGAGAAGCGGTACGTGCTGTAAAAGATTCAACCAAAACGGTGATTAGTGCGATGGCTGCTTTAATGTTTGCGGTCCCAATGGTTCAGATCTTTATCAATTCGGGTGTAAACGATACTGGATACCTTAGTATGCCGCTTGTCTTAGCAGAAGGAATTTCATCAGCATTCGGCGAAAATTGGCCACTTGTTGCACCTACAGTAGGAGCAATCGGTGCATTTGTAGCCGGTAGTAACACGATTAGTAACATGATGTTCGCTCTTTTCCAATTCGGTGTAGCTGACAACATTGGTGTAGCACCTGGTATGGTTGTCGCACTTCAAGCAGTCGGTGGTGCAGCCGGTAACATGATTTGTGTACACAATGTGGTAGCTGCATCAGCAGCCGCTGGTTTAATCGGAAAAGAAGGAAACCTCATTCGTAAAACATTGATTCCAATGACGTTCTATGTCATCTTTGCTGGTGGCATTGGGTATGTTGCATTAAATGGAATTGGTTTTAACGCAGGTACAATCGTATTAGCCATTGTGATTGGTGGGATTGTCGCTGCTATTCTTGCGGGAAGTAAAGCAGACGCAAAGCCAAATAATCAAAATAAAGCTGCTTAATACGTAAAAGTGAAATGACACCGCCTGTCTTCGTGTGGTGTCATTCACTTTTTATGTAAGTGTATAAAAAATGAAAGAAAAACCGTGAAACTCCATTTTAAAAGGAGTATAATAAAGGTATAGTCATCAGATGACCTGTTAATTAAGGTTAAACGAGAGAAATGAACCTTTTTGGAGGGGAAAGACATGAAAGTTTCATTATTTACCACATGCTTAATTGATATGTTTCAATCAGATGTTGGAAAAGCAACGGTTGAAGTACTAGAACGACTTGGGTGTGAAATCGACTTTCCAAAAGCACAAGTATGCTGTGGTCAGCCTGCTTACAATAGCGGGTATGTAAAAGAATCAAAGGAAGCAATGAAGAATATGATGAAAGCGTTTGAACACGCTGAATATATCGTCTCACCATCAGGATCGTGTGTGTCGATGTTTAAAGAATATCCACATGTATTTAAAGATGATCCAGTCTGGGAACCAAAAGCGAAAGCACTCGCTAATAAAACTTATGAATTCACTCAATTTATCGTCGATGTTTTAAACGTCACTGATGTCGGAGCGAAGTTAAAAGGAAAAGCAACGTATCATACATCTTGTCATATGACGCGCTTACTCGGCGTAAAAGATGCACCGTTTACCCTTTTACAACAAGTTGAGGGATTACAGGTTGAACAGTTGCCAAACGCTCATAATTGCTGTGGATTCGGAGGAACGTTCTCTGTGAAAATGGGGCAAATCTCTGAACAAATGGTTGATGAGAAAGTGAAGCACATTGAAGAAACAGAAGCAAACTATTTAATTGGAGCCGACTGTGGCTGTTTGATGAACATTGGTGGACGTATTGATCGTAAAGGAAAACCAGTGCGTGTGATGCATATTGCAGAAGTATTAAATAGCCGATAATCAACTTCATAGATGAATAGAAAAGGGGCTGAGAACAATGGCAATGAAATTTGGATCGGATAATTTTAAAGAACGTGTCGACAACGGAGTCAACAATACATTCATGCGATTTGCGGTCGCTGGTGCACAAGAACGTCTACGCACACGCCGTTTAGATGCAGCAGAAGAGTTAGGTAACTGGGAAGATTGGCGTGCATTAGGGGAAGAAATTCGTCAGCATACACTTGATAACCTCGATTACTATTTAGAGCAACTAACTGAAAATGTGGCAAAGCGTGGCGGTCACGTCTTTTTCGCACAAACTGCGGAAGAAGCAAACGAATATATCACAAATGTTGCAAAACAAAAACAAGCAAAGAAAATCGTTAAATCAAAATCAATGGTCACCGAAGAAATCAACATGAATCAAAATCTTGAAGCTATTGGCTGTGAGGTGATTGAAACAGATCTAGGCGAGTACATTTTACAAGTAGACGACCATGATCCACCGTCTCATATCGTTGCCCCAGCACTTCATAAAAACAAAGAGCAAATTCGCGATGTGTTTAAACAAAAATTAGCGTATAAAAAGACGGAAAAACCTGAAGAGCTTGCGCTTCATGCACGAGAAATGCTGCGACAAGAGTTTTTATCAGCAGATATCGGTATTACAGGCTGTAACTTCGCCATTGCAGAGTCAGGTTCCATTAGTCTGGTCACAAATGAAGGAAACGCACGACTGACAACGGCGCTACCGAAAACACAAATTACCGTTATGGGAATGGAGCGCATTGTTCCAACATTTGAAGAATTTGAAGTGCTTGTGAGCTTGCTGACGCGAAGTGCAGTAGGTCAGCGTTTAACGAGTTATGTGACAGCGTTAACGGGACCGAAAGATGAAGGAGATGTAGATGGTCCAGAAGAGTTTCATCTCGTGATTGTTGACAATGGCCGATCCGATATTTTAGGAACAGAGTTTCAATCGATTTTACAATGTATTCGCTGTGCAGCGTGTGTAAACGTTTGCCCTGTTTATCGCCACGTTGGTGGTCATTCATATGGATCCATTTACGCAGGTCCAATTGGTGCCGTACTTTCACCGTTGCTTGGTGGCTATGATGATTACAAAGAGCTACCTTATGCATCTACGCTTTGCGGAGCTTGTACAGAAGCATGTCCTGTGAAAATTCCACTTCATGAATTGTTGCACAAACACCGTCAGCAAATCGTTGAAAAAGAAGGACGAGCACCAATCTCAGAGAAATTAGCGATGAAAGCATTCGGTTTAGGAGCCGCTTCTTCTACACTGTATCAAATGGGTTCAAAAGTCGCACCGACTGCGATGAATCCTTTTACAGTGGGAGATAAAATCTCAAAAGGACCAGGACCATTAAAAGCTTGGACAGAAATTCGCGAATTCCCTGCACCAAACAAAGAGCGTTTCCGAGACTGGTTCGACAATCGTGAGAAGGGAGAGAAATCATAATGAGCGTTGGAACAATTCACAATCGAGAGCGCTTTTTAACGAACATTTCAAAACGATTAGGACGTGAACGTCGCACAGAAGGAGTGACACGACCAGAGTGGAAACATCAACCACAGCACGATGTATATAAAGGGTATTCACTAGATCAGTTAAAAGAGCAGTTACAAGATCAGTGTACACGCATTCATACAGATTATGTTGAAACAACAAGTGTTAACCTTGTTTCTACACTAAAAAAAGTCGTTGATGTATATGGTGGAGGTCCGATTGTCACGTGGGATGATCCACGCTTTGCTGAGTTTGGTTTATCTCATTTACTAGGTGAAGAATGGCCGAATGAAAACGTCGAGGTGCACGTTTGGGATAAGGAAAAAGGGCAAGAAAACATTGTGAAATCTGAAAAAGCCAATGTTGGTATTACGTTCAGTGATATGACGCTTGCTGAATCCGGCACGGTCGTTTTATTTAGTGGAAACGGAAAAGGTCGTTCAGTGAGCTTATTACCAGCCACATACATTGCGATTATTCCTAAGAGTACACTTGTGCCGCGTATCACACAAGCTGCTACGCACATTCATGAAGAAATTCAAGCAGGTCATGAAGTAGCATCATGTGTTAACTTTATAACTGGCCCAAGTAACTCAGCTGATATTGAAATGAACCTGGTTGTAGGAGTTCATGGCCCCATTAAAGCAACGTATATCATTGTGGATGATAAGTAAAAAAAGAGCCTTACCCAGCAATTAACAAAGTTGGGTAAGGCTCTTTTTGTCGTTTCTTTTATAATGAGAGAAATCTATATGCCTATTTTTACATAAGCAACGCTTCTTAACTAGGTAAAAAATCATAATTATATCTTACTATTTTCGAAAAATAATATATAATATAGAAATGTAAGAAAAGTTTGTTATTTTAAGGTGGAGAATGATTCATTCTTTTACTCAAAGCAGCAAAGGTTGTGTAAACATCGTTTATGAGTAGATATTGCTTCATAAAAGGTGGAACATAAAGTAGATTTGGCATAGGGGGATTAGTAGGGTGAACAGAGAGAAAAAGAAACGCCTTGTGCGTCCAAAATGGATATTTTGGCATAATTTAAACCTTGGGAAAAAATATGGCATGGGGATGCTTATTACCATTTCGCTCTTTTTTATTTCAATTGTCATAGCAGGAGCTGGGCTTAAATATGTTGAGCGTGATGTGAACGATGTCACATCAAGTAGTCAGCGGTCAGTAGACACGGTTGAAATGGCAAAAATCTTTCAACAACAAGGCTTTTTTATAAGTAACTATATTATCGATAAAAACCCAAAACACATTAGAACCGTAAAAGAGAAAGCAGCACGTTTTAAAGTACTAGAAACAAAGATTCAGCCGATTTTAACGACAAAAGAACAGAAAATCAGATTCAATGAAATTGTGAAAAAAGAACAAGAGCTAGTTGCGTTGTTTGAACAAGAAATTGTACCAGCCGTCACAGCTCATGATGAGCGTACATATAAAACAGCTAAATTTAGAGGCGATAAAATCATTGAAGATAATGTACAAACATTAGAGTCATTTAATACAGTGCTTAGTCAAGAACGGAAGGATATCGCAAGTCGAGCAACTTCTATCATTGAATCGACGTTTCTTTTATTAGTTGTGGCGTTAATTGTTTCAACAATCGTCGGAGTGGGGCTTTTATACATTGTCACTCGTACAGTAAACAAACATTTAAATCATCTGATTTCAACAGCCAACGCGATTGCATCAGGAAACCTAGCTGTTGACATCCCTTCCTATCAAGGAAACGATGAAATTAAGCAGTTAAGTCAATCGGTTGATGCGATGCGTCAAAATCTACAAGGGATGATTCAAGAGATTTCATCGGTGTCTTACCAAGTAACCGAAAAAAGTGAAGAGTTGATGCAATCTTCTAATGAAGTGAAGGCAGCTAGTCAACAAATTGCATTCACAATGGACGAGCTTTCATTAGGTGCAAATGCACAAGCATCTACATCTTCTGGTATTGTCGTCATGATGGACTCTTATGTAGAAAAAATGAATGAAGCCAATAAAGAAAGTAAAGGAATTCGAACGGTTTCAGCAGATGTGTTAGACATGACGCAAACAGGTAATGAGCTCATGCACGAGTCAACAGAAAAAATGACGGTTATTCAGCACCTTGTTCATTCATCCGTTGAGCGCGTAAAAGGGTTAGATACAGAAGTTAAGCAAATCTCTCATCTAGTTAAAGTCATTAGTGATATTGCTGATCAAACAAATTTGTTAGCGTTAAACGCAGCTATTGAAGCGGCAAGAGCGGGTGAACACGGGAGAGGATTTGCTGTTGTAGCAGATGAGGTAAGAAAGTTAGCTGAACAAGTGTCTCGTTCGGTTCTAGATATTACCTCTATTGTACAAGGGATTCAGGCTGAGTCGCATGAAGTGGTTCAATCATTAGAAGAGGGATACGAACAAGTAGAAGCGGGAGCTGAAAAAGTCGCAAATACGCAAGTGACGTTTGCTCGTATTCATGAAGCAATTACGACGATGAATCAAAATATTACGGGTATGACTGCAAACTTGCAAGATATTGCTACTTATACAACTCAAATGAATAGCTCAATTGAAGAAATTGCATCTGTTTCAGAAGAATCAGCTGCAGGGATTGAACAAACATCTGTCTCTGTTCAACAAACGAATGAAGCGATGACAGATATTTCAACCAATACAGCGTATCTTGCAGGGTTATCTGATCAGTTACGTAAAATGATCTCTACATTTAAAGTGTAAAATATTGATCTAGAAAATTCCCCATGACGGTAGGGCTGTCATGGGGAATTTTCTAGATCTAAGCGAATAGGGTCCCCCTTACGGGGTGACCCTATTCGCTTAGGTGGATCTTTTGGGGTAGTTTCAGGATGTCTGGGTAGGCGTTTGAGAGGTGATTTATTGGTTGTAGAGTTGGTCTAGGTAGGCGTTTGAGAGGTGGTTTATTGGTTGTAGAGTTGGTGTGGGTAGGCGTTTGAGAGGTGGTTTATTAGTTGTAGAGTTAGTATGGATAGGTTTTTTAGTAGGAACTGAAGTATAAAATGACCTCTACTTACGGGGTAGACCCTATTCGCTTAGGTGAACTTTTTGGGGGTAATCCTTTTTCGATTTTCGACTGATTTAGCAGGGGATTATCACAATTTGTAGAATAGTAGTCTAATAGATTGATGTAGAGAATGTATAATAACGCTCGGGGTGTTAGTTAGGATGCACTTTCTAACGCTTACGGTTGATGACATCAAAGGTTGCGAAAGTAACTGATGAAATAGATGGTGGTTGTTTAAGCTTTTAAGTAAGAGGTAGGGGAGCTTTTGCTTAAAAAATGGGGAGAAAGGGTTAGGGGGATGAGCATGACAGAGCGAGAAGGTGTGATGTCATTGAAGAAAGAAATCGTCAATGAAAAGGAAGAGCTACAACAATTACGAATGATTTTTAACCGTGTGTTAGATGGCATCGTCGTGTTTAATACATCGTTTCAAGTTATCAATGTGAATGAAGCAGCGTGTCGATTGTTCGAAGTACAAGAAGAGGAATTATTAGCTTATCATGTTCGAGATTTTTTAATGATGCTTCCCTATACCATTATTGAAGGGTATTATGCATCGGTTACAGAGAATGGTTATTTTCATTATGAAGGAACGCTAACGCTTCCTAACGGAGTGACGAAGCAAGTTGAATTTACGTGTGAGAAGCATAGTTCTCCAGCTGGTATTCTCGTTTGTACGTTTCGAGATATTACATCACGTAAGACGCTAGAAAATGAACGGTTTATTAGTCAACAAATGTTTATGGACGTGTTCAATCAAGCGGTAGACGGCATCGTCGTTTTTGATCGTAACGGTTATTTTATTGACGCCAATCCAGCTTTTTGTAAACGCCTTTCGTATACAAAAGAGCAATTGTTAGCCAAAACGTTAAATGAACTTGTTGAACCTGAATGTGACTATAAAATAAAAAAATTATGGCGCATTCTTCATCAAAACGGAACAGCTCGGGGAGAACTACCGATTCGCTCACAAAATGGAGAGTTGAAGTACTTTGAGTTTACAACGACTTCCAATATTTATAGTGAATATTACATGTCGATTATGCGTGATGTGACAGAAAAGCGATACATGGAACAGCAACTTTCAAAAAGTGAGCAAAAGTTTCGTGAAATCTTTGAAAATGCCATTGATCCTATTATTATTTGGAAAGATGATGGATACATTGTGGATGCTAACGTTGCATCTGCACGCACATTTGAATTACCGCTAGAAGAGCTAATCAAACGACCGCTTTATTCGTTTCTAAATTGTGAGAGTCAAGCATTTGGTGACGTGTGTCAAGAGTTTGAAACGTTTGGTTCTATCCGAGCAGAGCTTCCTTTTTATATGCCGAATGGTGAAGTGAAAGACTTAGAGTTTACAGGAAAAAAAGATATTATCGATGGCTATAATTTAACCATCTTTCGAAACGTGAGTGAGCGCAAAAGAATGGAGCAAGAACTCAGAGAGAGTGAACAAAAATTCCGTAAAATCTTTAATGGTTCGTTAGATGGCATTGTTTTATGGAACGAAGATCGGAAAGTGATTGATGCTAATTCAGCAACGTGTAAAATTGTTGAGATGACAAAGGAAGAAGTGTGTTCGAGTCATATCGATGACTTTATGACCAATGAAACATACGAATCGTTTGTTCATCATCACTATACGTTAGAAGCAGAAGGAGAAGCAGATGGAGAGATTTGTCTCTTTACAAGGGGAGGAAAAGAGCGCAACATTGAATTCTCCACAAAAAAAGACATTATTCCAGGCTTGTATATGACAATTATCCGTGACATTACTGAGAAGAAAGAAATGCATGAACAAATTCGTAAATCTGATACGATGCAAGTGGTAGGCCAATTAGCAGCAGGGATTGCACACGAAATCCGCAATCCAATGACCGCTTTAAAAGGGTTCATTCAACTTCTAGAAGGAAGTGTGAAGGAAGACTATTCACTTTACTTTGATATTATTAAATCAGAATTACAAAGGATTGAATCCATCATTACGGAATTTCTGGTCTTAGCCAAACCACAAGCGGTGAAGTTTGAAAAAAAATACATTCAGCAAATTGTAAAAGAAACGACCGAATTGTTGAATGCACAAGCAATGCTTGAGAATGTGCAATTTAATTTACAGGTAGATGAGAACGTGCCACCAATTTACTGTGAAGCTAATCAACTAAAACAAGTGTTTATTAATATGATTAAAAACGCCATTGAAGTGATGAAAAGCGGTGGTACGATTACGGTTCGTACGAAGTGTGTAGACGGAAAATCGGTCACAGTGTCGATTGAAGATGAAGGAGAAGGGATATCAGAGGATCGAGTGAAGAAGCTTGGAGAACCTTTTTACACGACGAAAGAAAAAGGAACCGGCTTAGGATTAATGGTATCGTATAAAATTATTGAAGAGCATAAAGGGTGTATTCACGTTGAGAGTGAGTTAGGAAAAGGAACAATTTTTCACGTTACACTACCTATTCTAGATCCAAGAAGTGAGTTCAGTGAATGAATGTAAGAAAGGTTGGAAAGCTGAAGCGATTAATAGTCGCTATCGAGCTTCCAACCTTTTCCTTCTACAAATACAATATCAACGGACGTTGTTTCTTCCTCTTTTTCATCATTCGTTTCGGTCTCATTTATACTTAATAGCTGGAGATCTTGCCTACGTTGTTCATCGTTATACTTTTGTAAGGGAGTTTCCTCTTTTTCATTGTTATACACAAATAAAAGCCTCCTTTAACCTACTGAAACAAAGTTGTTTCTCCAAGTCTACATCCGAAAAACGATTCGATATTGAAGCACTTTTATACGTAGCTATACAATATATGTCGAGAAATCAAAGAGTTACTTTACATTTTTGTAACAAAATAGACTGAGTCGTTTTAAGGAGTATCATCTTTTATCAATATAAACGATTATGTACCATTTCATACAAGAATTATTCACTAACTAGAAAGAGGTAAAAGAGCAACATGTAAGTAGCCGCTATCCTCGCATTTTATGGGCAGCGTAAAAGAAGAGTTGCGTTCAACCATCACATCTAAATGAAGAGTCGGAGGTGTGATGTCTACATGCAACTTATAACTTGTTGCTTCCGTTGCAATACTACCTGCTACCATATTTCCTAACTCACAAGTGAAAGATGATAGCATCTCTTTTTGTAAATCCATTCCAAACATAAGTTGTGCAATCTTTGAAAAGGTTTCTTCTTCTCCTTCAATAATTAAGGTCGCTTGGAGATCACCGATGAGTTGGATGCTCACTCTTTGACTATTTTCAAATTCATCCACCAATGACGTGTTAGGTTCAATGGACATGGAAACAGGCATTGAAGTTTGGAAAGATAAAATTGCTTGTTTGAGTAACTGTGGAAGTGAATCTGAAATATTCACCGTTTCACCTCTTTAATTATTAGGTCTATTGGATTATTACTATCATACCATATTTTGTCGATTTATAACGGATGAATTTGAAGAAATCGCTTAAAAATCGCGATAAAAAAGCCTCATCTTTTCCAGTAGACGATGCACATGGAAAGGTGAGGCTTGATGACTTAAAATGGGAATAGACGTGCAATGTTTTCTTGGTAATTCCCTTTTAAAATGCCTTTGTCCGTAATGATGGCTGTAATGAGTTCGCTTGGCGTCACATCAAATGCCGGGTTGAAAACAGCAACACCCTGTGGTGCGATTTGTTGCCCGTTCAAGTGAGTCACTTCTTCTGGATTACGTTCTTCAATTGGAATCTCATCACCACTTGCAATTGAAGGGTCAAATGTAGAGAGGGGAGCAGCAACATAAAACGGAATGTTAAATGCTTTTGCCAACAGAGCTAAGCCATACGTACCAATTTTGTTTGCTGTATCTCCATTTGCTGCAATTCGATCTGCGCCTACGATGATGGCATTGATTTGTTTCGTTTTAATCGTATGAGCGGCCATGCTATCTGTGATCAGTGTCACATCAACGCCTGATTGTTGAAGTTCCCAAGCTGTGAGACGAGAGCCTTGTAAAACAGGACGAGTTTCGCATGCGTAAACTTGAAGAGGAAGGTCTCGTTCACGAGATAAATGAAACGGAGCAAGTGCTGTTCCGTAATAAGCAGTTGCAATTGACCCTGCGTTACAAATTGTCATAACTCGGTCGTTCTTTTGGAAAAGTGAGAGCGCGTTGTCGCCAATTTTATAACAAACCTCTTCATCTTCCACTTGGATGCGAATCGCTTCATGAACAAGCGTTGTTTTTGCTTCGTTAATGGATGTGACACCTGCTACGCTTTTAACCATTCGCTCAAGTGCCCAAAATAAGTTCACCGCTGTTGGACGAGAGCTCGCTAAGTAGTCTTTATCTTTTTCTAGCAGCTCATTAAATGCAGCAATTGAATCGGCTTCGTATTGTTGTGCAGAAAGAGCTAAACCGAATGCTGCTGTAATGCCGATAGCAGGAGCGCCACGTACCTTTAACGTGACAATCGCATCCCACACATCTTGAATGGTTTTTAATTGAACGTATTCAACTTTTCCTGGTAACAGCTGTTGGTCGAGTAATGTAATATGTGTATCTTCCCATTCGACTGAACGAGGAAGGGATAATGTATTTGTCATGATGTATACATCCTTTCTCTTGCTTCGTTTACACGTTTTTTAAAATAACTTCTTTTAAATCGTTTGGTGAGAAGGTCTTTTGGTTCAGTAACAACTGGCGACCTAGCTTTAGTGCTTGACGTTTAGCAGCGAGGCGAGCTTCCTCATTCAAAATGCCATCAAGGTCTGCTACGTGTGCTAACCCAATCGTACGGCGAATGACTTCACATCCAGCAAAACCAACAGCATCTTGCCATATTTGTGTTAATACGTGTTGAACATAACCTTCTGTTTTCGAAAATGCTTCAACGCTATCTTTGTTCCATAATTTTGTAAATGTCGTTTCGAATACATCCCATGTTTTTTCAATATGATCATACAAGAAGTCTCGTTTTTCCACTGGAAGCGAAAGAGCATTTAACAATAAATTCGCTACGAACTGTCCAAGGTCAAAGCCAAGAGGTCCGTAAAACGCAAACTCAGGGTCAATGACTTTTGTTGTCGCATCATCAGCGAAAATACTTCCTGTATGCAAATCACCATGAATGAGAGCATCACTATTCGTTAAAAATACTTTCTTTAACTTTGCTACTTCTAGCTTGACGGCTTGATCTTGCCATAATGCTTCTACATCAGGACGCAAACTCTCTTCAAAATCATTCGTATCGTGATCAAAGAACGGATCTGTGAACACAAGATCTTCTGTAATGTTACATAAATCAGGGTTAATAAACTGTTTGACAAGCTCTTTCTTCTTTTCAGGCTCTATTGCAAAATCGGACGTGTAAAACAAAATATGTGCTAAAAACTCACCGACATGCTGAGAAAGAAGTGGGTATTGTTTGCCGTTAATTAAGCCAGTACGTGAAATTTGTAAGTGAGATAAATCTTCCATGATGGTAACAGCTAATGTATCGTCTGAATAAAACACTTTCGGTACATATTGTGGAACGTATTTTGCGAACGTTTGCAATGCATCACTCTCAATTTTCGCACGGTTTAATGATAGTGGCCAACTTTCACCTACCACTTTTGCATATGGTAATGCTTGTTTCACGATTAGTGATTTATTTGTTACCTCATTGATGATGTGAAACACAAGATTTAGATTGCCATCTCCAATTTCACGACAAGTGAGAGCTTCCTCTTCGCCAAATAAGTTGAGTTTTTTGACAAGTTTAATTGCAGTGATTTCTGTTAATGGGTTATAAACTAATTCATTTGATAATGCCATTGTAATCCCTCCATAAATTATTAGTAAATTCATTGAAATACTAAGAAAAATGATAAGGTTGCTTTACGGAGGCTTTTACATTTTAAAAACATAAAAGCCTCTTTCTGTTGTGAAAGAGGCTTGATCGCGTGCTCAAACCTCTTATCTGCCAGAAAGAATTCTTTCTGTTGGAATTAGCACCGTGCCTTCATGAACGAATAGTTCATAGCGCGTTGTTGCTGCGCTCCACCTTACGATGGTATTACGGTCGGTTGCTGGGCTTCATAGGGCCAAATCCCTCAGCCAACTCTTGATAAGAGTAAACATATTTATTTAGTTGTTTCACTATTCGAAAGATTATGAGTAATGGTAAAAATCACTTGATGAGAATGTTAGCATGTCAAGCCAATATGTGTCAACAGACTTTTTTGAAATTATTGATAAAATTCTGTACGTCGATCTAAAAAGACCGGAATTTGATTGCGGACGTCGCGCACTTTTTTAGCATCAAGTGTACCGATAATCGTTTCCTCGTCTTGCCCAGCTTCTGCGATGATTTCTCCCCACGGATCAATAATGAGGGAATGGCCAGCAAATGTATTGTTTGGATCAGACCCTGCACGGTTACATGCGACAACATAGCACTGATTCTCAATTGCTCGGCTAATAAGCAGCGCTTTCCAATGAGCAAGACGTGGAAGAGGCCATTCAGCTACAACAAACACTACTTCTGCACCAGCACTCGTATGAACTCGAATCCATTCAGGGAATCGGATGTCATAACAAATAACACCACTGCATAAGGTATCTTCGAGAGTAAAAAGGTGTTTTGAATCACCTGGCTGTAAATACAAATGCTCATCCATTAGTTTGAAAAGATGCAGTTTGCTATATTCAGAGATGTATTCACCATTTTTATTAAATACATACATCGTATTGGTTACGCCTTTTTCAGTCTTCTTTGCGACAGATCCAGCCACGATGCTAACGTGATGACGCTTTGAAAAGGCAGACAAAAATGATTGTGTCTCATTTCCATTTTCATCGGCAATGTCATCTAGTCTTGTTAAATCATAACCTGTGTTCCATAATTCGGGTAAGACTAGAACGTCCGGCTTGTGTACGAGTGCTTCTTTCATTTTTTCTTCAACATGTGCACGATTTTTTTTGGGTTCACCAAAGGTGATATCTATTTGAATACATGCGACTTTTAAGCTCATCTTTCTCGTCACCTCTTTACTAGTTTAAAAAAATGACTTTACAAGTCGAATATAACCATATATTATTTGTGACTAGAATTTCAAGAAATTTTTGAGAAGGTGTACAATTATGAATCATTTTGAGCAATCGGATTTATTAAAAAGCTTACCAAAGCAATTTTTTGCATCACTTGTTGCAAAAGTTGGAAACGTGATGAAACAAGGGCATGATGTGATTAACCTTGGTCAAGGAAATCCTGATCAACCAACGCCCGCACACATTGTAAAATCTCTTCAAGAAGCAAGTGAAAACCCAACTTATCATAAATATTCACCGTTTCGTGGTCAGTCATTCTTAAAAGAAGCGGTTGTCCAATTTTACAAGCGAGAATACGGTGTTGAATTAGACGCTGAAAAAGAAGTCGCAATTTTATTTGGGGGGAAAGCTGGACTTGTTGAAATTCCACAGTGCATTTTAAATCCTGGTGATACTGTACTTGTCCCAGATCCAGGTTACCCAGACTATTGGTCAGGTGTGGAGTTAGCGCGAGTAAACATGGAAATGATGCCATTAAAAGCAGAGAATGCTTTTCTACCAGATTATGCAGCGATTCCTGAAAAGGTGAAAGAAAAAGCTAAATTGATGTTCTTAAACTACCCCAATAATCCAACGGGTGCAGTTGCAACAGAATCTTTCTTTGACGAAACGGTTCAGTTAGCTAACGAGCATGATATTTGTGTGGTGCATGACTTTGCTTATGGAGCAATTGGATTTAACGGCAAAAAACCAATTAGCTTCTTACAAACAAAAGGAGCAAAAGACGTTGGAATTGAAATTTATACACTATCAAAGACATATAACATGGCAGGGTGGCGCATCGGTTTTGCAGTAGGAAATGAAAGTGTCATTGAAGCACTGAATCTATTACAAGATCATTTGTATGTGAGCATCTTTAGTGCAGTTCAACATGCAGCAGCTACTGCACTGCTCGAATCACAACAGTGTGTCGATGAGTTAGTTGCACGCTATGAGTCGCGTCGAAATGTGCTCATTGATGGTTTAAGAGAAATTGGCTGGAATGTAACAGCACCAGAGGGTTCCTTCTTTGCGTGGCTCGAAGTTCCTAACGGATATACGTCCGAGCAATTTTCTGACCTTTTACTTGAAAAAGCACATGTGGTTGTTGCACCAGGAATTGGGTTTGGAAAGTACGGCGAAGGCTATGTGCGCGTAGGACTTCTAACAGATGAGGACCGGTTAAAAGAAGCGGTCGAACGAATAAAAAAATTAAAATTATTTTAAAAATTTGTTGACAAAAAAAGACAAGTTATCATACTATGTAATAAGTTATCAATTGACACGAATAATCGTACAAGTAAATAGACAATTTTCTTATCAAGAGCAGGTGGAGGGACTAGCCCGATGAAGCCCGGCAACCGACCTAACGAGTAATCGTTACGCACGGTGCTAATTCTTGCAGCGCAGAGCTGGGAGATAAGAAGAGCGGATTGAAGCCTCTTCTTATAGCGAAGGGGCTTTTTCTTTTATCCGTATTAATCAGCAAGGGAGTTAGACAGAATGAGTGAAGTAATTGCAAGTTATTTAATTCATGATAACAATAGTGACTTTCATAAAAAAGCAGAAGGCATTGCACTAGGCTTAACAGTAGGTTCATGGACCAATTTACCGCTGCTTGAGCAGGAGCAATTAAAAAAACATAAAGGTCGCGTCGTATCGGTTTCACCGCTACAACCTTGTGACCGTGTGAATCAATATTTAAACAACGAAGTGAATCAAGCCATTATTAAAATTGCGTATCCGACAGCGAACTTTTCACTCGACTTACCAGCCATTTTAACAACGGTTTTCGGAAAATTATCGCTAGATGGAAAAATTAAATTAATAGACTTAGAGTTTTCGAAAGAGTTACTTCAATCGTTTCCAGGACCGCGCTTTGGAATTGAAGGCATTCGTAAAAAGCTAGATGTTTTTAACCGTCCGCTTGTGATGAGTATCTTTAAAGGAGTCATCGGAAAAGACTTAGCGTACTTAACAGAACAGTTAAAACAGCAAGCATTAGGTGGAGTAGACCTCGTCAAAGATGATGAAATCTTATTTGAAAATGACTTAACACCATTTGAAAAGCGGATTACACATGGAAAGTCCATTTTAAAAGAGGTGTATGAAACAACTGGTCATCGTGCGCTTTATGCGGTGAATGTATCGGGGCGTACCTTCGACTTAAAAGACAAAGCAAAGCGAGCACAAGAGCTTGGAGCAGATGCACTTTTGTTCAATGTATTTGCTTACGGACTCGATGTTCTTCAAGCGCTTCGTGAAGATGATGAGATTGCCTTACCCATTATGGCTCACCCAGCTGTGAGTGGGGCGTTAACACCATCTGAGTTTTATGGTTTCTCAAATTCGCTGTTACTAGGGAAGTTACTTCGTATCGCAGGTGCAGACCTTTCACTGTTTCCATCACCATACGGAAGCGTGGCGCTACCATTTGAAGAAGCCATTAGCATTGCCAATGAACTTGTTGAACCTAACCATTATGTAAAAAAAGCATTCCCAGTGCCTTCAGCAGGCATTCATCCTGGTATGGTGCCACTTCTGATTAAAGACTTTGGCATTGATAGTGTCATTAACGCTGGTGGTGGAGTTCACGGTCATCCAGACGGAGCTGCAGGTGGTGCAAAAGCATTCCGTGATGCAGTAGATGCTGTATTAGAAGGAAAAACGTTACAAGAAGGCGCACAATCTTCACCAGAGTTGCAAAAAGCATTAAATCTATGGGGCGAGCCAGAGGTGAAAGCATGAGTAACATCAAAATCTTTTGTGACTTCGATGGGACGATTACAAATAGCGATAACATTATTGCGATTATGAAACAATTCGCTCCACCCGAGTGGGATGCGATAAAAGAAGATGTACTTGCACAGCGTGTATCCATCCAAGAAGGAGTGGGGAAGATGTTTTCCTTACTTCCTTCCGACTTAAAAGAAGAAATCATTTCATTTATTTTAAGTCATGCCAAAATCCGAGAAGGCTTTTCAGAATTTGTTCAATTTACAAAAGATCACAACCTTCCTCTTTACATCGTAAGTGGAGGCATTGATTTCTTTGTTCATCCTCTTTTAGGAGATCAAGTAAAAAAAGAACACATCTATTGTAACGAATCGGATTTCAGTAAAGAGCGCATCGTCATTCAATGGCCACATACGTGTGATGACCAGTGTGACAATGATTGTGGATGCTGTAAGCCAACCCTTATTCGGACATTAGCTGAAAAAGAGGACTTCACCATTATGATTGGAGATTCCATTACGGATTTACAAGCAGCGAAGATGGTAGATGCTGTGATTGCGAGGGATTTCTTGATTGAAAAGTGTGAAGAACTAAACATTCCATATAAGCCGTTTGAAACATTTTATGACGTACGAAAGCATGTCGAGAAACTAGTGGAGGTGACAACATGAGTATCGTGGTACAGCGTTGGAATGAGCTAGCGGAAGTGAAAGATGAACTAGCAGGACGAGATTGGTTCTTTGGCACGAGTGGGAATTTATCCATTCGTGTTAGCCATGATCCAACTACGTTTCTAGTGACAGCTAGTGGCAAAGATAAACGCAAGCGTACGAGTGAAGACTTTTTACTCGTGGATGCGTATGGAAAACCTGCTGAAGAGACTTCTTTGCGACCTTCAGCAGAAACATTGCTTCATGTGAAAGTATATGGAAAAACGAATGCTGGTTGCAGTTTGCACGTGCATACAATTGATAACAACATTATTTCCGAGTTGTATGGTGACAAAGGTGAAGTGAGATTTAAAGGACAAGAAATTATAAAAGCACTCGGAATTTGGGAAGAAGATGCGGAAGTGTCTGTCCCGATTATTCAGAATCATGCAGATATTCCGACTCTTTCTGAAGAATTTGATCAACATATCCAAGGCGATCAAGGTGCTGTTCTTATTCGTAATCATGGGATTACAGTATGGGGACGAAATGCATTTGAAGCGAAAAAAGTATTAGAAGCCTATGAATTTTTATTTAGCTATCATGTGAAGCTATTAACCTTAAAAAATCAATTACAAGTTAACTAAGGAGGAATTTTTAATGGCAACAATTCGTTTGCATCAAAACAATGAGCGTATTGAAAATCAACAAGAGGTAGCAGCATTTTTAACGACGAATGAGGTTATTTATGAAAACTGGGATATGAACAAATTACCTAAACATTTACGTGAAAAATTTGCTTTAACTGATGAAGAAAAACAAGAAATTTTAACAACATTTGCAGTTGAAATTAAAGACATTTCTGAGCGACGTGGCTATCAATCACAAGACGTCATCTCACTTTCAGAATCAACACCAAACTTAGAGCAATTACTTCAAAACTTCCAACGTGAGCATCATCATACCGATGACGAAGTGCGCTTTATTGTAAGTGGTCATGGTATCTTTGTCATTCAAGGTAAAGACGGTAACTTTTTTGATGTAGAGTTAGAGCCTGGTGATTTAATTTCTGTACCTGAAAATGTGCGTCATTATTTCACATTAATGGATGATCGTAAAGTAGTAGCTGTGCGAATCTTTGTAACAACAGAAGGTTGGGTACCGATTTACGATGCACAGTAATCATTAACTATTAATATAGAAGAAAGTGAGAAAGCTCTGCTTTTATTCACCTATAAAAGTAGAGCTTTTTTTAACTCGATTTTTAAAGCTGATTAATGACATAGAAAAACTGAGAAAAGGATGAACAGAAGATGAAACATTGGGTTCGACATGCGTTTGCGTGGTTATTGATTTTCACTCTTGTGTTTCCGTTAGTTGCATGTACGAGTGAACAACCAGCTGCACAACCAGCCACTTCAACGGAAAAAAAGGAACCAGCACAAAAAGAACAAACAGATGAAAAAGCAACGAAGAAATTTGAAGGAGATGCAAAGATTGCACTCATTGCTGAATTTACAACGGGTACGCACGCTGCTCAATACATAAACGGAGTAAAGCAAGCAGCGGAAGATAGCGGTGTAGAGTTAACGATTTCAGATGCGAATAACGATCAATCGAAAATGGCGTCTTACCTAGAGGCAGCGATTAACCAAAACGTTGATGGAATCATCATTAAACATGGTCGTACAGAAACGTTAGAACCAGGTGTAAAACGTGCGATTGAAAAAGGTATTCCGGTTGTTGCGTTTGACGTTGAGTTAAACGTTGAAGGTGTGACAACGATTGACCAAGATGATTACATGATGGCTCTTCAAGGCTTAAAGCAAATGGCTCAAGACATTAACGGAGAAGGAAATATCGTATATGTATTCGTAGGTGGATTTGCACCGATGGAAAAGCGTAATCGCGTCTATGAAATGATGCTTGAGCGCTATCCTGGTTTAAAAGAAGTGGCTCGTTTTGGGAATGCATCAAGCAATACATCATTAGATACGCAAACGAAAATGGAAGCTATTTTGCGACAATATCCAAATAAAGGTGATATTACGGCTGTTTGGGCACCTTGGGATGAGTTTGCTAAAGGTGTAACGCGTGCGATTAAAGAAGCAGGTCGTGACGAAATTAAAGTGTACGGAATTGATTTATCAGATGAAGATTTACAAATGATGCAAGAAGAAAACAGCCCGTGGAAAGCGTCATCAGCTGTTAACCCAGCTTCTGTAGGTGCAAAACAAGTAGAGCTTGTGTTACAAAAGCTAGCAGGCGAACAAACACCTCGTTATTATTCATTTGATCCAGTTCTCGTCACGCAAGATGACTTACCACAATCTCCAATTAATATGGATCAGTTACATGAATATGTGGAGGAATGGGATTAATTGATAGCCATATGATATGACATAGGATGCCGAGGCCTATGTCATATTCTGTTTTTAAAGTAGTCAATAAGAATGGTAGAAAGAAGGGAGCACATGGTACACAGATTAAAGATGACCAACATTACAAAGGCGTTTGGTTCATTTCAAGCACTAAAAGATGTGCAGTTTTCAGTGACAAAAGGAGAAGTTCATGCCCTTTTAGGTGCGAATGGAGCGGGAAAAAGTACGCTTATGAAAATTTTATCAGGAACGTATGAATCCTATGAAGGAACCATTGAAAAGAATGAACAAACAATCTCCATTCACTCGCCGAAAGATGCTAAGAATCATGGGTTGCAAATTGTGCATCAAGAAGTTGATATGGCACTTATTCCTTCTTTATCAGTCGCAGAAAACATTATGCTCGATGCGCAAGTAACAGAAAAAGGATCGTCACTGATAAAGTGGAAACGCATATACGAACAAGCAAAGGCTGCACTTCTTCGTCTTGGATCTAACATTGATGTAAAAAAAACGGTAGGCGAACTAACTTTGTCTGAAAAACAACAAGTGCTCCTTGCAAGAGCGATTGCACAAGATGTAGAATACCTCATTTTAGATGAACCAACCGCACCGTTAAGCGTAGAAGAAACGAAGCGATTGTTTCATGTCATTCGTACATTAAAAGAGCAAGGTGTCGGTATTATTTACATTTCTCATCGTCTACAAGAAGTGTTTGATCTTGCCGATCGTGTTACTGTACTTCGCGACGGAGAACACATTATCACAACAACCATTCAAACAACGAGCATCGATGAAGTGATTTCTCATATGCTAGGTAAAACATTTTCAGGAGAGTTTCCGAAAGACACAGTGCCCATTGGTCCGGTAGTAATGGAAGTGGAGAATTTATCGTGGTCTACGAAGCTATCCAATCTTTCGTTTCACGTGAATGAAGGGGAAATTGTCGGCATTGCAGGATTAGTAGGGGCTGGTAAAACGGAGTTGTGTCGTAGTTTATTTGGTCTTCAACAAGGTGTATCAGGCCGCATCCGCGTTCGAGGTCAATTATTAAAAACGAATAAAGAGCCTTACTATTATATTAATCATGGAATCTCACTCGTTCCCGAAGAGCGTAGAAAAGAAGGAATTCTTGTTGAAGAATCCATTACTGCTAATTTAACATTGCCGAGTTTAGCTCGTTTTACGAAGCTTTCCTTTTTATTAAAAGAGAAAGAAAAAGCGCAAGCAGTAAAAACCGTTCAAGAAGTAGGGGTAAAAGCATCTTCGATTAAACAAGCAGTCGGAACATTGAGTGGAGGAAATCAACAAAAAGTGGCGATTGGAAAATGGCTTGTAAAAGATGCGGATGTCTATCTGTTTGATGAGCCAACAAAGGGAGTAGACGTGGGGTCTAAGCGCGATATTTTTGAACTAGTCAATGGACTTGTCAAACAAGGAAAAGGCGTGGTATATGCAACGTGTGAGTTCAATGAATTAATTGGCATTGCAGACCGGATTTATGTGATGTACAACGGAGCGTTTGTCAAAGAATTAACGCGTGCTGAAGCAACGCATGAACAGTTATTCTACTATGCTGCAGGAGGGACAGAAAAGTGAGTACGGAATTAAATGAAGTGAAAACAAAAAAACAAACAAGTGAATCAACAAGTAGTGTGTTTGATTTTCTTTATCGATATGGAACGGTTTTAACGATTGTCGCCGTAATGGTCATTTTTTCTCTTTTATCACCAAACTTTTTAACAGCGGCAAATATTAGTGATATTTTGCGTTCCATCTCCATTGTGACCCTCATTGCCATTGGTGTCACGATTTCGTTAACAGTGAATGGACTCGACTTATCAGTAGGTTCTACCGCAGGACTAGCGACCATTTTATCTGCATCGATGCTTGTGTTGCATCGACAAGAGCTTATGATTGCACTACTAGTCCCGATTTTAGCGGCTGTTCTAATTGGACTAATCAATGCTTTTTTAGTCGTGAAAGTAAAAATCCCTGATATTTTAGCGACGTTATCCATGATGTTCATCGTTCAAGGAATTTTATTAACCTATACAAAAGGTTCAGCTATTTATGCGAATATGCCATTAGGAGGAGGAGAACGTGCACCAGGTATTTTCATTCCTTCTTTTATACACATTGGTCAAGGAGAGCTATTGGGTGTTCCTATGCCGGTTATCATTATGCTGCTCGCTGTTTTAGTCGTTCATCTTATCTTTACGTATACGAAGTTTGGGCGTTTCTTTTACGTAACAGGAGGAAACATCGAAGCGGCTCGTCTATCAGGTGTTCCGGTTAATCGCTATCGCATGTATGCGTATATGCTTTCTGGTTTATTTGCTGGTATTGGTGGAATTGTGTTAGCTGCACGTATTGGTGTTGGTGAAGTGAATGCCGGAGCACCATTTTTAATGGATGCTGTAGCTGCTGCATATATTGGATTTTCTGTATTTGGAGCAGGAAAACCAAATGTGATCGGGACTTTATTTGGGTCCATTTTAATTGGGGTACTGTTAAATGGATTAACGATGCTAAACGTTCCTTATTATACACAAGATATTATTAAAGGTGCTGTATTAGCAGGTGCTCTAGCCCTCACATACTACCGTAAAAAGTTAACCTAAGCGTTCATATTGAGCGCTTTTTTTGTTTAGGAATGAGTCAAAAGAGGAAAGGGAAAGATAGACAAAACTGTGTGAAATAGGAGGATTAGAATGGAGAAGGTAGTCATCATCGGTGGAGTGGCAGCTGGCATGAGTGCTGCATCGCAATTAAGACGATTAAATAAAGAAGTAGACATTGTTGTATTTGAAAAGGGAAATTATGTGTCATACGGAGCTTGTGGGTTACCTTATTATATCTCGGGTGTTGTGGAGTCTGAAGAAGAGTTAATTGCTCGTACAAAAGAAGAATTTAAGGAGCAACGCATTGATGTTCATACGTGCCATGAAGTCATTGAAGTGAACGAGGTAAAAAAAGAAGTGGTTGTGGTGAACCTTCAAACGTCAAAGAAACAGCGGGTTACGTATGATAAATTGGTCATTGCAACAGGAACATCACCTGTTCGTCCTCCGTTCCTTAAAGATGAGATGGAAAATGTTTTTACATTAAAAGATATTGAAGACGGTGTTCGGATTCGACAGTTTATGTCTCAGCCACATATTCAAGATGTGACCATTATTGGTGGTGGTTATATTGGACTAGAGCTTGCTGAATCAATGTTAGAGCTTGGTAAACGCGTGCGTGTGATTGAGCTGAGTGAACAGATTTTGCCACCTTTTGACGCTGATATGGCAACAATTGTGCAAGAGGGATTACAAGACCGAATTGCGTTTCACTTAAATGAGGAAGTAAAAGAGTTAACAGGCCATCAGAATGTAACGGCTGTACAGACGAATAAAGGGTCCTATGAAACAGACGCCGTTATTGTAAATGTAGGTGTTCAACCAAACACGGCTTTTTTAAATGAAACATCGATTAAAAAGAATGAAAAAGGAGTCATTGAAGTCACGAATCGGATGGAAACCTCGGTGAACGATATTTATGCAGCTGGCGATTGTGCGACTAGTTATCACCTCGTGTTAAATGAGCGTGTCCACATTTCGCTTGGAACGATTGCAAATAAGCAAGGAAGAGTGGTTGGCTATAATTTAGCAAGCGAGAAAAAAGAATTTCCTGGCGTCGTTGGAACAAGCGTCGTGAAGATTGCTGAATTTGAAGTAGCAAAAACAGGAATTAGTGAGAAGGAAGCAAAACAATACAAGTTTTCTTATAAAACGGTGACTGAACAAGCTAACAGTCATGCTTCTTATTATCCACATGTTGAAAAGATGACGATTAAACTGGTTTATGACGAGAAGACAAATGTCCTATTAGGTGCTCAAATGATTGGGAAAAAAGGCGTAGCAAAGCGTATTGATGTATTTGCCACGGCGATTACGATGAAATTAACGGGTGAACAAGTGTCGATGCTTGATTTAAGTTACGCACCACCATTCGCATCTGTCTGGGATGCTGTGCAACGAGCTGCTCAAAAGGCGACATGAAAAAGTGAAAAACTTGTCAGATAAGTCAACAGATTTTGTCGAATGCAAAACAACCTATCGAATGGATAAATGTTGCTATATTAATACTTTTTAAACATTTTGATTACAAAGTGTTAAAAAAATAATTAAAAAAATTGTCTATTATTGCGAGTCTATTTACATATTTAGTAGAATTTGTAATAATGCGTTAGGGGGATAATTTATTAGAGTTAAGGGAGGACTTAACGTTGCGAATCCAAAATCAACGTGAGGTAAATGTTGAAGCCTTACTTGTTGAGATTGTCTTAAAAAGACAACAAATGATGGAGATTGCAGAACAAACAGGTTTTACAAGCTGTGAAACAATTCGATGCAGTCAAGAATTAGATGGGCTCTTAAATATATACCAAAAGCAATTACTAGAAGAGGAAAGAAAGCTGCCGTTGTTTTCATTCTTAGGAAATCATCTTGCTTTTCAAAAGTCATGAACCAAGGTGGACAAGGAATAGGTAAAAAACGATGAACATGGTTTATACATCTTTAAAACATAAACATAGTCTTTTTGTAGAAAAATCCCTGCTTATTTAGCCACTGATTAGATTGGACTTTAGAAGCAGGGATCTTATTTATTGGCTTGTGTTCAAACATTGGTTTGTTAAAAAATTTGAATGAGGAAAATCATAAATAACAATCCTAAAATGAAAGAATACGTAGCAAACCGCTCGTTCCCATCTCCGTGACTTTCCGGGATAAGCTCTTTGTAGATGATGAACAACATAGAGCCCGCTGCAAAAGCAAGTCCGTAAGAAACAAGTGAGTCAATATAAGCTGTTAAGTAAAAGCCGATTAGCGCTGTAATAATTTCGACAGCCCCTGTTAATGTAGCGATCACAAATGCTTTTAGCTTACTAATCTTTTGCTGCACTAAAAATAAGGCCACTAATAAACCTTCCGGCGCATTTTGCAAACCAATTGCAAGTGCAATTAAATTCCCCGTATTCTCTACATCTGACGCATAACTTACTCCGACTGAAAGACCTTCTGGTAAATTATGAAGCGTGATAGCAGCCACAATTAAGAGCGCTTTTTCATCAAACTGTATGCCTGTTTTCGAATGCTGCAAATCGATGTGTGGAATGTTTTGTTCCATTAAGGTTAATGTCACAACACCAAGCATAAGACCAATGGCTAATGCGGGAAATCCCCCTGCTTGCAGTGCTTCTGGAATTAAGCTCATTGTGGCAGCAGCCGTCATAATCCCCGCTGTTAAAGCTAACAAAACATCTCTCCATCGATGCGTTAACATATTGTTCAAAAACAAAATGGGCAAAGCGCCGACTCCTGTTGAGAGGGCTGAAAGAATACTTCCTAATAGTACATCCTTCATAGGTAATCTCCTTTTATGCGAATCAATAATCATCCATAATTCTTATTATAAATCCGTTTTGATTCATGAGAAAGAAAAAAGAAAAAGTAAGTTTATCTTTTTTATGATACAACATATCTATGAAAAGGTGAAAATATGCATTGAAAAGCCGTTGAATATGATATGAAATGTCAAAAAGTCCGAAGTGAAAGGTGCAAAAAATGTCGCTTAACAACGAAATGTTCGGTAATATAAGGATAATAATAGGTCTATGTTCTTTTTAGTGGGTCTAAAGATTCATTGAACAACTATTCTTTATTAACTAGGATGTGATGATAAGTGAATAAAGGAAAAATGAGGAATCGTATGTCCTGGTTTAAAAAACAGACTCAACAAGATTTAAATGTTTATCAACTACTATTTGAAGAGTATCCTCAACCTATTATCTTAGTGAATGTAGATGGGCTTGTTGAGGCCACTAACACATTAGCTCGTTCTTTGTTTCATACAAACATCAATCAAGGTGTAAATCATCATGCTTTAGAATTTATTGAGCAACAAGAACACGATGGTTTTCAGTCATTTATAAAAGCAGTTCAGGTTCAAGGACAAGCTGTGTTTCACGGTTCCATTCAAACGATGAAGGCAGAAACATTCGCAGCAACCATTGTAGGGAAATGGATGATAGATGGTACGATTTCTTTGACATTTCAACTTACACAACGAACAGATATAGAGTCTTTATTGTATGTCGATTTACTTACTCAGCTACCGAATCGCTACTTTGTTGAAGAACAGCTAAAGGGTGTATCAAGTGAAAAACGAGCTTTACTTATACTGAGTATTGAGTCTTTTCGTTTTATGAACGAGACGATGGAATACGATATTCATCAAGATTTAATCAAGCATATAGCAATAAAATTACAAAGTGCGATTGGAGAGAAAGCATTAGTCGCACGCATGAATGATGATGACTTTGCAATCTTATTGCCTTATTATGATCGCATCGAAGAGGTTTATGAGGTGGCGGAAAGCCTACTCTTACTTTTGCAAGAACCCATTTATATTCATACGTATGCTTATTATATGCCCACATGCATTGGAATTAGTCTATCAAGTGAGCAAACAAATCAAGTCTTACTAATTGAACAAGCTCGTTTCGCGTTACACATGGCGCAGAAAAAAGGGCGAAATCATTATGAAGTATATAATCAATCAGTATCTGCAAGCTCTTATCGTTCCTTTTTATTACGTATGGATTTACAAAGAGCTTTGCAACAACGTGAGTTCTGTCTTGCTTATCAACCGATTGTCGCAGCGGAAAGTGAGGCGATAGTCGGTGCTGAAGTGTTATTAAGATGGAATCACCCAGATTTAGGCATTGTTTCTCCAGCTGAATTTATCCACTTGTTAGAAGAAGAAGGATTGATTCAAGAAGTGACTTATTGGACACTTGAACAAGTTTGTCAACAATTAAAAACATGGGAATCACAAGCGATGACGGATTTGCGTGTGTCCATTAACTTTTCACCCGAACAATTCACAGATCCGCATTTATTAGATCGTGTACACAACATCATCACTCGCTATGAAGTGAATCCAAGTCAAATTCAAATTGAAATTGTTGAAAGTTCGTTCATTGAGAATGAATCAGCTATTTGTCATTACATTAATGAGTTAAGTAGACTAGGTTTTCTAATTGCAATTGATGATTTTGGTATTGGCTATTCTGCACTAAGTTACTTGAAAAGATTTACAGTCAATACAATTAAAGTTGATAAAATTTTCGTTCGAGAAGCAATTCATAACAAAGTAGACTTTGAAATTATTAAAGGACTCATTCAAATCGCTCGAAATTTAAACATTCAAGTGGTAGCAGAAGGAGTCGAAACCTATGAGCAACTATTAGTTCTACAATCGTTACAATGTCACTTCCTACAAGGCTTTTATTTTAGTAAACCTTTGTATGTGGATGAGTTTGAGCGCTATATGGAAAAAAACATTCATCATAGTGGGGAATATAACCAACGAGAATTTCATCGCGTATTATTTCCGTCACCGATAGAAGCATTTGTCACCATTCAAGAATATAAAAAGAAGCGAGTGTCTACTGGTAAAAGCCCGATTTTACTTGAAAACATCAGTGGTGGTGGGATTGGCTTTTTATCCACTATCAAGTTTCCAGTACAAACGGATATGATTTTGGCGGTTACGATGACGTTGCTAGGTGAGAGCTTTACACTTCTAGGCACGATTGTATGGGAGAAAGAAGTAACAAGAGGTATTAATCAGTATGGTGTTCGGTTTATTTCGAATCAATACGGTTCACCTGCCGTTTTAGGATTCATTCACCGATTAGAAGTTCAACTGAAAAAAGAGAGTGCATCTAGTCAACTATTTTATATTTATGATGAACCTAAAGATTACTTTGAAAAAGCAATCTCAAAAGCAGTGTCTCACTAAAAAACAGACTCAAGACTAAGACCTCTTAGCTTGAGTCTGTTTTGTTGTTCAGTTATAAAGTAATGGTTTGCATGCTAATTCATATTTCTACTGAAGTAAAAAATATAGAGCTGTTTACTCCTCGGTCAAATAAAGACGCTTTACCTCATCAGCAATGACATCGATCTTATTGGATACTTGTGGAATGCCGTATCCCATATATAAAGGTGAAGTGGCAAATCTTGGTAAAATCTTAGCGATAATTTGATCTTCAAAATAATAGAAAAATAAATTATAACTCGTACAACTTCGATGAAAATGATTTAATACATAGTGTGTGGCGATTTGAACGTAATCGGCAAAGTGTTTTAATTGATCATGATTATTCATTAAGACGTTAAACTCGAAAAACCCTACTCTTGGCTTTGATGACAAGTTGAATGTCACTCCGCCTTTTTTGTCAATCGTGATGCCCTCAAACATGCTTCGCTCAACCGTTGAATTGCATTCAATATGTTTTAACCCAATAATTTGCATATGAGGATGCCTTAATGATCCGCCAGACATCGGTCCATGATTTTTATAAAAAATAACAGACGTATATTCCCCGCTATTGAGCATCTCAACCCAATGTTTAATTCCAAACGATAAGAGCTTGTACAAATGATTTTTCGGATAAAGAGAAAGTTCAGAAGAACATTCATCCGTCTCAATAATAACAGTCTGATACGTATCTTGTAAGACGGGATATTTATTTTCTAGCCAAATAATCGATCCGTCTTTTGCTAGGATGTTTGTCAGAGAGTGAACATCACAAAAGGGACAGGGGTTTTGACGATTAATAATAGTTTCAGGCTTTTTTGAGCCAATAGACGAGTTAAAAATAAGATGAGAATTTTTCATGTCAGTCACCTTTGATGGAATAATTTTAAGTGATTTCATTATCTCAAAATTAATAGGAAAAGAAAAGAAATAGGGCTACTGAGAGTGATCTAGCGGAAGGGAAACTTCTACTTCTGTTCCAACATCTACTTGACTACTAAAATGAATTGTCCCTTTATACGCATCAATAATCCGCTTACATACAACAAGACCTAATCCTGTTCCATCACGCTTCATGGTGAAAAAAGGTTGAAAGATTTTATCGAGTGCTTCAGGTGGTATGCCACTTCCAGTATCAGATACCTTCAACAAGCAATCGTGATTACGCCTCGTTAAGGTAAGAGTAAGGATACCGCCTGGTTGCATAGAGTCCAATGCATTTTTCGTTAAATTTAAAAGCACTTGCTTGATTTGATTTTCGTCACAATAAATGGGTAACGGCTTTTCGTCTACATGCATTTTGAGTGTGATTCCATAAATCGTTGCTTCAGACTCAATGACTGGAACGACCTCTTGAACAATTGCACGCAAATCGTTTGATTGACGGTTTTCAGCAGTTGGCTTACCCAGGATAAGAAACTCACTGACAATTTGATTAATACGATCAATTTCACTATGAATAACAGAAAAATAAAACTGATCTTCTTCTTTTGTGTATTTTTCACTTAATAAACGAACAAGCCCTTTAATGCCTGTTAGGGGGTTGCGAATTTCGTGAGCTGTACTAGCCGCTAACGTCCCAATCAGTTCTAATTTTTGGCGTTCAGTTTGAATACGTTCTTTTTTTTGCTTGTCTTTTGATTAAAGCCAATTTTGCTAGTAAAAAGATGATATTTGTGACTACAAATGACAAAAGAAATGCATGTAAAAATAGATAAAAAATATCTTTACTTGGAATAGATGGAACCGAAACAGTTACCGTCCAAGGTACGCGGTCTAATTGCGTACGAACAAACACGTCATTTGAATGAACTTTTTCGCTTGTTTGAAACACAAGCAATTGGTTGCGATCGTAAACATCTATTTTCACATCCGGTGTTAGTTCAGCCATAATGGTCTCTATGTAATTAAGTCGCAAACTAGCAAGTAATACGCCTCTAATTTGTTGATCTCGATCTAAAATAGGCGTGGCAATGGTGACGATATATCTTCCGGTCAGTCTCCCGAAATATGCATCCGATATAGCTGTTTCTTTTGTAGAGAGAACACGCTTAAAGTAGTCACGATCATACACGTTAATGCGTTTTGGTAATTCGTGTGAACCAAACAACATCTCTCCGTTCATATCAATATAATATAAACCAGATAATCGAGAGTCTCTTTGGTGTGTGCGTCTTAATGTCCGTTCAATCTCTGCATAAGAAGACTTGTCTGGGTTTGCCATTAAGGCAATGGTTTCGATACTTGCTTTGGTTTCACCTACAAACCGGTCTAAATGGCCTTTGTGAAAAAGAGCGGTTTCTTCTGCGTAATCCACGACATCTTTGTTTAATTGATAATACCGTAGTTGTACAAATAATAGGCTAATCATAATAGAAGGAATAAGGACAATGATTAAATAAAGTTGAATCGTATGCCGTTTTGAATTTGTAAAAAAGGAAATAAACATGCGCAGTTAAACGCTCCTTGCTACATAATCTGCATTTATTATATCATAAACCCTTATATAGAAGGATTTATGATAAATATGAAAACACTTTAAGAGAGGAAATGTGAATAAGCTTTGTCATATTTAGGAGAGATTTGACAGAGGCTAGCTATTTTAGTAAAATTGTCTTGATATCGAGATAAAGGAAATGATGACGATGAATCAAGATGTTTCGAGGGAACAATTAGATCAATCATTAAAATTATTTATTGTATTATCACGAGCACATCGAGCAGTGAATGATCATGTGCATAAGTTAATTCAACAGCATGGAATGAACCCAACAGAATTTGCAGTATTAGAATTGTTGTATCATAAAGGAAAGCAGCCTCTTCAACAAATAGGCGGTAAAATTTTATTAGCAAGCGGTAGTATCACCTATGTAATTGATAAGCTTGAGAAAAAAGAATATTTAACTCGTGTTGCATGTCCAAACGATCGACGTGTCACATATGCAGAAGTAACAGAACAAGGGAAAAAAGTCATGGAGAGCATGTTCCCAAGTCACGAAAGACGCATTCATGATTTATTATCGGTTCTTGAAGACGAGGAAAAAGCAACGGCTATTGAATTGCTCAAGAAGCTAGGGCACCATGCAAGTGAATATGTTCCAAAAGGTGAATAACAGTGTACGACACAACGCGTGTCGAATGCTGTTATTTTTTTTAAAAGAAATGAAGGAAATAAAGAGCCGAATGAAGAAAATATATAAAGTTAAGTAACTGATACTTTTTAATACATATATGAGGTGGTAGCAGATGAAATTTCAAGACTTTGAATACAAACGACCAAACATAGAAGAAGTTGAAATAGCATTTCAACGAGCATTACAAGTGTTTAAAGAAGCTGAAACAGTAGAAGCGCAAAGTGAGGCAATTAATAAAATCAATCAAATTCGTGCAGATTTCGGGACGATGTCAACGATTTGTTCTGTTCGTCACTCGATTAATACAGAAGATGAATTCTACAAAGTAGAACAAGACTACATGGATGAAATCGAACCTGTTTTTGAAGGGTTTATTCATCAATACTACACAGCACTTGTGTCATCTCCATTTCGTAAACAATTAGAAGAAAAGTGGGGAAAACAGCTGTTTGATTTAGCGGAAGCACAATTGAAAACCTATTCACCAGAGATTGTAGAAGACTTACAATTAGAAAACAAACTTTCCTCTGATTACACAAAGTTAGTGGCATCAGCCAAAATTTTATTTGAAGGGGAAGAGCGTACACTTGCCCAGTTAGAGCCATTTATGCAATCAACAGATCGAGATATGCGTAAAAAAGCAGCAGAGGCACGCTTTCAATTCTTTGCTGAGAATGAAGAAGCATTCGATCAAATTTACGATGACCTTGTGAAAGTACGAACAAAGATTGCAACGACACTAGGTTATCAAAACTTTGTGGAACTAGGCTATGCGCGTATGGCTCGTACCGATTATAACGCTGACATGGTGAAAAAATTTAGAAAACAAGTGCTTGATTTTATTGTGCCGCTTGCGAGTAAGCTAAAAGAAAGACAGCGAACGCGTATTGGCGTTGAATCATTAACGTATTATGACGACCCGTTTGAATTTAAAACAGGAAATGCAACCCCAAAAGGAAGTCCTGAATGGATCATTGAAAATGGTCAAAAAATGTATGAAGAACTTTCACCTGAAACAAACGAGTTTTTCCAATTCATGATTGATTATAACTTAATGGACCTTGTAGCGAAAAAGGGCAAAGCAAGTGGAGGATACTGTACATTTATTGAAAATCATCAATCTCCTTATATTTTCTCGAATTTTAATGGAACATCAGGTGATATTGATGTGTTAACACATGAAGCTGGTCACGCGTTTCAAGTGTATTGTAGCCGTCACTTTGATGTACCGGAATACTCTTGGCCAACGTACGAAGCAGCAGAAATTCATTCCATGAGTATGGAATATTTCACATGGCCATGGATGGAGCTATTCTTTAAAGAAGATACAGAGAAATACAAGTTTTCTCATTTAAGCTCAGGACTATTATTTTTACCGTATGGTGTATCAGTTGATGAGTTTCAACATTTTGTATATGAAAACCCAGATGCAACGCCTCGTGAGCGTAAAGAAGCTTGGCGTCAAATTGAGAAAAAATATACACCATGGAAAGAGTATGATGGCAATGAGTATCTTGAAAACGGAGGCTTTTGGCAACGTCAAAGTCACATTTACAATGTCCCATTCTATTATATTGATTATACTCTTGCGCAAATTTGTGCGTTCCAATTCTGGAAAAAAGATCGTGAAAATCATGAAGAGGCATGGAATGATTACTTACACTTATGTAAGTTAGGTGGAAGTCAATCATTTGTAGGGCTTGTAAAAGAAGCTAATTTACTTTCACCGTTTGAGGACGGCTGTGTCGAGTCCGTAGTCGGAGAAATTGAACAGTATTTAAACTCTATTGATGATAAAAAATTGTAATAGCTGTAGACAACAAAAGACTGGAACATAAGCCTGCCTTTTAGTTAATGATAGATTCGAACGATCCTTGGGGTTTTTGATCGTTCGGATCTTTTTTTGTTGATTGGGAAAACAATGTTAAAAGAATAGTGGAAAGCGAGTGTCTGAAGCGCAATGGAACGAACTTGTTCTTACAACTTAACAATCATAGAAACATCGTTGTTTGTCTTTGAGACGGAATTATTTCGTTATGTCGCAACCTCTTGTTAAGGTGACGAGAAATTACCTTTGGAAGCATAAAATCTAAATGTATAAATATAGTTTTTGGAAAATATATATGCAAAAGAGGTTTTTAGAACTAAAAAAATATAGTTATTTTTTTGAAAAATAAAAATAAAATGGACAATGATAATAGAATTGTAAAGCTGTTCTAAATAAAATAGAAAAAGAAAACGATTAAAATTTTTAATCATCATCATTAACATTGATAAATCAAGGTTTTTAAGAACTTTGATTTTACAGGGTTACAGACTTTAATCACTTAAAAATGGATACAGTAATTGACAATAGTTATGCAACAACAGCGTATTTTTAAAGGTATTGTATAACAAAAATGTAACACTTTATTGACAATTATGTTAACAATTATGTTAATATTGTAATGTAGAAAAATAGTAATATAGGAAAGAGGGGGAATATTTATGAAAAGAAAACGCTATCTTATGCCAGTTGCTCTTATGGTCGGATTAATGATGATCTTAGCTGCTTGTGGCGGTGGTGGAACTAAACAACTTAGCCTTGTAACAGGTGGTACAGGTGGTACATACTACCCATTAGGTGGAGCAATGGCTCAAATCATTTCAGATAATACAGATGCAGAAGCAACAGCTCAATCTTCAGGTGCATCTGCGGAAAACATGGAAACATTGAGCACGGGTGATGCTGATATTGCATTTACGCAAACGGATATTGCTAGTTATGCAACAGAAGGAAAGTTAATGTTTGAAGGAAATAAAATTGATAACATCCAAGCAATCGGAACGCTATATCCTGAAACAGTGCAGATTGTAACATTGAAAAAGAATGGTATTGCATCTGTTGAAGATTTAAAAGGAAAAACAGTTTCTGTCGGAGCACCCGGAAGTGGAACATATGCGAATGCAGAACAAATTTTAGAAATTCATGGTTTAACAATGGACGACATTACAGCACGTAACTTAGACTTTGCAGATTCAACAGAAGGAATTCAAGATGGTAGTATCGATGCTGCGTTCGTTACAGCTGGTACACCAACTGGAGCTGTTGAAAGTTTATCTGCTACACAAGAAGTTGTCATTGTGCCACTTGCTGATGAAAAAGTAGCAGAGTTAATCGAAAAATACCCGTACTACATTGAAGATGCAGTACCAGCTGGCACTTACAAACTTCCAGCTGAAGTGAAGACAGTAGCGGTTCAAGCCATGCTTGCTGTATCAACAGACTTAGAAGAAGATTTAGTATATGAAATTACAAAATCTATCTTTGAGAACACAGACAAAATTACACATGCTAAAGGAAAATTAATTACAGCTGAATCAGCAGTTGAAGGTGCTGGAATTCCGTTCCATCCAGGTGCTGAGAAATATTTTAAAGAGCAAGGGTTATTAGATTAATTTTATAACGAACAGAAGATAGACCAGTTGATGTCAATTGGTCTATCTTTTCCTTAATACACATGACTTCATTTTTGAGGAGTCATCTTTCTTATGTAGGGGATTTATTATGAAAAAAAGGTTGCTTTTCGTTCTGTTAGTGAGTATTAGTATTAGCTTATGCTTCGTTCCGTTTAAGGAAGCACTTGTAATCGAACATGAAAATTCAGGTCGCTTAATCGGGTATGCTTGGATTGGGAAGAGTGATCGTTTTAAAATTCAATATACGCATTCCATTCATTTATCAGATGTGATTGAAACATATGAAATTACCAATAAAAACGACGTAAAACAAGTGGAATTACAATATGAAGATTTTGCGATCGGAATGCCGTCTGAAGGGGTAGAGGGTGCTACCTTTATTGAAAAAGATGGTCGCTATTATCTGAAAGATATGAACCTTGTTTTTCCGTTTATTGACTTGCGGATTGGACAAGTTGTCGCCAATCATACATTGCTTTATCAAAATCGAAAGATACCATTCTCTTCATTTGTACAAGAAGGAAAATGGATCAGGATAGATTATAAATATGTCAACTTATGGGACATTATTAAAGGAGTGAATATACTTGGATAAAAAAGATAGACAACATGAAACGTTATCAGAAAAAGAGCAACAAGAGTTGCTAGCAAAGTATGATCCAGAAGCAAACACACGTAAGCTAACAGGTGTGCTAGGTTGGATTGCATATGGCGGATTGCTAGCTTTTTCATTGTATCAGCTCTATACAGCTGTCTTTGGGGTGTTTGCAGCTCAAGTTCAGCGTTCGATTCACCTAGGTTTTGCATTAGGACTTATCTTCTTACTGTTTCCGGCGTCTAAGAAGAATAAGAAAAAAGGAAAGTTACAAATTGCTTGGTATGATGGAATATTAGCACTATTAGGAGTTGTAGTTGGTTCGTATTGGCCACTAAAAATCAACGAACTCGTTAACAAAGTAGGTCGATTAGATACATTAGATTTTATTATTGGTTTATTAGCGATTGTTCTTGTATTAGAGGCAACAAGACGTGTGGTTGGATTGCCGATTACCATTATTGCATCCGTTTTTTTACTATACGGGTTATTCGGACCGTACATGCCAGGGTTTTTAGTACACCGTGGCTTATCATTAGAGCGTTTAGTTCAAACGATGTTCTTTACAACAGAAGGAATTTTAGGTACGCCTTTAGGGGTATCTTCTACGTTCATTTTCTTATTCCTTTTATTCGGAGCTTTCCTTGTGAAGACAGGGGTGGGTCAATATTTTAATGATTTAGCGGTTGTCATTGCCGGTCGTCGTGTCGGTGGTCCTGCCAAAGTAGCGATTTTCTCAAGTGCCCTTCAAGGTACCATCAGTGGTAGTTCCGTTGCAAACGTTGTAACATCAGGATCATTTACGATTCCAATGATGAAGAAACTCGGTTATCGTAAAGAGTTCGCAGGTGCAGTAGAAGCAGCAGCTTCAACCGGTGGCCAACTAATGCCTCCTATTATGGGAGCAGCAGCCTTTTTGATGGTTGAGTTTATTGGAAACGGTATTACGTATTGGGATATTGCAAAAGCAGCGACAATTCCAGCTCTGTTATACTTTACAGGAATTTGGATTATGACCCACTTTGAAGCAAAGCGTATCGGATTAACAGGATTACCACCTGAAGAAATTCCAAACAAAAAAGAAGTATTAAAAAAGATTTATTTATTAATTCCAATTCTAGCAGTTGTTGTTCTATTGATGTCCGGCGTTACGGTGACACGAGCAGCTTTATTAGCCATCGTCATTACAATTGCCGTGAGTGCGATTCGTAAAGAAACACGTATTTCAGTTGCCGATTTCTTTGATGCGCTTGTTGATGGAGCGCGTACTGCATTAGGTGTAGCAGCAGCAACAGCAGCAGCAGGGCTAATTGTTGGGATTGTAACGAAAACAGGTCTTGGATTAAAGTTAGCAAATGGATTAGTAGAGCTTGCGGGTGGCGTAGAAATCTTAACGTTATTCTTTACGATGATTGCAGCTCTTATTTTAGGAATGGGTTCACCTACAACTGCAAACTATGTTATTACGTCTACAATTGCAGCGCCAGCTATTATTTTACTAGGTGCACCAGACTTAGCAGCTCATTTATTCGTGTTTTATTTTGGAATCATTGCTGACATTACACCACCAGTTGCGCTAGCGGCGTTTGCTGCTTCAGGTGTATCAGGTGGAGAGCCAATTCGAACGGGTGTGCAGTCTGCGAAATTAGCCATCGCAGCTTTCATTATTCCGTATATTTTCGTCTTATCACCAGAAATGCTTATGATTGATACGACGCCAACGAGAACCATTTGGGTTGTGGCAACAGCGTTAGCAGGTATGATTGCAATCGGTGCTGCAATGGTTGGATTCTGGTATCGTAAACTACATTGGGGAGAGCGTGTTCTTGCTCTAACAGCAGGATTAATGCTTATTATCCCAGAAGGGTTTACAGATATCGCTGGGTTTGGTCTATTCATCGTATTATTGGCTGTACAAATTATGACAAAGAATAAAGATCAAAACAAACAAAAGCCAACAACGGCACAAGCGTAAAAAGAAGGGATTCGTTCCCTTTTTTTTATTATTTATTTTTTCTTGAAAACCAAAAGTGTTTAGTCGATGGTGAAATTAGATAAACATGCTGGGGGAGTGGGCGTTGCTGTTGTAACTGATAAATCATCATGGCTTCAAAATCATTCATATACATCATTTTTGCCACCTTTCACGTTTGTTTTCTTACTTTTATTTTATTAAACTCAAACGTGAGAGGAATCAGAAAGAAGAAGGAAAGTTTTATCCTTATTTTGTCAAAGAACCCATCAGCCTTTTGACTGATGGGTGTTTGTTTAAAGTGATAACACAGCAGATGGAATTAACGGGAGGCGAAGCTCAATCGTTGTTCCATGCTTTTCTTTACTTTCTATTGTCATCGATCCGTGGTGTTGTTTTAAAATATCTTTTGTAATTAACAAGCCAAGACCTGTACCATATTCTTTTGTCGTGAAAAAAGGTTTGTCGATATGCTTGATCATATGTGAAGGAATCCCTTCTCCTGAATCTTGTATTGTAATCACTAATTCATTTTCATAGTGCGTGACTGATATGGAAATAAGGCCACCGTTTGGCATGGCTTCAATCGCATTTTTTAATAAGTTAATAAAAACTTGTTTAAGTTGATTCGCATCACACATAAGTTGTGTGTCACGGATGTTCATGCGAACGTCAATCAATACGTTTTTTAACGCGCATTCTGTTTCAAACAACAAAATGACATCGTTTAGGATACCTCGAAATAAATGAGGCTTCATGGAAACAGGTTGAGGCTTTGCAAGCATTAAAAATTCATTAACAATACCATCAATGCGCTTGATTTCAGACTTCATAATCGATGTATACATATGATGTTCGGGACTTTTCTCATCAATAAGTTGCACAAACCCTTGTAAAGACGTTAAAGGATTGCGGATTTCATGAGCCACTCCAGCGGCCATTTCTCCTGCTAGTGATAATTTATCCGTTCTTCTTAAAAATTCTTTTGTTTCTTTTTTCTCCGTTATATCACGAGCGATGGCAGAAAGAGCAATGACTGTCTGCTTTTGATCATAGATAGGAGAAAGAGTAATTTCAACATCAATGAAATGGCCATCTTTGTGTACATCTTGTGTTTCAAAGCTAATCATACTTTCGCCACTTCTTACACGCTCAAAGCGATCAAATGCACTCTTTTTTAGTGGTTCAGGGATAAATGGCATCTCAAGGCCAACAATCTCTTCTTTCATCCATCCATACGTTCGTTCAAATGCAGGGTTTACAGAAATCACTTTCCCATCCACACTAAAAACAGATATCGCGTCATTATTATACGTGAAAAAGGATTGAAGGTATTCTTGACTTGAATGTAGTTCTGTTTCTTGTTCGTTTATTTTCATCTTCGTGACAGTCCATAGACTTTTCGTGAACTTTGTATAATACAACACGAAAAGCATAATAAAAACAGCAAATAAGAGAAAGTAAATAAGGTCCGCTTCGGTAATGTCTGCCTTCATTATAGTAAAAGAACGTTCATATAAGTACCAAAGTAAAGAAAGAGACAGAACAGTTGATGTGAAAATAAGTCGGTAACTTTGGTAAATGACACTAATAATAATTCCTAAAAATAGAAAAATGTAATTCACAATCTCTGGTTCAATGATGTTTAGATAAGCCATGTATAGATAATAGAAGAAAATAAACGTATACATGGTTACTGAAGGATGTATATGAAAATAGATAAAAGCAGATAAGACAGTCATCATAAGTAAACCAACAAGAGGGGAGATAGGTGTTGGTTGTGAGTCAATGACTTTATATGAAAGTGTATGGAAGAAATAAAAACACCAAAATGTTTTAAAGAGAAGGATATTATGTTGATGGTTAGAAGCATGTTTGTTCATGTAAAGTACCTTTCCTATGTTTACCTAGTTTTCTAATTTTTATAGTATCATAAGGAAATAAAGATGAATAGATAAAAAAAGCGTGATACAGTGCTTTTTGGCTGTATCACGCTTTTTTACTCATTGATTACGAAAGGAAGTGTAATCGAAATGGTTGTTCCTTCATTTCTTTCACTTGTAATGGCAAGTTTTCCTTTGTGTGCGGCGATAATTTTATTTGATACCATCAATCCTAGTCTCGTTCCTTGCTTCTTTGTTGTGAAAAATGGTTTTTGAATGTGAGCTAAAATTTCTTGGGGAATTCCACTTCCTGTATCGGTTATCATAATAGAAATCGTCGAATCACCTAAAGTGGATTGAATGGATAACGCCCCACCTTTAGACATCGATTCTAGTGCATTTTTAAATAAATTAATAAACACCTGTTTTAAAGGAAAGAAGGTAAAGTCGGTTTGATAAACTTCAGTAAAAAGTTGTTCTCCATCTTGATGGTAAAAATAAAACAGATTCCAACTCTCTCATTTCTCCTTGAAACCAACATTTGTAAAGGGAATAAAAAGGAAATATTACAGCGTGAAACAGCTGTAAAGATTTGGTGATAATCTTGTAAAAATCAACACTTGTCTCACTAGATCTCATATAATCAGGACAGAGCCACACAACATGATGTACATAGTGGCTTACTTTTAAGATCTGAAGGGAGAACGTGAAATATGAACAAACGTCTAGCAGTCAAACTATTTGGTTCACTTTTAGCGGTTATGTTGGTTACGGCTTGTAGCGGTCAAACAGAGGATCAACAAGAAGAAACACCAGAAACTGAGCAACAAGAAGAAACGGAAGAAGAGACAACCGAATAAATTAGGAGCCAAGACAAAAGGGGCAAGGAACACCCCTGTTTGGCTCAGCCCACAACGGCCCTTGCCATAAAATCCAGTCATATCAATGGATACAGAGGTAAGGGCCGCTGTATCTAAATCCACTTTTTAAGCTTAATTCCTTCTTAAAGACGAACGATGACTTTTCTATAATTGTTAGGTTATAAGAACAAGTTCGTTCCATTATCTCCCGCAGAAGTCGAGTGCCTACGCTTCATTCCACCATTTTCTAAAACTGTTTTCCGATTCAACAAAAGATCCGAACTATCAATAGGATAACCTATGATAGTTCGGATCTAACTGACTAAAAGACTTATATCCCAGTTTCTTTTTCCTTAATTAGATGAAGAAGGTCGAACGATAATCGTGTCTTCTTCGACATCTATATACAGAGTAGCTATTGTTGTTTCGTCTAGTAGTAAATCTGTGATTCGATCTTCTACTTGTTCTTGAATAACGCGGCGTAAAGGTCGTGCTCCGAAAGCTGGATGATACCCTAACTCGGCCATCTTTTCTTTGGCTGCGTCTGATATTGTAAGTGTCACTTGTTGTTCAGACAGCGTTTCCTGTAAGTCAACAAGTAACAAGTCGACAATCTTGACAAGGTCTTGCTTATCAAGGTGATTGAATTCAATGATGGCATCAAAACGGTTTAAAAATTCAGGTTTGAAGTAAGATGATAACGAATCAAGAATGGATGCTTGTTTTAATGCATCATTGTTTGCTTCGAATCCAACCGTAATTTTCTTTTCACCCACTCCAGCATTACTTGTCATGATAATGACCGTATCTTTAAAGCTTACAGTACGACCTTGACTATCTGTTAAACGACCATCTTCTAAAATTTGTAAAAACATATGCTGAACATCAGGGTGTGCTTTTTCAATTTCATCTAATAAGATGATGGAGTATGGGTTGCGGCGCACTTTTTCAGTTAATTGACCTGCTTCTTCATGGCCAACATAACCTGGAGGTGAACCGATTAATTTTGATACAGCATGTTTTTCCATATACTCGCTCATATCAAGGCGCACCATCGCGTCTTTAGAGCCAAATAATTCTTCCGCTAACGTTTTTGTTAGCTCTGTTTTACCTACACCTGTTGGACCTACAAATAAAAATGAACCAATTGGACGGTGTTTAGCTTTTAAGCCAGCACGAGAGCGACGAACCGCTTTTGCGACTTTTTGTACGGCTTCTTGTTGACCAATTACTTTCTCTTGTAGATGATCAGCAAGGTGTTTCATTTTTGTTGTTTCATTCGCTTGAAGTTTCCCAACAGGAATCCCTGTTTTCTTTTCAATAATACGTTCAATCTGTGAAACATCAACAGTTGCTTCGCGGTTTGAATCATCCGTTAATTGCTTCTCAAGCTTCATTTCTTCATCACGAAGTTTTGCTGCAACTTCGTACTTTTCTTCTTTTAACGCGTCTTCTTTTTGTACAGAGATTTCTTTTAAACGATTTTCTACATCGTCTTTATTTGTCACACCAGCTTGTAAATTCATTTTCGAACCAGCTTCGTCTAATAAGTCAATGGCTTTATCAGGTAAGAAACGGTCCTGAATATAACGATGTGACAGTGTGACACAAGCTTTGATGGCTTCGTCCGTAAAGGTTACGTTGTGGAAAGCTTCGTATTTCGATTGAATCCCTTTTAAAATTTCAATCGCTTCATCCACGGTAGGTTCATGAACCATAACTGGCTGAAAGCGACGTTCTAGAGCTGCATCTTTTTCAATGGCACGATACTCTTTTAACGTCGTTGCACCTACAAGTTGTAACTCTCCACGCGCAAGTGCTGGTTTTAAAATGTTTCCAGCATCCATTGAGCCTTCTGCAGATCCTGCACCAACAAGTAAATGGATTTCATCAATAAACAAAATCACGTTTTTACGTTGTTGCAGTTCAGTAATCAAGTGCTTCATACGTTCTTCGAATTGACCACGAATTCCTGTGTTAGCAACAAGCGATGCAACATCTAATAAATACACATCTTTATTGACTAGCTTTGAAGGAACGTCACCTTCTGCAATTTTTAATGCTAGCCCTTCTGCAATCGCTGTTTTACCAACTCCAGGCTCACCAATTAATACAGGGTTGTTTTTATTGCGACGATTTAAAATTTCAATGACGCGTTCAATTTCATCGTCACGTCCAATCACAGGATCAATCAACCCAGTTTTCGCAATCTGTGTTAAGTTTCGGCCAAACTCATCTAACAATCCACCTCCGCCTTTTGATGGAGAAGGGGCTGTTTGTTTGGCTCCTGTTGGTTGCTCGTTGGCCATTTGATGGAATAATTCATCCATATTCATAAATCCACCACCTAATCCAGATGGAATTTTATATTGATTAACGACTTCTTGGTAACATTTATGACATAAACGATAGTGTTTCTTTTCATTATTGACTTGCATATTTAAATGAATCGTTGCGTGATGTTGATGACAGTTTTGACAAATCATTTTTTCTACCTCCTAAAATGATTGTAAAAATGGTCAAAGAAATGAGGTTTGACTTTGACTATCTTTGACTATTGTAACTTCATTATACTTTGACCTTTTTTGACTTTCAACTATTTTGCTTCATCTTGTTTTTGGTTGTTTTTGTTAACGATCATGCTATAGAAAAAGAGATGATGTTTTACAAAAAGTGCAGATTTTCTGTTTTTTACTTTTTACCCTATATAATAAGGAAAAAACATATAAATTCACACGAAGAATGAGACGTTGACCAATTGACAAACAATAGGGGAGAGCTTATACTTCAACTAGGTTTCGCACTTAACTGCACAAAAGCGTAAAAGCGTTTAAGTGTGAAAGTAGAAGAGGAGATTAGAGATCATGAGAAAACAGCTATCATTTTGGCAATCATTAAGTATTATCGTACTTATCTTAGCGTTTATTTTTGTTAGTTTATTTATTTTAAAAGTAGAACCTCATATTCCATTATTAATGAGTGTCGTTTTACTAAGTATTATCGGTGTTTTTCTAAAATACAAATGGTCAGAACTTGAAAACGGGATTTTAGAAGGAATTAAGTTAGGGATTAAACCAATTATCATTTTAGGTTTAATTGGCTTGCTCATTGCCATCTGGATGGCAAGCGGAACGATTCCGACCATTTTATCATATGGATTTAGCTGGGTTTCACCTTCTTACTTCTTAATTAGTGCCTTACTTATTACTGTTATTGTATCTACCTTTACAGGAAGTACATTTACAACGGTCAGTACAGTAGGTGTGGCGTTAATTGGAATTGGAACAGCGGTTGGTGTGCATCCAGGCTTAGCAGCAGGTGCGATTGTATCGGGTGCAGCATTTGGTGATAAAATGTCGCCACTTTCTGATACAACGAATTTTGCGTCTGGAATTGTTGGAGTAAAGCTTTTTACACATATTCGTCATATGCTTTGGACGACGCTGCCGAGCTTACTTATTACTGCGGTGATTTTCTTTGTCATTGGAATGCGTACGGACTATTCTGCTTTTCAATATGATGATATTGCAGCCGTACAAACGGTACTTAGTGAGCAGTTTACAATTAGCTTACTTACGCTTCTTTCACCATTACTTGTCCTTATTTTGTCTGTTAAACGATTTGATGTGATTCCAACCTTAATTGCGGGAATTTTAACAGGATTTGTGACAGCGCTTGTTCTTCAGCAACAATCATTGCCACAATTATTCACCATCTTACAACAAGGTTTAAAAGTTGAATCAGGGAATGAAATTGTTGATACGATTGTGAATCGTGGTGGATTGCAATCCATGATGTGGTCAATTTCACTTGTCATGATTGCTCTTGCGTTAGGTGGATTGATGAGAGAAGTTGGCATTGTGAAATCACTTCTAGAAGGATTAGCTAATAAAATTCGTCGAAGTGGTGATGTTGTACTATCAACTGTATTATCTTCTATTGGTGTCAATGTCATTACAGGAGAGCAGTATTTATCAATTTTATTACCAGGTCAAACATTTAAACCATTGTATGAAAAGTGGAACCTTGCATCAAAGAACTTATCACGTACGTTAGAAGATGCAGGAACACTTGTAAATCCGCTTATTCCATGGGGAGTTAGTGGTGCGTTTATTGCTCAAACATTAGGTGTTGATGTGGTGGATTACGCACCTTACGCTTTCTTCCTTTTACTATGTCCGATTGTTTCTGTTGTATTAGGATACACGGGAATAGGTATTGCAAAAGAGAATGGAAAAAGAAGCTAAGACAACGAAATGTAGTGTTAGCTAACTAAACCCTTTGCCGATAAAATCGATTGCGATAATTGATAAGTTGGCAAGGGGTTTTGTGCATAAAATTTTTCTTCGTTTTCTGTTCACAAAAACGTTAATAAATCAATCTTAAAATTCTCTAGTCAGGTAACTCAAATACCTTTACTATAAAGATAAAAGGTCGAACACGTGCTGTCATATTTATCCTATCCATCCAACAATTCTAAGGGTAATTTGCCAAGCAAGGATTCATCCTAATGATATAGACAACCGAGGAGAGGTTCATATTGAAAAGGTGGAGCATCGTTGTATTACTTGCAGTGATTGGATTGTCATTAACGCTCTTTTTAAACCATGCAGAGAGCCGTGATGATTTTAAAAGGAAAATGTATCTTATGTCTCCATATGCGAGTCAAGTTGATGTGTATGAGTTAACGTACCCAAGTGATGGACTACAAATCAAAGGCTTTTTATTACAACCAAAAGACATCAAAAATAAACAATTGCCGCTGCTTGTCTACAACCGAGGTGGAAATCGAGATCACGGAGCGGTTAATAAAAGAACATTAGAATACTTGTCATCTTGGGCAGCAAAAGGCTATGTAGTGGTCACCACACAATATCGTGGTAATGGTGGAAGCGAAGGAGTAGAAACGTATGGGGGCGATGATATTCACGACGTTATCAACTTAATTCACTGGGCTGAATCGTTGCCGTATGTAAATGAAAATAAAAAAGTAGCCATCGGTTATTCTCGTGGTGGCATGATGACATACTTACTGATGAAGAATGATATTCAATTTGATGCTGTGGCCGTTGTGGCAGGTATTACGGATATGTTTCAATTTTATGAGCAAAGAGGAACCGAAATGAAGAGCGTTTTGCAACAGCTCGTTGGAGACCCCGTTCGTGATTATGACAAGTATACGAGTCGTTCTGTTATTTACTGGAGCGAAAAAGTCAATTCACCGCTTTTGTTACTGCATGGTGACCGAGATAAAAAAGTCCATCACACTCAAGCTCAAAAATTAGTACAACACCTTGAAAAACAAGGGAAAGAATATAAATTTATTGTATACAAAGGTGCAGATCATCCAATTAAAGCTTACTTTGATGAATACAACAAAGAAATTGACCAATGGTTTACCACTCATCTCAATCAAACGATTGAAAAAGAGGGAGCTTCATAAAATGGCAAAAGAGACCGTCATAAAAGGACGGTCCTTTTTCACTTGAGAGGAAAAAGATATAGAAGAAGAAGGTCAAACACCAAATGCGAAACGATGACAAATGGTAAGCTCTTTGTTTTTTCATATAAAGTCCCCCACACAATGCCACCAACAATCGCGGCAAGAAGAAGCAAAGGGTTAAGTGCATACACATGAACACTTGTATACAAAGCAGTCGCTATTAATATTCGAAGAGAGGGAGAAGAAAGAAATGCGAGCTTTTTGTAGAGGTATCCTCGCCAAACAATTTCTTCCCCGGGAATAATGAGTAGCAAAAGCGCAAGATGCTGCCACCATGTAGTAGGTGCAATCGACGCATAAAGAGCATCTACGTAAGGCTCAATCGAAAACGGTGTTAAAACGTATGAGCCAATTAAAAACAGTAAATATAAGAAAACACCACTACTCATACTTAACATCCACATAGAAAAAGGCAATTGAGAGACGCGTATGTATGGTCTTGACAGTATAATTAATAAGCCATAGACGATAGGGAACGTATACCAAAACGGAGTGACATCCCCAAAACTGAGATAAAAGCCAAGGTGTACAAGGCACACCAAACGAAAATATTTCACAATCTTCCACCTTTCTTTTAAGCATAATTATAAGCAGAGATGCCACTCTAATAAAGGAAATGATTGATAGGAGGATAAACAATATGACACAATCAAAAAAACAACAAGAGCGTCAATGGCGCGTAAGAAAAGAATCGCAAAACCCGACTCATGGTAAAGTGAAATCATTTGAAGAACTGGCTGAAGAATTAACACCAGCGACAGATCAACCGAAACAATAAAAAAGTAGGGTATGTCAAATGCACACCAGCGTGATTGTTTGACATACCCTATCTGCTTATTTATGGATTTGTAGACCACATTCCAGCCGATTTAATGAAGATGCGTGGATGTAGTTTTAATTGTGCCACCATGAATTCTGCTAAATCTTCTGGTTGCATGACTTTTTCAGGGTTACCATCTGTTAAGTTTTGGTCAATTGCTAAGTCTGTTGCCACTGTACTTGGTGTTAGGGCAGAAACACGAATGTTATGTTTGCGAACTTCTAATGCAAGAGATTCCGTTAAGCCTAATACACCAAACTTTGAAGCACTATAAGCACTTGTAACCGGTGCTCCTTTTTGACCTGCGGTTGATGACACGTTGATAATGTCTCCACTGTTCTTTTCAATCATTTGTGGTAAAACAGCACGTGTCACATAGTACACACCCATTAAGTTTACATCAATGATTTTCTTCCAATCCTCAGGATCAACTTCTAGGAATTTACCGAACTTTGCAATTCCTGCGTTGTTTACTAAAATATCGGTTGAACCAAGCTCTTCTTTTAACGAAGCAACTGCTGCTTCCACTTCTTGCATAGATGCTACATCTGCTGTTGCATAAGCTGCTTTTACACCAAGTGCTTCTACTTCTTTTACAACAGACTGTAAATCTGCTTCTGTGCGTGCGATGAGTCCGATATGTACGCCTTCTTTAGCAAGTGCAAGTGCTGTCGAACGACCAATACCCTTACCAGCTCCTGTGATAAGTGCAACTTTTCCTTTTAATGATTGTGTCATACATAAACTCCTTTCAAAAGTACATGATGAGTAATTATCTAATAAACCTGTAATGAAGTCAAAATGATTGCTTCACCTTATTTAGCATGCTACTTCTTTTATTGTGCATTCAAGAGTACTTGCTCATTTATAAACCTGTTCCTTTTGTGGATTTATGGCACACATGAGCAAGGTTTGCAATGAGTTCGTTCATGTACCTTTTATCTAGGGTTAACAGTGTATCAACTTGGATGCCTTCCACTATATATTCACTAAACTCCCATACCATTTCTCGAATCTCGTTATCGTTACTCTCTGCAATGACAATCAGTGCTTTAATGATACTACGGTTAACGGATACATCTTCTTTTGCATAGTGACGAATTTGATAAAAGCTTAAGTATAAGTAATCAAAAAAACGAGGACGTTGCATAATGACTCTTACCTTGTTATTTTCATCGTAATAGTAAGGTCGCGGAAGTTTCTTTTTACCAAGACGAGCCAAGATATTTCCGATCTGTTCAATACAGTTAATGGCAGTATTCGGATCATTGACAGCAGGTGAAATAGCTCTTAAAGCAATCTCCGCTAATTTTCGCAACCCAAACTCAACGTCTCGATAAGGCGCTCGTTGCTCCCCAATTAACACAGCATCTTGAAGTGATTTTTCCACATCTTCTTTTTTTCCTCCCCATATTGAAAATAAAGGAGAGTACTTATCTGTAAAATCTGGTTGTCGCTTATGTACTTTAATGACAATATCATGCTCAATGGCCACCCGTAAGAGCTGATCTGTATTAATGAACTCAATATACCCTGATATGGAAGGGGTAATTTCAACGGGATGTTGTTCATTGCTTTCGTTTAGGTCTGATTGTTCGAATGGAGCATCAATTCGCTCTGTTCCGCGGTCAGGATAATTTCCATCAATAATCTTTGTAGTAGCAGAGGAAATGTTGAAGATTAAATTTCCTACTTGAATCCAAGAAGCGGTATGATGAACGAAAAAAACGAAGACAGCTAAGCAAAAAATTGTCACGATAATGGCAAAGGTAGGTGCTAAAAATAGCTGTTGGTCGTTATCTTTCTTTAGCAGTAGCAATAAAATAACGGAGTAAACAAACCCGCCAATAAAGCTACCAAGCACACGCCGGGTATTATGATCGGTAATAAAGTTCTGAACTGTTCTTGGTGAAAAGTTCGATAAGAAAGTAGTAAGGACAACCAAAATAGACGAAAAAGTAATGGTTGTAATTGTGAGTAACGAAGTTGAAATCGAGCTTAGTACGGTTTGAGCCAAGTCTTTATCTGATAAAATGACTTTCGGTATGTACTTCATCCACGGTTCTTGCTTTGTAATAAAGTAATCAAACTGCATCGTTAACAAGGCTAATAAAAAAGCAACGACTCCATATAAAGTGGGTAAGTACCAAAAATTTGAGCGTAGTCGTTCAATCGTGTCGTTTAGTTTCATAAATACATGCCGTCCTCTCCTATCATTCATTTTCCTTATAACCATTCTTTGCAAAACTAAAACCTTTTTGAGTATAGTCTTTGCAAAAGCAATGTGGTATAGTAAACAAAGACAATTAAACAAAGAAGTCCGTACAACTCATTTGTGCGGGAGAGGTTCGCGAACTCCCTCTATAAAAAACTATAACCATTAATAAATGAGTGAATAATAGACACTGTCACTGTATACTGACACGGGTCTTTTTTAGTCTGTTTATGTATATACGCCTCTATGTGTGAAGGCTTATGTTTAATGGTGTTTAGTTGAAGGGAGATTGCTTTTAAGAAAGCAGTCTTTTTTTCGTATATAGACACGTTATAGAGAATGGTTCACGAATGCTTTTCCTTCTACAGAGTAAAAAGGAGATGGCGTAAAGTGAAACAAGAAAAAGCAGTTGTTGTTTTTAGCGGAGGTCAAGATAGCACAACTTGTTTATTTTGGGCGTTAAAGAATTTTAAAGAAGTAGAAACTGTGACGTTTCAATATGGACAACGACACAGTAAAGAAATTGAAGTAGCAAAAGAGATTGCAGCGGAACTAGGCGTTAAGCATACCGTACTAGATATGTCGCTATTGAGTCAGTTAGCGCCGAATGCGTTAACACGAAATGAAATTGACATTGAACATAACGAGGGTGATCTTCCGACAACATTTGTGGATGGACGTAATTTGTTGTTTCTGTCGTTTGCAGCGGTATTGGCTAAAAATGCAGGCGCTCGTCACCTGGTTACAGGGGTATGTGAAACAGACTTTTCTGGCTATCCAGATTGTCGAGATGTTTTTATTAAGTCTTTAAATGTCACGTTGAATTTATCAATGGATTATCAATTTGTCATTCATACGCCATTAATGTGGATTGATAAAGCAGAAACGTGGGGATTAGCGGATGAGCTTGGAGCTCTTGATTTTGTTCGTGAGCGTACATTAACGTGCTACAACGGGATCATTGCAGATGGCTGTGGTGAATGTCCGGCATGTTTACTGCGTAAGCGAGGTTTAAATGACTATCTACAACAAAAAGAAGAGGAGCGTTAAATCATGCTTCAGCAAATCTATCCACAAGTTTTTCATCATTATGAGTATGAATTGAATAAAGATATGCAGTTTGCAGCGGCACACTTTGTTCCCCATAAAGACGCAGGGAAATGCCAAAACATTCATGGTCATACGTATTTTGTGAACATAACAGTAGCAGGAGACGAATTGGATGAATCAGGATTTCTCGTTAATTTTGCCACGTTAAAAAAACTTGTATCAGGTCAATTTGATCACACGCTTTTAAATGATCATAAAGATCTTTTTAATGATCAACATTCGACTGATTTTCCGACAACGGAAGTCGTAGCGCGTAAAATTTATGAGCTCATTCAAGCTCATTTAAATCAATTAAAAAATAAGCCTGTGTGTGTTCAAGTATTTGTTCGTGAAACCCCTACAAGTTATGTTGTGTACCGACCAAAGCAGGTGAAGAACAATGGGTAATACGATTCCAGTTCTCGAAATTTTTGGGCCGACCATTCAAGGAGAAGGGATGGTTATTGGGCAAAAAACCATGTTTGTACGAACAGCAGGTTGTGATTATTCATGTAGTTGGTGTGATTCTGCATTTACATGGGACGGATCAGCAAAAGAAGACATTCGTCAATTAACAGCAGAACAAATTTGGACGGAGTTAACAGAGCTCGGTGGTGACGCATTCAACCATGTGACCATTTCAGGAGGAAACCCAGCCCTTTTAAAATCACTCGCATCTCTTATTGATTTGTTAAAAAAGTACGATATCAAAGTAGCCATTGAAACACAGGGAAGTAGATGGCAAGATTGGTTGCTAACTGTCGATGACTTAACGATTTCACCAAAGCCACCTAGTTCACAAATGACCACGAACTTTGATGTATTAGACGCCATCATTGATACGCTCGTACAAAATGGTCGTCAGAAACATGCAAGCTTAAAAGTAGTGGTGTTTGATGATTGTGACTTTACTTATGCTGAACAAGTTCATAAGCGTTATCCAATGCTTCCTTTTTATGTACAAGTAGGAAATGATGATGCAACAACGACGGATGATTCAACGCTTATTCAACACCTGTTACAAAAATATGAGTGGTTGATAGAGAAAGTAGTAGGGTCAAACAAGATGAATAATGCGCGCGTTTTACCTCAGCTTCATACGCTCGTATGGGGCAATAAACGTGGTGTGTAAACCTTTTCAAAAAATTTACAAATAAAATAAGAAAACATGTATTCACAAAATGATAAAACGCTGTTAGAATGACAAGCGAGGAAAGAGAGGAAACAATGATGTCAGGTCGTAAAAATGAAGAATTAGAGGGTGTTACGTTGCTTGGTAATCAAGGAACAAACTACTTATTTCAATACTCACCAGAAGTGATTGAAGTATTTGATAACAAACATCCAAACCGAGACTATTTTGTAAAGTTCAATTGTCCAGAATTCACAAGTTTATGTCCAAAAACGAATCAGCCAGATTTTGCGACAATTTATATTAGTTATATTCCAGATGTGAAGATGGTTGAAAGTAAATCATTGAAATTGTATTTATTTAGCTTTCGTAATCATGGTGATTTTCATGAAGATTGTATGAACATCATTATGAATGATTTAATTGAAGCAATGGATCCACGTTATATTGAAGTGTGGGGGAAATTCACGCCACGTGGCGGTATTTCGATTGACCCTTATGTAAACTATGGTCGTCCGGATACGAAGTATGAAAAGATGGCAGAGTACCGTATGATGAATCATGACTTATATCCAGAAACGATTGATAATCGATAATAAAAAGTATCTATAAGATAAACAAAGTGGCTGCCCCAAAGAGCGATACTTGAACGTTTCAATGAAGGAAGTTCAAGGAGAGGACGGGTCAGCCACTTTGACTGCAATCATAATGAACAAAGAAGGTGAAAGAATGTCGCAAAGATCAGCAGTAGTATTAGGAGCAAGTGGATTAGTAGGAAAAGAACTCTTGCAACTATTACTTCAAAGTAAACTTTATCAACATGTGACAGTTCTCGTTCGAAATGAGCTTCCATTTCAGCATGAGAAATTGCGTCAAGTGGTAGTTGATTTTGGACAATTAACGCAATATGAAGATGAGTTTGCCGTTGATGATGTGTATTGTTGTCTTGGAACAACAATGAAAAAAGCAAAAACAAAAGCAAAATTTATGAAAGTGGACTATGAATACCCATTATCAGCAGCGAAATGTGCTGAGAAAAAGAAAGCGAAAAACTTTCTAGCCATTACTGCGATTGGTGCAGACCTTCGTTCACCGTTTTTTTATAGTAAAGTAAAAGGACAAACAGAGGAAGATATTGCGAGTTTATATATTCGTTCAACACACTTCTTCCGTCCATCGTTATTGCTCGGAAAGCGAAACGAATTTCGTTTTGGTGAAAAAATAGGAGAATACTTCTTGAAAAGTTGTTCCTTTTTACTGATTGGTAAATATAGAAAGTATAAGCCAATTAAAGCGTGTAATGTTGCAAAATCGATGGTAGAAGCAGCTACACAAGATAAAGTAGGCGTTCACGTTCATGAAAGTAATGACATTTATACAGGTGAATGTTATTACTCCTTTACGAATGGAAAACGTGTATTATCGAAATAAAAAGACGCTGAGACAATTAGGGGAAAGAACTTCCCTGTTGTCTCAGCGTCTTTTAATTATTGTTGTTATCATCACCTGATGATTGATCACTCCAACTCGTATACGAGGTGCCATCATCCAATTCATCGTGATCATCATTGTCATCAACATAATCAACTATGTTTTTTTCCTTTTTACTTCCTAGTTTGTACTTGCGAAACAGTAATCCAAAAGCAAAAAATAAAACAGTTCCAAGACCAATTAAAAATAAAAGTGTATCAATCATTCTAACGCTTCCTTTACCTATCTCTTTGTTTGTATTGTGACAGGTATAGAAAGTTTGTTCAAGAAAAAGTTACGGCTAAAAATCTTTCCTTAAGGAAACTTTTTTAGCTTTGCTCATATAATGTACTAACTCTAGTAAAGAAGAAGGGTGAAAAAGGATGAAACAACAAGGAAGTAAAAAAGCTCAAAATTATGCGTATCTCATGTATAAGTTAGGACTGATTAACGAACAGCAAAAAAATGAAATTTGCAAGTCAAAATAAAGAGTGAAGGTAGTGAATGAGATACACCGAAGCGATAAAACAAAAAAAGAGGAAAAGAGCGCCTCCGATGTTTTGATCTGCAACACCTCTTGCCCATAAAGTACAGCCATACCAATGGATAGACAGGTGAGAGGTGTTACAGCTCAACATGTTTTTTCATCTTTAATTCAATCTCTTTTTAGTAATCGCTTTCAGAGATATGTGTAATGGAGAAATGATTACTAGGCTTTATAGGGTTTCTGCGATAATTTTATAATTCTTATGGTTTACCACAGTGCGTTGTTCAAGATCTAGTTCACGATAGTTACTCATGTATGTTAAATCTACAATCACAGAGTTTTCGTTTACTTTCTCAACAATACCTTTTAATCCTTGTTTAAATTCAATTATATTCCCTACTTGAGCAATGTTCATGTCAATCTCTCCTTTATAATTAAATAACGCTTCTATCCATACATAGACGATACGGTTACTAACAGAAATCATCTTAAAAATAGTAAATAAAATGGAAAAGATAACGCTTTCTTTTTAAGTACTAGTTTGAATGAAAAATGAAATGGAGTAAAGCGTTTTTTGACACCTATTCATTCCCTAATGATGTTTTCGACATTTATTTCTTAAAATCCTTCAAAAAAATACCAAATTATTCGAGTGTAATGGTCGACAAATAAATATGAATTCGATATATTACTCACATACAAATGATAAAAAGAGAAGGTGTATAAAATGATGAATTCCACAGGTCTGGTGTTAGAAGGCGGAGGAATGAGAGGGATTTACACAGCAGGGGTACTTGACTATTTTATGGAACAAGACTTTTATTTTCCCTACGTTATTGGTGTATCTGCTGGAGCATGTCAAGCTTCTTCCTATTTATCACGGCAGCATGGGCGTAATCGAAAAGTGAACATTGATTTTATTAATGACCCACGCTATTTATCGTTTCGTAACTACCTTCGAAATCGAGAAATGTTTGGTATGGACTTTGTGTTCAATGAAATCCCAACTTCTCTTGTTCCATTTGACTTTGATACGTTTCGAAACCGAAAAGAGAAGTTTGTCATTGGTACAACTGATTGCATAACTGGAGAACCTGTTTATTATGATGATTATAAAGAGGACGTATTAACGATTATTCGAGCTTCAAGCTCTTTACCGTTTGTGGCACCGATTGTTGAATACGACGGACGTAAATTACTAGATGGAGGTATTAGTGACCCAATCCCTTTAAAAAAATCAGAGCAAGATGGAAATACTCGAAACGTTGTAGTGTTAACTCGCAATCGAGAATATCGAAAGAAAAAATCATCAATGTTTTGGTTAGCAAAGCGCTCTTATCGACAGTATAAGGGGCTGCTTCATGCGATGGAAAATCGTTACGCACGTTATAATGAAACGCTTGATTATATTGAAGAACAAGAGAAACAAGGAAACGTCTTTGTTATTCGACCACAATTACCTTTACAAGTAGGGAGAATGGAGAAAAATCCGTTAAAACTAGAAGCTCTGTATGAGCAAGGTTATAAAGAAGCACAAGCGCAACATGAAGCATTAACAAAGTGGTTACAACTAGAAGTAAGTGCGTCTTATTCAAAAACTTGATATAATGCAAATCAGGAAATGTCATCATATTTGAGGTGGTTAAGTTGGATCAACAACAATCAACACAATTAGTCAATCAACTAAAAGACGGAGAAATCAAAGAGTTTAGAGTTTCTAAAGACGATTTTTTAGAATTTAGAAAAACACTTGTTCAGCGTGAAGATTTTAAACACTTTCGAGGAATCGCTCAGCGAGGTGGAGATGTGATTTATCGCTACTTAGAAACACCGCGTAGCTAATCCTTGTTGAATGAGAAATAAAAGATGCGTTCTCGTGTAAAAAGTGATAGATTAAAAGTAATAAATACTTGCAAGCTTGTAAGTATGTTTAGAGGAGGGATTTGATGGACGATTTTCGTAAAAGTACATCACCGTTTTACTTTGCAGATTATATTTGGAAAAATGAACGTGGTGAGACGACATACGGGATGTTATTAGTAAACCGCCCGGACACATTTGAAAGTCATGACCTCCATTCTTTATTAAAGGAAGCTTATACTGAGCAAAAGAAAGTAGAATTGACCACTGTTTATGATAACAGAGAACAATTTCTCAAAGGGTATGTGCTTCATTTAGCAGATGAAGGTGATGTATTTACCTTTATGGATGATACAGGTGCAAAACTGGTTATTGATTTTTATGATGTAGTTGAAATAGAGATCTTTGATTAAGGTGTATCAATAGAGCAGAAAGCGCAAATGATACACCTTGCAAAGCCCCCAGCTGACAAATCTAGCCCACATACAATGGCTAGAGAGCTGGGGTTTTGTTTTAAGCATTTGATGAACAATGAGTGAAATGGAAAATAGATACATAAGTTACCTGTTAAATGGATGTAATATGACGGTGGTATGTCATTATGTCACACAAGGAGATAAGCTGTTACATTTTACATGAAATGAACATAAATGTTATCGTTTTTTTCAATGAAATGGTCCAAGTCCTATGTTAAAGTATGAGCATACGACTTTTCAGGAGGGATTTTACTCTATGAAAAAAGGTAACATACGAAATTTAGTCGTCACATCGGCGGCGGCTTTTTCCTTTTTTAGTGTACATAATGAAGCGAAAGCAAGTACGGAACACAAAGTCGAAAAAGGGGAAACTCTTTGGGCACTTGGACAAACATACGGTGTATCCATTGATCATATTAAAGAAGCAAATAGTCGACAATCAGATACCATTTACGCAGGTGAATCGTTAACCATTCCGAGCAGCGATGCGTATAGTTCTGAAGAAATTCATTTATTAGAGCGTGTCGTTGAAGCGGAAGCAAAAGGTGAGCCTTATGAAGGGAAGGTTGCTGTTGCAACCGTTGTGTTGAATCGAGTGGACTCATCAGAATTTCCAAATTCCATTACAGATGTCATCAACCAAAAAATTCCTAACGGTGCCTATGCTTTTACACCGGTTCAAAACGGTACAATTAATAATTCACCTTCAGAAGAATCAAAACGAGCGGTTCAAGAAGTCATTTCAGCTCCGAATCGCTCAACCGAGTCTCTTTACTTTTACAATCCAGACATTGCAACAAGTGATTGGATTCGTACGAGAGAAGTAGTGGAAAAAGTTGGTAATCATGTATTTGCAAAATAAAAAAGTCGTGAAAAAACCGCTCGTTACATCTCGTGTAAAAAGATGTAACGAGCGGCTTTTTTAGTCTTCAATGAAAATGTCAATGTCTTCGCTACCTTGACTACCTGTTAGCACAAGACCGATGTCAGTATCAGCTTCTAAGTTTTGAACAATGGTAAACGGTACGTTATGAGCATTTGCTACTTGAATGTATTTAGATAAATGACTGTATGAAATCGTGCCGTTTAAGAAAAGCTGTCCGTCTTGTACGTTCTTTATTTTAGACACCACTTGTTCGTACGGTTGTGCTTTCATCACTTGTCCTTTTTTTAAAGCTATTTCAATACGCTCACGAAGAGTCGTTAAGTAGTAGCGGCGTTCATCAGGTTTTGTTTCCTTTGCTCCGTGTATTCCACGCTCTAAGTATTCATCAATGTTGTTTCTTTCCATGCGTATCACTCCTATTGTCATCTCTTCAAACGTGTGACTGGCTTTCATCTACACCTTACTCGTTTTACCCGCTTTTCGCTAATAATATGCAAAATTACTTAAGGAGAGTGGAGTGCATGTGTTTCAATGAACGTCTCTAACTGAATCATCGCTTCATACACTTGAGTGGCTGTAATGGAAAAAAACTGAGCGTAAATCGCTTCTCCTTCTTTTACAGAAGCATGAGCAATTTTATGGACGAGGTTTTTCGTCGTTTGGTGAGAGCCCAAGCGTTTTAAGAGAATAAGGTAGTTTAATCGTTTGAATTAAAATGACATCAATGTTTGTTTCGTTTCCAACGGCTTTTGCTAAATCAAGCACTTTCCCGCCACCTACGCCAATGATTACATCTACTTGTAAAGATTGCGCATCATCATGTAGTCGTCTCACCTCTTCAAAAGAGCATTCGCCTTTGTAACTACGATAATATGGTTGCACAGTACAAAATTCGGAAATAAAAGGTTGAGCTGCATTCCATGCTTTTTCCCCGTGTATAAATAATGCTCGTCTCATTCCTTGCCTCTCAATAAAAGGAAAAGCAACGCCGCAACGTTGCTTTTTTCCTCTTTGTTAATTCATCCACTCAGGTTTTCCGAAACCTTTGAACTCATTGTCAATCACTTTTTCAAACTCGTCAGATTCTACAACCGCTTTTAGGTCTTTTGTAAAAGTTGCATCAAGATCTTTTGTGTTAACAACAACACGATTTCGATAATCATCAGGCATTTCTTCTAATTGAAGTGCATCTAGTAAATCCATTTTGGCTGCAAGTGCGAAGTTACCTGGAACAGCTGATAAATCAACACTTTCAACGGCACGAGGAAGTTGAGCCGCTTCAATCGGTTTAAACGCAATCTTTTTTGGATTTTCTACAACATCTTTTTCAGATACTGTTAATGGGTTTGCTTCTTCACTTAATGTAATAAGCTTTGCTTCTTCAAGCATCTTTAATGCACGTGCCATATTTGTTGGGTCGTTTGGAACGGCAATTGCTGTTCCTTCTTTGATTTCATCAAGCGACTTATATTTGTTTGAATAAATACCCATTGGTGCAGTAGGAACGACAACGACTTCTGATAAATCTAATTTATTTTCTGTTGCAAAAGACTCCATGTATACTTTGTGTTGAAATAAGTTCGCATCAATTGAGCCATTTCCTAATGATTTGTTTGGTTGGATATAATCACTAAACTCAACAACCTCAACTTTGTATCCTTTTTCTTCTAATCCAGGCTTAATTGCTTTTGTTACCATGTCACTGTAAGGGCCTGTTGTTGCGCCAATTTTAATTTCTTTCTTTTCACTAGATGAAGAACTTTCTTCGTTGTTTCCACAAGCTGCTAGAGCTGTAAGACTTAATAGTAGAATAAGTGCAAATAACCATTTTTTCATGTTTGTTTCCCTCCGAATTTTAACAGTAAAAAGCGTTTTAGTGCTAAAGAGTTATGGTGTCATTATCGTTTGTCCACGACACGAGCAAGTTTATCTCCTGCAAATTGAATGACTTGAACTAAACAGATTAATACAATAACGGTTGTAATCATGACGGTGTTGTCATAACGGTAATAGCCGAATCGAATGGCTAAATCTCCAACTCCACCACCACCAACAATCCCTGCCATCGCTGAATAACCAATTAAGCTGATCGTTGTAATGGTAACACCTTGGATAATCCCAGGCTTTGCTTCTGGTAATAACACATCTTTTATAATCATCCACGGTGAAGCACCAACTGCAATGGATGCTTCGATTACTCCTTTATCAACTTCACGTAAAGACGTTTCAACAATACGTGCGAAGAAAGGGATAGCAGCGACTGATAAAGACACAGAGGCGGCTGTAGGCCCAATTGTGGTTCCTGTAATCACTTGTGTTAATGGAAGAAGTGCCACTAACAAAATAATGTAAGGAATGGAGCGAACGATGTTGACAAAAAAGCCTAACACTTCTTTTAACATACGATTCTCTAAAAACAAATTTCGATCTGTTACAAAGAGGAGAACACCAATTGGTAAACCAATAATCAAAGAAATCACCAGTGAAATTCCCACCATATATAACGTTTCAATGAATGCTTTATTTAAATCAGGTAACAGAGCAATGATGGCATCAAGAGACATGAGAAATCACCTCCAAATCATGTGTTCGCTCATGTAAATAGTGAATTGCTTTTTCAATCTCATCAGGTTGTCCGATAAGTTCCATAATAAAAACGCCGAGAGGAACACTTTGGATATATTCAATCTTCCCGTGGAGGATGTTTCCTTTCACTTTAAAAGATTGAAGAGCGTCAGATACGACTGACTCACCGGCCACAGCGCCTTGAAATTGAATTTTAACCACTTTTCCTTTGGTCTCACTTAATAAATGCGCAGGGATCTCGAAGTCTAGGACACTTGAAATAAATTGTTTTGTTAAGTGGGCTTGCGGACGAGCGAAAATGTTGTATACAGGTCCTTCCTCCACAATTTTTCCATCTTGCATAACAGCTACACGGTGGCAAATGTCTTTTACGACTTCCATCTCATGTGTAATTAAAACAATGGTTAATCCAAGCTCGCGATTGATTTTTTTCAAGAGCTGTAAAATAGATTTTGTTGTAGTTGGATCTAAAGCAGAAGTTGCTTCGTCGCATAGTAGCACTTTTGGGTTGTTAGCTAATGCACGAGCAATCCCCACGCGTTGCTTTTGACCACCACTAAGTTGAGAAGGGTACACATCTTTTTTATCCGATAATCCAACCATTTCAAGTAGCTCAATGACACGTTTATTAATTTCATCTTTTGATAGTTTGGCTGCCTTCAAAGCGAAAGCAATATTTTCAAAAACTGTTTTAGAACTTACAAGATAAAAATGTTGGAAAATCATGCCGATCTTTTGTCTTGCTTCTCGTAATTTTTTTTCAGGTAATGTCGTTAAATCAATTCCGTCAATGATAATGTGACCGGATGTAGGCTTTTCTAGTAAATTTAAACAGCGTAATAACGAACTTTTACCAGCACCACTATAGCCAACAATGCCGAATATTTCGCCTTTTTCAATTGTGACAGATACATGATCGACTCCTGTCACGGTTCCTTTTTTCGTTATGTATTCTTTGTGTAGGTTTTGAACCTCAATCAATTTCTTCACTCCTTTGAATCTAGGTGTCTGCATCATCGATGAAAAAAGAAAAGCCTCTTTCTAAAAGAGGCATCGCTTTATATAAACGACTTATCTTTCAGAATAAAATCATTCTGCAGGAAGTAGCACCGTTCCACTAGGGGAGGTTGCTGGACATCGTAGGGCCTGGTCCCTCTGTCACTCTTGATAAGTATCTTATTCATTTTTTTTGAGATAATTGAATCATAATTCCTACTAAACAGATTGTCAATAGATAACAGTAAGATTATTTTAAATAGTATAGAATATTCCTATTATTAATTTAAGTATTGAAGTTTGAATGAAAATAGGGTTTAATAGAAATAGATACAAATTGTTACAACGATTATATTTTTTTAACGCTTAATGTAAGCGATTTCAGTTTTCGTTACATATGCAACTACGTTTGGGGAGACGATAGTTGTTCTGTCATTGATATGAGCGTGCATTGCTTTCTATAAAAGGGGATTATATAGAGGGAAATATTTCGGTCAAAAAGGGTAAAAATAGAAAAGAAAATAATCGTTGTAACAAAAGGGGAAAAAGAAAGGCATGCCATCGTTGCATGCCTTTCTTTTTATTGAGCTGTATATCCGCCATCCATGACAACGGCTTGTCCTGTTACACCTTTTGCTTTGTCACTTGCTAAAAACAGTGCATAATCCGCAATTTCATCTACAGATAACAGTCGTTGTTGAGGAACCAGTGGATAAATCACTTGTTCCAGTACTTTTTCTAGCGGGATTTTTCTTGTATTTGCAAGATCTTGTAGTTGGTTTCTCACAAGTGGTGTGTCTACATAGCCAGGGCACAGAGCGTTGACAGTAATGCCGTCAGCTGCACCTTCTAGAGCTGATACTTTCGTAAGACCAATGACTCCGTGTTTAGCACTATTATAAGCTGCTTTTCCGGCAAATCCAATGAGTCCATTGATAGAAGACATGTTGATAATACGGCCAAATCCATTTTTCTTCATTAGTGGAAATACATGCTTTGTTGCTAAGAATGGAGCAGTTAACATAATTTTAATTAATAGTTCAAACTTTTCGGTTGGAAACTCTTCAATTGGTGCAACATGTTGCATTCCGGCATTATTGATTAAAATGTCTAACGAACCAAAATGAGAGTGTGTTTCGTCTAGCGCAGCTTTTATGTCTTCTTCATTTGTTACATCACATTTAACGCCAATAACATCATAGCCTTTATCTTTTAGTTGTTGCGCTGCTTTTTGAACCCCTTCGTCATTAATATCAGATAGGGCTACTTTTGCACCATTTTCCGCAAATCGTTCTCCAACTTCAAATCCAATTCCTTGTGCAGCTCCTGTAATAAACACCACTTTATCTTTTACCATGTGAAACTCCTCCTTTATGAACAATGGATTGATTACATAATACCTAAGCTAGCTAAAATAATGGCGACAACAACAGCAACTGTTGGGATTAAGAGTGCAACAACTGCAATGTCCTTGTACGAATCTTTATGAGTTAATCCTGTTACAGCAAATAGCGTTAATAAAGCACCGTTATGAGGCAAGATGGAAGCACCAGATGCAAGAGCCGCGATACGGTGAAAAGCAGCCGCATCCATTCCAGTTGATTGAGCCAACTGATAGTATTGATCGCCAAGTGCTTCAAGCGCAATTCCCATTCCTCCAGACGCAGATCCTGTAATCATCGCTAGTACCTGCACAGCAACTGCTTCTGAAATCAAGGGATTTCCTTTAATGCCAAGAAGCAAATCGGTTAATGTCTCAAAGCCAGGGGCAGCTGTAACAACAGAGCCAAACCCAACGGCTGCACTCGTGTTGATTAGTGCCATTACAGAGCCAGATGCGCCTCCGTTTACGGCTTTAATGAACGACTTGTATTTCTTAATGTTAAAAAGCATAATGGCCAGTGATCCAACAATTAAAGAGGGAATGATGTCCCATTTAAACACATTTAGTGTAATGACAACAATCACCAGTGGTAAGAACGATAGAATCCAGTTTGGTAATTCTGATTCGTTTACTTCTTTTACTTCTTGTCCACCTTTAGGTTCGTCGTATGTATCACCAGCTTTTGTTAATCGCCCTTCTCGCCACTTTAAATAAAAATACCCACCGACCGCCATGATTAATGCCGCGACAATTCCCATAATGGGTGCAGCGATAGGCGACGTTTTAAAATAAGGAATTGGAATTAAGTTTTGAATTTGGGGAGTACCGGGTAAAGCAGTCATTGTGAACGTAAAAGCTCCTAAAGCAAATGTCCCAGGTAATAATTTTCGCGAAATATTTGCTTGGCGAAAGAGAGCAATCGCTAACGGATAAATAGCAAATACAACAACGAACAAGCTTACACCACCATACGTTAAAACCGCAGCGGCGATTAAAACACCAAGAATCGCTCTTTTTTCACCTAAAATTTTTGTAATACGAAATGCAACAGATTGAGCTGCTCCTGTATCCTCCATTAGTTTTCCAAAAATAGCTCCCAATAAAAAGACAGGAAACCACTTTTTGGCGAAGTCAACAAAGCCTGTCATGTAAGTTTCTGTATAAGCAGGCAGTAAATCTAACCCGCTTAGTAACGCCACAACAGCTGAAACGAGAGGAGCAATCCAAATAATTGACCAACCTAAGTAAGCGAGAATCATTAATAAAACTAGGCCCACAATAATACTAAGCATAGAGGTCCTCCTTGTAAGTAAGTAGTTAAAAAAGGAAGAAAAGACTTTCTATAGCTTGTGTTATTTTATGCAATATATGTATGAAGAAGAAAATTTAAATAAACGGAAAAGGAGCCCGAAAAGGAGGGCTCCTACAAAGAGTTGAAATTGTCCTATCAATGCATCCTTTTTGAGAACTGTCTTACTTAATGTCTAACTCGTGTGCTTTTTGCTTTGCTTTTTCAATTTTCTTTTCACGTTCCATCACTTTGCCAATCGGATACGTTGTATGAGGGGTCATTTTTGTTTGGCGGCGTTTATTTAATCGATCGACTATAAAGTCAACAATGAGTAGAATCAATGCAAGCAAGATAATTATCATCCAGCCATTCATGTACATTCCTCCCTAAAACTCGTTATAAAACTTTTCCCGTTTCGCTCTTTTTTTAAACCATCATAGGACAAACGTGGAGAAAATTTGAAAAGGAGTGGACAAATGCCCACTCCTTCAAGTTGGTTTGTGCATATGTAATAGTGTAGTAGGTTTCCCATAAGACTATGAGAAGAGGGAGGAACGAAATATGCAGCAATTTGATGCAAGACGTCCAATCGGTTGGGGAGGTCGTCCAGGTTGGGGATGGGGTCCCCGTCCAGGATTTGGCTTTGGTGGTCCATTTGTTGGAGGATTAGTAGGAGGGTTAGTTGGTAGTGCACTTGTCACACCAAATTATCCAGGCTATTACCCGTACTATCCATCACCATATCCATATTATCCTTATTATTAATGAACAGGAGCTAAAAAAGCTCCTTTTTTTATGTTCATTCATGCACGACTCACTCTCTATTATTGCAAAAACAGAGCTTTGTGTTCTGCCGAAATGATTGATTAACAAGGATAAAAGTCACGTGATGCAAGAAAGACGATGTAGGTAATTTCTTTTAATGAACTATGAATTTTATGAAGGATTTTAGATGAAAAAGTCGAATTATTTAGTAGAGTTGGAAAATTCAACTTTCTTAAGGGGGTTTACGTCATCGGTTGTCTGACAACAAACAAAGGGGGAGAAACATGAAGTACATAATTTCATTATCAAATCGAATTATGCAAAGGTATTTGCCAGATCCGTTTTTATTCGTTATTTTGTTAACGCTTACGGTATTTGGTTTTGCGCTCGTACTAACAGATAGTACACCAATGAATATCGTTCAATATTGGGGAGAAGGATTTTGGGGATTGCTTGCTTTTTCGATGCAAATGGTGCTCGTTCTTGTAACAGGGCATGTTCTTGCTAGTAGCCCGTTTTTTAAAAAGGGGCTTGGTCAACTGGCTTCCTTACCATCGACTCCTGGTCAAGCGATCATTTTAGTAACTATCGTGTCTTTATTAGCAAGTTTTATTAACTGGGGGTTCGGTCTTGTTATTGGGGCTTTATTTGCAAAAGAGCTCGCTCGAAAAGTAGATGGAGTGGATTATCGCTTACTGATTGCGAGTGCTTATAGTGGTTTTGTGATTTGGCATGGTGGATTATCAGGTTCAGTCCCACTAACCATTGCAACGCCAGGACACTTTTCTGAAGGGTTAATTGGTGTTATTCCAACAGGTGAAACCATCTTTGCTACATATAATTTAATCATTATTGCAGCTCTTTTCATTACAATTCCATTAGTCAATCGACTGATGATGCCTGCTAAAGATCAAACCATTACAGTGGATAAATCATTATTAGAAGATGGAGAAAGTCTGCAAGCAGCAAGCATTGAAGCATCTGCATCCACACCATCTGAAAAGTTAGAGAATAGTCGAGTATTATCAATGCTCATTGGTATCGCAGGGGTGTCTTTTTTAGTTTATTATTTTACAAACAACGGATTTAAGCTGAATCTAGACATTGTCAATTTTTTATTCTTATTTTTAGGAATTCTCCTTCACGGCACACCTCGACGCTTTTTGGAAGCGGTCACAAATGCAGTGAAAGGAGCAAGCGGTATTATTATTCAGTTTCCATTCTATGCAGGTCTAATGGGTATTATGGTCTCATCTGGATTAGCAAACGTCATTTCAGAGGGATTTGTATCCATCTCAAATAGTGTGACATTCCCAGTCTTTGTTTTTTGGAGTGCAGGAATTGTCAACTTCTTTGTTCCATCAGGAGGAGGGCAATGGGCTGTACAAGCACCGATTGTGTTAGAAGCAGCTCAAAATCTTGGTGTGCCTGTATCAAAAGCAGCAATGGCAGTTGCTTGGGGAGATGCATGGACAAACTTAATTCAACCGTTCTGGGCATTACCTGCACTTGCCATAGCAGGCTTAAAAGCAAAAGATATCATGGGATACTGTGTCATTCTTCTTTTCGTAACAGGTATTATTATCTCACTAGGGTTTTTAATCGGATAAGAAAAATAAAAGGCTTTCTCGGTAGTAAGGTGTCTCTTACGATGAGAAAGCCTTTTGTTTTTTTTAGTTAGTGGATAATTATGGGTTAATAGCAGAAGAGGAAGTGGAAAAAATAAACGTAAGCAAAATAAAATGTTTTTCTTGAAACAATTTTTTATTTTGCTATAATATGGTCCGGTGACTCTATTTTGAGATTCACTGGGTGGGTGAGGGATATGTTGAAAAGAAGGAAGAAGTTTTGAAAGCGTTATTTGAAAAAACATTTCATTTAAAGCAACATGACACGACGATTAGTAAGGAAAGTGTAGCAGGAGTTGTTTCGTTTCTTTCAATTGTGTATATTATTGCGATTAACTCCGCGATTTTAGCGGATGCAGGTATTCCAATGGAAGCTGGTATTTTCGCTACGGTTGCAACATCTGTGATTGGGTGTTTGTTAATGGCTTTTTGGGCAAATGCACCGCTCATTTTGGTTCCTGGAATGGGAATTAATGCGTTATTTACGTATACGATGGTGCAATCAATGGGCTTATCATGGCAAGAAGGTTTGGCAGCAGTATTGCTCTCAGGAATTCTATTTGCCCTACTGGCATTTTCTCGCTTTGCCGGGAAGTTAGTAGAATCGATTCCTCATTCATTGAAAGAAGCAATTACTGTCGGAGTCGGTCTCTTTTTAACGTTTATCGGTTTACAAAAAGGTGGCCTCGTTATTCCGAGTGAAACAACTTTTGTTGCATTAGGAAACTTAGCTAGTCCGTTTGTATTGAGTACACTCATTACATTGGTGATTACGGTTGTCTTATTTATTCGAAATGTACCCGGAAACTTCCTGATAAGTATGGTAGCAGGTACATTTATTGCTATGCTATTTGGTGTGTTGCCTTCGACAGACTCAACGGAACAAGCTGAAGGAATCACTCAATTCTTTGCAGGATTCAGTGCATTTTCATTCACAGCATTAGGAGAAGTGGCATTTTGGGCAGCTGTTTTTTCATTGACAATGGTTATTGTTTTTGAAAACATTGGCTTAATTCATGGGCAATTAGGTATGATGAACCAAAATGAAAAGTTTCCTCGGGCGTTTCAAGCAAATGCTGTATCAGCGATTACGTGTGGACTATTTGGAACGAGTCCAACTGTTTCATCTGTTGAAAGTGCAGCTGGTATTGCATCAGGTGGTCGTACTGGATTAACATCACTTGTAACCGGCGCTTTATTTTTAAGTTCATTGCTTTTCATACCATTCATCAAAATGGTTCCAAACAGTGCAATAGCGCCTATTTTAATTATGATTGGTGGACTAATGATTCAAAACATTAAAAACATCAATTTACAAGACTTATCAGAAGGATTCCCTGCATTTTTAATTATTGCATTAATTCCGCTCACATACAGTATTGCGGACGGCATTGCATTTGGCTTTATTGCTTATCCAATTTTAAAGGTAGCATTAGGCAAAATGCGAGAGGTATCTGCATTTATGTATGGCATTGCGTTTTTATTTTTATTAAATTTTGTTTTACATTATATAGGCTAGTTTTTAAGAGATATGACCATAATTGGTCGTATCTTTTTTTATGATTAATAATTGTAAAATTCAGTCTAATTTCACATTTTGAGCGTAGAAATGTAAAAGAACTGTACCTAAAGAAGGGGGAAAGAAGATGGGGATTCGTTTGATTAAAATTTCAGCTGCTTATTTTGCGATTGGAGTATTAATTGGATACTATATGTCCACGGCGCATAACTACGAGTTAACACCTGTGCACGTTCATATTAATTTACTTGGATGGACATCGTTAACGTTGGCTGGCATTCTTTATCAGCTATTTCCTACACTTGGTGAAAATAAGCTAGCAAAAGCACACTTTTGGCTTCATAATATTGGGTTGCCGGTCATGATGATTGGATTAGCACTTATGATTTTATTACGAAACGAGCAGTTTGTACCGATCGTAGCAATTGGTGGAACGTTCACGGCTCTTGCGGTTTTGACCTTTTCATTCAATGTTATAAAGAATTTAAAGCCGTCGTCATGACGTAACAGGAAAAACTCATGTTCATCTCGAAATAATGAAGTAAGAAACAAGAATACTGTGTTCTTTTCTTTCATATTAATAGGGTAATTAAGAGGAGGATGAACAATGAGTGAACGTGATCAATTAGTACGTGTAAAAGAGCTAGCTAGTGAGATTATTCGATTACGCCTTCAAGATTCAGCGGAGTTTAGTGAGCTAGAGTTGAAAAATAACGTTGAATTACTTGCTCGTTCTGTCATTGATTTGGTCAATATTCAGCTGTCAGAAGATGCTGATACATCCACTTCTTTAAAAGCAACAGTTTGTAAAATGAAAATGGCCTATAATCAAATGGAAAACAGTAAGAAAAAAGAAGCATTACACTCTTAATATGAGCACTACTACTTCCATAAACACCTTTTGAATATAAAGCGTTAGAAGGGAAGTGGTTTACTCCATATGTTTGAATCGATTGCTTTACTGCTCTTTTCCGCTGTGTTTGTGTTTATTTTCTTTGCAGTGATTTTATTAGTGGTCAATATCCTATTTAGAAAGCGAAAGTTAACTGATTCAGAGGAAGAAGAGGTTATGGATGACGATTTATGATAAAGATAAATAAACCAAGCCAAAGCATCTTAAGATACGTGGCTTGGTTTATTTTGTTCTAACACGATATGAGCAGCTTCACTAACCGAATCTACAACGTATGCGGCTTCTTTTTTTACAGCTTCAGGCGCAGTAGCCATTGCAAAGCTATTAGGAGTTAAACGAAACATAGGGATGTCATTAAAGGAGTCACCGATGCACGCCACTTCTTCAGGTTTTAGTTGCAAATGATCAAGCAATACTTGTATCGCATTACCTTTACTAATGTGTTTAGGCATAATATCTAAACATTTAGGAGCAGAGATGTATGTATCAACCTCATCTGGAAATGCTTTTGCTAACTCTTGCTGCAATTCAAACAACTGATCATCCTCACCTAAAACAGTAATTTTAGAGGGGCTAAGAGAAAGACCAATTTCTGTTTGCATGTTTGCTTCTACTTCAATTGGAAAAAACATAAATTTCTCAATTTGTTCCACGATCTCTGTTTTTTCTTCAACGAAGTTGGTGTTATTCGAGCACACGATCGTCAGTTTATCTGGAAGGTTGGTTAATGAATAAAGCTTTAATGCGAGTTCATGGTGAAACACTTTCTCATGTAGAGAATGGTTTTCGTTTGTAATCACATAAGCGCCGTTTTGGCTAATGCGGTGGAAAGAATCTTTTACGTCACGTGCAATTTTGGTAATTTCATTATCCATTCGTCCAGAAGCTAGACAAATATCAATGTTTTGTTCACGCAACTTCTTTAGTGCATCAATGTTATGTTGTTCTACTGCTTTGTTTTCATTTAATAATGTACCGTCTAAGTCACTGACAAATAATTTAATCATAAGAACGGAACTCCTTTCTCTTAATGAAAGATGTCACGTTATCCATTATAAGGAACAGGTAAGTGTCATGCAATTGTGACGTCTTTTCATAACGAAAAAAGAGAGTGGGACATAACGAAATGATTCCTTCTCAAAAACGAACAAGAACGTTTCTGTCATCGTTATGGTACAACAACAAGTTCGTTCCATTTCGCTCGAGCCACTCGCTTTCCGCGGGGAGGAACCTGAGCCTCCTCGTTCCTGTGGGGTCTCAGCCTTTCCTCTATTTCCCGCAGGAGTCGAGTGTCCTACGCTCCATTCCACTATTCTTTTAAACTTGGTTTTTAATCAAAAAATATCCGAACTATAAATAGTTCGGATGTCTTATCGACTGAAACACTTATGTCCCAGCCTCTTTTTTATGCTGCTTGTGTTGCTACTTTTTGATTTTGATGATGACGAATTTGTTTTACGTACCAAATAGCTACTAGTACTGTTAAAGTTGCGCCAATCGCTAATGAAGTGTTGTAGCTTAATTGGAATCCTTCAGGTGCATAGAAGATATACGTACTTACTACACCTGTCATAAACAAAGCAGGTACACTACAGATCCAGTGATTCTTTGCTTTTTCTAATAAGTAGATAGCAGCTGTCCATAACATAACAGTTGCAACTAATTGGTTTGTCCATCCAACATAACGCCATAAGAATGAATAGTCGATTGTTGATAAATAAAAAGCAGGGATGGCAACTGGAATCGTAAATAGTAGAGCCACTTTCCAATTGTTTTGATTTGCTTTTTTACTAACTAAATCTGATAAAATCATGCGAGATGAACGTAGAGCTGTGTCTCCTGTTGTAATTGGAAGGATAATAACACCTAAGATTGCTAAAATCCCACCTAATGTACCAAGTAGAGAAGTTGAGATTTCATTTACAACTCCAGCTGGTCCACCTGCTGCTAATGCTTCTTGTAAACCTCCTGTGCCTCCGAAAAATGTCATTCCTGCAGCGGCCCAAATTAATGCGATAATTCCTTCACCAATCATTGCACCGTAAAACACTTTTCGTCCGTCACGCTCATTTTGTAACGTACGAGCGACGATAGGACTCTGTGTACAGTGGAAGCCAGAAATAGCTCCACAAGAGATGGTTACCATTAACAATGGCCAAATTGGTAATTCACCTGGATGTAAGTTCGTAAAGGTTAAGTTCGGAATCGGTTTGTCTACTAAGAAGACAAGTCCAAATGCGATGGCTACTGCCATAAAGATTAAAACGGCTCCGAAAATTGGATAAATCTTTCCGATGATTTTATTAACAGGTAAGATTGTTGCTAAGATGAAATAAGCAAAAATGATAATAAGTGCAGTTAAAAATGGTAAAGATGTGACACTTGAAATTAATTGAGCAGGTCCAGCCGTGAATGCTGCTGCAACTAAAATCATAAGAACAAGAGAAACAAGGTTAATAATTGATTTTGCGTATTTTCCTAGATACCGACCTACTAAGCTAGGGTATTGTGCTCCCCCGTGTCGTAATGACATCATTCCTGCGAAATAATCATGTACAGCTCCAGCGAAGATTGAGCCAAGTACAATCCAGATAAAAGCGACTGGTCCGTAAAGGGCACCCATAACAGCCCCGAAGATTGGACCTAAACCAGCTATATTTAACAATTGAATAAGTGAACCTTTCCACCATTTCATTGGAACATAATCAAGTCCATCAGCTTTCTCATAGGCAGGCGTTTTTCGTGATGCATCGATACCGAAAATTCGCTCAACCACCTTTGCGTAAAAAATATAACCACAGATTAATAGTGCGACTGAAGCGAAAAAGGTTATCATGTTGAAGAGCCTCCTCATTTACTAGAATTTTTAGAAAATTTAATGTTCTTATCCTAACAAATGTCAGGTGAGTTGACAACCTATTTTTCAGAAAAAATAAAAAATATGTCAATTTAAGCAATTACATTCTTGTTTGAGAACAATTTAGATGAATTTGACAAGGTAAAAGTGGATTCTTTTTTGTTTGTTAAAAGAATGTTCCATTTGAAGAGGTATGTTCATATATTAGTTATTATGATTGATAAAGGAGCAGGTAAGTTGAAAAGGAAAAGAAGAAGTTCACTCCTGTGGTGGGCAATTATTATCACTTTCGTTCCAATGATGTTTTTTGGTAAAACAACGGCTTTATTCACAGACGAAGTGGTCATTGATGATAATATTTTTTCAACTGCGACATTGTCGATAGAAGTAACCCCGTCACCCATCTTTAATGTAAGTGATATTGTACCTGGAGATGTTATTCAACGAACTGTCACAGTTCAGAATACGGGTACGGTTCCATTTTTATACGATGTGACAAATACATCGAGTATGAGTTCATTACTTTGGACAGACGTAACGAATGGTTTACAGCTAGAGGTGAAAGAGGGCTCTACTATTTTATATGCTGGTCCAATATCTCAGTTAAATGCCGGACTGTCTCCAATTCAATTGAATAGTGCAGAAACTGACGTATTAACATTTACCGTTACATTGCCACAGTCTGCAAACAATACATTTCAGAACCTAACAGAAACGGTTACATTTGATTTTAATGCTGTACAATTAACCGGAGCAAATCGTTAAATAAGGAGATGGTCAAACAATGAAACATCTTCCGCTCATTAGTTTACTGTTCTCTATTTGCTTACTGATTTCATTTGGAATCACACTTTTGATGGGGTGGAACTTTCATATTGTCGTGACAGATAGCATGCGTCCAACAATGGAAAAAGGTTCAGTAGCCATTACGAAACCTGTTAGTCAAGCGAAAGAAGAGGAGTTAGTTGGTGAAATTATTTTATTTCAACATCAGCAAGTTCATCAAAACGTTATGCACCGAGTGGAAAGAACAGACCTTAACGAAGAAGGCTCTTTTTCTTTTGTAACAAAAGGAGATGCAAACCGAGTTGAAGATCATCTGACCATTAAGTTAGAAGACATCGATGGTGTGTATGTTGCTCACATTCCAGTTATAGGGTATGTTGCTTTTCTCATTCAAAAGTATTGGCTGATTATAGTAGGTGCCTTTTTAATTACGATGTTATATACGTATCAAAAAAAAAGACGAGATACGTAGTTTTCAGTTTGTTTTTATTCACTCTCTTGTGGATGGCTGTTACTAATGTATCTGTTTATAGTTTATTTTCAGCTAAACAGCAAACGTCAGCAACGGTTTCGGTAGGATCGAGTCCATATTTCTCTTACATTCTCGGAAGCACAAATGTGAAACAGCCCAATGATTCATCTAAGAACATATCAACAGGGATAGACGAAACGTTGCGATTAGATAAAGGAAATCTATCAAGCTTATTGGATTCCTACCGTCCTGTAGATGAAGCATTCACCATTACTAATAAAACCAACTCTGCGCGTACGTTGCAGTTGTCAGTCGAGAATGTAACGAGACCGATGTTAGCGTTAGTCGGAACAAATTACATGGTAAGTGTTCCTTCTTCTATTACCATTCCAGCACAGACGACTCGACCTGTTACGGTGACAACAAGCTTTTTGCCACTTTTAAGAATTGGTGGAACATATACAGGAAATATTGTCATACGTGACATAGAGCAAGGGATCACATTTCGAGTTCCGATTCGCGTATTTATTATTCTGCTATAAGTAAAAAAGTGGAGCAATTGCTCCACTTTTTTGAGTTATAAAACATTGAAATATTTTGCTTCTGGATGAGCGAATACAAGAGCTGTAACCGAAGCTTCTGGCTCCATCATAAAGCCGTCTGTTAAGTGAATACCGATTTGCTCTGGCTCAATCAGACGGAATAACTTTTCTTGGTCTTCAAGATCCGGACAGGCGGGATAACCAAAAGAAAAACGTTGACCTTGGTATTTTGCAGAGAAACGCTCCGCCATCGTGAAATCTGGTGAATCAGGGAATCCCCACTGATCACGAATTTGTTGGTGAATGCGTTCTGCTAGCCCTTCTGCTAGTTCAAGAGCTAACGCTTGTAATGCGTGGCTTTTTAAGAAATCGCCGTTTTCTTTATACTGTTTTGCTTGATCTCGAATTCCTGTACCTGCTGTGACAGAAAAGAAGCAAACATAGTCCATTTCATTTGAACGAACAGGCTTTGCGTAGTCTGATAAGCAAAGGAATGGTGCTTTCTTTTGCCTTGGGAATGTAAAGCGTTCAATGACTGTTTGATGATCGTTTGGATCATAAATGAGCAAATCATCACCATCTGACTGAGCAGGAAAGAATTGATAAATAGCAGCAGGTTGAATGGTGTTATTTTGTTGAGCTTCTATCAGCAATTCATCAACCGTTTCTTTTAACTGAACTGTTCGCACATCTTTTTCAGCTAAGAGTTTGTTCACTTTTCCTTTGATGCCAAGGTGATGACCTAATAACATTTGCCAGTTAATGTACGGAATAACTTGAGATAAACTGTATTGTTTAACAACGTGACGCTTTGTATCTGCTGGTACTAAGACTGGAACATCTGTTGAAACATCGGAACGTTCTAAAACGGCAACTACTGTTTTAGCTGGTTCTTGACGCGTTTCTTCACGAACAGCCTTTTCAGCTTGCAGTCCTCTTAACTGCTCGATAAATTGTGCGCGTTCACCTTTGTTTTGCAGTTTGTTTGCTAGCGCTAATCCATCCATTGCATCTTTTGCATACACGACAGCTCCGTTGTATTCAGGAGCAATACGGTGATCAGTAAAGCGTCTTGATAGAGCGGCTCCTCCAACTAAAATGGGAACAGAAATATTAGCTTGCGTTAAATCCTGAGCCGTTAACACCATTTGTTGAGCTGATTTTACAAGTAAGCCAGATAAACCAACAATATCGGGTTTTTCTTTTTGGATAGCTTCAATTAGCTGTTGAGGCGTCACTTTAATACCCAAATCAACCACTTTAAAGCCGTTGTTGCTTAGGATAATATCAACTAAGTTCTTTCCGATGTCATGAACGTCACCTTTCACAGTGGCTAAAACGACTTTCCCTTTTCCGTTATCTTCTTCACCTTTTTCCATATGCGGCTCTAAAAAAGCAACAGATGCTTTCATCACTTCTGCACTTTGAAGAACTTCTGCTACAATTAACTGATTATCGTTAAAGAGACGACCAACTTCTGTCATGCCATCCATTAACGGTCCATTGATAATAGCTAACGGATCACTATATTGATTTAATGCTTGTTCTAAATCAGGAATTAATCCTTCTTTCGTTCCTTCCACTACATAAAGAGCCAGTCGCTCTTCTAATGATAAGTTTAGGTTTTCAACTTTGGATTCTTTTTTCTTTTCACGATAAAAATTTGTGAATGTACTTAACGTTTCATCATTCGTATGAAACAGAAGTTGGTCAGCTAACTGAATTTCTGCTTCTGGAATGGAAGCATAGCGTTCTAATTTTTCTGTGTTTACAATGGCATAGTCAAGACCCGCTTGTGTACAGTGATACAAATACACGGCGTTTAGAACTTCACGGCCGACAGGGGGAAGTCCAAATGAAACGTTACTAATACCAAGCATGGTTAGACATTGTGGCAGTTCTTTTTTTATTAATTCAATCCCTTTAATGGTTTGTTCCGCAGATCCAATATATTGCTCATCGCCTGTTCCAACAGGGAACACAAGTGGATCGAAAATAATATCAGTTGGATTGAGCCCGTGTTTTGTGACTAACAAATCATAAGAGCGCTTCGCAATTTCGACTTTGCGCTCAGCAGTCACGGCCATTCCTTCTTCATCAATGGTTCCGACGACAATAGCTGCTCCATATTTTTTAATTAATGGCACAATGGCATCAAAACGTTCTTCTCCGTCTTCTAAGTTAATGGAGTTAATGATCGCTTTTCCTTGGCAGTATGTTAATGCTTTTTCAATCACTGCTTCATCTGTAGAATCAATAACAAGTGGTACTTTTACTTTTTTAACCACTTCTGAAATGAAGTTTTCCATGTCTTCTAATTCTTCGCGGTCCGGATCCGCTAAACAAATATCAATGACGTGAGCACCATTTTTTACTTGTGCACGAGCAACTTCGGATGCTTCCTCAAACTTTCCTTCTGCAATCAGTCGTTTAAACTTACGAGATCCAATTACATTGGTACGTTCCCCGACAAAAAGAGGGCGCATGGAGTCATCGTAAATGAGTGCTTCAATTCCTGATACTGCATGAGAGTGAGAAGGAATAGATAACGAACGCGGTTGCACGTCTTTTACAGCTTCAGCTAGAGCTGCAATGTGAGCAGGAGTAGTTCCACAACAGCCCCCGACAATATTCAACCAACCTTTGTCTGCAAAGTTTTTAATTTTCATCGCTAATAGCTCTGGTGATTCATGATACAGACCATCTTCATCTGGTAAACCAGCGTTCGGATAACAACTTACAGCTGTTGTAGCTAAGTTTGATAGTGAACGAATATGATCAGTCATAAATTCTGGGCCTGTTGCGCAATTTAATCCAACAGATAAAGGTTTCATATGTTCAAGTGATAAATAAAAGGACTCAATATCTTGACCAGCAAGTGTTGTACCCATTGGCTCAATCGTACCTGAAATCATAATTGGCATTTCTTTGCCAGTCGTGGAAAAGGCGTTTGAAATACCTAAAAAGGCAGCTTTCACGTTCAGCATATCTTGACATGTCTCAACGAGTAGTAAGTCTACACCACCATCTATTAAACCTCTTGTTTGTTCTTCATAAGATGTGATTAGTTCTTGGAAACTGATTCCGCCTGTTACAGAAAGTGTCTTAGTTGTCGGTCCAATGGAACCTGCAACAAAACGTGGCCATTGAGGTGTTGAAAACCTTTCACAAGCTTTCTTGGCTAGTTTTGCAGATTCGACGTTGATTTCATACGCTAAGTAACCTAATTCATATTCATCGAGTACAGTGGAGGTTGCACCAAACGTATTGGTCTCAATAATATCTGCACCTGCTTGTAAGTATGCTTCATGAATAGACTGAATGACGTTAGGAGCAGTTAACGAGAGGTATTCGTTACACCCTTCGTATTCTTCACCACCAAAGTCAGATGCAGTAAGGTTGGCATCTTGAATCATTGTTCCCATTGCACCATCGATGACAAGGATTTTATGTTGAAGTTGCTGTTGAATGCTTGTGCTCATTTAAATCTTCCTTTCTGTTGTGACAAGTTGTTTTTCGTGAATGTATTGTGTTAATTCAACGGTCATTTCATAGCGCATAAAAGGCGTAATTAAATAAATGCCATCAAACAACTCATAAGCTGTATCAATTAAATCTTTTGCAATGGCTAATCCTTCGATTTGACCTTGGATTCGGTCGTTTCCTGTAGCATCCATTCTCGTTAGGATTTGATCTGATAATTTAATACCAGGTACTTCATGATGGATAAACCGGGCATTTCGTGAACCTGTTAACGGCATGATACCGATGTAAATAGGTGCGTCTAAATGTTTAGTTGCCTCATATACATCACGAATTTGCTTTTCGCAATAAAGTGGCTGCGTAATAAAGTAGTGAGCACCACAGGTGATTTTCTTCTCAAGGCGCTGTACGGCTTTATCTAAGTGCCTCACATTTGGGTTAAAAGCAGCTGCGATAGAAAAGTTTGTTTTCTGACCGAGTGGTTTTCCAGAATAGGAAAGCCCTTCGTTGAATTGAGAAATAAGACTGATTAAATCAAATGATGATAAATCATATACAGATGTTGCACCAGGAAAGTCCCCAACCTTTGATGGATCACCTGTAATGGCTAACACTTGGTTCATTCCTAACGTATGAAGCCCCATTAAGTGGGATTGAAGTCCAATTAAGTTTCGATCACGACATGTAAGATGAACGAGCGGTCGTGCTGTTGTATGTTGCTGCATTAATGTTGCCATCGCCAGGTTGCTTACCCGTGGTGAAGCGAGTGAGTTATCAGCAAGAGTAACAGCGTCTACACCCGCTTTTTCTAACGCTTTTGCTCCTTCTAAAAACTTCGTCACTCCTAGCTTTTTGGGTGGATCTAATTCAACAATGATTGATTTGCGTTGTTTGACAATCTCATGTAAATGCGGTTGATGATCAATGGTTTGTTCTTCTACAATAATCCTAGGTCGCTCTTTTACCGCTTTTGTTGTAATGGGTTCTTTGTCTTTTAATGCATCTGCCATCGCTGAGATATGAGAAGGTGTCGTACCACAACAGCCACCGATCAGGCGTACACCTTGATTGCGAAAGGAGAGAGCACTTTCAGTAAAATAGTCACTATTTGTTTCATACACAAGTTTGCCATCGACATAAGACGGTAAGCTTGCGTTCGGATAAGCAGACAAGTGTGCATGCTTTGGTAATGGCACTTCTTCAAGTGATTGAATCATATGGTAAGGTCCTAGTCGGCAGTTTAACCCAACGACATTCGCTCCTAACGTTTCAAGTTGAGAGAGAGCATCACCAATATGGGTACCATCTTGCAAGACACCAATTTCATGAAGTGAGACGTGTGAAATAATCGGTTTATCTGTTTCTTTTCTAGCAATTTCTAAAACAGTCTTTAACTCTTCAAAGTCGTAATATGTTTCAAGGAGAAGGCCATCCACGTCTTCGTGTAATAACCAAAAGAGTTGTTCGCGGAAGCTTCTTTTTATTTCCTCAATCGTTGTGGAACTTTTTTGAAAAGATCTTGTTCCTCCAATTGTTCCAACGACATACCCGTTATGACGTACGGCTTGTTTTGCAACCTTTACACCTGCAACGTTAATGTCTTTGACAGAGTCTTCTAACCCGTGTCGAGAAAGTTTTTGATAGTTAGCGGCATAGGTATTTGTTTGAATAACGTTTGCTCCAGCTTGTAAATAAGCTTGATGAATACCGAAAATTTCTTCGCTTTTCGTCAGGTTCAATTCTTCAAAACAACTATCAATACCATGTGTATATAAAAGTGTGCCCGTTGCACCATCTCCAATTAAAATCTTTGATTGTAAATCTTCCAGTAGTCCCACTGAAAAAGCCTCCTTTAGCGTTAGATAAAATAAAAAGCCTTCTATAGAAGAAGGCTTGAATGCATGCTCTCTCCTTATCTTTCAAGCAATAAATCATTGCTTAGCTGGATTTAGCACCATGTCTCTACGACTGGTTGCTGAGGTTTCAAAGGGCCAGTCCCTCCACCTCTCTGGATAAGATTGTTTGATTATAAACTTATGTACGTCAGTACGAAAAAGAATATGTACGTTCTAATTTATCTGATTTTTAACAATTATACAATAGATTCATTGGAATTTTTAAAATTTTGTATTCTTTTCATAGGTAGATTGATCGAATGGTGTGATAAAAGTAATTTTTTTGTAAATTTCAACAAAAACTTTATCTTTTTGTCGAATTTTCCATTAAAATAGATGTTGGTTACGATATTTCATTTACATATAGGGGGAGTTTTAAGTGAAAAAGTTTAAGAAAAGAACACTCGCTGGTGCAGCGCTTGCATTAGGATTAATTGTTCCACAAGTAGCACCGACAGTTTCGTATGCAGACTTTAATGAGGACATTGTAAAGTTGCGAATTCTTGGCACAACGGATATTCATACAAACCTTGTAAACTATGACTACTATCAAGATAAGACGGTTCAAAACTTTGGCTTATCTAAAACAGCGTCACTTATTAAGCAAGCTCGTGAAGAACAACCGAACACATTACTTGTAGACAACGGTGATATTATTCAAGGAAATCCGCTTGGTGATTATACAGCGCGAGTAGCACCGTTAAAAGAGGGGGAAGTTCACCCTGTTTTTGATGTGATGAATTTATTGAAGTATGATGCTGCTACACCAGGAAACCACGAATTTAACTATGGACTTGACTTCCTTGAACAGAGTTCAAAAGATGCACAATTCCCGTATGTAAATGCTAATGTGTATCATGATGATAAAGATAATGATCCAACAAACGATAAATTTTATTTTTCTCCATATCAGATGTTAGAGCGTACAGTAACGGATGAAGACGGAGAGAAGCACACAATTAAAGTAGGTGTAACTGGATTTGTCCCACCTCAAATCTTAAGCTGGGATAGCTCTCACTTACAAGGTGAAGTAGTTGTAAAAGACATCGTCGAATCAGCAAAAGCAATTGTTCCAAAGATGAAAGAAGAAGGAGCAGATGTCATTGTTGTTCTTTCTCACTCAGGAATTGATTATTCTGGTTATAAAGAAGGTATGGAAAACGCAGCGTACTATCTAACAGAAGTGGAAGGAATTGATGCAGTTGTTACGGGGCATCAACACAACAAGTTCCCAGCAATCAACGGAGCAAAACAAGATTTTCCAGATAGCGAAGAAAAGAAAATCGATAACGCAACAGGAACAATTAATGGTGTACCTGTTACGATGCCAGGATCTTGGGGCGATCATTTAGGTCAAATTGACTTAACGATTGAAAAAACAGATGGGAAGTGGGCAGTCAAGCAGTCTGCAGCAACGATTAAACCAATTGTTGGGACAGATGGAAAGCCGACAGTGGAGTCAGATAAAGAGATTGAAGCAGCAGTGAAAGAACGCCATGAAGGAACGATCAAATATGTGAACGGACCTGTTGGAACGACAACAGCACCAATTAACAGTTACTTTGCGTTAGTGCAGGATGATCCATCTGTTCAAATTGTCAATCAAGCTCAAAAATGGTATGTAGAAAAGTCATTAAAAGGAACACAGTATGAGAACTTACCAATCCTTTCTTCAGCTGCACCATTTAAAGCAGGTGGGCGTAATGGAGCGGATTACTATACAGATATCCCAGCTGGAACCATTGCAATTAAGAACGTAGCCGATTTGTATTTATATCCGAATACGGTATATGCGTTAAAATTAACAGGGAAAGAAATCAAAGAGTGGTTAGAATGGTCAGCAGGTCAATTTAATCAAATCGATCCAAAGAAAACAGAAGAACAATCACTTGTAAATGGAAACTTCCCAACGTACAATTTTGATATCATTGATGGAATTACTTATGAGATTGATGTAACGGAACCAGCAAAATATGATCGCAACGCAGCGATTGTTGATGAAAAAGCAAATCGTGTCAAAAATATTCAATTCGAAGGAAAAGCGTTAAAAGATGATCAAGAATTTGTAGTTGTGACGAATAATTATCGTGCAGGGACAAGTAACCTTGTGAATCCGAAAGGGAAAAATACAATTTTAGCCGCTCCAGATGAAAACCGCCAAGTGATTATTGATTATATTACGGAAACAAAAACAATCAATCCAGCGGCTGATCAAAACTGGAAGTTAACACCAATCAAAGGTGATGTGAAGGTAACATTTGAATCATCACCAAAAGCACAAAACTACTTAGCAAGTAATAAGCATATTCAATATCAAGAAACCTTATCAACAGGTTTTGCCAAATACACAGTGGACTTATCACCAAAGCAAGTGGAGAAAAAGCCATTTAAAGACGTACCAACAGCTCACTGGGCGTTTGATTACATCACCGCTTTACAAGAAGCTGGCATTATTAAAGGACAGACAGAAGAATTATTTAATCCACAAGGAAACATTACGCGAGGTCAATTTGCTTCAATGCTTGTTCGTTCATTGAATATAAAAGCAGAGGGTACATCGAAGTTTAAAGATGTTCCAGCTTACTTACAAGCTGATGTAGCAGCAGCACAAGAAGCGGGAATTACAACAGGAAGAACGAATGATACGTTTGCACCGTTCGCATCGATTACTCGTGAACAAATGGCTGCGATGATTATGCGTGCATATGAGTACAAAACAGGTAGTGAATACAAAACAAAACAACCAGCACCTTATCAAGATCAAGAAAGCGTTCAAGGTTGGGCGAAAGATTATGTAAATGCAGCGTATGAACTAAAGTTTATGACAGGACAAGGCTCGGCATTTAATCCAAAAAGTAAATCAAACCGTGCTCAAGCGTCAAAAGTCGTGTATTACTTAAATAAATAAAGAAATAAAAAGAGCGTTCCCTTCGTGATAAGCGAGGGGAACGCTCTTTTTTGAAATTTAATCGACAGGACGGCCTTTTGAACTTTCTAGAACTTGGAACCATTGCATACGATCCATCTTTAAATTCATTGCATCAACTGCAGCTTGAACACGTTCAATCTTACCTGAACCAACAATCGGCATAATGTTTGCTGGATGAGCAAGTAACCAAGCGTATGCAACTTGATCAAGTGAAGTTGCACCAATTTCAGCACCAATTTCTTCAAGCTTTGAACGAACACGTACAGAACGTTCATCATCAGCTGTAAAAATCTTTCCTCCACCTAATGGAGACCAAGCCATTGGTGCAATCTTATGTTGTTGACACTGTTCGATGGTACCTTGATCAAAATGGTCTAAGTAAGTAGGGGAAATCTCAATTTGATTTGTCACAAGTGAGAACGGTAAGTATGACTGCAACATGTCAAATTGTGATCGTTTAAAGTTTGACACACCAAAGTGACGAACTTTTCCTTCTTCTTTTAACTGAATAAATGCTTCTGCCACTTCTTCTGGGTTCATGAATGGGTCTGGGCGATGAATGAGAAGAACGTCTACATAATCTGTTTGTAAGTTACGCAGAGATTGTTCCGTGCTTTTTACAATATGTTCTTTGCTTGTGTCATAAAAGTTGATTTTACGTTCAGGGAATTTACTGGATTTAAGTTTAATCCCTGTCTTTGTCACAATCTGCATGGACTCTCGTAACGAAGGTTTTAAAGCTAATGCTTCTCCAAAACGCTCTTCGCATGTGTAATCTCCGTAAATATCAGCGTGATCAAATGTTGTAATGCCAAGGTCTAAACATTGTTCTGTTAATGCAAGCGTTTGCTCTTTTGTTAACTTCCAATCAGATAAGCGCCATAATCCATGTATAATACGTGAAAACTGTAAATCGTCTGTTAAATTAACCGTTTGCATATCGGTCACCTCGTATGTAAGTTTTTCTCGCTTATTATAGCAAAGTAAAGGGCAGTCGGCGAATGTTAAGGAAGAAAAGGCTCGTCTTTTTTTGAAGACAACCACATATAGTGTACTATCGCGCTAGAAAAGGGTGGTTACATGAAAAAGTGGAAGCTTACATTACAAGTCGCTGCAACATATATCGGAACAGTCGTTGGAGCAGGCTTTGCGACAGGAAAAGAAATTGTACAGTTTTTTACGAAGTATGGAACAGCAGGATTAATTGGCATTTTAATTAGTGGGCTCTTTTTTATATGGCTTGGTTCTAAAATGATGTTAATGGCAAATGAGATTAAAGCTGAATCCTATCAAGACTTAAATAATCATTTGTTTGGCTCTGCCATTGGGAGAGTGGTGAATCTTTTTACCATTATTATTTTATTTGGGATTACATCCGTTATGTTGGCCAGTACAGGAGCGATTGCACATGAACAGCTAGGGTTATGGCCTCAGCTAGGAATGGTTTTGACAATGATTTTAGCGTATGTATCCATTATGAAAGGCATTGAAGGGTTGATGATTGTAAACTCGTTAGTGGTACCGATGATGTTGACGTTTTCAATTATCATTATGTTTCCATACCTTCAACACTTTTCGTTTTTACAGGTATCATCTGTCCATCTAATAACAAGTGATTTAAGCTGGGCGCTAAGTCCATTTTTATATATTGCGTTTAATTTAGCGATGTCACAAGCGGTATTGGTTCCTCTTGGTAGTGAAATAAAAGATAAGTCAATTATTAAGCGTGGTGCAATTTTAGGGGGGATTGGGCTAACATTTATGATGGTAGCGACTCACTTAGCGTTATCAAATGTACCTTACACGTTTCAACTTGAGATTCCAATGAGTGAAGTGATTAAAGATGTTGGAGTTTGGATTAACTGGCTCTTTTTAATTGTTATTTTTGGAGAGATTTTTACGACGTTAATTGGAAATGTGTTTGGAATGGCAAGGCAAGTGAAGAGTGTGTTACGTATTTCTGAACATAAAGCTTTTATCATTATCTTACTTCTTTGTTTTACAGTCGGTCAGATTGGATATGGAAAGTTATTAGAAGTACTTTATCCCTTATTTGGTTATATGGGATTGTTGTTCATTGCGATGTTATGCGTAAAAAAAGTAAAATAAATAAAAATTATGACAATTCGTGTCACTTTTGATATAATGAAATAGGACACACTCACTGAGTTAATTCGTTGACAAGGTAGAGGTGTCCGCATTATGGTAAGAATGATAATAAAATAGTGAATCCTTCGGGGTCGGGTGAAAGTCCCAACCGGCGGTGATAAGATCTCGTATCTTTAAGCCCGTGACCCGCTTGTTACGTTAACACGCGGTGGATCTAGTTAAAATCTAGAGCCGACAGTATAGTCTGGATGGGAGAAGGATCAGGATGCAGTGTATGTTATTTCTTTTTACAACGTGTAAAGGGTGTATTTGTGCTACATAAATACAGATGCCTTTTCATTTTGACGAAGATAACGACTGTTTATTTAAGTATGCTTAAAACGTATACAATAGATACTGATTCAACTCAACCAACCCCTAGGTACTCCTAGGGGTTTTTCGTTTACATTTGGTTGGGAGGAGATACATTGAACGATTTTCATTTCATGAAGCTAGCCATTGAATTAGCGAAAACGACACAAGGGCAAACCAGTCCTAACCCAGTTGTAGGAGCCGTTGTCGTAAAAGATGGTGCGATCGTAGGAATGGGGGCACATTTAAAAGCAGGAGAAGCTCATGCTGAAGTGCATGCATTAGGAATGGCTGGAGAACGAGCGACAGGTGCAACGCTATATGTGACACTAGAGCCTTGTGCGCATTATGGAAAAACACCCCCTTGTGCACATTTAGTCGTTGAAAAGGAAGTCAAGCGAGTAGTCATTGCATCCACAGATCCCAACCCATTAGTAGCAGGTAAAGGGATTGCAATTATGAAAGAAGCGGGTGTAGAAGTCGTCGTTGGTGTGTTAGAACAAGAAGCGACTGCTCTGAATCAATCATTTTTTCATTTTATTGACACAAAGCTTCCGTTTGTCACGTTAAAAACAGCGACGAGCTTAGATGGGAAAACAGCAACGTATACAGGAGAGAGTAAATGGATTACAAGTGAACAAGCTCGGCTAGATGTGCATGAGTTGCGACATCAACACGATGCCATATTAGTCGGTGTGAACACAGTGAATATCGATAATCCAAGTCTGACAACAAGACTCCCTAACGGTGGTAAAAACCCCATTCGTGTTATTTTAGATACTCATTTGCGTATCGATGAAAAATCAACCATTCTTCACGATGGACAAGCACCTACGTGGATTATTGTCGGACAACCTGCACAAAGTAAAAAGATTGAAGCTATTACAAATGAATTTGTTCGTATCATCAAATTACCGACGAAACAGCTTTTGTTAAAAGATGTTCTACACGCGCTAGGTGAAAGAGGGATTACTTCTCTATTTGTTGAAGGTGGCTCTACAATTCACGGTGCATTTTTAAAAGAGAAGTTGTTTAATCAAGTTATTACGTATATCGCTCCAAAGCTGATTGGAGGTCGAGAAGCTCCAACGTCATTTGGTGGCAAAGGAATAGCGTCAATGAATGACATAGTAAATGTAGAGATTAAGTCTGTTGAACAGCTTGGTCAAGATCTTAAAATTGTGGCAGTTCCAAAAGAAGGTGAAATGAATGTTTACGGGGATTATTGAAGAAATAGGTGAAGTGAATCGGATTCAAAAAGGTAGCGAAGCCATTGTCATCTCTATTGGTGCAAACAAAATTTTAGAAGATGTCCATTTAGGAGATAGCATCGCAGTGAACGGTGTTTGTTTAACGGTTACTTCTTTTTCAAAGCAGGAGTTTACCGTTGATGTCATGCCTGAAACCATTAAGGCAACAACACTAAAAGAATTGACAGCAGGTGCAAAAGTAAATCTTGAACGAGCAATGGCAGCGAATGGACGGTTTGGAGGTCACTTTGTCAGTGGTCATATTGATGGAGTGGGAAGCATCATTCGTAAGACTCCAAAAGGAAATGCAATCTATTACGAAATTGAAGTGAGTCCATCGCTAAGAGAATTTATGATGCTAAAAGGATCCGTTTCAGTTGATGGAACGAGCTTAACGATATTTGGATTAAGTACTAATAGCTTTACAATTTCACTTATTCCACATACCGTCACTCATACAGTAATTGGTCACAAGCAACGAGGTGACACGGTCAATATTGAATGTGACATGCTTGCTAAATATATAAAAGAAATGACGACAAAAAGAGAAGTTCCATCAAGTAAAGGGAACATGTATGATCTTTTACAAAGACATGGATATACAGATGAATGATGAGGTGAATAGTATGTTTCATACAATTGAAGAAGCCATTGAAGATTTAAGAAATGGCAAAGTAGTCATTGTGTGTGATGATGAAGATCGAGAAAATGAAGGTGACTTTGTTTCTCTAGCAGACCTTGCTACACCGGAAGTGATTAATTTTATGGCAACTCATGGGCGAGGTCTAATTTGCACGCCTGTTACTGAGGAGCTAGCAGCAAAATTAGACTTAAAGCAAATGGTGACAACGAACACAGATATGCATGGAACAGCTTTTACTGTAAGTATTGATCATCAATCGACGACAACAGGCATTAGTGCATATGAGCGCTCTACAACGATTAAAGCGTTATTAGACGATTATGCGGTTGCAGCTGACTTTCGAAGACCTGGTCATGTTTTCCCCTTAGTTGGTAAAAAGGGTGGCGTATTGCAACGTGCTGGTCATACAGAAGCTGCCATTGATTTAGCTGTTTTAGCAGGAAGTCAGCCTGCGGGTGTCATTTGTGAAATTATGAAAGAAGACGGTACGATGGCACGTGTTCCGGATTTAGTAGAGGTAGCGGCAAAATTCAACTTAAAGATGATTACAATTAAAGATCTGATCGCCTATCGCCGTAAGCACGAGCAACTTGTTCATCGTGAAGTAGAGATTAACTTACCAACTTCGTTTGGGGATTTTAAAGTAGTCGGCTACACAAATGAAGTGGATGGCAAAGAACATATCGCGATTGTAAAAGGAGACATCACACCAGAAGAACCTGTATTAGTGCGTGTGCATTCAGAATGTTTAACAGGTGATGTGTTTGGCTCTTATCGTTGCGATTGTGGCCCTCAACTTCATGCGGCACTTGCGCAAATTGAAGAAGCAGGAAAAGGCATCTTACTTTATATGCGTCAAGAAGGTAGAGGCATTGGTTTGTTAAATAAACTGCGTGCCTATAAATTGCAAGAAGAAGGCTATGACACAGTCGAAGCAAATGAAAAGCTTGGATTCGGTGCAGATTTAAGGGAATATGGCATTGGTGCACAGATGTTAAAAGACTTAGGTGTGCGCAAAATGAAGTTATTAACAAATAACCCGCGTAAAATTACAGGTTTAAAAGGATACGATTTAGAAGTTGTGGAGCGTGTTCCGATTCAAATGCCAGCAGTTAAAGATAATGAAAAATACTTAACCACAAAAGTAGAGAAGTTAGGACATTTATTAAATTTTGCTCATTCTAAACATTAATCAATACAACAACAAACACATTAGAGGAGGACGTTAAAAATGGGTAACGTATTTGAAGGGAATTTAGTTGGGACAGGTCTAAAAGTGGCAATCGTTGTAGGTCGCTTCAATGAATTTATTACGAGTAAATTATTAGGTGGGGCACAAGATGCATTAAAACGTCATGGTGTAGAAGATGAGAATGTCGATATCGCATGGGTACCAGGTGCATTTGAAATTCCTTTAGTAGCAAAAAAGTTAGCAGATTCAAAAAAGTATGATGCTGTGATTACACTTGGAACTGTGATTCGTGGTGCGACACCACACTTTGACTACGTGTGTAGTGAAGTGTCAAAAGGAGTGGCATCTCAAAGCTTACAGTCAGGCATTCCAATTATCTTTGGTGTCTTAACAACTGAAACAATTGAACAAGCCATTGAACGTGCTGGAACAAAAGCAGGAAACAAAGGATGGGAAGCTGCTGCAGCTGCAATTGAAATGGCGAATTTACTAAGAGGAATCGAGTAAATAAAGAAAATAACAAGTGCTTGAAGAAGTGGTGACCGTAAGAAGTGGTTCACCACTTCTTGTTGTTAAAGGTGTATAATTTCCATTAAACGTCTAAACCTATATAGTATCATCTGCTTCTGTGAGAGGAAGAATTATATGCCTCATTATATCCCTTTTCTTTTCTTAGTTATTATAAGCTTAGTCTTATTTACTATCGTACTATGGCATAAACGTGATCCGATATTAATTGTGCTTTTCCTTTTTATGACAGGGTTAGCGTATGTTTTGGAATATATTATTTTAATTTTACTTAATAGCTATCGGTACAACCCAAATTTAATGCAAAATGATTATTTTGATAATATATTAGGTTCTGTTACTTCACAAGCATTTGCGTTTCCCGTGATGGCAGTAGTTATTGCGGCTTATCAATTGCGCTTGTCTTACATTATTGTACTTTCGATCATGTTTATGGGAATTGAAGAGCTATTTATCACGTGGGGAGTGTATACGCAGTATTGGTGGAAAACATATTATACGGCTACCTTTATGATTATTGGTTATTTGATTGCAAAAACATGGTATGTGTGGCTACATGAAAGATTTAATGTGTTTATTCACACAGCAACGCTTTACTTTTCAATGATTAGCATCAATGCTACCGTTATGTTTATTGCAGTTGCTGGGTATAAAACACATTGGCTGCAAATGAACTTATTTGCAAACAGTATCAGAGATCATATCAATTTAAATACACTATATGTTTGCATATTAACACTTATTTATGTGTGGATTGTATTAAAGAGAGTATCAATCATATGGATCGTAGCAATAGTCTTTTTAATAAGATTATTTGACTTTATGTTAATCAAATTAGGGATTTTATCTTTAGCTTCTTGGAACTCTTTGTGGAGCATTGTACTGTTGGATGGAATTATTTTACTCATTACATTTGTTTTGCATCGTTTTATTATAAAAAATTGCTATGGTACAAACCAAGCAAAAGAACAGGCATTTCAAAAGTGTTATAAAAGCGACTAACAATAAATCATAAACGTCCCAAAAAAACTAATTGACGATAAAACAAACTATTTTGTAAGATGAAAAGACGAATATTTGAAAGTAAATAGGGGAGTGGAGGATTCGTGAAGGAGTCCTTTTTTATCAAAAAGGTACTAAATAATAATGTATTAATTGCAACTCACCATATGTACAATGAAGTAGTTCTCATTGGCAAAGGGATTGGGTTTAATAAGAAAAAAGATGATTGTATTGATTCTTCAGACGTTGAAAAAATGTTTCTTTTAAAAAACGAACAAGAACAGGAGCAATACAAACAGTTATTAACGCAAATTGATGAATCGTTTGTAGAATTAATGAATGATATTATTTCATATATCCAAGAACATGTTCAAACATCATTAAATGAACATATTCATATTGCCTTAACCGATCATATTGCATTTGCTATTAAGCGTTTTCAACAAGGAATGGATTTTAGAAATCCTTTCTTAATTGAAACGAAGGCACTTTATCCAAAAGAGTACGTTATTGCAACAGAGGTCATTCACATGATAAAAAAAGAAATGGGTGTGGAGCTTCCTGAAGGAGAAATCGGTTTTATTGCGTTGCATATTCATAGTGCTATTACTCAAAAAAACATCTCAGAAGTAAACGAGCATTCAAGTCTAATTCAGACAATCATTCAAGTGATTCAAGATTCATTTAAAGTAACTTTAGATAAAGAATCTGTTCATTATATGCGTCTAATTCGTCATCTGCACTTTGCGATTGATCGTGTGAAAACAGGGGAAGAAATTGAGGAGCCAAAAAAATTAGCTTTACTCTTGAAAGAAGAATATCCTCTATGCTACAATGTTGCTTGGAAAGTGGTAAAAGTTATGCAACAAGCGTTACGTTTACCTGTGTATGAAGCAGAAGCTGTCTACTTAACGATGCATTTGCAACGATTAGTCAGCAAAACTGAATTATAAATCATTTCGGTACGTGTTACTGATTCGATCAGGCATGAGTGAGAAATGAAGCGGATTTTTTACATAAGGGGAGTAGTCTATCCTTTTCCGTTTCTTTTTCCTCATGCCTTTTTTGTATTTGTCAAACAACGGTCATCTACAAAAAGGTAAAGAATGTAAGCGTATCAATTATGTTGCTTGTTGCACACTACAAATATAGAAAAGGAGGTAGGCGCGATGTTTAAAAAACTTTTTGGTGTATTACAAAAAGTAGGTAAAGCGCTTATGTTACCAGTTGCGATTTTACCAGCAGCAGGTTTGCTATTAGCATTTGGGACAGCGTTTCAAAACCCAGATTTATTAGCTCGTATTCCTGCTCTTGAAGCGGATTGGTTTCAATTAGTCGCAAATGTTATGGCTCAATCTGGTGACATTGTATTTGCTAACTTACCATTGCTTTTCGCAGTGGGTGTAGCGGTTGGTTTAGCTGGCGGTGATGGAGTAGCAGGTATTGCAGCCATCGTCGGGTATTTAATTATGAATGTAACAATGAGTACAATTTTAGAAGGAATGGGGACGTTAACACCGGAGATGTTAGAAAATCCTAGCTTAATTGGTCAGGATCCAACTCTAGCAATGGTGTTAGGGATTCCAACCCTGCAAACAGGGGTATTTGGAGGGATTATCGTCGGAGTTATTGCTGCATCGATGTATAATCGTTTCTATACAATTGAATTACCTCAATACTTAGGATTCTTTGCTGGAAAACGTTTTGTTCCAATTATTACAGCGGTTTCTACATTGGTACTAGGACTTGTAATGGTATTTTTATGGCCGCCTATTCAAAATGGTCTAAATGCATTTTCGCAAACGATGTTGGATGCAAATCCGACAGTAGCAGCGTTTGTATTTGGTTTGATTGAACGTTCACTTATTCCATTTGGTCTTCATCACATTTTCTATTCACCGTTTTGGTTTGAGTTTGGCTCATATGTGAACCAAGCAGGTGAGGTGTTCCGTGGAGATCAACGTATCTTTATGGCTCAATTACGTGATGGTGTTGAATTCACAGCTGGTACGTTCATGACGGGTAAATTCCCATTCATGATGTTTGGTTTGCCAGCAGCAGCACTAGCGATTTATCATGAAGCTCGCCCTGAAAATAAAAAATATGTAGCAGGTATTATGGGTTCAGCTGCCTTAACATCATTTTTAACAGGGATTACAGAACCTCTTGAGTTCTCATTCTTATTCGTAGCACCTGTTTTATTCGCGATTCACGCAGTTTTTGCTGGACTATCATTTATGATTATGCAATTATTGAATGTGAAAATCGGGATGACGTTCTCAGGTGGGGTTATTGACTATGTGTTATTCGGGATTCTACCAAACCGAACAGATTGGTGGCTTGTTATTCCAGTCGGTTTAGTGCTTGCTGTTATCTATTACTTCGGCTTCCGTTTTGCAATTCGTAAATTCAACTTGGGTACACCAGGTCGTGAAGAAAAGCAAGAAGACGAAGAAGAAGGAAAAGTCGAAGCAGGAGAATTACCACGCAATGTACTAGAGGCATTAGGTGGAAAAGAAAACATTACGCATTTAGATGCGTGTATCACTCGCTTACGTGTATCTGTAGACGATGTGAAAAACGTAGACAAAAACCGTCTGAAAAAATTAGGGGCTTCAGGTGTTCTTGAAGTAGGAAACAACATCCAAGCTATCTTTGGTCCAAAATCTGACACGTTAAAAGGTCAAATTAAAGACATTATGGATGGAAAAACACCGACGGCTCCAAAAGAACAACCAAAGCCTGTTGAAAAAGAAGTGATTACACCAGCTGCTATGAGTGAAAACGGAACAAACATTGTCTCTCCAATTGAAGGGGAAATCGTACCGTTATCAGAAGTACCAGATCAAGTGTTTTCACAAAAGTTAATGGGAGATGGATTTGCGATTATTCCGACAAAAGGCACAGTAGTTGCACCAGTGGACGGAAAAATAGTAAACTTATTCCCGACGAAGCATGCTTTAGGAATTGAATCTAGCACAGGGCGTGAAGTATTAATTCACTTCGGAATTGATACAGTGAACTTAAAAGGTGAAGGATTTACAGCACTTGTTTCTCAAGGAGATGAAGTGAAACAAGGTCAACCTTTATTAGAAGTTGATCTCGACTTTGTAAAAGAAAATGCACCTTCAGTTATCACACCAATCATTTTTACAAACCTACAAGCAGATGAAAAAGTTAGCATTCTAAAACAAGGAAATGTTAACCTAAAAGAAGAAAAAATTATTACTATTTCTAAATAGGCAAAAGGAGATTGATTATCATGGCAGAAAAAACATTTACAGTAACAGCAGATTCAGGAATTCACGCACGTCCAGCAACAACATTAGTACAAGCAGCTAGTAAATTTGATTCAGATGTTAACTTAGAGTTCAACGGTAAAACAGTTAACTTAAAGTCAATCATGGGTGTTATGTCTCTAGGTATTCCAAAAGATGCTACAATTAAAGTAACAGCTGAAGGTTCTGACGAAGCAGATGCAATCGCAGCCATCGAAGAAACAATCAAAAAAGAAGGATTAGGCGAATAATGACACAAGAAATTCTAGGCATTGCCGCTTCTAGCGGCATTGCTATTGCTAAAGCATTTCGCCTTGAAAATCCAGAGTTAACAGTAGAAAAGAAACAAGTAGCAGACGTTGACAGCGAGATTGCACGCTTAGAGAAAGCCCTTGCGACATCTACATCAGAACTTGAAAAAATTAAAGAACATGCATTAAAAGAGCTTGGTCAAGATAAAGCAGAGATTTTTTCTGCTCACTTATTAGTACTAAGCGATCCAGAACTTATTAATCCAATTAAAGAAAAAATTCAAACAGAGAATGCAAATGCAGAATTCGCTTTAGACGAAGTGGCATCTATGTTCATTAACATGTTTGAATCAATGGATAATGAGTACATGAAAGAGCGTGCGGCAGATATCCGTGACGTAACAAAGCGTGTATTAGCTCACCTTTTAGGTGTAAACATCTCAAATCCAAGCATGATTTCGGAAGAAGTTGTTATTATTGCGGAAGATTTAACACCTTCTGACACAGCACAACTTAACCGTCAATATGTAAAAGGTTTCACGACTGATATTGGAGGCCGTACGTCTCACTCTGCGATTATGGCACGTTCAATGGAAATTCCAGCGGTTGTTGGTACAAAAACAGTGATGCATGATATTAAAAATGGTACATTAGTCATTGTCGACGGCTTAGATGGAAAAGTAATTGTGAACCCAAGCGAAGAAGTTGTTAAACAATATGAAGAAAAAGCAGCAGCTTATGAAGCGCAAAAAGCAGAGTGGGCGAAGCTTGTAAACGAAAAAACACTATCGGCTGATGACCATCATGTTGAGTTAGCAGCAAATATCGGTACACCAGAAGATGTGAAAGGTGTATTAGAAAACGGTGGAGAAGGCGTTGGTCTATACCGTACTGAGTTCTTATACATGGGTCGTGAAGATCTTCCAACAGAAGAAGAGCAATTTAACTCTTATAAAACAGTGTTAGAGCGCATGGAAGGTAAACCAGTTGTCGTTCGTACACTTGATATTGGTGGAGATAAAGAGTTACCATACTTAGATCTACCAAAAGAAATGAACCCATTCTTAGGTTTCCGTGCAATTCGTTTATGTCTTGAAATGCAAGACATGTTCCGTACACAACTTCGTGCGCTACTACGTGCAAGTGTTTATGGTGACTTGAAAATCATGTTCCCAATGATTGCAACTGTTGATGAATTCCGCCAAGCAAAAGCAATTCTTTTAGAAGAAAAAGAAAAGCTACAAGCTGAAGGTGTGAATGTCTCAGAGGACATCGAAGTAGGAATGATGGTTGAAATTCCTTCATCTGCAGTCATGGCAGATTTATTTGCGAAGGAAGTAGACTTCTTCTCAATCGGAACAAACGATTTAATTCAATACACGCTAGCGGCAGACCGCATGAATGAACGCGTATCATACTTATATCAACCGTATAACCCAGCGATTCTTCGGGTTATCTTAGCTGCTCATAAAGAAGGTAAATGGGTAGGTATGTGCGGTGAGATGGCTGGAGATGAGATTGCGATTCCAATCTTATTAGGCCTTGGTTTAGATGAGTTCTCAATGAGTGCAACATCGATTCTAAAAGCTCGCTCACAAATCCGTCAGCTTTCAAAAGCAGACATCGAACCACACATTGAAACAATCCTTTCAATGTCTTCAACTGAAGAAGTAATTGAATTTGTTAAATCAACATTCAATTTAGCATAAGAAAAAGAAGTTCAGGTTTTCCTGAGCTTCTTTTTTTGATTTGTTCCATACACAGACCTTTTTTAAGTGATGGCTTTTTTAGGTTGATTGGTTTGGTAGAGATACTCTTTGGTGGTCGGTAAAAGCGGAAAGTAACCATTTTCTACAACTCATTAAATGGTGACAAAACTTATGTAAATAGGCAAAACAAAAGAGCCGCCTAACGTTCGGCGACTCAATCATTGGGAAAAGAGAAACTTTTTAAATTATGCAAATGGGGATACAAATTGAGAAAATGAATGCTACAACTAAAGTGTACTAGATAAGAGAAGAAAGGTAAAATATCGATTAGTTATAGAAACCATGCAAAAAAGTTATAGTTAACGAAGCGAGCTAGATGGGTTCAAATGTTAATCGTGTTGTATGGGTAATATTTGTTATGTTGTTGTAATAAGAAGGAGAATGAATGAAACAATAAAAAGAGACTGAGGAAAACATTCGTGTTTTTTTCTCAGTCTCTTTTAATGTCAGTAATTGATTTCATATGATCAATAAATGCCTGTGTAGCGAACGAGATATAGCGGTTTTTTTTAACAATGAGTGCTAAGTCCCATGGGATTTCCGCTTCGAGTTCGATAATAGAGATTTGCTCTTTATTTAGCTTTTGGCAGATTGAATATGGAAATAGCGTAATTCCTAAATTAGCAGCAACCATTTCTCCAATTAAGTCCCACTGAGAGCTTGTATAAGCAATCTTAGGTGTAAATCCGTATTTGATACATTCATTATAAATGAGCTCGTGCATTGTAAAGTCTTCATGGAAAAGAATAAACGATTCGTCTTGTAATTCTTTTAACGATATTGATTGTCGATGAGAAAGAGGGTGCGACTTATGTACAGCAAGTTGTAGTCGTTCTTTCACAAATGGAATGGTAGAAAATTTTTGTTCATCGACTGGTAACAAAGCAATGCCAATATCCACTTCTCCAATTTCTAAAATTTTTTGCATTTTTTTCGCACCGTATTCAATTAGTTTCACCTGAATTTCCGGATAAGTAGTATAAAATGATTTAATGATACGAGGGAAGAAAAGTGTTCCAATGAGAGGTGGAAGTCCAATTTTTATCGTCCCTTTTTGTAGATGCATTAAATCATATAATGAGTTTGATAAATCGCGTAATGATGACAAAATACCATCGGCTTGTTGATACACGATTTTCCCTGCATCCGTTAGCTGTAGTCTTTTACCAGAACGATCAATGAGCATGACGCCTAACTCACTTTCAAGAGATTTGACCATTTTACTGAGTGATGGTTGCGAAATATGTAACGCTTCAGATGCTCTTGTAAAACTACCATGTTTAGCTACTTCGCTAAAATAGTGTAAATGACGTACATCCATGTAATTCACCTTTCATTTTAAAGTCTCATTACGAAGTTTATTTTCTTATCATAACGCATTCTATATAGAGAATAAACATTTAAAAGTCGATTGGTACTTAAACAATTTTAACTAAAAAGATAATCATTTATCATAAAAATTTCTAATTGAATTTATGTAGATTTAAAGCCGTATTAGATATATAATATATGAATTGAATACACACTTGTATACGAGACGTAGAATGATGATATAAGGTGGTTAGTACGGTTGAGTAAAGCAGACGGAATCCGAGATGTTGTTTACATACATAATCATTTAGCAGAGCGCTATTTTACGGCTTATGGAATTGAGTTTAAAGAGTTTGTCCATTCACTTCCTAGGCCTCTTACGAATGTGTTACTGTTAAAGCATCAATTTGAGGATAGCGACTATCATTTTCCTACCCATTTAGATTACGTAGAGGATGAGCAAATTTGGTCTCTTGTTGAAGACAATGTTTATCAGTATGGAGATTTTTGTTGGATCGACTTTGATGATCTTTCTTCATTAGATTTGCTTGAACCAGCAGAACTCGCAGCTCTTTTGTATCTAGGGCATTATAAAAAACCATTAGTGACCCCATTTAGTAATAAATTAAGTAATCAATTTGTTTATTTGGCTCATGATGATGGGTCTAGCAACAAAACGTATTACCGAGATGTATATGACGTCAAACATCTGATTAGCCGTTTAATTCCTTTGAAAATTACGTTGTTAAAGCAAAAGAGATTTGCATTAAGGCGTAAAAAAGTGGAGTACCCTCCTGTACCGCTTGTGTTAGCTAATACTCTCTTAACCTTAATGAGTGATGGTTTAATCATTGACTTTGAAGCAATGATTCAAACACGGAAAGATATTCAAATACCTATTTATACAATTGGAAAAGAAATGATTGATATGGATGAACTATATAATGATCGTCATGAATATAAAAAGAAAAGCAAATTGCAAGCGTCACTTGTTTTAAATAAAAAAGACTTAGAGTGGACGCTAGTAGAAGCGTAAAGAGGTTGGGACATAAGTGTTTCAGTTGATAAGATATCCGAACTATTTTGAGTTATATACTCTTTATAGTTCGGACATTTTTAGGTTTGGAAAACAAGTTTAAAAGAATAGTGGAGCGAAATGGAACGAAATTGTTGTTGTAACATAACGATGATAGAAACGGTATTGTTCGTTTTTGAGAAGGAATCATTTCGTTATGTCCCACCCTCTTTTTGTATGTCTTGATAGTAGAAAAATAGTAAGCAGTTGCTTAGAAACAAATATTGAAATGCAGTGTGAATTGATTGAGTAATCTGTTTAATTCCTGTACGATTATGACATATAGGAAAAGGGGGATATGTGTCATGGACTTACAATTAAATGGTAAAAATGCATTAGTGCTAGCATCTAGTCAAGGATTAGGAAAAGCGATTGCCAAACAATTAGCGCAAGAAGGGGCAAATGTGATGATAGCGAGCCGTTCTGAAGAGAAATTAGTAGCAGTTGTGGAAGAGCTCTCTGTAGGTTCAAAAGGTGAAATTTGTTATCACGTTGTCGATGTAGCCAATAAAGAATCAATCGAGCAACTTGTGCAAGCAACCGTTGAGGCATTTGGCACCATTGACATTTTAGTCAATAATGCAGGGGGACCAAAAGCGGGTGGTTTTCTATCATTAAGTGATGAAGATTGGCAGCAAGCATTTGAACTGAATTTATTAAGTTATATCCGAACGATTCGTGAAGTTCTTCCTCATATGCAAGTACAAGGCGGTAAAATCGTCAATATCTCATCATCTTCCATTAAAGAGCCGATTCCAGGATTGCTCTTATCAAATACATTTCGCACAGGAATCGTTGGCTTAACAAAGACGTTAGCTCAAGAACTTGCGCAGTATAACATTTTAATTAATACCGTTGCACCTGGACGAATTGCAACGGAGCGTACATTACATCTAGATCAAATTAATGCAGAAAAACAAGGTATCTCAAAAGAAGAGATTGAAGAAAAAGTAAAAGCCGGTATTCCGTTAGGAAGATATGGAGAGCCAGAAGAATTTGCAAAAGTTGTGACATTTTTATTATCAAATGGAAATACATATATGACAGGTCAATCATTCCTTGTTGATGGTGGAATGGTGAAGTCTATATAAAAAAAATCCTGCCTAAGCAGGATTTTTTTTATAGCCATGTAGTCACGCGGTCAACTGAAAAGCGAGCACTGTGGTGAGCAGGTTTTGCTGCTTTTCCGATTGAAATTAACATAACTGGAATATAGCGATCGCTAACTTTGAATTCGTCAATGAATTGTTGGACATTAAATCCGCCCATTGAGCATGTATCATAGCCTTTTGCTTTTGCTGCAAGCATTAATGTCATCGCTGCTAACGAAGAGTTGGTAAATGCTGCATCTCGTGCGTATACAGGGTTGCTGTACGCTCCTTCAATTTGTCCAGCTAAAATGTCTTTTACTTCTGCTTTCATATGTCCAGCATCAACAAGTGGATTATAGACATCATCTACATTTTTATTTGCTTCTAAGTCACCTAAAATCGCGACAACAGCTCCTGCTTCAACCACTTGCTTTTGATTGTATGCAATTGGCAATAAACGTTCTTTTGCTTCATCACTTGTAAACGCCATAAAGTGCCATTGTTGTAGGTTCCATGCAGAAGGAGATTTAATGGTTGTTTCTAATAGGTCAGTTACTTCTTCTTTGCTTAGTTTAACGGATGTGTCGTAATGACGAACCGATGTACGTTCGTTGACTACTTCGAAAAAATCTTTACTCATAAATAAAACCTCCGTAGTTCGTAGTATGTATTGTAGCGATAAAAGCGACCTACGATGCGTAAGTCAGAGAAATTCTACAGTAGCTATTTCTTAATGTCAAACAATATAACTTAGTTTGTGCGTTTTTGAACATTTCTTTCATTCAAACTTTTTCTTCTCTGCTTTATCTCAATACAAGTCAAGTTTATGATGTACTTTTCATATAGTGAATAGAAAGCATAAAGGAGGCGAGGTGAATGTCAAGAAGAATAAAAGCTGCCATTCTTGCTCTTTTTTTCGGCGGACTTGGCTTTCATAAATTTTACATTGGGAGAACCTTTCAAGGTGTGTGTTATTTACTTTTTTGCTGGACAGGAATTCCTCAAGTAATTGGTGTAATTGAAGGCTTGTCGTATCTACTCAAAACGGATGAACAGTTTGAAGAATATGAAAAAAGTCAACACCTTCTGTAAATCCTCTTGTCTTTACACTCCCCATCTGTAGTCATCCTGAAACATCATTTCTTGTTTATCTATCCATGTAATTGAATGTAATAGACAGGAAGTAACGTTTCCTCTTTTTTCGGTGGTTGTTATTGTGTAAGATGGTTATATATGTACATATAAAGGGGATGTAGGAATTGGACAAACATGTAAAGGTTGGTTTCATTGGAATTGGTGTAATGGGGAAAAGTATGGCATCACATCTTTTAAAAGCAGGTTTCTCACTGTACGTTTATACAAGAACAAAAGAAAAAGCAAAAGCTTTGTTAGATAATGGAGCAGTTTGGAAAGAAAGTGTAGCAGAAATAGCAAAAGAATGTGATGTTATTTTAACAATGGTTGGTTACCCAAAAGATGTGGAAGAAACGTATTTAGGAGCGGAAGGGCTATTATATCATGCTAAGCCAGGAGCGTATTTAATTGATATGACAACGTCTGAACCATCTTTAGCGATTCGCATTTATGAAGAAGGGAAAAAGAAGAATATTCATGTATTAGATGCTCCTGTTTCAGGAGGAGACGTAGGAGCAAGAGATGCAAGGTTGACTATTATGGTTGGAGGAGAAGAAGGCGTATTTGAAGCGTGTAAGCCAGTTTTAGAACGTTTGGGAACAAACATCATTCTTCAAGGAAAAGCAGGTGCAGGACAGCATACAAAGATGTGTAACCAAATTACAATTGCTTCTACGATGATGGGAGTCAGTGAAGCGATGGTGTATGCTGAAAAAGCTGGCTTAGATCCTGAGAAAGTACTTTCTTCCATTGCAACAGGCGCTGCAGGAAGTTGGTCGTTAGATAACCTAGCTCCGCGTATGATTGCGCAAAACTTTGAGCCTGGCTTTTATATTAAACATTTCATTAAAGACATGAATATTGCATTGAAAGAAGCAAAAGCGTTGGAGATGCCAACTCATGGTTTAGCTCTTGCCAAACAATTGTATGAACAGCTTGCTAAGCAAGGCGAAGAAAATAGTGGCACACAAGCGTTATATAAATTGTATAAATAAGGGTAAGGTAGTATGTACTAACAGCTATAACTTCTTCTATTCTGATTACACTAACGGTATTCACAGAGTAAAGGAGTGTTAAAAGATGGCGAAACGTACAAAAAAGAATGATGCTGATCAAAAAAATAAAAAAGGCTTTGATGCAACAAAATTAAACGCTGAATTCAGTCACGAATTTGGAAGTGCACAAGCAAATCATAACCATAAAGAAAAAGCGAAACAAGAAAAAGCATCGAAGAATGACGGAAAATATAAAGGTGGACTATAACAAAAAAGCTGTATGAAGATGGAGATTTTACACTCCTCCTCGTACAGCTTTTCATTTTGTACGGATATATTGTTCTAGGCGATCTAATGCTTTTGTTAAGGTCTCCATAGAATATGCGTAAGAAAGGCGCACATAACCTTCACCTAAAGATGAGAAGGCATCTCCTGGAACAAGTGCGACTCCGGCATCTTTTACAAGGCTGAGCGCAAAGTCAAAGGAATTTTCTTCAAACTTTTTAATCGAAGGGAACATATAAAAAGCACCAGATGGCTTTTCCACTTCAAGTCCCATTTCAATTAATCGATCATACACATAATTTCTTCTTTTTTCGTATTCTTTCTTCATTTCGATGGATTCGTCTTTTGCTGTTGTTAACGCTTCTAATGCAGCAGCTTGTGAAATAGAAGAAGCGCAGCTCACATTGTACTGATGTACTTTTAGCATATGTTTGGTTATGTACGCTGGAGCGAATAATAGTCCGATGCGCCATCCGGTCATCGAATGAGATTTCGATACACCATTTACTACAATCGTTTTTTCACGCATGGAAGGGATTGTTGCAATGGATTCGTGCTTTCCATCGAATACAAGCTCACTATAAATCTCATCAGATAATACAAAAATATCTTTTTCTTCCAAAAGGGTAGCGATGTCTTCTAGCTCATCTTTTGTTAATGTAACCCCTGTTGGATTTGAAGGATAAGGTAAAATAATGCACCTTGTTTGATCTGTAATATGCTGTGCAATTAACTCAGCGGTTAAGCGGAATCCTGTGTTCGTTGTATCAACGTGAACAGGTACAGCGCCTGCTAAACGAATAAGTGGCTCATAGCCAGGGTAAACAGGGCCTGGTAAAATAACTTCAGAACCTTCAGTTAAGATGGTGCGCATGGCAATATCAATGGCTTGACTAGCACCAATGGTTACAATGACTTCTGTTTCTGGGTTATAGTGTTGAGCGTAGTTTGTACGCACAAATTCAGAAGCAGCTTGTCTTAACTCCAAGATACCTGCGTTATGAGTATATGATGTTTGATTATCATCAATGGCTTGTTTTGCAGCTTCTTTCACAGACTCTGGGGTTAAAAAGTCAGGTTGTCCAATGGTTAATGAAAGGACGTCTTCATACTGTGAAACCATATTAAAAAATGTTCGGATACCCGAAATTTGAATGTCCTTAACGCGATGATTAATGAGATGTTCCATTTCTTTCATCCTTTCTTTACTGTACCATCTATTTTAACACATTTGTATTTATCACATCATAGAACAAAAATAAAACGATGGAGACGCCCCATCGTTTTATTTTTGTTCTAAACGAACTAGATTGTTATATTCATTTGTTAATTGAAGAAATGTATCTTTATCTTTTAAGTCCAACGACTGATCAATCAAAGATAGTAAATGCTTTTTATTGAAAACATCACTAACATGATTTAAAAGGGCGCCAGCTTCTTCTTCAAAACGTGTCGGCCTTGTAATAGACTGCTTTTCTTTGTAAAACTCGTTTGCTCGTTTTCCATGATAATTCATTTTACTACCTCCCTGTTTTCTAAGTAGAACGTTTTCAACTTACTAGGTATATACCCATATATATGTAAGTTAAGCGCAAGGTGTTAAAAAAGAATGTTAGAATTTTAATGAAAAACGAGTAACCTATTCATAATAGTACGTGATGAGGTGTACATCTTAGAACGTTTATATACTACGAACAAATTCCGTTTAGTAAAAGCGAAACAGAATGATGTACTTTTTGTTGTAGCGAAACGTCGAATTGCTGAGAGGTTGTACACCAGTAAAATAGGATACCAAAAAAGTGTAAGATGGCAGATGAGCCTACTTCTTCTGAAGAAATATCCCCCCTAAATTCACCGCGTTTTTTTCCTTCTTCAATTAATGAAATTAAATAATGTTTGATTTGTTCAATTTGAAGAATTTCAGACCGTTGAAACGTTTCATTTGTGATGGAAATATGAAAAAGAGACCTTACAAGTTGAGTATTTGCTTCTTCATACGTTTTAACTAATGACTGAAACATATCATGAATAGAAGATGAAATGGATTGCTCAGAACTTAAAATCACTTTCATTTGTTGTTCAAAAAGTACAAGTTGTTTTTCTCCTAATGTATGCAATACTTCTTCTTTCGATTTAAAGTAATTAAAAAAAGTTCCTTTTGCTACCCCAGACTCTTCTGTAATTTGCGAAACCGTGGTCTTTTGGTACCCTTGCTGCTGAAAAAGACGAATTGCTACCTTTTGAAGCTTTTGTTTTGTTTGCTCTTTTTGAATTGTGCGCTTCATTTTCCCCACTCCATTTAGCTCTACTTTTATAACTCTTATCCCGTTCTCATTATATCACTATCGAGAAAATGAAAGGAATAATAACTGTCTTTCACGTTGCTTTTTGCTGATTTGGGTAGCCTAGCAAGTCGAATGGCGTTAGGCTTCTTACTTTAAATTGAAGTTATGGGGTTAATCATTCATATTTAGTCCACGTATAAGTCGGAAGAACATCATGTTTAAAAGATAAAATGGTATCTTAGATCTAGAATTGTACATAATTGCTCTTTGCCAAATAATTTTTGCGCTATATAATAGAACTAGATTAGAAGACTTTAACATGGAAGGGCGAAAATGGATGTTTAATGATAAAGGTATTTTGTTAGAGAGTGGTACGAATGAACTAGAAATTGTAGAATTTGGCATTGGTTCTATTCGTTTTGGGATTAATGTTATTAAAGTGCGTGAAATTATTAATCCTGTTTCAATTACGCCAGTGCCAAATGCTCATCATTACGTAGAGGGAATTATCGAGCTTCGAGGAGAGGTTTTACCAATTGTTGATGTAGCAAAAGCGTTAAAACTATCACCTTCAGATAATCCTGAAAAAGATAAATTTATTGTCACAGAGTTCAATAAGCAAAAGATTGTGTTTCATGTTCATACCGTTACACAAATTCATCGTTTTTCATGGAAGGATATTGAAAAACCTGCTCAGATTTATCAAGGATTCGAAACACAAATTACGGGAGTCATTAAGATGAGTGGAGAGATGTTACTTCTGTTAGACTTTGAAAAATTACTCACAGATGTAAATCCTGATTCGGGTATTGATGTAAGTAAAATTAAGAAGTTAGGTCCACGTGAACGTTCAAATAAACGACTTGTTATAGCGGAAGACTCACCGTTACTTCGTCACATGATTAGCGACACACTTGAACAAGCAGGTTACGTGTTTACGGAGTTTTTTGAAAATGGGCAAGAAGCGTGGAGTTATTTAGAAAGTATTGCAGATTCCGGTAAGGCAATTGAAGATGAAGTACAATTGATTATTACAGATATTGAAATGCCACAAATGGATGGCCATCACCTTACAAAGAAAATTAAAGGTGACTCACGTTTAATGGTCTTGCCTGTTGTGATTTTTTCATCACTGATTACCGAAGATTTGCGTCACAAAGGAAAAATGGTTGGTGCTAATGCACAAGTAAGCAAGCCAGAAATCACTGAGCTTGTTCAGTTGATTGATAAGCTTGTTTTGTAACGTATGTCGTTAAAAAAGGGTGTGAAAAGCTTCAGCTTTTCACACCCTTTTTACATTCTATATCGTTCTAATGAACATAATCATTTAGAAATAACTTTTACCAAGAGGTTTGAATACAGGTGTCTTTCTTTGCCTTGGTTGAGACGAAGTTGGTTGTGGTGTTTCTGTAATTAAATGTCCCACATACTTCATTAGTACTCGTTTTGCTTGTGACAAAGACATGTGTGTTTTGGGATTTCGATAAGAATGATTTAGCTGTCCGAGGTGTGGTAATAATTTGAAGTCTTCCTTTTTTGGTGGCATGTGGAAATAGTAGGTGTCAACTTTCACAAGTACATCAGATCTTTGTCTACTATTACCAGGGTTAGGTGAAAAATGAAGTCCTTCTTTGTTTGCTTTTCCTTCTAAAATTAATTGTTCTAGTGCGACTTTTTTTAGCTGATACAATTGCTTAGGGTCAGGAGCAGATTTAGCATGTCGATTTACAGTGAAGATAGCTTGAGCAATCTCTTGCAAGGACGGTGCGATGGATTCGTGACCGTTTACGTCAGACATAATGTCACTCCTTCTATATAAATTAAGACTATTGCCCTTATTATAGCTTGTCTTTTTAAAATTGCAAATAAGTATGAAATAGAAAGTGGCTTTATCAGTCTATTACCCATCTTTTTATGATGACTAAACACTTTTCTTGTTGGTTTTGTTTAGGAATAACAGGTTATACAAATAATACATAAAACGTTACGTCAAGAGTAAGGTGGTGTAGAAACATGACAGATATTTTAATTGCTCTTATTCCCGCAGTGATGTGGGGAAGTATTTTATTAGTGAGTGCCAAATTAGGTGGTTCGCCCTATAGCCAAACACTAGGACTAACAATTGGAGCATTACTTTTTTCAATAGGTGCGTACTTTATTGTACAGCCAGAATTATCAACAAAAGCAGTCGTTGTCAGTTTTATATCGGGGATTTTTTGGACGCTAGGACAGAAAAATCAATTCTCAGCTGCTGATCAGCTAGGTGTTTCAAAAGCGCTACCTATCTCTACAGGTATGCAATTGCTTGGAACGTCGTTATTTGGTGTTCTGGTGTTTGGAGAATGGTCAACGAAAACACAGTTGATGATTGGGATTGCAGCGTTAATTTGTATTATTGTCGGTGTTGTATTTACATCTTTAAAAGACAAAAGTGAAACAGATGAAGAGGGTAAGAAGAGCTTTACAAAAGGGATGGTTACGTTACTTGTTTCAACGGTTGGTTATGTTGCGTATGTTGTTATCATTCGTTGGTTTGAAATAGACGGTTGGACGGCTATTTTACCTCAAGCTTTCGGGATGATTGTTGGAGCAGTCATTTTGACCATTCGTCATAAACCATTTGATAAATATGCAATTCGAAACACGATTACGGGGTTTATATGGGCAACAGGAAACATTGGATTGTTATTGGCTGTTCCTAGAGTAGGTGTTGCTACAAGTTTTTCTTTTTCTCAAATGGGTATTATTATTTCAACGCTAGGCGGAATCTTTTTATTAGGTGAAAAGAAATCCAAACGTCAAATTGTATTCGTCATTATTGGGTGCCTATTGATCATTGCCGGTGGAGTACTATTAGGCTTTACAAAGAAATAAAGGAGTGAATGACATGTATGAACAATTAAAAGGAAAAGTCGCCATTGTAACAGGTTCTGCAAGTGGCATTGGAGAAGCGATAGCGATTCGATTTGGGCAAGAAAAAATGAAAGTTGTTGTCAATTATCTTTCAAAACAAGAAAATGCCTTAAAAGTTGTGAAAACGATCCAAGAGAATGGAGGAGAAGCTGTCGCCATTCAAGCTGATATTTCAAAAGAAGAGAATGTGAAGCGTCTTATTGAGGCGGCTCATACATCATTTGGAACGTTAGATGTAATGGTTAACAATGCTGGAATTCAAAGTGAAGTTTCATCTCATAAGATGTCATTGGACGAATGGAATAAAGTCATATCTGTTAATTTATCTGGCACTTTTCTATGTTGTCGTGAAGCAATTGATTATATGCTCAAACATGAAATAAAGGGTTCGATTATTAATATGTCAAGCGTTCACGATATCATTCCTTGGCCTCATTTTGTCCATTATGCTTCAAGTAAGGGTGGCATTAAGATGATGACGGAAACGTTAGCTTTAGAATATGCACCTCAAGGTATTCGAGTAAATGCGATTGGTCCTGGTGCCATTAATACACCGATTAATGCAGAGAAATTTTCAGATCCAGGAGTGAAAGCAGACGTTGAAAAATTAATTCCAATGGGTTATGTTGCTGAAGCTGAAGAGATTGCATCAGTCGCAGCATGGTTAGCATCGAACGAATCAAAATATGTAACAGGTATTACACTTTATGCGGACGGTGGTATGACTCTTTATCCGAGTTTTCAAGCAGGAAGAGGCTAAGAGCCAAGTCGTGAAGGTCGAATATATACACCTGTTCCATTAGGCACGATCGACGCTAATTCGTTTACATCTTTGTTATACATACGAATGCATCCTTTTGAAACAGCTTGACCAATTGAACTTGGATTATTTGTTCCATGAATACCATAAGAAATCTTTGATAAGCTTAACCACATCGTTCCGAATGGACCACCTGGATTTGGCTGACGATTGACGATGACAAAGTTACCAATAGGTGTTTCGGTTAGCATCTTACCAACAGCAATGGGGTACGTTTTCATAACGGCCCCTTTGTTTCGTAATTCTAGCTGCCGCTCTGTTAAGAAAACATGGATACTATACGGAATGGTTTCTTTATCTGGAAGACCTGGAATGATAATGGTTTGGCCTGGCAAGATGATATTAGGATTTGCAAGAGGGTTTGCTGCTAAAAGTGCTGTAACAGAAATTCGGTAGTCAATAGCGATAGAAGTAATAGTTTCTCCTGGCTTCACAAGGTGATTCATATAACTGTTCTCCTTTCGTTGTGAAGAATTCGTTTGGATATGCTTGTTTTCAGATGGATTTTGTACAATCGTGCCTTTATAGAGGTTGGCTAGAATAGAAGACAGCACTAAGCCACTCCTGATTATAGCGCAACACAGGTTAGGAAAACTGTTTAGAAATAAACATAATGATATTGTGTTTTACATCAAAATGTATAAAATAGTGTTAAAAAGCTTGTAAATGAAAAGGATGTTTGAACGACATTGAAACAAAAATACGGCATGATTGATATTGGATCAAATACAATGAGGCTCGTTATTTACGAACTGAAAAATGAAAAAAGCATTCGTCAGATTGAAAACGTAAAAGTAGTAGCTAGACTTCGAAATTATCTTGATAAAAATGAAATTTTAACCAAAAAAGGTATTGAAATATTACTAGATACATTAAAAAGCTTTCAAGTTTTAACAAAACACCATGCGCTAGAAAAAGTAAACTGCATTGCAACGGCAACAATTCGGCAAGCAAAAAATAAGCAAACGATTATGGAGATTGTTGAAAAAGAAACAGACTTTACCATGACTGTGTTCTCAGAGTACGAAGAAGCGTACTATGGTTTTTTAGCGGTTATTCATTCCACGTCGATTACAGAAGGAGTAACAATCGACATTGGTGGTGGAAGCACAGAAGTAACCTATTTTCAAAATCGAGAGCTAGTCGAATATCATAGCTTTCCATTTGGCGCACTGTCTTTGAAATTACAATTTGTTAAAAATCATATTCCTACACCTAAAGAAAGAGAACAAATTGAGGCATACATTCTTTCTCAATTCAACTCTCTTCCTTGGTTAAGACATATTAATGTTCCAATTGTGGCCATTGGAGGAAGTGCGCGTAATATGGTGCAACTTCATCAAAATCTTATCGACTATCCACTAGCCGGTGTCCATCAATATGAAATGTCACATGATGATATTTGCCAGGTGAAAGAACATCTTGATTTATTACCTTATCAAGAAATTCAAAAACTAGATGGGTTATCAAAAGATCGAGCAGATACAATTGTACCAGCTATCCAAGTATTTCATACTCTTTGTGAAGTAACGGATTCCAAAACCTTTATTTTGAGTCGAAAAGGATTAAGAGAAGGAGTGTTTTTTGGAGAGGTTATTAAGCGGCATGAAGATGTTCTATTGACTGATGTGTTAGCGAAAAGTTTGCGGGAATTGATGGAAGACTATGAGATGGATGAAGAACATGTGAAACAAATGAGTGAGTTATCCCCTATTCTCTTTCAACATATACGTTCATCTCATTCTACTTGTTTGCAAGATGAAGATTTAAACTTATTAAAACGAGCAGCTCAAGTGTTTTATCTTGGTGAATACATTGATGCAGAATCAAGCAGTCAACATACTTTTTATTTATTAGCTAATAGAACAATTGACGGATTGAATCATAAAGAACGGTTAAAGTTAGCATTAGTAGCTTCTTATAAAGGGAAATCTACGTTTAAACAATATATAGCACCATTTAAAGAGTGGTTTACGAAAGAAGAATACAAGCGATTATTAATTGTTGGATCCATCTTAAAATTTACTCACAGCTTAAATGCAACAAAACGAAATGTAGTGAACCAATTAGAGGTTAAGATACAAGAAGGTCAATTATTTTTAACGGCACAGTGTCATGAAGATTATCGAGCAGAAGAGTATCAAACCGAAAAGCAAAAGAAGCAGTTAGAAAAAGTGTTGAAACTATCTGTTCATCTTCGCTTTACGCTTATATAAAGGCCCTTTTTTAAAGATAGGTATGGCTAATAGGGCAGTTTATTTTGAGCAAGGAATATAGCGGGCTTGGTTAAATAGGAGTGATTCTTTGATCCATTTAAACAAGTCTGTTTTCACATACTCGTTTAACGTTCGGTCAAAACACATACTATTATCTGAAATGTTTTATTATACTGAAAAACAAGTGCTAAATCCCTATTTTAACTAAAATATAACCTATAATTTACAAAAGATTAATACAATAGTGGTAACTTTGGGAAAGGGAAAGCTTCAAACAGATATATATTGAAGGTGGGACTTTTTACGATGATAAATACAACCGGAAATCCAACAAATAAGGCGAGATTTGCAGATCCGTCTTATTATAATAATCGCGAATTAAGCTGGTTAGCTTTTAATCAACGTGTACTAGAAGAAGCTTTTGATGAACGAAATGCGTTATTAGAACGATTTAAGTTTCTAGCTATCTTTAGTTCGAACCTCGATGAATTTTTTATGGTGCGAGTAGCTGGCCTAAAAGATCAAGTGAAAGCAAACTTTAACAAACCAGAAAATAAAGCGGGGTTAACTCCGAAACAACAACTTTCCTCTATTTCAAAAACGAATCACCAATTAGTGCAGTCTCAATATGCTTTATTTAATGAACAATTGATACCCGCTATTGAGAATGAAGGCGTTCAGATGGTATCCATGCATGATATTGATCATGAACAGCTATCATTTCTAGAAATTTATTTTGAAGATCAAATCTTTCCTGTCTTAACTCCAATGGCTGTGGATGCATATCGACCGTTTCCGATGCTTTTAAATAAAAGTTTAAATTTAGCTGTCATCTTAGAGGAGAAAACAGAGCAAGAAGGTAGCATTACCCAACTAAACGGCAAATTAGCTCTTGTTCAAGTGCCTGCTGTGTTAGAACGTTTCATTGAATTACCCCATCAAGGACATCAAAGGAAATTTGTGTTATTAGAAGATGTCATTGCACACTTTATCCGAAAAATTTTTACAGGTTATGTTGTAAAGTCTGTTACACAATTTCGTATTACAAGAAATGCAGATATGACTATTCATGAAGAAGGCGCAAGAGATTTATTGAGAGAAATTGAGAAAGAACTAAAAAAGCGAAAATGGGGAGCGGCTGTACGTTTAGAAGTAAGAGGTAAACATTGTGACCAAAACGTGCTAGCTTATTTAAAGGAAGAGTTAGAAATTCATGATAAAGATGTATACATGGTAGAAGGTCCACTAGATTTTACGTTCTTATTTTCTTTTTATAAAGAAGTAAAAGCCACACATGAACATTTAATGGAGGAAGCATTCATTCCGCAACCTCCTAAAGACATTGCTTCAGATGAAGATATTTTCGAAAAAGTACTCGAGCAAGATATTTTACTTCATCATCCATATGAATCTTTTGAGCCAGTGATTGATTTTGTGTCTGATGCTGCAGATGATCCTGATGTATTAGCCATTAAGCAAACACTTTATCGTGTAAGCGGTGACTCACCTGTCATTAAGGCATTACAACGTGCCGCTGAAAACGGAAAACAAGTAACCGTGCTTGTTGAATTAAAAGCACGCTTTGATGAAGAAAACAATGTTCAATGGGCAAAAGAGCTTGAAAAAGCAGGGTGTCATGTTATCTACGGGATGAACTACCTAAAAACTCATAGCAAAATCACACTTGTTGTTCGTCGGAAAAATGGGAGAGTTGAGCGATTTGTTCACTTAGGAACAGGAAACTATAATGATGCCACTGCAAAACTGTATACGGATACAGGTTTAATCACTGCAAATCGAAAAATTGGAATTGATGCCACAAACTTCTTTAATTATTTAAGTGGATACACGGAAAAGCCTCATTATCATCATTTATCTGTTGCACCGTTTGATATTCGAACAAATTATATTCGTCTGATCGATCAAGAAATTGAATTTCATAAAAAGTATGGGAACGGGCGAATTATTGCAAAGATGAACTCACTAACAGATAAACCGATTATTATGAAGTTATATGAAGCGTCAAACGCAGGTGTCAAAATTGATTTAATTGTGCGAGGTATTTGTTGCTTGCGCCCTGGAATAAAAGGAATTAGTGAAAACATTAACGTTATTAGTATCGTTGGAAGGTTTCTAGAACATAGTCGGATCTATTATTTTCATCATAATGGGGAAGAGAAGATTTTCTTTTCATCGGCTGATATGATGACACGAAATATGATTAAACGAGTTGAAATTCTGTTTCCTATTTTTGATGGTCGCTTAAAAAAGCGTATTCAAAAATGGCTATCTATTATGTTGGATGATAATGTCAAGGCGCGGAAACAACAACCTGATGGAAGTTATCATTATGTAACGAAAAGCGAAAACGATCCAGTCATTGATAGTCAAAGACTGCTGTATGAGATGGCTTATGACATTATGGAGGATGAAGAATAAAGAAGCAGCCGGAGGAATACCGGCTGCTTTTTTATCGTGGCGTATAAGTTTGATATGGGTTGTATCCAGCAGTTGGTGCTTGTGCACCGAATCCTCCTGGGTATCCACCACCTCCAATTGGTGTAGGTAACGGATAAGGATATGGATAAGGAGTTGGAAGTGGATAAGGAGCTGGGTACGGAGTTGGGAATGGAGGACAGCAACCTGGTCGACCGAATCCACCACCAAAACCACCAACCGCCAGTCCTCCTAAAAGGCCACCAGCTAATCCTGCTATAAAAGGAAATCCAAAAAATCGCTGATCACCGTAAGGAACATTTCGATATGCTTGATAAGGATGATAATACATCGTTTATTTAACCTCCTAACACTTTGTCTAGATAGTGTATGGAAGTTTTCACTCTTGTGAGCCTGGCTTTTTAGAAATGGGTATTTTCTCTACCTGGCGCTTTTTAAATGTGCTACTATTAAGAAAAATAAAAATAACAGTAGGTTGGGAACTATGTACAACGTAACAAATCGTATATTAAATGGTACAAATAAGCTTGAAGAGTTAATTGTAGAAATTATTTTAAAACATACGCACGATTTTGTTTATATCATGTCTGCGGATGAAGAAGGGGTTTTTCGTTATTTTTTTGTAAACGAAGCAGGTAAAACGCATGCAAATTTAGCTGGGGACTATAAAGGTAAGACATTGCAAGAAGTTTTACCTTCGTCTGTTGCTACTCACTTACAGTCATATTATGCGCTAGCACAACGTAGAAAAAGGAAAGTTGTGTTTCAAGATGAAGTGATGTTAGAAGATGGTCAAATGATAAATGGAGAGTCGGTTTTAACTCCTATTATGGATGAAAGTGGAGCTTGTTGTTACATCGTTAGTATCACAAGAGATGTAACAACTGTGATAATGGAAAAAAATAGATTAATTGAGAGTGAGCAAAAATATAAGTCACTTGTAGACCATAACCTCGATACCGTATTTGTATTAGATTTAAAAGGGAGTTTGCTGCATGCCAATCCAGCTGCGTTTGAATCGTTTGGTTATAAAGAAAAAGAGTTAGTAGGCCGATCCATCTTATCTCTGTTGCAAGAGGAGGATGTTTCTTATTTTCAAGATATTTTAAACAAAACAATTGAAGGCAGTGAACGAAAAACGATCACATGTAAAATTGTACATAAAAAAGGGTATGTCATCTGGACGCAAGTGAAGACTGTTCCCATTGTCGTTCATCATCATATTATAGGCGTTTACCTCATTGTTCGAGACATTACAGAGCAGCTAGAAAATGAGAAGTTAATGAAACAAATGGCTTTTTATGATTATTTAACAAAGTTGCCTAATCGAAATTGGTTAAATGAAAAATTGACAGAAGCCATTCTTCAGGCTTCCAAACAAAATGAACAATTGGCTTTAATCTACATGGATTTAGATCGATTTAAAATTTTAAACGATACACTTGGTCATGATGCAGGAGATCAATTATTAAAAAATGTAGCGAAACGACTTGATTCATTATCGAGTAAATATGTTTCTGTTTGTCGTCAAGGTGGAGACGAATTTGTGCTATTGCTTGAAAAGACAACAGTAGAGCAAGTAGAACAATTTGCAAAACAAATTATTTCGTTATTTTCTCTGCCTTATTTACTTCATGAGAATCAAGAGTATTACGTAACTCCTAGTCTAGGTATTAGTATGTTTCCTAATGATGGTAGAGAAAGAGGAATGCTAATCAAGTGTGCTGACATTGCGCTTTATCGTGTGAAGGAGCAAGGAAAAGCACATTATCAGTTTTACCATCACAGTATGCTTCAATCAACGCCTTACATGATGTTAATTGAAACGGGTTTAAGAAAAGCGATTAACCAACAGGAGTTTTTAGTCTTTTACCAGCCGCAAGTAGACTTGCAAAGTGGTGATATTAGTAGTTTTGAAGCGCTAATTCGCTGGAATAGTCCAACCCTTGGATTTATCTCACCAAATGATTTTATTCCACTTGCTGAAGATACAGGTCTTATCTTGCCAATAGGTACTTGGGTTCTTGAAGAAGTATGTCGTCAAATTAAAGAATGGTATGAAAAAGGTTACGGTTATAAAACAGTCGCCGTTAATTTATCAACGAAGCAGTTTCAACAAGCAACATTAGTTCAGTCTATTCAAGAGGCCGTCAAACGATTTAACATACCCCCTTCATGTTTAGAAATTGAAATTACAGAAGGTGCGTTAAAAGATGCCAGAGAAACAATTAAAGTATTAAAACAGTTAAAAGAAATTGGTGTTCAAATCTCTGTAGATGACTTTGGTACAGGTTATTCATCACTTAGTTATTTAAAGCGTTTTCCTATTGATTGTTTAAAAATTGATCAGTCTTTTATTCGTGATTTGTTAACGGATCCAAAAGATGAAGCCATTACAACGACAATTATTCACCTTGCTCAAAAGCTTAGTTTGACTGTCATTGCTGAAGGAGTAGAAGAAAAAGAACAAGCACAGTTTTTAAAAGAAATTCATTGTGAAAAAGCCCAAGGGTATTATTTTAGTCGCCCTCTTCCATCAAGCGAAGTGGAGAAATTATTTATTGATATATAAAAAGAAGCCCTCCCGTCCTCTTTATTCGATATAAGGATTGAACGGGAAGGGCTACGCTATTTCTCCTTTTTTCTTAATGTGAAAACCGTCACTTCAGGGGTAGCTAAAAAACGAAATGGTAAGCGCGTAGTACCGAGACCACGATTCACATATAGCTGCATGTTTGATTCACCTACTTCATAGAAACCTTCTGAATAAACGGTTCCAAATGGCGGTGTAATCAATGGACCGTAAAAAGGTATTTGAATCTGTCCCCCATGACTATGTCCGGAAAGTTGTAAATCAACTTCATAGTTTGCAACTTTAACAGCTACATCAGGTTCATGGACCATCGCAATTGAAAATACATTACGTTGTAATTGATTAAGTGTTTTAGAGTATTCAGGTTTACCAAGCATCACGTCATCTAGTCCACAAATATGAATATACGTTTGGTCAACTAATTGGATTTTCTGAACGTCATTCATAAGCAGTTTAAAGTCAGCTTGTTGCATAATATTTCTATATAATTCAGTTCCATATCCACCATGATCATGATTTCCATAGATTGAATATTTACCAAGAGGTGCTTGAATTCGTTTTAAGATTGGGGCTACTTCGTTTGCGTGTTGATATTCATTTGGAATATCAATTAAATCACCTGTGAATAAAACGATGTCAGGGTGTAGTGCATTCATGGTGTCAATTAGCTTTTCTAAATGAGGTAAGTGATAAGACAAACCGAGGTGTATATCGCTAAACTGTACAATTTTCATACCATCAAAGCTTGCAGGAAGATTCGAAGCGTGAATTGTTTGTCGAACAATATCTAGTCGATTTGGCTCAATATATTTGGCATAAACATAACCACCGCTTGCTGCTATCATACTACCAAAAGACAATGATAAAAAACGCTTCAAAAAAGAGCGTCTTGTGTACGTCTTTTCCATCATAAAAACCAACCTATTAGTTATTTTAGTTATCTTTTTTTATTATATCATTGTTTTTTTGCTGATAACAATTTGAAGATGAAAGAAAAAGAGGTAAAATAATAGTTGCAATAGTCTAAAAAATGGCAAAGGGGTATGGGAGAATGAAAGAAAAAGTAGTCATTGTAACAGGCGGTTCAAGTGGAATGGGGAAACATATGGCAAAGCGTTTTGCTGATGATGGAGCATATGTCGTCATCACAGGCAGAAATGAAGAGAGATTACTAGAGACAAAGGCAGAACTTGAAACGTTTGAGGGACAAGTACTGACTGTCAAAATGGATGTACGTAACCCCGAAGATGTTGCAAGAATGGTGAAAGAAACAGATGAGGCTTTTCATCGCATCGATTTTCTTGTAAACAACGCAGCAGGTAACTTTATTTGCCCAGCCGAAGACTTATCCATTAATGGCTGGAATAGTGTGATTGATATCGTGTTAAACGGTACATTTTATTGTAGTCAAGAAGTAGGTAAGTATTGGATTGAGCGTAACATAAAAGGTGCGATTACAAATATTGTCGCAACATATGCATGGAATGCAGGAGCTGGTGTCATCCATTCTGCTTGTGCAAAATCAGGGGTCCTTACGATGACACGCACGCTAGCTGTAGAGTGGGGACGTAAATATGGGATTCGCGTAAATGCTATTGCTCCAGGTCCAATCGAGCGTACAGGAGGAGCAGAAAAGCTCTTTCAATCTGAAAAAGCAAAAGAGCGCACAATTAAATCAGTTCCGCTACAACGAACGGGTACACCAGAAGAAATTGCAGCACTAGCTGCGTTCTTATTCTCACAAGAAGCATCTTATATTAACGGTGAGTGTGTGACAATGGATGGAGGACAGTGGTTAAATCAGTTTCCTTTTTAATCTATTAATCTAAGTAAATGACGCATCCTTACAGGGATGGCGTCATTTGCTATAGATAAAACTTTTGAGGCAGAGTTTAAAGGCATTCAATTACCTATTACGGAGCCGTCCAGTTTGTACACCGCTAACCAAGCGCCTTTCGCTTTTCTGATTTGTCTAGCTACAGGCGCTAGCGGCTAGCAAACTTCCTGCTCCTCCTTACGATAAGGCAACATCGGCTCACTATGTTCGCCGTGTTTTCTTTATCTCATACGGAGCCGTCCAGTTTGTACACCGCTAACCAAGCGCCTTTCGCTTTTCTTTTAATAGAAAATTTTGTATACTAGCGTGAAAGAGGGGGAGAGTGGAGTGGATCCTTTAGATGTGTTAACGAACTTAGAGCAAACTCTTCCGTATTACCAAGCAATTTTTAGTGCAGATGAACATAAAATTATTGGTTATGAAGTGTTAGGAAGGTTTCAAATAGAAGACTGTATCGAAAGTCTTGGACCTTTGTTTCATGATGAAGGGATTCCGGATGAGTATCGCATGGAAATTGACCGAGCGGTTTTAACGAAGGCGTTGGAAAATGCATTACAGCATGATGAACAATATCAAATATTTATTAATCAAAATGCAAACCTGTTGATGAATGACCATGGAGAGTCGCTTCTTTTGCTTTTAAAATCTTATGAAGAACGTGGGCTATCTCTAAAAAGAATTGTCTTAGAAATTACTGAGCATGATTTTAAAGGAGATATTGATCAACTGCATCATTTGTTAATGTATTACCGTACTTATGGAATTAAAATAGCTGTTGATAATATCGGGAAAGAAAGTAGTAATCTTGAGCGTATCGGTTTATTATCCCCAGACATCTTAAAAGTGGATTTACATATTCTTCGTACCACAGCAATGTCTCAATCGTATCAAGATGTTTTATACTCATTATCACTACTTGCGAGAAAAATTGGAGCAACGTTGCTGTATGAAGACATAGAGGCATCCTATCAGCTACAATACGCTTGGAGAAACGGAGGACGCTATTTTCAAGGGTTTTATCTCCATAAACCATCACCGACTCTTGTTGATCCAAATATGCTAAAGGAAAAGTTAAAAGAGCAATTCAAAACATTTATTTCGCATGAGAAAAAGAAGTTATTAGCAATTCATCATTTAACCCAAGCATTTGAAACGAAAATACAATCGCTTATGCCAAAGTGTCGGAAATTACATTCTTATGATGAGATGATCGAACTGATTGCAAACGAGCTATCTAAAAGTTGTTTCCGTGTTTATATTTGTGATGAAAATGGCTTCCAGCAATCATCTAATATTATTAAAAAAGAAGAAATGTGGCTTCTTGAATCCAAGTATATGGATAAAAACTGGAGCTGGCGTCCATACTTTCTCGCGAATATTATGAAGATGAACTATGACAAAAAAGGTATTTTGTCAGATCTCTACAGTGATATTGAAACCGGTGAGAGTATCCGCACCTTTTCATATCCATTAGATGATCAACGGTATGTGTTTATTGATTTATCCTATGCATTTTTATATGAGAAGGATGCACTATAAGTTTATGTTAAGCGATAGAAAAGGTTGCAGGAGAATTCCTAGCAACCTTTTCTAGTTGTAAAATGCGTATATCTTTTTCATGAATCGGAAACATAAAGAAAAAAAGGAAGGTGAAAAAGATGGGGTTAATGGGGGTGCTAGGTATCATTGTGGGTGTAATCGCCTTAATTTCACTTTTTTATACGTGGGTTATCGCGAGAGATCAGAAGAAGTTGCAAGGTGAATTTGACACACAATTAGATGAAAAAGTACAAGCTCATCCTTATATAAGAAATCCAATCTTTATTGCGTGCCTCGTTGGGATTGCGGTTTGTTTAGCTTTGATTGCATACATGGCCGTTATTTATTATTGAGCTCGCATTTAACCAGTTGTTATTTTCGGACTGATTTTTGAAGAGTAACGGTTAAGCTTTGTATGAAAGGTAGAGGAAGGTAACTCTAGTAGGAGAACCGAGTCTTGTTAATTGCTCATTCTGTTTATAAAAGTAAGCTTTTGTTAAAGTACGGTTTACGTAAATTGTAAGGGGGAAGAAATAAAACAAGTAAACAAGAAAGGTGGATGATGGCATTGTTTAAGCAAATAGGTATGACAGCTTTATCTGTTTTATTATTCATCAGTGTAATAGGTATTCAAACAGTCACAGCTGAAACGACTGTAAAGCAACCATCTCGTAATGAAGTCTTTACTACGCTTCATCAAGCATTTCAAGCTCAACTTCAACTAGGTAATGATCATCGTACAAAAGAAGAAGCAGAAAAACTATTACAACCTCACTTTCAACAGCCGTATATCACGAAGTTTTTAGATGAAAACATTACGCAAGAAGCTCAAGGGTATATCACGTATGGTACGGATTTTGCGCTGTATTATATTCCTTATTTTTCGTATGATGAAAACACAAAGATGAAGTATAATCAACAGAAAAATATCGTGTATGTATATGAACACTTTCCAGCTATAGAAGATGGGCCAGTATCGTATGGAGAGCATTACGAATGTATCGTTTTAAAGCAGGAGCAAGGTGTTTGGAAAGTAAGTGATTATTCATATAACGAGACATTGCCAAAAGAGATAACGAAATAACGAAAATAAAAAGGTTGCCATTTCTCAAGAGTGATAAATGGCAACCTTTTGCGATAGCTTAAAGTTCTAATAAAGCTTCGAGTTGTTTTAAATCAAATCCCTTTACTAATTCATTATCTACACGTACTGTAGGTGTAGAGTAAGATTGGAATTCGTTTATCATACGGTCTCGAGCAGTTTGGTCTTTCGAAACATCGAACTCGACAAATTGTATCTTGTAATGGTTTAAAAATTGTTTAACAACTTGACATGGAGGACATGATGGTTGTGTATACACTTCAACGGTTTTCACGATACATACATCCTTACATTTTATAAGATTTACGACATCTATTATAAGATACATACGAGTAATTGGCTACGATGAAGCATTTTCTTTATAAAATTTAGTTAAAATGCTTGTGTTTTTGGCATATGTAGAATATAGTGAAATGGTGTCTTTAATCCCTCATTTTAGATGAGATTATGGATAGAAACGTAATTGTAGTGAAACCTATTAGAAGGATCAATACAATGGAATGGTTGAAAGGAGAGGTAATATGTCACAATTACAAGGCATTTTAACTCGTCTTGTGAATCTCCGTGAACAAGCAGGAGGCAGTGAAGCTCCTCAACGCTTCTTTGAAGTAGATGGGAAACGTATTTGCAGTGTGAAATATCACGCGAAAACTGAAACATTTGAGCTTGAAGTTTACCAAGACGGTGAAAAACCAAACGTGTATCAATTTGATAACGTTGATATGATTGCGATTGAAATTTTTGAATTGATTCATTAATGAATGAAGAAAATAACAAAAAAGCGTGCTTTCTTTGTTATCTTTCTAAAGGATCTTGTTCCTAAGTGATTTACTTAAGGACAAGATCTTTTTATATGGTTCTTTTGTAGGCTCTTTTCGAAAAGGTGGTTTCTCATTCATTCTGTAAACCAACTCTGTCTCACCGCTTCTTATCCGACAATATTTACAAAGACAACTTTGTTCATTAATGAAAAAGTCGAATTTTGTAAAAATAACTCAATGAAAACTCCATCAATCTTTAGGAACTTATATTGACACTCATAGTGAAAAAATCTAGACTGAAATTATAAGACATAAACAATTCTGAAAGTTTATGTGGAAGCGGAGGACAATCCTATGAGTTCAAATAGTACGGTCTTATTATCCAGCGAAGAAGCTCGGCTTCTGTTAGATTTGTTATTCAAACAACATTACGCCGTTGAAGTAGTGAGTAGCCACATATCGGACATTGAAAATGGATTAGTGAGCGTAGGAGAAGAAGAGTACAAGAAGATTTCCTCTCTTTATCATCGCTTGCAGGAAATGTAAGAACGATATACATAGAAAAAGCTGACGAATTTATATCGTCAGTTTTTTTATTAGGTGAGCTAAAAGATTAGGCGGTTAATTTTGAGGTGTTTCTTCATATAATAAAATGGTAGCGTTTTCATCGTGAGTGAGAAGATGAAAGGAGGAGTAACAAAGTGAATATAAATACACCCTACGAACTATTTGATTGTGTATCTATCGAAGATTTATTAGTCAGAGCAGATAAAGTTGCGCATGTTCAGGTTGGGAATAATTTAGAGCACGCTTTATTAGTGTTAACGAAAACAGGTTATACAGCTGTTCCTGTACTAAATCCATCTTATAAATTGCAAGGGCTTGTGAGTACCACTCTTATTTTAGACTCCATTTTAGGTCTTGAGCGAATTGAATTTGAACGCTTAGAAGAAAGAAAAGTAGAAAGTGTGATGAAGAAAGATGTACCTCGCATGAAAGTAGGAGAACATATGAATCAAGCACTTCATTTAATGATTAATCATCCGTTTGTATGTGTTGAAAATGAACATGGTGTGTTTGAAGGTATTTTAACTCGCCGCTCGATATTGCAACATGTACAAAAAGATCTTTTACGTAAGCAATCAACTAAAAAATGAAAGAAGCTCATCGTAAATCGTGTTGGTTTTATGATCGATGGCTTTCAACAGCACTCTTGTGATGATTGTCCGTAACATGAAAGGGCATAGTGGCAAGAGTGTTTTATTTTCAACTATTCATCAGTTTTAATCTTTGTCCTCTTGTTTACTCATAAGGTAAAATAAGTAACATAGAAAGGAGAGGTAGTGTGAGCAATGTTTTAGCGAAGCAATATGTCGAACAAAGCCCAAAGCAAACGAAGCGGCCGTTTGTGTTAGGGGCCGTGATGTTAGCTATGTTTATGGCAGCAATTGAAGCGACGATTGTGTCAACAGCGATGCCGGTCATTGTATCAAGTTTAGGTGGATTTTCGCAATATAGCTGGGTATTTTCAAGCTATTTACTCATGAATGCTGTAACTGTATTGATTTATGGAAAACTTGCCGATTTGTTTGGACGTAAGCCTGTTATTATGTTTGGAATTATTGTGTTTCTTATCGGATCTTTATTGTGTGGAATGGCTGAATCCATGACCATGTTAATTGTCTTTCGTTTTATTCAAGGCTTTGGTGCTGGAGCCGTTATGCCTATTGCTACAACAATTGTGGGGGACTTGTATACGAAAGAGGAGCGAGCGAAAATCCAGGGCTATTTATCAAGTGTATGGGGAATCTCCGCGATATTGGGTCCTGCATTAGGTGGCTTTTTTGTTGCATATATGAGTTGGAAATGGGTTTTTTGGATTAACATCCCGTTAGGAATTCTTTCGTTACTTGTCCTCTTTTTTTATTTAAATGAAGACATTGAAAAAACGAAGCGATCCATCGATTATGCAGGGGCTATTTTCTTAATTATTTCAGTTACAAGTTTTATGCTCGTGTTAGTAGAAGGGGGCGTTCGTTTTTCGTGGACATCACCTCAAATCATTGGTTTATTGAGTGTTTTCATTTTTACGTTTGTTCTGTTTATTTGGCAAGAAAAGCGAGCAAAAGAGCCAGTTATGCCATTTAATATATGGAAAGAGCGCCCTATTTTAATTGCCAACATTGTTTCATTAACAACAGGAGTCATTTTAATTGGCTTGTCTACTTTTTTACCTACATACGTACAGGGAATTATGGGGGAATCTCCACTTGTTGCTGGCTTCACGTTAACGACGATGTCGATTGGTTGGCCAATTGCTGCGACGATTGCTGGTAAGTTAATGTTATCGATTGGCTTCAGAATGACATCGGTAATGGGAGGCGTATCCCTTATTTTAGGAAGCGGTGTGTTTGCTACATTAACACCAAATGATGGTCCACTGTGGGCAGCATTTGGCTCTTTTTTAATTGGTGTAGGGATGGGCTTGTCTTCTACTGCATTTATTGTGTTAATTCAGAGTACAGTCGACTGGAAGCAACGCGGAATTGCGACGGCTTCAAATATGTTTATGCGAAACTTAGGAAGTACGATTGGTGCTGCACTTTTAGGTGGAATCCTTAACATTCAAATGAAGTCTTACATCGAACAGTCAGGTATTGAAAACGTAAATGTAGACACAACAAATGTATTGTTAAACCCTAAAATGCGCGAAACGCTCTCAGCATCGGTGCGAACAGTCTTACAAGACGGTTTAACAAATGCCTTGCATCAAGTGTACCTAGTGGTGGGTCTATTTGCTGTTATTAGTTTTCTATTTATTCTATTGTTACCGAAAAAAGAGAGTCGCTAAACAGCTTGTTTGGTGGCTTTTTTTCGTTGTATCATGAGAGAAGTGTAATGAAATTTAATTAAAATTCTTGTATACTAGATGGAAAACTTATCAATGAGGTAATGAATATGCAACTTGTTGAATGTAAAATGCTTGTTGTGTTAGCGCAAGAGCTAAATATGCGAAAGGCTGCCGAGCGCTTATTTGTCTCTCAACCAGCGTTGTCACAACGGTTACAAACGATTGAAAAAGCATGGGATACTCAAATCTTTATTCGATCTCAAAAAGGGTTATCACTCACTCCAGCAGGTGAGAAGATTGTTCAGTTTTCGAAAGAAGTGGTAGAAAAAGAAGAAAAAGTACGTGAAGATTTACATTCATTAGACACTGAAGTATATGGAACATTAAAGCTTGCCGTCGCATCAATTATTGGTCAGCACTGGCTTCCGGTGGTGTTGAAGCGATTTATTGATCGATATCCTCATGCGAAAATTTCCTTAGTGACGGGGTGGAGTAGTGAGATGCTTCACTATATTTATGAGGATGAAGTACATATAGGAATTATTCGGGGTAATCCAGATTGGAAAGGAGTCAAGGAACATATTTTAACAGATCAACTGTACTTAGTTGACACAGAAATTCAAAAGATTGAAGACGTTTTTCATACAGATCGTCCATTTATTCAATTTAAAAGTGATTCTACGTATTATCAAGAAATTTTAGATTGGTGGCATCGTCAATTCCATACAAGTCCAAAGCGAACAATTGTTGTTGATCAAATTGAAACGTGTAAGCAAATGGCTTTAAACGGTTTGGGTTTTGCTATTTTACCATCAATTGCACTGACGGAACGTGATGACGCATTTCATCGCATTCCACTTCTAGAAAGCAATGGTGAACCAATTTCGCGCGATACATGGCTCATTGGGTATGAATCTTCTTTTCGATTAAAGCAAGTGAAAGCATTTTTACAAGTTGTACGTGATTATGTGCAAGAAGAGGAAAATAATAGTTTTCATGCATCGAACTTGTCATCGTACAAACAGTTTGATACATTAAAGTAATAGAAAGTAGTTATACATTTAGGAGGAATACATAATGAAAATGATGGATGCTAACGAAATTATTTCGTTTATTCAAAACAGTACAAAATCAACACCTGTAAAGGTATACGTAAAAGGTGAATTAGAGGGAATCGATTTTGGTTCATCTTCTAAAACATTCGTAACTGGAAACAGCGGAGTTGTTTTCGGTGAATGGGCCGAAATTAAAGAAGCGATTGAAGCAAACGAAGGTAAAATTGAAGATTATGTGATTGAAAATGACCGTCGCAACTCTGCAATTCCATTATTAGATATGAAAAATATTAAAGCGCGTATTGAACCAGGCGCAATCATTCGTGACCAAGTTGAAATTGGTGATAACGCGGTTATTATGATGGGTGCATCTATTAACATTGGTTCAGTTATTGGAGAAGGCACAATGATTGATATGAATGTTGTAATGGGTGGACGTGCAACAGTAGGGAAGAACTGTCACATCGGTGCTGGTGCTGTATTAGCAGGTGTAATTGAGCCACCTTCAGCAAAGCCTGTTGTCATTGAAGATGATGTAGTGGTTGGAGCAAACGCTGTTGTATTAGAAGGTGTAACAGTAGGGAAAGGTGCAGTTGTAGCGGCTGGCGCAATCGTTGTAGAAGATGTACCTCCATACACAGTAGTTGCAGGTACACCGGCAAAAGTTATTAAAGAGATTGACGAAAAAACAAAGTCAAAAACAGAAATTAAACAAGAGTTACGTCAACTATAATATGAAACAATGAGAGAAAGCGTGGGATTCCACGCTTTCTTATGTATGAGGAGGGTTTTAGATGAGTGTCAGTCCGTTTGTTGCCCTTAGGCGCGAACTTCACAAAATTCCAGAGTTAGGATTCCGAGAATTTAAAACACAGCAATTTTTGTTAAATTATTTATCGACGCTTCCAGCAAATCGATTTGACTTCAAAACGTGGAAAACGGGTATTTTTGTAAAAGTAAAAGGAACTGCCCCAACTAAACTGCTTGGCTATCGCACGGACATTGATGGCTTACCGATCACAGAAGAAACAGACTATGAATTTAAATCAGAGCATGATGGATTGATGCATGCTTGTGGTCATGATGTTCATATGAGTATTGCGCTTGGCGTATTAACTCATTTTGTTGATCACCCTATTCAAGACGATTTATTATTTATTTTTCAACCAGCAGAAGAAGGTCCTGGTGGGGCAAAACCCATGCTTGAAAGTGACATTATGAAAGAATGGAAGCCAGACGCCGTTTTTGCTTTACATATTGCACCTGAATATCCTGTCGGTACAATCGCAACGAAAGAAGGGTTATTGTTTGCGAATACGTCCGAGTTATACATTGATTTAAAGGGAAAAGGAGGGCATGCAGCTTATCCTCATATGACCAATGATATGGTCGTTGCTGCTTGTTCACTTGTTTCGCAACTTCAAACGATTGTGGCAAGAAATGTGGATCCACTAGATAGTGCAGTTATTACTATAGGAAAGATTACAGGGGGGACTGTCCAAAATATTATTGCAGAGCATGCGAGAATAGAAGGGACGATACGTACACTGTCTCCCGAATCAATGATGCGTGTAAAAGAGCGAATCGAAGCCATTGTAAAAGGTGTTGAAGTCGGGTATCAATGTGAAACGACCATCGATTATGGATGTATGTATCATCAAGTATACAACGAAAAAACACTAACAGAAGAGTTTATGACCTTTGTTCAAGAGACAACAGATGTAAATGTTATTCAATGTAAGAAAGCGATGACAGGTGAAGACTTTGGCTATATGTTAAAAGAGATTCCAGGATTTATGTTCTGGCTTGGAGTCGGTTCTTCTTATGGTTTGCATCATTCAAAACTAATGCCAAACGAACAAGCGATTGATGTAGCCATCTCTTTAATGACTCAATATTTTACGATGAAAGGTAACGACTAAATCGAATAATCCATCTCTCTCATGGAGAAAGTACTTATATGAGGAGGTGGATGAACAATGGCAAAAATCGGTGTTGAGTACGGACTAACAGATGTACAAGAAGCGCTTCAACAAATGGGGCATGAAGTCGTACAACTTCGTCAAGAAAGCGATGCACAAGGGTGCGATTGCTGTGTTGTAACGGGTCAAGATTCAAATGTAATGGGTATTTCAAACAGTGTGACACAAGGATCTGTGATTAAAGCGAGTGGTTTATCAGCAGATGACGTGTGTCAACAAGTACAAAGTCGATTTCAATAACAAAAAAGCTGAAGGATTCAAATCCTTCAGCTTTTTTGTTATGAACCTAGTTGAGGTTGACCATTGCCTTCGCTTGATTGCTTTTTTTCTACATATACTTGATGAGGGAATGGAATTTCAATGCCGTTTGTGTCAAATGCTTCTTTAATCGCTTTTCGGAGTTTACGCTCAATAGCCCATTGCTCTCCATTTTGTGTTTTACCAACCACTCGAAGTACAACATCAGATGCACCTAAACTTTGAACACCAATGACGTTTGGTCCATCTACGACTGCTTCTTCCTCTTGAGCGATACGGCTACATACATCTTGTAAAACGGTAATCGCTTTATCAATATCATCATCGTATGAAATTCCAATATCCACAAGTGCTCGCATATTTCCTCGAGAATGGTTACTTAAACTTGTAATTTCTCGGTTTGGAACGTAGTGTAAAGTTCCATCAAATCCACGAATATGTGTTGTGCGAAGTCCAACGGCTTCTACGATCCCTGAAAAGCTCCCAGTTGTGACATAATCATCAACGTCAATTTGCTTTTCAAGTAATAAGAAGAAACCTGTTACAACATCACTCACAAGTCCTTGAGCGCCAAAACCAACTGCTAGTCCAATTACTCCAGCACCTGCTAGTAAAGCGGTTGCTTTAACTCCGACCGTTTCAAATAGCATAACAACAAAGATAAAGATAAGTACGTATGAAAACAAATTAATAGATAAGCTTTTTAATGTTAAAGCACGACCGCGTGTCACATTATCTCGCTCCATTAAGCGTTGAAACGAACGTTCAATAATTTTGTTACCAATAGCTTTTACAATAAGAAAGGCGATAATAATTGCTGCAAGTTTTAAAATGAGAATACTTGCACTTGTTAATAACCCTTCCCAATTAACTTTTTCAAAATTAAACATCCAATCATCCTTTCTGATTTTACCTTAAGCACTTTTGTTTATTCCCTCTACTAGACATGCTAAACTTAAATAAAAAGGTTTCACAACTAGTTTGCTCAATTCAAAATGAAAGTTATGTGCGTTCGTTTAAATGTTTTTAAAATCGGGCATAACATTTGTGTGTATGTAAAGAATAGACATGTCATAATAAAGTGGCAATGTTACATGAAACATAGCATCTTGTCAAGAATTCTTTCTTTACATTAATTGTTATTTAACATTGACTAAAAAGTAATATCTATTATAATGATAACCGTTAAAAGGTTACATAAGTGAGAATCCAACAGGATTATTCTCATTTAACTTTGAATTGGAGGGATTATGAATGCCAGAACGTATGGTAGGTAAACAAGCTCCTCGTTTTGAAATGGACGCGGTGTTAGCAAACAAAGAATTCGGTAAAGTAAGCTTAGAAGAAAACATGAAAAACGACAAATGGACGGTGCTATTCTTCTATCCAATGGACTTCACATTTGTATGTCCAACAGAAATTACAGCTCTATCAGATCGTTATGATGAGTTTGAAGATTTAGATGCAGAAGTAATTGGTGTATCTACTGATACTATCCACACTCACTTAGCTTGGATTAAAACAGATCGTAAAGACAATGGTCTAGGAGATCTTAAATATCCATTAGCTGCTGATACAAACCATGTTGTATCTCGTGAATACGGAGTATTAATTGAAGAAGAAGGAATCGCATTACGCGGTCTATTCATCATCAGCCCAGAAGGCGAATTAATGTACTCTGTTGTAAACCATAACAACATTGGTCGTGACGTAGATGAAACATTACGTGTTCTTCAAGCGTTACAAACAGGTGGTCTTTGCCCAGCTAACTGGAAGCCAGGACAAGCTACATTAAGCTAATTTTGTACGTGAGAAAAAGGTCTAACACGATTGTTAGACCTTTTTTCTAATCATGATAAGAAATATACATAACAACCATGTCATAAACTAACTACTTATGTGGGTATTTTAATAAAAGAGCAATCTTAAGGAGGAATATAGAATGAAATTACGTGAGCAAATGCCAGCATTAACAGGTGCGACAGAATGGTTAAATGGAGAAGTAACAAAAGAGCAATTAACTGGCGAAAAGCCTACGCTTATTCACTTTTGGTCTGTTAGCTGTCATTTATGTAAAGAAGCGATGCCACAGGTCAATCAATTCCGTGATGAATATAAAGATAAGCTAAACGTTGTTGCAGTACATATGCCTCGTTCAGAAGAAGATTTGAATTTAGATGAGATAAAAAAAGTAGCTCAGCAACATGATATTAGTCAGCCAATCTTTGTTGATAGCGAGCATAAGCTTACCGATGCATTTGAGAATCAATATGTTCCTGCTTATTACGTGTTTGATAAGACAGGGCAACTGCGCCATTTCCAAGCAGGTGGTAGCGGTATGAAAATGTTAGAAAAACGTGTGAATCGTGTGTTAGCAGAAACAGAAGCTGAATAAAGAAGATAAGCCTGTTATTTACAAAAAGCCTGTGAGCTTTTTGTGAGTACTAGGCTTTTTTTATGGAAAAGAAGGCATCTGTACTAAAAAGAAAAAACGAACAAACCTTCTCAAACTTTGGAAGGCCTGTTCGTTTTTTTATCTACTTAATTAGTCTGAAAAAAAGAAAAATTTTCGAAAAACGACTAGAAAAATATTTCGGAAACCGATATATTTAATACTACATTCTATTTATTTGGAATACTTTTACACAAAGGAGGGAAAAGGATGGAAACATTTAAAAAGCTAAAAGGTTTTTTTATGCCACATAAGTTATTTTTTATTTATTCTACCGTTTGCTTATTAATCGTTACGCTCATTACAGTCATCTATCCAATTGTTCTGCAGTATACCATCGACGAAATTATTTTAGAGGAACGGTACGAAAACACACTAACAATCGCTTTAGTGTTTATGGGACTTATGGTGATAAAAGGAGTCTTTACATACTTTCAGCAATATTTAGGTGATTTATTCGGGATAACCGCTGTATATGATTTACGAAATGCTCTTTATAAGAAGCTTCAATACTTACCATTTCGTTATTATGACAATGCAAAGACCGGAGACTTAATGTCTCGGTTAACTGCAGATGTAGAAGGGTTCCGGTTCTTTCTTTCATATGGTTTTTCTGAGCTCATTCGTTTTGGGCTGCTTATTGTTATCAGTTTTTCAGTGATGTTCTTTTATTCTGTACCTTTAACAATTGCTACTGTTTTGGCACTTCCATTTTTATGCATTGTTGTCTATCGCTTTGATAAAAAAGTACATCCTGCTTTTCGAAATGTTCGAAAGTCGTTTGGTCAATTGAATACAAATGTTCAAGAAAACATTAGTGGTATTCAAACTGTTAAATCGCTATCAAGAGAAGAGTTTCAAACTACTAAATTTAACAGCTCAAATGGTCATTATAAAGATCGGTACCTAGAAACATCTAATGTGTGGTCGAAGTATTTTCCGCTTATGGAGTTTATCGGAAACTTATCGATTGTAGCATTACTGTCTTATGGTGGGTACTTAGTGATACAAGGAGTAGTGAGACCTGGTGAGTTAGTGGCATTTTTTAGTTTAACGAGTTATCTCATCTGGCCCATTATGAACTTAGGGTTTGTTATTAATATGTTTTCACAATCAAAAGCATCAGGAGAGAGATTACTAGAGATTTTAGAGGAAGAGGAAAAAGTAGATAAAGAGGTAATGGTACAAACAGAAAAAATAGATGGAAGCGTCACGTTCTGTGATGTGACATTAACGTATCCGGGAGAAGAGAAGCAAGCCTTACAATCGATTTCATTTCATGCAGACAAAGGAAAAGTCATCGGATTAGTTGGGGCGACGGGTGCTGGAAAAACAAGTTTAACTCAGTTATTTACTCGTTTTTATGAACCGACGTCAGGAAAGATATTAATTGACGGAAAAGAAATTTCGGAGTATTCATTGTCAACGTTAAGAAGAAACATAGGTTTTGTACTACAAGAAACATTTTTATTTTCTAGTACCATTAAAACAAACATTGCTTATGGGTGTTCCGATGCCTCAATGGAGGATGTGATGTTAGCTGCGAAAAGAGCGCAAGCCCATGATTTTATTATAGAATTACCGCAAGGATACGACACGATGCTAGGTGAGAGGGGGTTAGGACTATCAGGAGGTCAGAAACAGCGTATTGCGATTGCTCGTGCGTTGTTGTTAAACCCTACTATTCTTATTTTAGATGATGCGACGAGTGCAGTTGATATGCAAACAGAACAACATATTCAGCTTGCTTTAAAAGAAGTCATGAAAGATCGTACTACATTTATTATTGCTCATCGAATTTCTTCTGTTCAACATGCAGATGAGATTTTTGTGCTCGACGAAGGAAAAATGATAGAGAGAGGAACACATGAGGAACTTATTCAAAAAGATGGTCCATATAAGCGGATTTACGATATTCAATATAAGGATCAAAAAGCAGTGATGAATGTGTAAGAGGGGTGAAAATGAATGAACAGAGAACAACATAATATCGTAAAAAATCGCTTTTATTATAAGGTGGATGAAGTCATTGATAAGCCGTTTAACTGGAAGCAGATGACAAGGCTATTCAGTTATTTGAAGCCTTACAATAAAAACTTGTTACCACTGTCTTTTCTGACAGTCATTATTACAACGGCTGTCCGCTTGGTCATCCCCATTCTGATTGGAGTATATACACTTGACCACGCAATTGCCAAGCAAGATTATGAGTTATTAGCTCAATTAGTGGTACTCATTTTGTCATTGTATGTGGTTTCTTATATCGCGAATCGATTTCGGATTAAATGGATGAATCTGTTAGGCCAAAATGTAATTTATGATTTGAGAAAGCATTTATTTACACATGTACAGAAACTTTCACACCGTTTTTTTGACTCTCGATCGGCAGGGTCTATTCTTGTACGAATTATGAATGATATCAATTCTCTTCAAGAGTTATTTACAAGTGGTGTCATTAACTTACTGATGGACCTTTTATTGTTAATTGGTGTTGTGACCATCTTATTTTCATTAAGTCCATCGTTGACAGTTTCCATTATGATTATTTTACCAATAATGTTTTTTATCTCAACAAGCTTGCGAAAAAATATCCGAAAGTCATGGCAAGCGGTTCGGATGAAGCAATCTGTTTTAAATTCTCACTTAAATGAAAGTATTCAAGGTGTTCGAGTGACACAGGCTTTTGCGCAAGAAGCAGAGAATGTAGAGTTTTTTAATGAAATTAATCGAGAAAACTTTGAGAGTTGGAGAAGTGCTTCTCAAAAGAATGCGATGTTTCGGCCTTTTGTTGAAATGACGAATGCTATTGGTACTGTTATTTTAATTATCTTCGGAGCCTTTCTTATTCAGCATGAAAGTGTAACGATTGGGGTGTTTGTGTCATTTGCCTTTTATTTAGGAATGTTTTGGGAACCTATCTCACGACTAGGGCAAGTGTATAATCAGCTATTAATGGGTATGGCTTCATCTGAACGTATTTTCGAATTTATTGATGAAAAGCCAAACGTCGTGAACTCTAAAACAGCAAAAGAAATACATGATCTCAAAGGAAAAATAGAATTTGAACAGGTCGTTTTCTCATATGATGGGAAGCGAAACGCGTTAAATGGTGTATCCTTTACCATTCATGAAGGGCAAACAGTAGCTTTAGTAGGACATACGGGCTCTGGTAAAACATCGATTGCGAACCTGATTACGAGGTTTTATGATGTTAGCGATGGCAAAATTAAAATGGATGACACTCCTATTAAAGAAATCACAGTGGAAAGTTTGCGGTCTCAAATTAGCATTGTACTGCAAGATACGTTTATTTTTTCTGGAACCATTATGGAAAACATTCGATTTGGTCGGCCAGATGCAACAGATGAGCAAGTAATAAGCGCTGCTAAAGCGGTTGGAGCTCATGGATTTATTCAAAAATTGAAAGAGGGATATGACACGGAAGTAGAGGAGCGAGGAAATATTTTATCTGTCGGAGAAAGGCAGTTATTATCATTTGCACGCACACTTTTAGCAGATCCAAAAATTCTTATTTTAGATGAAGCCACCGCCAGCATTGATACAGAAACAGAAATGATTATTCAACGTGCATTAAAACAACTATTAAAAGATAGAACCGCAATTATGATTGCACATCGTTTGTCAACGATACGAGAAGCTGATCAGATTATTGTGCTTGATCACGGGAAAGTATTAGAACAAGGAAATCATCAGCACTTAATGAATTATAAAGGTCAATATTATCGTCTTGTGCAATCTCAATTTTTAAACAACCCCAAGTCCTGATGCTTTGGCTAGTATCACGAAAAGCAACCTTGATCAATCGTTTCACATATTAGTCATTGTACCTTTGTGGTAAAATTATCATATAACAAAACGGTGTTGGCTAGGGGGAGTATTGATGAGAAAAGCATATGCAGTGATTGGGTTAGGACGATTTGGTGGAAGTATATGCAAGACGTTAAGTGAAGAAGGAGTGGAAGTATTAGCGATTGATTTAAATGAAGAAAAAGTTAATGAATATGCAAACATTGCTTCACATGCTGTGATGGGTGATTCTACAGATGAAAATGTGTTAAAGAGCTTAGGTATTCGTAACTTTGATCACGTGATTGTTGCCATTGGTGACAATATTCAAGCGAGTATTTTAACGACGCTTATGTTAAAAGAACTAGGTGTAGAAAGCATTACGGTAAAGGCTCAGAATGATTATCATGAAAAAGTATTAACGAAAATTGGAGCAAATCATGTTGTTCATCCAGAGCGTGATATGGGGAAGCGTATTGCAACTAAAATATTGTCAAATAACGTATTAGATTATTTAGAGCTATCTGATGAACATAGTATTGTTGAGGTTGTAGCGAACGATCGTATGCACGGTAACTCTATCATTGAACTAGATGTACGCGCGAAATATGGCATTAATATTGTGGCAATTAAGCGAAACAGAGACATCCTTGTTTCACCGCAAGCGTCTGAAGTGATTCAAAAAGGAGATATTTTAATTGTGATTGGAGCAGATGTAGATATTACTCGCTTTGAAAAAAAGTTATTAGGAGCATAATGAAAAAGCGAATGACCGCTGTGAAGTGAGGTCATTCGCTTTTTTGTTATAATTTACACTTCCATAATGATTGGTAGAATCATTGGGCGGCGTTTTGTTTTTTCGTATAGGAATGGTGCTAGTGTATCAGTAATTTCATTTTTAATTTCAGACCATTGTGATGTGCGACGCTCCATTACTTTGTTTAAGTGTTTCGTAATAAGCGATTGTGCGTCGTTAATTAAATCGCCTGATTCACGCATATATACAAATCCACGTGAGATAATATCAGGGCCAGCTGCAATTTTAAAGTCTTTCATATTAATGCTTACTACAACAATGACAAGACCTTCTTCCGATAGAATGCGACGATCACGGAGGACAATGTTTCCGATATCTCCAACACCATTTCCATCAATATAAACGGATCCAGAAGGAATTTTTCCAGCCACAGCTGCTTCGTTTTCACTTAAAGCAAGTACTTCACCGTTGTCCATAATAAAGCAGTTTTCCTCAGGAATTCCACAATCGTTTGCAAGTTTAATGTGCATTTTTTGCATGCGATACTCACCATGGATTGGCATGAAATATTTTGGTTTCATTAAGCGCATCATTAATTTTTGTTCTTCTTGCCCACCATGCCCAGACGTATGAATATCATTTAGTGCACCGTGAATGACTTCTGCACCAGCACGATAAAGCATGTTAATTGTACGGCTTACGCTGACTGTATTTCCTGGGATTGGTGAAGAAGAGAATACAACTGTATCGCCAGGGATAATTTGAATTTGACGGTGCGTTCCGTTTGCAATACGTGATAACGCCGCCATCGGTTCACCTTGACTTCCTGTACATAAAATGGTTACACGATGAGCTGGAAGTCTATTAATTTGTGAAGATTCAATGAACGTATCTTTTGGACACTTGATGTACCCTAGATCTTGTCCGATTTGAATAGCCGCTTCCATGCTTCGCCCAAAAACAGCAATCTTACGGTTATGCAAGACAGCAGCTTCTACTACTTGTTGCAAACGGTGGATGTTAGAAGCGAATGTAGCAAAGATAATACGTCCGTCTACTTTTCTAAAAATGTCATGTATGCTCTCTCCAACACGACGCTCAGACATTGTGAAATGTGGGATCTCACTGTTTGTACTATCAGAAAGCAAACACAATACGCCTTCTTTACCAATTTCAGCCATTTTCGTTAAGTTAGCTGGTTCACCAACTGGCGTAAAGTCGAACTTAAAGTCACCTGTATGTACAATCTGTCCATTTGGTGTTTTTACCACAATTCCATAAGAATCTGGAATACTATGTGTTGTGCGGAAGAATGTAACCGCTGTTTTACGGAACTTAATAACATCATCTTCTGTAATCTCATGAAGTTGAGCTCTTCTTAGTAATCCGTGCTCTTCTAATTTGTTTTTTAATAAACCTAATGCTAGTTTTCCAGCATAGACAGGGATGTTAATTTGTTTTAATAAATACGGAATTCCACCAATGTGGTCTTCGTGTCCGTGAGTAATAAAGAGTCCACGAATCTTATCTTCGTTTTTTACTAAATATGTGTAGTCAGGAATAACGTAATCAATTCCTAGTAACTCATCTTCTGGAAATTTAATTCCAGCATCGATTAAGATAATTTCATCTTGGAATTGTACAGCATACGTATTTTTACCGATTTCGCCTAGACCACCTAGCGCAAAAACGGCTGTTTGATTGTTTTTAACAAATTTCATTTTTATCATATCTCCAATACTTTAAAATCTTCACTTTGTTGCTCGTACTCTAAATGTGCACCCTTAACGGCTTGAACAAACTCAATATTAATTTCACGGCTTTTTAATTTGATGCGAACATCTTTCTCAGAATCACCGTTTACATAAACTGTTTTTGTGTTTTCACGAACAGGTACTTCGTTTGCTTTGTCTTGAAAATAAACTTTAAAAATCATGAAAATCTCTCCTTAATCTCCGAAATTCAAGTAACTTTTCTTATTATATTATAAATTGTGTATGTATTTCATGTATTTTCTAAAAGAAACTTGCCTTCAATACATTTTAATCATCACAAGTACACAAGTCAATGAGAGAGTCTATTTTAATTAGGAGAGAAAGTGACTCTGTCTAGGTATAGTAATCAGATATAAACCACAATTTGTGTCATCATACCTCGTCATGGACATTCTTTTCAAAGAAATAAATAAAGTGATGTTTATAAAAATAATTTTTTGTACAGCTTGTTGTTCTTCTGTTTTTGATTCACACACGATGAGACTAGGTTATTAGTCAGTAAAGCTACATGAAGCAAGCTTACATACAACATTCCTTGTCACCTATAGTTTCTATCATTAGTATACGAATAGTTTAGAATGACTTTACGTGGTTATAAATGGGAAATGTGTAGATGGATAGGGGATATAAAGTCAAATTTAGATATTTAAGCTTTGATTTGTTATAATAACGCTGTGAAATTAGTCACAAACAACGTGAAAAGCTAGGTGATAAAGATGGAAAGAAGTGTAATCTTCTTTGATATTGATGGAACATTGTTAGACAGTAATAAAGAGCTACCTCCATTAACGAAAGCTGCTGTTCAGCGCTTAAAGGATGAGGGGCATGAAGTAGCGATCGCAACCGGCAGAGCGCCGTTTATGTTTGAAGACTTACGAAGAGAGCTAGATATCCAGTCATTTGTGAGTTTTAATGGTCAATACGTTGTGTTAAACGGAGAGGTCATTTATAAAAATCCTCTAAAAGGTGAAACACTTGAAAAATTAACCAAGTTTTCAGTAGACAAGAGTCATCCACTTGTTTATATGGATCATGAAAGTATGAAATCAACAATTGAACATCACTCGTATATTGATGACAGTATCGGAACATTAAAATTATCGATTCCTAATCCTGCTCACGACCCTTCCTACTACAAAGAACGAGAAATTTATCAAACGTTATTATTTTGTGAAAATGGCGAAGAAGAACCATACAAACAGAACTTTGACGATTTTCATTTTATTCGTTGGCATGAGTTCTCAACCGATATTCTTCCAGCTGGTGGATCCAAAGCAAAAGGGATTGAGCGAATGATTGAAAAGCTTGGGTTCTCAAAAGAACAGGCATATGCATTCGGAGATGGATTGAATGATTTAGAAATGCTTGAATATGTAGGGAATGGTGTTGCTATGGGAAATGCACATGATGAAGTAAAAAGTATTGCCAATCATGTAACGAAGCATGTAGATGAGGATGGCATCGACTACGGGCTGAAATTGGTAGGGTTATTAAAATAAGTTTGATGCATAAGGGAAAGAGGCTGGGACATAAGTCTTTCAGTTGATAAGATATCCGAACTATCTTGAGTTGTATATTTTTGATAGTTCGGATATTTTTATTGGTTGAGAAAACAAGTTTGAAAAAATAGTGGAATGGAGCACAGTGGAATGAACTTGTTGTTACAACCTAATGATTATAGAAACGTCATGGTTCGTCTTTGAGAAGGAATCATTTCGTTAGATCCCACTCTCTTTTTATCGTTCAAGAGGTGTAGCACCTTCAGGCTGTTCAAAAGGCTCTTCTTGATTAATGCGATCATAAAACATAATTCCATCTAAGTGGTCGATTTCATGTTGAAACACAACAGCAGGTAATCCTTTTAGGCGTAGCTTCACTTCTTCACCATTAATAGTAAAAGCCTTGACTGTAATGCGCGCATAACGTGGTACAAACCCTGGAACTTCTCGATCAACTGATAAGCATCCTTCTCCTCCAGGTAAATACGTTTTCTCAACCGAGTGACTAACAATTTTTGGATTGAAAAGTGCGTAACTATGTAACGTTCCTTTTTCGTCCGTAACATGTACAGCAATCATTCTTTTCGGTACGTTAATTTGTGGAGCAGCTAATCCAATTCCTGGTCTTAAACCATATTGTATAGCCACTTCAGGATTTTGGCTGTTCATTACATAATCAATCAAGCTTTGTAAAATTAATTTGTCGTCTTCAGATGCTGGCAAAGGCACTTCTGCCGCCGGTTGCTTTAAAGTTGGATGGCCTTCTTTAATAATATCTTTCATTGTAATCATTTTTTACATCTCCTTACACATACCATTTTATAACCTTATATTATAAGGGTTAAGGTTCACAAAGAAAATATCATATCTAAATATATCTAGAAACACGAAAAGACTGTTCAAGGTTTAGATAGCTTATTTAAGAAGCGTTTTGTTTTTCAATTATTTAATTGAACTCATCTAAATTTATGTTCAATCTTCGTAAAATAAACCTAATTATAGTAGAAAAGACATGAGAAGCATAAAAAAACGGCCTATCTAGGGCCGTTTTTTATTACCAAGCGTATCCTGCGCCGATGATGATCAATAAGATGAATAAAACGATGATTAATACGAACCCTTTATTTGATCCGCAACCTCCACCATAACCACAACCACCATAACCGTATCCGTACATGAAAAAACCTCCATTGTTCGTAATTCCCGCCTATTCCAAAACACGTTTAAATCGTTTTGTTATGATTGGGTTAATACAATATATTAAAAGACCGTAAAAGTGTGTAGAGAAATTGCCCAGGTTTTCATATTTATATTTTTGACCACTAGTGTTGCATTAATTAAATTTTAATATTAAAAAGACTCCTAATCTTCAATAAT
>NZ_QFRU01000008.1 GCF_003184905.1 Bacillus sp. CGMCC 1.16541
GGGAATGTTCACTTCTTTCTTGAAATACAAACTAAACGAGCAAGGGAAGAAACTTGTCAAAATCGACAAATGGTTTCCATCTTCTAAAACTTGCTCAGACTGCGGAAACACCCAGCCAATGCCGATGAACTTTCGAACTTATGTTTGTTTGTGTGGACTTCATCTCGATAGAGATGTCAATGCGGCAATCAACATCAAAAAAGAAGGCATTCGCTTATTAGTGATTGCCTAATCGTAAAATATAAACTCTTGGAACAAGAGGGTTAGCTTGGTCCATTTCGTCAGCTAGTAAAAGTGGCGATTACCCAAGAAGCCCCCACTTCAAGCAACCCGTAAGGGTGGTAAGTGGTGGGTAGTTCACATGCAAAATAAGTATTTAAATAGTTTACAAAGGTTGCTTTCGTTCATGCGGGAAGCAGCCTTTTTTTTTTGGAAAAACCTTGCATCTTTCTTTCATAGCGAAAACCTTCTATTATATACAGTAATTGCACGACATTCGTAAACAGCCTTTTCTATTTTTATAGACGCCGACATGATAAATTAAAGCGCAACATTATACAAGAAACATTTGATCGTACGTGTTATCTTTTACATGGTCATTACAGGATAGGAGGGCAGCTGCATGTCAGATGGAATTCGACTAGTTCATTTTGATTCAGATTTACACATTGAAGCGTATCAATTTAAAGGAATCATGCAAAAGTTTCCTAGTCACTTTCATGAATATTATGTGATTGGATTCATTGAAGAGGGACAGCGTTATTTAGAGTGCAAAGGCGAAGAATATATGATTAATCCAGGAGATTTATTACTATTTAATCCTTACGATATTCACGGTTGTGAACAAATAGATGGGAAGACATTAGATTATCGTTGTATTAATGTGAAACCAGAAGTGATGAAGAAGGCCATGTTAGAAATTAACGGTCATGAAAATCTTCCTTCCTTTAAACAAAATGTTTTGTATCAAAGTGAAATCGTATCTCATTTACGAGAACTGCATTTGAAAATTTCGCAAGGAGAGAGCGAATTTCAAAAAGAAGAATTATTCTTCTATCTATTAGAAGAGCTCATTCAAACGCACTCAGATCTTCCGATTAGCACAGTAGCTTCTGAAACCTCTTATGAAGTTAAACTTGTGTGTCACTACTTGGAAGAAAACTATTCGAAAACGATTACGCTAAACGATTTAAGTGACTTGACAGGGTGGAGTAAATATCACTTATTAAGGTCGTTCACAAAACAAAAGGAACTCTCTCCGTATCGGTACTTAGAAACGATTCGAGTCAATCATGCAAAAAAGTTGTTAGAAGAAGGTGTAAAGCCGATTGAAGTGGCAGGTTTAACAGGATTTAGTGACCAAAGTCATCTAACGAAATGTTTCAAAAAATTAATAGGATTAACACCAAAGCAATATATGCGGATTTTTGAAACAGATGTAACGAACGAATAAACAAGAGGAGACATACAATGGATCATTTACTTGCATATATGTTAATGGCGCTTATGATGTCCATGTTGCCTGGGACAGATACAGTGCTGATTATGAAAAATACGCTTAACCACGGAGCGAAGGCTGGACGTTATACCATTCTCGGGATGGCAACAGGTCTCACTTTCTGGACTTTTGTTGCTGTTCTTGGTTTGTCGGTTGTCATTGCTCAATCCGTTGTTTTATTTACTACGATTAAATATGTAGGAGCGGCATACTTGGTTTACTTAGGTGTAAGGTCTCTTTTGGCAAAAACGACGTTTTCGGTAGAATCAGTTGAAGCTGAAAGTGAACATCAACTGAACAAATCGCAAAGGAATCACTACAAAGAATCGTATTTGCAAGGCGCAATCAGTAATATTTTGAATCCAAAGACTGTTTTGGTCTACATCACATTTATGCCGCAATTCATTGATCTTAATGGAAATGTAAATCAACAACTCATTGGATTAGGGTTGATTCTTACGGTCATCGCGGTAGGGTGGTTTTTACTGTTCGTTTATTTTTTAAATCATATGAAAAAATGGTTGAAAAAGCCCAAAGTTCAGAACGTGTTTCAAAAGTCTACTGGATTGATGTTAATAGGATTAGGAGTGAAAACGGTTAGTTAAGTTCCTGTAAACCGATAAAAGTAGACTCAGTCACCAGCCGTTTAACGATTCAGTTCAGATAATAAGTAACGAACGTGTTTTAAAAGCCGTACTTTTCTAACTTAAAGTGCGGCTTCACTTTGTTTAAATAACGGTCTTGTTATGTAGAGATTCTATTACTCTATTTAATCGCTTCAAACACAAATGTTTCTTTGTTGTGACTTGGTTTTTTCGAAGAATCATAATTCGCACATACGTGTACTTGAGAAAAACCAATGCTTTTTAATAAAAGAACGAATTCTTCCACTCCATACCAGCGTAAACCAAATCGCTGTAACTCTGTTTGTAGAAGCTTTCCGTTACGCCACTTTTCATACTTTAGATATGACGTTTTTTGTTGATGAAAGAGATTGATATTCACCACTTTTTCTTCCATTGTCATGGTGTCTCCGCTTGGAAGGGAAAAAGTCGATGTGTGGATGTCACCGATGTTGACGCTAAGGTCAGGTAAAAATAAATCAAGAATAAGTCGCCCTTCAGGTTCTAAATGATCATAAAGATTCTCTAATACTGAAATAGATGCATCTCGATCTTCAATTAACAAAAAAGAGCCAGCTGGAATGATAATCGCTTCATAGAGGTGGGGAAGAGATACATGTTGTAAATCAGCTTCATACAAATCAACATGAAGCTCGCGATCTTCACAATGCTTACGACATACGTGTAACATCGCTGGTGAATAATCAACACCATCCACTGTTAATCCCGATTCTAAAAGAGGAACAATGACGCGACCTGAACCGACCATCGCTTCAAGAATGCGACCGTCACAATCTTTGAGTGTTTCAAGATAATACTCGATGTCTCCACCTAACGATTGTCCGACCTTTTTCGTTAACTCATATACCTCTGTGCAAAGCTCTCCGTAATGGCTAAATGACATGTGTGGATTCCTCCGATAAGTAAAATTTAATGTCAACTTCCTAACATAAGATGGATTACAAACCAGACAAGTAGTAAGCGCTGTGTTCGCTTCCTTCTATTTATTGATTGGTGTTTCCATTATAATACATACAAAGAGATAAGTAGAGGTGTACAAAAAATAGTGAACCTTATAAAGTAAGATAAAAGGAGTGGTAGATTGTGTCTTGCGTATTTTGTGGTTTTCCTACTGAAAAGCGGTTATTAGAAAATGAGTACGCGTTTGCTTTTTATGATGTGTACCCCGTTCAAAAAGGACACTTGCTCATCGTTCCAAAAAAACATATCGCTTCATACTTTGACGCGTCAACTGAAGAAATTATCGCGATGCATGAATTATTACATAGTGGAAAAAGGTTATTGGATGAGAAATATCAACCTGATGCATACAACATTGGTGTAAATGTTGGAGAACATGGTGGTCAAACGATTATGCATCTTCACATGCATTTAATTCCACGCTATAAAGGGGATATGAAAGATCCGCGTGGAGGAATTCGAAAAGCAATTCCTAACCTTGTCCCTTATCCATGACATAAAAGGAGAAGTTATCATGCCAACTTATAACAAGCTAGTAAGAGATCGTATTCCAGAAATCATTGAACAAACGGGGAAGTCTTATCGAACGACCGTTTTAACAGAAGAAGCTTACATAACTGAGTTGAAGAAGAAAGCTCAAGAAGAACTAAACGAATTTCTAGAAAGTCAAAGTAAGGAAGAAGCGATGGAAGAGCTTGCAGATCTTCTTGAGATTGTTCATGCATTAGCAAATACATACGGAGCTTCAATTGAACAAGTAGAGGAAATTCGACGAAAGAAAGCAGAAAAGCGTGGAGGCTTTCAAGAACGAATGTTCTTGATTGATGTGGATGATGAGTAAAGTAGAGTTAGTCACAAGTCAAATTGGAAAGCGTATCAAGCAAGAAATAGAGAAAGCAACGAGCATTTATATTCTTACATCATTTGTGATGGATTCTGGCGTGAAGTGGTTATCTCATGAGTTATCAAAAGCGCTAGAACGAGGGGCAGAAGTGAAAGTATTAGCGGGTGATTATTTATTTGTCACACAACCCCATGCATTAAAGCGATTGATTGAGCTCCATCCTAACATTGAAGTGAGACTATGGAAAAGTAACGGTAAATCTTTTCATCCAAAAGCTTATATGTTTGGTTCATCTGAAAGTGAAGGGGTATTAATGGTAGGTTCGTCAAATTTGTCGGCTTCTGCTCTTTCACACGGTGTAGAGTGGAGTTTGCAAGTGACAGATGCGATGCAAGATGGCCCTATCAATGAGGCGTATGATGAGTTTATTCGATTATTTCAAAACGACCAAACAATCACGGTTAATGTTGAGACCATTTCAATATATGAGAAAGAATATGAGCTTTACCATCAAAAACATCCATACGCAATCAAAGAGTGGACAGTTTCTGAAGAAGAAACTTTAATGCTTCCAGATCAAGGGAAGGAAGAAGAGCTTGTTATTCAAGAATCGTCTGTGTCTTACCATACAGTTATTGAGCCAAGGTTTGCGCAAGTTGAAGCACTACAATCACTGAATGAAACGTATCGCGAAGAAGGTTACAACAGGGCGATGGTTGTGATGGCGACAGGTCTTGGAAAAACATATTTAGCTGCGTTTTTTGCAAAGCAGTTTAAACGTGTGCTCTTCATTGCACACCGTGAAGAAATTTTACATCAAGCAAAAAACTCTTTTCAAATTGTGATGCCAGACAAAACAGGAGGCATTTATAATGGTAAATCTAAAGAAAGTGACGTTGACTTTGTCTTTGCATCGGTTTATACGCTAAGTATGGAGTGTCACCTTTATCATTTTAACGAAGATGAGTTTGATTTAATTGTCGTCGATGAATTTCATCATGCTGCGGCAAACACCTATCAAAAAATTATTAACTACTTTAAACCATCATTTTTACTAGGCATTACGGCAACGCCTGATCGAATGGATAATAAAGATGTATATGGATTATGTGATGGGAATGTGGCTTATAGCATGCACTTTATTGAAGCTGTTCAAAAAGGGTGGCTAGCACCGTTTCGTTATTATGGTGTGTATGATGACATTGACTATTCTGCTATTACATGGCTTGGAACAAAGTATGATCAAGAGGAATTGCTAGCAGCTCAATTAAGAGAAGAACATGCAAGTTTAATTCGACAAGCGTGGGAAAAACATAAGCAAACAAGAACCATTGGATTTTGCTCATCTATCCTACAAGCGAACTTTCTCTCTCAGCAATTTAATCAGCATGGCTATCAAACGGTCAGTCTTCATTCCAAAACGGTAGACATGTCTCGATTGGAAGCGATAAAGAAGTTAGAAAGAGGAGAACTTGATGTCATTTTTACCGTCGATTTATTTAATGAAGGAACAGATATTCCAGCCGTTGATACTCTTTTGATGGTGCGGCCAACTGAGTCACTCACGGTATTCACCCAACAAGTTGGACGTGGTTTACGCATTTATTCTAATAAAACACATTGTACCATCATTGATTTAATTGGAAACTATAGAAATGCTGATCATAAGTTATCGTTGTTTCACCTTGAAGAAGTAAACGAAAAAACGAAGGGACTGGTGTTACCAACAGTTCCAGCTAACTGTGAGTTTCACCTTGAAACGAAAGCGATTGATTTGTTGAAGCATCTCTCAAAAAAGCATCAACCTCGTAAAGAGCAATTGAAGGAAGCGTACTTAAATTTAAAAAGAGAGATTGGTAGAAGACCAACTTATCAAGAACTTCATTTATATGGGAAAGAGCCTGCGATTGCGTATAAGCAGGAATTTAAATCATATGTCGGTTTTTTAGCGTGGGCGAACGAGTTATCCGAGCTGGAGGAAGAAGTGTTTCAATTATATGAATCGTGGCTCGTAGAAGTTGAAAAAACGGGAATGACAAAGAGTTATAAAATGATTGTGTTAAAAGGAATGTTAGAACGGGGAAAAGAGAAATGGTTAACGCCAATCACTCCACAAGAAGTAGCGCCATTTTTCCATACGTATTTAACAGAAAAGAACTACCGTAAAAAAATCGATTTCTCCGATAAGTCACTGCAAAAACTGTGGGAGTATGATGAAGAGAAAATAAGCAAATTGATTGCGAAGATGCCGATGACAAAATGGAGCGGATCTTCAAATGGAATTGTTACGTTTGAAAACAGTGAATTTAAATTTGATTTTAATGTAGAAAGCACGACGCATAACGATATCTTGTACGACTGGACTACTCAAATATGTGAATATCGTCTTGCTTCCTATTTTGAGAAAAAAGCACAAAAGCCAGGCTCCTAACCTAAGAGTCTGGCTTTTCTTTTTCTTTCTTAAAATGATTTTTCCAAAACGATCTTCGGATATTATTACAAATATTGTTAAGGATTTATATAGAAAAATAACTAGTCCACTCTTTTCTTGGTTGTGACCTTTGACTCGTTTTACTCTATCTTTGTTCACATTTTTGTCACAAAGTCTTCTTTTTTCGATACGTCATCCGATACATTTAGAGGGGGGAGCTTGCTCTACCCGATAAATAAGTAAAGGGGAGAAGATCGTGAGGCGTTTGTTGATGTTGGTGTTTGTTGTATGGTTTGCACTTCCACTTGGGGCACAGGCTGGTAGTATTGGAGGAAAAGATGACCCTTCTGGTGTTCCTGGCCAATGGTATCTTGGTGATACACCTGCTTCCATTGATCCAGCGAAGCCACCAATTGTGTTTGTCCATGGATTTAATAGTTCATCAAAAACATGGTGGGAAAACAATGATATGTATCAAACAGCTTTTCAAAATGGGTATCAAACTGCTTTTATTGATGTGCATCCAGATAAAAATATGTGGACAAATGGTCCGTTGCTTTCAGCGAAACTTCGTGAGATCTACAATCATTTCGGAGGAAAGAAGCTTGTGGTTGTTGCACATAGTAAGGGTGGCATTGATACACAAAATGCACTCGTTCATCAAGGGGCATATCCGTATGTGTCCAACCTCATTACGTTATCCACTCCACATCATGGTTCGCAACTCGCTGATCTTGCCTACAGCAGCTGGACAAGCTGGCTGACAGGCATTCTTGGTAGTAAAAATGATGCAACCTATTCACTTCAAACCGCTTACATGAAAAACTATCGCATTCAAACCGATTCACATGCAAACTTATATCGAAATCCTATCTACACATTTGGTGGCACAAGCTGGGGAAGCTTTGGCTCGTCATTGTATTGGGGCGGAGTGTATTTAAACTCATATGGCTCAAATGACGGAGCCGTCACGGTTACAAGCTCGCGGTTACCATACGCAACAGAAGTACGTGTGAGCAACTGGAACCATTCTTCGATCAAAGAAGGGCGTTCAACGTTCTCATTATTTAGACCATACTTAACAAGCACACAGGCTGCTTCTTTTATGACATCTAGCTTTGCGGAGGCAAGTGCAAGCTTAGAAGAGGAAGTGGAAGACAGCAATGAGATTCATCGCGGTGGTCAATTTACAAAGCAAGCTGCTCAAACGTTTGTAGTAGAAGATGGTGCTCAGCTTATTCATGTTGATTGGTTAAGTGATCAACAAATGAATCACGTTCAACTGGTGAGTCCATCTGGGCAAGTCTACGGAAAGCCTACCTACTCAAAAGATGAAGGTGTGTTTAAAGGAGCTTATCACCATCTGTTTCAAGTCGCTACACCAGAAGCAGGAACATGGAGGGTGGAGGCGAAACATCCTAAAGCTGCGTACTTAATGAGTGTGAACATCACAAGTCCATTAAATGAAGCCGTACACATTGATTCGATCACGCCATCTTCTCTAGACGTCACGCATACTCAGCCGAACATTCAACAACTAGACGGCGACATTAAAATTACGAAAAACAACAAAACCATCAACAAGCCATTCAAAAACATGAACAAAAAACAAAAAATTGCTGTTTCTTTTACAGAAGAAGGAGTGTACAACATCACACTTGACGTAAAAGGGAAAACAAAAAACGGCAAGTCATTTGAGCGTACACTTGTCAAATCGATTTATGTAGATGGTAATGGAAAGATATATCAGTAAGACAGTAGAGGTGACAAAAAGAGTAGAGGTGCTCTTCTTGTCACCTTTTTTTAAAAATGTATTTATTGAGTTATACAATTATTGTAAACTAGAATAAGTACATAACAAACGAGAATGAAAGTGAGGAAACAATGTACTTTTTTATTAGTTTAGTAGTTGCGGTTATTGTGTATTTTACAGATTATCCACTAGCATCAATCGGATCTATCTTTATCATGATGTATGGATTAGTATGGTCATTAATTGGGCTTGTTCAAAAGAAAGCGGCTGCCAATCTTTCCATCCATATTGGTCGTCTGATTGTGAGCACCAACATTCCAATCTTAAACTATATCTTCTTTTTACTAACAGGTGTCGGAACGTGGGAAGCAACAGAATACGGACCACTTCCAGTGAAGTTTTACTGGTTTTTTGGCTTCCAAATTGTATATGTTATCATTCCAGAAATTGTCGAGCATTTTTTAAGAGATCGTGATAAAAAGCTAAGGATAGGGTGGAATATCCTTTATCCGTGCTTGTTTGTATTCGCGTTTTTCGTTTATATTGCGCTTTAATGGTAAAAGGCCTTTGAAAAGGTCTTTTTCTTTTGCCAGAAACACACGATTTACGGTGCTCCTGGCGGGTAATAGTAAGGAGGCATTTTCAGCCAGCCGTGTGCTCTCATCTTTGTTTTTACATCCATTCCAAACAGTGCTTTTTCTGAGTGAAACCTCATCCACATGAGGCCGATGTCGTTACGTACGCTTTGGCTAATATTTGTGGCGCACATCATAATATTTGCCGCCACTTTCGCTGAAATAAGGTTGGCAATTTCGACATCTGTTGCTTTTACACCGAGTGGCACTGCACTCGGATCAGATTTTGGCTTATGCTCACTCGTTTCAGGTAAAGATACACCTTCTTCGAGCATCAGTTCTTTGAGCGTAGCCATTTGATGATCAGCAAGTTTTTGTGATTCTTTCAATAACTCAATTAACACATTGTCTGTTGTTGAATTTAAGGCTGCTTCAATGACAGGCACTTCTTCTGCTAGTGCGGTGTAATAAAGCCAACATCCCATTGCTTCGCCAATATGCAATCGTGGTTTCGGCTCACTATCAAATCTTGTCTTTAAATACTCAAACACTGCCTCGATCTTTTTCGGCATAGTCAAACACCTCGTCTATGATTGTCATATATAGGTTTTACAAAAAATGGATTTCTACACATGTTTTTTAGTAAAGGTAAGATGAATGAACAGATAACGATGGTTGTGAAGAGGAAAAGTGAAGAATCTTTAAATGAATTTCGTTGCTTGTTACGCTTCGTTTACGTGTGAAAGAGTGGAATAAATGACTGTCTTCCTAATACACTTTAAAGAATTCATCAGTGAGGGGGATGTACATTGACGACAGCGAAAAAGATTTTTGTGGGAAACTACAAAGGTGGTGTTGGAAAAACGACGAGTGTGTATCAGCTTGCTTTACATATGATAGAGGCGGAGGAAAGGGTGTTACTGATTGATCTTGATCCGCAATGTTCGTTGAGTGAAATTTGCTTATCACGTATGAACCGAAACCTAGATGATTTACAACCAAATGAGTGTCTAAATTATGTGTACGATGTGTGGGTGCAGACGAAGAAATTTCCGCATGTGCATATTCAGTTTGATGCCGATGCCTTACTAAAAGTGACAGATGAAGGCGTGTGTTTCATTCCGTCGAATATGTTTTATAGAAACGGCGGTCTCGATGATTTAGCGTTAAAATTGCAAGATGATTTTTACGACCTTTTGCCGCTTCAACAATTTTTTCAATCGACAAAGCTAGAAGCAGGCTTTGATTATATTTTGTTCGATTGTCCGCCAACGAGCAATATGATGACAAAGGGTGCGTTTTTGCTATCAGATTATTACCTCATTCCATCCATTATTCAAACGGTGAGCATAAGAGGGATTGTTCATTATATTAACACGGTCAACACGATTTATCATGAAACATGTGAAGAATCTGAAACAGCGATGTTAGGAACGCAATTTTTTGGTCCAAAACCGAAGTTAGTTGGCATTTTTGAAACGATGAAAAAGTCAAATGTGAACAACCAAGACGAATTAAACGAGCTCAAACAAAATTTGAAAACGGCACAAGTTGAAACGGCTCTAAAGGATCGGTATTTGTTTCAAACAATTATTAATAGCCATGAGTATATCGCGAGAAAAACCGCCAATGGAGAAAAGTGTGCAGAATATGAAAAGTTAACCGATGAAATTTTGGCATGTATGGAAGGACCAGAACCTATTACGTTAGGGAGCTTAGGTGATAAAGATGAAAACCTATGAACTAGCGAAGCAGTTAACGGTGTTAAAAGATGTATATGCATCGGTTGGCAAAGCCAAGCATAAACGCGAGGTGGCGCAATTAGCGAAAGTGATTGAGCAATTAATCAGTGCTCCAGATCAGCCCTTGGAGTTGTTGTTGAAAAGTGAAAGAATGGAGTTGAAGACGACTAATAAACGGTCACAAAAACTCACATTCGAACAAAATTTGGAACACTTACTAAGAAAGCAATACAACCAACTACAAGGAACAAAAATAAAGTACGAGGATATGAATACGAGGGAAGAAGTGTTGGTTTTCTTTGAGTACACAGATGCGGCAATTTTAAAGCAGACGACAATGATGGATTTGAAACTTCTATATAGTATGTTAACAGGGGAAAAGAGCGAATTAAAAGGAAAGAAAAAAGAAGACTTAGTGAGGAAGATACGCCTAAATATTCATGCTAGTCGTAGAGGTGAAGCGTTTTTGAATAGATAGAGGATGGGACATAACGAAATGATTCCTTCTCAAAAACGAACAAGAACGTTTCTATCATCGTTAGGTTACAACAACAAGTTCGTTCCATTTCGCTCCAGCCACTCGCTTTTTGCGGGGAGGAACCTGAGCCTCCTCGTTCCTGTGGGGTCTCAGCCTTTCCTCTATTTCCCGCAGGAGTCGAGTGTCCTACGCTCCATTCCACTATTCTTTTAAACTTGTTTTTTAATCAAAAAATATCTGGACTATAAATAGAATACAACTATAAATAGTTCGGATTTCTTATCGACTGAAACATTTATGTCTCAGCCTCAAGTTAGCTATCCTTTTTATTTATAGGTTAATAAACGATAACCTCAAGTTAAATAACCTCGGAACTGAGCTATTCCTTCCATAACTTTAGTTATATCAAAACTAAAGAACTACACGAAGTAGAAAATATTCCCTGTTTTGTGACTTAAGTGGTATATACAACTATACTGCTATTCCAATAAACTGAAAGAGTAATAATGTAAGTGTTTACAATAATAAAGATGGAGGAGGAGAACGATGAAACGTAAATCAATGTCAATTGCGTTGGCAACTCTCATTGGTACGTCTGTATTTGTACCGCTTGATGCGTCTGCCAACGTAGAAGGAAGGAACGTGTTGGCTACCATGGAGATGAATGATGCGAAGAACACAAGTCATAAAGCTCATCCCGTGTTTACGTGGGATCGCCCAGGACCAACGTCTCCTGTGCTTCACCCAAGTTCAGCAAAAGGAGCAGGGATGATGCAAGGGTCTCTTGATGAAATCGATCCAATTCTTGAAAAAATGATTGGTGATAACGTGATGCCAGGTGCTGTTGTGTTTGTCGCAAGGCGTGGACATGTTGTAAAGCATGAGGCGTATGGATATGCGTACCGTTATGAAGATGATAAATTTACTGAAACGAACAACCCCATTGCGATGAAAGAAGATACGATCTTTGATTTAGCTTCCATTAGTAAAATCTTTACAACCACCGCTGCCATGCAGTTGTATGAAAAAGGTTATTTCGACCTCGATGATTCAGTCGCTACTTACATTCCGGAATTTGCGCAAAATGGGAAAGAGAATGTAACGATTCGCCAACTCATGACGCACACATCAGGATTTACAGCATGGATTCCGCTTTATTCACAAGGAAAAACACGTGAAGACCGCATGCAGATTGTGTTTAAACATCCGTTAGCTAACAAACCTGACACGAAATATACATACAGCGATTTAAACATGATTACGCTCGGTGCGTTAATTGAAAAATTGTCAGGGCAACGTTTAGATGAATTTGTGAAAGAACACATTACAGAACCACTTGGCATGAAAGATACGATGTATAATCCGCCTTCATCTCTTCAACACCGAATTGCTGCAACGGAATACCAGCCAGCGATTAACCGTGGTCTTGTGTGGGGGCAAGTGCATGATGAAAATGCGTGGTCACTAGATGGAATAGCCGGACACGCTGGTGTATTTTCAACCGCATCTGACTTAGCGAAGTTTGCGCATATGTATGTCAATGATGGCCGTTACGGAAGTAAGCAAATTTTGAAAGAAGAAACAGTCAAACTATTGATTGAAAATCAAATTCCACAGTTTCCAGGTAATGATCATGGCTTAGGGTGGGAGCTAGGTCAAGGTTGGTTTATGGATGCATTATCAGAAGGATCGACGTTAGGGCATACTGGGTATACCGGTACTTCAATTGTGGTGAATAAGAACAATGATACGATTGCTATTCTGTTAACCAATCGTGTACACCCGTCTCGTAGTACAGTGACAACGAACATTGCCAGGCGTGCATTTGCAAGGCAAGTGGCTGATGCTATCCCTGTGACCATGCCGAGTAAAGCAGAAGCTTGGTTCGCTGGATACGGCGACAATGCACAAAAAAGCTTAGTGGCGAAAGTGGATGGAGAGGGCGAGCGAACGCTATCATTCAACACGTGGCATCGCATCGAAAATGGCTCCGACTTTGGTTTTGTGGAAGTTTCGTCTGATGGTAAAACATGGACTGCGCTTTCGACGATGACAGGAAGTAGCGTTGAGTGGAAACAAAAGCGTATAACGATTCCAGAAGGATCAACGTACGTTCGTTTCCGCTATCAAACGGACGCGACAGTAAATGGTCGAGGGTGGTACGTACAAGACGTGAAAGTGGAACAAAACGGTCAGTCGAAAAATGTGAGTTTATCAGGAGAAGGATGGACAAAGCGTAGTTACTAGTCGAAAAAGCTGGAGGGATAAAGATGAAGAAAAGAATGAAAAAGCTTGTTTTATCTGCCGTTGCGTTTCTACTCGTGATTACGCAAGTAGGAATGATGAAGCCGGTAGTTGCATCAGCAGAACGTGATGTCAAAGATTTAATCTTTGTTGAAAACATTCCACAAGTCGAAAAAGAAGTAGGGAATCACACTGAATTTCAAGCACTACGTGTTTTTAAAGATGGTCATTTTAAAAAAGCAACCAGTCATTTAACATGGACATCATCAAATAAAACAGTCGCAACCGTTGATCAACATGGAAAGGTAACGTTTAACGAAAAACCAGGCCGAACATTTATTACGGTTAGTGATGGAACATTTACAGACCGTATTGCGATACATGGTAAGAAAACAAGTGAAGGAGTCACTCCTGTTTTACGAAAAGAAAAAGGTGAACGTTATGACGTCATTAATCATGCGATAAAAGGAATGACGATTGAAGAAAAGGTCGGTCAAATGTTAATGCCAGATTTTCGTAACTGGAACGGAAAAAACGTAACAGAAATGCTCCCAGAGATTGAAGCACTTGTGAAAAAGTATCATCTTGGCGGTGTCATTTTATTCCGTGAAAATGTTGTCACCACTGAGCAAACAGCGAAGCTTGTGTCTCAATACCAAGAAGCAGCTGAAAAGCAAGGGCTGTTAATCACAATCGACCAAGAAGGGGGCATTGTGACACGCCTTCAGTCAGGAACAGACATGCCAGGAAACATGGCACTTGGTGCAACGCGTTCGACTGATATTTCTCGTCACGTTGGTCGAGCAATTGGAGAAGAACTTGCATCATTAGGAATTAACGTGAACTTTGCACCTGATATGGATGTTAACAATAATCCAGATAACCCAGTCATTGGTGTTCGCTCATTTGGTGAAGATCCAAAGCTTGTTGCTGATATGGGGGTTGCGTACATTGAAGGACTTCAAGAAGCAGGCGTCGCAGCCACAGCGAAGCACTTTCCTGGTCATGGTGATACAGCGGTTGACTCTCATCTTGGACTACCAGAAGTGCCGCATGACCTTGAACGTTTAAAAGAAGTAGAATTGTACCCATTTCAACAAGCAATGAATGCGGGAATTGATGCGATTATGACAGCTCATGTGACATTCCCGAAAATTGATGATACAAAAGTGATTTCAGAAAAAGATGGCTCAGAGATTGCTGTGCCAGCGACTCTTTCGTATAACGTGTTAACCAAGTTAATTCGTGACGAAATGGGTTACGAAGGTGTCATTTCAACAGACGCCATGAACATGAAAGCCATTGCTGATCACTTCGGTCCAGTCGATGCGGCCATTCGTGCTGTACAAGCAGGAACAGACATCGTGTTAATGCCAGTTGGATTAGAAGCGGTAGCTGAAGGGTTACTTAAAGCTGTAAAAGACGGTGAGATTCGTGAAGAGCGTATCGAACAATCAGTTGAGCGTCTGTTAACGTTAAAAGTGAAGCGTGGCATTTTTAAAGAAGAAGTACCTCAGTCAATCGATGAAAAAGTTGCAAATGCGCTACAAGTGGTTGGATCGCCTGCTCATAAAGCAGTGGAAAAAGAAGCCGCAGAACGTTCGATTACATTGGTGAAAAACGAACAGGCTCTTCCGTTAAATGTATCAAGTGACGACAATGTTGTCGTAGTTGGGCGCACAAACTTAACGGACTTAGCAGTAGCGGTTAAAGCACATCATCCAAACGCAACGATTATCGAAGCATCATCAACGTTTCAATTAACAGAAGCACAAATGCAAATCGTGAAACAAGCAAAAGCGGTCATTGTTGGGACAAGCACATTTAGTGTGGCGGGACGATCACCTGAAAACACGCAAATGAAACTTGTTAACAAGCTAGCCCTAGAAACGGATGCGCCAGTTATCGCAATTGGTATTCGAAATCCGTATGACATTATGGCTTACCCAAATGTTGACGCTTATCTTGCGCAATACGGATTCAGGCCAGCAAGTTTCCAAGCTAGTGCGGCAACCATTTTTGGTGACAATTATCCGAGTGGGAAGCTGCCAGTGACCATTCCAGGCACAACAACTAATGTATTGTATCCATTTGGACATGGTTTAAGCTACTAAAAAGAGGAGGGATTTTCGGTGAAGAAATGGCTCATTACATGCTTGACGGCAATCCTAATCCTTTCTTCGTTATCTGTCGTATTAGCAGATAACGGAAAAGGAAATGGACATGCGTATGGCAAGGGGAAAAAAGAGAAAGAATTCGCACTTGGTGTAGATGTTCTATTGAGTGACAAAAAGGAACTGATAAAAGGAAAACGAGTGGGTCTTATTACAAATCCAACAGGAGTTGACAAACAGTTAACAAGCATTGTGGACTTGCTTCATAACGACCCAGAAGTAGAGTTAACCGCACTTTATGGACCAGAGCATGGCGTTCGCGGTGATGCACAAGCTGGGCAATACGTTGAATTTTACACAGATGGAAAAACGGGATTACCTGTGTACAGCTTATATGGAAAAACAAGAAAACCAACGCCAGAGATGCTTGAGAATATTGATGTTTTATTATTTGACATTCAAGATGTCGGAGCGCGTTTTTACACGTACATTTACACAATGGCATATGCAATGGAAGCAGCAAAAGAAAATAATATGCCATTCATCGTATTAGATCGTCCGAATCCATTAAACGGTACGAATGTAGAAGGCCCTGTCTTAGATATGAAGTATGCGTCGTTTGTTGGGAATTACGCCATTCCGCTTCGCCACGGGATGACTGTTGGAGAGTTAGCGAAGCTTTTTAACAAAGAGTTTAGCATTGGTGCAGATTTAACTGTAGTGGAAATGAAAAATTGGAAGCGACACATGTACTACGATGATACGAAGCTTCCGTTTGTCATGCCATCTCCAAATATGCCAACGCTTGAGACAGCGATTACGTATCCAGGTGCAGCATTAATTGAAGGAACGAACGTATCAGAAGGACGCGGCACAACAAAGCCGTTTGAATTAATTGGCGCACCGTTTATTAATGCCGATGAGTTAGCAACAAGCTTAAATGAATTAAACTTACCAGGCGTTGCGTTTCGAGCTGCTTCATTCACACCAACGTTTTCAAAGCATGCGGGTCAGTTATCTCACGGTATCCAAATTCATATTACCGACCGTAAAACATATAAGCCAATCGAAACAGGTCTTCACATTGTGAAAACGATTCATGACTTATATCCAGATAATTTTGCGTTCCGTGCAGAGAATAGCGCAGGCATTTCATTTTTTGATAACTTAATGGGCAACCGTTGGGTACGCGATGGAATTGTCGCAGGTCGTTCAGTAGAAGACATGCAAGCACAGTGGCAAGTAGAGTTAGAGGAGTTTAAAACGGTTCGACAAACGTATTTACTTTATTAACAGTCGCGAAATTCCCTACCTGTTAAATAGAAGGTGGGGAATTTTTCTAAAAAAAAGCTTGTCTCCTAAAAAGAGCATGGGTTATTATAGAAAACGCTTACATAGTTATAAGTACAGCCTATAAAAGAGGGGGTTTTCACATGTTAGGATTTTTGCAGAAAATTGGTAAATCATTGATGTTACCAATCGCAATTATGCCCGCAGCAGCACTGTTGCTTCGATTAGGGCAAGATGATTTCTTTGGCATTCCGTTTGTTTCAGCAGCTGGGAATGCAGTCTTTGGACATTTAGCATTGTTATTTGCGATTGGGGTAGCAATTGGCTTTTCAAAAGACGGAAGTGGAGCAGCAGCACTTGCGGGGGCGGTTGGTTACTTTGTTTTAACTGAAGGAGCAGCAGCCATTAATGAAACCATTAACATGGGGGTATTAGGAGGTATCGTTGCCGGGGTTATTGCAGGTCTGTTGTATAATCGCTATCATTCTATTAAATTACCAGACTGGCTCGGATTCTTTGGCGGAAAACGATTCGTTCCGATTATTACATCACTTGTGATGTTGGCTTTAGCGTTTGTGTTTGGGTATGTATGGCCATCTGTTCAAGCGGTCATTGATAGTATTGGAGAATGGATCATTGGTGCAGGAGCAGCAGGTGTTGGGGTATTCGGTTTCTTGAACCGCCTTTTAATTCCGTTAGGGTTGCATCATATTTTAAATACAGTCGTTTGGTTCGAGTTTGGAGAATTCACTAATGCAGCAGGCGATGTGATCAAAGGAGATTTATGGCGCTTCCTTGCTGGAGATCCATCAGCAGGAATCTTTATGTCAGGTTTCTTCTTAGTCATGATGTTCGGCCTTCCGGCAGCTGCGTTTGCGATGATTGCAGCAGCGAAAAAAGAGCGTAGAAAAGCATTAACAGGAGCATTAGTCGGTCTAGCTTTAACATCCTTTTTAACAGGAATCACGGAACCGATTGAGTTTTCATTTATGTTTTTATCACCTGTTTTATATGTCATTCACGCCGTGTTGACGGGTGCGGCGATGTCGATTGCATATGTGCTTGATATTCACCACGGTTTTGGATTCTCAGCAGGAGCAATCGATTACTTCTTAAACTTTGGAATTGCGCAAAAGCCACTCTTATTAGCAGGTGTGGGTCTTATTTATGCAGCGTTATACTTTGTTATTTTCTATTTCTTAATCATCAAGCTCGATTTAAAAACACCAGGGCGTGAAGAGGAAGTAGAAGGAGAATTTGAGCAAAGTGGTACATCAAACAGCAACTATGCTAAACTAGCTGATTCGTATGTAGAAGCATTAGGAGGCCAAGATAACCTTGTCGAAATTGATAACTGCGTCACCCGTCTTCGTTTAAAAGTAAAGAATACAAGTGTGGTAAACGAAGCGCGCTTGAAACAACTAGGCGCAAAAGGTGTGATTAAATTAAGCGACACGGATCTTCAAGTCATTGTTGGAACCGATGTTGAATTTTTATCAAATGAATTGAAGAAGAAATAGATTTATAGGTGAGAAGGTTGAATCGAGAGAGGGGAAAGTGATCCCATTCGGTTCAACCTTTGACGATTCGGCTTGGGCTTCTGTTTGAGCTACCAGCCATTGTCTTATTTCTGACGAAGCTAGGCATTCTTACGCCAACGATGATGACGAAATATAGAAAGTTTGTGTATCTAGCTTTAGTAATTTTATCAGCAGTCTTAACACCACCAGACCTTCTTTCTCAATTGTTTGTTCTTATTCCATTGTTTCTGCTTTATGAGATGAGTGTTCTTTTATGTGGGTGGATTTATAATCGCAGTAAGCAGAGAAGTTATGCTTGATGTATGCGAAAGGAGGGGTAAATCAAGTGGAGTGTAAGGAGATGAATGTCTCGTTCCTTCCAAAAAAAGTATGTTAAAATGAGTAAAAGACATCTGTAAGGAGTTGTTCAAATGAATCTTCTCATTGCGTTAGCCGGCGTTGTTTCTTCTGCATTTGTTCTGTATTACCTCGGAAAATCAGGATATGACTGGGGGATAAATGAAAAAAACTAGAGGGGATCTCTAGTTTTTTTGTTTAGGAATGGCCAATCCCAATCCAGTTCATGAATACAATTCGCCATCCATCAGGATCTTCAATTGTAATCCCTTTTTCTTCCCAATACGGGTTTTCAGGTGAGACAGGTTCGTAGCCCATTTCTTTTAATCTAGCTATTAATTGCTTGACCGTGTCTTCTTCTGGAATGTAAAAAACAAGTAAGTTATCTTTCGTTGGAGCGGGGCATGGACTTCCGTCTTTATGTTGCGTAAATTCTAGGTGATAGTCTTTATCTGGGAGACCAATCATAATCCCATCATAGCCATCATGATCTTGAAAAGACCCTATTTTTTGAAGTCCTAATCCTTGGCAATAAAATTCTTCTATCTTTTTTAATTGATTCGTTGGGCGTGCTATTCGAATTTGAGTGACACCCATTTGATTTGGCCACGTTTTTTTCATTGTTTTTCCTTCTTTCATCTTAGGATCTTATTAGTAGTATACGAGATAAGTTGTTGAAAAATCTTCCATCTTATGAATGATGTTTCTCGTACTTTTGATGTAGAAGAAGGTTTGAAAAATGAAAGTATCTTCCAAAAAAAACATTTGTAATTTTCTTACTACTCATATTATACTAGCCTATATGATAGGTAGACAGCTTAGAGAAAAGTAAAGGAGGAGGGAGGTCGTTGATTCACGTTCGAAAGCAACTTCTGCATGAAATGGTCGCGGACGAAGTTAAGCAATATATCAGAAAAAAAGGATTAAAAAAAGGTGATTGGCTTCCATCAATGGGCGACTTAGGAGAGCAATTTGGCGTAAGTCGGACGAGCGTTCGAGAAGCATTGCGGCATTTAGAAGCGTTGCATGTAGTGGAGATTGTCAATGGACGAGGTGTATTTGTAAAAGATGCTGGCGCGCATCATATTCAAACACGTGTCATCATTGAAAGTGAGAAGGTTTTTTTACTTGAGCTTTGTGATGTAAGACGAGGGCTAGAAGGGCGAGCTGTTGAGTTAGCAGCCATGCGTGCAACAAATGAGCAACTTGTGAAAATGGAAGAAAATTTACGCATTTATGAACGTCTTCGTATCCTAAACCAAGATACGGCACAAGCTGACTTGTTGTTTCACAAAACCTTGTACGAAGCTTCTCACAATCCAACGCTATGTCAGATGATTGAAGCCGTTTACGATTCGTTTCACGAGTTTTGGCAAGTCGATGAACGTATTCAACAAATCTTTGAAGATACATATCACCTTCATGAAGAGCTTTTTCACCATGTAAAACAACAACAACCTGAGCAGGCAAAACGCTCAGTAGACAAGCTCATTGATGCGGTAGAATTATCCGTTCAACAGTTGTTTTCATCATAATGGTCGAAAAGGGGTAGATCCATATGGCTCAAACAAAAGGAGAAGCAAAAGTTGCCAAAAAGGCACTAATTGCGAGTTTAATAGGAAGTTCAATTGAATGGTATGATTATTTTTTATATGGAACAGTGGCAGCACTTGTGTTCAGTAAGCTGTATTTTCCGTCCGAAGATCCGGTCGTAGGGTTAATGCTTGCGTATGCATCATTTGCGATTCCATTTTTCATTCGTCCGCTTGGAGGCATTATTTTTAGTCATATTGGAGATCGAATTGGACGAAAAAAGACGCTTGTTATGACACTATCATTAATGGGAATTGCGACGGTGCTTATTGGATTGCTGCCTACGTATGAAACGATTGGGATATGGGCTCCTATTCTATTAATTATACTCCGTTTAGTTCAAGGTCTTGGAATTGGTGGAGAGTGGGGCGGTGCCCTTTTATTAGCAGTTGAATACGCACCGAAAAAACAACGCGGATTTTTTGGCAGTATCCCACAAATGGGTGTGACCATCGGGATGTTGCTTGGAACGCTTTCGATTTCACTCATGACGCTTTTACCGGATGAATCATTCCTTGCATGGGGATGGCGCGTACCATTTATTTTAAGCGCTCTTTTAGTCTTTCTTGGCTTGTGGATTCGAAATGGTTTAGATGAAACACCTGCATTTAAAGAAGCGAAAGAAACAGGAAATATTTCGAAGATGCCACTTGTTGATACATTCAAATATCATTGGCGTTCTGTCTTAATTGCTGTTGGCGCGAAAGTAGTGGAAACAGCACCATTTTATATCTTTTCAACGTTTATTATTTCATATGCAACAGGTACGTTAGGGTTTGAAAGAAGTGCAGCACTCAATGCCGTGACAATCGCGACGCTTATTACGACCATTATGATTCCGTTTATGGGGAAATGGTCAGATAAAGTGGGACGTAAGCCTCTTTATATTGGCGGGACAATTGGAATGATTTTATATGCATTTCCGTACTTTTATTTACTCTCATTGGACTCTGTCTTTTGGTTAACGGTCGCGACAATTATTGGATTAGGGATTATTTGGGCACCGATTACCGCTATTCTTGGCACAATGTTTTCAGAAATTTTCGCGACAAATGTTCGTTACACAGGGGTAACAGTTGGGTATCAAATTGGGGCAGCGATTGCAGGTGGAACGGCACCGCTAATTGCAACTGCGCTACTTACTACGTACAATAACTCTTCGACACCAGTGGCCATTTACATTATCGTGACAGGTCTTATTTCATTAGTAGCCATTATGTTTACACGTGAAACCAAACACGTTGAAGGTTCAAAAGACCAAACATCATCATTCTAAAACCAATAGGTGGAGAGTATTCTTCACCTATTCGCCTGTTAATCTATAAAAGGAGTGAGCATCTTGCTACTACTAAATGAACGAATGATTCGAGAGTTATATTCAATGGAAGATTGTTTGAAAGACGTGGAACAAGCGTTTCGATACGGACAGGAAGGGAAAACCATTGCACCGGTTAGGTTGTCTGTTCCTCATGAAAAGGTTGGCGCTGAAACGTTGTATATGCCCTCTTATATTGAACCAGAAGACTATACAGCGATTAAAATCGTGAGCATCTTTCCAACGAACGCACAGCAAGGACGAAATGTACTGCAAGGAATGATTGTATTAACAGATGCAAAAACGGGTGAGCATGTAGCAATGATGGATGCGAGTTACTTAACGGTTTTGCGAACAGGAGCCTCAAGTGGCGTCGCAACGAAGTATTTAGCAAGAGAGGATGCAAAAGTCTGTGCTGTGTTAGGGTGTGGTGCACAATCAATCGGACAAATTCAAGCAATGATGGCTGTGCGAGAATTAGATCATCTAGTGCTTTACAACCGCACACCGGATAAAGCAGCAAGTCTGAAAGAAACCTTGCAGAAATTGTTTCCGAATTGGAGTGGAGCGATTACTATTGCAAAAAATGCCGATGAAGCCGTGCAACAAGCAGATCTTATCGTTTGTAGTACAAAGTCAACTACACCTATCTTTGAGGGGAGCGCATTGAAAAAAGGAACACACATTAATGCGATTGGTTCGTATCAACCTCATATGCAAGAAGTCGATGTTCAAACGCTACATCAAAGTGATAAAATTGTAGTTGATACACTAGAAGGAGCGCTTCATGAAGCTGGTGATTTCCTCGTACCAATGAAAGAAGGAACATGGAATTCAGCTTCTATTTACGGAGAAATTGGTGAGATTATTGTTGGTGAAAAACAAGGTCGTACAACAAGCGACGAAATCACGTTTTATAAATCAGTAGGAATTGCTTACTTAGACACAATGGTTGCAGCAAGTGTTTATAAAAAAGCGATAGAAGTAGGCATTGGCGAAATTTTTTCGCTTTAAATGAGAGTCGAAGTAGTGAATGAAACAAAGGTTGTGAAGAAGATGAAAGAGAAGAGTAAAAGAAGAGTCATTGTATCATGGAGTGGAGGGAAAGATAGCTGCTTAGCTTTGTATCGCCTACAGCAACAGCATGAGGTTGTTTGCTTACTCTCTATGGTATCAAAAAAAGATGGTCGAAGTCATACGCACGGTATTCGACTGCCCATTTTAACATTACAAGCAAAAGCATTAGGTCTTCCGCTTGTGTTAGTTGATTCCGCTGGTACGTATGAGCAGTCTTTTCAGCACGCACTCGTGGAGACAAAAGAAAAGTATGGTGCAGACGCTGTGGCGTTTGGTAGCTTATATGAAGAAGAGGATCGTCACTGGAATGAATCTATTTCATATAAAGCAGGACTTAAAGCGCTATTTCCATTATGGACGAGCAAAGAAGAGTCGAGTCGTTTGTTAGAAGAGTTCATCTTACTTGGCTTTCGATCTGTTATTTGCCGAGCATCGCAAGACTATTTTGATAAAACATGGGTTGGAAGAATGCTTGGCTGGCGGTTCTTTTATGACATGGAACAGACAGGAAAAGCGGTCATGGGTGAGTTAGGTGAGTATCACTCGTTTGTATTAGATGGTCCAAACTTTTCAAAAAAGCTTGATATCACAAAAGCAGAAACTGTTTTAAATCAAGGATTATGGTCACTTGATATTCAGGATTGTCAACTAGTCGCAAAAGCAGGTGCTGTACAGAACGGATTGTAAATCTGTTGTCTACAGCACCTTTTATTTATCGCGTGTGGCCGAAAGCTTTTCTTTGGTTTATTAGATGAAAAATATCACCTAGAAGAGGTGTTTTAAAAGGAAAGAAAAGGGAATGAAGTGTTATAAGGAAAAAAACAAGCAGGAAATACTCAACATGAACTAGAAGAGTAACAGTGGAATATACCTACATACCAACATCTTGTAAAGGAGACAGAAATGATGACACGCATTCCAATTGCACTTCAACTTTATACATTACGAGAAGAAACAGAACGAGATTTTATTGGGACATTAGAAAAAGTAGCTGAGCTTGGCTATGAAGGAGTAGAATTTGCTGGATACGGTGGGTTACAAGCAAATGAGTTAAAGAGTGTACTCGACCGATTAGGATTAAAAGCGGTTTCAAGTCATGTTTCAATTGAAGAACTAGAAGAAAACCTAGAACAAGTGATAACTTATCAGCAAGAAATCGGAAGTAAGTATATCGTTTGCCCTTATCTACCACCAGAAAGACAAACAGAAGAGGATTACCGTCATCTTATTAGTGTGTTGAATCATGTAGGAGAGCGCTGCGCGAGTGAAGGTCTCACATTGTTGTATCACCATCATGACTTTGAACTCATTCGTTTTGCAAACGGTCGCACCCCGCTTGAGATGATGTTAGAGGAAACAAGTCCAGAGTGGGTGAAAGCAGAGTTTGATGTGTATTGGCTCACTCTTTCAGGTGAACGTCCAGTCGAGTGGTTAACACGTTATCAAAGCCGTACCCCTCTCGTTCATTTAAAAGATATGACAACAGATGACCGAAAAACATTCGCGAGACTAGGAACAGGTGGAGTAGATATAGAAGCCATTCTCCAACAAGGTCCGTCCTCAAACGTCGAATGGTGGATTGTTGAACAAGACCAATGTGACGGATCAGCGATTGAAAGTGTCGGAGAAAGTATTCGTTATTTGAAAACGTTGCTTGAAAAACAAAAAGATTTTACCGTGTAATAAAAAAGAGGCTTGGACATAAGTATTTCAGTTGATAATATATTCGAACCATTTTGAGTTTTATACTCTTTATAGTTCGGATATTTTTTTTGTTTGGAAAACAAGTTTAAAAGAATAGTGGAATGGAGCGTAGGGCAATCGACTCCTGCGGGAAATAGAGGAAAGGATGAGGCCCCGCAGGAACGAGGAGGCTCAGGTTTCTCCCCGCGGAAAGCGAGTGGCTGGAGCGAAATGGAACGAACTTGTTGTTATAACATCACGATGATAGAAACGGTATTGTTCGTTTTTGAGAAGGAATCATTTCGTTGTGTCCCACCCTCTTTTTTGTTGAAATTGTGACGTCATCGGTTGAAAGTTCTGCAAAGTCAATCGTTTTCTTCATTTCTACAACCTACTGTAGTGTGACTGATAAAAATCTGGAACAAAAGTGCCTACTTCAAAATATAATAGGGTAAGAAATGAGCCCAACTTATCTTTATATATAGGGGTGGGGAAATGAAGGGGATTGTTTTAGCTGGTGGGAGTGGAACACGTCTATATCCTTTGACAAAAGCTGTATCAAAGCAACTGCTACCAATCTATGATAAACCAATGATTTATTATCCGCTATCAGTGTTGATGTTAGCGGGAATAAAAGACATTTTAATTATTTCAACGCCGATGGATACGCCGCGATTTGAGCAGTTATTAGGAGATGGCACAGAGTTAGGTATTCAACTAAGCTATGAGATTCAAGCATCACCTGATGGGCTTGCTCAAGCTTTTCTGATTGGCGAAGCATTTATAGGCGATGATTCCGTTGCATTAATTCTCGGAGACAATATCTTTTATGGTCATGAATTTACGAAAACGCTCGAGCGCGCGGCTCATTATTCTGATGGCGCTACCATATTTGGATATAATGTCAAAGATCCACAGCGATTTGGTGTTGTGGAATTTGATAAGGATGGAAACGTCATGTCCATTGAAGAAAAGCCGACGAATCCACGGTCGACGTACGCCGTGACAGGTTTGTATTTTTATGATAACGATGTGGTTAACATTGCAAAATCGATTAAGCCATCTGTTCGTGGTGAGCTTGAAATTACAGCTGTAAATGAAGAATATTTGCGTCGTGGCAAGCTTCAAGTCGAGTTGCTAGGACGTGGCTTTGCATGGCTTGATACCGGAACACATGAATCATTAGTAGATGCTTCTACGTTCATTGAAACCATTGAAAAGCGCCAAAGTTTGAAAGTTGCTTGTTTAGAAGAAATTGCTTTTCGAAAAGGATATATTTCAAAAGAGGCGCTTTTAGCACTTGCAGAACCACTCCAAAACAATGAATATGGACAATATTTACTTCGTTTAGCGAATCAAGGTATCATTGGAGGTTATTAAGAGAGGAGACAAAATGGTGAAAGTTGTACCAACAAAACTTGACGGAGCGCTTTTGATTGAACCTCGTATTCGAACGGATTTTGATGATTTAGTGATTGAGGTTTATGATAAAACGTTGTTTGCCGAATATGGGATAAGAGCAGTCTTCATTCAAGATAATCATTCTCTCTCACAGCAATCAGGCATACTGCGAGGGCTGCATTATCAATTGCATCCGAAAGCGCAAGCGAAACTTGTTCGGGTGATAAGTGGTGCAATTTGTGATGTGATTGTTGATATTCGAAAAGGTTCACCTACGTATGGGGAATGGCAAGATTTTTACCTATCTGCAGAAAATAAGCAACAACTTCTTGTACCAAAAGGATTCGCTCACGGCTTTTGCACGTTAGTGGAGAAAACAGAAGTGCAGTACAAAGTAGACGAATTCTATGCACCAAATTGTGATCGTGGCATTGCCTGGGATGATCCATTGCTCAACATTACTTGGCCTACTCGAAGTCCGATTTTATCAGAAAAAGATAAAAAGCACCCAAATCTTATTGATGCAGAACATCATTTTATATGGGAGGGATAGAACATGAATATTCTTGTAACGGGTGGAGCTGGTTTTATTGGGAGTAACTTCATACGTTATATGCAAAAAGCGTATCCTCACTATCAAATCGTCAATTATGATTTACTTACATACGCAGGTAACGTAGAAAGTGTAAAAGATTTAGCGAAACAGAAGAACTATACATTTGTAAAAGGAGATATTACAAATCATGAACTTGTGAATCGGATTGTGAAAAGTCATTCGATTGATACAATCGTAAACTTTGCAGCCGAATCTCATGTGGATCGAAGTATAAAAGAGCCAGGTGTTTTTGTGAAAAGTAATGTGTTAGGTACACAAGTGTTACTTGATGTAGCAAAAAACAACCATGTAAAAAAGTATGTCCAGGTCTCAACAGACGAAGTGTATGGTTCACTAGGTGAGCAAGGATATTTTACAGAAGAAACGTCATTAGCACCTAACAGCCCATATTCTGCAAGTAAAGCAGGAGCAGACATGATGGTGCGTGCTTATTATGAAACGTTCGGCTTACATGTGAATATCACAAGGTGTTCAAATAATTATGGACCTTATCAATTTCCTGAAAAGTTTGTTCCTCGGATGATTACTCATGCATTAGCAGGAAAGAAGTTACCAATCTATGGAGATGGGAAGAATGTCCGTGATTGGTTACATGTAAAGGATCATTGTTCTGCCATTGATTTAGTTCTACATAAAGGAAAACAAGGTGAGGTGTATAATATTGGCGGACAGAACGAACGTACAAATAATGAAGTCGTTCAGTTTATTGTTGAAAAGGTAGGAGCTTCCCCGTCACTTATTACATTTGTTGAAGATCGTTTGGGTCATGATTATCGCTATGCAATCGATGCAACCAAAATACGGTCAACGTTAGGGTGGGAGCCGGTTTATACATTTGAACAAGGAATGAGCGAAACCATTTCTTGGTATATCAATCATCCGCAGTGGTGGAAGTGCCGTGAAAATGTTGAAAACGTTTGCGGTTATAAAAAGAGGTAAGGTGACTAAACGTGAAAAAAGTACTTATCACAGGTGCAAGCGGTCAGCTAGGAAGGGAGTTAACAGCTCTTTTTCTGAATCATTATTTTGACGTATATGGATTTAGTCGGCAACAGATGGACGTCACGAACGAAGAACAGGTGAATGACTTGATGAATGAGGTGCAGCCAGATCTTGTGTTGCATTGTGCGGCGTATACAAAAGTGGACGAAGCTGAATTACAAGCAGAACAAGCTTATGTGGTCAATGCATATGGAACAAAACATGTAGCAATTGCAGCGGAACGAGTAGGTGCAAAGCTCGTTTATGTAAGTACAGATTACGTGTTTGATGGTACAGGGAAAGAGCCCTATCATGAATGTTCGGTTCCTTCTCCATTAGGGGTTTACGGAAAATCTAAGTTAGCAGGAGAAGACTTCGTGAAAAGGTTTCATACAAAATGTTTTATCGTTCGTACCTCTTGGTTATATGGTGGGCAAGGCAGTCACTTTGTAAATACAATGTTAGCACTAGGGAAAGAAAAGAAGGAACTTTCAGTTGTCGATGATCAAATCGGCTCGCCTACCTACGTTGTTGATCTAGCAGCTACGATTCTAGCACTTATCCAAACTGAAAAATATGGGATTTACCATGTATCGAATCGTGGAAGTTGTTCTTGGTATGAATTTGCGGTTGCTATTTTTGAAGAAGCCGGTATGTTGGTATCCGTGTATCCATGTACATCAGAGGATTTTCCTCGTCGAGCGAAACGGCCGGCTTATTCGGTGTTGAAACATGCTAGGTTAGAAGAACAAGGGTTTCCGAAAATGAAGTACTGGAGGGAAGGGTTAGCTCACTTTTTAAATCAAGAAGGATGATGCAACAAATCGGTGTTGCAAGGCTCTCATAAAAAGGTGGGCGGATAGCATATAGGATAAAAAGAAGCATCTGTAAAGACTTCGGATCATTGAGAGGTGAGAGGGATTAATTCGAGTAACTTAGAAAGCTACAAACTTATTAAAACAATAGGGAAAGGAACATATGGTCAAGTTTACTTTGCTGTTCATCAAAAGAGTGGAAAGAAAGTAGCGATTAAAAAGTCAGAACATATAAGCAAGGGTAAGCAGGAAGCCGATGTTTTAATTTACGGAGCATCTGGGGGTGTTGGAACGTTTGCTTTGCAACTTGCAAAATGCTTTGGTGCTACTGTAACGGCTATATGTAGCACGAAACAGGTAGAAGTTGTTCAATCACTTGGCGCAGACGTGATCATCGATTATAAAAGAGAAGAATTTGCGATCAAAACAAAGCAGTATGATCTCATTATAGGAGTAAACGGTTATCAACCTATTTCCGTTTATAGGCGTGCCTTGAAGTTGAATGGAACATACGTCATGGTTGGAGGAGGAGGGAAGCAAATTGCAGAAGCACTCATGCTTGGGCCATTCATGTCATGGTTTAGTAAAAAGAAGTTGAAACACGTCATACAAAAACCAAATCAAACTGATTTGCTTTTTCTAGCAGACCTTCTTGAATCAGGAGAAATCAACGCGATTATTGATCGTACTTTTTTATTAGATGAAGTGCCTAAGGCTTTCTCTTACTTTGAAGAAGGACACACCAAAGGAAAAGTTGTCATTACAATAAAGGTGGAGTCGTAATGACCCCACCTTATTCTTATTCGTTCTCTATAACAAATGCCTGATACGTATCAAAATCTTTCTTACGGCATTCGAGAGTAAGGAGAGTCCCGTTCTCTTCATAACTTGTTTCAAAAATAGTTGCTTTTTCGTTTAAATAAGAAGTAACATATCCTTTGTCGTAAGGAATGAGCATTTGACATTCAACATAGTCATCAAAGATATAAGAAGCAATGGCATCAAGAAGCTGATCCATCCCCATTTTCTTTTTAGCAGATAGATACACAGCGTTCTCCACTTTCGGCTCTTGTTCATCCACGAGATCGACTTTATTATACGCATAGATCATCGGTACATCTTCAATTCCCATTTGTTTTAACGTATTGTTCGTAATGTCAATGAGTTGTTCGTAATGAGGATTTGAATAATCAACAACATGAATCAATACATCCGCTTCTCTTGCTTCTTCTAATGTCGAGCGGAAAGCTTTGACAAGATGATGAGGAAGCTTATCGACAAAGCCGACAGTGTCTGTTAATAAAAATGATTTTTGATCGGGCAAGGTAATGTTGCGTACAGACGTTTCAAGTGTCGCAAACAACATATCTTTTTCAAACACTTGCTTATCTTCTTGTGGATGAAACATGTCAACAAACGCATTCATAATGGTTGATTTTCCAGCATTCGTATACCCAACTAAGGACACAACAGGAACATCATTTTTTTTGCGTTGCTTACGCTGTACTTCACGCTTTGCGACAAACGTTTCTAATTCAAGGTTCAGTGCCGTAATACGATCTTCTACGCGGCGGCGATTCAATTCAAGCTTGGTTTCACCAGCTCCTTTGTTTGACACACCAGCGCCACCACCTTGACGGCCGAGTGATTCGTGTAACCCAGCTAGACGCGGAAGCTGATATTTCAGTTTTGCCACTTCAACTTGTAATTGTGCTTCTTTCGTTTTAGCACGCGTTGCGAAAATATCTAAAATAAGCGTTGTACGATCCATCACAGTGGTATCAAGTTCATCTCCTAAATTTCGAAGGTGAGAAGGAGCAAGCTCATCATTGCAAATGATAAGATCCGCGTCTGTTTCTGCTAAAAGAGCGCGAATTTCTTCCACTTTTCCTTTTCCAACATAGGTTGCTTTATTCAGTCGATCTAAGTTTTGGGTAATGTGACCCACTACATCAATGTCACGAGCATCTGCTAAATTCGCCAGCTCTTCCATCGAATACTCAAAGCCTGACTGTTTATCTAATTGAACGCCAACTAAAATGGCTCTTTGTCTTTCTTCTATCATGTATGTATCCTCCCATTAAAATCTTTCTACTAGTGGTTTACCCATTTTACCTTCTTTAAAGACAGCTAAAAGAGGAAGGTTTACTTCCTCTTTTGATTTTAGGCTATTTTTCCACTTTTTATGATAAATTAGAAACCTTATCCAATTTGAAACGTATACCCATTATAGCACATCGTAAAAGAGGATTGAATGGATTGTCCACTTAGCACGGTTTCAGGTTAAAGAGGCCATATCATATGTACAGTTTCCATTAGAAAGGAGTGGCATATGTGAATAGAGGAACGAAAATTGGTTTGATTGTTTCGATTGTTGTTTTAACGGTTTTACCTGTTATTTTTCTACTTGTTTCATGGCTAACAGGAGAATGGCGTTTCTTTTGGTTAAGCTTAGCTCCCATTCTATCATCGGGGTTAACAGGACTTCTCGTAACACTTCAGGTGATGAAGAAAGAAAAACAAGGATAAATAATATAGAACTTTTACAAGAAAAAGGAAAAAGATGTTACGATAAAATAGAGGAGGAATGATTATGCCAACATGTCAACATTGTCAAACGAAATGGACATGGACACAAACGTTCAAAAAGTCATTTACGCTCACGCAAAAAATGACGTGTCCATATTGTGAGAAAGCACAATATCTTACGAAAGATTCTCGTGTGAAAAATAGTATCCTAAGCTTTATTCCACCGGTTATTCTTCTACTTACTACAAGCTTCGGTCTTCCGCTAAAAGTAGCGTTCAGTCTATTGATTGGTGCAGCGGGTTGTATGTTTATCCTGTATCCGTTCATGGTGAAATTGTCTAATAATGAAGAGCCGCTGTGGTAACAAAAACGAGGAGCTTTGTGTGTTGAACACGAGGTTTCTCGTTTTTAAATTTGATCAACTTCTTCTATTTAGTATGCTGGGATTTTGTCTGTTATCAGCTGAATCATTCTTGATATGAAATTTTAAAAAAGAACTAGTTCTTTTTCTATATGAGGTTAGGTACTTGCGTTCTCCTACATGAAAAATTAGAAGCATTTTTGTGAAAAAAGGCTAAGACTTACGTCAAAAGGTCTATTGGAAATTCCGTTCCATCTCACTATTGATATAAAAAGAAAATGCACTTACTATTAAACATGCTGTGTATATACAGATAGTGACAGAAAAAGCAAGAAAAGACCAGGAAAGTGGTTCTACACAAGTCGTACGCTTCATGTACGACTTGTTTTTGGGTGAAGAAGAAAGTGTAGCCATTTTTGGTATAACTATCTTGTTACGATAAAGAAAGATAAAGGGGTTTACATGTAGTAGGGGGTCAATAGACAATGGATTTCACACAGTTAGTCAGCGAGGTGGCGGCTAAAACACAGATGTCAAAGGCGCAATCAGAAATCGTTCTTCACGACATTTTCGAGGCAGTTTCGCGTCGACTGCAAGAAGGAGGACTGATTCCTGTAACAGAGGGGATGTTTGTTGATTGGAAAGATCAACTAGCTTCCTATAACATCCTTACTTTTAAGAGAGGCAACCAGGTTAATCAACACGCTTTTATCGATGAGCTGCGATCACAAGAAGACATCACCAAAGAGGAAGCTACCTTCGCTCGTTACGTTTTTAACCAAACCAAAACAAACCAAATCATCATGATTGACTTAACAGATATCGCCCATCACCTCAACATGGAGATGAACGAAGCAGTGAAAGTGGCAAATCGTCTAATCGACAAAAACATCCTTCACACACTAGACTACTACGAACCGGTTGAACGTGTTTGTTTAGGGGCTAGGTGGCGGAAGTATTTGTGAGTAAATGTCATAATACGGTGCTTTCTTCCCCTGTTTTACGTTAAAATAGAGGAAGAAAGCACTTTGTTTATGTTAGGGGTAGAAAAATGAATGGAACAGAAGTTGAAAAAGAGCTTATTGTCAATTCTGAAAAAGGAAATTTATTAAATGAACTAGTTGCTTCTCTTAATGAATGTCAACATTTCTACTTTAGTGTGGCATTTATTAATTATAGCGGATTGCAGCTTCTTTTAGACGCATTTAAAGCAGCAAAAAATAGCGGTGTAAAAGGAAAAATCATTACATCGACTTATTTAAATTTTACTGAGCCAAAAGCGTTGAAGAAAATCAATGAATTTCAAGATATTGATTTAAAAGTATTTGTAACAGATAAGGAAATTGGTTTCCATACAAAAGCATACATTTTTGAAAACGAGAATAGCTATAAGGTTATTATTGGTTCTTCTAATATTACACAAAGTGCGCTCAAAAGTAATATTGAGTGGAATGTGAAAGTGATTTCAAAAAATGATGCTCCATTTATTCAAGATGTATTAGAAGAATACGATCATCTTTGGAATAGTAGTATTGAAGCAACAGCTGAGTTTATTGAGAGATATGAAGGCTTTCTAAAGAAAATCAACACGTATAGTGATGCAAGTAAACTTGTTTATGAGCATGTAGAATACATTGTGCCGAATGCCATGCAAAGTCGTGCGATGGAAAACTTGGAAAGACTACGTGCTTTTGGAGAAGAAAAAGCGCTCGTTATTGCTGCGACAGGGACAGGAAAAACATATATGTCAGCATTCGATGTGAAAGCTTATCAACCAAAGAAGTTGCTATTTATTGTTCATAGAGAAGAGATTTTGAAAAAAGCAAAAGAAACGTTTGAGAAACTTATTGTTAATCAAGGGTTAACATTCGGTTTATTAACCGGAAGTGATAAACAGAAAGAAGCAGATTACCTTTTTGCAACGATTCAAACACTGTCCAATTGCTATCAAGATTTTCGTGAAGAAGAATTCGATTATATGGTTATTGATGAAGCTCATCATGCAACAAGTCCGAGCTATCAAGAGGTACTCAATTACTTTAAACCAACGTTTACGCTTGGTATGACCGCGACACCGGAACGTAGTGATCATCACAATGTATTTGAGTTATTTGACAATAACGTCGCACTAGAAGTTCGACTACATGAGGCGCTAGAGGAAGAACTTGTCGTTCCATTCCATTACTTTGGGATTACAGATATTGATGGTGTTGATTTAAGTGATATTGACATACGTGATGCAGCAGAACTAACAAAGCGGCTAAAAGTAAATGAACGAGTCGACTTTATTATCGAAAATATGAGCTTTTATGGTCATGACGGAGAGAAGCGTAAATGCTTGGGGTTTTGTGCAACGATTGAACACGCTCACTATATGACTGAAGAGTTCAATAAACGTGGTTATAAAAGTGTATGTTTAACTGGAAGTGACAGGTCAGATCAACGTACGGCATGTATCAGGAGACTTGAAGATGACGGAGATGAGTTAGAGTTTATTTTCACTGTTGATATTTTTAACGAAGGTGTCGATATCCCAACTGTAAATACAGTGTTAATGTTAAGACCAACAGAGTCTCCAATTATCTTTATTCAACAGCTCGGACGTGGACTTCGAAAATATCCATCCAAGAGCTTTTTGACGGTATTAGACTTTATCGGGAATCACAACAAAGCTTTTTTAATCGCCATAGCGTTAAGTGGAAGTCGGTATTATGATAAAGAAAGTCTGAAAATTGCCATCGCGACGGGGTTTGCTGATATTCCAGGCTGTACCCACATTCAAATGGATAAAATTTCGCAAGAGCGTATTTTAGCTCAAATCGACAACGAGAATTTCAACTCTTTAAAATACTTAAAAGAAGAATACTTTGAATTTAAAAAGTTACATCAGGGTCGAATACCTTACTACTTAGTGGATTACTTAAAGTATGACGGGGCACCTGATCCAATTCGATTTATAGACCGAGATAAAAGTTATTTGCAATTCGTTGCAAATGTAGAGAAAGATGAATATGCTCATTCCCTATTAAGTAGTGAACCGTTTGAAAAAGTACTCAAAGAGTTATCGAGTAAGTTACCACTTAAAAGAGTTCATGAATTTGTACTTTTGCAGTATTCGTTAGAGAATGATTATATCACCCTTGATACAGCTAAAAAAGAGATTCTTAAGTATGTAAAGCAAATAGAAGATGATAGCGTTCGTCATGCATTCGAATGCTTGAATCAAGACTACTATGATAGTGGTCAAAGAAAAAGTAAACCACAGTTATGTCAACATATAAACGGTATATTAACAAAGACAGATGGTTTTACTAGAGTTATCGAAAATAAAAAGTTTAAAAAGCATATAGAAGATATTATTACGTATGCGATTATTCGCTATGAAAAAGAATTTAAGTCAGAAGGATACGGTCTCCCTCATTTTAAGCTATATGAGCAATATCAGATGACTGATGCAGCTTTGCTTTCAAACTATCGCAAGACGCATACTGCATTTCGAGGTTCTGGGTTACTCACTCATGAGAATGACTATTTTTTATTTATTGACTTACACAAAGAAGAAGATATTAAAGAAAGTATTAACTATCAAGATAAGTTTATTAGTGAACGATACTTTCAGTGGCAAACACCAAATAGTACGGCGCAAAGCTCTGAAAGAGGAAAAAATATTATGTTTAATGAAGAAAGAGGCATTCAGCTTCACTTATTCGTACGAAAGTATAAGAAAATTGATGGGAAGACAGAGCCATACATTTATATCGGAAAAGGAACCACAGTGGAATTTGATGGAGAGAAGCCGATCACGGTAAAATTAAAGCTAGAACATGAAATTCCCGCGAACCTTTATACCGAATTCACGAAAAAAGTATAGATTCTTAGAAGTGAGAATAATAAAAGCTCCCTGAACTCTAGTAGAGACAGGGAGTTTTTATTATTCGTTAATCAACTGTTCAACAGCTGGTACATCTGCTGGTGCCCACTTTAAAGAGCTTAAGTTTTCACGCTTTAACCAAATGAGCTTTGAATGTTCACTTACTGTAGGTGTTCCTTCGACTAAACGACACTTAATCGCTAGTAAATTAATGATGAATGTGTCATATTCGTGTGTATGCTCGTTAAATAGTTCTTGTGCTTTTACTTTACAATCAAGCTCTTCCGAAATCTCACGCTCTAAAGCAGAATAAATATCTTCATCTTTTTCTACTTTCCCACCAGGAAACTCCCATAAATTTGGAATGGTCATGCTAGGAGAGCGAAGGGCACATAAAATTTCTTCTTGTTCGTTTTCTAAAATTGCTGCGACTACTTTGACGGTTTTTTTCACTAAAATCACCTACCATCTTCCTTTTACTGTTATGTATCATGAATTTTACTATAGCATAAATAAGTAGAAGTAGCCGACTGTGAAATCTATTTATTGAAATAATTAAATAGGTGTAATCGTGTAATGGAGAATAAGAGGATGTTTAAGAATATAACTATAAAAAGCTTACAGAGTGATATAATCATTAAAGTTAAAAGCATTTCATCAATGGACAGTTGATGAATGTAAAAAGTCCACATCAATCTCTTGTTGAGAAGCCACTACACTTTCACACATACTCACAAGCCGCACCAACTTTGGTTCGGCTTCTTTTTTATGCCTGTACCATTTTTAGTACACCCTTCTTGGTAAAATGATGACTATAAGGTTTTGGTTGGAAAAATATACATAAAATAGATTTGGTACTTTTCAACAGTTTTCGCCTTATTTATACTATAATTCTTAATGTAACAATTGTAACATTTGTAATAAAATTGAAAGGAGGAAGTGTGTTGAAAGAACATACATTGCTTTCATTCCTTCAAAAAGCTGATGAAGAGTTAGCGTCTGTTGGGAGAAGCATCGATGAACATATTTTTCACGATCCTCATGCGACCTTAATGAAAGGGCGCTTATTTGGTGAGTTAGTAGCGAAACTTGTATTTCAACAAGAAAACATTGATGAATATTATCCGATGAAGCATGTAGAACGAATACATAAGCTCGATCGTGATGGATTAATTGATCATAAAATAAAAGAACGGTTCAATTGGTTACGCGTAAACGGTAATAAGGCAGCTCACGAGGCAGATTATGGAACGATTGAGCAATCCTTAACAGCACATCGCTTTGTCTATGACTTAGGCGTATGGTACATGGAGTCATATGGAAGCTTAGATTTTAACGCGCCTACGTATGAAATTCCAAAACCAGCCAAAGGACAGGCTGTTAATCAAAATGAATTAAATGAACTATTAACAAAAACAGTGGAGAAAACCTTACAGGAACTTTTAAGTGCTCAGCTAGGAGGATTAGAGAAAACACTTCTTGAAAAAATTGGACAAAAAGAAGTGGCAACCACAGTCGAAGAGCAAGAGGAAGAAGTACCTGAAATAGAAAACGACGTACATGATCCAGTTGAGAACCCTGAGTCAAATAGCGACTCTTTTCAACTAGTAGACTACTTACTTAGTCATAACCTTGAAGTAATTGATAAACGTGCAAATAATGGAGCTCTTTGGGTTGTTGGAGGTTGGGAGCTAAACAACATTCTTTTTCCTTTAAAAAAGCATCGTATTTATTTTCGCTTTTCAGAAAAAGGTGGCAAAGCAACAAGGAAGCGTCCGAGCTGGTTTTTAATAGGGAACTATGCAGAGAAACCTTCTGTTCGTAGTGAAGATCAAAGTCCAGAAGGAACAGAAGAGACGTTACTAAACTCAGAAACCGAGACAGAGATTGCTATCGAGTCAAAAGTAGATAAGACAGCAATAGAAGTAGACCTAATCATCGAGGATCAACTAGTCATTCCTGCAAGATTAATTGAAGTGGAAATAATCACGTTTTCAGCGCCAGTGTTACAAGAATATGCTCAACAATTTCAAGTTTCGACGTTTAAACAAGTATCGCTAGCAGACTTACGACATATATACAGACGTAATAGAGAGACTTTCTCTAAGCTTTTGGTTCAACTTTGGTTTCTAGGAGTATCATTCCAGGGTGGACTTTATCAGCTCGTCAAACTTTCTCATAATCAATTGGAGACGCTATGTTTGCAGAATGAATCGTCGCAACGTTTACCTGCGCAACTTCCTGATTACGTAAAAGGGTTGTTGAAAACATTTGGTATTGAAACGATGAAACAGTTATCTTATGTACCGGTTGCTTCATTAAAATGGATACTTGATAAAGAGTACGATACATTGGTTCGCCTTGTTCAGGAAGAAGGAACAAGCGGTGAGATCATTCAAGGGTGCAATAATCTTGTGATGGGTCTGAAGGAAAAATTGAATGTTCACACATATGGAGAGATCCCAGAGAATCTTGAAGTGTTAAAAGATCGAATTCCTTATGTAGGACCTAGAATGCTAGAAAAGTTCTTTGATCAATTAGTAGAAGTATGTGGAGAAAACCTTCAAGAAATTGATGATAACAGCCAAGGGAGTACAAAAGGAGAGATCGTTTCGTTTAATGGGGAACAGTGTGAGCTTCCAGAAACGATTAAAGGCATGGCAATCGAAGTAGAGGACTATCCAAGTTGTCCAACCATTGTAGAAAAGTTACATCATCATGGAATTGCATCGTATGGAGACTTACCTATCGATTTAACCGATTTAAAAAAATTGCCGAGCGTTGGAAATAAAGCGGTTGAAAAGTTCTTTACACATGTAAAGCAAAAAGTGATGCAAGTAGAAGAACTTGTGAAAGAAGAAGAGTTGCTTCAGAGCATGAATGAAGAAGAGCTGATTCAGTATGAATTTACACGCTTTGCAACTAAATTAGCACATGCGGAACAACATAATGCTTTTGATGACATGTTCCGTTTAGATGATCGGACCATTGCGATTTTAAGGCAACGTTATAAAGGATGGTTAAAAGGGAACCGCCCTACATTAGAGGACTTAGGTCAGATGCATGGAGTGACACGGGAACGTATTCGTCAAATTATTCAAAAAGCATCGATTAAACTTTCACAGGTTGGGCGTCGTTGGTTTGAGAGGTTAGAGCAAGCATTACGTGAGCATCAAGGAGTGCTTGATAATACGTTTTTTACAAACAGGTCATTTACCGATTATATGATGATTGAAACGTTAGAGGAGTTAGATATTCGACTAGACGTGAACCAAAAAGTGATAACGAGTAAAACACGTCAAGAAATCATAGACGATTTGCAAATGATTTCAAAGCATGTGGAAGAAAAGTATTGCCGAAAGCTTGTTCAGAGAGATCATTTTACCGACGTTGTGAATGAAGTGATTGCATTTGTTCAATTGCCGAACGTGTTAGTTACTCACGTGATGGAGGATGCTTTTATTCTTTCAGTAAATGAGCAACATTACTTTTTAGCATCTAGTAAAAAAATTGATATTGCTGCGATGACACTAGAACAATTTCCTGAAGGCATTGAAGTATATAAAGAGTGGAAAAAACTAAATGAATTAGCAAATGAACTCATTCCAGGCCTATTTGTTGGCGAAAGGGATTTTCCAGGCATTTGTAATCGGGATGAATTTGTCGATACGGTTTATTTGTGGGGAAGAGGGACATATATTCATGAGAAGTTTGTGAATCCTCCATTTGAGCTTTTGCAAAAGATTCGTGAAAAAATGTTAACCGATTTAGAAAAACGTCCAGTATTGAGTATCGGTTCAAGTTATCACAGATTTCAAGAACTACTTAAAGAACAAGGTGTTCCAACGGAGTATGCGCTTTATACGTTACTACGAACCTATCATGCAGATGCCTTATCTTTACCGAAATTTCCAAAAGTGATGAAGGTGGGAGACGACCGCAGTATTTTAAATGTGGACATCTTAAAAGACTTTTTGAGACATCGTGAACATCCAGTAACCATTAAAGAGTTAAAAGAAGAATTTATTCAAAAAAGAGGATGGAAGTCATTCACATTGGATGTGACATTGTTTCATTCGAAGGATGTTATTCAAACTGATTTAGGTGTTCATACGTTATTGGAACGGTTTGATCATGTCACGGTTGAGATATTATCACCGATCATTCAAACCATTAAAGAACGCTTAAATGATTGGCCATCTATTCAAATAACGGGAATTTTCAAAGAACATGAACCTTATTGCAAGGCGAATCGAATTCCAACACATTATGTGCTATATAGTTTGTTAAAAGACCGAGTGGGCGATCAATTTCAGCTTCACCGCTTCCCGCATATTGTACGTTTAGGAGAAGAAGCAGACTCAGTAACGGTCCGATCTTTAATGGAGAACTACTTGCTAGAAATGGGCTGTGAAGTATCGAGAGAAGAAATGTTGGACTGGCTTCAAAATGAAATAGGGGCACGTGAACAAATGTTTGATAGTATGTTACCCGCTTGTGAGAAGATTTACTACTATACAAGAGGTCAATTTGCGGAATTTCTACATGAAGATGTACTTGGATGGAACGAAGAAAAAGCGGCGGAGCTCACGCGTTATATAAATGAAGCTCTTCAATCTCAATTAGCTAAAAACGGTCAGCCGTTTATTGTTGTAACGGACTATCTACACGAAGACAGGTTACCATCTTTAGAAATTGATTTGCCATGGACTAGTGACTTATTAATTGATTGCTTAAAGCGAAATAATGAATTTCAACTATTTGGCTCTAAGTCTTATATCATTATGAAAAGTGAAAATGACTTAGGAATTGAGACAAACAGTGACTTCATTACGTACCTTTTAGAAAGTGAATTTGACGGCGCTTGTAAAATAAAAGAGTTTAAAAAGCGACTAGTTGAGGTTTTGTACTCAAAAGAAGGGCGCTTATTACATGAGGTTGAGACATTACTTGATGAAAACAATGCACCATTTGTTAAAGTCGGGGATGAATACATGTTGAAATCGTTGTTAGAGGGAGTGAATGCATAAATGGATCAACAAAGACAACTCATTGAGCAATTAAATGCCTATATGGTAGATGAAGAGGAAGAGACGAAAGCAATCATTCAAAAAACCGTGGAGCTTGTAAGTACAAAAAAGCTCTCGGTGGATTCATTAGCGAAGAAGTTAGAAAGAGAGATTGACAAGCTAGTATAACTGTGCGGAAAAGGAAGTGAAGAGTCATGTTTGTACGAAAAATTACATTTGAAAATTTTCGTCAGTTTTATGGAGAGCAGCAAATTGAATTTGCCCAAGGCGTTAACGATCGAATTGTGACTGTTATTTTAGGTGAAAATGGACGTGGGAAGACCGGGATTTACCGAGGTGTGTTGTTCGGACTATATGGTGATCGGGCACTCGAACAAGATTCAGACGGAAAAGAAGACATTATTTTAACAAATGTAAAGAAATTAGAAGAAGATGCAAAAGGAGCTCGCCAAGGAGTGACGAGCTCTGTAACGATTGAACTCGTACATGAAGGTACCGTGTATACGATTAAGCGAGTACTACTTGCTTATCAAGAAGAAAGCGGGAAAATTATTGAGCAAATAAAGGAAGTAAGCTTGACTTATAAGGAGCAAGTCATTATAGATAAAGAAGAAGTACAAGCAATGGTGAATGACATGTTAGATGAACGTGTAAAAAATTACTTCTTTTTTGATGGTGAACGAATTGAACGATTGACAAGAGCATCTGACCAGCAACGTAAAGAAATTGCAGTAGGTATACGTAATTTGTTAAAAATAGATGAGTTAATCAAATCAGAAAGTGTTCTTCAACAATTAAATAAAAAATTACTATCTGATTTAGAAAAAACATCGACAGGTGATTATCAAAAAAAGCTCAAAGAACAACTAGCAAATGATGAACAAATTGAACAGCTAAAACATGTAATAGACGAAGCGAATGATCAACTTATTGCACTAGAAACAGAGTTAACTACAATTGACGCTAAGCTATCTACATATAAAGAAGAGGAACAATTACTATTACTACGTAAAAGTAAGGAAGAAGTGCTTGAACAAAAGCGAGCAGAATACATGAAGGTTGTAGAGTACTTACAGCAATTTAATGATGTACTGAGCTTAATTATGGCAAAAGACGCTTTGTATGTGGTGAAAAGTCAGTTAGAACATGTGATGAGTACGATGTCTGAAAACGATGAAATTGATTTAGCACTTGTTCAAAAACTACTTCACGATTTAACATGCATTTGTGGAACGACGTTTCATAAAGATTCAAAGGAATACGCACAGCTGCAATCATTAGAGAGCCGTGTTCAAAATCGCGTTGCTAAGCAAGAACATTATGTACTGTTAACAGAAATCAATCAATTAATTGGTTACTTAGATGGAAAAGAATCAGAACTAACTCATCGTCTCGAGAATGTGCAGGCAAAACAAAAAGAAGTAGAGGGACTGCAGCAACAATTAGAACAGGTGAATAAACGACTTGCTAGCAGCGATAGTGATGAAATTGGACAGCTTAATCAAAAGCGTACCATGACGTATGAAGAAAAAGTCCATCTTGAACATGCTCTTACATTACATGAATCTCAGTTAGATGAGCATAAACAAACGAAAGAGCAAATTGAACTTTCACTGAGAGATTTGCGAGTCAAAAGTGGCGTACATGAAAAGCTAGCCAAAAAACAAGAAGCGGTTCAAAAGTCTTTAACATGTATGAGCCAAATGATTAAAAAATTCGAGAGAAAAGTGGTAGCAGAGCTTGAACAAGCATGTACAGAAAACTTAGCTAAACTTCTAGATGAAAGTGGCCGAATGAATATCTATTCTGTTCAAGTGAAAAACGATTATTCGATTGAAGTGTTAAATAGTTATGGTCGCTCCTTCTTAGCTAACATTTCACAAGGACAACGACAAGTTCTATCGCTCAGCTTTATTACGGCACTCGCTCAAGTAGCAGGAAATTCTGCAAAGCTTGATCTTCCATTATTTATGGATACACCGTTTGGTCGTCTTTCTTCACAGCATGAAGAAAACTTACTGTCATTTTTACCTCAAGTCTGTTCACAGTGGGTACTCTTAGTAACAGATCGTGAATTTGGAGAGAGAGAAAGTGAACTTTTCTTACAAAATCGTTGTTGGGGGAAATTTTACATGCTAGAAAGTGTTGAACCAGGTGTCACACAAATTATTCAGCGTCCTCCTGGGATTGTTCGAAGTCGTGTATCGCAATCAGGAGGTGTTCAATAATGGAACAACCGAAAACGTCTTTACGTGTTAAAGTGCGAAAAGAGTATTTACCATTTTACAAAGATGTCATTAAAAAGCACTTGTTTGCTCGTCACAGTGAATTCTTTACGTTATGTGCAAACATAGGCTATAAGTATGGAAAAGTAGATGAGGCGTATCGAGGAATTGAGCTTTGTCAAGCTTATACATTTACACCTTATCAGCGAACGGTTTTACAAACATTGATTTACAAAGATAAAAAGAAAATCGTTGATGACGTGACAATGTTTGAAGAAGCAGAGCAATATGCTGATGCAGGATTTCGTTATTTAGTACAACATGTTATTGCAGACGTTGTTACACAAGTAAACGACGGGGAGTACACACTTTCCTTAGGCGAAGAACAAGAGCTTCAACTTTTACTAGCAAAGTTTGTTCAAAAAGAAATGGCAAGTGTGCCGTTTTAGTAGAAAAACGAAGCAGTAACTTTACCAGTTACTGCTGCTTTTCTATGTTTTTGTCGTTGTTTATAAGTTGAATTGAAGGAGGATATACTTTGTATAATTTATTTGAAATGATTTTTTCCCGTATTAATGATATGGGTGTACAAGGGTTTACTAGCTATTTTTTAATTGTGCAATTAGGTGTTTTTGTATGGTTAATAGGAACACAACTAATACGCATTCGTAGAGAAATGAATGTGATGAAACAGTTAAAAGATCCTCTTATGACAATGAATCGTAGTCAAGGACAAGAGGCAAAACAAGTCGATTTCGCGATTAATGACTTGTTTGAAAGTATAACTGAAAAGAACTCTAAATATAAAGAATTGTGGAGTCGTTATTATACTCGTGTCACAGAAAAAAACGATGATGAGCGCATTCGTGTTGAACCATTCTTTGGTTTTGATGTGATGCATTATCATATGGGGCATCGACCACTAATGGATGTTGGAGCAGGTATTAGTGTTAGTATCGGAGTGTTAGGAACATTTATCGGTCTTTCAGTTGGTCTTTCTGAGTTAAGTCTAGGAGATACAGATGCGTTGCGTACAGGAATTGGGAGTTTACTAGATGGAATGAAAGTTGCGTTTTTCACATCCGTATTCGGTGTATTTTTATCGCTAATTTGGATTGGATTTGATCGTTACATTAGCAGTAGATTAGATAAGGAAATCGATATCCATTCAGAGCGACTCGATTATTTATTAAGTACAGATGATGAAGAGTTATTTTTAAATCGTTTAGAAAAAATTACGCGTAGTCAAGCGGATCATTTAAAGACGTTGTTAACGGATGCTCTTGAAAAAGCGATGATGCCAGTAGTGTCAACGATTCAAGATTCGAATCAGCACATCACAGAAGCATTTGGACAATTAACTAATCAGTTTTCATCTCTTCAAGAAGGTATTCACGTACAGTCAAAACTATTAGAATCACAAGTTGAGTTAACAAAAAACAATAGCCAAGATGTCACAGAACGTCTTGTTCAACAAATTACAGGTGGAACCGAAGAGACGATTGCAAACTTTAGTCATTTAATTCAAAATACACAAGGTATGCAGCAACAAATGATGCAAACTGTACAACAAGTCGTGACGCATTTTGCTGATACAGAACAGCGTCAAGCAAACACGATGCAACGCACAGAGAAGCTATTTGAAAAGCTTTCAGATGGTTTAACAGACATGGATGAGATGAGAAAAGGGTTTAAAGAGATGTCTACATTCATTGTAGATATTCAAGGCACGTTTGAAACGGTTCAAAAAATGACGGAACAACAAATGCCGCTTCAACAAGAAATGATGGAAAGCAATCAAGCACTAGCACAAAAATATGGCCATCTATCGGATACATTCTCACAAATGAATGAGAAAGTTGAAGGTAAATACGAGGAACTTTTACAACAAGTCGTAACCGTATCATCAACGATGTCAACGACATTCAAAGACATGACAGATCGTTTTACGAAAGCATTAGCTGTTCAGGAGCGTTCATTAACAGAATCTGATCTCTTACTCGAAAATGTCCAGGCAGTTGTGGCAGAACTTACACCACTAGCACCTGAATTAAAAGAAGTAACGGGTAATATTGCAGACTTAAAACAACAGTTGCGTGATATGCAAATCGCCCAAACGAAATTACTGCCTGAATTAGTAGAAATGCGTTCACATACTCATACAGTTGTTGAAGAAGCGTTAACGACGACGAAAACACATGTAACTGATATGAAAGAACAAATTGAAATGATGCAGCAAAGTTGGGTAACAACGAAAACAGAATTTGAAGAAACACGTCAAGTTCTTTCGCAGTCTGTGAAAGAATTTAAAGATAACATCGATGCTGGTTTAAGTAAAACGTATCAACACTTTGATCAAACATTAACCGATGCTGTTAAGGGTGTAAGTGGTTTAATTAATCAATTCCAAGATACGCAAGAGGATTTTGTAGAAAGTATGAAAGATCTCAGTGATTCAATTGAAAGAACAGCTGAAGTGATGAAAAGATGAGATATCGTAAACGTGAAGAAGTAAACTACTGGATGTCGTACGCTGATTTAATGAGTGCCATGTTAATGATTTTTGCCCTTTTGTTAACTCTTGTTATTTTAGATTACCGTGAGTTATTAGAAGAAAAAGAAAAGCAAATTGAAGAAGTCGTAAGCGTTAAAACCGAAATTATAAAAGCTCTAACAGAAGCGTTTGAAGAGTCAAACATGTCAATTGAAATTGATCAACAAACTGGGGCCATTCGCTTTCCTGGTAGCGTCTTGTTTGAATCGAATTCAGCTGATATTTCCCCACAAGGGAAGCTGTTTTTAAATCAATTCATTCCGCAATATTTAGGGATTTTACTACAAGATCGTTTTAAAGAAGAAATTTCATCCGTTATTATTGAAGGCCATACCGATCGAAACGGAACATACATGTACAACATGGCACTTTCACAAAACCGAGCGTACTCGGTATTATCATATATTTATAGTCCAGAGTTCCCGAATTTCCAACAGCGTGAATTGTCAAAGTCATATATCACGGCAAATGGGCGAAGTTTTAGTCAACCGCTTAACGACCAAAACGGTCAATACGATGAAGATCGTTCCCGACGCGTTGAGTTTTTATTCCGTCTGAAAGATGATGAGGCGATTAAAGCCATCGAAAAGTTGGTGACAGAATGAAATATGAATATGAGCCGTTTCAGTTGAAGGCTTGGCTTCGTGATGAGCGTGAAAAGTTAAAAAAAGCAACAATAAAAGATGTTAACAAAGAGTACAAAGGAGCTCTAGTGAAGCTCAAAGAAGAGTTTGAGATGAAGAAATTAAGTACGGATGCAGATTTTGTGAGATGGGCTAACAGTTTGAAACGTCGTGAGAAGCTATTATTGCCAAACTTATATGATAAAGATCTTCGTCCATCGTTAAAACAAACGCTTATTCAAATAATTGAAGAGAACGCCAAAGAAGAACGTCGTCTTTTTCGTGTTATGGCGGACGTTGTGTATCAAACGTGTGATTTAGATGATATGTGGAAACTTCTCAAACATTCATATACGTTGCATGAAGAGCGAATTGAAAAGCGGATGGAAGCAAATGATGCAAAAAAGTGGCGGGGATACTTACTAAGTGAAGATCCAATTCGATTTCTAGCAAAAACTGCGTACGAAAGTGATAAATCATTTTTAGAAGAATTAGAGACGTTTTATTTAACAGAGAATTTTCCTCTTTTTAAATATGTGTTGCTAGATGTTTTAGGGTTTGCAAATGAACAGTTCTTTTTAGAGGAAAAAGAGCTTTACAAAAAATACTTTGCAGCTTCTACAAATGAAGAACAGCAAGAAATGACCGAAAAACTTATTCGTCAATGTCAGTTAAACAATGTAAAAGACCTAGGGAAATTTATTTATGAAAAGTTGAAGACATATCGTCGAAAGCCGATGCTTTGGAAAAATGTTGGTGAGGAAGAAAAGCGTCGATTTCAGCAATGGATTCTCCGCCTAGAGTTAAAAGATTTTTTCAGTCAAGTCAATCAAAGTCATGAGCGCTTCATGTATTGGAAGAAATATATTCATAAGTTAGAAGACGTTGTAGTGACAGATGAACGGAAAACACTCATTATGTATTTTTCAGATATCGTTATTATGGAAGTGTTAGGGACAGGAGCTGTCTATGCGTATAGTGTCAATACATTTCAGAGGCATTTCCAAGCTAAAATTGATCGAATGATACAAGAACAAGAGAAATATGAATTTAATCCACGAATGAAGCCAAGAGAAGTGAAGAGAAGTGAGCTAATGGAGAAGAGTTATATCTATAAAGATGGCTGGCTTACACATCGACTTGGTTGGCAGTCTACATTTGATAATTGGCTTAGAAGTCGTTTGAATTGGGAGGTAGATGAGCGTGTTCTTCAAGAGGAAGCCAAAAGAATTGAAGCAGACGTTAATGGCTGAAGCTAATGGAATATCATTTAAGTTTTCTTTGCAGGAGGGGAAGAAAGAAACTCCTCTTTCTGTTCCTTTTCAACAAGATGAAGTAGAGCAGTATTACAAGCTTCCGGGATTTATCACATATATTGCTTGGGAGCAATTATACGACGAAGGATTAATTGAAGATCATGTTCTATCGTATGAAACATACTACCGCTTGTTAGAAGATGACGAAGGTAAAGGTGTTCTTCGTTCATTAGGTGTACCGATCGAGCCTACGCCATTTTATGGAGAGTTATCGCTTACGTCACTTGCTGATGAAGGAGAATTATCGTTACGGTTATCAACGCCACAAGGTCAAAATATTGATCGAATTGCAACACATGTCGGAGCGTTTTATAAGAAAGGAGACGAATACTTCCTTTTATCAAAAGAACTGTTCGCATTGAAAAAATCATTAAATGAATCATACGAAAATGGTTATCAAAAAGTAGGAATTTGCCAAGACCTTGCCAAAAAAGCGAACATTAACTTAGACGGATTTTTAACAAAAGAAAGCTATCATGTTGTGGATGAGTATGATGTTGATGTGAAAGTACATAGCCATGATCATATTGAAATTGTGCCACAAGGTGAATCAGAACGAGAAACGATCGTACTAAATCATGCTGGTACAGTCGGAAGTTTTAAAGATGGTTTCGCACGAGAGCGTTATGTGAAAACAAATCGAGTTGCAGAAGATGTATCGATTTTAGCTAAAAAGCGTCACCTTCGTGGCGAAGAAGTCCCGCTCTTTTTAGAAAATCCATCTGCTGTGCTACCAGAACATCATTTTATGATCGACTTAGAAGAATTTTCAGAACGTGTTCGAGGTCTTATTCCAATTGAGCGTGCGAAACCATCTTTTACAAGTTCGGGTCTGCAATGGTTTGATGAAGAAAGCGGACAAGTATTGTCTTATGATACGAACTTTTTAAAAGAGTTAATGGAAAAGCATCCAACTGAACAATATGTTCAGCATGAAGGTAAGTGGATTTATTTAGATCCAGCCCTTCGCAAACAATTGTTAGAAGAAGAAGAGATTGATCAAGCGATGAGGCAAAGTTATGCACTTGATATTAAAGCCAATGAAGATGAATTAGAGTATCAAGTAGATGCGGAAAGCGGACTTCAAGTGAAAAAATATTCAATTCCACACGGTTTAAACGCAACGTTGTTTGAGCATCAACTTGAAGGGTTTCAGTGGCTATGTCAGTTAGAAGAAGATGCTCGAGGTGGATTACTTGCTGATGATATGGGACTTGGGAAAACAATTCAGGTCATTACATTTCTTTTACATATGAAAGCAAAGCAGAAACTTAAACCATCGTTAATTGTTCTTCCTATCGCTCTTATTGAAAATTGGGTAGAAGAGATTCGAAAGTTTGCACCAGAGCTGTTAAGCTCCCTTTATATCCATAAAGGAAGCAGTCGCTCTTCATCACCATCGGTCATTTCACAGCATGATCTCATTTTTACCAGTTATGACACACTCAAGATTGATCAACTTGTACTTGGCAAAGTAAAGTTTCAGTCGGTTATTTGTGATGAAGCACAAAATGCAAAGTCTCATACCAGTCAACGTTCGCGAGCTCTTCGGGCGATGCAATCAACTTTCCGACTAGCCATGACAGGAACGCCTGTTGAAAATAGTTTAGATGAATTATGGTCGATTATGGACTTTGTACAACCTGGATACTTACAGTCATTACGACAATTTCGTCAAACGTATGTTGAAACAGGAGATTATGAAAGGTTGTTAGAAGTATTAAAGCCTTTTTATTTACGACGAACAAAAAAGGGTGTACTTTCAGATAAATTACCAACAAAGCATCCGGATGATGTACGTATTGTTGAAGCCTCTCCTGTTCAAAAAGAGCTGGCACAATCGATGTTGCAAACGAAAGAAACCGGTCAAATTGCTATCTTAAATATGCTCATGCGCCTTCGACAAATGTATGGCCATCCAGGTGTGATTATCCCATCGTATGAAACAATTCCAGCTAGTGAACTGCCTAAGTTAGCAGAGATGTTAGCAATTATTGAGGAAGTAAAAGCAAGGAATGAGAAAGTACTCATTTTCACAGAGTTCCGTAAACTTCATTTTATTTTTAAACAGTTGTTTATGATGAAATATGGAATCTCAGTTCCGATCATTGACGGTGATACGAAAAATCGTCAAGCCGTCGTCAAATCGTTTAATGACACACCTGGCTTTGGTATTATGTTATTATCACCAAAAGCAGCAGGTGTAGGACTTACCATTACAAGTGCTAATCATGTTATCCACTACACAAGGTGGTGGAACCCAGCTGTTGAAAATCAAGCAACAGACAGGGCGTACCGAATTGGTCAAACAAAAGATGTTCATGTGTATCAGATTATTACGACTGATACTGAAAACTTCCCACAAGGAACCGTGGAACAACTTATGCATCAACTTCTAGAAGATAAACGAAACTTAGCTGAAAATGTCATTATTCCATTTGATATGAAAGATATTCAACGAGAAGTTGTAACTAAAATGGGCTTAATAACAGCGAAATCATAACTAGCCAAAACCGCTCACTCAAAGAGCGGTTTTTCTAGTAAGAAATAGTTTGCTCGCTTCCTAAAAAATGATAGAATAAAAGAAAATGTTAACTATAATTCAATTTAAGTTTACAAACAGGAGGCTATCTATGACAACCGAATCGACTATCTCCAAACAATCCTTCAACATGCCTAATTTTGATCCTACCGCACCAATCTTTTTAGCAAACCCTTACCCTTTTTACGATGCGTTGCGTAGGGTGAACAGAGTGCAGTGGATTTCGTCGATGAGTCATCAAGGGTGGTTTGTAACGGGATATGATGAAGCAGTTTCCATTTTACGTGATCAACGGTTTCAAACGCGTGTCCCCATCTCGCAATCGTCTCCGAACGAGATGTTGTGGAAAATTTTCAATCATACTCTTTTGTATCAAAATCCACCTAACCATACAAGACTTCGTGCGCTAGTGGGTAGAGTATTTACGTCACGGGTAATCAACGATTTTCGTCCTTACATACAAGAAACCATCGATTACTTACTAGATTCTGTAGAGAGTAAAGGAGAAATGGATGTGGTGTCAGATTTGGCGTTTCCGCTTCCTAGCATCGTTATTGCTCGTATGCTTGGCGTGCCAGCTGAAGATCGCGATCAGTTCCGGGATTGGTCAAATACACTCATTCAAACGATTGATTTAGCACGGCCAGAGGAAGCAATGGCACTTGGCAATCAAGCCGTAATGGAGCTGATTGTGTATGTGAAGAAGCTAATCGACGAACGTCGAGCCAAGCCGCAGGATGATTTAATTAGCCATCTACTTGTAGAGGGAGAGAATGGAGATCAGTTAAGTGAGGATGAACTAGTAGCAACGTGTATTTTAATGCTGATTGCTGGTCACGAAACAACGGTGAATTTAATTAGTAATACGATGCTTGCATTGTTGGAACATCCGACTGAATTAGCAAAATTACAAGATGACCCTACTCTTATCAAGTCAGCGGTGGAAGAAGTGCTTCGCTACGATGGTCCCACTCAAATGACCGCTCGCACTGCAGCGGAAGATGTTCAGCTAGGAGAATGTAAGATTGAAAAAGGCCAACATGTGTACATTTTACTTGGAGCAGCGAATCGAGATCCAGCTAAATTTGTCAATCCGAACACATTTGACATGACTCGCTCACCAAATCCGCACATTGCGTTTGGAAATGGCATTCACTTCTGTATTGGTGCATCCCTGGCTCGACTAGAAGCACAACTAGCTGTCAGTTCATTAATAAAGCGATTTTCACATATTGAATTAAAGACTACCAATCTACAATGGCGACCATTAATGGGGTTTCGGGCGTTAAATGAGTTAAAGGTTTCATTTTAACTTTCAAAAAGGAAAAAGCGTTGAACTGAAATAGCTCCAACGCTTTTTTACTCATCTTTCCATTTAAGTACGACTTCTTGATCATCTCCAGATGCACTTACCATCGGTTTCAACGTTATTTTCCATACATCTGCCGCACCATCATACTCAATGTTTTTCACGCCTATCACATCTTGTTGATTCACTTGCTTACTCGATAATAATTGCTTAAGCACTTCTTCTTGAGTAAGAGTAGCACCTTTTGGTTTTTCTACTTGCACAACCTCGACCTTTTCAACACTTCCTTGAGCAGGAAATGACTCAGCAATTGGTCCATCAATCCACACGTGAACGTATTGCCCGATGTCTACTTCGTTAAAGGCATTAGATAGCCAAATCGCATTGTAATAATCGTCACTTCCATTTACAACAAGAATGCGATGATCGTCTTTTTTCATTACATATCCTTCAAGAGTAGCAGGATCACTACAGCCACTTAAACATACAAACAGTAAAAGAATAAGTTTTTTCATAATTGGCTTCTCCTTAAACAACTTGTTTTAGAATGATTTCTTTTCCCTCAAGATAAGAATCTCCCTTACAAACGTCCCGATGACGATGGAAGGAACGATAATCCCAATAAGCGTTAAAACTTTGACAAACATGAAGGGTGAAAAGAGAACAACGAAGGAATTTGAAATGACAATAAGCGAGAAGATGACGCATGACGTAATGAGATGGCGAGGAGTTGCTTCTCTGTTATGTTTCATACATTCACCTCCTAATGATTTCCTTCTAAACTTATCACAAATAAAAAAAGATAGTAAGCTCTTATCCTCACTATCTGCTGCATATTAACGATATTCAGAGCCACCACCCCAGAGTTCACCACCTCCAGTATGTCCAGTATTATGATGGGTGTCTTCGTCTACAAGTTGTAAACGACCTGGTTCTTCATGGTGGTGCCACGTATAGCCGTCAGGGGTATGACCTTGTGATAGTTGTTGGATATCAGAAGCTGTTAAATGTAGTTCGCTTGCAAGTGAAGGATTCTGTTCCATCAAGTCATACAGCTCGTTGTTTGCATATGAAAAGTGAACAGCGTCACTTCGTAAATAAGAGTTTTCTGGAATCTGAACTTCAGCAACAGGTTCAAAGATAGGAAAGACACCAGTTTGAGCCTCACCATTTGGCAACTCAATCGTTCTTTCTGCAAATGGTACATTGGTTTCAGGATGAACATCACCTGCTAAGTGATGATTTCGTGTTTCAACCCCTTCGGCATCTACCACATCTGCGCCATCGACAAAGTCAACTACACCAACAGCAAGAGCAGATACAGCAGCTACTTTTCCGATATTTTTCGCACCTTGAAGAGCTCTTTCTTTATCACCACTTTTTAATCCTTCATATGTCGTACCTGCGTTCTTTATAGTGTACGACACCGTTTGACCAAGCCCTTTTAGTGTGCGCTCTGTTGAATCTTTTAGGTCACTAAATCCATCTTGCATCATGGTCTCATCTTTTTTTATTGCACCATATGTTCCTTTTACTGCACCATCGATAAATTGTCCTGCATTATCGAGTGCAATAGTCGAGGCTTGTTTAATGCCATCTCCAACTTCTGCGATCCATGGTGATTTAACGCCTTTACCAACCAATTTCACACCTTCACCGATGACAGTACCTGTTACTTTTCCAGTGCATTTTCCAATCGAACGGAATAATCCCATCTTTCTACTCCTTTGCAAACGGTTCTTTTTGCCTATATATTGTATTTTACTATGAATTAGTATTTTTTGGAATGATAGAACCAATCCACATTACAGTCTTGCTTCGTACACCGCATGAAAAATATGGTATACTAATAAAGTCTAAAAATTCTTAATTAAAAGGGGGCGTTCATAGATGAAAAAGATGCAAGCTTTCAAGAAACGAAACGATAAGGGGAACCCTCCTAGTTAATGAAGAGTTCCCCACCTAATGAGAGGGGAAAAAGGGATGAAACAATCTGTGAAATTAGTAGAGGTACATGCAGAAAACTGGTATGACTGTTGTCAGTTAAACGTATCTAGTAAACAAGCAGCTTATATTGAATCTAACGCGATTTCTATTGCACACTCCAAATTTGAATCGACGTTAAAGCCATACGCTATCTACTTTGAGGAGAAGGTAGTCGGATTTCTTATGTATAACTCGGTACTTGAAGAGCTTGACGCTTACTGGATTTATCGCATTATGATTGATCGAGCGTTTCAAGGAAAAGGCATTGGAAAAGCAGCGACCGCTTTAATGATGGAGAAAATGAAACAGTTACCGAATGCTGAACGAATTGTCGTGGGATATCACCCTAATAACATCGAAGCTCATTCATTATATAAAAGTTTAGGCTTTCATGATCAAGGACATCGATTCGGAAAAGAAATGGCTGTTGTGAAACAAATCAATTAAGTACATTATATAAGCGAAGCCCACGATTTAACGACATCGTGGGCTTTTTCACACGCAATTTTTCATTATTAGCTTGCCAAAGTCGCTTCTCTTTCTTCTTTCTTGGCAAAGTGATTTGCAAACAACGCTCCGAGTGATAAATTGAAAATCATGTTCACAATCGGAGCAATGGCCGCTAGTTCACTTATAAATTCAAATGCAAGAATGGCAGCGAGAGCGGTGTTACACAGTCCGACTTGAAAGAGAATCGCACGAGCATCCGCTTCTTGCACGTTTAAAATTTTCGCAATATAGTAAGCAAGCAACATGGGACCAATCACTTGAACGAATGTCACAGCCGCCAGAAGGGGCATGCTGCCTATTTCTGATGAAATAGCATCTTTGCCGCTGCCAACTAACGTATGAATGATGAGTAGCAACGCAACAGAGGAACCTAACTTTGTTACGGACTTAGAGTGAGTAACAAGTGTCGGAATCATGCGTTGTACAAGTAGCCCAGCTCCAAGTGGAAGTAACACAATAAAGAAAAAAGATTGCAGTAAGCTCCAAATAGATATGCTGACTTCTTGACTAGATAACCCCATCATTGAAAGTGGTGTGACGATGGGACTGATAAAAATGTCAACTAGTGAGGCTGAAATAACAAGTGGAGTTGTTCCACCTGCAAGGAATGTATACAAAGTTGCTGCTGTTGCACTTGGTACTACCCCACTTAAAATGATACCTGCTGCAAGGTCTGGTTTGTGAGAAAAAAATGCATAAGCAAGGCCAATTGAAAGAAACACCGTTAACGTCCATTTTAAAAGAGTTGCAAGAAAAAGCTCACGCTTTTTCGTATGAATTTGTTTAATGGCGTTCACATTCATTGACAATCCTGTAAAGAAAATGACCACTCCTAACAATAAACTTGGCACCGAAGAAGGCACATTTAAATGATAAGGAGACACATAAGTTCCGATAGCCATTAACAAAATCAGGAGTGGCAATTTTCGTGAAAGAAACTCGTTTAGTTGGTTCATACTTTCACATCCTGTTGCTAATTTTTAAAAAATTAAAAATAAATTGACCATTTTAAAAATTATAAACTATAATGGTAAAAAATGAAACTCAAGTTTCATTATATGGAACTAAAAGGAGGGGGTTTATATAGAGCAAAACATTAAAACGGTTGAAAAAGCTTTTTTTATTATCGAACTTATCTCAGAAACTCCACGATCCTTCACAGAACTCATTGACCTCATGAATAGTAATAAAGCAACCATCCATCGCTTTGTGACAACACTAGAAAACCTCGGATACCTAACAAAAAATCAACAAGATAAATACCAGCTTGCGCCAAAGTTTTACACACTTGTAAAAAAAGGTGCTGAGCATTATAACTTACTGGAGATTGCTAAACCATACTTAACACAATTTGCTTATGATGTGAATGAAAGCGTTTTATTAGCTGGGTATACAGAAAGTACAGTCTACTATATGGATAAAATTGAAAGTCCGTCGGCTTTACGCATTGTGTTAGAGCCTGGGAAAACAGCACCTTTATATAGTGTAGCAAGCGGTAAACTATATTTAGCTCATTTACCTGATGAAGAAGTAGAGGCATATTTTAATGCGTATCCACTTACTCAAATCACACAAAACACCATTACATGTAAAGAAGCAATGAAAAGAGAGTTAGTAGAGATTCGGAAACAAGGTTATGCCGTAGACCATGAAGAGTGGGAAGAATATTTACGTGGTGTAGCGTTTCCAATCTATGACTATACAAATCAACTAGTGTCTGCTTTATGTATTGCTGGGGTATCGTATCGATTTACAAAAGAAAAAGTCACATGCATTGCCCCAAAAGCAGCAGAAATGGCAGCAGAGATTTCAAAATTTCTAGGGTATGTAAAAAAAGAGGGGGAATCTATGTATGAAAAAAAGTAAAAAGGTACTTTTATTGATTGTAAGCGTTATCACTTCTCTTGTGATTGCAGGATGTAGTAGCAGTAGTAGTTCAGGAGAAGCGGAAGGGAAAAAGATGAATTTAAAGATGTCCATTACTGTTGGAAATACATCCACGTGGTATGAGGCTGCTGAAAAATTTGCAGAAGAAGTAAAAGCAGAAACAGACGGACGTATTACCATTAATTTATTTCCAAATGAACAGCTCTCAGGTGGGGACTCAGGTAAAGGTGTTGAGTTACTTGTAAAAGGAACGACTGATTTTAGCTACCATTCTACAATTATTTATTCCATTTTAAATGAGCGACTGGGCGTTGTAAGTGCACCGTTTCTCTTTAAAGATTTAAACGAAGTAGATGCAAAACTGAATGGAGAAGCAGGGGAAGAAATTAAAAAAGTATTACGTGAAATCGGTGTTGAGCCATTAGGGTTTGGTCAAAATGGATTCCGTCAATTAACGAATAGCAATGTGGAAGTAAAAGCACCAGAAGATTTACAAGGTTTAAAAGTTCGTATCCCTGGTATCAAAATGTATACGGATTTGTGGAAACAATTTGGCGCAGATCCAACAACGATGACATTCTCTGAAGTATTTACATCTCTTCAACAAGGTACAATCGATGGCCAAGAAAACCCAATCGACGTGATTAACTCATCGAAACTAAACGAAGTACAAGATCATATTACCATGTGGAACTACTCCTATGACCCGCTCATTTTAGGGATGAACAAAAAGAAATTTGATTCGCTAAGCAAAGAAGATCAAGCAATTATTCAAAAAGCAGCCGATAACGCAAATGCTTATCAAATTGAGTTAGCTCGAGAAAAAGAAGAAGAACAAATTGCTGAATTAAAAGAAGCAGGTATGCAATTTTATTACCCAACGGAAGAAGAGTTAACGAAGTTTAAGGAAGCATCACAGCCAATTTATGACCAGTACAAAGATGTGTGGGGTGCAGACTTACTAGAAGCCTTCCAAAATGAATAAGAAAGTGTGAGAAATGATGTCAAAATTCCTTTCAATGATTGAAAATAGTCTATTAATCTTTAGTGCATCAGCCATGTGTATCATTGCGTTTGCGAATGTCGTGTCACGGTACTTTTTAAATCATTCATTTGCATTTACAGAAGAAATTACGATTAATCTATTTGTTCTTTTAACGTTTGTAGGCGCAGCTGTTGGGGTGAGAACTAATTCTCACCTCGGCTTTAGCCTTTTGTATGATAAAGCAAATCTATCAATGAAAAAAGGATTAACCATCTTTATCGGGGTAGTTGTTATTTCTGTGTTTCTTATCTTTACGTATTACGGTGTGAAGATGGTTCAGTTTCAAATGATGACAAATCAAACGACACCGTCTCTAGGGTGGAAACAGTGGGTGTTTTCAATTGGTTTTCCGTTAGGGTGCTTATTATGTATCATCCGTGCAATTGAATCAACCTTAAAAGAATATAAAAATTTACAAACAGAAAGTGAATGATGGAAATGGCAGCGTTAACTTTGTTTGGTTTGTTCTTTGTTCTTCTACTTTTACGTGTACCAATTGCTGTAGCATTAGCCGCTTCTTCCATTGTGACCATTCTTTCTTCCTATGGCTTTTCATCGCTTGATCTGGTGGCAGATATTATGTACACGAGTGTATCCAAGTTTACTCTGTTGTCGATTCCATTTTTCATTATGGCAGGTGTCATTATGGAGTATGCTGGGATTTCAAAGCGTCTTATTCACTTTGCAGACGTGTGTGTCGGTCACAGGAAAAGCGGAATTATCTTAGTTACGGTTTTAACAGCTATTTTCTTTGCTGCGATTTCAGGGTCAGGTCCAGCAACCGTTGCTGCGATTGGAGGTATTTTAATTCCTGCGCTTGTGAAAAACGGATTTAAGAAGGAATCTGCTGCCGCTCTTTTATCAAGCTCTGGATCCATTGGTATTGTGATCCCCCCAAGTATTGCGCTTATTGTGTTTGCTGTGGTAGCAGGGGATACGATCAACGTCTCCATTGGTCGTTTGTTTATTGCAGGGATTATACCAGGATTACTTTTAGGAGCGGCATTTATTTTTGCAGCGATGTATGTGCGAAATAAAGATATGAAAGAGCGAGCATCTCTTCCAAAAGATGATGTGGCTTCAATTGAAGTATCAGCTGCACGAGAAAAAGCGAGTCCACGTGAAGTGTTTAAAGCGTTTTATGAAGCTATTTGGGGCTTGCTTATTCCTTTTATTATATTGGGAGGAATTTATGGAGGTGTCTTTACGCCAACGGAGGCAGCTGTTGTAGCCGTCTTTTATGGGTTACTGGTCGGTTTAGTGATTTACCGAGAGTTAAAGATAAAAGACATTAAAAAGATCATCATTGATTCGTCTGTTCAAACTGCGGTTGTTATGTTCATCGTTAGTTCAGCGTCTATCTTTGCGTACCTTATTACAACTGAACAAATTGCCATGCAAATTTCTGATAGTTTACTAGGTCTTACATCTAATAAATACGTTATTTTGTTACTTGTTAATATTCTGTTACTGATTGCAGGAGCGTTTATGGATGCGATTTCAGCTTACTATATTTTCATCCCAATTTTATTGCCAATCATGATGATCTTAGAAGTGGACCCAACAGTGTTTGGGATTTTCATGACGGTCAATTTGGCAATCGGTCTATTTACACCGCCAGTTGGCGTTAACTTATACGTCGCGTGTGGACTTGCGAATGTATCAATTAATAAAATTTCAAAAGCCATTATTCCATTTGTTGTTGCGTCCATTATTGTGTTGGTTTTAATTACGTATATTCCAAGTATTACGACATTTTTGCCAGATTTACTCGGCGTAAAATAGGAGGAGTTTACCATGAGAGTGAAAGACTATGTAGCAGTTGTAACGGGTGCATCAAGAGGAATTGGAGCAGGGTGCGCAAAAGCATTAGCGAGAGAAGGAGCTAGTGTCGTGCTACTAGACCTTCTTTCTTGTGAAGAGACTGAAAACGAAATAAAAGGCATGAGTCCAGATGCAAAGGTTTGTTCTTTTCAACTTGATATTCGCAACCAGCAACGTATTAAAGACGTGTTAGCAGAAGTGCATCGTGACTTAGGTTCCATTGATATTTTAGTTAATAACGCCGGAACATGTTCAAGACTTGATTTAGAAGAAATGACAGAAGAAATGTGGGACCGTGATCTTGATACGAATTTAAAAGCGACATTTTTTCTAACACAAGCTGCCATTTATCCTTATATGAAACAGCAACAATACGGTCGAATTATTAATATAAGCTCCATCTCTGGATTAAATGGAGGGCATATTTCCGGTCTAGAAGAAGGCAGCACAAAAGGACGATCAGGTCCAGGGTACGCAGCTTCCAAGGGAGGCGTCATTGCGTTCACAAAATGGGTCGCCAAAGAAGTTGGTGAACTGGGTATTACATGCAATAGCGTGGCACCTGGTGCAGTAGAAACAGCGATTACAAAAGGTGTGACGTATTCCCTTAACAATCAAGTGGTGAAGAGAATGGGAACACCAGACGATATTGCAGAAGCCGTTTTATATTTAGCATCGAAAGAGTCAGGTTACACAACCGGGCAAGTGTTAAAAGTATGTGGAGGAGCGGTCATTGCATAATCAGAAAAAGAGGGAGGAAGGTCAATGAACCAACGAAATTCTCAGTCAGTGTTTGATTCAAAGCGAGGAATCGTGATGGGGTTTCTTGGGCCAGGAGAAGATTTAATTACTGGATTAAAAAAAGAATTGAAAAAACACGGCATCACAGCTGGAAGTATTTCGTGTATTGGTTCATTGTCTAAACTTTCAATCGTTCAACTTGATTATGATGACAATCAAATGTCCTACTCAAAGCCTATTCGTTGGGATTCTCCAGTAGAGCTTTTATCTGGAAACGGAATCGTTGGAAAAAATGAACAAGAGGAATTAGATATCCACTTTCATGGGGTATTCGTGGATCATAAGAAAAATATATCAGGAGGTCATTTTTTAGAAGGCGGGAACATCGTAGCTATTACGTTAGAATTTACAGTGATAACGTCGGAATTTATTCAGCCAAAGAGAGAAATAGAGGGGTCATTAGGATTCCCGCTCTTTAACTTTTATGAACGTGAAAGTAAATCATATAAATTGTCAGACAAGTAGGCAAAAGGAGGTTATATGATGCAAACTATTGCTCACTTAGCCAAAAAAACATTTAAACAATACCCCAAAAAAATAGCTGTGAAGGATATGAACCGGAGTGTAACGTATGAAGAATTACAAAAAAGGGTGTATCAGTTACACGCTGCGTTGGTTGATGCTGGATTAAAAAAAGGAGATCGCCTTGCTGTTTTAATGTCGAATCGAATGGAACATGTGGAGTTAGATCTAGCTGCAGCTATTGGTGGGTTTGTGAAAGTGCCGTTAAATTATCGGCTTCATCCAAAAGAAATTCAATATATTTTAGATCATGCGGAAGCAAAAATTGTGATCGGTGAACAATCTCTTATCGAACAAGTCGAGCAAACTTGTCAAACCATTTTCATCGGTCAAGATTATGAAGAGTGGATAAGTAGTAAGTCGTTTGCTGAGCCTGTTCTTTTAGTAGAGGAAGATGATCTTTTTACCATCATGTATACGTCAGGAACAACAGGAAAGCCAAAAGGTGTCATGTTGACGCATCGAAACGTCATGTCCAGTGCCATTTCACTAGCACTTGCCTGTGAAATTACACCAGAGGATGTTGTAGGTCATGTCGCTCCATTAACACATGGAAGCAACTTTTTATCTCACATTTCCTGGCTGTTTGGGTTAACGCAAGTGGTTTTTAATACGTTTAACCCAGCGGACTTTTTACACGATGTGGAACAAGAAAAAGTATCAGTTATCTTTATGGTACCAACAATGGTGAATTTAATGATTCAAGATTCACAATTTGATGCAAAGAGACTCCGGTATATTAAATCGATTAATATGGCAGGCTCTCCAATTGCAGCAAGTAAATTAAAGCAAGCAATCGAAAAGGCAGGACCAAAATTCATCGAAACATATGGGCTTGTAGAAGCTCCAATGGCGATTACGATGATGCCACGACTCGAGCTTCCCAGTCGATTAGAATCTTGTGGTGCGACAGGTCCATTTGTCGAGATGAGGCTTGTTGATGATGAGGGGAACGAAGTGAAACAAGGTGACATAGGAGAAGTAACCTGTAAAGGCCCGCTTGTTATGCAGGGGTATTGGCGTAATGAAGAAGCGACCGCTGATACGATTCGAGACGGTTGGCTGTATACCGGAGATTTAGGTTGGATAGACGAATACGGCTATTTACACTTAGTCGATCGGAAAAAAGATGTGATTATTAGTGGTGGTATGAACATTTATCCACGTGAAATTGAAGAAGTTTTAAACAAGCATGAAGGAATAAAAGAAACATCAGTCATTGGAAAGCCAGATGATAAATGGGGTGAAGTAGTCGCTGCGTATTGCGTATTAAATGAAGGTTATCATGTCGATAAAGAAGAGCTTATTACGCTATGTAAAAATTATCTAGCAAGCTATAAAAAACCAAAAGAGGTGTACATTGTACAAGAGCTACCAAAGAGCGGCTATGGGAAAATCTTGAAACGTGAATTAAAAGAGATAAATGGAGGAGTGGTGAAATGAGTCAAGTTGCCGTTTCAGGGATTGGCATGACATCGTTTGGAAAACACGAAGATGCTTCACTTAAAACGTTATTGATGGACGCATGCGTAGAAGCATTACGTGAAGCAAACTTTCCAAAAGTAGATGCAGTTTATATTGGAAACTTTATGTCAGGATCACTTGTCAATCAAGAGATTTTAGGGGCGATTGTGGCAAACGATCTCGGATTAGGGCCCATTCCTACACTTAAAGTAGAAGGTGCATGTGCATCAGGAGGAATCGCATTTCGTCAAGCTTATTTAAATGTACAAATGGGGCTTTACGAGACGGTGTTAGTAGCTGGGGTTGAAAAAATGAAACATGCTTCAACGGAAGATGCGACAAAAGCGATTAACGCTGCGATGGATAATGATTCAAATGAAAAGCATGCGGGTCTTACGTTTCCTGCTTTTTTCGGCACACTTGCGACTCGTTACTTTTATGAAACGGGTGCTTCTAAAAAGCATTTAGCCATGGTGGCACTAAAAAATCGTGAATATGCGATGAATAATCCAAAAGCACAGTTTAGAAAAGCGACGAGTTTAGAAGAAGTGATGAATGCCCGTATCATTACCGATCCGTTAGGGCTATTTGATTGCTCTCCAACAACCGATGGCGCTGTTGCGATCGTGTTATCAAAAGGTGAAAAAGGGGTTGTGGTAAGAGCTTCTTCTCAAGCATCAGGTACGACTCAAATGCAAGAAGCAGAAGAATTATTAAGCATCCCGGCGATTCGTGAATCTGCAACAAAAGCGTATGAACAAGCTGGGATTGGACCTGATGATGTTGATGTGGTCGAATTACACGATTGTTTTTCCATGACCGAAATGTTGGCGATTGAAGAGTTAGGTTTCTTTGAAAAAGGGACCGGATGGGAAGCGCTAGAGAAAGGGTTAACGAAGCATGGAGGAAAGGTGCCAGTGAATACGAGTGGGGGACTGTTATCAAAAGGTCATCCTATTGGTGCAACAGGACTTGCTCAAATCTATGAAATTGTTTCACAACTACGAGGTACAAGTAGTAATCAAGTAGAAAGCGCTCGTATCGGTCTCGCACAAAATTTAGGAGGAACAGGAGCGTATTCAACTGTTCATCTATTCGAAAGGGTGAATAGCTAATGGCAGAGATTTTAGTGTATGAATGTGTAAATTGTGAAAAAAAGTTTGTACAACGAAAATGGGTATGCTCAAATTGTAAGCAGACGGAGTTTCAAACAAAAGAAATAGCCGGAGAAGGAATTGTTTACTCACATACGACTGTCCATATTTCATCGACTGAATTTGCGCACCTTACCCCTTATACGATTGCACCCATCGAACTTGCACCAGGATTGAGGGTGACCGGTCGATTAACCGATTCTGTAAACATTGATGATGAAGTAACGTGTGTGAGCAATGACGAAAACCAATATGTGTTTGTAAGAAAGTAAAAATATACGATCTTATTAGGTAGTAAAGGGAAGAAAAAAGGATTGATAGGTAACATTCTTTGTCTTAGCCATCAATCGTACTAGATTAGAAGACAAGGCATAATAAAGACTGAGTAAAAATGAACGTTACTTATTCATTTTTACTCAGTCTATTTGTTTTCTTCTATCCCTACTTCTTTAAAATCACAAACGATTTCGCGTCTAACAAGTGTGTGTTAGAGACGATGTGATCGTTCCATATGTTAGTGGCACCTACAAAGTCACTAGGAATGGTTGCTTCGTATGGTTCATTTCTATAATTGATTAGAATCAATAACTGTTCATTTTTCGTTGTTTTTGTATAGCTTACAATGGGTTGTTCTGTCGGATAAAACGCGAATTGCCCATTGCCTCCGAATGCCTCGTGTTGTTTACGAAGAGAAATAAGTTTTTGGATAAAAGAGAACAAATCACGGTCTTGTTTCGTTTCATCCCATTCCATGCATTTACGACATAATGGATCATCCCCACCTGTTAAGCCGATTTCATCACCGTAGTAAATACACGGTGTACCTGTAAAGGACAATTGAAATAAATAAAGTAGTTTCAATCGATTGGAATCTTCTTCACACACTGTTAAAATTCGCGGTGTGTCGTGACTACCAAGTAGGTTAAATGCAACCTCATTTACATGTTGAGGGTATGATTGGATGACTTGTGTTAATTCATTTTGAAATTGTTCAAGCGTTATGTGTTCTTTTGCGAAAAAGTCAACCGCTGCATTTGTGAAACGGTAGTTCATGACGGCGTCGAATTGATCACCTTGTAGCCAAGGCATCGAGTCATGCCAGATTTCACCTAGAATATAGACATCTCGTTTAATTGACTTTACGCGCTTACGAAATAGACGCCAAAAATGATGATCGACTTCATTCGCTACATCTAATCGCCAACCATCAATATCAAACTCTTTAATCCAATACTCAGCCACATGAAGCAAGTAATCTTGGACGTCTTTATTTTCCGTGTTTAATTTGGGCATAATCGATTCAAATGCAAATGTAGAGTAGTGTAATCCCTCTTCCGTTTGAAGTGGGAATTTTTCAATGTGAAACCAATCATGGTATGGTGACTTTTCACCATGCTTTATTACATCTTGAAATGGCTTAAATTCATACCCACTATGGTTAAATACAGCATCAAGCATCACTTTAATTCCACGTTTATGACACTCATTCACAAGGCGTTTAAAGGTTTCTTTGTCACCAAACTGAGGATCTATTTCTAAGTAGTCAATCGTATCGTATTTATGATTCGTCGCAGCTTTAAAAATCGGTGTGAAATAAATGCCGTTAATCCCTAAGTTCACAAGATAATCAAGCTGATTGATGATTCCTTCAAAATCTCCACCAAAGAAGTTCGTCTGAGTCGGTAGTTCTCCCCAAGGTTGAGTATTCTTTGGATTTAATCTTTCATTTCCATTTGCAAATCGTTCAGGAAAAATTTGATACCAAACTGTGTCTTTGACCCATGCTGGAGGAGAGAAGACATCGATTTTATTTAAAAATGGAAAACAGAAATAGTAGTGACAATGCGTTGGAACTTCAGTATAAAAGCCTCGTTCTGTGTAGACAAGTGTTTCCATTCCATCATCACAAATAAATCCGTAACGCAAACGAGCATGAGCAGGGGTAATGGATACTTGCCAATAGTCAAAAATGTCGTCTGATCCAACGAGTGTCATAGAAGTCTCTTCAAACACCCATTTTCCATCGTCCCATACATAAGGATCTCCATGAATCAGTGTGACTGTCTGTAAATCTCCTTTTTGAGACTGCAAGCGTATATGTAGAGTTTGTTCATCGTACGCATAAGCAAAATTGTTTTTTGGGCGATGATAAATAGCAGCTTTTAACATGATATTCGTTCCTTTCTAGTCAATTAATAATTTATTAATTTATTTAATTAATATTTGATTCTAGCATTCATGTTAGAGGGATGTGTAACGTTTGTCAATACCATGTTTTTAGTAAAAAAATCTACCTAAGCTTCATTACATGAGGTTTTTAGGTGAAAAAACCTTCTTAGAAAAGTGGTTGCAGTTTTGAAAAAGAGAATCTATAATAGGGGACATAATATAATTGATTAAATTAATTAATAAATTATAATGGTGTTACTAAAGGAGGTTTTCAACTTGAGAAGACATGTAAAACAAATAGTAGCCACACTGTCTATGATGATGATCATAAGTGGCTGTGGCATTGAAGAGAAGCGGGATGCTGAATGGAAGCAACAAGAAGAAGGAAAGCCAAAAAAATTGGTGATCTGGGAAGAAAAGGGGAAGGGTGCAGCGTTAAAACCAGCGATTAAGAGTTTTGAAGAAAAGTATAACATCAATGTTGAGTATAAAGAGTTAGAGTTATCAGCTGAAATGAAAGAGAAAATTCGATTAGATGGACCAGCAGGTACGGGTCCAGATGTTCTCAGTTTGCCACACGATCAAATTGGTCAGCTTGCATTAGAAGGAGTTATTGTACCAATTGAAGTGAAAGAAGAAACAGTCGATACATTTACTGATCAAGCCATTGAAGCACAAATGTACGATGGAAAGTTATATGGACTGCCAAAGGCGATTGAAACACCGATTTTTATCTATAACAAAGCGTTAATGAGTAAGCCACCAGAAACGATGGAAGAGCTCTATGCTTTTTCAAAAGAAAAACGAAATAAAGAAGAGTATGGGTTTTTAGCGCCGTGGGATAACTTTTATTTTGCTAATGCGGTGTTAAGTGGAATGGGCGGATATGTATTTAGTCAAGACGGTGGAAAAGCCGACCCGATGAACATTGGATTACATAATGACGCGTCTATAAGGGGTGCCACATACATTCAAAAATGGTATGAAGAAAAACTATTTCCAAAAGGAATCATCGGTGAAAACGGTGGATCAACATTAGAAGGTCTATTTTCAGAAGGAAAAGTTGCATCTGTTATGAGTGGACCGTGGGCGTTTGAAAGCTATCAAAGCGCAGGTATCGACATCGGTGCATCCGCTATGCCGTTGTTACCAAACGGAAATCCAATGAATACATTTATCGGTGTAAAAGGATTTCATGTGAACAGTTTTTCTCCTTATCAAAAATGGTCGACAAAGCTTGTGGAACATTTAACGAATGAGCAAAATGCAAAAATTCGATATGAACAGACTGAAGAAGTTCCTCCAGTAAACAATTTACTAGACGATCCAATGATTAAAGAGAATGAAAAAGCATCTGCCATCGTAGAGCAAGCAAAAACTGGAGAGCCAATGCCAAATATTCCGGAAATGACTGAAATATGGGGTCCGATGGTTACAGCTATGCAATTAGTAGCGAATGGGAAAGAAGAACCAAAGCAAGCACTAGAAGAAGCAGTTCGAACCATTAAAAGTCAAATTGAAGCCAATCATGGTAGCTAACGAGAAAGGAGCATCAGAGTATGAGTAGACTTAATAACGAAGCCACACCGACACCGATGAACACACACCGGAAAAAAGCATTACGATGGTCTATTATTCCTGGATTAGGGCAATTTTATAACCGACAATTTGTAAAAGGAATAGGGCTCTTTCTTTTGAGCTTTGCATTTGTTATCACGTTTAAAGACTTATTAAATGAAGGGATATGGGGGCTTGTTACACTTGGAACAAAGCCATTTCGTGATCATTCTATTTTTCTATTAGTACAAGGAATTATCGCATTGCTTGTATTAATAGGAGGAATCGCCATCTATAGTTTTAATTTGTATGACGCCTATCAAAATGGAAAGAAAAAAGATGAAGGACAGCACGTACACTCATTAAAAGAACAATATCACAACTTAATGGATAACGGTTTTCCGTATTTGATGATTTCACCAGGTTTTTTCTTGCTCATTTTAGTCGTCGTGTTTCCCATTATCTTTATGGTGCTGTTATCATTTACAAACTATAACCTTTATCATTCTCCGCCAGCTAGATTAGTAGAATGGAATGGATTTAACAACTTTATTGATTTGATTAAAATGGATATTTGGCGCGATACGTTTGTTTCTGTCTTCTCATGGACGATTGTTTGGACTTTTTTTGCCACTACTGGACAAATTGCAATTGGAATGTTACTAGCGATTGGGGTCAATCAAAAAGAAGTGAAGTTCAAGCGTGTGTTTCGAACCATTTTTATCTTACCATGGGCGGTACCTGCTTTTATTTCCATCCTTATTTTTAGTGGCATGTTTAACGAAACGTTTGGCGCAATTAACAATGATATTTTAGCATTCTTTGGTATTGATCCAATCCCTTGGTTAACAGAACCCGTTTGGACAAAAGTAGCTCTTGTCTTTATTCAATGGTGGATTGGTTTTCCGTTTGTATTTGCGATGATTACAGGAGTTTTACAATCGATTCCAGAAGAGTTATATGAAGCAGCGACAATTGATGGGGCATCGATGTGGGAGAAGTTTCGCTACATCACATTCCCGATAATTTTGTTTACAACAGCCCCCATTATGATTACACAGTTCACAAGTAACTTTAACAACTTTAACGTTATTTACTTATTTAATGGTGGAGGTCCAGCTGTAGCGGGACAAACAGCTGGCAGTACAGACATTTTAATTTCATGGATTTATGAGCTTACACTTTCTTCCGCTCAATATGGAAAAGCAGCAGCGATTACGATGCTTTTATCACTTATTGTCATTAGTGTAGCACTTTGGCAGTTTAAGCGAACAAAATCATTTCAAGAGGAGGATATGATGTAAGATGAATGCAAAATGGCAAAAGAGTATTCGAGTCACAATTACGTATATTGGTCTACTTACAGCGAGTGCGATTATTATTTATCCTATTTTATGGATCATTGGTTCGTCGTTAAATCCAGGAAATAGTTTATCAAACTCGTCTATGTTTCCCCAAAATGCAACGCTTGTTCATTATAAAACATTGTTTATAGGAGAAGGAACACAGTATCTCCAATGGTACTGGAATACATTGAAAATTAGTGTCATTACAATGGTACTTGCGGTCGTTCTTGTTGGATTAATGGCCTACTCTTTTTCACGCTATCGATTTGTTGGTAGAAAGAATGGCCTGATGTTGTTTTTAATTTTACAAATGGTTCCGCAATTCTCAGCGCTGATTGCCATTTACGTTTTAGCCTATTTAAGTGGTTTATTAGATACACATTTAGCTCTTATTTTGATTTACGTCGGTGGGTTGTTGCCAATGAATACATGGTTGGCAAAAGGGTACTTTGATACGATTCCAAAAGAACTCGATGAATCAGCAAGGATGGATGGAGCGGGGCATTTTCGGATTTTTTATCAAATTGTGTTGCCACTAGCTAAGCCTATTTTAGCTGTTATTGCTTTATTTAGTTTTATCACACCATTTACCGATTTTATTTTAGCAACAATTTTACTTCGTTCAGAAGAGAACTACACACTTGCGGTTGGACTATACCGAATGATTAGTGGTCAGTTTGGAAATTCCTTTACGCAGTTTGCAGCTGGATCAGTGTTAATTGCGATTCCGATAAGCTTACTCTTTTTATCACTACAAAAATATTTCGTATCAGGCTTAACAGCAGGAGGAACAAAGGGATAACCTATAATTTCGTCGTATGCATGGTATAATGATAATAAAAGTAAATACGAACGAAAATAGGAGAATAGTTGAAATGGTGTTAAAAGGTCAAAATACAACGCGAACAAAACAATTAAATCAATCGTTAGTTATGAGAGTATTGCTACAACATGGTCCATTATCTCGTCAAAAAATTGCAGAAATGACCGAGCTGACACCAGCAACGATTACATATATTACCGCTGAACTTATCCAAGAAGGTTTTATTATGGAGCGCGGTGATGTTCAAGAAAGCAAAAAGAGAGCAGGGCGAAAATCAATTGCCCTTGATTTGCAAGAGAATAGTTACTGGGTACTTGGTGTGCACATTAGTATGGAATCGCTTCAATTAGGGTTAGTCAATTTAAAAGGAACAACACGTCATCTTCAAACGATTACAGTTCCTGCATCTTTTAATCAAGAACAATATGTAGAATTTGTCGCCAGTGAACTTATTCAATACATCGAGTCACAAGACGTTAATGTTCAAAGTATTGGAATTGGAGCCCTTGGTGTTGTAGATATTGAAAATGGCCAGCTGATTGGTAACGATCGATTAGGATGGCCAGACGTTCCACTTCTTGCATATTTAAAAAAGAAGATTAATCTTCCTATTTTTTTAGATAACAATGTTAGTGCGATGGCGTTAGCTGAAAAAATGTTTGGACATGGACGAAATGTAGCGGATTTCATGTGCTTGTATGTTGGTTACCGAATTGGAGCGAGTCTTGTATTAAACGGTGAACTACATCGTAGTGGTTTAACAGGTGCAGGAGAGTTTGGTCATATGACGTATTTGCCTGACGGAAAGCCTTGTTGGTGTGGAAATAGTGGCTGTTTAAATCAATATGCCTCTGAACAAGCCATTGTAGAAGAATTACAACAAAACGATATACAATCGATTCTTCAACAGGTTAGAGATAGAGAGCCTAAAACGATTAGAGTGATTGACAAAGCAGCAGAGAGAATAGGTGTTGTATTAGCTTCTTTCGTTAATATGATTCATGTACAAAAAGTAGTTATTTGTGGAACGCTTTCACATAAAGAATTTTCGGTCACACCAACGATCGAACGAGAAGTAAATGAACGGTCTTTTTTAGCGAGAAAAGAAGCGATTGATGTGGTTCCTTCGGAATTAGGTGAACACGTTGAAATTATTGGAGCTGGTGGTCTAGCACTTTGGTACGGATTGTATCAAAAGCAAGCATAAAGGGCTTAATCAACAGCTCTTTTTTACAGAAAGAATGATTAATTAATTGAATTAATGCAAAGGAGATAAAGATAGTGAAACAGCATACGATTGTAACGATTCCAAGCTTTCAATCTACTTATTTACAGAACGAGCGAAACCTTTATATTTATTTACCTCCAAGTTATCAAGAAGAAACGAAAAAGACATATCCCGTTTTATATATGCATGACGGTCAAAATATTTTTCATTCGGCTTTTAATGGTCAATCGTGGAACATACATAAAGTAATTGATCAACTTATTAGCGAAAATAAAATGGAAGAAATTATTGTAGTGGGCATTCCAAATATGGAGGAAGAACGGCCAAACGAATATAGCTTTCATACGTTAGATGTAAAAGACTTATCCATTCCACATGCGCTATCTTGCTCGAACCCAAAAGGAGAATTGTACGAGTGCTTTCTTGTTGAGGAAGTAAAGCCCTTTATTGATGCAACGTTTCGTACGAAAAAAGAAGCAGAACATACAGCTCTCATGGGCTCTTCTCGAGGAGGAGCAATCACTTATCACATTGGATTTAGGCGACCTGACGTGTTTAGTATGTTAGGGATTTTATGTCCTTATTTTTATTATGTAGACCCTAAATCATTGCGAGAATTTCCTCAACTTACGCAACCTAACCAAAAGAAAGCGCACCGTAAAATATGGATGGATGTGGGGGAATATGAAGGGTTATTAATTCGGGTCAATCACGTAAAAGAGGCAGCCAAACATCTTCTTAAAATTGGGTATACATATGAAGAAGAATTAGTTTATTATCAAGATCCATTTGCTTCTCATACAGAGAAAGATTGGGAGGAACGCGTCCATGCACCGCTTTTATATTTCTTTGGCCAAAAAAGTGACGTGTCTTCAATTAAACTAACAGGCCGTTCTTTTTTTGGCTTGAATGAAAAAATAGCAGCATTAAATGCTATTAAAACATATAAAAATGGCATGGTTATGAATGAATTACGAGGATCGTATATCGTGAAAGACGAAGGGATTTTAGAAGTTTTAGAAGACGGTACTGTTGTTCCAAAGTCAGTCGGTCAAACGACAGTTACTTTACAAGTAGGTGAGTTAACAATCTCAAAAGATATTGAAATTGTTAACTATGTATCTGATAAAATGCTCGTTTCAATTCAAGTAGAAACAAAAGAAGCGATGAGAGGTACTTCTACTTTGTACGCAGATTTACCCCTAAAAAAGGTAAATGACCATCACTTTTACAATATGTTTATCCTTCCCATTGATACAGGGTTTCGCTTTCAAATTCATACCGATGATGGACGTGGTGAAATTGATCCATATAAGAAGAAAGTTTATCACCAAATCAAAATTGAAAAACCACTTGAGTTTACATTTGTTGTAAATGATTGGGGGTAAAAAAGGCTTGTTGCGTTTGATGAACGTAACAGGCCTTTTTTATTATTGAGCAAGGGTGCTTTTTGATGTTTTCCACTTTTTAATAATATCCTGCTCAATGTTTGTATACGTTTCTTCGTCAATCACTTTATAGATTAAAAGAGACTGTAGTGAGCTAATAAGGTGATCAGCTACTTTTGCATCAATAATAATTTCTTTTGATTGTGTAAGATCTTGAATATTTTCAACTAGATGGATGTTAAATAAATTAATACGTTCTTCTAGTGCGAGTTCTTCTGCGTACTGGATAATTTTATCTCGCTTGACTTGATACATACGTGTTCCAAAGCGTTTTGCACCCAATAATCCGGCTTTTGCATGATTTAATAACAATTGATAGTGAGCTTGTGCTTCGGCTTTATTCTCGACTTTTAGCATCTTAACGACAATACTTGCCGCTTCAGGTAGCGTAATGTAGCCTTTATCTGTTTGATACATTCGTTTCATCTATTTTGTATTCCCCTTAATGACTTGATACGTTTATTATACCAGATCTCTCCTAAAAAGGCCGATTGAGAAGTTTTTAAATGTTTGTGTATTATTTTTACAGTTTTACCATTTTTGGATGTGATAATGCTGTATGATGAAATAGGTAAGAAGTTACATAGAGAAGGAGGTAAATCATTAGCTATTAATAGAACGAGAATAGGGGGAAATGAATAATGATATTCATGAAAAAATGCACCCAGCTACTTTTGGCAAGTATTGTAAGTGTGGCGCTTGTCTTTTCACAGATTAGTCCCGCCTCGGCCGCAAGTTTTAAAGATGTACCAACGACTCATTGGGCAAATAAAGAGATGACGTACCTCGTTTCACAGGGGGTCATAAAGGGCTATTCGGATAAAACGTTTCGACCAAACCACTCCGTAACGAACGCACAAGTCGCTGTGATGATGGCTCGTGCGTTAAAATTAAATTTAAATGGCAGGGCAAACCCAGGATTTAAAGATATTCCTACTACGCATCATGCTTATAAAGAAATTGCGGCTGTGGTGGAACAAGGGATTTTTCCAAAGGGAAGTTACTTTAATCCGAACAGCCCTGTCTCAAGGGAATCAATGGCTCGAGCGCTAGCGAACGGATTCAAATTAAGCGGACAGCATCATATGAACTTTTTAGATGTTCAACCTACTTATTGGGCGTATCCTTATGTTACAAAAGTAGCAGCCAATAAAATTACAACAGGTTATGTAGATAGTACATTCAGACCGAAAGAGCGAGTGACACGTGCACAGTTTTCCGCTTTTATGGCTCGTGCGTTAAATCCACATTATCGTCAGCAAACGACAGTAACCAGAAATGTGGCATGGGGAATGAATAAGCAATGGGTTAAAAACGTTGAAAATGGTTATAGCAAGCTCATTGGTGAAACAGCAGATACGTTAGTGTTTAAGAGTAGGAAGTTTGATATCGATGTTTACATTCTTTATATGTTTGAAAGAGGTAGTGTTTCATCGATCATCGTGGATTACGCACCAGAAGATACGTATTATTATGAGGATTGGCAAAAGCAAGATATTTTTGATGGATTAATAGGCATGACGGCTCTAGAGCTTGGTTTTCCGGATGATTATGTAGAGAATTACGATGAATACGCAGCCTTTTGGGATAAAGGACACTACCATGCGATGGTATTTGTAGCGGATTATCAAGGAATGGATACAAAAGCTTCCGTTGGCTATTTTAAACCTGAAACGAGTACGTACGAAGCTAAGAAAATTGAAAGTAAGAGTCAGAGAGTGTTACGAGAAGTTTACGGAGAAGTAGAAAAGAAAGAGACTGAAGAGAAAGAAGATAAAAAGCAAGTTCAACTTCTTCGCTTACTAGAAGAATAAATTAATAGTCGGTCAAAAGAGGTGAAAAACCACACCTGTTTGGCTCGGCCCGCCACAACTCCTGCCTACAACATCCATGTTTCAACGGATAGAGAGGCAAGGGGTGTGGCATATTTACGCTTTTTTGTTTCAATGACAGATGGTCCTCATCATAGTTATTGGAAAACAAGCAGGAATGTGAAGCTATGATGGAGAATTGTACAAAATCTATTTTCTACATAGGAGATGTTCACATGAATCCATTACTATTAGACTTTCCAACTGAATTTGAAACAGATCGACTACTCATACGTATGCCGAAACCAGGTGATGAACATGGGATGTATAAAGCAATAAAAGACTCACAAGCAGATTTAAAAGAATGGATGATCTTTGCACAAAAAGAGCAAACACTTGAAGACGTTACGCTTGATATTCGTGAAGCACATATTGCTTTTTTGAAGCGAGAGGACTTACGTTTAGTGGTGTTTTTGAAAGAAACAGGGGAATTAGTCGCCTCTTCTGGTTTGCATCGCATTGATTGGTCCATTCCACGCTTTGAAATTGGCTACTGGATTAACTCAGCGTTTCGCGGGAAAGGGTATATGACAGAAGCCGTTCAAGGGATTACTGATTTTGCGATTCGTGAATTAAAGGCACGCCGAATTGAAATTCGCTGTGACTCACGCAATGTAAAAAGTCGAGGAGTAGCAGAGCGCCTCAATTTTACATTAGAAGGGATTTTAAGACAGAACGGCAAATGTGTGAAAACAGGAGAACTAATTGATACGTGTGTATATGCGAAGGTGATGGATTAAATCATCGTAAAGAAACTTCTTTACTGCATAAAAAACGCTTGGATCAAGCGTTTTTTATGTTACTTTGCAAAGTTTTTTTTGAAAATAACAACGTTTACGGCGATGAAAAAGCTAATGGTTGCGACAATAAAGACTTCATCGTATCCATTTCTTCCAATTTGATAAAAAGTTAGAAAGGGAACCGTTCCAGCGATACTTAAACTTACGATTGGTCGTTTTTTGACTAATTGAAGAGCTAATAAGATTGCAGCGACAGTTAGAAAGAAAAAAATCCAGCTCATTTGTATACCTCCAACATTTTTATGACTTTTAACATATAAACTTGCTTCATTGGCTCATTCCATTAAATTTTTATAGTAAGAGTGTGTTCTCTCCCAAATAAATTCTTTGAAATAGAAACGAAACTCCTCGATAACTTGCTCATCTAGCATATGTAGAGCATTCTGTATATGATCTGAGACACCACTTCTATTGAACTCCATGTAAAATCCTTTTTCAACTATACTCTAGTTTAACTAAATCTCTCCTCATTCTTTATGTTCATCTATTATTTTAACAAATAATGAGAATAATGAGAATATTAAACTTGAGAATTGTTAACATGAAAGGTGATAGAATTTGTATATGAACATAAAAGCAAGTCGCTCTACGTACGACTTGCTTTTACTTTAGGTTTACTCATGGCTTTATTCATTACTTCAAAAAAATAGGGCTGACCGTTCGGGTTTTGGTAAGTGAGAAGTTGAAGTGTTGCTTTCACATCGTCCATTGCTCGGTGAGCTTGTTCACGGCCAATATTGTGTGCATCAAGAAGAGTTGTTAACTTTTTAGTGAAAAACCCATACTCTTTCCATTTCACCGCTCTCATTGAGCAATGCCACTTTTTCTCAAACAGTTCTGGATAGCGTTTAATTAAAAATCCTCGATCAAACGATGCATTATGAGCAATAATCATATCGGCCTTTCTAAAAAGACTCACAACTTTTTCATCATCTAACACTTCGTTTTGCACCATGTTATTTGTAATTCCTGTTAATCTTGTAATATAAGAAGGAATAGGAGTAGCTGGCATATGAAAGCCTGCGTATTCATCCACCATCTCTAGTACTTTTCCTGTATGTGAGTCATAAGAACACAAAACAATGGCTAACTCAATAATCTCGCATTCGTAAGGGCTTAAGCCCGTTGTTTCGATATCCACAATCGCTGCAAGTTTTCTTTCTTCGTTCATTTATTTATCGCCCTCTCCATTTGCTATTATTGTAACGATATCATATTTTTCTAAGCTGTGTCTTATTTTTTGCCAATGTGCATATAAACAAAGAAAGCACGTCAAAAAACATGATGAACACACCTTTGCATCTACCCATGTATCTTTTCGGAGGAAGCGATGACCCTGTAAGTGAGTATGGAAAAGGGATCGTACATTTATCGAATACGTATCAGTCGATAGGGGTTGAAAATATCACATATAAACTGTATGAAGGCGGACGACATGAAATGTTAAATGAACGAAATCGTGATGAAGTGATTGAAGATATTATGAAGTGGATTTATCAAAACGTCAACGTGTAGAAAGCTGGCTATCTCTTTAAATAGTGTAACTTAACAGCAAATTTTTATAAGAAAGCAATTTCCTAGATCAAAAGGAAATTTAACTTACGATGTGTAATAGTATATTGAAAGCGTTATCAAAATAAAGGCATTCATCAGTCACTAAATGCTAAAAAAGTAAATGTAGATGCACTATCCCGTTCCTCTCTATCTGTTGATAGTAGTGGATTTTTTGAAAAAGGGTTGGTGTCAGCTGAGCCAAACAAGGGTGTTTTTTCCTCCATTTTGTCTTAGCCCCAAATCTCTCATCGTAGGAAAGTGTGCTAGAAGTTTTGACAAACAAGCGGTGTTACGTCATGGTTTCTGTCATAGTTATGAAAATAGCACCAAGACATGCATAACGAATCTGAACTAGTTGAGAAGGAGTGGATGAAATGCAACGACAAAAGTTATTAATCAATGGTGAACGATTAAAACAGGAGTTAGAACGATTTGCTGATTTTGGCCGCACGGAAAACAATGGAGTCACAAGGTTGGCGTTGTCACAGGAAGATCGTTTAGCGCGTGACCACTTTCGAGCTTGTTGTGAAGAGTTAGGGATGTCAGTCAATATTGATGACATGGGCTGTATGTATGCGACATTAGAAGGAACAGAGGATGTACCACCGATTGTTATGGGTTCACACATTGACTCTGTAAAAAAGGGTGGACGATTTGATGGGATTTTAGGAGTTGTAGCTGGCCTAGAAGTTGTGCGTACACTTGTTGAAAATAATGTGAAGCCTCGCATTCCAATTACAATTGTAAATATTACCAATGAAGAAGGAGCGCGTTTTGAACCGTCAATGATGGCATCTGGTGTGTTATCTGGAAAGTTTGAAAAAGAAGTCATGATGAAAAAGATAGATATAGAAGGTATTACATTTGAGGATGCGTTAAAGAAAATTGGGTATGATGGAGATAGTGAAAATCGCTTAACAGAAGCGACAGCATTTCTAGAACTACATATCGAGCAAGGTCCTGTTCTAGAGCAAGAGAAGCTTTCAATTGGGGTTGTTGAATGTGTGTTAGGTATGGTGTGCTATGACATTGAAGTAAGTGGCTTTTCAAATCATGCAGGAACAACACCTATGCCGATGCGTAAGGATGCTCTATTTGTTACCACTGATTTAATTACCGAAGCGCGTAAAAAATTAAGTGCGTTAGATGAAAAGCTTGTTTATACAATGGGTCGCATGAACGTATTACCAAATATTCATACGGTCATTCCAAATAAAGTGGTATTTTCACTTGAAGCGAGACACCAAGATGAAAAGGTGATTGAAGAGGTAGAGAACATCATTCAGTCTTTAACACAATCACCGTCTATTACAGATGGATGTAGTGTCAAAGCAACAAAGCTTTGGAATCGTGATACCGTTTGGTTTGACAAAGGTGTAGTTGAACAAGTAGAAGAAGCAACAAAGTCGCTCGGATATTCCTATAAACGAATGGTAAGCGGTGCAGGGCATGATGCGCAATTCCTACAAAGTTATATTCCAAGCGCAATGATTTTTATTCCAAGTCAAAACGGGCAAAGTCATTGTGAAGAAGAATATTCAACGTGGGAAGAATGTGAATGCGGTGTGAATGTTCTATTAGAAACTGTGATGGGATTGTTAGCAAAAGCGTAATGAACGAAAGGGAGTAGGGACGAGCCTGCTTCCTTTTTCTCTCTTCTTGTGATAGCAAGCCCTCATCTTAATGAATGTAAGCCGCATATCTCAAGAATAGGGGAGAAGTAAATCAGTATTGTTTAAAAGAATAATAAGATGAAAAAAGAGTAACACACTAATAACAAAGCTCGTTATTTTAAACAAAAAGGAGAATATGAGATGTTTCATTATACAAAAGAAGTAACAATGTCAGTTGAAGAGACGATTTTAAAACTAGAATCATCTTTAAAAACTGAACAATTTGGGGTGCTTTGGCAATTCAACATAAAAGACAAGCTCCAAGAAAAAGGATTAGAGTTTGATAAGGAATTTATCGTGTTAGAAGTGTGTAACCCAGGAGAAGCAAAGCGAGTGTTAGAAGAAGAAAGTTTAGTGAGTTATTTCTTACCTTGTAAAATAGTTGTATACAAAGATGGAAATCAAACGAAAGTCGGAATGCCAAGACCGACTGTTTTAATGGAGATGTTTGAAAATGATAAGCTTCAACAGCTCGGAGCAGATATTGAAAATCGTTTAGTTCACTGTATAGATCAGCTTTCGTAAGTAAAAATCACACTTATCTTATGAAGCGACGGTTTTTCAGACTGTTGAGAAGTTTTTTCTCAACAGTCTGAAAAGAAACAAAACGACGCTGTTTTTAAAATCTTATCATCATAGCGTTCCAAGCCTTTTAACAACTCACAGTGATTGTATGCTCGTAAAAAGCTTGCAATCGCGCATAAACGGTACTTGTTCTTCCACTTTGCGTTTTTGAAGTTCAATGAAGAGTTGTTTGTATTCGGACTTCGTTACATCTCCTTGTGTATAACAAGTTTGAAGATAACGTAATAACTCATTTGTATGAAGTGGACTTCGTTTTTTCATTAAAATAAATCGAAAAATAAAATCTTCCATTAACATCATAATCCCTCCAGTATAATTCGTATTCCGGTCGCGTTTGAAAGCGTTTACAAAATCATACCATAAAAAGATAAAAGAACAACAATAAACATTTAGACAATTTCTAACAAATATGCTAAATTTGTCAAATCATTAGTTTAGAGTATGAAGCAAGTATCTTTTTGATTGGGCATCTTGGAAATTTTTTAACGAGAGGTAGTCTTACTTTGTACGTATAAACAAGCGTATACGTGCTAAAAGAGTTACGGAAGAGGGGTGGAATGAAAAGGGTTGGTTGTTACACGTTACGTTAAGAAAGAGTGGTTCAGCTTGACGAAGATTTGATACGTTCTCATCAAGCTGAACCAACAGTCATCATCTAGTTAATGTCCGTTGAAGTTAGTTTCCACTCATAATTTCGCTCACAATCTCAAATGAACGTAGGCGAGCATCATGGTCATAAATTTGACCGTGAATCATGAATTCATCTGCTTTTGTTTCTTCAGCAAATGCTTCTAACTTACGTTTAACCGTTTCTTTGCTTCCGATAATCGATGTGCTTAATTGTTTGTGCAAAATAGCTTCTTCGTAAGGTGACATGAGGCCATCCATACTGTCAACAGGAGGCTTGAGTAAGCCAGGTGTATTTCGAATAAGATTTAGAAACTGTTGTTGTAAAGAAGTAGCTAGTCGGTTTGCTTCTTCATCTGTATCCGCTGCAACGACATTGACACCAACCATCGCATAAGACTTTTCTAAATGATCAGAAGGACGGAAATGATTGCGATAAAGTTCAAGAGCCGGCAACGTATTCTCAGGAGAGAAGTGACTGGCGAATGCAAATGGTAAACCAAGTTGTGCCGATAATCTTGCGCTAAATCCACTCGAGCCGAGCAGCCAAATCGGTACGTTTAATCCTTCACCTGGAATCGCACGAACTCGTCGGTTTTCCCCTTCTGCTAATGGTGTAAAATACGTCTGTAATTCTTCAAGTTGTTCTGGGAAATCATCCGCACCGCTTTGTAATGTACGACGCAATGCATGAGCCGTTAGTTGATCCGTTCCTGGTGCACGCCCTAACCCAAGGTCAATCCGTCCTGGAAATAACGTTTCAAGTGTTCCAAATTGCTCGGCAATAACGAGTGGAGCATGGTTTGGAAGCATAATGCCACCAGATCCCACACGAATCTTAGATGTACCAGCAGCGATATGCCCAATCACAACAGAAGTTGCTGAACTAGCGATGCCAGCCATGTTGTGATGTTCAGCTACCCAATATCGATTGTAGCCCCAATTTTCAGCATGTTGCGCTAGATCAAGGGTGTTTCGTAATGCATCAGAAGGTGCAGATCCTTCAATGACAGGCGCTAAATCTAAAATAGAAAATGCAATGTTCGTCAAGTTTGTTTCGTTTGTTGGCATAAATTCATCTTCCTTTTATCGTATAGTTCATAAACAGTACATTTTTAAATTACAGTTTTATTGTATCAAGGATCTTTCGAGGCTCAAAATGATTTGCTTTCTTTCACTCGTAACTATGTCTTAAATGTGAATATTGCAAGAAGTATAGATATTTTCCCCTACTTTATTGATTGTGAGACTTGTAACATGAGTCTAAATATCTATAAAATAAACATGTGAACAAGTCGAGAGGAGAAAAGCTTTGTGAAAACCATTAAACAAAGATTATTATTGAGCTTTTTTAGTATTGTTATGCTAATGCTATTACTAGGGGGATTTAATTACTTTGTACTTCAGAAAATAACAAATCAAACGAAAGATGTGGTGTCAGAACAACTGCCACTTCTTATTAAAGATCAACAGCTTGCATTTAATCTATCTCAGCGTATTGCCGTATCAAGAGCCTATCTTTTATTTGATGATAAAAGCTACAAAGAAGACTTTATAAGGTATACAGAAGAAAGTAAAAACATTCAAGAAGATCTTTTACAAATGGCACATTCACCAGAAGCAGAAGTATTAATTAATAAAAGTATTCAATGGAGAGAAATGATTGAAAAAGAAGTATTTGCAGCATATGAAAATGGAGATAAAGAAGCTGCGATTACGATTTTAAACGAAAAAGCCACTCCTTTAGTTAGAGAAATTATGAGAGGCTTTGAAGAAGCATCATTAAACCGAGAAACGATCATTGTAAAAGACAGTGACCGAGTGATAAAAGATAGCGAAATGATGGCTAATGTAGGTACTGGTATGTCTATCTTTATTTTAATAGTAGGTATCGTTGTGTCATTAATCGCTGCATCCCGTATTTCTCATCCATTAATAAAAGTAAAAGAGCGGCTACAATCCATTGCATCGGGAGATTTAACAACTGAGGCCGTTCAATTACACACAAAAGATGAAATTGGTCAATTAGCTAAAGCAGCTCAACAAATGCAAATAAACTTACGTACGATGATGAATAAACTGACAATTGCGTCCTTAGAACTTTCAAGGCAAAGTGACGAGTTAAAACAATCAGCTCACGAAGTAAAAGAAGGAGGAGAACAGATCGCATCTACAATGGTTGATCTGTCTATTGGTACGGAATCTCAAGCCAACCATGCAAGTGAATTAACGGAACAAACAAATCAATTCATTAAGCGAATTGAACAAACTCAGCATGACGGAGAACAAATTGCAGATGCATCAACTAACGTTTTAACCATGACTAATAAAGGAGAAACGTTAATGGGTGAGTCAATTAATCAAATGGCTACGATTCACCAAATTGTAGAAAGTGCCGTTGAATCTGTCAAGTTACTTGATAAACAATCAAATGAAATCTCAAGTCTAGTTTATGTGATTAAAGACATTGCTGAACAAACCAATTTACTAGCGTTAAATGCAGCGATTGAAGCCGCACGTGCAGGCGAACACGGAAAAGGTTTCGCTGTCGTAGCTGCAGAGGTAAGAAAGTTAGCTGAACAAGTATCTAGTTCAATTGGGAATATTACAGATATTGTGAATACGATTCAGAGTGAATCAAAAGCTGTCGTTTATTCTCTTGAAAAGGGTTATAGTGCAGTGAATGTTGGTTCTCAAAAAATTGAAACGACAGGAGAAACGTTTAAAGAAATCAACCAAGCCGTGTCTCAAATGACGGAAAGCGTTAAGAACATTTCAAAAAATATTCGTGACATTACGAATCAAAGTCATCAAATGAATCAATTTATTCAAGAAGTCTCAGCAATATCAGAAGAATCTGCAGCTGGAGTTGAAGAAGTGACAGCATCCACTCAACAAGTGAGCGCAAGTATGGAGGGAGTCTCAAAGAGTTCAGACCAACTTTCGCAACTAGCTGATCAACTAACCGAACAAGTAAAACAATTTCGAGTATAAGAGCTCGTAAAAATTGGATGGATAGTCAGAGCCATTCACTCATATAAGAGAATCAAAACATCCTTTTTCTGTACCATACCTGATAAGATATGTAGGTCGTATGGAAAGAGGATGTCATTTTAAAAACCACCAATCTATCATTTAGTAAAACACCTTGTTATCGTGCCGTTTCGGCTCCAATAATTAATTAAAGGTCCTTCTGATCCATATACAGGATCTGTACTTGGCATCATCACCTGTTTAATTTCTTGTAACACCTCTGGCCTTTCTGTTGGTTCTCCAGTTTTAATATTATAATTCATTCCATTTGGATAAGCTCCGACTACTCGGAAATCAGAAGTTGCATGTAATCGTTTATGGCCGGTTCCGGCGGGTAATACAAAGACATCTCCTCGTGATACTTCTATTCGTTCTCCTCGTTCACCGCCAAGTTGAATGGTTGAAGTTCCACTGATTACACCGAGTACTTCATGTACGTTGCTATGATAATGATGGTAATCAAAAACCCCATTTATCCAACTGTTTCGCCAATTATGAGTATTGAATATGTATTCAATTTCTTTTGGACAGTGAGCAAGCACTTGGTGATACACTAGTACAGGAAGCTCGTCGTTATTTGGGATAGTACCATCATCATTAAAATAGTAAGTCGTTATGTCACATACTTTCATCGTATCTCTCCTCTCTCATTTTACTCACTTTAACAAATAATTCCCAAATTTCTCTATTTATAAACAGCGCTTTGTCACTTCTGATAATAGTAAACCTATAAAAATGAAAGGTTGACAGAAGTTTACCTTATCTGATAATTTAGAATAAAATAACATGTTGTAAGAGGGGTAAGGAAAAATGAAACTAAAAGACATGATGTACGTATCACTATTTGCTGCCTTAGTTGCTGCACTTGGATTACTACCACCGATTGCCCTTCCATTTACACCTGTACCGATTACTGCACAAACGTTTGGTGTTATGTTAGCAGGTGCGGTATTGGGAGCGCGCCTAGGGGGAATGAGCTTAGGTCTCTTTGTTTTACTAGTTGCAATCGGTGCACCTATGTTATCAGGTGGACGAGGTGGATTAGGTGCATTACTTGGGCCGAGCGGCGGCTACGTTTTAAGCTGGCCAATTGGTGCATTTGTAATTGGATATTTAGTGGAAAAGTTATGGAATCAATTAAAGCTTTGGAAAATGATTGCCTGTAACATTATCGGAGGAGTATTAGTGGTTTATGCTGGAGGAATTACCTATTTGTCATTCGTTGCCGATTTAACATGGATGCAAGCGGCTATTTCAGCACTTGTATACATTCCAGGTGACATCGCAAAAGCAGTTTTATGTAGTGTCATTGCATTGCGAATTCAAAAAACGTATCCACTGATCAAGCCGAAATCCAAACCAACTAATTCTTACACAAAAGTGGCATAAGAATGTGAAAGGCGTATCAATCGTGATGCGTCTTTTTAACTATCTAAAAATAAATCCTTTTATAAAGGGGCTAGGACCATGATTATTGGACAAACGTTAACCATACATAAAAAGAATCGAAGTCATCATCCTGCGATTGTTACGGAACATCAAGTTATTTCCTATGCCGAGTTATATGATAGGATTCACGATATTCAGCGAAATCTTGTATTTCGGTTTGGTACAGGAAAGCAACGTAAAATCGGCATCGCTCTTGGGAATTCTTCTTCATTTATAGAGTTGTTTTTTGCTGTTACCACACTCGGTTGGGTAGCCATTCCTTTTGACCCAAAATGGAGTCACCGTGAGCGTGAACTCGTTGAAGAAGAATGTCAGGTCGATCTCATTGTCGATAACATTGAACCGATAAAAGATCAGGAAAAAGGCGAGTTCATACAATGGACGACGGAAGACGAAACGTTATTTTATATAGGCTATACATCAGGATCAACAGGGAAGCCCAAAGGATTTATGCGTCATCACCGTTCGTGGGTATCGAGTTTTCAGTCAGTAGAAGAAGCCTTTAACTTAACCATGAATGACGTGTTTTATGTTCCAGGACCACTTTGTCATTCCTTGTCTTTATTTGCAGCTGTCCATGCCATTCATATGGGTGCCACTCTTTATCTAACCTCTACGTTTGAACCAAAGCGTGTAGCGAGTTTGTTAGAGGACAAGCCAATTACAACAATGTATGTCGTCCCTACGATGATTCAAGCTCTGGTCACATTATTTCGTGAGCATGATAAGCAACTAAAGAAGCCGCTAACACTTATTTCATCAGGAGCCAAATGTTCACCCGAATTAAAAGATCGTGTAAAGAAGCAATGGCCATCTACAAATCTCATTGAATTTTATGGAGCATCAGAGCTTAGCTTTATGACCTATCTTACGAGTGAAGAGGGAGAAAAGAAGCCAAACAGTGTAGGAAAACCGTTTCCTCGTGTCGAACTCTATTTATTAGACGAAAATCAACAGGAAGTGACAACGAAGCAAGCAGGAACTCTCTATGTGAGGAGTCCATTTGTATTTAAAGGATATGTCAATGAACCGCTTGCGACAAAAGAAGTATTTCGAGGTGAATTCGCAACAGTGGGAGATGTGGCTTATCGAGATGAAGAAGGATTTATTACGTTAGTCGGGCGAGAAAAAAACATGATCATTAGTGGTGGTCTAAATATTTATCCTGAAGAAGTAGAAGAAGTAATCAAAAGGATAGAAGAGATTGATGAAGTGGTTGTGACAAGTGAACGTGACGTCTATTGGGGAGAGAAGGTAGTGGCTCTTATCAAGTGGAAAGAAGGTCAATCGCTATCAATCGATGTGTTGAAAAACCATTGTCGCAATGAATTGTCATCTTTTAAGTGTCCGAAAGCCTTTATTGAAGTGACCGAACTTCCGTACACATCAAGTGGGAAAATCGCGCGTAAAGAAGTTCAGAAACAAATCAGAGGTGAGAAGGTATGAGAGAAGCTGTTATTGTTGCAGCAAAACGAACGGCGGTCGGAAAAATAGGGGGAATGTTTAAAGACGTGCCACCAGAAGAACTAGCAGCTACGCTTATTAGACAAATCATCTTAGATTATCAGCTTCATCCTAGCTCTATTGATGAAGTAGTACTAGGGAATGCAGTTGGACCTGGCGGAAACATAGCGAGGCTCTCAGCACTTCAAGCTGGACTGCCAGTGACGGTTCCTGGTGTAACGATTGACCGTCAATGTGGATCGGGTTTAGAAGCGATTAACATCGCGATGCGTTTCGTTCAATCAGGTGCAATCGATGTTGTGTTAGCGGGAGGTGTGGAAAGTAGTAGTCTAGCACCTTGGAAACTAGCAAAACCGACATCGTTGTATCACCCAGGTGGACCGAATTTAGTGACTCGAGCTCGCTTTTCACCTGATTGTATTGGAGACCCTGATATGGGTGTGGCCGCTGAGAACGTAGCCAAACAGTTTCATATTTCACGAGATGACCAAGATACATACGCTCTTCATAGTCATCAAAAAGCCATTCATGCGCAACAAACGAGGCGATTTGAAATGGAAATAGTATCTGTTAACGGAATGATAAGAGATGAATGTCCACGTGAGCAAACAAGTAAAGAAAAGTTAGCAAAGCTCCAGCCTGTTTTTCAACAAGGGGGAACGGTTACAGCGGGAAATGCCTGTCCAATTAATGATGGAGCAGCTCTTGTACTCATCATGTCAGCGGAGAAATGCATCGAGTTAAACTTAACACCAATTGCAACACTTGTTGATGCGACAAGTGCAGGAGTCGATCCCAATATACTGGGTGTTGGTCCCATTCCAGCTGTTCAAAAATTGTTAGAGCGTACCAACCTCTCTATTTCTGATATCGATGTATTCGAATTTAATGAAGCATTTGCATCACAAGTTCTTGCATCAATTCGCGCACTACATATCCCTGAGGAAAAGTTGAACTTAGGTGGAGGGGCACTTGCGATTGGTCATCCATACGGGGCATCGGGAGCTATTTTAATCACACGATTATGTACAGAAATGCAACGAACAGGAGCAAAAAGAGGATTAGCAACACTAGGAATTGGTGGCGGATTGGGAGTTGCGACGTTACTTGAGCGAAAATGAGGGGGAGAAAAGATGACACAATTGCTAGAAGGTAGAAGGTCAGAGGTTGTAGATATAACCGTTACAGAACAAATGGTGCGCGATTATTTAGAAGTAATTGGTGCAGACATGGAACAGTTGCATATTCCAGTGACAATGCCGTTTATTTTTTGGCACAAGCTTGAGACACCTTGGCTTCATAATGCGGGAACACTTGTTCATGGCGAGCAAGCATTTATGACACACGTACCTCTTTCCATTGGTTCTACATATCAATGTCACGTAGAAGTAAAAAGAGCGCGTACAAAAGGCTCCATGCAATTTCTAGAGCATGTGTTAGAAGTAAAAGATGGTGACCAATTAATGTGTGAGAGTATTTCAACAATCATCGTGATAGGAGGCGGCTCGAAATGATGACATTCCGAGTGAATGAAGAGCTATCAACCAATTTCTCGGTAGAAGTAACAAAACAAATGGTCGAGCAATATGCACGCGTATCAGGTGATTATAATCCTATTCATCTGAAACAAGAAGCAGCCATGAAAGCCGGATTTCCTAATACAATTGCGCATGGTATGTTAGGAATGGGTATTAGTACGAGACTACTTGCGCCATATTTAAGTGAGAATAGCATCATCACCTCTTATCAAACACGCTTTACTTCGCCGCTAATTGTTGGTGAAACATTGCATGTAAGTGGAACAGTATATGAAAAATCAGACGATCATGCTGTCATTAAGTTTACCGGCAGTACAAATCAAAACGTATTTCAAGGAACGTGCATCATTCGCTTTTTAGCTTAAGGAGAGGGTACGATGAACAATCGTGTTGTCATCATTACAGGTTCGACAAGAGGAATCGGAAAAAGTATCGCTGAATTGTTAGCCTTTGAAGGTTCATCTATCGTAATCAATGGAAGAAGTGAGGAGGCTGTTCAAGATACAGTAAAAGAAATTCAATCACGTGGTGGAAAAGCAGTTGGTGTTTCTGGGGCAGTGGAGGAGTTAGCGACAGGAAAGCAGCTTGTCTCAGAAGCAGTTCATCACTTTGGAAAAGTAGACGTACTCATAAATAATGCAGGTGTTGTACATGACCGTATGACGCATAAAATGAGTGAACGAGAGTGGGATGAGGTGATGAATAGTCATCTAAAAGGAACATTTGCATCCACGCAACCGTTCATTAAACAAGTGAAGCAACAAAAAAGCGGTGGCTACTTGGTGAACATGACATCCACTGCCGGACTTGAAGGAACAGTTGGGCAAGTAAATTACAGTGCTGCAAAAGCAGGTATTCTAGGAATGACGTGGACACTTGCGAAAGAATTAGTACGAGATCATATCATTGTAAATGCGATTGCACCAGCAGCATTAACTGATATGACAAGACCGTTTGTTGAAGTCGCAAAACAAAAAGCGAAGGAAAAAGAAACCGAACTTGAAGATTATTGGGATATTGGCAGTGCAGAGGATGTGGCCGTCTTTGTTCGGGATCTTTTATGCCTTCAGGATTCCACTCTTACTGGTCAAGTTTTTAGTGTGAACGGAAAAACAATTGGACGCTGGCAAGCACCACGTTACGAATCATTTAATCTAGCAGATTATTCTCTTTAAATAAAATGAATTCCATTATTTACAACTCGTTATCCGAGATGATAATATAGTGAAAATACATGCGATGAAGAGAAGAGTACGTGAATAAGGTTTTTCATAGAGAACTCCGGTTGCTGAAAAGGAGTAAAAACCATTCACCGAACCAAGACTCAGAGCAGCACATAGGAACCGCTTTAGGGGATTGTGTGACAGAAGCTCCTGTTATCGAGCGAAGGTATAAGCCGGATAGGTCGTACCTAATAAGATTAATATGGTGACATATTAATAAACTGGGGTGGCACCGCGATTTCAAAAGCTCTCGTCCCCAAGACATTTGTCTTGGAGGTGAGAGTTTTTTTATTGTTCAAAAGCAGCAACGATTTAAAAAGGAGGACATTGAACATGAAATCGTGGAAATATCCGTTACTTCTACTAGGAAGTGTGGGCATCTCAAATCTTGGAGAATGGATTTATCTATTGGCGTTAAACGTCATGATTTTAGACATAACAGGTTCACCATCGGCAGTGGTAATCCTTTATTTGATTAAGCCTTTCGCTACGTTATGTACAAATGGATGGGCTGGTAGCTTTATTGATCGGTCACCTAAACGTCATATGATGGTAAGTTTAGATTTTGCAAGAGCAATCATGATGGCCTTACTACCTTTCTTATCATCTCTTTGGATTATCTACTTTCTTGTTTTTTTCATTAGTATGGCGAGTGCAATGTTTCGTTCAACATCTATGGTTTATGTGACAAAGTTGATTCCCAATTCAAAAAAGAAACGATTTAACTCATTTTACAGCTTTATAAACTCAAGCGGCTTTTTAATGGGACCCGCGATTGCTGGGGTACTATTTCTTATTGGCACGCCCTTACTTGCTATTTTCGTCAATGCAATCGCTCTTTTTCTATCAGGTGTTATTACGTTGTTTATGCCAAACGTGGAAGAAAGCACTCCACGAAATCACCCGACATTTTCGTTTACACTTATTAAAGAAGATTGGCATGTTGTACGTATGTTTAGTCGTTCTGCTGTTCAAGTGATGGTTAGTTATTTTTTATTTAGCTGGATTGTAATGATAATGGCAAGTGCACTTGACTCCTTAGAAGTGGCTTTTGCGAAAGAAGTATTGCACCTATCAAACAGTGAGTACGGCTTTCTTGTCAGCATTGCAGGAGCAGGGATGATGGTGGGGGCCCTTGTTAACACTTTGATTGTCACTAAATTCTCTACTTCTGTTTTAATGGCCGGGGGGACAGTGGGAGTAGCGGCAGGGTATTTGCTATTTGCCTGTTCAACGACATTTATGATGGGGAGTATAGGTTTCTTTTTATTAGCTTTTGCTCTTGCATTTGCCAATACAGGCTTTCTTACATTCTATCAAACAAACATTCCTGCTCATGTAATGGGCAGAATCGGAAGTATATATGGATTCATTGAAGCAGCTTGTATGATCGTGATGACTACGTTAGCAGGAATTATCGTATATTTTATACCGTTACAGTTCGTTGTGATGAGTGGGTCCATTTTTATGATGATAGCGGCAATTGCTCTTTGTTTCTTTCAACTACAACCGATAAAAGCTGTCAAAACAAAAGGGTCTGCCACCTAAATCATAGGTTTACATGAAACGTCACCAGTCTATCTATCTCATTAGTAGTACTGTATGTTAAGAGAAAGAAATGTTGAGGCGTGAGACAAACAGATGGATTTTTCACTCTATCTCTTGTTGGTTTAAAATAGTTATATATTACCATATGTTTTGTGGAGAATTAGATAGTTCTGGTAAACAGTTGGAGGTAAAATATAGATATGAAGTAAAATTATTTATTTACAGAACATTTGTTCGTTATTATAATAAAAGTATGAAAATAGGAAAAGATTGTGAGAGTGAAAATGATGATCACATTAACTGAAGAATATATTGATTCCGTTGCGCCTAACGCCTCAGCTGTTAAAAATGGTTGGGGGTTAGTCAAAAAGAAAAAATTTGAAAAGTTACATCAATCAGGCGATCAAATGCTTTTATTTGGAGAGTGTACAGGAAGTGGTAAGAAACCGTATATTACATCTGTTGATTTTATTAACAAAGAGCAACCTACATATCGCTGTACATGTCCAAGTCGTCAATTTCCGTGTAAACATGCACTCGGCCTTTTATATGCTTATATTGATGGTCAAGCTTTTACAGAAGCAGACATACCTAAAGACGTAATTGAAAAACGTGAAAAAATGATAAAGCGAGCAGAAAAAAAGCAAGCAGAAGCTGTAGTGCCAAAGAAAAAGAAAGTAAACAAAGCAGCGCTTCGTAAAAAGTTACAAGCACAACTAGAAGGACTTGAAATGATTGAAACGTTGTTGCATAACCTTGTTCGTGGTGGGCTAGGTGCTATCGATGCAAAGACGCTCAAGCAAGTTGAAGCGGCAGCAAAAGAAGCAGGTAATCATTATTTAAAAGAACTTCAACACGCTTTGCGCGAACTTGTGCAATTATGGAAAGCAAAGCTTCCAGAAGAACAATTGTATGGAAGAGCCATTCATGAAATTCAACGATTATCAGTTATTTGTAAAAAAGGGAAAAGCCATTTAGAAAATCGGTTAAACGATGAAGAGCTTACACTTGATACAACAACTTCTATTGAAGAGTGGATTGGTCATACGTGGCAACTAGCAGAGCTGCGAGAGTTAGGAAAGGTAAAATATGATGTGAAACTTGTTCAACTTTCGTATGCATCTTATCAAAATGATGCTAGAAAAGAATTTGTTGATGAAGGAATTTGGTTATCATTACAAGATCAACATCTGTATTATACAAGACAATATCGGCCGTTTCGAGCAGCTAAACAGCTCAAACAAGAAGATTCTACATGTTCAGTTTTACACACAGATGAGTTTGTCATCTATCCAAGTGAAGGGAATGCACGAGTTCGCTGGGAAACTTCGAAACTTGAAGAACTGTCTGAGGAGACGTATTTGTGCATTCAGCAAGCAGCGAAGCACAGTCTGTCAGATGTGGTAAAACACGTGAAGAATCAACTAAAACAACCGCTAGCCGATAAGCATCCGCTTGCGCTTATTGCCTATGACAAAATTGGCAAAGTAAATGAAAAGTGGATACTTGAAGATCAACAAGGTGAACGTCTTACACTAGCAGATGAGGATGGAGATACAATACCACTTTTAACGTTACTAAGAGCGGATCAATTATCTAATCAAGTATTGCTCGTTCAATTTCACCACAACTTACAAAGCAATGAACTAACTGCAAAGCCATTATCACTTATTACACACGAACAAATCATTCGGTTTAAATAGAAGGAGTATGAAACATGATACCTATTTTATCGAGTTTACATGATGAAACAAAACGCTTAATGATTGCTGGTAGTGATTTAGCAGTCAACGATCCAAAACTACAAAAGCTCATTCCAACCCTAAAAACAATGGGAGAAAAAGCTCCGATATTTGCTAAGCTTGCAGCACTTACAGAAGAACTAATTCAAACGAAAGAAGAAACAGCTACGAAGCTAATCGAGCTTTCCCAACTACTTACTTCTATTTTATACACACAAGGGAAAACAGGAGAAGAAGGGACACTTGTACAAAATGAAGTGTCTGTTACGTATGAAACAACGCTTTCTCACCGTCGTATCCATCCCTTGATAGAGGCTTTAACAACAACCGGTTCAGGGCGCTTGCAAATTATCCAAGAAGCTGTTGAATCAGGCTTATACAAAGATTTACGACTTGTTTTACCGTTTATTTCAGCATTAGAAGATTCGTACGCAGAAATTGGAGATTATGTGGCAACGAATGTATTACCAACACTTGACCCATCCATTTTGCCTCTCATTCAAGCACAATTTAACTTGAAAGGATCAAAAGCAGACGCTCGACGTTTAAAGGTAATTAGCTCCTTTTTAGGAAAAGAAGGCATGTCACTTTATTTAGAAGCAATCGAAAGCGGTTCAAAACAAGTAAAAATCGAAGCGATTAAATGCTTAGCATCATTCGATGAAGCAGAAGAGTGGCTTTTAACGTATGCAAAAGATAAAAAGGTAGAGGTGCGAACAGCTGCCTATGAAGCTCTTGCGAGTCGAGAATCAGAAAAGGCAGCAGCGTGTGTAGCTGATGCACTTCGCGGAAAAGACAATTATCATGTCATGTATATTGTGCAAAATAGTCAGTCCAAACGATTAGGTGAACATGTACAATCCTATGTGAAACAAGCGTACGATACCTATCTTGAAACGAAAAAAATTGATGACAAAGATCGTTTTGCAGAGAGTTTGCGTTTATTAGAAGGAAAGAAACAAGAAGATGTAAAGGCGCTTTTAACAGACATTATTTACAACGTAGAAGTTCAAGCTGCGATTGCAAGAGAAGCGTTACACCTATTAATTGAAACATACGGAATGGAGATTTTGAAAGAGTTTCCAAATGTTCATCAGCTTAGAAATCGAGCAAGCTTAGTTGATTTTTCCTTTCGGTATGGGCTCTTACACTCGTCAAAAGAAGATGTGTTTGAGCAATTTTCTCGTTATGTAAAAAGAGGTCGAAACGATTACGGAGCCCGCCTCATTCTTGAGATGATGGATCGAGGAATTTTCTTTAAAGGAAATTTACAATCGTTTGATCGAGAGTATGAAAAACAGAGCTATTATTACGATTATTATGAGGAAGAACGAGAAAATCCTTGTTTAGCAGTAGAATGGGATGCACGCTGGATTGATTTATTCATGAGCATGGAAGAAGAAAAGCTCGTATTCCGATTGGTAACAGATGGAACAAACGAAAAGCACGTACAGTATGTAATAAATAAACTCGCACTTAATCCGTACTTCTCTAGCTCGCGTGGTGTAAATGCGATGACAGCATTGCTGCAAATGAACATTGAAAACGTATTTGATGTATTAGTAGACACGTTGAAAAAAACCGACAAGTATAGCAACTCAATTAAATTTCACTTAACAACAGTGTTAGAAAATATGAGACTATTTACGGTTTTACAGACAAGGTATGCACCACAATTAGAAAGAATCGCCGTAGAAGAGATTGAAACAGAAAAAATCAAAAATCGTTTATTAACCATTGCATATGATTTACAAAAAAGTGAGGAGAGCCAATATGTCTAATCTTTTACGATTGCCAGCTGAACAGTTGTATCAAGAAGAAATTGAAGCGTTAAAAAAAGCAGAAAGAAATACAGTACCTCCCGGTTGGCAGCTCTCTCCTCGTTCTGTTTATACGTTTATCGCAGGTGGGCAGTGTGGAAAGATGGAGATTACACCAAAATACATTGGAAACAAACGACTTGTTGAAATGGCCATTGCGACATTGGTAACAGATCGTGCGCTACTGTTAATAGGGGAACCTGGTACAGCGAAGTCGACATTGTCAGAGTTACTAACAGCTGCTATTCACGGAGACTCTTCAAAAGTCATTCAAGGAACGGCTGGGACGACAGAAGAACAAGTGCGCTATTCGTGGAACTATGCGATGCTGTTAGCGAAAGGTCCTTCATTCGACGCTCTTGTTAAGAGTCCGATTTATCGTGCGATGGAGCAAGGTGGTATTGCTCGATTTGAAGAAATTTCACGTTGTTCATCAGAAGTCCAAGATGCACTGATTTCGATTTTGTCAGAAAAAAACATGTCAATTCCCGAGCTTGGTGAAGAGGTATCCGCTGTTCGTGGATTTTCAGTCATTGCAACGGCAAATACACGTGACCGCGGGGTGAACGAAATGTCATCTGCTTTAAAGCGTCGTTTTAATATTCTTGTATTGCCAACACCTGCAACGATTGAAACAGAAATAGAAATCGTAACAAAACGCGTAAATGAACTTTCCGCTCAATTTGATCTTCAAGCAGAACTGCCTTCAGAAGAGTTAGTGCGCCGTGTTGTGACTATTTTCCGCGAGCTAAGAAGTGGTATGACTCTTGATCGCAAAGAGAAAGTAAAAGCGCCAAGTGGAGTGATTTCAACAGCAGAAGCCATTTCGCTTTTAACCAATAGTATGGCTCTGTCTGGCAGCTTCGGAAGCGGTCAGCTAACTGAAGAAGATGTGGCAGCTGGTTTACAAGGAGCCATTGTAAAAGATGAGCAAAAAGATGCGATTGTATGGAAAGAGTATGTAGAAAACGTGATGAAGAAAAAAGGCTCAGCATGGCGCGAGTTGTATCACGCGTGTTGTGAGTTGAACGGACGATGATTCCCCATATTTTCGGTGTGCGTCATTTGTCACCTGCATCGGCTTATCATGTAGAAAAGTGGTTAGACGATGTGAAACCAACAGCCGTTTTAATTGAAGGTCCAGCGGATGCGACTCCACTGATTGCACATATCGCGAGAAAAGAAGTGAAACCACCACTTGCTATTATGGCATACACACAAGAAGTGCCAGTTCAAACAGTTGTGTATCCTCTAGCTTCCTATTCACCGGAGTATCGAGCCATTATATGGGCAATTCAACATGATGTTCATGTTTCGTTTATTGATTTGCCGAGTTCTATTACTCTTGCAAGAGAGAAGGAAACAGAGCGATATGAAGGGGAATCAATCTATGAAAGAATGGCTTCCATTGCTGGGGAACTAGATTATGAATCTTATTGGGAGCGTTCATATGAACACATTCAGTCATCTCAATCGTTTCAGCAAGCGATTCATACATTTTCCTCGCATTTGCGAGAGCTTGAAAGAGAAGATGATGAGAATATGCACCGTGAAGCGTTCATGAAACAGCAAATTCGACAAAAAATAGAAGAAGGTTATGATCCGAATAAGATTGCGGTGATTACAGGTGCTTTTCATGTAAAAGGGTTACAAGAAGCTCAAAATCAAGAAGTGCCAGTTGTTCAACCCGTTGCGACGAACCTAACGTTAATGCCTTATTCAAACTTCAAATTGTCTGCAAGATCTGGTTACGGAGCAGGGAATGATGCGCCAGCTTATTTCGAGATGATGTGGGAATGTATGCAAAGAGGAAAGTTACATGAACTTCCTTCCTATTATATGACATCCGTTGCTTCAGCTTTAAGAGAATCGGGTACGTTTCGTTCATCTGCTGAAGTGATTGAGGGTGTAAGACTAGCTCACTCGCTTGCTTTATTTCGGGATGGCTTTTTGCCAACGTTGCGCGATTTGCGAGATGCAGCAACTGTAAACTTAGGGCAAGGTGAGTTTTCGGTCATTGCTGAAGCCTGTGCACAAGTTGAAACAGGAATCAATATCGGATTTCTACCAGAAGGAGTTAGTCAAACCCCCATTCAAGACGATTTTTATCGTGAAGTAAAGAAGTTGAAGCTTGAAAAGTATAGGACCACTGTTAAACAAACGGTTCAACTTGACTTGCGAGAGAATCGACGAGTAAAGAGAAAGGAAGCTGCATTTTTAGATTTAAATCGTTCCTCTTTCTTTCATAAATTACAAGTGTTACAGCTTCCATTTGCGTTACCTGTCTTCTATGAACAAGATGACGCAACATGGGCAGAGCGTTGGGACATACAATGGACACCTGAAGTAGAGATGCAACTTGTTGAAACAACTTTACTCGGTGAAAGTATCGATTTAGCCGTTGCTTTTCGATTAAAAGAGCGACTTGAAAGTAGTAAGCGTGTATCTCAAGCTGCTGAAGTCGTTCATACAGCCTTTCAATGTGGCATGCTTACGATGATGAAAGTCGCTCAAGTCACAGTTCAACATTTGACAGTCGATGAAGGAGACTTCATTGAAACTGCTAGTGCAGCAACGAATATTGCACAAGTCGTTCAGTACGGAGATGTTCGTAAAGTGGATAGCACGTCGTTACAGCCTATTGTGAAGCAACTCTTTTTACGCAGCACACTGTTACTAGTCGATAGTACTCGATGTAATAACGATGCTGCGCGACTTATTATGGACGCGATGAATGAAGTGAACGCTATCGCTCTTCAACTCTACGAATTAATAGACGAAGGAGAGTGGTTACGAGTATTAAAAGAAGTAGCATTTCGAGACGATCTTAATCCTTTGCTATCAGGTTATGCTTGTACGCTTTTACTTGAACGGAATCAAATCGATGCAAAGACACTGTCAGAAGAAGTAGCGAGACGATTATCACCAGGGGTGCCAGTGGATTTAGGAGCAGGTTGGTTTGAAGGATTATGTGTTCGGAATAAATATGCGCTTTTATCACGTCCGTTCTTATGGGAACAAATTGATGACTACGTCTCCTCACTTTCAAATGAGCAGTTTTATCGTGCACTCGTCTTTTTGCGACGTGCGTTTACATCGTTTACCTCAGTTGATCGAGCAAAAGTAGCAGAGTTACTTGGTGATTTATGGGGAGGCGATTCACTGATGATAAGCGAACAATTACATGAATCGTTAACAGAGGAAGAAGAAGCGGCAATCAATGAATTAAACGACTTTGAGTTTGGAGACTTTTAATGATGACAAATTATCAAAACATGCCAAGGTGGCGTCTGATTTTAGGTGAAGGGTCAAGAGAAACATTCACATCGTATGATGAACAAATGGTTCAATTAACAGATGAACAGCAGTTAATGGATGAAGCGTTAGCTGCCATTTATGACAATACAGATGGAAGTTCAGCAAGTATGGGCTCCTCTTTAAAACTTGCAAAATGGCTTGGGGATGTTCGAACCTTTTTTCCGCAGGATGTTGTCTCCGTTATTCAACGTGACGCCATTGAACGTAAAGGCTTAACACAACTTTTATTTGAACCTGAAACGATGAAACATGTAAAGCCGAGCATTGAAATGGTTGCCACGCTGTTATCGTTAAAAGGCAAAATCCCTGAACGAACAAAAGATACTGCGCGAGAACTTGTTCAAGCTGTTGTTGAGGATATTCGGAAGCGCCTCGAGCAAGATATTCGTCAAGCGGTAAAAGGAGCTTTAAACCGTCAAAAACATTCTCCGTTATCAAGCGGATTACAGAGTGTCGATTGGCAGTCAACCATTAGGCGAAACTTGAGGCATTACAATAAAGAATATCAGATGGTTATCCCAGAAAGATTTTATTTTTTTGAACGAGCACGTCAATCCAATCATTGGACTGTTATTGTAGATATTGATCAAAGTGCATCGATGGGTGAATCGATTATTTATGCTTCAATTGTGAGTTCCATTTTCGCAAGCATACCTGCTTTAAAAACACACGTTGTGGCATTTGATACAGATGTGGTCGATTTAACAGAACAATGTGAACAAGACCCAGTTGATATGTTGTTTGGCATTCAACTAGGAGGTGGAACGGATATTAATAAATCCATTGGATATTGTGAATCGTTTATTACAGATCCAGCTAAGACGCTGTTTATATTAATTTCAGATTTAGAAGAGGGAGGAAATCGGGCAGGTATGATTCGGCGTTTACGAGAGATGCATGAAGCAGGAGTAAAGGTTATTAGCTTACTAGCACTTTCTGATGAGGGGGTTCCTTATTATGATCAATCGAACGCGAACCAACTTGCAAAAATCGGTATCCCTTGTTTTGGGTGTACACCGTCACTGCTTCCTGATTTACTTGAAGATGCTCTAAAGGGGAAAGATTTACGTGAGTGGGCGACGAAGTCGTATCACTCGTTGCGTTCATAAAGAAATCTAGATTCAAACTTAGTTGTTATGAGCTGTAGAGGGTTATTCCTCTATTGTTTATCATTTCAGTCGAGAAGACCCCCACCTCAAGGAATGAGAAGGGCCAAGCCCAATGAGTAGGTGGGGGATGAATCGTCTTCGGACAAGGGATGGCTTACTTGCCCTCTCGATTGTCCGACTGTTCGAGTGCGAGTTGCAGTAAATGAAAAATAGCTTGTGTACGAGTACCAAAACCACTTTGTATATGTCGACTCTATCTAAAAAAGTCTTGGGAAATCTTAAGACAACGGATTGTGTTTCCATATCTTCACCTCTAAATGAAATGTGATATATATCCAATATGGTATAATATGTATATCTCAACGCGCCAGGAGGTGAAAGTCATGTTAGTCAATAAAGCCTATAAGTTTCGGATCTATCCTAATAAGGAACAAGAAATCTTAATCGCTAAAACAATCGGTTGTTCTCGCTAAACGGGCTCGTCTGTTGGTGTGGATGTTGGTCTGAAAGATGTTGCGATTCTTTCAACAGGTGAAGTATTTAGTAATCCTAAATGGTTTCGGAAGCTGGAAGAAACATTAGCGAAAGCACAGTGTGTTCTTTCGAGACGACAGGAATTAGCATTCAAACGAAACTGTCAACTGGAGGAAGCAAAAAACGATCAAAAGCAAAAACGCAAAGTAGCTCGCCTCCATGAGAAAATCACGAATGCAAGAACAGACTATTTGCAAAAAATCTCTACTGAAATCATCAAAAACCACGATGTAATCGGTATTGAAGATTTGCAAGTGTCAAATCTGTTGAAGAATCATAAGTTAGCGAAAGCAATTAGTGAAGTATCGTGGTCACAATTTAGAACGATGTTAGCGTACAAAGCAAAGTGGTATGGAAAACAGGTAGTCATTGTGTCTAAAACCTTTGCAAGTTCTCAATTATGTTCAATTTGTGGCTACCAAAACAAAGCCGTTTCAAGCAATGGCGAACTTAACAGGTATGAAGTATTTGCCGACTTATACAGTACAAGGAGTGCGAACATTAACAAGGGAACAGCTACAAGAAAGTGCAGAAGAATTAGTTAGAGCCGTAACAAAGTAAAAAAGCAGGGGTTTTTGAACTGCACCCTAATTGTTAGACACTGATCTAACAATTGGAGGTGCAGTTCATTCTATTCCTGCTTTTTTACGTATAGCACGTTCATCTTTGTACGAATAAAGCCGTCTTGTAAACTATCTATATGGTGGAATTTACATTCAATAAATTTCTTTTATACCAGATAAACGAACAGAGAAAACGTTTTCATTTTCATCTTTTAGTGAAAGCGTTTGCTCACTTAAGTTTAAATGATGAACACGACCTTTAATCGTTTGAAGTAAGCCATCTTTGTAATAGTTAACCGTAATCAAACCCTCTTTACGTAATGCTTTTAAAATCATCTTATAGTCTCCTCTCTGCAGGTTATTTATAATCAAGGTTGTTTAATAAGATTTCTTATAGTAAGTATATGTTCATTATATATGAAAATAGAAAGCGTTTTCATTAACTTTTTGAACAAATTGTGAAAAATGTTCAAAGTCTCTTATTTAAACGTTCACAATAAAAAAACTCCTACCGTGAGGAGCTTTTATTACTTGGGGAGTAGACAGAGCAAGGTGTTACTCAACACTTTTTCATATTTAGCTAACCAATCTATCATCTCAACCGCTTTGTTAATTTGTTTTTTCACTGTTTCTTCATCATTAATCCCATCTAAGTAACGACCAAGAAAATGAATAAATACATCGAGACGTCGCAGTGAAATTAAAAGAGGAAGAACATCAATTTCTGCTTTTGTTAGTGTTAATATGCTTCCATAACCAGATAAGAATGCAGTAGTCTTGTTCATGATTGTGTCGATGTCTGAAGCCGGATGTATAAACTCTGATAAACATACAGCTACTTCCATTACACGAAGATCATATGTGACAAATTCAAAATCTAGCACAGCCGTAACGAACGCATCTTTATTAATTAAGATATTTGATGCATTTAAGTCTCCATGTATAAGTTGGTGTGGAAGGCTCTTTAACGTAGACACGACATCTTGAAACGATTGTATGGATCTTTGAATTTTTGTAAGGTCGGATGCTTCATTAGTAAAGATATCAGACGGATCTGCACAAAAGCAAAGAACGTCTTCTAATGAACAGCTAGGATGTGTTTGGTCAAGATTGTAGTAAGGTTGATAAACAGGCTGTCGAGATACATCTAAAAGTCGAAGAGCCTTTGTTAATTGAGCCGTTACGACTCCATAAGAGTAATAATAGTTTTCGTTTTTTTGTGGATTTTGTCCATCTGCGAAATAAAACAATGCGGCTAGCTGTCCATTTGATAATACCACGATTGATTCATCTGTAATGGTTTTGTAAGGCTCAGGCGTTTTAAATGGTAGTAATAGCGCTTTTAACCTCAATAGAACATCATGTTCAAATTGAATCTTTGCGTAGTCACGATGAGATTCGTAAATTCGCAACACATAGCCCACACCATTAAGTTCAATGAAGCGCGTTGTATTATTTGCTCCGCTTTCACTTTTCCATACTTTAGGACTTTGAAAAGGAAAGAAAAACGTAAGTGCTTCTGTAATTAATTGTTGTTTATTATGCACTGTTATCCCTCCTCCCTCGGCGATTTACATATTATTTTACTTTAATGGAAACCTAATTAGCAAAGAATAAAGGTGTCGAGAAATGAAGAAAAGTGAGGTGAGTATGGTGAGTGAAAGTAATCTGTCTATTAGCATTCCTGCAACAACGAGTCTCGAAGCGAATAAACAAGAAATTACAGCCTATTTAGATAACACAGATGATTTAGGTGAGCGCAATGTCATGTATATGGGGACGAAAGGTGTATTGTTATATTTTGTGCCACTGATGGATTCAGATAAGCTAAATCAGCATATTTTAAAACCTCTACAGGTAGCCGCAAAACAACAAATCGAAGAAGCAGTGAATATTGCGTCGATTACGAAAACGAGTAATTTATATGAAGCGATTTACATGATGTGTAAAGGAGCAGCTGTTTTAATTCTTGAAGGTAATAACATTGTCTATGCAATCGATGCTGCTGCACCAGCTTCGCGACAAATTGGTCAAGCGTTGAATGAAAAAGTCGTGCGAGGTCCGCAAGAAGGATTTATCGAAAATCTAGATAAAAACGTCAATTTGATTCGACAACGCTTTTTAGATGGCAGTTTAGTAGTAAAATACATTGAAATTGGAACCATCTCAAAAACGAAAATTGCTTTGTTGTATGTGAAAGGAATTACAAATAAACAGTTAGTTGAAGAAGTAATGAAGCGATTACAACTAATGGATGTTGATGCTGTAGATTCAGAAGGAATGATTGAAGAAGCATTAGAAGAATCACCTTACTCACCGTTCCCGCAACTACTTAGTACAGAGCGACCAGACCGAGTAATTGGAAATTTATTAGAAGGAAGAGTTGCGATAATTATGACAGGAAGCTCGTCAGCTATTATTGCGCCTGTAAACTTTTTTTCCTTTTATCAATCACCTGAAGACTATAACACAAGATCCATTTACGGATCATTTTTTCGGTTAATTCGCGTTTTTAGCTTTTTTGTCGCGATGAGTTTACCAGCTCTTTATATCGCAACCATTTCATTTCATTACGAACTCATTCCAGTCGACTTGATTTCAACCGTTAAAGGCTCTCTTGAAAACGTACCATTTCCGCCACTCATTGAAGCTTTCATCATGGTTATTATTCTTGAACTATTAAAAGAAGCTTCCCTACGGTTACCATCATCCATTGCTCAAACAATTGGTGTAGTAGGAGGGTTAGTGATTGGGACGGCTATTGTAGAAGCAAGTCTTGTTTCAAACATGATGATTATTGTCATTGCACTAACAGCCATTTCGTCATTTGTTGTGCCATCAAATGAGATGAGTACAGCATTACGGTTGTTAAGTTTTCCAATGATGCTAGGTGCAGCTTTGTTTGGGTATTTAGGAATTGTATTAGTGCTTGTTCTAATTACGATGCATCTTATCACGCTAAAATCAATTTTCACTCCTTATTTAATTCCTCTTGCACCAATGAGGCTTTCAAATTTAAAAGATGTATTCATTCGCATTCATGAGATGTATATGAATAAGCGACCATTAGGTTCGAGGCCTCAAAAACTTCGAAGACAAATGGCGATAAGGGATTGGAAACAGAATGAACCAGACAACTAATCTAATTAATAAAAGTCAATTGTTTTTCTTAATTTTACAAACGCAAATCGGTATTGGAATTCTAGCTCTTCCTTACAACATGTTTAAAATTGCAAAAACAGATGGATGGCTTTCAATTATCGTAGCAGGGGGAATTGTACAAATCCTAGCAATTACTCATTGGTTATTAACACATCGTCTGCCAAAGAAGACATTATTTGAAATGAATGTAGTATTACTTGGGCGATATGTTGGGAATGCGTTAAATGTAGGGTATGTTTTTTATTATGTGATTGTATCGAGTGTCATTACAAGTCTATATGTGAACGTACTAAAAAGGTGGGTTTATCACGTAACACCTGTCTTTATCCTTGTTTTATTATTAGCGATTGTTGCGTTGTACTTCTCAAAAGAAAATGTTCGCAATATTGCACGTTTTTTTGTATTAGTGTCTGTTTTACTTGTCATCATTTTTATCTTACTGTTAAGTGCTTATACAACAGCTGATATTCGTTATTTATTCCCACTTGGTCAGCAAGGGCTAAAGTCAATTGTGTTAGCGTCCAAAGATGGTGTCATTGCCATGCTCGGGTTTGAAATCATTTTAATTATCGCTCCGTTTGTTCAAGCAAAATCGAAAGATACATTAAAGATGGTTTCGTTAAGCAATATAGTTGTTACACTTTTATATGTCTATATTATTGTCACATGCTATTTCTTCTTTAGCCCTGATGAAATGCCCATCGTTCCAGAACCAGTTCTATATGTATTAAAAGCATCTACATTTTCATTTGTTGAGCGTGTCGATCTCGTATTTTTAACTTTATGGATTGTGTCCGTTATTACCTCTTTAATTATGTACGTGTTCATTGCGGGAATGGGTATGAAAACTTTATTAAAAAAGAAAACTCATCGTCCCTTTATTCCTTTAGTCGTGATTGGTGTCATTCTTTTATCAAATTACTTTGCTAGCACCGATGATTTGCTTGCTTTATTATCAAAGGTTGCTACAACATGTGCATATTTCTTTATTGGCGTTATACCTATTCTTTTATTGCTTGTTTCATTTATTCGAAAAGGAGTCACAAAACATGAAACAAACAAGAGTTAGTTGCCTACTTATTGTATTGTTTTTAACAGGTTGCTGGGATCAAAGGGTATTAAAAGACACCGTTTTTATGTCAACAGTAGCATATGAGAAGACGGGGGATAATCAAATTCAAGAGACCGTCTCTGTTCATTCATATGTGACAAAGGAAAACCAGCCCATTAACAAAGTGTTTACCGTTACGGGTGGTTCTCCAAGGCAAGGAAGGATGGAATTGAATCAACAAATATCCGGATCACTAATGTCAGCGAAAGTACGGGTCATTTTAGTACAAGATGAATTGGCAAGAGAGGGAATGTTAGAGATTTCAGATGTGTTATATCGGACACCAGAAAGTCCATTAAGCGCAAAGTATGCAATTGTTCAAGGAAGTCCTAGTGAGATTATTAACCTGCAAAGAGTAGGAGAAGAATTGATTGGAGAGTATTTATCTGGTATCGTTCGCACGGCTGAGCAATCTTCTGCTGTTCCAATTGAAACCATTCAAACCATTTGTACGGTTTTATTTGATCCGGGAAAAGGACTAGCACTTCCTTATCTACGCTTAAATGAGCAAAATCAATCGGCTGATATTATCGGAACGGCATTATTTGATGGCGATCAATTTTCTGGTGTTACGTTAAATACGGTTCAGTCAGCAATGCTTCTGCTTCTTGCTGATCGGAAAGCAAAATATATGATGATGAGTGATTATGTGACGGTTGATGGTCAAAAAAATGTCGTTTCTTACGATATTATAGGTTCAAAGTCGAAATTAAAAATAAAAATGGACTCAGTTAATATTATATCTGTGACGGTTCCTACAAAGGTAAAAGTTGAAATAAGTGAATTTACGCATAATCAGCTAACACAAAAAAAAGTAAAAAAAGTAGAAAAGAAATTAGAAGCCATTTTACAGAAGCGAGCTGAAAACGTAGTCAACAAACTTCAAGAAGCGAATTGTGATTTTTTAGAAATTGGTCGAGAGTTAATGGCTTACTATCCGAAGGAATGGAAACAGCTTGATTGGAAGAAAGATTACGGAGAAATATCGATTAAGCCTGAAGTGTCAGTGGAGATTATCCATAAAGGTGTGATTAATTAAACTTATGTTTATGTATCTTCAAAAGTAAATAAGAGGTTAAATCAAAAGGAATAACCTCTTGACTCAACCTCTTATTAAGAGAATGATTGATTATTTTGCATTACTTGGTGTAGCTTTTGTATATGGAGCGGTATTTGGTAGGTTATTAATGAAGCGAGTGCCGCTTTTCATGTCACTTTTGCAGAAAGGACATTGAACAGAATCCCCGATTGAGAAATTTTTTCTCATCCATCCGTTACAATCATCTTTCGTACATTCCAATGTGTCAATATGTTCTTCTGGTAAAGGTTCTACGCGTTTATTATAGTAAGACAATGCGTCACTTCCTTGTTCGGATTTATCATTCCTTTCTATTATCTCATACTTTGTGACTTTTTCCTAAGGTTATCTTTTAAAAGAGCGTATTAAATTTAATACAAAGGAATTGAATAATAATGATAATTATTATCAATAATAGTAAATGAAAAGACCACCATGTCAGTGGTGGCCTTAAGTAGAATATTAAAGTCCGCTTGGTTCAAATGTTTTGCAATCTGTTTCTTGACTTGTTTCAGCTTTATTTCCACGGTGGCTGACAACAAAAATTTCAGAAGCTCCACATTGTTTTCCATTTTTGTTATGAACGCAGTTTGCTACTTCGCATAATACATCTTGTGCCATTGTCTATTCCTCCTTTAAAAGTTGTGTGCCACTCCCTATTTACAAGAGGGCAGTTTCACTCTATTAGAATAGACAAAAATCCACTTATTCATTCACATTGACCGCACTTCTTACAGAAGACGTACGAGTAGACACAAGGATTGACAGCAAGGCTCCTAAAATAAGCGCGGAACCAGCCCAACTATTATAAAGCACGGAGCTGTTATGAATAATGATCCCTCCGATATAAGAACCGAGAGCAATTCCTAGGTGGCTAATCGATGAATTAGTACTAATTAAGATATCGGATGTGTTAGGTGCACTTTGGATAATATAATTATTTAAAGCTGGGGAAATGGCCCAGCTAAGTGAACTCCATATAACCATTACGATTAAAAATAAAAAGAATGGGAGCTTTACGCTAAATGGAATTGAGATCATGATGAGAAAGAACGCACTTGTCATCATTGTAATCGATGACTGTGGTGTCCACTTGTCAGAAGCCCAACCTCCAACACCTCCTCCAATGACTGCAGCCACTCCAAAAATAGCGTACACAATGGTAATCGTTGTTGAACTTAGCCCTAACGTTGTTTTTAGAAACGGTGTAAAGTATGCATAAAGTGTTAAGTGTCCTGCTAGTATAAAGAAAGTCGTCAAATGAATCGCGATTATTTTTGTATTTCTTAATGCTTGTAATTGTTTTTTTAGTGGAACAACAGGAGCAGGAGCTAATCGTTCCATTGAAATGATAACAGCGAGTAGAATACATGCTGTTAAGACCGCAATTACCACAAACACTTCTCGCCAGCCGAACGTGTTGCCAACATAAATCCCCATGGGTATCCCTAAAACAAGCGAAGCACTAATACCCATAAATACAATTCCAAGTGCTCGCCCTTGATATTCAGGCTTTACAATGCGAGCGGCTATCGTTGTTGACAAAACAATTAAAAACGAACCACTAATGGCAGCAAATACACGAGAAAGTAAAAGCATAGAATAAGACATACTGAATGCAGAGAGCACATTACTTAACAAAAAGAAAGTAAGTGTCCAACTATATACTTTTTTACGTTCTATTTTTGCGGTTATATTTAATAAAATTGGAGCAGCGATTGCGAATACAATCGAATAAATCGAAATCAGATAGCCTGCTTGTGAAATCGATACATCAAATGCACTTGCAATGACATCCAAAATCCCTCCGAGAATGAGTTCAACCGTTCCAACGACAAAGGAAGCAACTGCAAGTATGTATACTTTTTTATTCATATTTTAACCCCCTTTATCAAAGTTACAACTGTGATAGTAACCTATAATTATTTTCTTGACAAGGTCCTTTTTTATAAAAAGAGGGTGGTAACCTTTTCATTTTTTGTTTTATACAAAAAATAGAACATGTAACACTCTATCTAAAGAATAGATAGGGCTGTTACGTGTTCTATTTAATAACGCAAGCGCGTTAACAACCGTTTCGTTTTTTCATCTTGAAGTAGCTGTTTTTGATGTTTTTCGGTAATATGAGTCAAGGCAACATCATGGTAAAAGAAATCTGTGAAAAATTTGACGAATGGCTGTGATTCGGTTTTAATCGCTTTCCACGTATGGTTGTCAATACCTGCAAATAAAATGATGCGCTCGTCTACACTAATAAGTTGAGATGGCTCTAACTGCTTATGATCTTGATGAGGATGCAACGTATGAACGTTCTTAAGGACGGGGTGGATGTCTCCAATCACAAGTGCTTCCACATCAACACCTTCTTTTTCTTTCTGTTGTAAAAGTGGCAAAAGCCTCTCAATCTCTTCTTGCCATAAAGAGATGATAATAGATTGTTTAGCTTCGTGTATAAGTGCTTCTATTTCCGAAATAATGGATTGATAATCTTTTAATGACCAAATACGATCATCTGTTGTGACGCTTTTAGGAGTAAATGATTTGAGCTCCTCGATATCTTGTTTAAATTCAGTAGTTAATTTTTGAATAATTGTATCAAGTGGTACAGCTTTATATAATTTTTTCTTACCTGACATCGTTGTCAGTATAATCCCTTTATCGCCTAGTCGGTTCAACACTTCGTAGATTTTTGCTTTCGGCACGTTAGATGTGTGAACGATTGAACTAGCATCGAGTGGCTGAGCACTTGATAACAGCGCTTCATATACTTGACTTTCATATTGTGAAAATCCAAACTTTTGTAACATAAAACCTCCTCAAAAAGACTTAATTTGAACAAAAATGTTTAAAATCATGTACGTTGTATATATATAGTTATTATAACACGGTCAAAGTAGGGGTGTTTATTAAAGGAGAGAACGATGATTCAAATTGTAAAAATCATTACACAACGCTTTTTTGTAGAGCGCTTTTTTGACCAAGCTGCTCAAATGGCTTATTACTTTCTATTATCATTTGTTCCATTTTTAATTTTTCTTTTTTCATTACTAAGTTTTTTTCCAGTTGATACAACGCAAGTGCTGACAGTTATTGAACCATTCGCTCCAGCTAGTGCGTATCGACTCATTGAGAATTCCATTGGTTCTATTTTAAATCAAGAAGGAAAAACGGTTTTATCATTCAGCTTACTCGCAACGTTTTGGTTAGCATCTATGGCGATTCAATCACTGGTGAGGTCAATGAATGATGCGTATCAAATAAAAAGAAGCAAACCATTTTTTTATATTGTAATAAATGATCTTATTTTAACATTCGGCTTTATGGTTATTGTTGCTCTTTCACTACTTGTTCCGATTGGAGAAGAAGTGATTCGTCATTTTGTCATGGATAAAATTGATCTTCCTTCATCATGGTATCAAACATGGTTTCTTGTAAAGTGGGGGATGGGGACATTATTTTTACTACTATTTTTTATGCTCTTATATATGTTAGTACCGAGCGCTACTTTAAAATGGAGAGAGGTTATTCCGGGTGCTATTTTTGCAACGATTGGGTGGCAAGGAATCTCAACGGGCTTTTCGTATTATGTTCAGTTTGGAAGTTACTCTGAAATCTATGGACAACTTGGAAGTATCATTATCTTGATGGTTTGGTTTTATTTAACAGCCACCGTATTGTTAATTGGTGGGTTATTAAATGCTAGTGTTTATATTCAACGGCACCGTGTATCACGTTCCTAGTACGAGATGAATAAAATGACGGAATTTAATTGAATAACATGTATCGAAACTCTTGCTTACTTCTACTAGTGGTTCGTAGATGTCTAGCAAGAGTTTTATTTTCGAGAAAAATCTATCTCTAGTAGGATGGAAATTGTAGACAAAATGAGAGATTTGTTCTAGTACCAACTAAGGATCTTCTGTATATATTGATAGAGTGGCTAGAAAGAGTCATGACTAAGAAAAAGGAGATCAAGATATGTTTTATTGTTGGTACAAATCGTTGTTACATCGTATTGAACAACTGCTTTTTTCAGCAAAATTTGGAAAATGGATTCAAAAAAGAGTAAAACGGGTGGTTGAAGAGGTTTTATTTTCAGATGAATTTCGATCCTATTTAATAACAATCATTCAAGAAGCTAAGAAATCTCCATTTAAGGACATTGCAGAGCAGTACATTGGAGAGCAAGTAGAGATTAATACAACCGCTGGATTGGTACGTGGAATGATTTTAACAGTCGATGATGACTACTTAACAGTGAATGAATCAGTGAATACAACCGTCATTATTCCATTTAGAAGTATCGTCAGCATTCGAAGAGATTAAATGAAAGGAGAAGAAGAGATGTTTCAAGAAGAATTAAGGCACAATATAGGCTTGTTTACGCAAGTCGTTACACCACTAGAAATTGTAGCAGGGATTTTATTAGCTGTTACTCAAAGTGCCGTTATTGTCAGAGCATCAAGTACACCATCCTATGGACCAACTGAAGATATTACAATCGCCATTGACGCGATTTCTTACGTTCGAGTTATTGAAAATGAAGGAGAATAAAGGCATGAAAGTATCAATTATTATCCCTGCTTGCAATGAGGAGAAGGTGTTACCTTTGATTTTAGAAGAAGTGAAAAAGCTTCAACCTTACGAGATAATCGTAATCGTAAACGGCTCAACGGATCAAACGAAAGAGATTGCAGAGAAATTTGGGTGTCGCGTCATTAACTACGTAGAGCCTCTTGGGTTAAACGTTGGACGAGCCATCGGTGCAAAAGCAGCAAAAGGAGATATTCTATTATTTACTGATGGTGACATTCCTATTGCGCACACCGAATTATTGCCTTTTATACAATCAATTGAAGAGGGGAACGATCTCGCTTTAAATGATTTAACATGGACACTTCAACGGAAAATTCGCCCTCACCCTGTGGCTGTTGCGAAATATGCAATGAATCTATTTTGTAAAAGAGAAGACTTGTGTGTACAAGCATTAACGGCTATTCCCCATGCTATGAAAAAGTCAGCAGCCCAAGCCATTGGATACGAGTATTTAGTCAATCCACCACTTGCACAGATGGTAGCCATGCTTCAAGGTATGTCTATTATCGCTCCTTGTTCAGTAGATGTTATTTACACAAATCGTATTCGTAACACTCACAAAGAAATTCCTTCAAACTCTCCATTCCCTCTATCAACGACTAGTATTCTTGGTGATCATCTTGAAGCAATTGGCTATCTTGTTCAACAAAACGGTTCTCGTGGTGGTTTAACAGATGGAGCAAGAGACCGATCATTTTTACCAAGAATTCAGCCAATCATTCCTGCTAAAAAGAATATTCATTACAGCGCGGTTATTCCGTTATACAACGAAAAAGAAACAATCGAAGCCGTTATTAAAGAAGTAAAAAAAGCGGGAGTAGAAGAAATTATTGTAGTGGCAAATGGTGCTGATGAAGATACCATTAACGTAGTAAAGAAAGCAAATGCCATTCTTTTGCAGTTTCCAGATAAGCTTGGTCATAATGTACCAAGGGCACTTGGCGCGATGTATAGTTCAGGTGAGGTATGCTTATTTGTTGATGCAGACATTGTGATTGTAGCTGAGCAGCTTTTACCATTTTTACAAGCCGTAGATAATGGCGTAGATGTAGCTTTAAACGATTTAGAGGGGTTGCTAGATCAGGTTCATCCACTTCACTCCGTCAGTGCAGCGAAATACTTGTTAAATATAGCGACAAAGCGGCCAGGTTTAACGATTAACACACTAACCGCCATTCCACACGCAATGAGTCGTCGTGTTATGGAATCGGTTGGATATGACTCACTTATTGTTCCTCCACTTGCTCAAGTAAAAGCTACCTTAGAGAAGTTTACTGTCCAACCTATTCAATTTGTTGATGTCATTAAAACAAACCGAATTCGGAAGGAGCATAAAAAAGTAAATGGGTTAGCACCTTCTACAGAACGAATTTTAGGAGATTACGTAGAGGCAATTGCTTATTTAATTGAGCAAACAAATGCGCGTGGAGACTTTACAGAAAAAGAGAAAAGAATGGACATCCTTCATCAATTTCTTGCAGGTGAGCAACATGGGAATTAAAAAGAAACAAGTGACTGTGATTGGACTGGGGTATGTTGGATTACCACTAGCTCTCCTTTTTGCGAAAAAAGGGTACGATGTGATTGGAATTGATACAGATGATGAAAAGGTGACAAGTCTTCAAAACGCCATTAGCTACATTCCGGATGTTTCAACATCAGAGTTAACCACAACTACAACATTTCAAGCCGTGGTTCCATATAAAGGAATTGGTGCATTAAAAGAAAGTGAATATATCATCGTAACCGTGCCAACTCCAATCATTAACGAAGATGAACCAGACTTACGTGCGTTGATCGCAGCTTCTCATTACATTAAAAAGCACCTTCAACCAGGTCAAACTGTTATTTATGAAAGTTCAACTTACCCAGGGACATTAGAGGAGGTGGTTATGCCTATTTTAGCTCAAGGGCGATTTACTGTTGGAGTTGATTTTCACCTATCATACTCTCCTGAGAGAATTGATCCTGCAAATAAACAGTTTAACATTGAGGTAATTCCAAAAGTAGTAAGTGGTCAAACAGTTCACTGTTTAGAAAAAGTTGTTCACTTTTATGGGTCTGTTTTTCAAAAAGTAGTTCCTGTTTCATCTCCTAAAATCGCAGAGATGTGCAAGTTATTTGAAAATATTCAGCGTCTTGTCAATATCTCACTAGTAAACGAAACTTCTATATTGTGTAAAAAGATGAATATTGACTTTTATGAGGTGTTAAAAGCGGCAGAGACAAAACCGTTTGGCTTTACCGCTTATTGGCCGGGCCCTGGAATCGGGGGTCACTGCATACCTGTTGATCCTATCTATTTCTTATGGAAACTGAAACAACATGGATTAACAAGTGAGTTGATTGAAGTTGCTCATTCTATTAACAAGCAGATGCCTCATGAAATTGTCGATGAAGTAAAAGCGAAAATCATAAAAGGAAAAGTGTTAGTAATTGGCTTGACGTATAAAAAAGATGTAAACGACATTCGGGAGTCTCCAGCGATCGAAATTTGTGAACAACTCATTCATGAAGGTTACTTCCTTACGTATCACGATCCGCTTGTTAACTATGCAAAGTTAAACAATAAAACGTATCATTCAGTCGACTTAACAGAAGAAGTAATCAAACAACACGATCTTGTGTTGATTTTAACCGATCATACATCAGTCGATTGGGACCTTGTTAAATTATCTCCTGTAACAATTGACCCTCGAAATGTGTTGAAGCAGTAATGAAAAAACTATCTGTTCTTCTTTTCGCTCCGAACGAACATATCTCTCAAGAGTTGCTTCTCCATGTACGTGCATTACATTCAGTTGAAGTAAAGGTGATAACGAATGATAGTCGTCTTACTTTTGTAGATGAAGATGAAATGGTTAGAAAGGACGGACTGAGTGAGCATGAAGCGTTCATGCAAACCATTTCCACAACTAGCGGAGAAGTGCTTTTATTCCTAGATGCAACTATGTATATGTCATTGTCTCAGCTTCAACAATTTCTAAATCCAGTGTTGTATGGTGGAAGTGATGTAGCATTGAATAAGTGGTCTCAAAAAGTCGATGATTCATTAAAAGTCGAGTATGTATGGAGTTATGTTTTTCATGACATGATGAAACGACCTGTTCATGAAACAAATGCTTATTTGTCCGTTCCCTTTGCATGTAAGCGAGATGTATTAGTCTCCTTGCCTCATTATGTTCTCTGTAACCCTGTCGCTGTTTATCACTCTTTTTACGAAAAGAAGTGGAAAGTGAGTTGTTATCTTTCAATCGATCCTTGTTCTTCTTTGTGCTATAAAAAACATGGAGAACACCGTTTTAAGCAATCTAGTTATGAACAGCAAATGGTAACGGATTATTTTCGTTTTCTCCAACCTCAATTTTTCACTGGCGGTGCCCGTCTTCACTATCAACATCCAAACAGAAAGATGCAGTTATTAGAGGATGAACAAAAATTCACTGTTCATTATGGGTGGGGGAAGCGTACTACTCGATACGGAGGAAAACAAGTTTCTGTGATTATTCCAGCTAAAAACGAAGAAAAACTCATTTCATCACTCATACAAGAATTACGCAGACTCGAACCGCTTGAAATTATTGTCGTGGTAAATGGTTCAAGAGATCAAACAGAGCTATATGCAAAAGAAGGTGGCGCAACCACTGTTGTATTCGAAGAAGCACTAGGTCATGATGTAGGTAGAGCGATAGGAGCGCAGCATGCCAAAGGTGATATTTTGTTATTTGTAGATGGCGATCTGTTTTTATATGCACAACAATTACTTCCTTTTATTAAAGCAATAGAGTCTGGAGTAGATGTAGCGCTTAACGACTTAAATGATTTAATGGACACGTCCATTCAAGATCATATTGTTAGCGCTTGGAAGTATGCATTAAATAGTGCATTAAATAGAAAAGATTTAAAGATGAGTTCATTAACAGCCGTTCCTCACGCAATAAGTCGAACGTGTCTTGAAAAGATAGGCTGGAAAACACTTGCTATACCTTGTGTTGCGTATGCAAAAGCTGTACAGCAAGGTTTTGACGTTGAAGTAGTGAGACGTATTGATGTTGATCGCATGAATAAAATACGGCCTCATCTTCATTTTTCTCAAACAGGGCACGCGCCGCTTACTGAGCTCATTATTGGAGATCATCTTGAGGCAATTCATTATCTTATGCACTCCGTTTCGCTGTTTATTGAATGAGCAATTTAGTATTCAGTCTCATCTTTGCTATGCTACACTGAGACATATCTACTAACATAAATGAGGTGTCGAAGTGAAAATTGAAATTTGGTCTGACTATGCTTGTCCGTTTTGTTACATTGGAAAGCGTCGATTAGAAGAAGCATTGTCTCAGTTTCCGCATAAGGAAGATGTAGAAGTGGTATTTAAAGCATTTGAACTAGATCCCAATGCACCAAGAGATACAGATCTAACTATCCACGAATTATTAGCAAAAAAATATGGTACCTCCGTTGAAGAGGCAAAAAAAATGAGTGAAAGTGTTGGTGCACAAGCAACATCAGTCGGCTTAGATTTTAAGTTTGACACGGTTGTGCCAACTAATACGTTAGATGCTCATCGCCTTGCTAAGTTTTCTGAAACAAAAGGAAAAGAGAAAGAAACGACTGAGCGACTATTGAGAGCTTATTTTACAGAATCAAAACATATTGGAGACCGCGAGACACTTGCTGATTTAGCGGTAGAAGCAGGACTTAACCGAAATGAAGTCTTAGACCTATTAAATAGCGATGCTTTTACAGAAGAAGTACGTGTAGATGAGAGTGAAGCACAAGCAATTGGTGTACAAGGTGTACCGTTTTTTGTTGTTAATCGCAAATATGCTATTTCAGGAGCCCAACCAGCGGATGTGTTTGCGGGTGCATTACAAAAAGTTTGGGAAGAAGAGAAAGCTGAATCTGTGTTGCAGCCGTTAGGAGAACAAGGTACAACATGTACCGATGAGCAATGTGACATTCCAGAGTCTAAGTGAAAACTTATAAAGGAAACCATCCATCTTCTCTTAGTGGACGGTTTCTTTTTTTTGTGACTAAAGAGGGTTAGACAGTGTAGTCAACCGCTTTTTTTATAGATAACCTAATTAATAATTGTTATTATATGGAATGTATTCGTGAGTATCTTCCTCTTTTTTTAGAACTTTCATTTATTTACAAAAAATTAAAATAATAGATACATTTTTACGATATGATGAAGCGGAAAGAAGCGATCATGAAAGTCGCTTCGACAAACGGATGAAGATCCTAACAACTCTAACAATGTACTGTTGTTATACACAGGTCGTTCTCAAAGTAAGTTTACAAATGGTGGCACGGTGAATGATTGGAATCGCGAACATGTTTGGGCAAAATCACACGGTGATTTCGGAACAGTACGTGGTCCAGGAACAGATCTTCATCATTTGCGCCCAACAGATGTATCTGTAAACAGTTCAAGAGGGAATTTAGATTTTGACAATGGTGGAACTCAGCATACAGAAGCGTTGGGAATTTATTATGATTCTGATTCTTGGGAGCCTCGTGACGAAGTAAAAGGCGACGTTGCACGTATGTTGTTTTACATGGCTGTTCGTTATGAAGGAGACGGTGGTGAAGTAGATTTAGAACTTAATAACTACGTGAATAACGGTACGGCTCCTTATCATGGGAAGTTATCCGTTTTACTTGAATGGCATCGCCAAGACCCTGTCGATAACTTTGAACGTCGACGAAATGACATTATTTATCAACAGTATCAATTCAACCGTAATCCATTTATTGATCATCCTGAGTGGGTAGAAGCAATCTGGCAATAAGAAATGATAAAATAAGTAAATGGATATCTATTCATTACTATTACTATTACTATTACTAGATTTTGTAGACAAGGAATCATAGTCTCTGAGTCAAAGAGAGGCTAGGATATAAGTGTTTCAGTTGATAAGATATCCGAACTATTTTGAGTTATATACTCTTGATAATTTAGATATTTATGGTTAATAAACCAAGCTTAAAAGAATAGTGGAATGGAGCGTAGGACACTCGACTCCTGCGGGAAATAGAGGAAAGGATGAAGCCCTGCAAGTACGAGGAGACTCAGGTTCCTCTCCGCGGAAAGCAAGTGGCTGGAGCACAATGGAGTGAACTTGTTGTTGTAACTTAACGATTATAGAAATGGCATTGTTCGTTTTTGAGAAGGAATCATTTCGTTATGTCCCATCCTCTTTTGTCTCAGTATCGTTGCATTGTATCACTTATAGAAAAAATATCCAAATATGACTTGTATCTAAATGAATCATCGATTACTATAATAGTAAGCTTTTCCTCTCATTTTTCTCTGCGGTTCGATCCCCATTCTAATCCACAAAGGAGCTTGTTAAATGACCGGTACCACTACTTCCACACAAACCGATATCCACATTCAAGTAACGAAAGAACAATATTACAACCTTCTTAATCTCATTCATTTAGGAAATTGGATGGTGAATGCATTATCAGATACGGTTGATCAAGAGCAAGTCGCAAAATATGAAGAATTAGAACAGAAATTATTTTCTTATGCTCGTCCATTTCTCAAGGATTCCCGCTTTTACTCATTAAGTCCATTTATTGTGTTTAGTGCTAAGTATGAAAAAGTGCTGCAAGAGATGATTATGGAATATGATAATGAAGTGTTTTGGGAGAGTTTAGCTCTTAGTTTAGCAAAACGAGATGTGATGAACGGAATAGGTCCTGTTTCAAAGATGACAGATGATCACGTCGCAAGTATTTTAAAGAAAGAATCATTTTATTTAGACGAATTTGAAAAATATGGCGTAAGTCGTTTAGTCATTCGTAAGTAAACGTGAAAAAGAGAGGGAAAGTAAATGAAAAAGGTGATTCATGTAGAGGCTATCTCTCTTATGAATCACCTTTTCTTTAGTGGGTTTGTTTTTTGAATTGTTGAACTTTTCTATACGTCATCGTTCTCCATAGCCATTCGAATGGACCAAAACGGTACATTTGGAGCCACTTCCTACTAATGAATACTTGTAAACTATAAATAATGAAGCAAAGAATCGTTCCTGTTGTCAGACTAATTTGACCATATAAATTAAAACCAAGAAATAAAATGACGCAAAGAATGGTTTGAAGTAAATAGTTTGTCAACGCCATTTGACCAACATAACCAAGTGGGCGAAGCCTTTTTTGCCAGTTTTCTGCTTGTAATAATAAGGTCAATGTAGAGATATAGAAGAAGCATAACCCCACTCCACTTAAGCTCGTAAATAGCTGAATAACGCTATCTTCATATGCGCCTACATTCCATCCTTTTGTTTTGACTAGTCCGAGTAAAATCGCAAAGATAACCCCGATTAGAAAAGAGAACACTTGAACTTTTCTTAAAAGATTTCGCTGTTCTTCTACTCGTTCAAACAGGCCAATTTTCCCTGCATATAACCCAAACAAGAATAGTGATAAAACAGGCATTAATGTAATGGGCAAGTTAGCTAAGATTGACGGAATTTCTATGTCGATTCGATATAAAACCCAATCGATGTAACTAGCTTGTTCATAAACAGCTACATAATTATTTAGTTTCTCGTCGTAACCTTCTTGCATATCCGCTTGCATGTCTTCTAACATGGTTTCTGGCACTAAAAAAGTTAAACTTATCAGTGCGTGGAATAAGAAGAGAATGCTAAATGCCCATATGAGAATCGTTTTTGGTTTCCGTTTATAAAAGAATAAAAGGAGAAAGCCTGTAATGGCATACAAGTGTAAAATGTCACCAAACCATAAAAAGATGAGGTGAAGAGCACCAAACAATAGTAAACCTAACAATCTTCGACTAAATAAACGTTTAACGTTAAATCCTTTTTGTTCAGCACGACTCATGAAAATATAAAAGCCTAATCCAAATAAAAATGAAAAGATCGTAAAAAATTTCATCTGCACAAACATTTGGAGAAATAAATCAACCCAGTAATCTATTCCTGTATATTCTACATGCATGCCGCTTATTTGAACTTTAAAATCAGGTGAATGAAATGCAGGCATGTTGACAAGGAAGATCCCAAAAAGGGCAAAACCACGAATAATGTCAATCGTGACAATCCTGTCTCTTGTAGATATGGGTGATACATTCATAAAAACGCTCCTCTCTCGTTCCAAACTCTTCATATTAAAGTATAAATGTGCATACATAGTGATAATATCATATATATTCCTAAAAATTCCTATATTTATAAAATATAGCTTTTTATATGTGATTGTATTAATGTTATAGATAATAGTAAAGGAGGAGTGTCTCATGAAAACGGCTTTAGTTTTAGGAGGAACACGCTTTTTTGGTGTGAATTTAGTCGAATCGTTGTTAGCAAAAGGTATACAAGTGACCATTGGAACGCGAGGAGAAACACAAGATCCTTTTGGTGATCAAGTACAGCGCATTAAATTAAATCGCTTTGACAAGATGTCTCTTATTGAAAAAACGTATGGAAAAACGTGGGACGTTGTCTTTGATCAAATTTGCTACGCCTCTCATGATGCATCCATTGCCATTGAAGCATTTAAAGATAAAGTGAAGCACTATGTGTTTACCTCAACGTTATCGGTATACGGATTTCTTGATCATACGTGTCGAGAAGAAGATTTCGACCCGTACACGTATCCAATCTCGTACGTTAATAGAGAAAACCTATCGTATCAAGAAGGCAAGCGACAAGCCGAAGCGGTCTTTTTCCAACACGCTCCTTTTTCGGTAACTGCTGTTCGGATTCCAATTGTATTAGGAGAGCAAGATTATACAAATCGATTGCTTTTTCATGTTGATAAAATTCTGCACGAAGAAAGCATTGGTTTACAAAACAAAGAAGCTGAAATGAATTTCATTTCTCAGCAAGAAGCAGGGGACTTTCTAACTTGGTGTGGTGAAAATCAATTAAAAGGTCCTGTAAATGCTTGTGCAAATGGTTCCATTTCTCTTCAAGAGCTTATTCAAACAATCGAAAAAGAAACAGAGAAAACAGCAAACATCACTACCACAATTACGGATGAAAACGGATCTCCATATGGAGTCGAACAATCATGGACAATGAGTAATGAACGAGCAACGGCATGGGGATATCCATTTACAGATTTACGTAGTTGGTTACCATCTTTAATCAACCATTTTGTACATGAAAAAAACACGACATCTAAGTAAGAAAAAGATTCACCGAGTAATCCGTTACTCGGTGAGTCTTTTTCTTGTGAATACTACTGTAATATTATTATGTAAACAGAAATAGAAAAGTTGGCTTTATTCGTTGCACTCGTTAAAATAAAATACACATAGTAAATGAAAGGAAGGATTAACGTGGCAAAACATCACTTTCACTTAAAAGCAGACTGGCCAGGAGGACGAAACGATGTTGGCAACATTGAATCCGGACAACTGCGTACATCCATTTCAATTCCAAAAGAAATGGACGGCCCGGGTATTGGAACAAATCCAGATGAAATGTTACTAGGAGCCGCAGCAACGTGCTACATTATAACACTTGCGGCGATGTTAGAAAGAAGTGGAATAAACACGATATTGTTAACCATGGATTCAGAAGCAATCGTTGATGTAACAAAAGGGGTGTTTACATACGAAAGAATCATTCATCGTCCACACATAGTGTTAGAGGAGTGGTCTGAACAACTCAATAAAAAAGCTGCAAGAATTGCAGAGAAAGCCGAATCTACATGTATGATTTCAAAAGCGGTGAAAGGGAATGTTAACATTGAAGTAGAAGCAAGAATTGAAAGTGAATAGAAAACATAAAAAGGGCCAAGACAAAAGGGGGAGAATCCCCCTGGTTGACCTATCGAGCAACCGCTTTTGCCTTAGAATTTAGTTATAGCAATAGATAAAGAGGTAAGAGCGTGTAAACTTACTTTTTTACGTTTATTTACTCATGTTCTACCCTCATTGAAAAAAAGAACACTATTTAATATGAAGAAAAGAGAAGAAAAGCTTAAAATCTGACATTGTCAAAATGAAAATACTATCCAATGTATAATGGAATTTTTTTGAAACTGATGATAGTGCCTCATTCTGTTAGAACAACTCTTAAACAGCTTGATAACAATAATTTAACACTATTTTGCTAGAGTCATTCACTTTTCTTATGAAGCGCTTCCAAAATATAGTTTGACTATTAAAAAAATAAAAAAATTTATAGAAATATAGCGATTTCATTTTGAATGAAACGCAAAAGAGTGGTAAAATGAAAACAAGGATAATTTTACAAGGTAAAGCACATAAGTAACTTGTAAACATGTCTGATAAGTAGGTTGTAACAACAAGTCTTCTTAATTCTAGAAATCTCATATGATTTCAAGTATTATGAATCGTTGGGGGTTTTTAAATGGGTAATCAAACGTCAAACAAAGGTGAACCATGGCAAGGGTTTTTAGGACCAAACTATGGTTACGTATTAGAACAGTATGAATTGTATGAACAAAATCCAGAAGAAGTTGATTCAGAATTAAAAGAACTATTTGATGTATGGGGAGCTCCACCGAGTTCGGAGGAGTTATCAGATGATCGTGTGTTATCAAAAGGGGACAACCGCACGTCTGTTGCACCGGTGAGCACCGCGAAAATTGCAGCTGCGATTAAATTTGCTGAAAACATTCGTACGTATGGTCATTTATATGCATCTATTAATCCACTAGAAGATCAGAAAAAGGATATGGTCCTTTTACATCTAGAAGACTACAACTTGACTGAGGAAGACTTAAAAGGAATTCCTGTAGAAATTTTATGTCCAGACGCACCTACCTATGTAAAAAACGGATTAGATGCGATTAACTATTTAACAGAGCTTTATACAAAAACAATTTCATTCGAGTTTCATCATGTACATAATCTTGAAGAAAACAAATGGCTTACGCAAATGGTGGAAAAAGGCGATATCTTCCGTTCGCTATCAAAAGAAAAGCGTACGAGTGTATTAAAGCGCTTAACGGAAGTAGAAGGATTTGAACAATTTTTACACCGTACATTCGTCGGTCAGAAGCGATTCTCAATTGAAGGTGTGGACATGCTTGTTCCATTATTAGATGAGATTATCGGCTGTTCTGTTCAAGATGGTCCGAAAACGGTTAACATTGGAATGGCACACCGTGGTCGCTTAAATGTATTAGCACATGTGCTAGGTAAGCCATATGAAATGATTTTCTCAGAGTTTCAACACTCACCAAATAAAGATCTCGTTCCATCAGAAGGTTCAACAGGAATCAACTATGGATGGACTGGAGATGTAAAGTACCATTTAGGTGCCGATACACAAATTAAAGATGAAAGCACAGTTCGTGCACGTTTAACATTGGCAAACAATCCGAGTCATTTAGAATTTGTGAACCCAGTTGTGGAAGGGTTTACAAGAGCAGCGCAAGATGACCGTGAAGCAATTGGCTATCCAACACAAGATGTAACAAAATCATTTGCTATTTTAATTCATGGTGATGCAGCGTTCCCTGGTGAAGGTATTGTACAAGAAACCTTAAACTTAAACCAGTTAACTGGATATCAAACAGGTGGAACGATTCATATTATCGCCAATAATATGATTGGATTTACAACCGAAAGTGTTGACTCACGTTCAACAAAATATGCGAGTGATTTAGCAAAAGGATTTGAAATCCCGATTGTCCATGTAAATGCGGATGATCCTGATGCATGTTTAGCGGCAGCGTATTTTGCTTATGAATATCGCAAGCGCTTTAATAAGGATTTCTTAATTGATTTAATTGGATACCGTCGATTTGGACATAACGAAATGGATGAGCCAATGGTGACACAACCTAAAACGTACGAAATTATCGGGAAGCGTCCGACAGTTCGTGCTTTATATGCAAAAACGTTGCAAGAACAACAAGTGTTGTCTAATGAAGAAGTCGATAGCATCCAAGAGCAAATTCAACAAAAACTAAAAGCAGCGTATGACAAAGTACCGCCAAAGGCAGATAAAAAGCATCACTTAATGGAATTGCCAGAAGCTGTGATTAATGGATTACCAAACTTAGACACATCTGTATCTAAAGATGTCCTATACGATCTAAATACTGAAATCGTTACGTGGCCTGAAAACTTTAATGTGTTCCCGAAACTTGCGCGTATTTTAGAGCGTCGTGCAAAAGCGTTAGAAGACAACGGGAAAGTAGATTGGTCATTAGGTGAAGCACTTGCATTTGCGACAATCTTACGTGATGGCACACCTATTCGTATTACAGGACAAGATTCAGAGCGTGGAACGTTTGCACATCGTCATATTGTGTTACATGATCACGTAACGGGAGATGTGTATTCACCGTTACACACATTATCTGACGTAAGCGCTTCCTTTGATATTCATAACAGTCCATTATCAGAAGGGTCTGTCATTGGATTTGAATATGGTTATAACGTATTCGCGCCAGAAACACTAGTTATTTGGGAAGCACAATTCGGTGACTTTGCAAATGCGGGTCAAGTTATTTTTGATCAATTTATCTCTGCAGGTCGCGCAAAGTGGGGACAAAAATCAGGTATGGTTCTATTGCTTCCACATGGACACGAAGGGCAAGGACCAGAGCATTCAAGTGCAAGACTAGAGCGTTTCTTACAATTAGGTGCTGAAAACAACTGGACAGTTGCCAATGTAACAAGTGCAGCTCAATATTTCCATCTGTTAAGAAGGCAGGCAGCAATCTTAAAACGTGAAGAAGTTCGTCCACTTGTGGTGATGACACCAAAGAGTTTGTTGCGTAACCCATTTAGTGTGTCGGAGATTACTGAACTAACAGAAGGGTCATTTAAACGTGTTGTTGAACAACCTGAACTAGGTCAAAATACAGATGCAGTTGAACGTATTGTTCTATGCACTGGTAAAGTATCAAGCGACTTAACTGAAAAACTTCAAAAACAAGAAGGTAACATGGATTGGTTACATGTATTACGTGTGGAAGAAATCTATCCATTCCCACGACGTATTATTGCTGAAATCTTTGCTCGATATAAAAACTTAAAAGAAATTGTGTGGATGCAAGAAGAGCCTGAAAATATGGGAGCTTGGAGCTACATTGATCCAAAACTTCGCTCTGTTGCTCCAGAAGGCGTAGCTGTGAAATATGTAGGACGCAGAAGACGTTCAAGTCCAGCTGAAGGGGACCCAACAAGCCATAAGCAAGAACAAGAACGTATTTTACAAGACGCAATCACAAATGAACATATTGCAAACGATGCAGTAACACGATAGGAAGGGGATTTAACAATGGGAGAAATCAAAGTACCGGAATTAGCAGAATCAATTACAGAAGGAACAGTTGCGCAGTGGTTGAAACAAGTTGGGGACTACGTAGAAAAAGGTGACTACGTTGTTGAACTTGAAACAGATAAAGTAAACGTCGAAATTACAGCAGAAGAGTCTGGTGTGTTAGCAGAGCTACTTGTCGGAGAAGGAGATACCGTTCAAGTAGGTGAAACAATCGCTCGCTTAAATGAGCAAGGTGCAGCAGCAAGTACTCCAGTAGAGAAGCCAAAAGCGGCACAACCTGCAAAACAAGAAGAGCCAGTACAAGCGGCTCAAGAAGCAGCGCCTGCTTTAGAAGAAAAAGCAGCAGAAGGTCAACAAAAGCAGTGGATCATTGCCTCTCCATCTGCACGTAAAGCAGCAAGAGAGCGTGGCATCAAATTAGATGAAGTTCCAACAGCTGATCCACTAGGTCGTGTACGTAAGCAAGACATCGAAGTTTACGCTGAAAACAAAGCAACTGTTCAAAAAGAAGAAGCAAAGCCAGCATCAGCCCCAGCACCGCGTGCAGCGAAACCGGTACAACCTGAAGTGACAAACGAAGGTGGCGAGAAGCCTGTACAACGTATTCGAATGTCACGTCGTCGCCAAACAATTGCAAATCGTCTTGTTCAAGTGCAACAAACAGCGGCAATGTTAACAACATTTAATGAAGTAGATATGACAGCAGTTATGGCACTACGTAAGCGTCGCAAAGATAAATTCTTTGAACAGCACGATGTTCGTCTTGGCTTTATGTCATTCTTTACAAAAGCGGTTGTAGCGGCACTTCGTAAATACCCATTATTAAACGCTGAAATTCAAGGCGACGAAATTGTGTTAAAGAAATTCTATGATATCGGAATTGCTGTTTCTGCTCCAGACGGACTTGTGGTACCTGTTGTTCGTGATGCAGACCGTAAAACATTCGCTGAAATCGAGGGGAATATCGGTGAATTAGCGAAAAAAGCACGTGATAACAAGTTAGCATTAAAAGATTTACAAGGTGGCACATTCACAATTACAAATGGTGGTGTATTCGGTTCGTTAATGTCTACACCAATCCTAAACGGTCCTCAAGTGGGAATTTTAGGGATGCATAAAGTACAACTTCGTCCAGTTGCAATCGACGAAGAACGTTCAGAAAACCGCCCAATGATGTACATTGCTCTTTCTTATGATCACCGTATTATTGATGGAAAAGAGGCAGTAAGCTTCCTTGCAACGGTTAAAGAACTGTTAGAAGATCCAGAAACACTATTATTAGAAGGATAAATCCTTCATCAAACACCAGGTAGACGTGATTGTCTACTTGGTGTTTGTATTTGTTTTGACTAAGCTTACAGAGCATTGTTGACTTAGGATGCTCTTAATACCTACTTGACAAATAGGAATAACAGGTATTAATCTTTAAGTAAGAGTAAAATAATTTGCTGATCAGACAGACTGAAGGCATTTGTATTCCATAATAAGAAACAAATGCTTTTTTTGTTTTTGAATGTAAGGTGAAGCAGTAATGGTTACATAACGAACACGATCATAAGGTTTAAAAAGTATTCGCAAAATGATTGTAAGGAGGCGTAGGGGTGAATTTTTAACAGTATGGCGTCAAACAATGCAAGGAGAACATGTTGACTTTCATGGTAAACACATTGATGTGACCGGAGCAAAAGTCCCAACGTTACCTGTTCAAAAACCTTATCCTCCTCTTTATTTTGGAGGTTCATCACCAGCTGGTAAAGAAGTAGGTGCCAAACATGCAGATGTATACCTATTATGGGGAGAGCCTCCAGCGATTATTGAAAAGAAAATAAGTGAGATGAAAGAAAAAGCAGCAGTCCAAGGAAGACAGCTAAAGTTCGGTATTCGTCTTCATGTCATTGTGCGTGATACTGAATTAGAAGCATGGAACGCTGCAGAGGAACTTATTCAATACGTTAGACCATACGTGGATTCCAAGAAAGGTTTGCTAAATTTGATTCTACAACAGCTCAAAAAACACAAACGAGCTTGCATCAAGGTTCAAAAGAGCGAAATACACTTGAAATTTCTCCTAATCTTTGGGCTGGTATTGGTTTAGCACGTGAAGGAGCTGGCACAGCAATTGTAGGAAACCCAGAAATTGTCGCAGAGCGTATTCGTGAATATAAAGCAATTGGTGTTGATACATTCATCTTATCTGGTTATCCACATTTAGAAGAGGCTTATCAGTTTGGAGAACTGGTATTACATTTGTTGAAAAATCAAAAATCAGCAGGAGTTACGTATTCATAATAAAGTAACTTATTTGATAACACGTTGTATTGTGTTTCATAGGTTTATAGTGTTGTAAAGATGAAGAGCTCAGCAGGTGGTACCGCACCTCAGAAGTTAGAGTGAAAAATCTAACTTTGTGGGGACAGTACTAACAACAGAGCTCTTTTTAAAATTCAAACGAATGGTCATGCGCTATTTTTAATAAGAACGAATAGGTAAAAAGGATGATAGAAAGAATGGGATAGTATTTAAAAACCTAGTTGACTCATAGGATTTATTGGTATATGATATTTATAATATTTAATCAGAAAATTCGAATAAGAGAGGGGAATAACGAATGGAAAACTACCCTGTTATGAGTGGAGCGGAATCTTTTTTTATTCAAGGAAATGAAATTGGGGTACTTGTATCACACGGGTTTATCGGTACACCACAAAGCATGAAGTATGTCGGGGAAGGATTAGCGAAGAATGGGTATACGGTATATGGACTTCGATTAAAAGGGCACGGAACGCATTATGAAGATTTAGAGGGATCAACATATGAAGATTGGAAACAAGATTTTTTAAATGGCTATAACAAACTAAAAGAAACATGTAAGCATGTATTTATTGTAGGACAGTCAATGGGCGGGACATTGACATTACGTACGGCGAGTGAGTTAAGAGATTTAACAGGTATCATGCTAATTAATCCTGCCATCTCTTCTATTCCATCGATGGAGCCATATCGTCATTCGTTTACCCCTCGTTATTTACCAGAAGGAGCACCAGACATTAAAGCTAGTGATGTACACGAAATTACTTATGAAAAAGCACCGATAAAATCCATCCAGCAACTTTTGTCATTGATGGATGAAACAAAAGCGCGTTTGTCACGGGTGTTGTGTCCAACGTTACTTCTCACTTCAACGGTTGACAATGTTGTTCCACCTAGCAATTCGACGAACATTTTGAATCATGTTCGTTCAGTAGATAAGCGACAACTATTCCTTCAGAATTCTTATCATGTTGCTTCTATGGACCATGACAAAGATCAAATTGTCGCAGAATGTACAACGTTTATAACGGAACAATTAGAAAAAAGAAGCTGTTTACGTGCACAATAATCCCTTTCAAGAGTTTTCTTTTAGAAGAAAGTAAGCTAAAATGAATCTATATGAGCTAAAGGAGTGTACATACATGATTCATTTAGAATGGAATGATCGTCCAACGATTAAACAAGTAAAATGTATTCATACGAATGCAGCGAAGTATATGGTAGAAAACGTATTAACGGCAGGAAAAGTATACGATGTGAAAAACGAGACAGAAGAATTTTATTTTGTAGTTGACAACACAGGTCAAGTTGGCGGGTTTTACAAAGAATACTTCGAAAACTAAGAAGAAAGAGGCTGAGACATAAGCCTTTCAGTTGATGATATACCCGAGCTATTGTGAGTTCTATACTCTTGATGGTTCGGGTATTTTTATTTGTTTGGAAAGTCTGTTCAAAGGGATAGTTGTAGCGCAATAGAACGAATTGGTTTGATAACCGAACGATGATCGAAAAGTCATTGTTTAGCTTTTAGAAGGAATCATTACATTATATCCCAGCATATTTTTTTAAAAATATATAAACCAATTAAACTATGTTCTAAGTAATCACTATAAATGTAGATGGCCATTTAGAACAAAATTAAAACGAAACTGCTTGTAATTAAGTCAGCACGAACATGATATAAATAAAAAAACAAGTAGAAAGCTTCAAAAAATGTTTATTATTCACAACCAATTTCTGTATAATAAGTGTAGGAAAAAGCTTGATGTATATACGGGGCTTGATAAAAAGATGGGAGAGAACGATAACATGTCTAATGATCAGGAAGTTTTATTTGATAAAGGCAAACAAAATGATGCAAAAGTGAAAGTAGAAAGAAAAGAAGGGGAACCTACGTCAGCGTTTAAAGGAGCTTCTTGGGCTGCGTTGCTAGTAGGCGTAGCGGCTTACCTTATTGGCTTATTTAACGCCACGATGGAATTGAATGAAAAAGGATATTATTTTGCCGTATTAGTTTTTGGACTATATGCAGCAGTTTCATTACAAAAAGCTGTACGAGATAAAGAAGAGGGAATACCTGTTACCAATATTTATTATGGTCTAAGCTGGTTTGCTTTAATTGTAGCGATTTCATTAATGGCGATTGGTTTGTACAATGCAGGGAGTATCGTTTTAAGTGAAAAAGGATTTTATGGGATGGCATTTGTGCTTAGCTTATTTGCAGCGATCACGGTTCAAAAGAATATTCGAGATACGCAGATAGCAAGAGAGAAAGATTAAGAATAATTAGTGAAAGATAAAAAGTATAAAAAAGAAGCGTGCAAGTTAGTACCAGGAACTTGTGCGCTTCTTTTTTATAGGGAATAAAAATAATCTCACCTTAAACTATGTTCTAAATAAACAATAAAAATGATATTAGCTGCTTAAGAAAAATTTCTTTTTCGTTTATTGGTCAAATTCAAAAAGCTGACGATATCATCAACTTTTTGAATTCATCTCTTTTATTAATTGTTTAAGCTCCGCCATTTCTTCTCTCATTGCAGCCATTTCTTTTTGCATTTTTGCTTCATCAGATTCTTCATCATCAAAGTTTGCTTTTTCCATATTATTAACGATGACACCAATAAAAAGATTAATAATAATGAATGTCCCTATTAAGATGAATAATACAAAGTAAATCCAAGACCATGGGTGCACAGCAAAGATAGGTCGCATAACACCACTAGCCCATGATTCAAGTGTAACTACTTGAAAAAGCGTTAAAAGAGACAACTGCAAGTTTCCGAAATACTCAGGTGCTGTGTTTGCAAACAACATCGTACCTGATACACCAAATATATAAAAGAAAATACCCATTAAAAATAAAATATTCCCCATCGCTGGAATCGTCATTAACAGTGCGTCTACTAATTTACGTAAAGATGGAATAACCGAAATTGCGCGAAGTACACGCAACACGCGTAAAACACGTAGCAAGGTGATAAAATAGGCACCAGCAAATAAATGACCACTTAAGACAATTAAAAAATCAAACCAATTCCAACTGCTTTTAAAGAAACGATACATGGGTTTCTCAGCAAACAATCGAATCACAATTTCAATCGTAAACACCCAAAGTAAAATGCGATCGGCATAATGAAAAATGTTAGCGTAAGATGTGTACAAAGAAGGGTACGTTTCAAGCCCAACTAAGATGGCATTGAGAATAATGAGGGTAAGTACAACTTGTGTAAAGCGCCTATGCGCAACAAGCTTTCGACAATAAGAATAAATAGTGGTCATGATCGCCTCCAAAAATAGTATTCATACTCGACACTCCATTCCTTATTGTACAAGAAGTACGGAGTGGATAAAAGAAAAAACATTGTGAACGTGTTACAGGTGAAAGCGTAATAGAAAAAGAAGGATAAAAGGTAGACAAAATTTTATGTTGACCAATTTTTTCATTGTAGTACAATCGGTAAAGTGTCAACTTAGTAGACAAGTTGATGTATCTTATATAAAGGAGGGTACATATGGGTTCATTTAAGTCATACCGTTTTCCATTGATTCTATTAGCTTCGATTGCATTAGGGGCGATCATTGGATTTGTGGTAGGAGAAAAAGCGGAAGTGTTAAAGCCGCTTGGCGATATGTATTTAAACTTAATGTTTATGGTCGTTGTACCACTTGTATTCTTTAGCATTTCGTCAGCTGTTGCGAATACATCAAATATGCAGCGATTTGGTAAAATCATCGGTTCGATGTTTGGTTTCTTTATTTTTACTGGTATTATTGCATCTGTTCTTATGCTTGTTGCCGTAAAAGCATTCATTCCTGTCGGCGACTCACCGATTGATATTGCTAAACCAGACGAAGTCGAAAAAGTAAACATTGCTGATCAGTTTGTACAAGCGTTTACAGCACCCGATTTTGTTGACTTATTGTCACGTCAAAATATGCTTGCACTCATCGTGTTTGCTGTGCTATTAGGTCTTTCTACAACGTTAATTGGTGAAAAAGGAAAGCCGTTTGCAACATTCTTAAAAGCAGGTTCACTTGTATTTATGAAAATGGTAACCCTTGTCATGTATGTTGCACCGATTGGACTTGCAGCTTATTTTGCGACGCTTATTGGCGTATTCGGCCCTGAATTACTCGGTACGTATGCGCGAGCTGTCGCAGTCTACTATCCAGTATCGATTCTTTATTTCTTTATTGGATTTACACTTTATGCGTTTATTGGTGGTGGAAAAGTAGGCGTCAAGAAATTTTGGAAAAACATTTTAGCACCTGCTGTCACAGCACTAGGAACGGGAAGTAGTGTGGCGAGTGTGCCTGCGAATTTAGAAGCAGCGAAGAGGACTGGTGTACCTAAAGATATTCGTGAAACGGTAATCCCAATTGGAGCAACGATTCATATGGATGGTTCTTGCTTAGCTGCGATCTTAAAGATTTCATTTGCATTTACACTATTTGGAATGGAGTTTAGTGGAGTAGAAACCTTTATTAAGGCAATTGCAGTTTCAATTTTATGTGGTGTGGTCATTGCTGGATTACCAAGTGGTGGAGCAGTTGGAGAATTATTAATCTTAACTATGTTTGGTTTGCCTGTTGAAGCACTACCAATCATGACAGCACTAGGAATGATTGTTGATCCACCAGCAACGATGGTCAACGTGACAGGTGACAATGTATCTTCAATGATGGTTGCTCGTTCTGTGGAAGGGAAAGATTGGATTCATCAATCACAAGAAGAACCAGAAGACACAGTCGCATCGTAACGATAGCCAAGAACGTAGGGAGACCCTCCTTACGTTCTTTTTATATGCCTCAGCACTAACGTTCCTCTTTGTGTAAATAGATATTATTCTTAGATAATAATAGTTTGTTCATGAGTGACGCCCGTGAAAAAGAAAAAATCTCTATTTATCAATGGTTATATTTATTATAGTGAAAACGCTTAATAAAAAAATAAATAAAAAAAGCTATTTACATTCTTTTTTATGATGCTATAATACGAATTATCAATTAAAAAACCTTCATATATGTTCGGAAATATGGTCCGAATGTTTCTACTTAATCACCGTAAACGATTAAACTATGAAGGAAGCGGCAGAAGTTTTTTCTATGTAAATATAGAAGAAAATAGATCTTTTATGTGCAGCTTTCTTCGATAGAGTAGAAACCTGTATATGGAAGATCTTTTTTTATTTTACATAAAGAACACCTAGGAGGAAAACAGATGGATATTGTATGGGGAATTTTCGGAATTATCGTAATTTTATCAATTGCATTTAGTTTATCGAAAAATCGTAAAGCGATAAATATACAGACAGTAGTAGGGGCACTAGGTTTACAGGTCTTTTTTGCTGTAATTGTTTTATACTGGGAACCAGGAAAAAGAGCGCTTGAAGCCATTTCTTCAGTTGTACTCGCTTTTTTAGGCGCATCTTCAGCAGGAATTGAATTTGTATTTGGTGAGATGATTCCAAAAGGTGCATTTACCGTAGCAGTTAACCTTTTACCAATATTAATTTACATTGCTGCTGTTACATCACTTTTATATTACCTGGGTGTTTTGCAATTGGTTGTAAAAGTAATTGGTGGTGCAATGCAAAAACTATTAAAAACGAGTAAAGCAGAATCGATGTCTGCGACAGCTAATATTTTTGTCGGCTTAACAGAAGCACCGCTTGTGATTCGTCCGTATTTAAATAAAATGACAACTTCTGAATTGTTTGCCGTCATGGTTGGGGGACTGGCAACTGTAGCTGGAACTGTTTTATCAGGGTACTATATGTTAGGCGCTAAAATTGAATATTTAATTGCAGCAAGCTTTATGGCTGCACCTGCAGGATTGTTAATTGCTAAAATAATTGTACCTGAAACAGAAGAGTCCGAAACAGGAATTGGAAAAGATACAAAAACAAGTGAGACTGAAGAAGAAGACAAACCGAAAAACATGATTGATGCTATTGCACGCGGGGCATCAGAGGGGTTAAAGTTAGCATTAAATGTGGGGGCGATGTTAATTGCTTTCATTTCCATTATTCAGTTAGCCAACTTAATCCTTGGTAAAGTTGGCACATGGATTGGGGTTGAAAATTTAACATTTGAACTGATCTTAGGATACGTATTTGCGCCAGTTATGTTTGTTATTGGTGTTCCTTGGCCAGAAGCGACAGCAGCGGGATCATACTTAGGTCAAAAAATGATTTTAAATGAATTTGTTGCATTTGCTAATTTTGCACCAATCGCTGAATCATTTACACCAAAAACAGAAGCCATTATTACATTTACGTTAACTGGGTTTGCAGGACTTGGATCATTGGCCATATTATTAGGAGGACTCGGTGCACTTATTCCCTCGCGACGAGGAGATATTGCTCAATTTGGTTTGCTAGCCATTATTGGAGGGACACTTGCAAACTTATTAAGTGCAGCGATTGCAGGGATGCTGATTGGTTAATGGATTGAAACGCAACACTCTTTGCTATTTTATCTATTGACACTACTGAGTTTTAAAATAAAAATGTTTCAGGCCGAGCCAATCAGTGGAAGTTTCCCGCTATTGTCTCGGCTTTTTTTCTTTTTACTTGATTGCTGAGCAGAATTCACTAATAATGTAGACATAGCTATATTTTTGTAACGAATATGTTTCAACTCAGAGGAGCGATAAACATGAGTGATAAATGGAGAGTTCATATTATAAAAGGTGATTGTGAACCATGGTTGTTTTTAGATGGTTGGGAACGTGATATTAAGGAAACGCTTGAATTCGATAATAAAGAAGAGGCATTGCGTCAATATGCAGCGTTAATTCATCATTATCATCAAACGTATGAAAGTGTACGAAGCAATGAATTAGCTCTTTTTAGTTTTTGGAATGAAGGAGAGAAAGAGTATTGTGAAGCCTGTGACGACGACCTACAAGTGTTTCACGGTGTACTATTTGCCAAAAACGATGAAGTGTACGATTTAGAAGAAGATGCAGAAGGCCTAAAATTTCTTCGTTCTGATTCATAAAAAACGCGGATGACCAAAAGTCATCCGCGTTTTTCTGTCTGTATTAGTTATGAAACCCTATGTTTTGTACAATTTCCTTACTTTTTTCGTAATCGAGTTCTCGTCTTTTTTCTACTCGTAATTGTTGTTCAAGTTTACGACTATACTCAGCATAACCAATTCCATGAGCTTGAAACATCGCTTTTTCCATTTCTGCTGTGTAATTCAAATCGAGATTATTGATACAAAATCAATCCTTTCAAAAAAATTTACATCATTATCCTACCATGTTAAAAGTTCTGACACAAAAAGGCTATAAGTAGCTATAGAGCTCTATTTTACGGTCACGTATTGTATACCCGTTGTAGCGCATACTAAACGTAAAATTTCTCTTGTTTTCGTATGATTATACATTGTCCTATTCATCAAGACTGATAATTCGATATAAATCGACGATCAATTTTCTGTTTCATCCTCCATGGCAGTTTTCCTTTCTTTCTGTCACTATTTCCGTTATAATGACACCAATTACAAAGAAATAGAGGGGAATACAATGAACAATAAAAATAGAGTATGGATGGACTTATTATTTTATATTGTCATTCCATACCTGATTTGGAATCAAGGAAAAGATATTATTGGAGATTATTACGCTATTCTATTGTCAACAGCACCAGCATTCTTTTATACGATTTTTACATTTGTGAAAGAAAAACAATTTAACGTAACCGGATTATTTCTAGTTATCACATTACTATTAAAAACAATTGTTGATTTGATCTCTGGCAATGCAGAGACGATGTTAATGAACCAAGTCTATTTCATGATTGCATCTGGTCTCTTTTTAATTATGACAATCTTCATCAATAAGCCTCTAACATTATACTTTTTTGTGGACACAGCGTATTTAATGGGCTATAAACGAGAAGATTCAAGAAAGTTGTTTCACGAAAAAGACATCTTTCCAATGTTTAAGTGGCTGACGCTGTTATTTGCGGCTCGTTATTTCGCACTAGCAGTCGTGAAATATTGGCTTTTACAAAAGTATGGAGTGGAAGGATACGGAACGATGATTGTGTTTCGTCAAGGTGTCACATGGGCATTCTCACTTGTTATTGGGATTGGAACTTATATGGTCTTTAAAAAGATTCAAGATAAAACAGGATTCGGGGATGCAACTGATACACCGATGGACAAGCAGTAGAAGCAGTGGATTTTTCCACTGCTTTTTTGTCACTGTATTGTCACAGAAAAAAGCCGACATTCCTTTGACAAATAATCGTGTGCTAGTAGAAAATAAACTCATAGGATAAAAAAAAGGAAGGGTGTCTAAGCTGAAACTGTTAGTATGTAAAAAGCAACCGTACGTTGCATTTGAAATGATTTTAGTTTTTTTCTCTCTCGTTTTCGTCATTTTATCATTCTTTGATTTGAGACAAATATTCTTTTTGGTTTTCACGCTCGGGTTATTATTTGGGATGAGAGGACTTGAGATGCAGGAAAGCGATCGAAAACCAGCAGGAACAAAATGGTTACTAGGAGGAGTAGGGCTGATTTTCTTAAATATCGTTCTATTCGTTGTGTACTCCATTATGAGATAAAACTCTAGTCAAACATCGATTGTCGGTGTTTTTTTATTAGAATAAAAAAGATGCTAGATAAGGGCTAAAATGGTAAAATAAAAGTCTGTAAAACTATCAGTAAAGGGGAAAGATTATGACAACTTTTGAACAAAATTTAGATAAGTACGCAGAACTTGCAGTGAAAGTTGGCGTAAATATTCAGCCAGGCCAAGTTTTACGCATTAATGCAGCCATTTCATCTGCTGACTTTGTACGTAAAGTGGCAAAGAAAGCGTATGATGCAGGAGCTAAAGATGTGTATGTGGACTGGAGTGATGATGAACTAACACGAATGAAATACGACTTGGCACCAGAAGAAGCTTTTAATGAGTTTCCACAGTGGAAAGCGAAAAGCTTAGAAGAATTAGTTGAAAGTGGCGGAGCTGTCTTATCTGTCATTTCAAGTAATCCAGATTTATTAAAGGGAGTTGATTCCACTCGAATTGCAGCGATGCAAAAAGCAAGTGGTCAAGCGTTAAAAAACTTCCGCCAAGCGATTCAATCGGATAAAATAAGCTGGTCGATTGTCGCTGTTCCTTCAAAAGACTGGGCGTCTAAAGTATTTCCAGATGTACCTGAGAACGAACAAGAAGAAAAACTTTGGGATGCCATTTTCAAATCAGTGCGTGTAGATGTCGAAAACCCAGTTCAAGCTTGGAAAGAACACGATGCATCACTACATAAAAAATCAGATTACTTAAATGAGAAAAAATATAAAAAGCTACACTATAAAGCAAGCGGAACAGACTTAACAATTGAATTACCTGAAAAACATATTTGGGTAGCTGCAAGCAGTGTAAGCGAGAGCGGCCATGAATTTATGGCAAATATGCCAACGGAAGAAGTATTTACTGTACCACATAAAACAGGTGTAAATGGTTATGTGACAAGTACAAAGCCGCTTAGTTATGGTGGAAACTTAATTGAGAATTTCACATTAACGTTTGAAAACGGAAAAATTGTAGATGTGAAAGCAGAAAAGGGCTTTGAAACATTAAAGAACCTAGTTGAAAAAGATGAAGGCTCTCACTATTTAGGTGAAGTAGCACTCGTTCCACACAACTCGCCAATTTCAAATTCAAATGTCATTTTCTACAATACGCTATTCGATGAAAATGCCTCTAATCACTTAGCGATTGGAAGTGCATATGCATTTTGTCTTGAAGGTGGCAAAGCAATGTCAAAAGAAGAGCTATCATTAAATGGAGCGAACGACAGTATCACGCACGTTGACTTCATGATTGGTGCAGCAGATATGGACATTGATGGAATTCTAGAAGATGGTACAGCAGAACCTGTATTCCGAAAAGGAAATTGGGCGTTTTAATCTACGCCTTAATGTGACGGGCTTTCTAGGACGTTAAATTTATTGTTTTGCCTTGTTGGTCACAGAATGATCATACGATTGTTTCAATATTAAAAAGATTGTCTAGTTTATCAGCCACGTCCTGTTGCATACTTGGCAAGACGTGGCTCATCTTTCCTCACACATTCGCTCATAGAGTCATTCTAAATGGGGGGAACGTATTGACCTTATAGAAAATCCTTCGACATGAGGATCTCACTATGGTATAATCCTTTGAACAATATGAATAGAGGGTAATTTAAAAAGAAGCAGGATTTCTGCTTCTTTTTTAGGCTCTGTTGTTGATTACCTTATAAAACTGATATGTCCGTTAAGTTACTGATGGCAGTCAACGATAGTTAGCTCAACGTAGAAGAATAATGGAGTGATAATATGAGTAAAGCTAAGGGTAAAGGCGGAACAGGTAGAGGAACAGGCAAGAAGGGGTGGACTCGTTGGAAAGCGAGTGCCAACAAAGCAAAAAGTGCAAAACCTTATACAAGCAAAGGTAAAAAACGGGATAGTGCAAAGGCGACCAACAGTAATAAAGGTGATACATCCCAGATGTAGGGACTACTGAAAAAATACCATTTCTTTAATGAGATTCATCGAAACGGATTATTATCAGTATGATGGTTTATATAAACGATATTTAGATGCATATAAAAAGAAGTTCCGTTCATATTTTAGGAACTTCTTTTTGCTATTAGGACGAAAAAAACATTAGGAACCTTTATTTACAAGCTTTTAAATCGTTATCTTCTATGTTTAAGCAGACGAAAAGGTGGTATACACTCATTAAGCAATAAATACAAAAATAGGAGTGATTTTCCATGAGTAACGAAAAAGTTGAGAAAAAAGTAGATGAAAAGTTAAGCAATATGGGAGACGAAAAGAAAGATGAGATTCTAACAAACTTTGATCGCTTTAAACATTATTTAGGAGACAAAGTTCATAAGGGAGAGAAACTTGGTTTAAATGAAGAACAATTAGCCAAAGGCGCAGAGAAAATTGGTGACTATTTAGCAAAATATGAAGAACCGAGAAATCGTGAAGAAAAACTACTACAAGAGCTTTGGAAAGCCGGAAATCAAGAAGAGCGTCATAAACTAGCCCATATTTTAGTCAAACTTGTTGGATAACAAACAAAAGCGGACCAAAATCGGGTCCGTTTTTACTTGTTTTTATCGTCTTTTTTTAACATATTATAATAAGTGAATCCTAAACAAATCACACCGAGAAACGTAAAGACGTACTGAAGGATGCGCATTGTATCCATAGACAAACCTCCTTTTTCTTACTGTTATTTTTCCATAATGAGACATATTTATGTGAAATAAACCCAGTGAACTACCCACCACTTACCACCCTTACGGGTTGCTTGAAGTGGGGGCTTCTTGGGTAATCGCCACTTTTACCAGCTGACGAAATGGACCAAGCTAACCCTCTTGTTCCAAGAGTTTATATTTTATGATTAGGCAATCACTAATAAGCGAATGCCTTCTTTTTTGATGTTGATTGCCGCATTGACATCTCTATCGAGATGAAGTCCACAAAAACAAACATAAGTTCGAAAGTTCATCGGCATTGGCTGCGTGTTTCCGCAGTCTGAGCAAGTTTTAGAAGATGGAAACCATTTGTCGATTTTAACAAGTTTCTTCCCTTGCTCGTTTAGTTTGTATTTCAAGAAAGAAGTGAACATTCCCCAACCGTTATCCGCAACACTCTTACCAAACTTCAAGGCCTGGGACATTCCTTTCATATCCAAATCCTCGATGATGACGGCATCATAATTCGATACCAATTCTTTTGACTTATGGTGAAGAAAGTTTTTGCGTTGATTGGCGATTTTCTCTTGAATTTTGGCAACTCGAATACGCTGTTTATTCCAATTTGAAGAACCCTTCTTCTTCCGAGAAAGTTTACGTTGTTCAGACGCTAACTTGGCGAGCATTTGACGATAAAACTTTGGATAATTGGCTTTCTTACCCTCGCTATCGACAAACAATCCATCCATCGCAAAATCTAACCCTACAACGTTTTCAATTTTTTTGCTTTCAATCTCCTTCTCGTACTCTGTCAGAATGGAAATGTAGTATTTTCCTGATGCAGTCATTGATACGGTGCAAGATTTGATGACATATTCCGTAGGAATGGCTCGATGTTGTTTAATCTTAACCATCTTTAATTTTGGCAATTTGATATGACCATCAAACAGTTGAATGTTTCCATTCACAACATTGGTTGTATAACTTTGCTTGTGCTGTTTGCTTTTGAACTTCGGAAACTGGGCGTTGCCTCTGAAAAAGGCTTTATATGCTTTATCCAAGTTTAGTTGAGCGTTCGCTAACGCTAATGAGTCTACTTCCTTCAACCACTCAAACTTACTCTTGTACTTGGCAGGAGTGGGATGTTTCACTTTCTTCAATTTTTCTTTATCATCCTTCAACAACTCATAGGTCTCTTTTCGTTCCGCTAACATTTTGTTGTACACAAAACGAACACAACCGAAGGTTTTGCGGATAATCAACGCCTGTTCATCTGTTGGATACAAACGGAATTTATATGCTTTGTTTTGTTTAGCCATATCAAATCACCTCATTTCATCCCTTGATTTTCGATATATTTTTTTGCGACTTCAATAGGCGAACCACCAGTCGTCAATAAACAAAAACTTCTTGACCAAAACATCTCTTTCCATAACTTCTTTCGGACGAGAGGAAACTCTTTTTTGATAAGCCTTGAACTAGCACTTTTGTAAGCGTTGATGAACTTGGATAATTCTGTATTTGGATGAGCTTTGAAGAGGATATGAACGTGGTCGATGTCGTGGTTCCACTCGACCAATTCAATATTATAGTTTTTGCTCAATGAGATAAATTTATTTTTCGCATAGTCTGAAATCGTGTCATCGATTGCGTTTCTTCTGTATTTTACAACCAAAACAAGATGATAATACATTAAGAACACTGAATGGTTATTACTATCTAATTTCATTGATATATCAATCCTTATTTGTTATAAGACTGATTATACCATATAGCATACAAAAACAAAAGCCTTTGGGCTGTCGCCCAACCGAAATTCATCTCCCCCTTACCGTTGGTGCTGCCGCACCTTCACACGCTTGAAGAGGGAGACTTCTTTCGGAAGTAATAGTTTTTGCTCAATGAGATAAATTTATTTTTCGCATAGTCTGAAATCGTGTCATCAATTGCGTTTCTTCTGTATTTTACAACCAAAACAAGATGATAATACATTAAGAACACTGAATGGTTATTACTATCTAATTTCATTGATATATCAATCCTTATTTGTTATAAGACTGATTATACCATATAGCATACAAAAACAAAAGCCTTTGGGCTGTCGCCCAACCGAAATTCATCTCCCCCTTACCGTTGGTGCTGCCGCACCTTCACACGCTTGAAGAGGGAGACTTCTTTCGGAAGTGCGTTAAAACAAAAAGTACCTTTGTCCAAGTGGCACAGAACTGACTGGCTGACAAGAGATTTCTTTCCCGTCTGCGAACACTTGATACGTTTTCGGATTTACTTCGATTTGTGGAAGAGCATTGTTTAATTTCATATCAAACTTGCTTAAATTTCGGATGTTGCGCACAGGTGAGATGATTTTTGATAAACCTAGCTTGTCTGCCACACCAAGGTCGATGCTTCGCTGAGACATAAATGTAATTGAAGTAGAACGATTGGCTTTGCCGTATGATGCATACATTCTACGCATAAACACTGGTTCAGGTGTTGGGATGGACGCATTTGGATCTCCCATTTGCGCTCTCGCAATCATGCCGCCTTTTAAGACAAGTTCAGGCTTCACTCCAAAGAACATCGGGTCCCATAGGACAAGGTCGGCAAGCTTGCCTTTTTCAATCGAACCCACTTCATGACTAATGCCATGCGTAATCGCTGGGTTAATTGTATATTTCGCGACATATCGTTTCACGCGTTCATTGTCGTTTCCTTGTTCACCAGGTAAATGACCTCGTTGATGTTTCATTTTATGAGCGGCTTGCCATGTGCGGATGATTACCTCTCCAACACGTCCCATCGCTTGTGAGTCAGATGACATCATACTGATGGCTCCGATGTCATGTAAAATATCTTCCGCCGCAATGGTCGCAGCTCGAATGCGCGATTGACTAAACGCTACATCTTCTGGCACATTCGCATCAAGATGATGACAAACCATCATCATATCTAAATGTTCATCCATTGTATTCGTGGTGTAAGGCATTGTTGGAGTCGTTGAAGAAGGTAAGATATTTGAGTAAGATGCTAGTTTCATAATGTCTGGAGCGTGCCCACCACCTGCGCCTTCAATGTGGTATGTATGAATGACACGGTCTCCAATTGCTTCTAATGTATTTTCTAAAAAGCCCGCTTCGTTTAACGTATCGGTATGGATGGCCACTTGAATATCAGCATCCTCTACCACTTGCATGCACGTTTCAATAGCTCGAGGTGTGGATCCCCAATCTTCATGAAGCTTTAAGCCAACTGCCCCCGCTTCTACTTGTTCGATTAAAGGAGCAGCATGCGAAGCATTTCCCTTTCCTAAAAAGCCAACATTCACAGGAAATTCTTCCGCTGCTTCAAGCATACGCGCCATGTACCAAGCGCCGGACGTACACGTTGTTGCTTTACTACCTGTAGCAGGACCTGTTCCTCCACCAATCATTGTTGTCACACCTGAAGATAGCGCGACTTCCATTTGTTGTGGACAAATAAAGTGAATATGTGTGTCGACACCACCTGCTGTTAAAATCTTTCCTTCACCTGAAATGACTTCGGTACCGGCACCAATGACTAAGTGCGGATCAACGTTATCCATAATGTCTGGGTTTCCACTTTTGCCAACGCCGACAATTCTTCCATCTTTCACTCCGACATCCGCTTTTACAATTCCAGTATGATCAATAACAATCACATTTGTAATCACTAAATCAAGCGCGCCTGTTTTACCAGTGATGCGACCATTTTGAGCCATCCCGTCACGAATGGTTTTCCCACCACCGAAAATGACTTCTTCTCCGTACACAGTAAAATCTTTTTCAATTTCAATCCATAAATCGGTATCTGCTAGACGGACTTGATCCCCTGTCGTCGGGCCAAAAAGCTCTGCGTAGTGCTGCCTTGTCATCCTCATGATAAAACCTCCTCTGTCACCAATCCCGCTTCTTTTAACTGTTTCAACGCTCGTTCTTTTCCACGTTCATCAACAAATCCTTCTGTCATCCCATTTAAACCATACACTGTTTTACGACCACCTAATTCTGCTAAACTCACCGTCTTTTCTTCCCCTGGCTCGATTCGAACAGCGGTACCAGCAGGGATATCAAGGCGCATACCAAGTGCTTGTTTACGATCAAATGAAAGGGCAGGATTGACCTCTGCAAAATGAAAGTGTGAACCTACTTGAATGGAACGAGAACCGTTATTTTTGATCACCATTTCACAAGTTTGTTTATCTTGATTAATGTCAATAAATCCTTCTTTAATTTTAAATGCACCTGGTTTCATGCTTTCACCTCCGTTGATATAGGATCGTGAATCGTCACAAGCTTTACACCATCAGGGAATGTCGCTTCTACTTGAATGCTATCTAACATGTCTGGTACACCTTCCATTAACTCATCTGCTGTTAACACATGCTTCCCTAACTCCATTACCTCTGCGACGCTTTTCCCGTCACGCGCTCTTTCCATCACAAAACACGTAATGTACGCAATCGCTTCAGGGTAATTAAGCAACACCCCACGTTCTTTTCGTTCTTTCGCTAAATTTCCAGCTACCACAATTAACAACTTCTCTTTTTCCATTTCTGTTAGCTTCAAATGATAACCTCCCTTTCATCCATGTTATAAAAACTAACATGTTATGTGACTAATTATATCTAATTTTCAAACTATTTCAACTATAAATTTTACCTAAATGATGGAAAATACTAAAATAACCTATTCTAACCTAGAAGAAAAACACCGAAAAACCTCATAATATCAATGTTTATTTGCTTATATAACCAATCTAAACTTTTTATTCCCTTCCATTTTATATCCTTTTATTTTCCAAAATAAGTTATTGTCAATAACTTGGAATCATGCTACAGTACATTTATGTTAAATTTAATAACATTTATTGTAAGATAATCTAACATTTAGTGAATGGAGGAATAAGATGTTATCAACTAGTACAGGTTATATCATGTTATTAAGCTTTGGGGTCTTTTTTACTCTTCTTACTGTGGTGATGCAACGTAAACAACGAACAACGATGACAGCGGAGCAATTCAGTACAGCTGGACGAAGTGTTGGGGTTGGATTAGCCAGCGCATCCATTATCGCCGCTTGGACGTGGGCCGCTACTCTGATGATGTCATCTTCGACTGGGTATCAGTACGGAATAAGCGGTCCTTATTGGTATGCAGCAGGCGCTTGTATTCAAGTTTTACTATTTGCCATCGTCGCAATCCATTTAAAACGAAAAGCACCAAACGCTCACACTTTTTTAGAGTTCATCGGACAACGCTTTGATAAAAAGAACCACCGACTCATGCTTGGATTTGCTTTAATGACAAACATTATCGTGACCTCTATGGTTATTCTCGGGGGAGCCATAGCATTAAACTCTCTCACAGGTATGAACATCTTCGTCGCAGCTTTTTTAATTCCATTAACGTTCACTATTTATACGATGATTGGTGGTTTAAAAGCTTCTTTTATCGCAGACTACTTCAATACTGTCATGATCTTCATTATTCTAACCATCTTTGCTGTCGCCGTTTATTACAAATTCGGCGTCACAACCATCTATGAAGGATTACAAAGTTTACCTCAATCTCAATACATGTTAACAATGGCATCCTTACCAGGTTTATTTTTCGGAATGATTAATATCATCGGGAACTTCGGAACAGTGTTTGTCGATCAATCATATTGGCAGCGTGCGATTGCAAGTACAGACAAAGCGGCATCAAGAGCCTACATTTATGGAGGCATTGCATGGTTTTCGATTCCATTTGCGATTGCAACCTTTTTAGGTGTAAGCGCAGCTGGATTAGGTATCCCTGTCCCATCTCCTGATTCAGTAGCCCCTGTCATGGCAGCTCATTTACTCGGCACAATCGGTTCTGTTTTATTTTTAGTCATGTTGTTTATGGCCGTTATTTCAACTGGAGCCGCTGAGCTTACAGCGGTCACAAACATTATTGTCACGGATATTTATCGTCACTCAATCAATCCAAACGCAACGAGCAAACAGTTACTAAGCATTTCGCGTAAAGTGATGCTCGCATTCGGTTTATCAATGGGTGTCTTCTCTATCCTTCTCTTTTACGTTGGCATTGGACTTGGTTTTGTGTATATGGCAATGGGGATTTTCGTTAGTGGAGCGGTTATTCCATTAACACTCGGCTTATTATGGAAGCGCGCGACGAATGAAGGAGCATTTTACGGAGCTTTGTGCGGCATGATTGGTGGGGTAACAGTATGGCTGACGTCTGCTTACGTGATGTATGGACAAATCAATGTAGCATCACTCGGTCAATTACAACCGATGCTGTTTGGAAATGTAACAGTCTTCGTCATTAGTGGTGTCATTTCAATTGGTCATGGCTTGCTCGCAAAACAAGAGTTCGATTTCGATTCGTTAAAAGATAAGTTTAAAAGTTTTGATGAAGAAGATCATGTTCAACCAGCAACAAATAAGGAGGCGATACCATATGGAACGACAACAGCAATTAAATAAAGATGCAAAACTGTGTACACGTTGGGCATTAGGATTAACACTTGTGTTCATTATTCTTTGGCCAGGGGTTATGTTTCTAACAGGTTATCAATATAGTTTATCTTTTTTCACAGGATGGACCTATGTTGCATTTGGGTGGTTAGTCATTGCAGGTTTAATCATCACCATTCGGCCAATTGTCGAACTGTTGAAATCTAAATAACGGAATAAGCTGAGTTGAAAAGAGCCACGAGCTCCCTACAACTCAGCTTATTTTTTGTCACAGTATAATCATTTCGTTCTAACGAATAATCGTCCAACCCAATTCACAACACGGTATACACTAATGGCCGAAAGATAGAATGCGAAACCTAAACAACCCAACATTCATTCCTCCTACTTTTCAACAAAACAATTTTATTATATAAAACCGTTCCATATATTAGTAGAACAAAAAGGAAAAATGAGTCAATCTAACTATCAAAAAAACAAAAAGCTCTCCTCTCTTTTAAAGGGAAAGCTTTTATGATGTTTGCTTAGGTGGAAATAATAGGTCCATGATCCACCAGCCGATTGCGTATAAGAGCGAAAGAATGAACATATCAAGAAATGTTCGATTTACCCAGTTAAACAAGTACATAAGCATGACATTAACAACAAAGAAAATCATAAATATGATGTAACGAGAGTGTATACATGTTATACGATTATGTTTGGAAAAAGATTCATCTTTTCAAACACTACCTTCTAAGTTGTCTTCACTCATAACTCTATCATGTTAAAGACTACTTATTGTGAAACGCGTTTAAAGTAAACAATCTCAGGATCACCTTCATCTAGATTCTCCACTACACCACTACGAACATAACCATTCGATGCAAATACGTGATGCATCGTTTCATTCGATTCATTTGTTGACGAAAACACTTTTTCAGTTGAGGCAATCTTTTCAACCTGTTGAATAAGTGCCGTCGCGTAACCGTTTCTCCGCTCATGAGGTGATACCATCACTAGAGAAATAAAGGAACAATCAAAAAAATGAGTATGGAAAAGTAAAAAGCCCACTACCTTTTCACCTTTTAATGCAACGAAGCATTTCTCTTGTTGAATGGCTTTTTCAATCTCTATCTTTCTCCCATCATGACCAATGACTTGTTTATCGACCGCAACTACTGCTTCTAAATCATGAAGATGTGCTTTTCTAATCATATTCTCTTCCCCTTTTGTATACGTTCTCCCTTTACCCTTCAGGACAAAATTGATTGATTTTCAAATTGACTCGTTTTCCTTCCACCAACTCTATCCCTTCACTCTCAAGTGATAACTTTTGAATCTGGAACAATTCGTCGTCGCGTAATGCGATTTCTCCTTTTGCATTCACGACACGATGCCACGGAAGCTTGTACTTTTCACTCATTGAATGAAGAATACGCACAACTTGTCTCGCCCCTCTTGGACTGCCGGCTAAAGCAGCAATTTGTCCATACGTCATCACTTTCCCTTCAGGAATACGCTGGATTACTTGTATCGCTCGTTCTGTAAAACGCTCCATTTTCACAGTCCTTTCACTTTTGTCTTATGTAAAATTTTGTCTCTTCTATTACCATCGTAACATATCCCAAATTGTGATACGATATCTCTTTGCAGACTCTTCTTATGAATATGAAGATGTGCTCTTGCTGTTGTAAACCCTACTACTACTACTATTCATCAACAATGATCATTGGTTAAAATAGAGATCATCTGTTAAAAATGAGTAAGGTTTTTCACACTTACTTTGAAAGTTTTACGATTTTAATCGGAGGTGATTGTTTGAATCGTGCACTAAATAGCTTAAAGAACATACGTAAAAAGCACTTGTTATTTTACATACTCGTTACCTGCTGTTTTATTAGCTCTATCTTATTTGTAAACAACAATTATGACTTTTACGAGCAGCCAATTGCTAAAGTGACGGAAGCAAAAGTAGCAAAAACAAATGAAGTTGTAGATATGTACGACAATAAAGATCAGATTTTCACTCAACACCTTATCGCTCAACTAAAAAATGGTGAAAAGAAAGGACAACTTGTTCGTTTAACAAATGACTATTCAACCTCTAAAGCTTATGACCAAGAATATCAAATCGGAGATGAACTATTTATAAGCCTTGAGTCAACTTCTAAAAAAGGTGAACAATGGACTGGCAGCATTAAAGATGTCAAACGTGATAAATATGTCTTAATGGTCTCATGGATTTTCATTTTTATCTTATTACTTGTTGGTAGAAAGCAAGGCTTATTTTCAATTGTTAGCTTAGCGATTAATGCGACGTTGCTTTCCTATGCACTAGATGTGTATTTAAAAACGGCTTCGATCAGCTTGTTAGTCGCTTGTAGCATTAGCGCTATTTTATTTACTGCGATTTCCTTGTTAATGGTGAATGGCTTTAACGAAAAAACATACGCGGCGATTATTGCGACTTTACTTGGAACCTTCGCATCTCTGTTGATTACATATGTCGTCATGTTGTTAACAAACGAAAAAGGACTTCAATATGAAGAAATGCAGTTTCTCACTCGTCCTGCTCAAGTGGTGTTTATGGCGGGAATTTTAATAGGGTCGTTAGGAGCGGTTATGGACGTGGCCATTACGATGTCTTCTTCCATTTTTGGTTTGTATGAAAAGAATAAAAATATCTCATTAAAAGCACTGAAAACATCAGGAATGGATATCGGCAAAGATATTATGGGGACGATGACGAATATTTTGTTTTTCGTCTATATAAGTGGTTCGATTCCGATGCTTCTTTTATATTTAAAAAACGGTTCTCCACTTATGTTCACTCTTTCTATGAATTTATCACTTGAAATGGCGCGTGCACTCGCTGGTGGTATCGGAATTGTGTTAACCATTCCAATTGGAGTATATACGTCTATTTTTTTCATTAATCGAAAGAGGGCGAGATCATGAATGTATTTGTATGTTTAGCAGCTATTTTATTTTTCTTCATGGTTTTAGTTGGTGGACAAAAAGGGATGCGCTCGTTTATCGCTTTATTTTTAAATTTCGGGGTGCTTTTTCTGACCATTTTTGTGATGGGAGATCCTACGACAAATCCCATCATCGTTACACTCATTGCATGTGCAGTCATTAGCTGTATCAGTTTATTTTATATTAGTGAACTGAACATAAAAACGATCTCAGCTTTCATTTCGACGATCATCTCTTTTGCGATTTTGCTATTTTTTATCCTTGTTGTAACGGACATTGCGAGTATTCAAGGATTTGGTGAAGAAGAAATCGAAGAACTAAGTATTTTCTCACCTTACATCGGAATTGATTTCGTTAAAATAGGAGCGTCCGTCATCATTATGAGCACGATTGGTGCCATTGTGGATTTAGCCATCTCCATTTCTTCTCCTATGAAAGAGATGATGCTTCACTATCCAACAAGTAGCAGAAAAGATTTAGTTAAATTCGGAATAAGCATTGGTAGAGACATACTAGGCACGAGTACCAATACTTTATTTTTCGCCTTTTTTGGGAGTTATTTAGGATTACTGATTTGGTTTAAAGACTTGTCTTATACAACCGGTGAAATTATGAATTCAAAAGTATTTAGTGCTGAAATGATTACTCTCCTTTGTTCAGGTATTGGGGTAGCGTTGACCATTCCCATTACCGCTTGGGTTACAGCTTATGTATTAGTAAAGGACCGAGCCAAACAGCAACACGTACACGATAAAACAAATTAATTTCACAATTATGCCTTGCTTGTTCCATTCCATCATACGGATGAGCAGCAAGGCATGGTTGTTTATCAACTATACTTATTTGTTACTACGCTTTATTCACGTACACAATCCAACCGTACATATGACGAAGCTTTTGTGCAGCTGCTTCAGCGTCATTTTTTTCAGCAAATGTACCCGTTATCATACGGTAACGTGTACCTCCGTCTGTTTGTTCTTCTTTTTTATATACAATCCATTGAAATTGATTTTTCACTCTGTTCATTGCTGCCGTTACCTCTTGGATTGTCTCAAATGTCCCTGTCATCAGTCGATATAACTCGACTTCAGATTGAACAGGTTGTGTAGGTGCTGGCGTTGGGGTTGGATTGTACGGAATGGCACCGGGTGGTTTCACACCTGCGCGAAGCTTAGCAGTCGTTAGTCCGAATGTATATTGAAAATGAGGTTTATCAACAAAGCTTTTCCATGCTCCCCCCCACTCTAATCCTAATGCTTGTCCTAGGCGTCCCACAATATCATAACTTGACCCGCTCCAAATCGGTTTACGATCTACATTAAAGACCGCGATATCAAACGCTAATCCGTAATTGTGCATCGAGTAACCAGGTTGAGCATTTGTAACCCGTTGAGCTTTTAGATCTCCATACTCCACTCCATTATACTTATAACTTGCACGACCTTGTCCATATAGCTTCGCTTGTTCTGTTAGTGAGCGATATCCACTCGTAACCGCAATGTAAATATCATTGGCATATGCTTGATTGACTAATTGAATCGCCTTTGACGCCACATACGGATGAACACCTTCTAATGCTTTTTTTGACCTTTCTAGTAAATAAACTAATAGTGTACTCAAAGATAAATCCCTCCTATTCTAGTATATGAAAAGAAGAGAGAAAGGTTTGGGGAAATTGCCTATAGTGCTTAACTACTTGTTCGTTTTAATCACCCTTCTTGCACTATCTTTGCTTCGCGATGCCATTTTAATAAGTCGAGTGTGAAATCTTGATGATGTTTATATGTGTTTTTTACGACCTTCACTACGTGTCCACTATCTAAAAACAATACACGACTAGCAAGTTCAGCCGCTACATCCATCATATGAGTAGAGAAAATGACAATGCTTCCTTCCCTTTTAATTTGTTGGATAATTTCTATAAATCTTGTAATCCAATACGGATCTAATCCATTTGTTGGCTCATCTAATAAGATTACGTTAGATTTTGGTAAAAGAGCTTGTCCTAAAAGCAACCTTTGCTTCATCCCTTTAGAAAGCTGGTGCACAAGCACGTCTTGTTTATCTTTAAGACCGACAATATGCAACACTTCTTCTACCCTTTCCTTTGATATTTTTCGAATTTTTGCATAAAAAGATAAAAATTCTTTTACCTTTAAATAGCCCTGAGCATGAAAATCATCTGGCATAAACGAAACGCGTTGTAAATACTGATGACGATTTTTCTCTAGTGAAATATCATCTAACCTAATCTGACCGCTAGACAACGATGCACTCCCCGACAGCAAACTTAGCAATGTGCTTTTACCTGCGCCGTTTCCTCCACAAAGAACGATACACTCTCCACTAGTTGCGGTAAATGTTAAAGGAGTTAACGCGTGATGATGCTTATAGCTTTTTGATACAGAATCGACAACATACATTACTTTAGCCTCCTTTTCGTTAATTGTTTATCAGCTACTAACACACTAATGAATAACGCAACAATCATATAATAAAGAAGACTAAATGAGGAAAGAATGGGCTGCTGAAATTGTTCTACTAAACCGTCGTATGCTTGTCCAAATACAGCCCCTCCACCTAACTGTACCACAAACATTAGGCGCAAAAATTCCGCTGGATTTATAAATAAAAGAGCCTTTACTATGACACCTAACCAGGAGTATGGAACAAAATTTAACGTGCTGACTAATACAGTCGGCCAAAGCATAATGAGAAAGAACCAAACAAAAACGCAAAAGGAAAGCGCCTGCCACTTTGAAGAAACAAATGTTCCAATCACAATCCCTATGAGTAAAAAGAACAGCAATAAGCCAATCGAAAACAAATACAGCATGATCATCCATTTAACTGAAAGAGATATCCCCATTACTAATCCAATCAATAAGCTCAATCCATAGCTAAATGTAAATATAAGCGTTTGAGCAAGGATTTGACCCATGATTTTTCCTACAACATAAAAAATCGGCGAAAGAGGATACGTGCTTACTAATCGAAACTGTCCATTTTCCATTTCATTCGCAATAGAGAAAGCCCCGTTAATGAGCATAAATAATGGGATAATGTAAAGAAGTAGATTCATAACAGTCCCTGTGATATGCGTATATCCACTTATTGAAGGAGATGTACTCTGTAGTAAAAATAGAAAAAACGTAATAACCGTCCACATACTGATAAAAGCATAATAGGTTCGTTGCCTAAGCACTAAACGAATTTCTGCTTGTGCTATATTCCACATAACGCGCCTCCCATTAAACTTCATTTCTGGAACTGCTCCCACTTAACACTGTTATGAGCTGTTTGAAGTGGGAGCTTCCTAAGAACACCAACCTAAACAGTTAGGTATAGATTAGGCGATTCATCCCCCGCCTACTCATTCGGCTTGATCTTTCTCATTCCTTGAGCTAAGGGGTCTTCTCGCCTAAAATGATAAAAAAGCAAGCACCCAATATTGGATTGGGCACTTCTGCTTTTTATTATTTATGGCTATGACTATCTTCTTCTTTGTCTTTATGTTCATGACTATGTTTATGATCTCCATGAGCTTTGTTCATTTTCCATTCATGATCATGTAAATCGTCAAATGATAATACCTTTGTATCATATTTCTCAGCAAAATCCTCTGCTTCTTTTTTATTTTTAAACGAAACAACATGGTAAGACATTGGTGTTTCAATCTTTTCATCGTAAACATACATTGCTTTTTCTCGTTCAATCCATTCTTTGTCATGGTAATCTCGCACAAAGCTACCAGCTATTTTTTCATCTTTGTTTTCATTTATCCATCTATACATGCAACCAATATCGTCAAAGACAAGAGATTGTTTGTTTTCTAACACAATTTGTGTAGCAAATTGATTATCCATCACAGCCATGTTACACACTTCACATACATCTGTTTTCTCATTAATCGCTCTCGGCTTCACAGTCGATCCGCATGCACTTACAACCAATAACATCAGGCTTACCATCATCATTATCACTATTTTTTTCACAGTTAATTCCTCCATTTCCTGAAACCAATCATACTAACAGCCATCATACTCAAGCTTACAAATAAAATAGTAAGAAGATGCTGTTTAGAATGGCTGTCTTTATTTGTTGTCATTGTAGTCATTAAAGGCTCATCATCTGATAGCACAAGGTGATCAGGGCTCTTTAACATCGATTGTAAAATTGTCATACCAGGAGATTGAAAGAACAGTTGATATTCAGGAACTCGATTCGTCAGCAAAAGAAAAAAAGGATCTGCTTTAAATGCCAAATCATTCATACCATCCTGATTCAAGTCTACCTTTGCCCCTTCATCCCAATAGTTTCTCTTTAAATCATTGCCGTTACTATTAATCTCTTGAACACCGCTTACATTTCCTAAAAAAGTATTCATATGAATCTCATTGTCCACCGCATTTTGCAGCTGTAGACCTATAAAATTAGACGTAACTACATTATTAGACATGTAATTATGGTTGGATTTTTCAATCTTTATACCAATTCGATTACTTGAAAATACATTGTGTTGAACAGTGGTATCATCTGCATTGAATAACTGTAAACCATAAGAATGAACATGACTTTTATTATCATCAAACGTATTATCCGTTACAGTCGTACCTTTAGTCTCCATAATCATCGCTCCAATAACGTTATGAGTTGAATGATTACCTTTTAACGTTAAATTCTCAGAGAACATAAGATGGAAGCCATATCTAGATTGTCGAACTGTATTGTTCCTGAACATATTTTGATGACTATTTTCAATATAAAAACCATCTAACACATGAGAAATCGTATGATGCTCTAGGTGATTTGAAGAAGAGTTCGTCAGTAACACGCCATGATGTGATTCTTCCCCCTTAATCGAAACGGAAGATAACTTGTTCTCACTCGCATCGTTAAGATGAATACCTAAAGATTTAGTCTCGATGTTTACATTTTTAATACGGTGATTTATTCCCTCAACTAATATAGCTGTATCTTTCACCGCCTCTGCTTTTTGCTGTACATGTATTCCCTTTAAAGTTACACCTTGTCCTGTTACTTTTATGACATATGGACCGTTCCCTTGTATCTTTGTTCCTTCTTTACCGCGAAGTGTAATTGGTTTTGAGATTAACACAGGACCTTTATAAATTCTTCCTTTTAGTTCTATCGTTTCTCCTTCATCAGCTTGATCAATTACTTCTTGCAACTCTGTAGCTGCTTGAGCATGAAAAACAAAAAAACTCCAACATAAAGAAGTTAATATGAATACATATGTACACTTTTTCATCTATTTAAAGTTGTCATTTGCTTCATGACAATGCACCCTCCCTATCCTCGTAAATGTCATTTTATGAACCCTTCATCTCTACCGATTTGACTATAACGTCCAATTGTGAAATAAAAATGAGATTTTCTTGAAGTTTTTTAAAACATTTCTTCGCTTGTATGACAAAAAAGAGGGTAGGACGTAACGGAATGATTTCTTCCTAAAAACGAACAATGACTTTTTGATGATCGTTCGATTACAGAACAAGTTTCTTTCATTCCACTATTCTCTTAAACTTACTTTTCAAACAAATAAAAACACCCGAACGATTAAGAGTATAAAACTCACGCTCGGGTAGATGATCAACCGAAAGACTTATGACTCAGCCTCTTCCTTCAATCAATTAAAACTTCTTTCTTATAAGAAAAACCTAACGAATAGTAGTGAATCGTCACTTGATGAATTTTTTCATGATGCTGCACAGTGATTGCATATGAAGGCTCACTTTCGGTCGCGGTGTTGTTGTTAAATTTTTCTAATTGTGTAGAAGGTGCTGTCTCTGTTTTAATTGCCACATTTTGCACTTCTTGAATGCGATAAGCTTTTGCTTCTTCTTCTCCATACTCCTGTGCAATCATAAAGCCTTCTAATGGATTGCTTACTTGCATATAGAGATGCTTTGGCTCTTCATGATTATTGACAAACACATCGACCACTTGAATCTCACCAAATCGATTTTCATTTCCGACCTCAATGGCAACAACAGTTCGATCGGTATTGCTCATAATAGCTCCACTCACAAGCGGATGGTTTCCTTTTACATAAACAGCAAAACAACCTAATACACCTAAAAACACAACGATGATAATAAGGACCCACTTTTTCATGTCGTCTTCTCTTCTTTTAAAATGAAGACGATGCCAATTCCAGCTAATGCGATACTCACAAACATTGGAATAAGACTCATTTCTAAAAGAGCAGTCCCAAACTTTCCGTATCGTGAATCCCACTCATATAGCTGCGATGAGTAAGTGGCTGTTGCGACAAATGTGAAGCAGAATAAGATGATACCTCCAATTATACTAATGCCTCCAATTAGCATATTTCTCATCATTTCACTCCTTTTCGTAACGACGTTCATCCTTTACTTTCTTTGTCTTGATATTGAATCATTTGTTTTAATCGATCTACATCTTCTTCTCCAATGACTCGCACATCATATTGATGTTTCTCAAATGAAAAGCCTGTTCCCACTAGAAAAAGGGCACTATCATACTTACACTTCCCTTTCGCTATTTCTTCATGTTTACGGCCTTCACTGTTAAACTATTCCATTTGTAAATAAAGGGTTTTACCTGTTTCTCTACAACTTCTACAAAACTTTTCAAAAACTTCATTCATTTTTCACAGCTTCCTATTACGATTCATTCTTGAAAACGCTCTAATTTATACATAAAGGAGACAGCAAAATGGAAGCTTTAAACATTGACCAAGAACGACGCACTACAAAAAAACAAACGCAAACTTCTCTTTATCAGTCAGTTTGGCGCTGGCATTTTTACGCTGGTATCATATTTGCACCGTTTCTGATCATTTTAGCATTTAGCGGTGCGGTGTATCTGTTTAAACCACAAATCGAAGCAACGATGTACAAAGATTTATATTACGTAGACGAAGTGAAAACAACCATTCACTCTCCATCTAATCAAGTCGCAAATGTAAAGGCAGTATATCCAGAAGCTGTCGTGATGGCGTTGAAAGCATACGATGATCCAACGCGTACGACGGAAATAAGTATTTTAAATCAAGGAGAAATGATGTCAACATACGTCAATCCTTATAATGGTGAAGTCGTTGGCTCTTTGAAAAATAATGAAAAGTTCACAGAAATCTTTAAAAAGCTTCATAGCGAGCTACTCATTGGCGGAACGTTTGCCAATCGCTTAGTTGAATTAGCAGCATGCTGGGCAGTTATTTTAGTCGTGACAGGCCTATACATTTGGTTTCCTCGAACTAAAGCATCCATATGGGGAACGATTTTGCCAAGATTAAACGTAAAAAGCCGTACATTTTGGCGTGACATGCATGCGGTTCCTGCATTTTGGCTTTCGTTATCGATTTTAGTATTGATAGCAACAGGACTTCCGTGGTCAGGTGTTATGGGAGAACAGATCAATAAAATCGCTACCTCAACAAACACAGGATATCCTGCATTTGCATTTAGTTTTGGAGAAAAGCCAGAGTCTGTTATAAAAGCAAAAGATGTCGCAGAAGATGTACCATGGGCTTCAGAGAACGTGCCTGTTCCTGCATCAAGCACAAATGGATACGTACCAATTTCATTAGAAGATGTTACGCACATTGCTGAAACAAATCGCATTAAAAAGCCTTATACCATTTCCATGCCTCAAGGTGAAACAGGTGTATATACCATCGCTACATCACACACACGTCCTGGAGAAAATGCCACGTTGCACGTCGATCAATATTCTGGTTCAATTTTAACGGATGTACGATTTGGTGATTACGGCATCACAGCAAAAGCCATTACTATAGGGATTGCCTTGCATGAAGGTCGCTTATTTGGCCTTGCTAATCAGATTGTTGGACTTCTAGTTTGTATCGGACTTATTTTTATTACGGTTAGCTCCTTTTTCATGTGGCGAAAACGCAAACCGAATGGAAAAATAGGGGCTCCACCTAAAGCAAAAGATAAAACAGCTACAAAAGTAGTCTTTTTCATTATGATTGGGATGGGAATTGTAATGCCACTCGTTGGTCTATCCATTGTGATGGTCTTTTTGCTTGACCGTTATATCCTTCGCAATATTACACCTATTAACACGTGGCTACATTAACGATAGAAAGTCGGTGAATAAACTTTATTATTTTAGAGTGAACTAATAATTTTTTTACTCCCACATAAAGCGAAACTTTTCAAGCACAGAATCGTATGTATAGAAAGCAGACACTTACCTACGACATCTAAGACTAACCGCTGCTTCTATATATGAGTACACGTCAAGGAGGTCTCCTATTATGAACCTTGTTTTAGTATTGTCTATTCTACTCGCCTCAGGATGTGCCATTGTCGCAACTGTTGTTTTACAAGACAAAGGATTACGAAATTTCTTTCATCATCGTAAAGGCATCAATCAGGTCTCTTTGATGGTAACCTGTCCAAAGTGTGGACTTGAAAATAAAAGACAACGAATGAGCCAAATATGCAAAAAATGTTATTCGTCATTTTAATTACACATCACTAAAGCACTTATTTTATTAACATCTTCTAAAATAAAACGCAGTCTAGCCCCGAACCGTCATAGTTTGGATACACTTAATTGAATTAAAGGGGAGGATAACTCTGGGTAAAGGATTTTTTTATCCCATTCTTCAAGTTATAAGTATAGTTGGTATTTTAATTTTCACCTATTATTTTGTTTGGGATGAGCAATTGGTTAAATTTGTGACATTTACTGTTATAGTATTAGCAATACCACTTCTGGGCTATTATTTAAATAAAAAATTTAAACGAGACAATAAAAAGATATAAAGATAAAGCAGTGACTTGTGTTTGCCCTAAACACAAGTCACTACTTTATCTCGTTAACGCTGGTGAACTGAAATCAAATAATGACGTCATTTTAGAGGTAATCAATTTGCGAATTTTTATTATTTTATTTGAACAAAAAGGTTAAGGATACATCTTTATTGTAAAAAATCAAAACCCTCACCTTTGCAATCTCACTCCATAATACCAGCCTGGATAATTTTTACAGATACAGAGACTTTAATAGGTAGTTCTTTGTATTGGCTTTTCCATGACGATTCTGTAAAAATTCCCTTTTGCCTTGCTTTATCACCAATACCTAACGGATCGACATTTAGAGCTTTAAATTTGTTTAGTAATGCTTCTGCTTGTTTAGTTATTTCTTTTTCTGTTGCCTCTTCAATAATTCGAATGTTTTTCTTTTTCGTTAAATCAAGACCGCCACTTTCTGCTACACGTCCATCTAAATCGATCGTAAACTTTGCTTCGTACTTTCCTCCACGTTTTCGAATTTCATAGTCAGAATCAGAATCTAAATTTTGAATACTAACATATCGGCCCTTCCATTTCGTTTCAAGCTGCCCTTGACGAATATCTTCAGATAATATTTTAAAGATATACGAATCTTTTAACGAAATCTTATCGACGTATTTATCACCGTTAAATAAAGCAATGCCTTGAACATGAATTTGATCCTTTACTTTTTTTATAATGGGCATAAATGGATCATATCCTTTTGACTCATATTGAAATAAAAAGCGGTGTAAATCAACTTTCGGGATGGTTCGATCCATATTTTGGTCGACAATGTCCGTGATGTACTGTGGAGCAGACTCCCCTTCTAAATAGTCTGAATTTAATATTTCGTATGCACTACCTTCTGAAACAACAAGAAAGATATCACGCCCAATGTTTGGATCTCGTTGAAAGTTATCAACGATGTTTATCACGCCACCTTTGGCTAATTCCCGATTAAAAATCAGAAGACCGACACGTCCAATTTCAATAGGTTTTGAAGAGCGACTTTGTAGCTTTTGACGAATTTGTTTATTCGTATGACCAACAGCTGAAAACACAATGTTTCGAGGCATATCTCCTTCTACAGGAGGAATATAAGCAGAACCTGCTGTACCACGAAACCCTCCCTCTGCAAGGTCATACCCTGCTGCTTGAACAATTTGAATTTCTTCTATAATTTTATTTGACGGTACACATCCAGTGATGAAAATAAAGCTAAGGACAATCAATGCTTTTAACTTTTTCAACGTTTTCTCACCCTTGTCACAATAAATTGAACGATAAATAAAAACGGAATGTAAAAGTAAATCGCATAAAAGCCAGTCTTCGACATCCAATCATTCGCAAGGTCTACTTTTTGACGATCGTTCAAAAAAATAGCTGCGAAAATAATAAGGACACAGATGACCCTCAAGCTGGTTTTTTGCCTAATCGAAAACAACCGGTGCACACCGCGACTTGCGCACCATAACCCTATACAAATATTCGGCAACACTACAAAAAACCAAATGCATATCCCCACATATTCGAATCGTTCAATAAATGACAAATCGACAATTTTCCACAGAGTGAGTGTCGACCAAATGGTTGTTTTTAATTGTTCTTGGCTGAAGTAGGCGAATGACACAAAAATGGTTAATAAATAAATAACCATACTAAACAATACGCCAAACTGCGCCCATTTCTCTGATTTTGGCGCATCTTTTACAAAAGGATAAAACATAAATAATACTTCAAATCCTAAATAGTTTAGCGTCATCGCTTTTGTTGCTTCATATAACTGAGGAAAGGTAATATCAAATAGCGGAAGTAAGTTACCTACGTTTCCTTCTTTGATGGGAAAATATTTCACTAACAAAAGTGGGAACCCATAAATGACACCTAAAAAACTAATTCCTGTGACAACTCTAAATCCTCCAACGGTATAGTAATAAGCAATAAGGACAATGAGGACAATAAACACCCACGCATACACATCTGAAAATACCCACACATTAATAACTTCAACGTACGTTCGCAAAATAACGAGGACGAGCGCTGTATAATAGATCACAAATATAAAGCTAAGCGTTCCGCCAATCCACTTTCCAAATAAATCATGTTGAATAGCGACGATATCGTTATTTCCTTTATTTAAAATCCGATAAGAAATCCAGATTAAAATGAGAATGGATAATCCTGACGTGATAACGGCCATCCATGCACTATGTCCAGCTGATTTTGCGATATAACGTTCAAATCCTAAAATCCCAACTCCGACTTGCATCGTGTGAATTAAATAAAACACTAAATACGGAGAAATTTGACGATCTTTTTTTGGTAGTGGATACATGAACAGCCCTCCTTTTTAATCTTCGATGTCATGATCTCTCCATTTGTGAGACTTAAGATTAAAACGTTTAGAAACGTCCGACCTTAATTGAGTTGGTCGGTTTTTTTGCAAGTAATTCGGCAATCTAAATAGAGAATCTTTTAAGTCAACAAGTCGCAGTGGATACACCGGTGCAATATACGGACGCCCTAGCGACGTTAGTTTTAAAATATGTCCAATAAATAACGCAAAACAAAATGTCACACCCACTAATCCCCACAATTGTGCAAACAATAAAAACGGAAAGCGAATTAAACGAATGACGTTACCCATTTGATAAACAGGAGTTGTAAATGATGCAAGGGCTGCAAGGGCTACAAGAATAAGTAATACGTTACTCGTCAAACCAGCTTGAACCGCTGCTGTTCCAATTACGATACCACCCACGATACCAATTGTCTGACCAATCTTTGTCGGTAATCGTGCTCCTGCCTCTCTTAATAATTCAATCGTTAATTCTAAAATACACGCTTCAATAATAGGAGGAAACGGAATCCCACTACGTGAAGCAATAAGTGGACTTAATAAGTTTTGTGGAATCATTTCATAATGGTACGTCAATACTGCAACATAAAGCGGAGTTGAAATCACCGAGAAGAAAACGGCAAATAAACGAATAAGACGAAAAGCAGACGCAAAATGCCATGGTAAATAGTAATCTTCAAAAGCAGAGAAAAATTCTTCTAACGGTGTTGGACCTGTTAATACGTGCGGAGAACCATCGACAATAAGAGCAATCTTTCCTTCGGTTAAAACACCTACTACACGATCAGGACGCTCCGTATCAATCATTTGTGGAAATGGCGAACTACTATTATCGGAAATAAGCTGTGCTAGTATCGAACTATCAATGACTTTATCGTAGTCAAAATCTTCAATGCGTTGCATTACTGTATTTACATTTTCTTCGTTCGCAATTTTATCCATATACACAATGGCTACACGTGTTTTTGTTAATCTTCCCACCTTTAATTCTTGGACAATTAACTCGGGAACTGGAAGCCTTTTTCGCACAAGGTTTAAGTTCGCATCGATTGATTCTACAAATGCCTCTTTTGGCCCTACTACGCTATATTCAACTTCAGGTAATGAAACTGCTCGCTTTTCAATGGATACAGCCGGAACTGTAAGTACCTCTTTTAAATTCCCTTTCGTTTGAATTAGAACAGCGCCTGACATAACGGCTTCACTTATTTTCTCAACGTCCTTCACAACTTGAGTACCATCAATAGGCAATACACATTGTAAACCAAATAACGTACCTACTCGTTTTTCACCGTTCACGTAAGGCAAGATATATCTGTGTAAAACATCTGGATCAACCATACTTTTATAATAATGAATGTAGTAACCACTTTCTTCCGAATACCGAAACGATACAAAATCAGCTGACTTTTTACATAGTTGAAGAAATTCATCTAGCTGACGATCTTCAGGAGTTAGCGCATCTGTTTGGCTATTTGTCTTTTGTTCGGTTTGTTGGTCACTATTTTGTTTCTTTTTTTCACGTTTACGATGAATTTTAAAACCATCCAAATGACATACCTCCTACCTGATTTTTGTTATTCTTACCTTTTCCTATTTTTAGTATTTAATGATAACTTCACTAAAAATTTACATAAAAAAGCTACCGACATTTGTCAGTAGCTTACACTCATCAATCACTTCTACTTTTTTAGTAAAATAATGGTATGAAGATGAGTTGCATCGATATATGTGTCATTGCATGGGCGATAATCGCGTACTGCAAACCATGTTTCCAATACAAATAACCAAATGCGATTCCGCCCACTCCATTTAGTAATAAAGCCCGAACAATTACAACGGTTGTCAGTTCGCCAAAAATAGCTACATTTGCTCCAAAGTGACCAATTCCAAATAAAATACTTGTAAAAAGAATGGCAAACCAATAATAACCGCTCTGAATATTTGTTTGTTTTTTCACTTTCACGACAATGTAGATAACAAGCGTCATTAAAAACAAACGCAGCATTACTTCTTCCACAACACCGCCGTAAAATATCCCCATCAACAGACCGATAAATGAAAAAGCAGGTTCATTTTCTGTCAGTTGCGGAAGAAACGAACGAAAAATAAAATAATCACTACCTATAATAATAAGTCCAATTAGCACACCTAACGCTACCGCTAATGCAAATCCTTTTTGTTCATTCTCACTTTTACGTAGCATCAAATCTGTTCTTTTCATCAACTTTAAGCCAATTAAGCTTAAAACAAACGTGATGACACCGACTTGAATCGTACTAGCAAGTACCACAAGGTTCTCTTGCCCTTTAGGAACAACTTCTTTTAACGTCTCTAGCTGTGCGAATGTTAAAAAGAATCCACCAAGTAACCCAAACACACTAAACATAAGTGCTTTCTTTACATCTGTTTTCATCTGACTCCCCCTAGTTTCACTTTTTGTATTAATTCATTTTTTGGTACCATTAATTCAAAAAAAGAGCATGCCTCATTTCGGCATTACGATAGTCGTAAATGCTCTTCCTTTTGCATCAGGTGAAGGCTGTTTTGTCATATAGTTCATGACCACTTCGCTTAACTCCATTCCTAATTGCTGCATCTCTTCGTCATTCAGTTGCAACATCACTTGACGATAACCAACACCATCTTTTTCTAAAGATACGTTCTCACGTTCTAAATATGCATGAAAATCTTTGTACAATGTAAAAAGAAAAGTAAAAAACAAATGAAGGTGCTCTTCTTTTCCGTACGATTGAAATTCCTCAGGCGATACGTTCATGGAAGCCATATCAAGTTGATAAAACTTTTCAACCGTTCCTCTTACTGGCTGCTCTCTGACGACTTTAATCATTTCAGCTTCATGTAAAATACCGATTTGACGATAAATGCTCGTACGTGGAGTGTCTTTAATCAACTCCGACAACTCTTGAGGAGATCGCTCTTTGCCATCAAGTAAAAATTGAACGATACGCATTCGAACAGGATGCAACAGGACTTCCATCTTTTTTAATTCATCCATTCAGTTTCTCCTTTTTATCATTAATTTTATTTTTGGTATTAATACAAATAATAGTATTATAAATCAAGTGGAAAGTAAACACCTTTTACATGATTTGATAACAAAAAGGACTTTATACAAAATTGAAAATAAAAAGGCCCTTTCCTCATTGAGCCAAACTCTTCACGCTGTCTCATATATAAGCGTGCTCAGAAGATAGACGGTATACAAACAACACCCCTTGCCTCTCTATCTATCGTGGGCAAAGGGGTGTGATGGACTCTTGGTTTAGCTCTCTTGTCTGTAGTTAATGAGAAGAAAGCATTGGATAAGAGCCTGCTTCTCCTGTAATTTTCGCTATCTTTTTAACTTCATAATTTTCAAGTAAATGTTTTAATAGTGGTACATAAGAGTTAGTAGCATACTCAGTGTCTCGTTGCGTTAAGTTCTCTACACAATTTATCTCATGCATAAAACAAAATAATGGTGGAACAGTAGCTTTTTCATCAGATAAATAGGCTTCTGTATAAGCTACTTTCACATCTTTATTAGTTGTCATCTTTGTTATGAGATTTTGAAGGTGATTAGAGTACAAAACATCTCCTTCTATTAAATAAGTTACGAAGTCCCCATTGGCTAAAAAGTAAGCTGCTTTCAATCCCTTCCAAATGCTTTCGTTTCCAATTGAAATCATCTTTGTTGGATACGGAATTTTATCTAAGCATCGTTCAATCCCTTTCAACGTATTTGATTTATTAATCACAACTACTTCTACCCTTTGATACACTTGCTTGCTCAATGATTGAACTGTTTCTTGTAATAACGCTTCTTCTCCTTCTGTCACTGTTACAACAACTGTCACAAGTGGATTTCTATAAGGAACAAACAAGTCTTGAAGCGAATAGTTATTCGTTAACAGTTCTTTAATTTGTAGTTTTTGATTCACTTGCACCGCTTCAGGTAGCTGCCATTTTTGTTTGAATTTCGTCCAATTTTCATAAAAGACTTTATCGTATTCAATCTTTTCATTTTTAAACGTCATATGCCCAAAATGATGTACATACGATCCTCGTGCAACGTGACATGTAAATCCAGCTAAACGTGCACGTAAACAATAATCATCATCTTCAAAGTTCCCAATCCCAAAACGTGTATCAAAGCCGCCGATTTTCTGAATCACTTCTTGCTTAATAAGCATACAGAATCCAGACAATAGTGTCGCTTCTTCTGAACGATTCCAGTGATTCATCGCGTTTACTTTTCCGTAATTTGCAATTTCCTCTTTGGATTGTAAATTCACATTTGGTAGGCATTGTGTACTTCCTGCATAATTTGTCACTGGTCCGACTAACCCAATTGTTGAATTCGACTCTGCAATATAAAGAAGCTCCGTTAACCACGCTTCTGTTACAAACGTATCGTTATTTAACAACAGAACATACTCTCCAGTCGATACCTCTAATCCTTGATTACAAGCATATGCAAATCCTTTGTTTTCTTTATTTTCAACAACAGTTACGTACGGAAGTGTGTACAAATAGTCAATTGTCCCATCTGTAGATCCGTTATCTACAACAATTAATTCAATCTCTTCACTTGTAAATTGAAGAATCGATTGCATACATAGCTTTGTATAGTTCAATTGGTTATACGTAATAAGAATAATGGACGTTTTTTTATTCGTTTGACAAATTGGTCGTTTTTGACAAGATAAAATAAACTGTACACTTTCGTACTCTAAAATATCTTGTTCACTTAAATTTTTTAACGTAAAATCCGGCGTATCTAGATTGATGAGTGAATGACCATCTTTATTGCTAATTAAAAAGTTTGGATCTTTATTAGCTGTTACATGTCGTTGTATGTAGCCAGCATCAAACAGCATCTTTTGCATTTCTTTTAATGTAAAGAAACGAATATGTGTGTTATCAAGAATGCCAGCATATTCGTATGCCCAGTTCCCTCTCAATAACTCATTTACCGTGGAGATGTGGCGAATATTCGGAATGCTTGTGATAAGGGTGCCACCTTCTTTTAAATATTTAGATAAGATTGCAAGCACTCGGTAAGGGTTGTATAAATGTTCTAATACATCCGCACAAATAATCACATCAAATGAATAGTGAGGGATAGGCAAGTCTTCTAAATGATCTAGATTCATCACAAACACTTCATCATAATATTGCTTGGCATTTATGACAGCTAATTCATCAACTTCAATTCCATACACCTTACAGGATGGATTTTTCACTTTTACATATTTTCCGATTCCTCCGGCTGCACACCCTACATCTAAAATCATTTCACTTTCTAACGGAATTTGATCAATAATCTCTTTTCTCATGTGATTAAAATAACTTTGTGGTTTCGGAAAAGAAGTAAAAGAATGAATAGACCTTTCTGACCACATAGACAGCTCCATCGTTGTTTCATCTGTTAAATGGTCATAGTAACCTTTTTCAGCTTGAATTGGATCGTGATTGGTATAAAACGCTTTTTTCTTTTCTCGTAAAGGTGCATCTACATAACCAAAATGCTTAATTTTCACATCAATCATTTTTGATTTCCCAGTAATATTTCCGGGTATACTTCCACAGTGGAAGTTCCCTCCATGATCAGTTTTAAAAATGGCTAGTTGCTCAACATTTTGCCCCCATGTTGTAAAAAGACGATTCTCCCAAAAATGAGCATACAAGCTATTTTCCGTTCTGTAGGTGTTCTCTCCATTCCAAAAGTACAAAATGTGCAAAATGAAACTTGTATATTGAGGGTTTTGAGGATCGATTGCTGAAATTTCATGTAAAATTCGATCTCCCGCCGTCTTTTCAATCACTTCATCTCCATCTAAACATAAAATCCAGTCTGGTTTTAATGCGAGTGTCCACTTTAATAATTGGTCTCGATCACGCGACTCATCTAACGGTTTATCTTGATAATAGTATGTTACTTTCTCAAATGATTGGCAAATTTCTTTCGTTCGATCCGTTGAACCGTCGTCTAAAATGACAATGTGATCAACAATTTGACTCGTTACACTCAATGATTGCTCAAGCCATTTCTCCTCGTTTTTCACTCTCATCATGCATGCAAGTATCGGCTTCTTCACTACATCTTCATCTCCCTCTACTTCCTTCTTTTCACTAAATATATGAGCGGATGAATTAAATAATCTTTCTTTTCATAAACGCGATAGCAAAACAGGTTGTCCCCTCATATCATGAGCAGTATCAGCATTATACAGATTAGATAGAAAGGAATCATCAGAACATGCCTAACTTCGCAACCTTTAACCTAGATCCTAATGATTTGCGTACGCTTATTTTCGGATTAGATAATACAGGCACAGCAAGAGCTGTTTCAGTCGATACACTCGGTCGTTTAAATATAGGGTCTATCGATTCCGTAGCCACTCTTGAAGGTGGGACTCTGGATACACTTCTTGGCGGGACGTTGAACACCTTACTTGGTGGCACACTTACGACTCAGCTTGGTGGAACTCTTAACACCTTACTCGGCGGGACGATTACTACCCTTTTAGGCGGGACGATCAGTAGTGTTGGAACTCTAGGTGGTGGCACGATTACCACTATCGAAGGTGGAACATTAGATACACTTCTTGGCGGGACGTTGAACACCTTACTTGGTGGCACACTTACGACTCAGCTTGGCGGGACGTTGAACACCTTACTTGGTGGCACACTTACGACTCAGCTTGGTGGGACTCTTAACACCCTACTCGGTGGGACAATTACCACCCTTTTAGGCGGGACGATCAGTAGTGTTGGCACATTGGGTGGTGGCACGATTACCACTATCGAAGGCGGAACTCTAAACGTTGTTGAAACGCTTGAAGGTGGAACATTGGATACACTTCTTGGCGGGACGTTGAACACCTTACTTGGTGGCACACTTACGACTCAGCTTGGTGGGACTCTTAACACCTTACTCGGCGGGACGATTACTACCCTTTTAGGCGGGACGATCAGTAGTGTTGGAACTCTAGGTGGTGGCACGATTACCACTATCGAAGGTGGAACATTAGATACACTTCTTGGCGGGACGTTGAACACCTTACTTGGTGGCACACTTACGACTCAGCTTGGCGGGACGTTGAACACCTTACTTGGTGGCACACTTACGACTCAGCTTGGGGGGACTCTTAACACCCTACTCGGTGGGACCATTACCACCCTTTTAGGCGGGACGATCAGTAGTGTTGGCACATTGGGTGGTGGCACGATTACCACTATCGAAGGCGGAACTCTAAACGTTGTTGAAACGCTTGAAGGCGGAACATTAGATACGCTTCTTGGCGGGACGTTGAACACGTTACTTGGCGGAACACTTACGACTCAGCTTGGCGGGACGTTGAATACCTTACTTGGTGGCACACTTACGACTCAGCTTGGGGGGACTCTTAACACCCTACTCGGTGGGACCATTACCACCCTTTTAGGCGGGACGATCAGTAGTGTTGGCACATTGGGTGGTGGCACGATTACCACTATCGAAGGCGGAACTCTAAACGTTGTTGAAACGCTTGAAGGTGGAACATTGGATACACTTCTTGGCGGGACGTTGAACACCTTACTTGGTGGCACACTTACGACTCAGCTTGGTGGGACTCTTAACACCCTACTCGGTGGGACAATTACTACCCTTTTAGGCGGGACGATCAGTAGTGTTGGCACATTGGGTGGTGGCACGATTACCACTATCGAAGGCGGAACTCTAAACGTTGTTGAAACGCTTGAAGGTGGAACATTGGATACACTTCTTGGCGGGACGTTGAACACCTTACTTGGTGGCACACTTACGACTCAGCTTGGTGGGACTCTTAACACCCTACTCGGTGGGACAATTACTACCCTTTTAGGCGGGACGATCAGTAGTGTTGGCACATTGGGTGGTGGCACGATTACCACTATCGAAGGCGGAACTCTAAACGTTGTTGAAACGCTTGAAGGTGGAACATTGGATACACTTCTTGGCGGGACGTTGAACACCTTACTTGGTGGCACACTTACGACTCAGCTTGGTGGGACTCTTAACACCCTACTCGGTGGGACAATTACTACCCTTTTAGGCGGGACGATCAGTAGTGTTGGCACATTGGGTGGTGGCACGATTACCACTATCGAAGGCGGAACTCTAAACGTTGTTGAAACGCTTGAAGGTGGAACATTGGATACACTTCTTGGCGGGACGTTGAACACCTTACTTGGTGGCACACTTACGACTCAGCTTGGTGGGACATTAAACACTTTACTCGGTGGAACCATCACCACTCTTTTAGGTGGGACTGTCAATATTGCATCAGGCTCTTTAACAACTGTCGTCTCTATTTCACAACAAAACTTTGTTGAGAGCTCTGTTTTAAACGTACCTGTTACAACAGCCTATACTCCACTTGCCAACCTTCGTCGAGATACAGAGCTATTTGACACATACTCTTACTTCGTTAAAAATAACACTGCTGCTGCTTCTGTTGACATCATTATCGAAATTAGTCCAAACTCTACGGATTGGTTTGTTGATACAACCGTCACAAACATCGGGCAAACAGTTGAAGCCATTATTCCAAAAAGATTCATGAAATATACGCGCGTTTCTTATAAACTAACGAATGCCGGTACAGTCGCAACGATTGATGTTTACTTCAACGCCCAAGGATAATTCACCTTAAAAGAACAAGAGGAGGTACTAGGACAGTGCCTCCTTTTCATATTACATAAAAATAAGGAGGTGTTAGAAGTGGCCTCACCAACGATTAGTGCAAATATTATTGTCCGCAATGCCGAGCGTACCATTGAGCGCTGCCTTAATAGCATTCAAAAAGTAGTCGATGAGATTGTAATTGTTGACACAGGGTCAACCGATCAAACTCTAGAACTCTTAAAAAAGTATCACGTTAAGCTCATTCAAACCAATTGGAATGATAGCTTTAGTGAAGCACGTAATGTAGCAAAATCTCATTCTTCAAGCGAATGGATTTTAACCATTGACGCTGATGAATACCTTGCTAATCAAGAACCTCCACTGCGTGAAATGCTTGTCTCAACATGTGAAGCAGGTTGGATCACCGTGAAGAACTTTTTATCTGATGACTTTCTTCATTCTAACCAACAGCGAGCTTTACGATTATTTAAAAATAACGAGCTTTATTCATTCTCTGGACGTATTCACGAGCAAATTTTACCATCAATTCTTCAACAGCATCATAAAGTAGAAGTTCTTGAGATTCCTCTTGAAATTCATCATACTGGTTATTTACAATCTGAAGTGCTTACTCATCAAAAGTCGTTACGCAACTTATCTTTATTAAAAAAAGAGTTATCTGAACAACAATACCCTTTTCATCATTACAATATTGCAGTTGAATACGTACGTATGAATGAACATGAACAAGCACTTGAACACCTTATTACCTGCTTTCAACTTGAAAAAGAAGCAGCATCTTATTTATCATCTGCTACCTATTTAAAAGCTGTGATCTTACTAGTATTAAAAAGATACAAAGAAGCACAAGATTGGCTACTTACTTCTCTTGATCGATATAAAGATTATGCAGATCTTTATTATCTACTTGGAGAAGCTTATATGAAACAGCATTACTATGAGCAAGCAGCAAATGCTTATTTAACTGCCACAAAACAAAACGTAAACAATCAATATATGACGAATGAAGGTACAAATAGCTTTGGAGCTTACTATAAAATAGGCCGCTGCTTTCAACAAACAAAGCGGTTTAAAGACGCGTTACTTCACTTTTTACCCGTTATATCCTTACGCCCTAATGATCGTGAAGCTTACTTACGCACGGCGGAATGTTTACATGCACTTGACATACCTGTCCACCAAATCAAAGGTTACTTTGAAGATGTTATGACCCATCATCATGGACAGCCCTTACTAATTGTTCACGCTTTGTTCCATATTGGAGTCTATCAGCTTACTAAACCTTTTATAGAAATGATCAACGAAAAACAGTTAACGGCATCCTTACAAAATGAAGTTTATATGAATGAACGGCTATTATCTGACGCGATTACGATACAAAAATCTCTTCTAAGAGACTTACCTGAAGCTGAACAGTTACCGATTATAAGAGACCATTGTCTCGCTTTTTTAATAGAAGGTGTACGTTTACCACAATTTCTAAAGCGACACCTTCACACTACATTTCCACAGTTATACGAAGTTATTTACGAGAAAAAGTTAAATGAAGAGGCATGTCAACTAATTGATCGTGCGCTATCGCTTCATTATCCTGAGCTCATCAATTATTTTGCATCTATTCATTCTTCAACAGATGCACTTCTATTCTATGGAAAACAACTATTTAAGCATGGATATTTAAATCGAGCTGCGGATTACTTCATTTCCTTGCTTGAACAACAGTCTCTGTCAACGGAGGTTGCCACTTATTTAGGCGAAATTCTTTATCATAAAAATCACTTAGAAGAAGCCATTTCACTACTCGAATCTGTAGATGAATCAGCGTTAACAGATTCGCTTCGTCTTCTTTTATCTGCTTGCTACTTAAAGGAAGCAAAGCAGTGGCTAGTTCGTCTATTAGAAGAACGGCCAAATGAACGGCTACAACTTCACCTACACGATACGGAAAAAAGCTTACATCGAATTGAATTGTCCTTGTCATCAGCTGCATGGACAGTTAAACAAAGGAGGAATGGTGAAAAATGAAGCGACGCCTTTCCTTTTGTATGATTTGTAAAAATGAAGAGAAGCACCTGCCACGCTGCTTGCAAAGTGTTGCCTCAATTGCTGATGAACTGATTGTTGTGGATACAGGTTCAACTGATAAAACGATTGCAATTGCCGAACAGTTTGGTGCGTTAGTTCTTCATCACCAGTGGAATCATGATTTTGCGGAAGCTAGAAACATAGGACTATGTGCTGCTACAGGAGATTATGTATTGTTTTTAGATGCTGATGAGGAACTTCACCCTGACGATCAACTAACTCTACGAAACGTTGTTGATACAACAAACGATGAGGCCATTTTCTTAAAAATTCATAACTATGTAGGGAAAATAGAAACTGAACAAAATCGTGACATCAGTCCTGTCTTGCGACTTTTTAAACGTCATCCACATATTCAATTTGAAGGGCGTGTGCATGAACAAATCGGTTTTAGTATTTCGCGCACTTATGAGAATCCCTCCTACGCGTTCACAGATATTCGCATTTTACATTACGGATACTTAGACGAAGTTGTACAAGAAAAAGAGAAGTCAAAGCGAAATATGACGTTATTGAAAAAAGCCGTGGAAGAAGATGATAGCAATCCGTTTCATTATTATAATTTAGCGGGTGAATATATTCGCATTCATAAATACGAACCAGCCCTTCATCTTCTACGAAAAGCAAAGCAACTATGTCAAATCGAAACGATGGCGTTTGGACACCTTGTCATAAAAAAAGAAGTTTTCTGCCTTGTCATGCTAGGAAACGTGACAGAAGCCATTGAAACATGCAGAGCAGAGATTTGCAAGTTTCCTGACTACATTGACTTATATTTTTTATGGGGAAAATGTGCCATTTTATTAGGCCACATAACTGAAGCAAAAGAAGTGTTTACAAAAGGTTACGTTATTACAAGTGTCCCGTCTTATTACTCGATTGATGCTGCAAACCAAACCGCACATATTCCTTTTCACCTAGCTGTTCTTGAAGAACATGACGGAAACGTTTATAAAGCAAAACAGTGGTACGAGATACTACTCTTACATCACCCTACTTATCCACACGCCTTTTTTCGTTACATTCGCCTTTGTAAAACTTATCAATTAGACAACTGGCAACCCTTTTTACGCAACTTACAAATATGGAAGGAGAATGAACAAACGAAGACCTTTCTTCATATGTTAATGTTAGGTGGGCACTTTCAGTTCGTCCAATCCATCGTGAAAGAACATCAGCTAAAGGAAGCCATTCCACAGCTCTTTGAAATTTGCATAAATGAAGGCTCTCCGAAAGAACAGTTGTTTAAAAGGCGCAACCTTTCACAGCACTTTCAACATTTCTTATATACAGGAAACTTCCCAGATCAAGCTACCTTATCAAAAGAAGACTATGAAACACTACCTCTTTTATTCTTACTGAGCTCTGCTGATGAGCAAGCTAAATTATTAAAACTGTGGAGGTATAACATGCTACTGTACAAAGACAATGAGCACGCACCTCAATTTGCATTACATCTCGTCCAGCGAGCAAATTACTTATTAAAAGGCGCAACTGATCCAGCTATATGTTCTATTTCCTATCACCTTCCGTTACTTATTTATAATGAATAGTGCGTATAACCTTTCACTCTGTATGATTGTGAGAAATGAAGAACGACATTTAGCACGTTGTCTTTCTTCCGTGCAATCCATTGTTGAAGAAATCGTCATTGTTGACACAGGATCAACAGACAATACGGTTTCAATCGCAAAATCATTCGGCGCACAGGTATTTAAAGTAGCGTGGGAACATGACTTTAGTGCAGCTCGTAATCTAGCACTGTCAAAGTGTACACAGCCTTGGATACTCGTACTAGATGCAGATGAAACATGGGATTCCATGAACAACAAAGACCTGTCCTCTCTCCTTCAAGGAGAAGCAGTTGGCTATTATGTCAACATTCGTAATTACATCGGTCCATCTCTGAATAAACAGAGCTACACGACAGATTATACGTGCCGCCTCTTCCGACGAGATGAACGAATTCAGTTTAATGGTTATATCCATGAACAAGTCATCACATCCATTACGAAACACTTTCTAGACAATGAGCTATTATTCACATCGTTACTTATTCATCATTTCGGTTATGTAGACGATGCGGCTTCTTATGAAAAACATCAGAGAAATATGTCGTTACTCATGAAGCAATATGACTTAAACCCTACTGACTCATATACGCTTTATGCGATTGGAACGGAATATTTTCAGCAAGAGAACTATGATGAAGCACTTACATGGTATGAACGTTGTCACCTATCTATATTAAAAACAGATGGCTTTTATCTTGATTTCTTGTACAAATATAGCTATAGCCTATATGAGGTAAAGCGTCATAAAGAAGTACTTACACTTCTTCTCTCTCTAGAACATGATCAAAAAATAGCTTCTCCTGACTTACTTGAGTTGCAAGGCTTTATTTACTTAGAAAATCAACAGTTTCAACAAGCAAGTAACGCTTTTCAAGACTGCATAAACATGTGTACTATCCATCCTTATCCTTCTTTATATGCTGGAACTGGGACATTTCAAACGTTCTTTCTACAAGGAATTGCATATACGCGACTTCTTCAGTTTCAAGAAGCTGAAGAATGTTTTTTCCGTTCTTTCGCGTTCAATAATGAGAACACTTCCGCGCTTTTAAACTGGCTACGAATTAGTTTACTTTTATGGCCTCAAGCAAACGGCTGGCTTGAAGCCTTCACAAAACGATTTAAAGTGCTAACCGACAATCATGCAAAAATTCTTTTATATGAACTAGCTCTCTGGCATAAACATGAACAAGGGCTTCTCTTCTTATCAGCGATTCCACACCTAGGCAGGATCACTCCCTTTTTACACAGTGTGCTTCATGTACAAAACGGGGATTATCCAAGAGCACTTTACCTACTAAAGCGGATCGAACATGAAAAGCGAGCCATCCTTATGAAAAAGTGCCTAGCTAATGAAAAAGTAACAAAGAAAGATACAGACTTCCTTGGAATCAAGCGAAACGATTTCTTCTCACTACTAAATCAATGGTCGTTTGTTGATCAATCAATCGGTTCAATGACTCATTTATATCCGAGTCTCTATGATGCACCACTCTCTTTTTTACAACAATTAAAAGCCACAAAGGATGCAACATATGAACAGCAAGTACTTCAACTATGGATACGTGGCGTCCAACAGGAAAAGCAACAGGCACGCCAGCAATTTTATCAGCTACAGAAAATGCACCCAACTCGATTAAGCTCACTCTCTTTATATACTCAATGCTTACAAAAAGAATTAACGCCTCAATATGATTGGCTCGAAGTAACAATTCATTAAAAAGGGAGGTGACCAACTTTGAAGCGCGATGACCAAACAAAGCCCTCGAAGCCTTTACTAACCACGATTCCGACCTTAAGCTCCACTCGAAAAAACCCATCAGATGCACTGCCTGTTAGTAATCAAAAGAAATATGATTGGATAAAGTTAACACGTGTGCCCTTGTTACACGCCGAAACAGAGTCTGGAGAGAAAGTTCCTCTCCAAGTGAATAAATTCAAACGACTGAAAATAAGTGCTGTACAGTTTGTAAATGAAAAAACAACTATCCACCTAACAAGAAAACCAAAAGAAAGTTGCTCTTATAACGTCTCAGAATTCCAAACCTATACATTAGCGGTAGTCAATCATTCGTGTGAACCGATTGACGTCGTGTTACAACTAAGCCCTAATAACCGTGACTTTTATACAGAAGGTCCCACTTACCGCATTTATCCCGATGCTGTTGAATTAATTGTCCCACAGCGCTTTACAAAGTTTGTGCGTTTGCGATTAAGCGCATGTCATCCCCCTGCTTCAGCCACGATTTATTTGCAAGCTCAAATGTATTAAAAATAAAAGCACGCCTCATTGAACGAATACATCATTCAATGAGGCGTGCTTTTAGTACAATCATTTTAATAGTGAAAACAACTTCAGTACTCCAACAGAATGATGACTAACAAATCCACACTGATTGCAAATGAGCATAATTGTCGGAAAATGAATGTCATCACCCGCTGCTCCGTTCACCTTTTGCAACACAAGCTCATCCGCTAAAATCCACCCTTTATGACTGCACATCGGACAATTACTCCGAATATTCTTTTCTTCAATTACTTTTTTCACTGAATCATTACAAATTCGATTATCCATTTTTTCACCTCATTGAGAAATTAACTCCCAGTAAGTAATCGTAATTGCAAGTATATTTACTTGATTCGTATTGTTTGTCAATCTCGTATAGAGTGTTCGATCACTTGTCGTACTAGGGACAACAACTGCTCCATCGTATATTTCGGTAACTGTCCCACCCGTTTGAATAATCGAGCTAAACAACGTCCCACCAGTAGTAGGGTCGGTCGCTTGCGAAATATATTTACCTACTATAGCACTTGTATTTGTACTTCCTGAATTCGTATTTACAGGTGTAATCGCAGTACCCGCTGCTGCAAATGTCGCGTTAAATAAAAGATCCACCGTCGTATTTGTTGTGGCTCCTCCAAATACAGTTTGCACGTAAATGGTTCGATTTGAATTCGCTGGCATGGTCAATTGTATACTGAGAAAACCATTAGCCGCTACGCTTTCACGACCGGTCGTAACGGAATAAAAATTCCCTTCCATTGCTGCCATTTGAGCGACAGGTGTCACGACAGTAGGACTAGTTACAGTTGAATTCATTGAGACAAACAACGGATCTCGCTGATTGTTATAAACTAACGTACTTCCTCCAATCGACACATAGTCATCCCCTTCTCTGTCTAGTCTTATATAATCATCGTATGACGCGAGACAAGGATTATGCTCATTCATTTTATGAGTGTAGCTTCATTTTACAGAATAGAGAGCGTCTCTTTAAACGACAAAAAAGAATGAGATTATCAATCTAATTTCATTCTTTTCATTAAGAAACTAATTCCCACCAGCTAACATTGACAGATAAGATATTCGTTTGATTGGTGTTGTTAGCCAAGCGAATATAAAATGTTCGATCAGTCGTTGTACTAGGAATGATAATTCGTCCACTATAGTCAATAACAACCGGCCCTCCTGTTTGGATAATTGAGTTTACACGAGTACCACCTGTTGTAGGGTCGGTTGCTTGTGATAAATATTTCCCAGTTACCACGCTCGTAATGGCGCTTGCTAAATTAGAGTTTACAGGTGTAATCGTTGTTCCAGCAGCAGCAAACGTCGCATTAAATAAAATATCAATGGTTGTATTCGTAGTTGCTCCTCCGGATACACGTTGAATATATACGGTTCGATTAGAGTTGGCTGGAATTGTATACTGCACGACTAAGAATCCGTTAGCTGCCACTGATTGAGACCCTGTTGAACTTTCAAAGAACCGTCCTTGAAATGCGGCTGTTTCAGCAGCAGAAACGACCGTCGTTGGACTTGTAAGAGAAGAGGTCATCGACACAAACAATGGATCTGTTTGTCTATTATAAACAAGCGTACTTCCAATAGGCACATCTCTCTCTCCTTTCTCTGTTTCCATAAACTTTCCGCTGAGAAATGGCATGTTTCATCGCATCACTTGCCTTACATTTACTCGTAACGAAATAGCATTTTGTAACAGTTTATGGAGAGATAAATGAAAGGTGCTAGTTCATTAAACAACAAAAAAAGAACCAGAGCCTCTCACTCTGATTCTCCTTCATCATTTTACTTCTACAACGAATGGGTACGTATGAATGTTTCCTTCAAATTTAAACTCACCCCATATTTTATACGTACCTGGTTGTGCGAACGTCGTTTCAAATATCGTTTGATTGTCTGATGTTGGGTGAACATGTAAAAATCGTTCTCCTTTTTCATCTAAAATCACGACGTGACCGAGCGCTCCTAAATACGGTTCAGGTTTATGGCCTCTTGTATCAAACGTTAACATCACTGATTTACCAGCTTGTAGAGGCGTTGTTGTTAATTTTACTTTTTTCCCGTCAATGGTTTTCTTTCGTGTTTCATCAGGTGTTAAGTTGTTGCTTTCGTGATTATGATGGTTCTCTCCTACATGTAATTCAATAGGATTCACGTGATAAGCAAGTTGTTTAGGTTTCATATCAACAAATACTTTATACGCTCCATTTGGTAAATGGAATTCTTTGTTGTAGATTCCATCTCCTTTTTCTTCTGGATGTAAATGATAAAAATGACTTAAGTCCTGACTCACGACAATGAGATGCATCCTTTTTTCATGTGATAACACTAGTTCAGGTGCATGACCATCCTGATCTTTTACATCGATTGTAATCATGGCGTCGTTAGCGTTATATGTCATATTGGTCGTGACTTCGCTCTCACCGATTTCATTGTGATCTGAGTGGTTATCGTGTTCACTACTGCTATGTTCATGACTCGTTTTAGTCGTACTCTCATGATTGACTTCATGGGCATGCTGGTTGTTATTTTCGTTCGTTTTATCGTAAAGGGTATACACTCCAATGACAATGGCTAAAAACAATACGGCTGACATTCCCCACATAAAGATGATCTTACTCACTCAAACTCCCCCTCATTTACAACTTTACTCGTTGCAATCGTAATGCATTTAGTACAACCGACACAGAACTAAACGCCATCGCCGCTCCCGCAAGCCACGGAGCTAAGAACCCTAATGCCGCTACTGGAATACCTAGCGTATTGTAAGCAAATGCCCAGAATAAGTTTTGTTTTATGTTTCGGATTGTCACTCTACTCATAAAGATTGCATCTGCTATCCCGTTTAAATCTCCGCGTATTAATGTAAGGTCAGCCGCTTCCATTGCCACATCTGTTCCCGTTCCAATTGCCATTCCAATATCGGCTGTAGCAAGTGCGGGTGCGTCGTTAATGCCATCCCCAACCATCGCCACTTTCTTACCTTCACGTTGAAGCTTCTTCACTTCTTCTGCTTTTCCTTCAGGTAACACTTCAGCAAGGACATGCGTAATACCGACTTCTCTCGCAATGGCTTCTGCAGTCTGCTTGTTATCGCCGGTCATCATGATAACTTCAAGTCCCATCGCTTTTAAGCGCTCCACCGCTTCTTTCGATGTTTCTTTAATCGTATCAGCAACGGCTATCAGACCTGCTAATTGGCCATTAATTGCGATTAACATCGCTGTTTTCCCTTGGCTTTCTAATCGATTCATTGGGTCTAACATTGAACTTACTTCAACGTTATATTTCCCCATTAAGCGACGTGTTCCAATAAGAAGGGATTTTCCTTCTACTTCTGCTTGAATACCGTAACCAGGAATTACCTCGAATGCTTCTGAATCGCTTAATTGAATACCTCTCTCTTTAATACCTGTAACGATTGCTTCTGCAAGTGGATGCTCTGACTGACGTTCAGCTGTTCCAACAAGCGTTAATAGCTCTTTTTCTTTATACATATTTGTTACGACAACATCCGTTAACACGGGCTTTCCGTTTGTCACCGTTCCTGTTTTATCAAGAACGACGGTATCTAATTGATGTGTTGTTTCAAGGTGTTCGCCACCTTTAAATAAAATACCAAATTCAGCAGCACGCCCAGACCCCGCCATAATCGAGGTTGGTGTTGCTAGCCCTAAAGCACAAGGACACGCTATAACAAGCACTGCAATTAACTTCTCTAATGCCACTGCAAATTCACCAGGACTGACAATGAAAAACCAAACAAGAAACGTAATAATTGCGATCCCAACAACAATCGGAACAAAAATTCCCGAGATGACGTCTGCTAGTCGTTGAATCGGCGCTTTTGACCCTTGCGCTTCTTCCACTACTTTAATGATTTGAGCAAGTGCGGTTTCTTTCCCGACTTTTGTTGCTTTTACTTTTAAAAAGCCACTTTTATTAATGGTTGAACCAATAACTTTATCACCGATTACTTTATCAACCGGAATGCTTTCACCTGTAATCATGGATTCATCTAATGCAGAACGACCTTCCACAATTTCACCATCTACCGGTACTTTTTCACCTGGTTTTACATACACAATATCACCAGCGATGACCTCTTCAATCGGTAATTGTTTTTCTTCACCATCTCGTAAAACCATCGCCGTTTTCGCTTGTAACCCCATTAACTTTTTAATCGCTTCCGATGAGCGTCCTTTTGCTTTTGCTTCAAATAACTTTCCTAATAAAATGAGCGTAATTAACACAGCACTTGTTTCAAAGTACAGTTCAACCATTTGCTCTCCTGATCCAATCGATTGAATACTGACATACAAACTGTAAAAATAAGCAGCCGACGTTCCAAGCGCCACTAACACATCCATATTGGCACTTTTATTCCGTAATGCTTTGTATGCTCCTACATAAAACTGACTTCCAATCACAAACTGAACCGGTGTCGCAAGCGCTAGTTGTACCCAAGGATTCATAAACATATCAGGAAGCCAAATAAAAGATGTAAATTCAAAATGACTCACCATCGCCCAAAGCAGGGGGATAGACAAAATGATTGAAAATAAAAACTTACCTGTTTGCTTTTCAATTTCTTTTTGACGATGATCGACTTGTTCATCTTGCTTTTCTTCTAATTGAAAACCAAGTTTTTGAATGACTGCTTTCATATCTGATACAGTAAGATTGGCTTCGTTGTATTCGACTTGAGCGGACTCTAACGCAAAATTCACCGTCGCATGTTGAACTCCATCTAACTTATTTAATCGCTTCTCAATCCGGTTTGCACACGCTGCACACGTCATACCTACTACATCAAATTCAGTTTTCTTTGTAATCACTTCATATCCTAACGTCTCAATCTTTTTCTTCAGTGCTTCAACATTTGTTTTTGATGAATCAAAGGTGACTTTTGACTTTTCGAGCGCCAAGTTCACCGTTGCGTCCTCTACACCGTCCATCTTTTTAAGACCTTTTTCAATTCGAGTCGCACACGCTGCGCATGTCATGCCTGCAATTTGAAGAGTTGTTTCTTTTTGTTGACTCATTTTCTTCACTCCTCGTTTCGATATACTATGGTGGGGTATATTTTTTAGCAAAGCAAACGCGCTTATGGTAGCGCGCTCTCACTCCAACTATACCCTGGTATAGTATATTAATATGTGTACTCATTCTTTTTGTTACAAATTAAATGAAATGAGCGTTAAAAAAATTACTGTACGTCGTATCCTTGATCATCAATTGTCTCTTTAATCGCGTCTACTGTTACAGCACTTGAATCAAAAACGATATCAACTGTACCTGATTCTAAGTTTACTTTGACTGACTTTACACCTGCTAATTCTCCAACGCTACCTTCTACTACTTTTACACAATGACCACAAGACATTCCTTTTACTTGTAATGTTACGTTTTCCATTTACTCCATCTCCTTTTACTTTTTCATTAACTTTTGAAATGTGACGAGTACTTCGTCTAATACTTCCGTATCGCCTTCTTGAAGACGATTAACAACACACCCTTTTAAGTGCCCTTCAAGTAAAATGCGTGCTACACTATTTAAAGCCGATTGCGTCGCAGCAATTTGTGTAATGACATCATCGCAATACGTATCTTTTTCAATCATTCCTTTAATGCCACGAATTTGACCTTCTACTCTGTTCAAACGTGACACTAAGTTCTTTTTTACTTTATCTGAATGATGACTCTTTCTTCCATGATCAGATGAGCAACAAACTTCCCCTTCCACCACTGATTCCAGCTTATCTTCGTTCATTGACATCACATCAGCTCCTTACACTCAATATACTATACCCCTATATAGTATGTAAAGCCATAATAATTGTCTCCGTTTAGTGTTTCTACTTTTTATTTCTTTAGACCATTATCGTACATCGTTAACCATTCCTCAGTAAACGTTACTGCTTCTGAAAAAGAAAATAAGTATGTATGTGCAGAACCTACTTTCCCCACTTTTACACTTCCTTCTCGTACAAAACATTTCCCAATTTCCTCAAATAATTCTTCTCGAAAGGCAAGTTCACGACAGGTCTTCCATACGCCCATCTAATCGATGATAAAGACGTATGAACGAGAACGGTCAATCACTAAATACGGGAACAAAAATAGCAGAAATGATCCAACAAACAGGAGGACATGACTTACCAATTCACATATGATTTCTCCTATGAAATCACAGTAATAATCACATACAAAAAAGCATTAGAAGCAACAGACTCCAATGCTTTTTATTTAATGTATTCAAATATTGCCCAAGGAAGCCATAAAACAGGTTCAGTGCCTATATCATCATTACTATAATCACAATAGCGAGAAGCATCTTCAAGAGAAAGTATAAATTCATTTTGGTTCAAAGTGAATGTTTAGTTTGGAATTCCCTCGCTTGTTCTATCGTTGTAAATACCTGTAAAATCCCAAAACCCCTTCTTCAAGTTTATTTTCTCCCCATTTTTCTATTTCATTATAGGTGACTTGAGAAATATTTAATTATTGAGCGTATTTAATTTTCGCTTTACTTGACCTACCCCATAATACAGTTGTCTCAGGGTGAAAGTCACTCGACCTTTTTCTTTTACCCTCATCCAGTCTCACTCGTACGCCCCTCAATATCAGCTAACATGGCAATTGATGTAGACCGAATAAGGCGTGGGAGAACGTTAAACGTATAAGGCTTGTAAACACGCTCTGTCCATTTATGCCCGTCTTTTCCATATACACCCATATTAACAGATGGAATATTCAATTCCCTCATTTCTTGGATTGGTAACGGAAACGTCGCACTCATTTCTGGAAAATTCTCTACAAGTGACGCAATTTCTTCATCTGTTTCATGGATGGATAGAAAGCTTCCATCTGCTAAGTACGGAAAAAATCGTTTTAACTCAAACTCCTCACCTGTTTCGTAAGACATGGATTCCATTGACTCTTTTACAATTCGAGCTAAATTCCAATCACGTTCATTTTGTTCATTTAAATAGTTATGTGGCAAATATGGAGGCGCATAAAAAATAATGACTCTTGGCTTTTTATCTGGATCGAGTTGTTGAAGTGCCTCGACCATTTTAAATGACAACTGCCTTGCCTCTAGCCCTTTATTTTCTAAGATCACTTCCTGCATCACATGCTCAACATCGATTCCTTTTTGTATGAGCTCTTCTTTCAATTCTGCTAAGCTTGTCACTTCTACATTCCATGAATAATTCTTTGGAGGTAAGCCCGTTCGCTTAATGAATTCTTGATAATTGTAATATAAAGTAGCCTCAACTTCTCTACATGCTTCCACCGCAACTGATTTTAGCTTATCCATTACTTCTTTGGCAGTTGCTTCATAAATAAAGTAGTTAAAATACAAAAAGCTTCTTTTAGCTGTCTGCACATTATAAACATCTTTTTCATCTTTTTGATGAAGACAAGACGGTGGTAAAATCAATTCACCAGGAATGTTTTCGGCTAACTCAATGTTATTGTTCATTCGTCGATTAATTTCAGATGAAATATAGGTCGGGTCAATTCCTGATAGCGTGTCTCCTACATGAGTTTCTCGTCCATAAATATAAAAGCTCGGCAACAACTTTCCTGCAGCTCCTGTATAAATATATCGCTTTTTATCACCATCATAGAGAGGGGTAATAAAATCGGTATTAATCGCGACAATATAGTCTAGTTGTTTTTCAACTTGTAGTCTTTTCAATTCTGCAAGCGACGCAATTACGCCTTTATGCTGACTTTCCTCGTCTGGGTTTGCCATAAATAAAAGGTTACCAGGAAGTTGAACTCGATTCTCTGAGAAGTACAAGATATTTACTAAGTGAACCGCAATTCCACTTTGCATATCGACTGACCCTCGACCAAATAACCAATCTCCAGAATGAGCATCCTTTTTCACATCTTGATCAAACTCATATTGCTTAAAGAATGCTTCTAATCGATCCGAATGAAATGCGTAAGGCTTCAAGCTACCATAATCTTCAATCCCTACCGTATCAATATGTGCATGATACAAAACGGTTTTGTTCGAAGTTGAATATCCCTGCACAAACGCAAACACATTTTTTCTACCAACCGGATCGTTCGGAATCAGTTGCTCCCAAACATGTGATGGATTCTTTTTAAAATAAGGAAATGTAAGAAGCACTTCCTTAATAAAATCCGCAACATGAACTTCTCCTTCAGTCCCATTAATGCTATTAATTTCAATCAACTTTCGTGTAACCGCTTCAATTTGATCGTTCATTGTCATGTCTTTGATTTGTTCATACATGATCGTTCACCTGCTTGTCTATGTCATTAACATCTGTTTCCATTATTTTAGCATATAAAACAGTGAGTAGTTTAAATTTTCAGAACAAAAATTCATTAGAATAGCGATTGACATGATACACACAACCGCTATCCTCTCACAAACTTCTGTTTAAACCAAATTCGTAATACTTAAATAAAACATCGATACTGCAATGATAGGAAATAAAATACGATACATCTTGTTGCTGTCATTTGGAAAAAACGTGCGAATTGTAAAATAAACACCCAATACAGCATACATGATATAGAAATACGGATCTTTTCCAATAAAAATAGCTAATAACCCAATGATAATGACAATAGCTCCGATAACATTTTCAACCATACGTGACTTTAAAATAACCATTCCTCCTACTATTCTTTCAGTCTATCTACATATTGTTTCACTTCTATTAAGGATAACCCTAACTCTTCTCTCGCTCGTTTCACTGCTCGAACCGTTTCATCGTTCTTTAACAATTCACGTACCTCTTCATCAACAGGATGCTCAGGTATATCCATATTCCCAGCTATACGTTTTACTAATCGTCTCGTAGCATCAACCTTTTTTCCACTTGATATAATCGACTTATCATTGAAAGAACAAGAACGACGAGTATTAAGAAGAAGAAAATCTCCATACACCGTCCACCACCTTTACTTCTTATATTCTACTATGGAATACGTGATTTTCAAATGAACACTTGGACAAAAATAAAAGCCCTTACCTAAAATAAATAGCGGTTCACTCTAAGGAGGCTCAGGAAAACAACAATCTAGTCTTACCACCTCTTTTTCATCATCGCCTAATGAAACAAGAGATTATTTTAATACAAATAAAAAATACATGATTTATTCACCATGTATTTTCTCAAAAAATGTCCACATAACACGACTCGCGTCAATGCCTGTTGGATCTGTATACGTACCTTCTCCTGTTCCACCAGACCACGCATGACCCATATGTGCGACCATATACTTCTCTAGCAGTACCGTTCCATCTTTACTTTTGTATTGGTACATCGTATACCTTTTACCTCCAGGAACTTCTCCACTAACTGTTTCATCTGCTTGATCCTGAATCCACCCATCTATCTTTCCATTTTCCACCAAGTCATTTGTTGCGATCCATTGTGTAATCACTTGATCACCGTTAATAGGTGCTACAATCGTGTCTGAATCACCTTGAAAAACAATAACAGGCATGATTTTTCTATACGTTCCCATTGCTTCATATGCTTTTATGCCTTGCTCAGTCGGATCTGGCCCACCTTTAGCCATCGCCGTAAGCGCTTGTGTCACACTCGTTGCTGCTTTATATTCTAATCCTGCACTTACTCCAACACCTGAAAAAACATCTGGATATGTGACAGCAAGGACCACACTCATCGCTCCTCCTGCTGACAACCCTGCGATGTACACACGCTTTTCATTGATTCCATATGCTTCCTTCACTTCATTTACCATCCCAACAATAACGGCAGGCTCTCCTTCTCCACGCTTTTGGTGTTGTGGATCAAACCAATTCCAACATTTATTAGGATTAGCAGACTTCGTTTGCTCAGGATACAAAACGACAAATTGATGTTCTTCTGCGATAACATTCATATTGGTTCCCGCTGCAAAATCATCTGCATGCTGCGTACATCCGTGCAACATGACCATAAGCGGAAGCTTTATACCATCTTGATAAGAGCTTGGTATGTAAAGCTTATACTTCTTTCCTTCATACGCATGTGACGTAAATAAACCACTCAAGTGTTTTCACACCTTTCTCGTCTTTTGATAGATTGTCATACAACCATTTATCATTACATGCAGCATTAGTTTCTAAACTATGTGAATATCCCCACTTTTATAATACGATTTTATTCTTTAAATTCCTTCATAGACCGGTAAGCTTTCTAAATAACTTTTTAGCATGTATTACCTCACAAAGTACATGCTAAGCATGGCACATTCAAATTTTGTTCTTTCGTGCAAGAAGCGTAGAATACGAAGTACACGAAAGGAGTCAGAGTAATGGCAGTACCTAAAAAGCTTTTAATTGACATTGAATCGTATCCACGGCTTACCTTTCTTCCGCTCGGTCGTAAAAATAGATTTGTTCGTTCTTTAGCAAATGATTATACAAAAGGACTTTTAGCTCGTCTAAATAAAACTGTTGAAAAAGCACTTAACGATTATGAAGAAGAGGATATTCGCCTACTTCAAATCTTCTTATACAATGAAGAAATAGGTGGTATTCCCATTCCTATAACGAAGCAGGAAGAAGTCTATCCTTACTTATGGAAAGCAGATGCATTTTTATGGAGAACCTTTAGTGAACAAAAAGGCATTCCTATTCACTCGCATGAGTTTGACGAAACATCGTTTGTTGAGATGACAAAAGAGCAACTTGACGTCTATATAAAGCGAGTCGTGAAAAGCTACATGTTTTGCGCTCGTATTCATGACACAACACGCCAAGATTGGCTCGGTCATGTGAACAAACGATTTTACGAGCATCCTCTTGTTTCGCTTTATCATCGAAACAAAGAGGATATTTTAGCAATCGAGAATGTGAAAACATCACCTCTTCTCTTTTTAATGAAAGATCCTGATCGAATAGCTTTTTGGCGAAGTCGGATTGAAGTGATGATGCGACCATTTCGTTCTATGCCTCTTCATGTATTTAATCACGGTGTGTTTTCTTGTCCTCACGAAATGAACATCGCCTTAAATGAACATGAAGAAACGATGCACATCTTATGTGACAAGTGTGAAATTGATGTTACTTACCACGTTGTCAATGATGTCGTTACGTTCAAACATGACTTTAACATTATGTTAACGAGTAAACGCCTTGCGACAACAAAGAGACAATTTGATGAGATTATTCAAACTAATTCTCATGTTATGGATAAGCTTCATTTGCTTCAAAAATGGCAACAGCAACTGTTGAAACAACAGTCATTATTCAGTCAATTGAACGATATATGTTATCAAATCAACGAATACAAGTTTGAATCTAACTTGATGATTCAAACTCCACTGTTAGCTTTTTTATTTAAACTAAAACGGAGTTCAATACCGAACTCATCTGATGAGCTTATCACATTACCATGGTTCTCAAAGTGGCAACTTGATGATGTAGCAATGCTAAATGAAGGAAAGAAATTTGACCACTACTTAAAAGCAGAAAGGTTGACAGAATATTTATCTGAATGCTTAAAAGAAGCGAGAGATATCCTAAAAGAAACAAAGAAATCACTCGTTACCAAACCTTTACAGATTGGTCGTATCAAGCTATCCCCTACTCAATTGTGTTTGTTGTTACAACTTATCAAACAGATTAAAACAACGGAAACACAACAAACGTATATTGCTATTTTAAGCGGCAATCTTTCTAGTAATTTAAGGCGAAAACAATATGATCAACTAGATTCTTATAAAATATTGAAGCACCTAAAACCGAAGTACTTTCTGACCCTTTTTTCACAACTACAAGAATGGAAATTGGTACAAAAAGAGCGAGTTGGATTTTCACTTACAATGAAAGGAGAATCGATCTTACAACTCTTTATTGATCATCAATAAAGAGTTCTTAATTATCCAAATTATAGGTTGATATAGTGGGAATAGAGATGCAATGGATGAGGAATCTAGATTCTACATGTGGAATACTTTGTAATGGTTGATTAAGTTGAGAATACCTACTCATACAACTAAAGGAGAGGTATGTCTATTTACATCATACAAAGGAACACATGGTTCATGCTATAAAAGACCAAGCGGACACTTTTTCGGTGCCTGCTTTTTTGTCTCATCTGCATCTCACAATGATTGTTCCTTCATTTAGGAAGAATAAATAGGTGATAAGTAAGAAAATTGACATTGTGACAGGTGCAAGCCGCTCAAAAGGAATCGAAACTGCAATTTGCCGGGAGTTAGCGAAAAACGGGATTCAAAGGTCAGATTATCTACTCAAATGGTAGGTTTTGGGATTGATTAATAACTATCTAAGCGCTCTATCGACTCTTACACCTTTTAAAAACACGAACAGTCCGCATCAAACAGATTCTTTCCATCTTTTGACGCGGTCTGTCTCTTTTCACTTTCCATTGACTTCAATAACTCATTTCCCACCACAATTTTCAATCATTATTTTGAGACAAAAAAACAGCACTCTCTATGAGAATACTGTCATTTCATATTCGTTTCTACCTCGCAATCCGAATCAAGTCCATATCCCTACTCTCAACTCCTTTTGAGAACGTGAGCTTCGTTTTAAATTGATATGAAAAATCTTTTGTTGAAGCACCGATGGTAGAAGAGAGCTGAAACGTGAATGATAACTTGCTATGCTGCTCTGGATGAATATAGGTTGACGTTAAAATACTTGTTGTGTCGACGACTTCCTCTTCTCCTGTTCGATGATTTACTTTTACTAAATCACAATCAATACGCTTAATATGTTGTTCCGTTGTGCCACCTCTAATATCAAAGTAACCGTGAATCGCGTCACCTGGTTTATACGTTGTCTTTGGTAATACTAAGTCAATTTGTGCAGATCCAACCCCTAAAAGGGACATATATTTTCTTAAAATCAATGTGAAATCCTCCTGTAAAAAAAATAATAAATTAGTGACTGAGATACTTATGCTTTTTCTTGTCGTGATATGCCTCAGTTGAATGAATATATTTTTCATCGATTCGTTTCTCAATTTGTTCAAGTTTCTTCTCATCTAGTAATATCGCTTCTTTATTTTCTCTGATTAATTGAAGAAATGATTTTTTCATCTGTTTGTTTCCCCTCTCATCAAATCGTAAACGGCCCACTACCTAATTAGTTGATGAAGAACAAAGAAAAAGACCTTCACCACACGTGGTAAAGGTCTTAAACGAAAACAGACCTTTACCTAGGTAGGTAAAGGTCTCGCTAACAACGCTACGTTGCCAACAACGCCGAGAGTGTATCACTCTGAAATGACGACGTTACTGTAAAAGCTACTCCCCTTTAGGGAACCGATTCAACTGTATATCTGAATTCTATGACAATTATAGATAGTTTGTCAATCTAAATCTTAAAAATGATTATTTTGCCTGCATATCTGCTTGGTGAAGGATCATGAGTTTTTCAAAAAGAGACGTACCGATTAGCAATTCCAACTCATTTAATTTTTTCTCGCTTGCTTGCATTGGTATCATATGAAATTGAACAAGGTTTACAACATCTCTTATCAACTCTTCATCATAACGTAACGTAAACAACCAATAAGCAGCTAGTTGCGCAGACACATGCTCATGACCAATGAAATTGGCATACCTCGTTGGCTCTCCTTTATAATTCCGAAACGATTTACAAAATGCCTTTCCAATATCGTGAAAAAGCGCTGCCCATACCATCATCAGCAAATCTTCACCCTTTACGTCCTCTTTTACTCTTTCATAAACATAATACGTATGACGACTCACCGAAAAGCTGTGATAAGATGAATCTTGTGGTAAGTGATAAATATCTTTAAAGTCAGGTATCACTTGAGATAGTTCTAAAAATAACGTGTCATGATCTACATCTCCTAAAATAAGGTTTTCTAAAGAATGGCGTGAAGCTACTACACTCGTAAAAGCAGGCTCTGTAAAACGAATCTCATGCCACCCTTCGTTTAAAATTGGCACTTGAAGTGATTTGTACATTCGCTCAATAACGTGCTCCCCTACTTTCCGATCCCTCTCTTCATTTCGGGATTTCGTTGTAGAAATATGTTCATTTACATAGTACGCAATTTTTTTGTCCGCCTTAATAACATATTGAATCAGATGACGACGCTTTTTTCGTCCCACATTTGTTGCGTCATAAATAACCTTTTTTCCATCTGCTAATAAGGAATTAGCTCGTTCATTCATCGTCTCAAAAATAAGTTGATTATCTTCTTGATGACTCATATCTTGAAATAATTCTTCTCGAATTTCGTCAGATGAAAGAATCATCGCATCTTGTTCTTTGGCAAGCCTCTTTGCAAATGTCGACTTCCCGCTTCCAGGCAAACCCACAAGCATCATAAATGTTCCCACGTTATTCATTCCTTTTCGTTAAAGTGCAACAAATTCCGTATATCGTTTGTAAATATGCTCCCGTAACTGACTGTCACTTAACTTTTGATCATACGCTTTAAACAGAAGATAGCGAAGGTCTTTTGGTACTTCTGACGCTACATATGAAGCAACGACTTTCCGGTCTAATCCTGCCTTTCTTGCTTTTTCTAGCCAATCGTTAACGTTTTTTTGAAGTTTCTCTAGCTCTTCATTTAACACCATTTGAAATTGTTCTAACTCTTGTCGAAACTCTTCTGGCATTTTAATCATAAGCTCTTCCATGCTATTCTCTTTCCAATATTCGGCTTTCATTTTAGTAGAAAGCCCATATGCAATTTTATGAATATCGATATAATGGTTCCCCTTTACTTTTAACCGCTTTCCATTCGGCCAGCGTAACACCCACCCTTCGCTATTATGATCGATTTCACTCTTTAACTTCACTGCTTCTTCAATGGTTAGCTTCACTTGTTCGGTCACTGCCATGCCGAGTTGTTTACCAAGTTGTAAAAGCTCTTCATACGGATAATCATATCCTGTCAATCGATTGACTGCACCAATCATAATTAAGTCTGATAAACCATTATAGTTTACGACCACTTTTGTACGTGGATCAATAATTTCTACAAGTAGAGTTAATTCGTCTGGTATATGTACAGAAGCATATTTACTATCCCAAATGTGCTGCGCTACTTTTGCTTGTTCGGACTCAAAAGAACCACGAGTTGCCCAATACACCTGCCCATCCACTTTATAGCTAATCCCTAAAGAGCCATCATGTTTCACTGTAAACTCAGGCACTTCATGAAACGGAATATCTACTTCATATTCAGGATACTCTCCATAATTAAAGAATTTTGGGAATGGCCTCGCGATAACTTCTCCGGACTTTTCATTTAAAATTAATCCACGGCATGAAAGTGTCACATCGTTCCAACGCTTTTCATACGTAACGTGCTCTGTATAATTCAAAATAACAAGATGAGCGTAAATCGGGTGTTCACGTCTTGTCACATACTTTTGTTCGACTTCAAACATATATGCGTCTTTTTCAAACATTTCATTCTCTCCTTTATAGAGATCTTTTCATGTATTTCTCTCACTATTCTACCATTCTTTTAGCTCATTCTATTTTCCTTCATTCTATATGTTTTTTGTTAGCAGGTTCTATGTTCATTTCTAAAGGGTCGCTTCCTATTTTCTAAAAGCAATTCACGACTCATCATTTAAAGAGCATCGTATAAGATAGCGATAGCTTTACATAATACAGTAAAAATTAGTAAAAATAGAATTGTGATCTAACAGTAATTCATATTGTTAACCTTATGTAAAAATTAAAACTTATCTCTTGAACATCAAAACCAAATGATGTTACACTGTTTATAGTTTTCGATATCGAAATTCGAAATCGGTTATCGAAAGTAGGAGGCGGCCACCTTGGAAGATAAAGTTTTACGAAAATTATTTTTAGGATTTATTCAAATTCACATTTTACATCACGCAAAAGAACATCCTGTTTTTGGATCGTGGATGCTCGAAGAACTTAGAGAGCATGGCTATAATATTAGCCCTGGTACACTTTATCCCATTTTTCATTCAATGGAAAAAGACGAATTATTGGTGCGTGAAGATAAAAATGTAGACGGAAAAATCCGCAAGTATTATTCAACAACAGAAAAAGGTAATCATGTACTCGTTGAAGCTCGTAATAAAGCGTATGAGCTTTTTAAAGAAATTAAAGATTAACTTGAAAGGAGTTTGTTATGAAAGAGAAACACACCAAGACAGACTTTCGTTCATTAATGGAGATTTTACTTGTTGCGACACGACTTGGTTTTACTTCGTTTGGCGGTCCTGTTGCTCATTTAGGTTATTTTCATGAGGAGTATGTGCGCAGACGTAAGTGGCTAGATGAAAAGAGTTATGCGGATTTAGTCGCGCTTTGTCAGTTCTTACCTGGACCTGCTAGTAGTCAAGTTGGCATCGGTGTTGGTGTTATGCGTGGTGGATTACTTGGAGGGCTTTTAGCGTTTATCGGCTTTACCTTGCCATCCGTCATCGCACTGATTCTCTTCGCTCTTGTCTTACAAGGATTAAACGTTGGTGAAGTTGGCTGGATTCAAGGGTTAAAAATTGTAGCTGTAGCAGTTGTGGCTCATGCCATTCTTGGTATGGCTCAAAAGCTTGCACCTGATTTACAACGCAAAGCAATTGTTTTGTTCGCCCTAGTCGCTACACTATTAGTTCAGACAGCTTTTACACATGTAGGCGTTATTTTAGTGTCAGGAGTCATTGGATACCTGATTTATCGTAATCAAACTAGTACAGATGAATCAAGATTATTATTTCCAATTTCGCGTACGTTTGGATTTGTTTGTTTAACCTTATTTTTTGGTTTACTCGTCTTATTGCCAATATTACGAGAAGTGACATCATTGAACTGGGTCGCGATGTTCGATAGCTTTTATCGCTCAGGATCACTTGTATTTGGTGGGGGTCACGTTGTTCTTCCATTATTAGAACGTGAATTTGTGCCAACAGGCTGGTTAAGTGACGAAGCATTTTTAGCTGGTTACGGTGCTGCTCAAGCTGTTCCAGGTCCGCTGTTTACATTCGCTGCTTATCTTGGGGCTGTGATGAATGGCTGGCAAGGTGGATTACTTGCAACGGTTGCAATTTTTCTTCCTGCATTTTTACTCATTCTTGGAACACTTCCATTTTGGGATACATTGCGTCGCAACCGAAAAGTACAAGGTGCTTTAATGGGTGTAAATGCTGCTGTAGTTGGTATTTTGATTTCTGCTTTCTATCATCCGATTTGGACAAGTTCTATTTTAGAACCGATTGACTTCGCTTTTGCTGCCATTTTATTCAGTATGCTGGTCTATTGGAAGCTTTCACCTTGGGTCATCGTACTAACTGGCGCGATTGGTGGGGCACTACTAAGTATTATGTAAAAATAAACTTCAAGGCTAGTTCGATTCTCATGCGAATTAGCCTTTTCTGACATCTTCTTCAGCTCACCGTCTACTCCTCATACTCGTCATGCATATCTTCCTTATGAGCGATTCATACTAGTACTACTACATAACAAGAGGTGTATAAGTTGAATATAGACGGCCGCATCGTTACCTTAACATCAGGAGAAGTCGGTTCATTATGGTCAGGCTACATTGGTGAAACGCTTCTGGCTTGTGTGATGAAAAGCTTTCTTCATAACGTAGAAGACCGAGATGCTAAAAAATTATTGCAACTAAATAACGACTACATACAAAAACGTATTGAAATTTATCATCACCTTTTTCAAACAGAAGGAATGAAAACACCTCAAGGGTTTGGTGATCAAGATGTTTTTTTAGATGCACCCAAAATGTTTTCCGATAAGTTTTACTTATTTTATTTAAAAGAAATGAGTCGAGCATCCATCATTAACTACTCAAACGCACTGTTTGCCTCCCACAGACGAGACATCCGAATGTTTATGTTAAAAAATATGGATGAGTATGTGGAAGTATTTAATGAGGCGATTGAAGCATTGCTTGAAAAAGGAATTGTGATACGAACACCAAGCATTCCAATTCCAACTGACATTTACTTTGTTGAAAGTAAAGACTTTTTAGGGAAATTTAGAGGTACACAACGCCCGATTAGCGCACAAGAAATTAAAGAAATTTACATAAACTTAGACACAAACATGCTTGGAAAATCAATAATGATTGCATTTAGTCAGTCTGCAAAGTCCAATGACCTGCGTGAATACCTCGTACGTGGCCGTAAAATTGCACATAAACATATTGAGTTATTTATTAACATGTTAACGGATGAAGATCTCCCTTCCCCACAACTATGGGATCCTGAAGTAACAGAGTCCAGAATTGCACCATTTTCTGAAAAACTGATGCACTATCATACTGGACTAGCCGCCGCGAGCGGTTTGGCAAATTATGGTACAGCGGTTTCTCAAATAGCTCGAAAAGACATCTCACTCGCATTCGCACGTCTCATTGTTGAAACAGGAAAATTTTCACTAGATGGAGCCAATTTAAGCATTAAAAAAGGATGGCTTGAACAACCACCACTTGCAGCAAATCGAGATAAATTATCAGATGATTGACAGGTAGATATTGTTAATTCACAAAAAAAGAGCGATGGAAAAAGGATAACACCCTTTTTCCATCGCTCTTTTAGCCGACTCTAAACGACTAAACTGTTTAGTTCGTCCATTATTTTTAAAAGCAATTAGTCTTCAAATTCAACATATCCACCAGCAATAAGTGCACGGTATACGAAGCTTGCAAATTGCGCACGGGAAACTGTTCCTGTTGGGTTAAAGTTATCCACAACTGTTACCCCATTTTCTGATAGGATGTTGATGTACTCACGGAACTCTGGAATTGCTTTGTTTAAATCTTTTACGGTACTAGTTTCACCTGGAACATGATCTAATTCAAAGGCAAGAACTAATACTTTAGCCATTTGTTGACGACTAATTTGTTTTCCAGGATATAAGTATTTAGCGCTTCCTACTGTCGTTCCAGTCATAATGCCATAATCGTTCATTAAGTAAGCAGCCTTAACTAATTCTTTGTCTGTTAAGTTAACTGGTACGTCAGCGAATACTTGCTTCATTAAGCCCTCGTCTTCATACACGCGTGAAATCATCTTGGCTGTTTGTCCGCGGTTAATCGCAAGGTTTGGTCTAAATGTACCATCGTTGTATCCTGTAATAATTCCCCAGTCTGCTAACGTTTCAATTGCTTCATAGTGAGAATTATTGACAGCAACATCACTAAATGAAGACTCTTGTGCGCTTGCACTAAAAGGAAGTGCAGATCCCGTAACAACAAGAGCAGCTACGGTTGTTGCCACAAATTTTTTAAACTTCTTTTTGAACATTGTAAAACCCCCTATATTTGGTAGCCTAATAATATGTAAGACAAAATAGTAAATTTCATCTTCACTAGGAGATAATACCATAAACAACTATATAAAAGGGTGTGTCATTAGAACCTATTATCTATCTTTTATCACCGAAATTAAAACATACTTTTTAACTATATAATTACTAAAATATACTTATAAAGGGATTAAATTAATATAAATACATTTCAAACCATACCAAAACACACAAAAAAACACGTAGCCTCTTTGCTACGCGCTTTTTTCAACCTACAATAGCTAATACACCGAACACTGATACAGTCAAAATCAACCCTGCATGTCCGATGATCAACCAAGGTTTATATTTTCCTCTTTGTGCTTTAATTGCTGTAATAAAGCCAATAATCGGCGTAATCGTCATCACAATGACCCAAATTTTACGTAAAACACTTGAGTCTAAATAAAAACCTGTTAACATAACAACAAAAAGGATAATGGTTAAGAAAAATAAAAATCCTGGTATAAATAAAGAAATACCTCTACTTCTCATGTCTATCACTTTCTTTCTATTAAATTACACGTATACTTAAACGCTAACATATTCAGAACTATTTGACAATGTTTATTAAAAAATAGAAATGAATACCATCACGTTAAAAAACTTGTCTTAAACATAACGTTCTTTATAATAGAAGATGCTCTTTTTTATTTGATCGTTTTAAGAAAAGGATTTTACTAAGCATTGAAGTGCACTGCTCATTTAAATGGAAACGATTCATTCGTAGCAATCGTTCCTTTTAATTTGGTAAGATAAAGCGGGTTTCCTTTTAACCAATCATCAAATGACAATATGAATGGCTGAACATCCCCTCCTATTCCAACCATCACTTTAAGTTCACTTGGAATATAAGCCACTGTATGAATCGTTCCAGCCCAATTTCGATAATCGTCTTTAAAAATAGGGTAGTCTGTTGAGTTAAATAACGAAAAAGCATCGAAGGCTGTTATGGCTTCACTAGCATGTTTCGTTAGATTAGCTAACCGCTCTTTTGACTCAACTAAATGATGACGATTTTCATCTACTAATTGCTCAAAATGATTCGTACAGCTCATCCCTTCTCCTCTGTGCACATGCACACCTCGACCAGAAGCCTCCACAATCGCCGCTGCTCCATTTCCATCATAAATTGAATAGTTAAATGCGTGTCTATGTGGCACTCTTTTTAACAAAGAGATGGCTTCCTCTGTCGTGGCACACGTATCCAATAGAAACCGAGCAATCGTGCAACAAATAAAACCATCTACTTCTCGTCTTCGGTTCACAAAATGATAACCAACTACAAGACCTTTCTCGTTCATCCCATCAATTCGTCCAATCATTCTCGTTGCAAAACCAATACTAGCGTAAGCTGACTTAGGTTTCCAAAGAAGAAAACGTCCTTCATACGTTTTTGGGTGATAATCATAGTTCCTTACATAATAACCATGCTGCATAAGAGCTGAACAACCTGATTTTTTCCATTGTTGCTGATAGCCACTATATTCATGAGCAACGTCTTCCATCTTCCATTCTAATCCTTCAGCAAGACCTTCTAACTCCTCCCTTGAACTACTCCCACTTAACACTCTTACGAGCTGTTTGAAGTGGGAGATTCCTAAGAACACTAACCTAACAGTTAGTTATTGATTAGGCGATCCCCGTAGTCCCTACGGTTAGAAGTCT
>NZ_QFRU01000009.1 GCF_003184905.1 Bacillus sp. CGMCC 1.16541
TCTCAATTATGTTCAATTTGTGGCTACCAAAACAAAGCCGTTAAAAATCTCAACCTCGGTGAATGGGATTGCCCTTCTTGTGGCACCCATCATGATCGAGATATTAACGCAGGACAAAATCTTAAAAATGAAGCAATAAGACTTCTAACCGTAGGGACTACGGGGATCGCCTAATCAATAACTAACCGTTAGGTTGGTGTTCTTAGGAATCTCCCACTTCAAACAGCTCGTAAGAGTGTTAAGTGGGAGTAGTTCAAGCTTGACTTAATGATGAATTTAACATCTAAATGTGCTTTTCAAGTGTAGCAATTTGTACGTTCAATACTTGTTCAAGTTTCATAATGATTCCTCCTGATGATGTTAATGTATATTGATTATAACAAATGTAAAATTTAAAAAATACTAAATTATAATAATTATAATTAAAGTGAAAAGTGTATACTTTTCACGCATTTTCTTATAAGGTAAATAAGGATCAAAAGCAGATAAAACAACAAAATATGATTATGTAACAGAAGGAGATAGAAGGCTCAATGGTTATTACTTCAAAAGCAAAAACACTCGTAGAAGAAGTCTTAGCAGAACAAGGAATTGAGGGAATTCGTTTATTTTTTAAAGGAATTAGCTGTGAAATTCCGAATATTGGCTTAGCTTTTCAACCTGAGGAAGAAGGGGACGAACTGCAAATCATTAATGGAATTAAAGTAGCGATTCAACCCGACATTCTTCCTTATACAGACGAACTCATTTTAGACGTTCACACAACACCGTATGGACCTGGCTTAGCGCTTGTAGGAGTGAAGACAGATTGTTAATGATGGGGGAGAGCGGCATCTCTAATGTATATACAAGGGATAATGTCTAAATCATTCATATCTAGCTGCAACATACATCGAATTAGTTTGTGTTCAAATGCTATATCATGTTCTGTTATTTGACACGGTTTTAACGACACATGGCTCGGTAAATAGGATGTAAGCTTCGTTGACAAAGTTATTGAAGGATTTGTTAAAAATTGGTTCAATCGAATTAAAAGCATGAAAGGGATGAGGAAGCATGCTTTTAACTCATCATGTGTCGATTGAACAAAGAGAACAAATTAAGCTCTTAAAGCAAAAAATACGTGAAGCATCAACAAAATCGGAGAAAGAGACGTACGAAAAGCAACTAAATCACCTAGTTGAGCGAATGTTTATTGAGCATAAGTTAAAGCGATACTTAAATACAAATGACTAAGACTCTCTTGCCTATGACATCTCATCAAAACGATGGATGCATAAGCAAGAGATTTTTTTGACAAAGAGACAAAAGAGGGTTTTGACACTTTTGTGACATACGATACAATGCTTTGCTCATGAATTTAATTGTTTGATATGATAAGAACGCGTTCATACTGAAGATACATAGAAAAAGAAAGGCTGATTAAACTTGAAAAAAATAGTCGTTAGTTTGTGTATGTTTTTTCTGTTCGTTCCCAATATAGGGTTTGCACATACGCATTTAAAAACTGCTAACCCTGAAAATGGAGCGGTTGTAAAAGAACCGATTGAAGAAGTTGTCCTTACATTTGATACAGAAATTGAAAAGTTAAGTACAATGACATTAACAAAAGATGGAGAACCGGTAGAGATTGCAACAGAAACCATTACTGATAATCAGTTAACTGGCAAAGTAGGTAAGCCGTTAGAAAATGGTCAGTACGAAGTGAAGTGGAATATCATTGGGGCAGACGGTCATGTGATGAAAGATACAATTTCATTTGAAGTCGATGCAGATAAACCAACTACTGAAAAAGAACAAACAGAACAAAAAAACGAAGTGACAGAAGAACCATTATCTCCAAACAAACAACCTCAAAGTGAAACAGCAAATGAAACGTCTACACCGTTCTTTTTTGTCGCGTTTATTGTGCTGCTCTTTATCATAGGAGTATCTGTTTTATTCTTCCTAAGAAAGAGAAAGAAAGGATAAGCTGATGGAAGTGTTGTTATCCATTTTAGAGTGGTTCACTTATATAAGCGTATCACTCCTTATGGGATGGGTCATTTTAGGTTATGTGGACGATACGCAAAAGCCCATCATTTCTGCATCAAAAAATTTACCTATGTGGTTTGCAGCTTCTATTCCAGTTGCAGCATTTGGTAACATTTTGAGCCTTACACTTACATTGTCAAATGAACAAAGCGTTGCTCAAACATTATTTTTAATCGTCACAGAAACGCGAGTAGGACAAGCTTGGTTTGTCTTACTCTTTGTATCCATTTTAGTAGCATTATCAATTTATTTAGAAAGCCATAGACATATACAACTAGGATTTTCCGTAGGTGTGTTACTTGCATTGTCATATGCAAGTCATGCAGCTTCACAAAACATCTGGGTAGGTTTAGGTGCTCATCTTGTGCACTTTCTAACTGTGGCAGTGTGGGCAGGGATTGTGTTTTATGTTGGCTGGTTTGTAAAAGAAGATAAGCACTGGCAAGCTTTTTTAAAATGGTTTACGCCTTTGGCTGTTGGGTGTGTTGTTCTAGCATTTAGTACAGGGTTTCTTCTGATGTGGTTAATTGTTGGTTTCGATCACTATGTGGATGCGTGGGCGACACCATATGGTCATGCGCTATTATTAAAGCATATAACCATCATACCATTGTTGTTGTTCGCTGTGATTAATGGTTTTTTAAGTCGCAAAGTCAATCAAGAACAACATTACAGCCCAATTCACTGGATTCGTGCAGAAAGTATTGTTCTCCTTCTCGTTTTTTTATGGACAGGAATGATGACGACGCAATCGCCGCCCATTGATATTGAACACATTGCCACTCATTCAACCATATTCCCCTTTATTTATGGTCGACCTGTTTCCTTACCTTTAGAAATAGAAGTAACGATGATAAGTATCCTATTTTTAGGGATTTCGTTGTTGTTTGCTCTTTATTTAATCGTTAGTTTTTATAAAAAGATGAATAGTTGGATGAGTATAGTATGTAGTTTTCTACTAGTGTTTGCTCTTTATATTAGTGTACTTACAAGTATTCGGTTATGAAAAAAAGGCAGTGTCAATGTAGAAGAATCGGACTCTAATTGACACTGCTTTTTTTATTCTTCAGGCATGATCATTTCGTTCGTTTCATTTATCGTATCGATTGGAGACGTATTCGCCGCTCCAGCGCCCTCGACTGTTTTTTCCACTGTCTTTGGACAGATGCAATAAATATCACCAAAATTAACGATTCCGCCTTCTACACTTTTTATATAAACACTTTTAATGAAAACTGGCATATAGTCAAACCTTTCTTTTTCTCTACTATATGCAAAGCTTGTCATGGTTGTATAGACAGAAAGGGGAGAAACAGACATTAAAAAAGTCTTTACCAACTCATTCACGTTGTAGTGCATACGGTTGGTAAAGACTTTTGTGTTAAAGACCAAATAGTGATCGATTTGCAAGTGATTCATCCGTTGGAATGTAGTTATAAATCTTCCAATTACCAGATAAATCTTTTCTTAATGAATAGACACCTGATACATCTAGTGTATCTTTATAGGTTGATGTACCTTGCTTAATATGGACTTTTTGCTTCGCATTTTTCGTTTCAACTTGTACATATCGATCATTAAGATGTGTGATAGAAATGGTATAAGTTCCAACTGGCTCTATGGAAAGAGTCGCACCCATGTCGGCAAATAACTTATACATGTCGATTGATTCAAGCCCAACTGTACGATAGAAACCAGTCGTGTTTTTATTGAATAAAGTTTCCAATGCTGAGAAGTCATTTGCACGAAGTAATGACATTTCGGCATCAACGTGGCCTCTCATGAACTTCTCAATGCTTTGAGCTGTCGGTGTGTTTTTTGTTTCTTGTTTAAGTGCACGATGAATCATTAACACAGCTTGAGCTCTTGTTGCCTTGTTTAATGGACGAAATTCGTTTGTTTCTGTGTATCCATTAATAATGCCGACAGATGAAGCTTCATTAATTTCTTTATAAGCCCAATGTGTAGCAGGTACGTCTTTAAATGACGTGTTGGTACGTTTAAACGCTACACTGTTTTTAAACGCACGGTGAATCATAGCGGCCATATGCTCGCGCTTAATTTGTTCATAAGGATAGAACTTTCCATCTTCTCGTCCCGTTACAATTCCTAAGCTGCTTGCGATCGTTATGTATTCATAGTGCCAATCGTCTTTTTTGACATCGATAAAAGTTTTTGAACTAGCACTAGCCTTCAAGTTTAACGCATTCACAAGAATCTTGGTAAATTGAGCGCGTGTGACAGAATGATTTGGCTTTATCTCTACTAAACCGTGTTCATTTAACGTTCCATCAATAATATCTGCTGCCATAAAATCATCTAGCTCGTTATACGCATGATGATTCACAATATCGTAGGCTAAATAGGATTCAGACGTTTTATTTGCTGCACTTACAGATGATACTTGTAGTGTAAGTGTAAGAGATAGAATAAGTGCTATCCATATACGAATTTTCTTCATTAATTCAACTCCTTAGTAATATATGTCATCACAGTTAAGATTCTACTATTATTTTAAAATATTGTCATCTAGTAAAAGTTTACCATATAAGTGAGGGATGCGTATGATTTCGCTAATTGCCTTGTAATAAGGTAAAATAAAAAAGCAAGTAAAGAGAGAAGAGGGTCAGTATGAAAGAGAAGTCTAGTTTTGAATTTCGAAAATTATGGGTGCTAACTCGTCCTCCTGTTGGAAAATTAGTGATTTCATTTGTATTATCGTTAATTAATACAGCAACCGCCCTATCCATTCCACTTCTGATTAAACAGTTAATGGATACGATTAGCCAGGGAATTACACCTCAAGTTGTAGGTGGAATTATTGGGTTATTTTTAATTCAAATGATAACGAGTGCAATCTCACTATATCTCTTAGCTCAAGTGGGTCAAGGAGTTGTTCGAGAGCTTCGAACAAAAGTGTGGGATAAATTAATTCGGTTACCTGTTTCTTATTATGACAAAAATCGTTCAGGTGAGATGGTGAGTCGTATTACAAATGACACGACCATTGTGATGAACCTTTTATCAACAGAGATGATTGATTTTGTGAAAAATATTTTATCAATCGTTGTCGCCATGATCATCTTGTTTACATTAGATGTACCGATGACATTTATTTTACTAGCCGTTATTCCTGTCATGTTTGTGCTCGTTATGCCACTTGCACGAAAAGTACATAAAATCGCAAAAGAACAACAAGATCACATGTCTAAGCTAACCGCCTTTTTAGCTCAAATGCTAGGAGAGATACGTCTTATTAAAGCATATAATTCAGAGCAAAAAGAATTCTCAGCGGGTGTTACGACATTTCAATCGCTGTTTACATTTGGAATTAGAAGAGCTAAAATTGAAGCGATTATTTCGCCTATTATTAGTACAATCATGACAGCTGTTTTAATTACAATTGTCGGGTTTGGATCTTATCGTGTAAGTCAAGGTCTCATTTCCGCTGGAGATCTGGTAGCATTCGTTCTGTACTTGTTTCAAATCATGGTACCGGTTGGTTCGCTCACCCGTTTTGTGACGAGCTTTCAACAAACAAAAGGAGCATCCGAGCGTATTTTTGACATATTAGAAGAAAAAGAAGAAGAATATGAACGCGGAAAGGAACTAACTGAAGCAGGAACATTATCGTTTCATTCCGTTCGGTTTCAATACGATGATAAAGTCGTCTTAGAAGACATCACATTTGAAGCGAAAAAAGGTACAGTGACGGCATTTGTCGGTCCTAGCGGAGCAGGTAAGTCAACGATTTTCTCGTTGATTGAGCGGTTTTACGAGCCGCAGTCAGGAGAGATGCGTTTAAATGGAGAACCGTATCAACAAATAAACTTGCGCTCCTGGAGGCAACTGTTTAGTTATGTGCAACAGGATTCTCCTATTCTAGCAGGAACGATACGGGAAAACATGACGTATGGGTTAGAAAAACACGTAACAGATGAAGAAATGATAGACGCAGCTAAAATGGCCAATGCTCATGAATTTATTACAACGTTTACGCAAGGGTATGACACGATGATTGGTGAAAGAGGTGTAAATTTATCTGGAGGGCAACGTCAACGAATTGCAATAGCACGAGCACTACTGCGAGATCCACAAGTCCTTTTATTAGATGAAGCGACAGCTAGCTTAGATTCCGAGTCAGAAAAGCTGGTACAAGAAGCGCTAGAGACAATTATGAAAGAGCGTACGTCGTTCGTTATTGCCCATCGATTGTCAACAGTCATCAATGCTGATCAAATCGTTGTCATTGAAAGAGGACGTGTAACTGGAATCGGAACACACGAAGAATTATTGAAAAATCATGATTTTTATCGTATACTTGTTAATCAACAGTTTAAAGCCTTGTCATAATGGGTATATAAAAAGAGTCGTTTTAAAGCGGCTCTTTTGTTTTTTTTGTCGAATGTGTAAAAAAATAAAAAAAGTACTTGCATTGTTTTGCGATTAATGATAAATTATTAAAAATTTACAATTTTCAAAATAAAACTTGAAGGAGAGATGAAAATGAAATTAGGAGATCACGTTATGTACAATAAAGAGGAATATAAGATTATGCACATTTACCGTAATGGAACATGCGAATTGATTCCTACGACAAATCCAAACTTTAAGAACGTATTAGTAATCGAAATGAACAAATTACAGAAATAAGTGAGCGAGTGCTGAAGTGATAATTAGATTATGGTACTTCTAGCTTGAATCTTCAACTTTTTTAGTTTGTTCCTCTTGTTTTGTTACTTCTCAATGGTTATCTTTTCAATTCATACGATTTAAATATGTAAAAGTCTCTTTTATAGGAATCCTTCCTGATAAAAGATACAAAAGAAATACATGTTTAGTCCGCACATATTGGCTCTAAATGATAAAAAATAAAAACTAGAAGCAGGAGTCCAAAAAGTGACTTCTGCTTTCTAATGTATTTAGAGATAATTTGACGTCGATTCAAGTGCTAATTCACCTTATTTTACAAAAACTGTTGGATTGACAAACGTACATTTCATTTGTGGAAAAGTAGTTAAAATAAGAATCTGCATTGGGAATTTCTTTTGGATAGTTGATATTAATTTTGTTACTGTGTCTTTTTGTTCATTGCTCACATTAGTTGGTTAAACATAAATAGTAATGATTCTTGTTATTGATAATATAATATCTCTATTTAGTTTGTAAATAGAAAGATCTTTCACCTCAATTTCATTTTTCTCTCACAAATAGAAAGTATGATGAAAAAGTGATAAGAGCATTTTATTTTTCATGGTAGGATAGAAGATGAAATGCATCTAGTTTACACATTGAAAGGTTGATACATATGAAGAGGATGGCTCTGTTGGTTGCATTATCTTTTACTTTTTTAACTGCATGTGGACAAGACGGGGAACAAACGAACACAGTAGGCGATAATGAGCCTAAAATGCTTGAAGTCAATTTAAGCGGACCTGAAAACGCGAACGTCAATGAAGAAGTAGCGTTTAAAGCAGCAATTACATATGGAACAGATCCTGTGAATGATGCAGATGAGGTTCAGTTTGAGGTTTGGGAAAATAGTAAAAAAGAAGATAGTGAAATAATTGAAGCGAAGCATGAAGGAGACGGTGTATATAGTATAACGAAAGCGTTTGAAACTGAAGGTGTCTATACTGTTCAGTCACATGTAACAGCTAAAAGCTATCATAATATGCCTAAAACGAATATTGTCATAGGAAATCCAAGTGAAGCTTTAGTGGAGGATTCCCATTCGAAGGAAGCTGAACACCATCATCACGGTGCTAGTATTAGTTTGACTCCAAATGTTGCTGTAAAGGGAGAAGAGACGATCTTATCTGCTACAGTAAAAGTAGAAGAGCAATCGTTACCAGAAGCGGATGTTCGATTTGAAATCTGGAAAGATGGTACCGATAAGCATGATTGGGTAAATGCAGTCGAACAAAAAGAGAGTAACTCTTATGATGCTCCGTATACGTTTGGTGAGGAAGGAACGTATTACGTGCAAGTTCATGTCGAAAACGATGCAGGACTTCATGAGCATACAACAATCGAAGTGAGTGTAAAGTAACGAAAAGAGGGAAGGTGTCAAAATGGGATTCCACTAGGCACATTCCCTCTTTTTAGATGTTTACATGTCTTTATAAGGAAGTCGAATAAAAACGGTTGTTCCTGTTCCAAGTTCACTTTCAATATGAAGAGTACCTTCGTGACGTTCTACAATTTGTTTTACAATGGCCATCCCTAATCCTGTTCCACCTTTTTCGCGTGTACGTGCTTTGTCAGCTCGGTAAAATCGTTCTCCGATATAAACAAGATCCTCTTTGGAAATACCAATACCGTCATCTCTCACAGACGCTACAATCATATCACGTTCTTTTTTGAGTTCAATGTGTATATTTCCACCTTCATTCGTGTAGCGAAGCGCATTTTGTAACAAATTGTAAAAAAGTTGCTGTAGACGGTTAGGGTCGGCATTTACAATTAATTCATGGTCAAAGGAAGAAGAGATTGAAATGTTTTTTTCTTTTGCTTTTAATGAAAAAGAGTGTACAGTATCTTCAAGCAATTGTGCAAACACAAGTGGCTGTTTGAACAGTGGTTGATCATTTCCTTCGAGTTGAGCAAGATCTAATAAGTCTTTAACAAGTCGATTCATTCGCTCTGATTCACGCCGGATAAGAGAAAGGTATTCCTTGCGCTCTTGCTCGCTATCTACTAATTCTTGCTCTAGTATCTCGCTGTATCCTTTTACATAACTAAGCGGTGTACGCAATTCATGTGCGACATTTGCTAAAAATTCTTTCTTTTGTTCACTAGATTCTTCAAGCGTGTATGCCATCTGATTAAACGCGTTGGCTAATTGACCAAATTCATCTTTATTTGTAACATCTACGCGTGCCGAGAAATCTTCAGCTGCGACTGCTTGAGAAAATTGCTTCATTTTTCGAATCGGATAAACGAGTGACTTTGTTAACCAATCTCCGATAAGAAATAAAAGAGCAAACACGATAAGGCCTGTTCCAATTAAAATAGGTGTTGCTTTATTGAACACTTCATAGATGGAAGGAAGGGGAAGATACAAATAAACCACCCCAGCTAAATGACCATCTTTGTTATCTAAAAGAGGAGTGATTACTCCAATAATATTTCGTTCAAATTTTTCTTCGTATCCTTGTTTGATAAGGTGTTGACCTTTTAACAGTTGCTTCCGTTCTTCTTCAGAAATAACAGCTTGATAGTCATCATCAAAAATCGTGTACATACTGAGTTCGCGAGGATCGTTAAAAATCATCACTTCTGCTTCTGAAATTGTATTATGCCAGTTCACATTTCCTATTAAAAAGGAAGGAATATCTCCACTATGATAATGAGCTGCAATCATATTTCCTTCTGTAATAAGAGATTGTTCAATCTTTTTCACATACAAATCTTTATAAAGGAAGTGGATGAATAGAAATGAAAATAAAATTGAAAAGAGAATAAACAAGCTAATCACAATACGTATTTTCGTATGTATACTGATAGAGAGCCAACGTTTTTTCATTTTTACACCTCAGCTTTATAGCCAACACCCCATACGGTCTTAACGATAGAAGCTGCCTCACCTAATTTAAGTCGCAACGTTTTAATGTGTGTATCTACTGTACGTTCACTGCCTAAATAATCGATGCCCCACACTTTTTCTAGTAAATGTTCACGTGAAAACACGTGACCTGGATGTTGACATAGAAACAGCAGCAATTCATATTCTTTCAAAGTAAGAGATACTTCTTCTTCTTGTACGTATACCTTTCGCCCAAGTTGATCAAATGAAAGAATCCCAAAGGTCTCTTTTGAATCGGTACGAAGCTTAGTCCCTCGAGTTCTTCGTAATACGGCTTCAATACGAGCGGACAATTCACCTAAGCTAAACGGTTTGACAATGTAATCATCCGCACCTAACTTTAATCCGTGAATACGGTCCCATTCATCACCGCGTGCTGTTAAGAAAATAATGGGGCATGTATGTGATTGGCGAATTTTATTGACTAATGTAAACCCGTCCAAAAAAGGCATCATCACATCAACGAGGATAAGAGAGGGAGTGTAATAATCTAACACTTTTAACGCTTCTATTCCATTTTCTGCTTCTACGCATTCATATCCTTCTCGGTGAAGGTACAAAGAAAGCATTTGTCTCATATCAGGTTCATCATCAATAATTAATAGTTTAACGTTTTCCATTTTGTTTGCAAACACCTTTCATTGATTAAATCCTAGTACCCTTAAATTATAATCGGAAAATGTGAAATGTGGGTGAAACTTCTTCATAGTATTAAAACATTTTCAAGTTTTATCGTTTCAGCAATAAAAAATAGCGCCCTTTTAAAAGGGCGCTATTTTTTATTGAGCTGTTTTATCAAATGAAACTCGGGCAACAGCATCGTGCAGGTGAATAGATTCTTCATTACGGCATGAAACTGTAAATGCTTCTACAAAATCGTATTCATATAAATCGGCAGCAACTAAACGTACCATATCTTCGACGAAACGAGGATTTTCATAGGCTTGTTCTGTCACCATTTTTTCATCTGGACGCTTTAAAATCGGATGAATTTTTGCGCTTCCATTTGATTCAATGGCTTCTAAAAGAGAAGCTTTCCAATCCACCGTATCGGTTACATCATCTGTTAATCTCGTATCTACAATTACGTTTCCACGTTGGTTATGTGCACTATATTCACTAATTTCTTTTGAACACGGGCATAATGTTTTCACAACAGCTGTTAACCCAACTGATTTTTTTATGCCAGTTTCTTTATTATAGTCAATTGTCATGCGCGCTTCTGCATGGTTCAATCCAGATAATCCTGAAGCTGGTGCAACCTGATCATAAAACCATGGATACGAAATATCTACTTTAGCATCTTCAACACCAAGACGATCCGCTAACTCTACAATAAAACGAGATAATGTTGAGAATGAAAGGTCGAACCCTCCATCAAGTCGGTATTGCTCAAGCAGCTCGGTAAAGCGGCTCATGTTTGTTCCTTTTGCATCACGCGATACGGATGATGTAAGGGTAAATGTTGCAATGGTTGTTTGTGTTGTCGGTTTAAGAGTTGATTCCACTACAACCGGCATTTTTACATTTGAAATTCCAACTGCTTCAATATCGAATAAAAAGTCACGCTTTGTATTTTGTAAATCAGGCATGTCCTCTTTTTTTGTTGGTTTTGTTTTTGGGCCTGGCTCCACAGAACCGAATAATTTATGTCTTTCTTCTTTAAACGGTAATTGTATCTTTGTCATTGTTGTCATCTTCGTGCTCCTCTCCCCATCTAATCATAGCTTGATAGAATGGTTGAATCTTGAGAAATTTTACCTAGTTTTCTCTTGAATTGCAAGTTTATTGACTCATTTTTTATTTATCTTACTGTGATTTCTTGTAAAAGTCATATCTAAATGTGTTAATAAACAAGGATTTTTAAGATTTAAGCTTCTGTTTGTGGAACCTTATTTCTTTTAAGAATGAAGGTGAGTGATTAGGATGGACTTATCTATGAATGTTTGACATATAGTTTTATATAGGACAAGGCGCAAGGGAGATTGAAGAATGAACACGTTTTTAAAAGGAACGTTTATATTAGCTGGTGCAGCATTTATAGGTGAACTGGTCGAATTTCTCGTCAACATGGTGTTAGCGAGAGAGTTAGGTAAGGAAGGAATGGGGATGTATATGTCTGTACTTCCTGTCATCTTCCTCATTGCAACAGTTGCCAATTTAGAGTTACCAATTTCAATTTCAAAATTTATTGCACAACATGACCGAAAAGAACATCCTCATATGATTCGGCACGCAATAAGCTTTGCAACCTTTATTAGTGTTGTTTTCTTTTTTCTTACATTGGTTATTGTAAGTGTTTTTCCTTTTTTTGAACACTATCATCCCCAATTAAAGTGGGCTGTGTTACTGTTTATACCAATTGTTGCATTTTCAGCGGTACTTAGAGGGTACTTTACTGGCAAAAATAACATGACGACGATTGCTATTTCCAATTTTATTCGAAAAGCAGTCCAGCTTACCATTTTGTTTCTTGTTTTTCAAACCTTTCACTTTGAAGATGTGAAAACATCGTTATTTGTTGCGATATGCACACTGATTGGAACGGAAGGAATTATTCTACTTTATTTCTTCTTAACGTACATTACACAAATAAATGTCATTTCAAAAGGATATCGATCTTCTTTGACTTCTAGTCAAGTTCGAAAAGAGTTACTTAGTGTATCGTTACCAACAACAGGATTACGCTTATTTAACGCCGTTTGTAATGCATTTCAACCTTTTTTAATAAAACAAGCTCTTGTCATTTCAGGGATGACGATGGGGATTGCTACACAGCATTTTGGAATGTTAACGGGAGTAGCCATGACCATTGGTTTCTTTCCAGCTTTCTTTGCTCACTCTCTATTAGTTGCATTAATCCCAGCTGTCTCACACGCTCACTCTAAACAAAACATTAGTAAATTACAAGATCTTTTAAAGCAAAGCATGCATTTAACGTTTCTATACGGAGTTCCATCGATCTTAGCCATGTATGTGTTTGCTGGTCCACTAACCAATTTGTTTTTTCATTCAACAGAAGCTGCTTACTATTTACGTTCGTTATGGCCGTACTTTATTTTTCACTTTTTTGCCATTCCGCTTCAAGCTTATTTAATTGGATTAGGTCTTATCAAAGATGCCTTGTTACACACGATATGGTCTCATATTGTGTCGTTCTCACTTATGTTTTTTCTAGGTTCTCAATCAAGTATTGGAATGAGTGGGATTATCATTGGAATGAATACCGGTGCAGTGTTATTAACGATTTTACATTATGTGACCATTTGCCGTGTTACACACGTTTCTATTTTTTCATTAAAGCATAAACCACAATCGACGTAGGCAAGGGAGAAATAGAAAGAAAAGCTTGGGGCTGTTCACGACCCCAAGCTTTTTCACTGCATATTCTCCATTATCTCTCTAAATAGTCGAGCTGGATCATCGCCGCCCCCACCTTCTAAATAGTGATTATTATCAGGACTGTCAAAACCGAGGTGAATAGACAGAACCAAATCTGAATTGTACCCAACAAACCAAGCATCTTTATTCGCTTCACGATTTTCTTGACTGAGTTGAGTTGTTCCTGTTTTTCCAGCTACTTTGACGGGTGATTGAGCTCTACGGCCTGTTCCATAGCTTTCTTCAACAACACTTACAAGCATTTTTGTCATTTCTTTTGCATATTCTGGCTCCATTAATTCTTTTGATTCTTTTTCAAGTTCGATAACTGTACCATCGCGCATGTGCAACTTTGAGATGGCTCTTGCTTCATTCATCACACCGTCATTTGCAAAGGTTGTATAGCTTTGTGATAATTCGATAGGAGAGAAGCCGCCTGTAATTCCACCAAGCGCTAACGCTAAATTTTTGTCATCGTCTGATAATGTAATGCCTGAGTCCTCAATAAAATCAAATCCGCGGTCAACACCAATATCGTTTAATAAAGAAACAGCCGGGATGTTTAATGAGCGTGCTACCGCTTCTTCCATTGTCACACTCCCTCGATAACGGCCGTCTGCATTTTTTGGTTTATAGCCGCTAATATCGATGGGCTCATCTTCTAGTATTGAATTCGATGTGTAATCACCGGATTCTAAAGCAGGTCCGTACACAGATAAAGGCTTAATAACAGAACCGGGCTGATAAGCTGCATTTGCTCGGTTTAAGCCATTTTGCGTGTAATCTCGACCGCCATACAGCGCAGAAATATAACCAGAAGAAGGATCAACAGCTGCCATGCCCACTTCTACTTTTTTTTCAGCACTATCTTCCGAGAACGAATAATTGTTTACTGATTGATTCATTGAATCTTGCAAAGCGCGATCAAAATTTGTATAGATTTTGTATCCACCTTCATACAAGTCATCTGTTGATACATCATAAAGTTCAGTCGCTTCCTGTACAGCAAAATCAATGAAAGCTTGATAGTCACTCTGTGTTTTCGCTGGTACAGATGGTTCTCTTACTGGTTCGCTTCGAGCAGTTTCATATTGGTTTTCATCAATCACTTCTTGGTCGAGCATTAATTTTAATACAACATTACGTCTTGTCTTTGCTGCCTCGGGGTCATTGCTAGGTGAGTACGTACTTGGTGCTTTTGGTAAACCTGCTAAAAGGGCAGCTTCGCCAACCGTTAAATCTTCTACATCTTTATTAAAATAAAGGTTCGATGCAGCGCCAATTCCATATACACCGCTTCCAAAGTAAATTTGATTCACATATAGTTCGAGAATTTGATCCTTTGTAAAGTTTTGCTCAAGACCTACGGAAATGAACATTTCATCAACTTTACGTTTAATCGTTTTTTCATTTGATAAATAAAGGTTTCGGGCAAGTTGCTGTGTAATTGTACTAGCCCCTTGAGCCTTACTCATTGTTATGATGTTTTTTGCAGCAGCACGAAAAATTCCTTGAACATCGATACCTGAATGATTATAAAAGCGACGATCTTCTGTCGCAACGAAAGCCATCTTTACATGGTCAGGTAATTGTTCGATGGATATATTTTCCCTCGGAAGTGTTTTATATAGTTTGTCGACTTCATTTCCGTTTTTATCATAAATGACGGTACTTTCCACCGACTGCAATTCTTCGTATGATAAATTTTCTGTTTGTTTCATTTGATTAAATATGTATGATGCAATGAGCATCACTACTAATAAGATGCTTAAAAAGAATAAGATGTATTTTCTCATGTTGAGTCACTCCAATAGCCGTTTCCTCTTGAGAAACGTTTAATCATTTATAGGTGGGTTATGCAACCTACATGTGTTTAACCTTTTTTATAATGAGTGAAACATAGAAAGAAGAATTGAGTAAATGGACTTATCGTTCAAAACGAACTGGAATCAAACTCAATAATCTTTTTTCCTTATTATGCATAAAGTTTGACAAAATATACGATTCACTAGTAATTAAAATATCTCGAATTAAAAACTTTACAACGAAAGAGACCTTCTCTATAATAGTCGTATAGTTAAGTCGACCTTTGTGAAAACGAGAAGGTAACTAAAGGAGGAGTTCAACATGATGAAACATATTTTTCAAAAAGGAACGGATGAAACAAAACCAGTGTTAGTCATGCTGCATGGTACAGGTGGAACCGAACAGGATTTATTACCGGTTGCATCAATGATCGATCCACAAGCAAGTGTATTATCGGTGAGAGGAAATGTTCTAGAAAATGGGATGCCTCGATTTTTCCGTCGATTACAAGAAGGGGTATTTGATATTGAAGATTTAGTAGTTCGTACAAAGGAATTGCATGATTTTTTAGATGAAGCAGCAAACAAATATGAATTTGATCGAAATAATGTTGTCGCAGTGGGCTATTCAAATGGTGCTAACATTGCAGGTAGCTTACTGTTTCATCATGAGAATTCACTAAAAGGAGCTATTTTATTCCACCCAATGGTTCCACGTAGAGGCATGTCGTTGCCTTCTTTACTAAATGTGCCTGTTTTTATCGGAGCAGGTGATAATGATCCGATTTGTTTACCAGAAGAAACCAGTGAGTTGACAGCTTTACTGCAAGATGCAGGAGCATCTGTAAAAGTACAGTGGGAATCGTTTGGTCATCAACTAACACGTACGGAAATTGAAGCGGCAAAACAATGGTACGAAACAACCTTATAATGTAGAAGAGAGTGCCTTAACAGGAGATTGAACAAAATCTGCGTGAAGCACTCTCTTTTTATTCACAAGGCAACAATTTGGTCAAACGTCTTGCACTTTGGTAGACTAAAACTACAAATGAACGAAAGGGAGAGAAAAAGATGAATGTAGCAATTGAAACCATTTTGAATCACCGTTCGATTCGCCATTATAAAGATCAGCCTTTGTCAGATGAACAAATTCGTACATTAGTAGAAAGTGCACAGGCCGCTTCAACATCAAGTTACATTCAAGCGTATTCCATAATTGGCATTAAAAAGAAAGAAACGAAAGAAAAGCTAGCAGCATTAGCAGGAAATCAGCCTTATGTTGCAGAAAATGGTCACCTTTTTATTTTCTGTGCAGATTTTCATCGTCACGATCTTGTAGCCGAGATGGAACAGCAAGATTTGAGCACATCACTAGAAAGTACAGAAAAATTTATGGTTGCGCTAATTGATGCGTCATTAGCAGCACAAAATACAGCAATCGCGGCAGAATCAATGGGATTAGGCATCTGTTATATCGGGGGGTTACGAAATAACCTTGAAGAAGTCAGTAAACTATTAAATGTTCCAAAGCGAGTGATTCCACTGTTTGGGTTAACAGTCGGTTATCCTGTCGATGAGTCAGATAAAAAGCCTCGCTTACCAGTTGAACATGTGTATCATGAAGAAACGTACGAATCAAATAATGAAGCTGTTAAAAATCAATTACTTCATTATAATAAGCAAATCTCTTCTTATTATAATGAACGTACAGACGGGAAAAGAAATGATACTTGGACTGGCCAAATGGCAAACATGTTATCGAATCCAACACGCATGTATATGAAAGAGTTTGTGGAAAAGAAAGGTTTCAACCGTCAATAGAGTTCTATTAAAAGAGGCTCACTCAAAAGGTTGAATAAATTCGATCTGAGAGTCGCCTCTTTTACTTTTCATCCAGTTTCTAGGTTTTAATTTGATGGATTTATAGATTTATAAGGGAAAGAGGGATATTCCTTCCCTTCATTACCCTAATTTTTGTTCGCTGCCCACTTCAGTAAATTGTGTGCAGCGCAAATAAGACCCCAATCCGTGGTATTTTGGATAGGCCTCTTAACCCAAATCTGTTAAACGCTCGATTGTGCTTAATCTGTCCAAACACAGGCTCTACATCTATTTTTCGCTGCCTGTATCTTTTGCTTCCTTCTTCCGTGGCCAAGCGTTCACGAACTTCTTTTCGTTGTTGGTGGTTTCTCACTGAGACCTGTACGATTTTTGTATCTTTGTCTTTAGCACAGGTTGTTTGGAACGGAAATCAACGGACTAATTTTAGAAGCTAACCTAAAAAGAGGGTGTCCCAAAAGTTTATACCTTTTGGGACACCCTCTTTTGTTATGTCGAGAAAAAATTCAGAAACATTACAAAGTAATGGCAATCTATGTGTGAACTTGTAATCGAACTAGAATCTTCCTGTAATTGCTGTGAAATGTGGACATGTTATGATTCTATCATCGAGTAAATAAGGAGGTATTCTTTATGAAGAAATTTATATTTACTCTAGGAACGACAGCTTTACTATCTAGCAGCTTTGCTATGGGAGCGTCGGCACATGAAACGTATCAAGTTCAAACAGGTGATACGTTATGGGGAATCGCTCAAAATCACAATGTGAGCGTTGATCAATTGAAAGAAAACAATCAACTTTCAAATGATATCATCTTCCCAAGCCAGGAACTAAATGTTTCAAATATAAAAGAAGTTACACATACAGTTAAACCTGGTGATACATTATGGGCAATTGCTTCTCACTATGGCGTAACAGTCCCAGAAATCATGAACTGGAACACAATGTCATCTGATGCAATTTATCCTGGTGACAACTTAACATTACAAGTGAATGCTGCAACAGCAGAGCAACAACCTGTGCAACCAGTAGCACAACAACCTGTAAAAGAGGCTCCGCAGCCTGAACCACAACCACAAGCAGCTCAACCAAGTGAGCCTGTAGAACAAGAGCCACAGGAATCACAGGAGGAGCAACAAGGTGTAGTGGTCAAAAATGAAATGACAGTTACAGCAACAGCTTATACAGCAGATTGTGAAGGTTGTAGCGGTACAACAGCAACAGGTGTTGACTTAAAAGCAAACCCTAATGAAAAAGTGATTGCAGTTGATCCAAATGTCATTCCACTAGGTTCAAAAGTATATGTAGATGGATATGGATATGCAACAGCTGCAGATACAGGTGGAGCGATTAAAGGAAACAAAATTGATGTATTTATTCCATCTGAACAAGAAGCAATAGAGTGGGGTAGTAAACAAGTAAATGTAAAAATCATTGAGTAAATCAATGAATGAGCAAGTCGCTCCGTCACTATTCGCGTGGCGGAGCTTTTTTCGTGTGATGAATGGTTAATAAAGCTTGATTAAATGTAATATTTGACTATATGAAATATTCGTACTATTATAACGATAACTCACATGGAGAGGAACGTGCACAGTGTATGCAACAGTGGATTAAAGAGATTGCTAGGGGAAAAAGAGGCTCGAATGATTTAACGTATGAACAAGCGAAACAAGCAGCAGAAGAAATTGCAACAGGAAAAGCGACCGATGCACAAGTAGCTGCCTTTTTCATTGCTCAACGTTTAAAGACAGAAATGCCTGAAGAATTACTTGCTTTTGTTCACGTATTTAGTGACTTAACAAAAAAATTGACGTTAACGGAAGAAATAAAAACACGTACTATTGACTTTGCAAGTCCATATGCTGGACGCAACTCATTCTTTGCTACAATTCCTGTATCACTACTACTTGCTGAAAGAGGGATTCCGGCCTTTTTACATTGCAGTGATGCATTGCCTCCAAAATACGGGGTAACCATCGCAGATGTTTTAAACGAGTTATCCGTACACACTGTTAAGGATTCACAAGCGATTGCGGATGATATAACACAGGAGAGAATTGGATTTGCCAATGTCGAACAATTTTCTCCACCACTCTCAACAGTCAAACACATTCGACATGAAATCGGCGTTCGTACATTTCTCAATACAGCAGAAAAACTATTGAATATATCTGGTGCATCATCAATTATGATGGGAGCATTCCATCGTACGGCTATTAATAAGATTGCGCCTATTTTTAAAGATTTATCATACGACAACGTTTATATTGTTCAAGGAATTGAAGGGTCAGAAGACGTTCCTGTTCACCGAAATAGCTTTGTGTACAAAATCACAAATGGAGAAATGGAGTCATTTATCGTCAGTCCAAAAGAATATGGGGTATATGTTGAAGAAGAACGATTTAATAAGAAGATACCTGTACAAAAACAAGCTCAAATGATTGAAGCACTTTTAACTGGAGAGAATTATGAAGAATTAACGTATGCGTATAACCAAGTCGTTTTTAATGCAGGGCTGCGTTATTATTTATTTGGTTACGATGACAGCATAGAGGCTGGAATGAATTATGCAAAAGAGCAACTCAAAACAAAAGTAGGTTATGAAAAGTTGCTTCAATGGCGAAACCGACGTAATTAGAAGATAGATCAGTGTAGAAACAAAACAATAGACATGGTTCCAAATACCTATTATAATGGAAAAGTATCAATATTTTTATGCTACTTAAATCAACAACATTGTGGCCTATTTGCAGGCAAGTCAGTGATTATAATCACTGGCTCTTTTTTTATCCTTATAAATCTCTTCATATTTACCTTTTTGCTCGTATCGCTCTCAACTGACCTATTGATTTCACAGGTTAACAAAGCTTACATGAACAAAGACATGACTGTTCCTCATTTTTCACTTATTCACATGTATAAAACTTCCTATATGAACCAAAATAGTAACAACAATAATGTAAGGTATACATAAGTAATTTGTACGTTAACGACTTGAAATCAATCACTACATGACGATGAGTAATAATACGTTCATAGGTGAAAGCATTATCGTATATAAACCGTTAGTTTCATTCAAGTACTTATGTTTGTGAGGGATTTTATGCTTATCACTTTTAGAGAAGATCTCAAAAAGAAAGACATCGATTGTTTTATGAATACAATATGTAAAAAAGAACATTTACCTCAGCCAATTAACATAAACTACCCATGCCGTATAAGGGATAGGATCATCCATTGAATCGAACAGAAAAGTTACTATGGAGTATCGCTTTACCAGGGTTTGGTCAATTACTTAATCAGAAATACATAAAAGGAATTGTGTTTATTGGCTTAGAGTTCTTAATTAATGTTCAAGCTAACTTTAATGAAGCGATTCGGTTTAGTTTTTTAGGAGAGACACAACAAGCGGCACTTATTACAAATTATCAATGGCTTATGTTCTACCCTTGTCTCTACTTTTTTGCATTGTGGGATGCATTTAAAGATGCAGAACCAAATGTTCCACGGTATTCTTTTTTACCGTTTGTTAGTTGTGCTTATATTGTAACAGTGGGACTTATGTACTCAACGAAAGTTGTGATTGGATCGGTTTTTTTTGGTCCAGTCTGGTTTCCCATCTTATCTGTTGTACCAGGTCTTTTGATTGGCTTCTTATTACAAAAAATACTAGTGAAAATACAATAAAACGAGGGTGGTGTGTCAACCAGCCTCGTTTTATTGTTTCCAAAGGCGCATCGATATGTAAATATGTACTAAATAAATAAAGCTTGCGATATAGTTAGGTATAAGAAGGACATGCATAAACACATTGAAACTAGAGGTTCACATATTGTCGTTTTATAATAAACCTTACTTAGTAACATAAAAGGGGGAGAACATGTCTATCTCAAATAATATTTATCGTTTTTTTATTTTATGGTACATATGTGGTGTAGTCTTGCTTACATTTGATTTACTACCATCTTGGCTAGAATGGGCAAATGCCGTCTTTTTATACGCGAGTGGAACACTTGCCTTCATTTACTTGATAAAAGCGTATAATGTTTTAACAGCTACGCTTTTATCGCTTTTTGTTATTTCAGCTACAATCTTTGCAGAATGGCTTGGGGTAACATACGGCTTTTTATTCGGTTCGTATCATTATGAAAAAGATTTTGGTGCTCAAATTATGGGGGTACCTTTAACGATAGGTTTTGCATGGCTAATGGTCGTTGTGACTAGCCGTGTTTTAACCCTTCAAGTGATGAAAAATCGACACGTGCATAAATGGGTAAAGCCGTTTGTCTACGCAACCATTACCTCTCTTTTTGCAGTCGTCATGGACTTAGCCATTGATCCAGTTGCATATGTTGTTAAGCAATACTGGATATGGGAAGCTCAAAGTATTTATTATAATATTCCGTTTTCCAATTTTGTTGGGTGGTTTGCGCTCTCATTTTTTATTCAATTTTTTGTTTACTTTATTCTTAATCAACAAAAAGCGAAGGATATACTGATTTGGGAAAAGCGAATGGCAGTTTTATATGTGTTAGTTGTGGTCATGTTTCTAATCATTGCGCTAACATCTAAATTATGGCTTTGTTTTGTTGTCACGACATGTTCCCTCATTGTCCTATTAGTACTCTATTGGAAAGGGAAGCAGAAATGATTTATCCGAAGAAAAGTGAACGGTTTGAACAATTGTTTCACCCTTTTGTAGCACATCAATTAAAAAAACACTTTTATAAAATCTACTTATATGAAGAAGCAAACATTCAACAACATCGTCCGACCATTTTTATTGTCAATCACTCAAGTTGGTGGGACGGGCTTGTTTGTTATTATTTAAATAGAGTCAAGCTAAAGCATGATAGTTATGCGATGATGTCTGAACAAGGGGTGAAGGATTTCTCGTTCTTTCAAAAAATCGGTGCTTTTTCAGTCAATCCATCTTCACCTAAACACGTGATTCAGTCGTTGCGATATGCTAAGAAGTTAGTCAATGAACAGAAAAGTGTCTGGATTTTTCCACAAGGAAAGGAAGAACATCTAGAGAAAAGGCCATTACAGTTTTCAAAAGGAGTTTCTTACGTTATTGACGAAGTTGAAGATGTCACGGTTGTGCCTATAACGTTTTATTATACGTTTCGACACGATCAGCGACCTGAATTGTTTATTACAATTGGAAAGCCCGTCCATTCTTCGACCTTTTTATCAGATTCTCGTGATAAAATAACGCAAAAGTTGGAAACAATGGTGACAAAACAATTAGATGCATCTCGTGAGAAATTAATAAAGGAAGAAGTGACATCATTCTCCATTTTGTTAGAAGGTTACAAAACGGTTAGTGAGTGGCTCACGTGGTGGAAAGCGAAGGTGAAAAGATGAGTGTGTATATCACAATTTTTCTCATGTTATTTTTAGGTACGATTATTAACATTACGTTGCTTCCAACATTGAAAAAGAAAGCAAAAAAAGAACGAGAATCCTATCCGCTTATTTCTGTTTTGATTCCAATGCGTAACGAAGAAAGAAATGTAAAGCGAGTCATGCAAGCAATAAAGTCTCTTACGTACCCGAACATAGAGTGTATTATTTTAGATGATCAATCCACAGATAGAACGAGAGACTACTTAGAGGAAGAAATGAGAGGTCATCAACCGTTTAAAGTGATTGATGGTAAACCACTCCCAACAGGTTGGGTTGGTAAAGTTCATGCCTGTCACCAATTATCTACGCATGCAAAGGGAGATTATTTATTATTTATCGACGCAGATGTATCGTTGAAACATGATACGCTTGAACAAGCGCTAGCATTAAGTGAAAAGCGGAAGAGCTCCCTTCTTACAGGATTTTCGCGCTTCCCTGTTAAGCATTTCTTAGAATCGCTTATTGTACCTATGCAGCATGTTGTGGTGTTTAGTTATTTGCCAGTCATTCTCGCTAACTATACAAACTATCCATCGGCGACAGCGGCACATGGTGCATTTATGTTTTTTAAGCGAGAAGATTATGATCAAGTTGGTGGTCATCAAGTTGTTCAGTCTTCGTTAATTGAAGATGTACATATTGCACAAGAATTTAAAAGACAAGGATTGAAAGTCGTACTTGCAAACATCACTTCTCACGTTTCTTGTTTTATGTATGAATCAGATGAAGAAGTGTGGAATGGGTTTGCTAAAAACATCTATACAGGGTTAGGCCGTTCCGTTCCTTCGTTGCTTGCACTGTCATTGTTTTTTATCATGTACTATATTTTCCCTGTTCCGTTGTTTATTTACGGCCTTGTAGCAGGTAATGGGTTTGCTTTGGTCCCGCTTGCTCTTGTCATTGCTCAACGACTAATCATTGATGTAGCTGCGAGACAGAAGTGGTATCTCTGTGTGACGATGCCGCTCGCTGCACTTGCTTTAATCGTGCTCATGCAACATTCGATGTGGAAAGGTGTGCAAAAAATCGGATACGAATGGAAAGGGAGGCATTATCAATGAAAAAAGTAGTCATTGTTGGAGCAGGACTGGGTGGACTTGCAGCCGGTATTGTTCTCGCGAAATCAGGGTTTCATGTGACCATTTTCGAACAAAATGACCATGTGGGTGGAAAGATGATGCCTGTTCAACTAGGTGACTATCCATTCGACTTCGGGCCTAATACCATTACCATGCCAGCTGTGTTTCGCCGTGTGTTTGAAGAAGCAGGAGAGAAGTTAGAGGATTACTTAGACCTTATCAAACTAGAACACCATACAAACAATTATTACATGGATGGTTCCTCTTTTGCGATGACGACAAATCATGATGAGATGATGAAACAATTTGAAGTGTTAGATCCACATGCAGAAGTTAGTTACTCTGACTATTTAGAAGAAGTAAAGTTTTTGTATGAAACAGCCGAACAGCATTTCTTTTATCGTACGTTTTCTTCTTGGACAGACTATACAAATCTTTCTTTATTGAAAGCTCTTCTTCAAGTTCGACCATTCGAAACAATGGATCGGTTTCATCGTCGCTATTTTGAAAATGAGAACATTCGGAATGCATTTAACCGTTATGCAACATATATTGGTTCTTCTCCATATGTATCTCCCGCAACATTTGCACTCATTGGTCATCTTGAAATGACAGATGGAGTTTATTATGTAAAAGGGGGAAATACAAAGATTGCTGCTGCATTTGCACAAGTATTCAACAAGTTAGGTGGTACTCTTCATACGAATTGTAAAGTAAAAGAGGTTATCGTTAAGGATAAACACGTTCAGGGGATTAAGATTGAAGGAAATGAAAAAGTGGAAGCTGATATTGTTATAGTCAATGGCGATTTACTAAAAGCGTACCCTGCATTAGTAAGCGAAGAGAATCGTCCACACTTTTCAAATCAAAAGATACAATCGTACGAGCCATCCATTTCAGCATATGTTATCATGGCCGGTTTGAAAGAAAGGAACAGCAATTTTATTCATCATCAAGTGTATTTTGCACAAGATTACAAGAAAGAGTTTGATGAGCTCTTTATAAAAAAACAGTTACCGACTGATCCGACTATTTATATTTGTAATTCATCTTACACAGATCGTGACATTTCACCAGGTGATAATTTGTTTATGTTAGTGAATGCACCAGCCGTTACTCCTGGACAAGAACGAGATAATGAAGGATACAAAGAAGTCATTTATGATAAATTGAAGCGGTTTGGTGTGGATATCTCGTCTCAACTCGCGGTAGAAAAAGTCGTAACACCTAATGAAATTGAACGAAAGTTTGGTTCGTACCGTGGAGCACTTTACGGAATTAGTTCAAACAAAAAGATGGATAGCTTTTTACGACCGAGTAACGTGGCAAAAGATGTGGGACATTTGTATTTTGCAGGAGGTACCACACATCCAGGTGGTGGATCTCCAATGGTTACCATTAGTGGGTTGAATGTTGCCAGGTTACTAAAAGAGCGCTATTCCGACGAATAAAAAGATTGAGAAAGTAGTCATTTGTCTAGTAGATATAGTAAAATATAGATATAGAAGGTAAGAATGCAAATGTGCTTGCTCCTCTACATACTAAATGAAAAGGTGATCGTATTTTTCTATGATTTGGTTTACAGTATTAATCGTGACTATTTGTATCATTCGCCCGTATATTGAAAGCATCTCTGTTCGACGCATTGCATCGGAGAGGAAAAAGGTAAGCTATTATAAAGAACAGTCTTTTTTTTATGCCCTTATTTTGCTCTTTTTTGTTTTGCTTCTTTTTTACTTTCATCTATCATTCGCTTCCTTTGGATGGAATCCGGTTTACCTTCAAACGATTCTAGATTCAAATGCGTATCCAGCCATAGTGGAATACTTATTGTTGTTTAGCTTTGCAGGTTTCCTGTTTATTTCATTTATGATTAGTTGGATGAACGATCACGGGGAGCGGATTTTTTTAGAGCAAGAGCTTCCACTATCTGTTGAGGCAACTGTCCCGAATACTTCGAGAGAGCGTTCATGGTGGTTTGTCTATAGTGGTGTTTCAGGGGTTGTTGAAAGTATAGTCTATTTCCCGGCTTTCTATTATTTTTTTCAAACGCTCCTTTTTATTGAAAACACGTGGCTTCTTGCAGTTGTGATGGGCTTTGCTTACTTTATGTCACAACTTGCTTTTCAACGTGATCGTCTTAGCTTCCAAACGTTGTTAGTAGGAACAGGTCTTGCTGCTTTATACATAATGACGAATTCAATTGTACTCATTTTATTCTTTTATGCATTAAGCTTTTTAGTCTATGATGTGTACCAAGATGATTTGAATTATCTTGAATCCAAAAGTACTCTTTCTAAGAGAGTCAATAGACGTTCTCAGTAAGCAAAAAGGATGTGTCAGCTTAAATTGACACATCCTTTTTTGCTTATAAAGGTAAATCTCTTTTGCTAAACAACTGTAGTATGACAAACAAAGTGATAAATAACTAAATAACGTAATATCTCGTAAATGTTAGGTAGACCTCGTAAAAATACCTTGATAAATCAGTATTTATAGGAGATCATTACTCGTAATAGAAGTTCAGTAGCAGAAAGCGCAAAATGATAAAAATTGACGGTTTCGATAGGTTCGACATCGAATGCTGTCTTTTTAAATTTGCAGGTTAAAATATGTTTAAATCATTGATATATTGCGTTTAAATGCGTTTAAAAGATGATTTTTTTGTCTATAATGATTAATTTAATTGGTCAACTAATCATTGGTCAATTGAACAACTGGTTTACCAATAGTTAAAACACTGAAATATCAAGGGCTTTGAAGAAATTGTTGTTGAATATTCTTCTTTATAGCGCAACTAGATTTTTATACAACTTATTGTATGTTTATTCTAACTGAAATTTTGAACATATAAACACTCTGCTGCTTCTGGAGAAATCCAATCCAGGACTTTTCCGAGAATCCTCACATCACAATCATTATTATACACCATAGGCTCTATATCGTCGTTTTCAGATACTAAGACGGCCACGCCAGTTTCTAATCTAAATCGCTTAATGGTTACATGATTATCAACCATAACAAGTGCTATTTCGTTGTTATCAACATATTCTTGTTGCCTCACGATCACGAAACCTCCATCTTTGATGCCAGCCTTAATCATTGAATTCCCCTTTACCCTGACCGAAAAACAATTGCTATATTTTTCAGGGACCTCTAAATATCCTTCAACAAAACGAATTACTTCTATAGGAACTCCAGCTGCGGCAGCTCCTAATACTGGTATTTTGGTAGCTGTGACCTCTCTGATCTCTTTGACCTCACTTGCGACAGACTCATTTTCTTTTCTTTTAGTGTTAAGCTTGTATATCCTTTCGCTCTTTTGGTGGCCTCTGTCATTAACATTTTGAGATTTTCTCATAATAGCGAAGTTAACATACTCGCTCAAAAAAATTTTTTCATCGTTTGACAGTTCTTTTTCCAATTGAGCGATATCGTAATCGGTGTTTAAAAACTTCATCTTTCCTCTATGCTCTGTCCCTTTTAGTAACCAATCTGTTGTTACTTCGAAAAAGTCAGAAGCGGTTACTACAAAATCGGAGCGAGGAGTAGTCTTTTCATTCTCCCAGTCACTAATTCTACTAGATTTAGTACCTATTTTTCGACCTAATTCATCCATCGACAAACCATACTTTTGCCTTAGTTCACGCAATCTTTTACCAAAACTCAACATATTCACTCCCTTTCTGTAGTAAATTTCAACAAAATACTCCGTTTTTGGAAAATTGTTGTTGAAATTACTCCGAATATGGAGTAATATGAAATCAACAACAAAGGAAACTACTTCCATAAAACGATAAAAAAATAAAAACACGAACCTTAATTATAGCATTTTCGACACAAAAACGACAAAAAGAAAGAAGGTGTTAAACGATGGCTAGTAATTTAGAAACCACAACTAGACAAATGATTGGTAACAAAATTAAAGTTCACTTCGGACGTTCGAAAAAAGTCGAACGTGTATTAAGAGAGGATCAGCAAGGGTTGTACATACGTTACGATAACCAACGCGTTTCTGTTAGAGCAGAAAACAAAGAATCGAACGTTATTGTGTATGTCGTAATCCAGCAGCAGGAACAAATACAAGAATGCGCCGACGTCGCTGCAAATGAAGTTAATAAAAGTGAACGCAAAGTGATACCAGAATTTAAGTTTTACCAAAAGCAGTTTAGAAAAAGAGTTCAAAAAATTAAGAATCAACAATTAAATAACAAACACGACTTTAGTTACAACTATCCAGTGACGGTAACGCAAGAATTTGAGAAGCCACCATAATTCGGGAAAATCACCTCCATATTGTTCTATTTATTCGACAAAATGATGTAAAAACCTTTCCTGAAAGGTGGTGTCGGTTTTTGGTTGAAATAACCGCAGTCGAAAAAGAAAAAATTGTCGAGCTCGCCGTTGCATCAGGAGCTTCTGATATAAACATCCATAAGTTTACTAATCGTTCTGGATATATGGTTGCAATAACGATGAATGATACAAGAAAATTCATAGAACTAATTGAGGCTATTCAAGAAAATGGTTTATCAGACAAAGAGATTGAATTCATTAGAGTTATTCCTGGGGAGGAGTAAATATGAAGAATGGGAAACGACCAACCAAAAAGCAGAAGCAGCAGATCGAAGCTGCGGGGCTAAATTCGAGCGATTGGTTAATTGTTAAAAACCTCGAACAAGAATTACATCTTGTGCATCGCTCGAAAATGGAGGTTATAACAATTTCGATTTAATAGAGAGGTGATCAACTTGGCCCGTAAGCAGAAAATAACGCCTTTTGGGTGGGAAGTGAAAAAGCGTTTAGCTGAATTGCAAATGACTCAGACTGAATTTTGTGAACAAGAAGGAATTCCCGCCAATCGTTTTTCTGAGCTTATCTCTGGAACAAACCAAGAAGCTAGGTACATGAAAAAATACAGAATAATTGTAGCTGAAAAACTAGGAATAGAGATTAGAGAAGTTTCTTAAAAAATAGCGCAACTAAAAAATAAAAAAGCCCCACTTTTTAGTGGAGGCAAAATAAAAATCATTTAGTACATGATACTTCAAAATTCGAGTATCTGTAAATAGCAATTAATCCATCCATCGCAGAAAAGGAGGGTAGAGATGGAAAGTGTAATTCTGCTAAGTACAAAAGAAGTTGCGGAGCTGCTTGGAATAACGAAACAAGCGGTGTCTAAAAAGATTAACAACGGTGAATTAACCGCGATGGTTGATAACGCAAAAAAAAGAGGCGGTAGAGCTGGGAAACAGTTTTTAATCCCCCTCTCCTCTCTACCACCGAAAGCACAAAAGAAATATTTAGCTCAACAGCGAAAACCATCAGATATAAAAGAAGAAATTGAAGCAAAGCCTTTCGAGGAATTTACCGAAAGCGAACGTGAACAAATCGCCTTCTGGAGAAAATGCCTGGATGATTGGCAGAAGTTCCGTTCCCAGGGTGGTAAAAAAACCGAACGAGATATTCAGTTCGTCGAGCTCTGGAATATTCAGCAGCCCGATCATGAACTTTCCATTCCTACATTATATAGAAAGTACAAGATGTGGCAGGAAAAAGGAGATATCGCTCTAGTGGACAAGCGCGGCGGTTGGAATCGAGGTCAATCAGAAATACCTGAAATAGCCTGGGCGATTTTCGAACAACTTTATCTGCACGAAGGCAGGCCAAGCATAAGATATGTTTACAAATTGGTCAGTACATGGGCGAAACACGAAATGCCTCAACTGCTACCTTTGCCTAGTTATGAAACATTCCAGAGAAATGTAAAGAGCATCCCTCTTCCAGTCATTCGCCTTTTCAGATTCGGCGAGAAAGATTATGAGGACAAGGCAGCTCCTTACATATTGAGAAAATATGAAGAGTTAGCATCGAATGAAATATGGGTTGCAGATAACCACGAAATCGACGTAATTGTCGAGCGTAAGAACGGTTCGCAATATCGTCCGTGGATCACTGCTTACCAGGATGTCAGATCGAGGAAAATTGTCGGGAAATTCGTATCCGAAAAACCGACATCAGATACTAACCTATATGCGCTGCGTGATGGAATTTTAAGATATGGAATCCCAAGCATTGTCTACACGGATAACGGAATGGACTTCCTTGTCACTGATATTGCTGGGCGCGGTCGCAGAAAAACTCGCAAAAAAGCTGAAGGCGAGCATCAACCTCCTCCAATTTTCGAACGTTTGGGAATCGAAATGTGGAATGCAAAGGTTAAAAATGCTCGCGCTAAGATTGTGGAACGTGCCTTCCTTGACTTTAAGAATGAATTTTCGCGTATATGTAGCACGTTCACTGGTGGAAATATCACCGAGAGACCTGAAAGCCTTAAATACACGCTGAAAGATGGAAAACTCGTGATGCCTGAAGACGAATTCAAGGACCTCTTCAACAAATACATTGAAGGATGGTTCAATCACCAAGAGCATTCTGGCCAGGGCATGAAAGGTAAGTCTCCTAATCAAGTATATGCAGAAAATCTTGTTGTTAAACGCACCGCAACAGAAGAAGACTTGAATTTAATGTTAATGCGTTCGTCCAGAATGCTGAAGGTTGGTCGAATGGGCGTGGCTCTTACTATGTACGGAGAGAAATTCTTCTACGCTCACGATGACCTCATCGCTAAATATCAAGGGCAATCCGTTTATATTCGCTTCGACCCTGAAAACATGGGACAAGTTCGAGTCTACGACCAGGAGGATAGATACATACTAACAGCCGTCAACCGAGAAGCCCTATCTTACAATGCGACGAAAGACGACTTGAAGAAATTCGCTAGTGAAGCCAAGCGACTTAAAAAGCTCACGAAAGAACGTGGCGAAGCAGCTGAACAATTATTGTTACAAAAAGGCGTTAAAGCGCCAACTGCTCTCGATATCATGCAAATGGAAGCTGAATACAACATAGCGAACCAAGAAGAAGCTGAAGCAAAAGTTATTGAGCCTGTTCGCGCAAATGAAAAACCTATTGAAACAGTGTTGCCGAGAGCTTCTGGTGACGACGAAGCATCAGTTGTTGACTTGAATCGCATGATCAATAACCTAAAACGATTTAAACAAGGAGGAAATTCGGATGAGTGAACAATTGCACGAAAACCAATTACGTCAAGCACTGAAAGAACATATCGAAACGTCAGAGCAATCTCAAAGCTCTATTGCAAAGGCAATCGGCATTTCTGCCCCTGCCCTATCTCAATTCATGAACAGCACTTATGCAACGCCTCATAAGTTGCTACCAAAAATCGAAGCTTATCTATCGGTCCATAAAAAACGTCAGATTGCGCCTAAAAAGCCCGACTTTGTACCAACAAGTATTTCGACAACTGTGATTAACGTCATCACTTATTGTCATATCCAAGGAACAATCGGAGTCATTTATGGCGATGCAGGGGTCGGCAAAACACAAGGAGCGAGAGAATACTGCCGAAACCAACCTGAAGCTTTGTTTATCACGATTTCTCCAGCTTATTCAGGTCCGAAAGGCGTAAGTGAATTAATAGCTGAGGAGCTGCGCGTTCCTGAAGCGCGTTCCATCCGTCGTATGCATCGAGATATCGTGAAAAAACTTGAGGGTTCAGGTCGAGTAATTATTATCGATGAAGCCCAACATCTTACCCATAGAGCACTTGAGCATCTTCGTTCAATCAGCGACGAGAGTGGAGTTGGATTGGTGTTAATCGGTAATCAGGAAGTTTATACGAAAATGCTTGGTCGTGGAGAGGCAGCGTTCGCGCAGCTCTTCTCCAGAATGGCAATGAAAGAGAATGTACTGACAAACAACATTAAACAAGCAGACATGGATCTTCTATTCCCTCTTCTATCCAAAGAAGAAAAGCAATTCCTGCTCAGAATCGCCAGGAGCCGTTGGGGAATCCGAGGAGCTGTCAACGTGTTTGTGAATAGTGCGAGTAACCAGGACACGACAGTCACTGGACTTGCAAGTGTTGCAAAATACATGGGAATCGGCGCGTAAGGCGCTATTTGAATGCCCTTCAACAGCCGTTTAACGAACTTTCGAACGCTGTTAAACGGCCTAACACATTTGAAGGAGGAAAAGGTATGGCTCGCTGGAGCATTGATGCTGAAGTTTACAGAGACTTAAAGCGCGCAGGGTTAACGGACCAACAAATATGTGATAGATATCGGATTCTTCCTGAAACCTTGCGAACTTATAAATACAAATGGCAACGACAAGAAGAGGAATCCAAGGAACGGCAATTTTTCTTAATCGAGATGAGAAAAGCAGCTGGCTTTGACTTAGAAACTATGGCCGAAAATTTAGGAGTTAAGCGAAAGTATTTGGATGTCCTGGAGAACGAGCCAAGAGGGGTAACGATTCAGGACAAACAATGGGAAAAGTTAGAAACTACTATTCGAGTAATGGTAAAGAGTGAGATTCGCAGAAAACGAGACCGAGAGACTCTTATCATACCTGATAGTTTTTAAATTTCATAGATTGCGTAGAAACCAAAACAAAAAGATAGATTAGGAGGTCCATAGAAATGGCAGCGAAAAAACGCGGTCGGAAGCCGAAAACGAAAACAAAAAGACAGCTAATGAAAGAACTTGGTCTCCTTCCAGAAAAAGAAAATAAACCGAGAGTGAATCGTAGAAAGCTAGTTTTAGAGCTTCAAGAACACAGCAATAATCAACCTTTAAAATATTCTGCTATTCAGGATTTTTACAATGTAAAAAGTTATGTGCTTGGCAGATTGGCAGCGAAAGCAAAAGGTGAGCGATTCCTGGAACGCTCTATTACAGATGAAGAGCTTGGGATGGTCAAAGTCATTTTGGCTATGTACAACCTACATTACATCCAAGAACTACATAAAGAAAACACAACATACGGACACGTTTTCGAAGCTCTGGAAGCAGCATTTGATAATTGCAAATTGCTAGAAAAGGAGAGTGTTTCATGAGAAAGAGATTGCATCTATATCATTGTGAATCTTGCAAGCTAGATTTTGGAGTTTCAGAAGATTTTGAAGATCAAAGTGTCATAGATTGCCCTTCGTGCAAATCCGACAACAATCTTGTCGATTATCAGCAAGTCGTTTCTTATCGAATTTTGAAAACAACAGAAGTTGACAACATTTTCCGACTATTTGAAGAGAGCTTTGGCCGCCTTCTCTCTCCTATCGAAATGCAAATGATCGGGCAATGGCAAGAAGAAGGCTTCGACCCTGCACTAATAAAGCAAGCTCTTCGAGAAGCAGTCCTTCGAGAAGTAAAAAACCTCAAATATATTGACCGCATCCTCTTCAATTGGAGAGAAAAAGGAATTGATACGGTGGATAAAGCAAAAGAGCACAGCCGAGAACATCACAGACATAGAAATTATAGTCGAAATACAAGTACGCCAGAACGCGAGACAACCACTCGCGCAGTCCCTTTCTATAACTGGCTCGAATCTTAATAAAACGGAGGAGAAATTCATGTTAAACAATCTCGAAAAAGTTAAATCAACCATTTCGAAAGCTGTTGTTCTTGACCCAAAAATTGAAGCGATTCAAAAAGCTCGTGCTGATCTGTTTATGGCTTACCACGATTTCGAAAATGCTGAAGGAGATTATGTGGACGTTGCAATCCATAAGTTAATCGCTGCTGAACATCAATACGGGCTTACTCTTGCGGAACATACTGAGGTTATCCAGGACGGAATATTTGATGCGGATAATAACATTGTATGTCGTGGGATTCTTCGAAAAATAACGGTCGGGAAAGTTTTGGAGCTTCACGAAAAAGAAACTGACAGCGTTTTTCTTGACGTGGCGATCTGAGGAGGAAACGTGATGCAAGTCCAATATATTCATGTTGATATCGACCAAAATCCAAGGCCTTATATTGTTACAAATAACAACGGAACGACAACAGAAGTCGAGGGTATTCAAGTCAAATGGGGAAACGTTGAGTTTTTCGCAATGTTATGTCGTGACGAAGAAACAAAAATGTATTTCTGGCGCATGTGTGATGCACAGTATGGAACCTTCTTCAATCAGTCGCCATTAGGAACTGAAGAAGAAATGGATAGGATTCTGGAACCGTTCGTCATGACATCTCTTATCAAAATATTGAAAGTCGTCCATTTTAACGAGGAAAAGTATTACGAATTCGCTAGTAAGATGCATCAAAAAACAACTGGCGGCAAACTCCATTAATCATTTGCACAGATGGTATGACCCGTTTCATACCATCGATGGAGGTGATTAATAAAAAAGAAATCTTCCCTTACTACATAGCTGGGGAATTTGGGTGGTGAGACTATGGCTCAAACTCGCTACGTTGTTTGTCACGGATCAGCAACTCGTGATGGAGAAAAGCTTAGCGTAATCACCATTTATGAACCAGGAGTACCAAAACAACAAATCAAGGAAGATTTACCATACACCAAGAATTGAGGACTTCTATCTTTGAGAGATAAAGGTTCAGAGTGGCTGAAGCCTATGAAAGCGAGGTGAAAATCTATGATACTCGCAATTATCAATTCTTTTCTTTTGTTGTACATCTCTTTCCTTCTTTATCAGCTGAACAAAATTGTTAAGAATGCCAAGAAAACAGAAAATGAATTTTTGTCCATTGTGAAACGACATAAAGAAGTTCATTTATTTTGGGTTGATAGGTACAAAAATCTGTTTGAACTTTTTTCTTGTGCTCATGTAGAAGCAGCTGCAACAGAAAGGGAATGGAAAAAGGAACTCAATACTTGGCGTGAACGTCGAGTTCTCCTTGAGAAAGCGATGAAATCGCCTAATTTGAGAAAGAAGAAAATTCGAGGAAAACGTAAAAAGGCTAAACAGCAATTAAGGAGGGAAATATTTTGAAGCCTCATGAACAAATTGAACTTGAACTTTACAAGGACCAATTAAAGAAGGATGAACGAATCCTATTCGCCGCTTATCCATTTGTCGCAAAGATGACGAAATCCTATTACGATCAGCTGATTGAAAGTGGGTTTAATCCAGAACAAGCCCTTCGTATCGTTTGCGCCCACGGCTATACAGCTGGATTCAATAGTGGTGGAAATAACAAGTAGAAAGCGAGGTGTTCTCGTGAAAAAGAAAATTGTTTTTGCTTCAGCTTTAGGGCTATTGTTGCTAACTGGATGCCAGGAATCAACTATCCAATATCAAGGTGAAAGAATGCCTGTTTCGGAAGTTGAAGAAATCATTGCAGATCAACTTGAAGTCGAAAATCCTGACATGGATTTAGAGGTTAGTATTTTTGAAGAATCAGATGATTAAGGATGTTGAAAAATGAGTGTCCATGAAAAGAACATGATTAAATTGTTTGAACGCATGAGATATCGTCATGATTTATTTACGGTTTTCTCGGATTTTATCGAAATGACCGCAATTGCGATTTCTAATTCAGTGGACATCTGGCAGCGAAACAAACGTGAGAAGCGTTATTTAGATATCACAAAGCGTTATACGAAGGAAGAGGTGGAGCTCTTCCCTCAACTGCTGGTCGAGCTCACGGATGCGTTAGAGAAAAAGCCGTCAGATGTCCTAGGTAATATTTTCATGCAATTAGAGTTATTTAGCAATTGGAAAGGGCAATTTTTTACTCCTATGTCGGTATGCGAGTTAATGGCCGAGCTAATAATTGTTGACCGTATGAAAGAAATCGAAGAGCGAGGCTATTTTACCATCAACGAGCCTGCTGTAGGTGGTGGTGCAACTATTATCGGTATGGCTAATGTTCTCCAGAAGAGAAAAATCAATTATCAAAGGGTCATGAGAGTAACTGCTCAAGACATTGATATCAAATCTGTTCATATGTGTTACATCCAATTGAGTCTGTTAGGCATCGATGCAGTTGTAATGAGAGGAGATACTCTCGCAATGAAGTTTGATGAGACCTGGAAGACACCAGCTCATATCTTTGGATGGACACAAAATCATATCAGGAAGGAAGATGAACGTGGCGAAAAAAGTGTCAATGTTATCTAATTACGAAGAGGTCCAACAAGCTCTTCGGGAAATCGGAGAAATTGATTTAAAAATCGAAGCTGAAGAAGCTGAGATGACAAAGCGAGTCAATGAAATTAAAGAAAAGGCACAAACAACCGTCGCTCCCCTAGTAGAGCGCCGCAAGGTTCTTGAAGAGCATATTGAATTATTCGCTGAAGCTCGCAAGAAGGACGACTTTTCAGAGAAGAAATCAATGGACCTGATATTTGGCGAAATTGGCTTTCGTTCTACTGGAGGAGGCATTCGTGTAAAAAGTGTTAAATCCACCGTCGAGGCTCTCCTATCCCTTGGTGAAAATTACCGTCATTTATTAATCACGGAGCATAAGCCGAACAAGGAAGCGTTGGAAGGTGTGACTGACGACTTCCTAAAGAAAATCGGATGCACACGTCCGAAGAAAACGGATAAATTCTGGTATAACATTCACCGTGAAAGAATCGCTGAAGAAACAAATTAAGGAGGTTTAATGTAATGACAAAAGCAACTACTCCTCGTTCAGGTGGTCGGGCGAGAGAATTAATCGATTTACCGCAGGAAGCGAAAACTGAAACAGCTCCTTCGCTTCAGACTGGCACAGAAATTAATATTAACAAAAATGCAACAGCTTATGAGGTTGATCGCCTGCTTGACGGAATGAAAGCCTTTGTAAATTGCTTTTCTGAAAATCAAGGATTCGTGCTTACTCTTAGTTTGAAGGAAGCAACTGCTGACGATACTGCTGAAGGTAAGTAAATGCATGAATGATGTCGGCGTCTTTGCTAACCCTTGTGCAATATGCAGAAAAAGGAAAGCGACCAGGCTTTGTGATTATATTGTAGTATACGACCGCAACCCTATCTTTTTTCGGGATTATGAAATGTTTAAAGAATCTTTAGAACATGGACATGACGAAACGTGCGATTTACCTTTGTGCGAATAATGTAGTCATGAAATGAACAAAGCTGACCTTTGCCCTCATCATTATTCTTTGCAGAAACAAGCGAGACTCCCAGAACATTTAGAAAAAATCAGGATGAGAAAAAAGGCTAAAATGATAGCTGACTACTATCAGAATAAGGAGGGAAAGCAGTGATTCAAGACAGAAGTAATTGGGTTACAAAAGAACAGCTAGATACTCCTTTGCGCGACATATTCCAAGGCGTTAAAACAAATGGGACTGCTAGAATTTATGTCGCTAGTTGCGAGGTTATCCTCGGAATAGAGCCATCTAATTTAGAAGCAATGAGCTACGAAGAAATGAATAAATATATCGATTCACTAGATCGTCGAATGGCAGCGTTAGCCAATGGATAGACATTAATTTTAAAGGAGCGTGAGGGTGATGGGTGTTACCAAAGCTCAACTAAAAAAAATATGGGCGACTGCAAAGGAGCTCGGATTGGATGAAGAAAGTCTTCGTGATGTGGTGGAGCAAGTATCGAAATCACGCTCCATCTCCTCTCTTTCCATCGACCAGGCTAACAAGGTAATAGACAGAATTGCTAATATGACGGTAGCTGGAATGGCAACAAAAAAGCAAATATGGCTGATTGGAAAACTCGAAGAGGAACTCGGATGGGAGGATAATCCGAAGCGACTTCAAGCCTTTATGAAAAAATATGCTGGTGTCGATCGTATCGAGTGGCTTACCAGCGCAAAGGCTTGGCGAATCATTGAATCTTTGAAAAAGGTCAAAGAACGAAACCTCAAATCATCGTAATGTTTGGATGTGATGGAAGTTTGAAAGTAATATCTATTATGCAGCCTTGGGCTAGTCTTATAGCCCTTGGTGAAAAGAAATTTGAAACGCGGTCCTGGAGAACGAATTATCGTGGGGAACTAGCAATTCACGCAAGCAAGAAAATAGATCGCACTGCATGCAAAATGACTCCGATTGTTCAAACCTTAAATAAGCATAGCATCGTCCTTCTTAACGACCTACCAACTGGAATGATAATCGCTACATGTAATCTGGAAGGATGCTACGAAGTGATGACAGAAGACGGTGAATCAGCGATACTGGAAGGTTGGAATAAATTCGTTTTCGATAATGAATATAATTTCGGAGATTTCAGCGAAGGAAGATTCGCTTGGGAGCTATCGAATATAAGAACACTTAATAAACCAATCCAAGCTAAAGGTCAGCTTGGATTGTGGAATTTTAAAGAGGGGTTGATTATGAATGAGTGAAACTCCAATTACCATCTACTTCTCAAAAGAAACGGATGCTCATCGTAAGCCTCCATCTCCTTCTCCGTGGCGATTGCGTAAAACTCAATCAATCGTTGGTTGCGATCGCTGCCGTTGTAGAATCACTTTTGGTAAAGTGAACGGAGAGAAATTCGACCAATACTACCAGAAAGGAACTGGAAAGCGTTTGTGTCCAGATTGCTATACAGAGATAATCGGGGTGTTTGAAGATGGAGAAATGGATGGAACAACTAAAGATTGAAGACTTACCTGAAGTCTATCAATCTCTCGCTGAGAGTTTAGGAGTCGAGGGTGTCATCAAGCTTTCTGAAACGTTCGGCGGTGCGTATATGTATATCCCTAAACCTGACAAACTACTTCAAATCGCACGGAATGCCGCAATAATGGATCGTTACAGAAAAGGTAAATCTATACGCAGCATTGCCAGAGAGTTCAAATTAACAGATGTTCGAATCCGAGCGATAATCGCTGAGGAAACAATGAATGAAAATCAAATCAGCATTTTTGATATTGAGGATGAGGACCAATCGTAAAGCGCCTTCTTGTGAGGGCGCTTTTTTTTAATAGGAAATCTTTTTATAGAAACCCCTTGTATTGAATGTAAAATTTCAACAATTATTTATTCTTATATTACTTCGAAAAACCTAAGCTTTTGTTAGAAATATTTTCTAGCAAGAGCTTATTTTATTTTCTTGGCATAAAGGTGGTGGAAAACTTGGCTTGGGAACATGCCTTTAACATCATCATCTCGTTGATGATTGGTATCATTGCTTTCTACATGAAAGCAGAGAGAAGTCGAACAAATGAAGAAATTAACAGAAACGCTGAACATGTCACAAAGTTAGATGATCGTATAGATGAACTCGAACGAAGCTTACCGTTTACCTATGTAACACGAGAGGATTATATTCGCCAGCTGGCGCAAATCGATAACAAGCTTGACAAAATTTATTCATCACTCGAAAGGGGGCGTAAAGATTGAGCGATGTATTACAGACCGTCAAAAACAAGAAAACAAGAGGATATATTCTTCGCATATTAAAGCTATCTTACCCGCAAGCTGTTGGAACAAATATTTTAGATGTATGCCTTATTGATGCAGGACTAGGAACGACAAGCGGAAAGCTAATCGGCCACCTTAAATACTTGGAGGATAAAGGATATGTCCGAGTAAAAGATGTGGAACTATCAAAAGTAGCGAAGTCCATGCATTTAGTCGAGCTGACGTCAGCAGGCATTGACATTTTAGAAGGAACAGTTGTTGACCCAGGGGTGAATGTAGATGACTAAAGCTGGTCGCCCTCGCAAGCATCGGAAACACTTCAAAGTCGAACAATTGAAATGCAGGGCGATGGTCGATCGGATGTTATCAGACGGTTATACCTACGAGGATATCGTTGCAGCTGTGCAAGCGAAAGGCGAAAGCATCACGGCAGCATCTCTCTCTCGTTATCACGGTTCTTTTGAAAGAATAGCTGAACGGATTACAAAAACACGAGAGCAGATGAAAGTGCTTGTAGAAGCCGTGAGAGACAAGCCTAACACAGACCTTGCTCAAGTAGCTAACGAGCTCATGATGCAAAGTTTAATTGAGCGCATTTCTACTGCTCAAGATGAGTTCAGCGAAATCCCTCTGGATAAAGTCGGTAGGTTAGTCGCCAGCCTTGAAAGGTCGGCCACTGCTCGCGAAAAACTCAAGTATGAGTATGACAAAGGTATTACAGCTGCCAGTGAAGCGTTTAAGCAACGAATGCAGGAAGAATTGAAGAATCATCCTGACTTGTTGTTAAGAATGCTCGAAGTCGCTGAAGAGGTACAAACACAGCTATTAGAAGAGAAGAAGTAAACTCCGTTTAAATGGCATTTGAAGGAGGTGAAAACCATGAGTGAACAAACGAATACATGCGCTGTTATTGGATTGGCAGAAGTCGATATCGAGCAATTAGTAAATGAGTTCGGCTACGATGCTGATCGATAATACGAAGCAGGAGTCGAATTCGATGGTGCTGTCATGCTTGAACTATTCAAAGAGGGCGAAATCGTCAAACGGAAATCCGAGGATCACGGCTATCGCTTAGATGTAATAGACGATTACGAAAACTCTATCCCTGCTGCCGCAATGATTGATTCCAATGGGAACACAATCGGGATGAGTGGCTTTACAGTGGAACAGTTGCTTGCTACTGATTGGCAGATTATGCGGATTGGGAATTAACTGCTGCTTGTGCTTTTTGGTTGTTTAACATGTATTTCTCCCTAATATAGCTGGTCTCGTATGGTTGGCGAGACCGCCTTTTATGCGAGGAAGGTATTAGATCGGTTCGACTCCGATCCCTCGCTCCAAATTATCACAAAAGCCGACATCGACAGCAAACGGTGAACTTCACCAAAAATTTACAAGAAGTCGAACGGCAAAGATTCATTGTTCCTTGACAATGTTCGCACGTCGAATAAGGGCGTTTTATCTCGAACCGACCGAGAGCGACACGGATCGCGTGGCATGGCTGATGCTGCAAGATGCCGTCATATTGGGCCGAAAAATGTAAGGACTACTCGCGGGAGCTCTACTTCCTTCTCCTTCTCGGTAAAATGGCTTTTTTCTACAGCTGAAACAAATGAAGTAGCTGCATTATTTGAGATAAGGGAGTATCTATCGGATGCCACCGATGCGAGGCTTGCCACGATCCGCATATGCTATATGCGAGGAGCGAGTATGGGAGACGAACACCTGAAGTCCTGGGAGAACTTGTTTAAATAATGTTTTTAAATAGATGCCTCCTCCCTCTTTTTTTGGGAGGAGATTTTACACGGATTAAGGTTTATGGCGGTTCGATTCCGTCAATCTGTGCCAAATACAATCATAAGGAGGTGGGTTGTGTTATGAGAGAATCTTCTCTTCTATCCGAGCTGGTCGGCAGTAAGAATGAGCAAGTCGTAGAAGAATGGGAGTACGCTTTATGGGACAAATACGCAATTGATCATCCTGACTTAATCGAACTTAAAAGCAAACGCCCTTTTACTGGATCGACTGGATTAAGAAAACTTCTTGGCGAAAGAAGCATGGAATATTTTGCAAGAGCGTATTTCCCAGAGTACATCCCTACCGCCCCACCTTCCTTTCACCAGGAATGGTTTATTGACCTGAAGAAAGTCGTCGAGAAAAATGGCGGTAGCTCAATGGTAAGAGCTGCTCCACGTGGACATGCAAAGACAACTATCTGGGACTTTGTATTTCCTCTCTGGGTGACGGTGTACAAGAAAAAGTTTTATATCCTCATTATTTCGGATGCTTATGACCAAGCCCAAGGCTTTATTAGTAACATAAAAGACGAGATTGAGGACAACGAAAGAGTTGTTTCAGATTTCGGGAAATTAAAAGGAGACCGTTGGCAAGAGGGTAGTATTGTTTGCTCTAATGGTGTAAAAATCGAAGCCCTCGGTGCAGGAATGAAAGTCCGTGGCCGTAAAAATAAGAGCCGCCGACCTGACCTTATCATCCTCGATGACGTTGAGAATGATGAAAATGCAGCAACAACAGAACAACGAAAAAAAATAAAAAACTGGTATAAAAAAGCCGTTAGGCACGCTGGTGCAAGATACACCGATTTCGTTTTCGTTGGAACGGTTATCCATGAAGACTCCCTTCTAGGCGAACTGCTAAAGAGTCCTGGTTACGATAGTAAAAGATATCAGGCTGTTGTTTCGTTTGCTGAAAGAGAGGACTTGTGGGCTGAATGGAAAGATATTTTCACCGATATGGACAACCAGAACAGAGAGACAGATGCCCGCGCTTTTTTTGAAAAGAATTCAAAAGAAATGCTTAAAGGAGCAAAGGTTCTGTGGGAAGAAAACAACCCTAAGTTTCCAGATGGATATTATAGCTTGATGGTAACTCGTGTAACAGATGGCGAATCGGCGTTTGCATCAGAGTTGCAAAATGACCCAAGAAGCTCCGAAGAACAATTCTTTAAACCTAAGTATTATCAATACGGCGAACTACCTCCACTCTCTCAGTTAGAACTTGTAATGTCTGTCGATCCATCGATGGGACAATCGGACAAATCCGACTTCTCGGCTATTATCGCCCTGGCTACTCATCGCAGGACGGGTCAAATGTATGTGCTTGAAGCAGACATTAAACGCCGTAAACCTGACTTGATTATTGAGGCGATGTTCGACATTGCTATTAAATTTATGCGGCAAGGGCTAAAACCGAAAGTGATCGGAATAGAAGATGTTCAATTCCAAGCTTTCTTTAAACAAGAGGTTGAAAAACGAGCGAGAGCAAGAAGATTGCATTTGAATATCCGACCGATTCGCAACACTGTTTCGAAGGATATGCGTATCGAATCGATGGAGCCTAGTGTAAACAACGGTTACATACTCCTCCACCCTTCTCAAACGCTGCTTATCGAGCAATTAGAAGGATATCCGAGAGCGAAGAAAGACGGACCAGATGCTTTGGAAATGACAACACGCCTAGCGACTGGTGCTGGCATGGGTGTTGGCTCTTTCGATAGAGTCTTTTAAAGGAGGTTTAACCGGTGTTCAAATGGCTTAAAAACGTGATTGCAAGTTTCAAAGGAGGAGATGTGATGGACGAGCGTACAAAACGCTTGCAAAAAGACGATTGGAAGTTGTTAAGAAAAATCATTTCCGATCACCAAAAAAAGCTCAAAGAAATCGAAGCAGCTCAGTCCATCTTTGACGGAGAATACGAACTTTTGAAACGTCAACCGAAACGACCAGATGACCCAAATCATAAAATCATCATCAATTTTTCTAAGTTAATCATTCGTATGAAAGCTAATTATATGTTCGGTAAGCCTGTCACTTATGACATTCCTCAAATTGAAGGCATCGACCAGCAATTAATAAAGGAATTTAATGAGGAATTCACAATGGTACTTGAGGACAATGACGATCATGCGGTAGATTATTTGAATACAAAAAGAGGGCTGATTGCAGGAGCTGCGGTGGTCCTCTTTTATTTTGATGATTTAGGCGACATCAAATATCGCTCCTATACAGTTAATGAGTGCATCCCTATTGTCGATGCAAGGGGCGAATTGAGGCAGGTCATTCATGTATTTACAGATGAAGAAGACAAGAGTTGCATTGAAATTTATGATAGCCAAGCCGTCACTTATCTGGTTAAAGACGGCGACAAAATATTGTTCGATTCTCGCAAAGATGTGAATCCAGCAGAACATTATTTACCGATTGTTCCTGCTGCTATCTATGTGAATGGGGAATATGCAAAACCAAAATACGACCCGATTCCTGTTGGACCTTCTGAATTAGATCGTGACATCAGAACGATTTTAGAAAATTACAGCCAACTGATTAGCGATAATTCCAATCGACTTGAAATATTCTGCGACCCTTACCTTTTGTTCTTGGGAGCAAAGCCAAACAAAGATGAAGTTCTTGGTATGAGAAAAGCCAGGGCGATCTATTCAGAAAACCCTGATTCAAAAGTAAGTTATCTAACATGGGAGCAGAGCAATGATTCGATTGAATTTCAAGCGACAACTTTGCTTGATAGGTTATTCGAAATAACGGATACACCAAAAATCTACAAACAAGAAGCAATCAGCAATTTGTCATCTGTGGCAATTCGACAACTTTATACTCCTCTTGATAACAACGTCAATGAAAAAGAAATCTATGTTAATCAGTACGAGCGCCGCAAAATCATGGTCCTGACATTTATGCTTAACGCTAAAAGATTGCTTTCTCAAGGGAAAAATCCGATTGAACATTATCAAACTGAAACAAATCTTTTTAATTGGAGATGGGTTTACTGGGAGAATCATCGAAGCTTACCTCAAAACGAAAAAGACCTTGTGGACTTGTTAATGAGCTCAAAAGGAACGTTGAGCGACTTCACAATCCTAAAACATCATCCGCTTGTTGAAAACGTACATGAGGAAGTGAAGTTAATTCGACAAGAAGCGATCAATGCTCCAAAAGTCGATTTAACCAATATCGACGATTATCTACAAAATCAAGATGACAAAATTCAAAGTAGGTCTTTTGAAGATGACGTCGAATAGAGGTGATTGAATTGGAATGGACAGAGCTCCAGAAGCTAGTCATCGAACAAAGAAAAAAGTTGTTTAAGTATAAGGATAAGCAAGTTCGTCCTCTTCTTGTTGCTTACGCTGACCTTTTGAAAAAAATGCAACTAGAAATCACTCAATACTATTTAGAAGTGAATGTCGATGATCGTTGGAATTGGCAAACTGCACAAACGAAAAAACAAAAGCTTGAATCAATCTTTTATCAGATTGAAATGGACCTTCAGGATTTATCGAAAACAGCTCATGCAGCACTTGAGGTTGCGATGACAAGCACCATTACTGTTGAATATGCTTTTGCATCCTTTGTAACTGCAAAAGCTATTGATGGTTATATCCTACTCCCTCCTGTTATTCCGAGGGCTGCTATTCGTGAAGTTCTGGAGCATCCGTGGAGTGGAGATCATTTTTCAAATCGCTTGTGGGGTAATACGGCCAATTTCAAGACGACACTTCGACGGACCATTATATCAAGCATGGTTAATGGCGAGAGTGTCCAGAAGACAACCAAAAAATTGAAGGATGCATTTGAAACTGAAGCATATAAAGCTGAACGGTTAGTGCGAAGTGAAATCATTGCAGCTGGGAACCGCGCAAATAAAAAATACTATAACTCCTATCATGAGAGATTTAAAGATTTAGATTTACTAGAAGGCGTCAGAATCTCTGAAACTCTTGATAGGAGGACGTGCGGAACTTGTCGTTCTTTGGATGGGAAAATTGTGTCAGTTGATGAGATGGACTCTATCAAGGACATTGAGCATCCGAATTGCCGCCGTTGCCTTCTTCCAGTAGTAAAAGGTTTTTCTCGAAATATACAACGAGCTGCACGAACCAATGAAGGGGAATACGTTCGAACTAATGCTAAGAATTTCGATGAGTACGCAAAAGAGTTCGGCATCCCTTCTGCATATGAGGTGAAAAAAGAGCAATCGCGTGAACGATACGAAAAAATTAAAAAAGAACGCGAACAAATAAAACGTCGAGAAGAAAAAGAGAAAGACAAAAAGAAATCTACTAAAGGGGGTGATGATAATTGAAGCGATTATTGCTTTACCACACAAAATAAAAATAGCTGGCGTGGACTATACAGTCGGGCTAAAAGAGCTCATCGATCTAGACGGTTCCACTCTTGGTCAAGTTATTTACCAAAAGTCGGATATCACAATCAAGCAGTCTATGAGCGATGACAAGAAAGCTCAGACGTTAATACACGAAATGCTGCATGCAATTCTATATGAATCTGGATATAAAGAACACTCTGAAGAAATGGTGGATCGTCTATCTATCACTCTTCATCAAGTGCTCCGAGATAACGATTTTTCATGGTTGCATGGCAAAAGAAAATAAATACCTCTCAGGCTTTCAAAAATCGCCTGTTTAGTATTTTAAGACAAATACTTCGAGGTTTAATATTTAAACATTTTTAAACGGCTTCTAAACGCTTTTAAACGCTATATGAAGAGTTTAGAAGACTATAAAATACTCAAACTAGGAGGAAGAAAGAAAATGACAAGTTTAACAGTTTCGTATTTTTCTATTTTGGTGGCAATGGTAATTTTCCTATTACACTTTCAAAAACAAAAACAAGCATTCTCTTCAGATGGCTTTAGCTTAAATAATTCGATGTCAAGGTTATTGCCGCTTGATTTACAATTCTTCGCTGGTGATGGCGGTGGTGCTGGAGGAGATGGCGGTGACGGCGGTGACGGTGGACAAGGTGACGTTGGAAATCCAGATGGTGGTGGCGCTCAAGCTCCAAAAACATTCACTGAAGAAGATATCGAATCAGCTAGAACGACTGCATCGAATAAAGCCAAAGAAGATTTATATAAGCAGTTAGGTGTAAAGAATCTCAATGAGCTTCAGGCTAAATTAAAGGCTTCTGAATCGAAAGAGCAGGCAGACGAGACTTTAAAAGCGCAGATTGAAGAAAAAGACAATGAGATAAACGTCCTTAAAACTAGCTTAAAATTCTCTCGTGCAGTCGCTAAATACTATCCTCAAGACGAAGAGTTAGTGTTAACAGCTATTACTCCACTCCTCCAGAAGGACCCTGATACTGGCGAAGTGACGAATATGGAAGAAGCAATTAAAAAGGTTAAGGTAGAAAAACCATTCCTTTTCAAAGCGGATACTAAGCCAGGCTCAACTGAACCAGGCGGCGGCGATCCTCCTGCTTCGAAGAAAGGGAAAGACTTGGGAGCTAGTATCGCTGAACGCCGCAATAAGCGCTTTAGTTAATTGCCGTTAAAACGGTCTGTAAATTCAATTTAAATGATATGGAGGTAGATTCAGATGAATCTAAACAGACGAATTACTGAATACGATGCAGGGAAAGAAATTCTTGCAAGCCCTTCGAATGCCGCCTATCGTGCGGTTACGTTGAATGCATCGAAATTTACTCCAGGCATTGTGCAAGCTGGTCAAACTTTGACCATTAACACAACGACTGGCAAGGCAGAACCGTGGGTTGATGGTTCTACTGGAGAGGCTGTTTTACTTGGTCGGACGGTCCGAGTAAATGTCGGGGAAGATGTTGTTGAAACAGCGCTTGAAGCTGGTATTGTTTTCGAAGCAAAATGTGTTGGTGTCACAGCTGAATTCAAAGAGAAATGCAAATTCATTAAATTCCGTTAATTTTAATTTGAAAGGAGCATTAAGAATATGCTGACAAATAAACCGTATACGCCTTTACTGGCGCTTGATTTACAATTTTTCGCTGGTGGGTCCAATCAAATTTTAGCTCTTGAAGAGTTTTCAAGGGAATCTCTTATCGGATATGTTGAGGCGCTTAACTTACCTTTCAATCCGAAACTTACAAAATTCTTACCAAAAGGTGAATCGAAAGTCTGGACACTCGATTTCGCATACGACATTATCCAACGCAGTAAAGGTGCTGCTGCATCGATTATTCCTTTCGGAATGCCAGCTCCTCTTCGTGATGGTCGTGGCGTTGAGCGTGTTATGCAAGAAGTGGCTAAAATTGCTCACTCTCGCAAAATTGACGAGCGTGAACAATTGAAATTCATGAACCCTCGTAATGAGCAAGAACGCCAACAAGTAATTGATAAAGTATTTAATATGGTTGACGACTTAACTCTAGGTGTTTACAAAGCTGAAGAATGGTTGCGAGCAGCTGCTCTATATTACGGAGCGTTTGTTCATGAGGATAAAGCGAACGGTGTTATCCTGAACATTGATTTCGGTATTGCAGCAGATCGCAAAGTTGTGATTGCTGGCACTGATGCGTTTGATCAACATGAAACAGCAAAACCGCTTGAAGCTTTAATTGAATATGCTATCACATTTAAGAATAAGAGCGGTGGCCGTATGCCAGCGGAGATTCATATGAGTTCAAGCGTGATGTTTGATATCTTGAAGGCTGAAAATACCGTCCGTTCCATCAAAGGGGCAAACGGTGGTTCAGTAACACCGCAAGAATTAACTGATTACTTAATGAAGTTCAGTCTACCTCCTATCGTTACAAATGACGATGTTGTTTACTTCGAGGAAATAGGAGTGACAAAACGCTTCTTACCAGAACGCCGAATTGCATTCCTTGGCTTCCAAGATGCAGCGAAACTCGGAGACACAGTTGAAGGCCCCACAGTTAAAAACGAAGGACAACCTGGTCTATATGTACACACTCGAATCGATGATGAAACAGATGCGCAATTCATCGAGGTTGGCGAAGCTGCGTTCCCTGCTCTTGAGCAACCAGATGGCGTATTCCATTTAGATGTTTAATTCAGATTCGTTAGAAAGGAGCGATGAGTAATGAAGGTAAAAATGTCCGTCAATCTAAAGTATAACGGGAAGAATTATCCTCCAGGGACTGAGGTTGATGTCGTTAAAGAAGTGGCTGAAAAACTGATTGAAAACAAGCAGGCTGCCGCTATTGAAAAAGAGAAGCCTCAAAGTGGCAGCGGCGCTTCTGGAGATGACAAATGATGAATTTGTTGACCGTCGAGGAAGCTCAATCCCTTTTTCCGAAATTGAAAAAAGTTGAATTGGAAGAATTAGAGGCAGCGATCACTCGTGCCTCTATTTTTATTCAATCACAAACAGAACTCCCTTTCCCTATTCCAGAAGACGTCAAGCTTGCGGTTGCTACGATGGTAACTCTTGAAAAAGATGGACCAGCGGTAAAAGAAATATCAAGAAGCGATTATCGTGAAGTGTACGATACCTCGAATCGTCAATGGATGATCGTGGAGCTTGTACTTTCGAAATATCAACCGAAGCCTAAAGCGGACGAGGAAAAGAACGGAGTTTATTTTCTGTGAGTCATTATGAAAAAACCCTATTCTACCGCATGAAAATCTTGAGACGTCAAAAAAGCAACGCTAAGTACGATGCGAAATATACCGTATCAACAGTCGCTGAAAGTATCCCTTGCGGCTTAGCTCAAAGCGGAACACCTTTATTAACTGAGGACAATGGACGTCACGAAATAAAAACGCGCTTCTTGGTGCACACACTTTACGCTGACGTCAGGAAAGGCGATGAGTTAGAAATAACCGCTGATGATGTGATTATTGGTACTTTCATAGTGACTAAGCCTTATCCAGTAATGGATCGGCAAGGAGTTCACCATTACGAGATTCTTGTTGAAGAAAAGAGTGATTCCTAATGGAAGACGGTTTCCGTATCACTGGTTTAGATGAGTTGACGAGGCGATTAATTGATATTGTCACTCGTGACTATCCATTGCATGCTCGGGCTTGGGCTGAGGCGCTAGCAATGAGGTATATGGAACTTGTTGCTGAGTTAGCTCCAGTAGATACAGCCAGATTAAAAAATTCTATTTTATCAGCTGCCGCTGCATCTCCGAATAGCGACGCTGTATTCGAGACGTCAGCTAGTGGCGGTGACGTCAGCGTGATTGTCGGTACAAACGTGGAATATGCCGAGCATGTGGAATACGGCCACGCCACGAGAGGAAATGCTGGAATCGGAGAAGAAGCTGGGAAAGAAGCTGGCGTTTGGGTTGACGGCTTTCATTTTTTCGCTGATGCTTGGGACACTTTCGAACCAGAAGCAAAACAGTGGCTTCAAGATCGGATTGAGGAGTTGTTTGCAATTTGATTTCTAATCGTGTTCAAAATGGTGCTTTAAAATTCTTCCAGGACAGCACGGATATTCCTGGGTACACAACGACACAAAGACAAGAAGCGGAACGCCCCTATTTCTATTTCGAGTTGCCGAGGGGTCAATCTGAAAAAATCGCCAGTAATTTATATCGTCACAGCATCACGCTTCACGGCGTTTTCTTTGCGTCTGATGAGGAACAAATGAAAAAAGTCCTCCCTTCTATCGAACTAAGATTGATGGAGAGGGATTTTTCCATACAGTGTTGTGACGAAGAATTCATGCTAACAAACGAGGTTTATGAGGATATTCAATTCAATTACAGAAAATCAGAAGAATTGATCGCAACCTTTACATTGAGGGGCGAATGCATATCTTCTTTTTTCGTTAGTTGAGTAAACAAAAGGAGTTGAGCTTATGTCAGAAAAACAAACTGCTGCACCAACTAAGCGAAAATCCGCCGCTGTTGTTTTTACTGCAAGTGAATTGATTTCATCTGCTCGAAACAGTCTTGGAGTTTCTCCTGTCGTTGCAGCTGGAGCTCTTCATGACGTCAATGAAATTTCAATCGAAGATGCAAAAAAGAAGGTTGCGGCCTTCTTGAAAAAAGAGGTGAAGTAAGTTGAAGCCATTTGTAGAGGGTCGTCATGAGTCATTGGCTGGAATCTATGCGTTTTTTGAGATGGTGACACAAAATGCGGTTACTGAAGCGGCGCGCGGAGTCTTGGCTATGCCGATAAAAGCTCATTGGGGGCCAATAAATGAGTTTATTGAATTGCGGAGCTATCCTGACGCTAAACAATATTTTGGGACGGGGCTTACAGCTGGATTACTTCAGTTAGCGTTCTGGGGAAGCCCGCTGGCTGTTAAGGTCTATCGTATAGCAACTCAGGAAGCGAAAGTCGCGCAATTAGACCTGACGTCTATTGTCATCAAGGCGCTTTATCCAGGAGATCGAGGAAATGACTTTAAAATCACAATACGTCCTTACTTGGATGATCCGACGAAAACGGAGTTGCTTGTTGTTGAAGGAGCAACTATTCTTCAATCAATTCCATTCGCAACAATTGATGAACTTGTTGAAAAAGCTTCAGACGGCTATTACATCCGAGTTGAAAAAGTCTCAGACGTTATTCCTGAAGCAATTTCATCCCGCGCATTATCAGGTGGTAATTCAGGAGCTACCGTGACCGCTGAAGATTACAGTGCTTTCTTTAAAGCTGCGGAAGCTGAAAGCTTTAACCGAATCGCCTTGGATGGCGTGAAGGATGCAGGAATAAAGCAAATGCTGATTCAATTCGTCAAGGATCAACGAGCGCTTGGTAAGTTAATTCGCGGAACGGTCGGTGGCATGACCGCAACCGCAATCGACTATTACCCTATCGAAAATGTATATCAAAAAGCATTTAAAGATGGAATTGAATATAGTCCTGAAGATGTTGCAATTTATGCTTCTGCTTCTCTTGGGTCATGCCCGCTGAATCGTTCAAGAGCTCTGCAAATAACGCCGTTCGATGAGATTCAAAAACTATCAAACGTCGATATGCAAAGACTTGTTGACGAGGGCAACTTATTATTTACGCAAGAAGGCCGAACAGTACGCTTTTCCACTCCTGTCAATACCATGACAACGATTAAAAATTTTGATGAATGGTACAAGATGGGCGATGGTGCTGACGAAGTAGCTGTTATTAAGACTCTCCAGAAGTCTAAAATCGTCGAAGCAAATGACTATATCGCTGAGGTCCAAGATACATTCTTTAAACGCTTTGCGAGCTATGCGAACACGATTGCTCGCCGTCGAGCTGCTGCACAATTGTTTAAAGATGAGGTCCTGATAGTGATGGAAAATGATGAAGTGATTGAGGCTGGCACATCAGAGTGCATTCCACGCGCTGAATATCACGGAGAAAATCCTACCAAGAACGCTTATAAAGACGAGGCGTTCTTTGATTCAAATTATCAAATTGTTGATGCGATGGAGAAAATTTATCTCCGCAACCGCGTTGCATAAGGAGGTGTGAGCCTTGGGTGCTTACGATAAAGATTTACCATTCTTAAACGTTAGAAAAATTGCTCGGGGTAAATATGGTCGAGTGTTTGATGAGCTAGGAACCTTCATGGATAACGTGTCAGAATTTGAAGCGAAAATCAAGTTCGACAAGAAAAAAGTTGAAAGAGCAAATGCGTTCATGGATGGCAACCGCGTTACTGGCGGCAGTGGTGCTGGTAAGATGAAAATTCATTTTACCAATGCAGAATTCATCAAGAAGGTTTCGCAAAATCCTGATGCTTATTATACGTTTATCGGAGAACTAGAAGATCCTGATCCAGAAACAACAGCAGCTAATTATCAAGTCGTTATTAAGGGCGTCAACTTCGATGAGATTCCTATTCACGCTTTCAAGGTTAAGGATACTATCGAAATTGATGTACCGTTTACTTTCGAGGATTGGGAATTCCTATAATTCTCATTCCTCTTCTCTTTTCCTAATCCTATAAAAATTCGGAGGTAATTGACATGAAAGAACAAAATGAAAAAGAAACATTGAAACCATCCTTTGCGTCACTTGATGACCTTTTATCAGTTAATCCAGACGATGCGAAATATTCGGAAGAAAACGTTGAGCTTGTTAACGGAAAAGTAATTAAACTTCCGATAAAATCCATTACAGCCGACAAAGAAGCTGAAATTCGTAGGGCTGCAACAAAGTACGTTACCACTCCAAAAGGGCGATTCCCTCAACTTGATGACTTGCGATATAACGCATTAATCATTGAGGCGGGAACGGACTCAAATCGCACAGATATTAACTGGAAGGACCCTAACCTTGCGAAAAAGTTAGGAGTGCCAGTTCCGAATCCTGAATTTACCATTCCGAAGCTCTTATCACTAGGAGGTCTTTCGAAAGCCTCTTTAGCAATCATCGAACTGTCAGGATTAGATTCGAGTTTCGAGGACAAGGTTGAAGCAGTAAAAAACTAATATTGAGCGACCCAGAAACTTATACAGCTCATGTTTTGTTCCAGGAGAAAAACATTGATCCTGAAGATTACATGAACGCCCCTTTAAGAAAGAAGCTTTTCTGGGCCGCTAGTATGCAAGTGAGACAAATGGAACAAGAAGAAGCACAAGGAGAATCCGATTGATAATCTGGATTCTCTTTGCTTTTGTACATATCCAATTATTTGAAGAGAGGTGAGGAGTTGACGAACTATGTTTTAGGAGCTGACATATCACTAGGTGATCGCTTGACCCAACCTATGCAACGTGTCATCGATGTTCTGAATCGGACAACAACAGCAGCGGACCGTTTGAATGCTGCTCTTCGGGGAGCGAATCCAGCAGCTCAATCGGCTGGTCAAGGTGGAGCTAGTCAACTTAACCAACTTTCGAACGCATCTAATAATGCAGCCAACAGTGCAAATAATCTTCAGCAACAAACACACCAGGCGAATGAAGAATTGAGACGACAACAGCGAGAAGCGCAGCAGGCGGCTCAGCGATTGCAGGACTTGCGGCAAACATATGGCGGTGTGAGCGGCACAATGGCTCAATCGCTTGATCGCATAAATCAAGCATCGACTGGACTTCAAACATCAGGACTTGCAATTACAGCAGCTGGGGGCGCAATTGCTTTCGGACTCGGTTCAGCTGTTAACAAAGCGGCTGAATTTGAAGCGCAATTAAGTAGCATTAAAGCTGTCAGTGGAGCTACTGAATCGCAAATGACACAACTGTCTGCTCTTGCAATTGAGATGGGAGCCAAAACGAAATTCAGTGCAACGGAGGCTGCCAGAGGTATTGAAGAGCTGGTTAAAGCTGGTGTGTCGATGACAGATGTTGTAAACGGTGGTCTTGAAGGTGCATTGAGTTTGGCGGTTGCTGGTGAACTTGAACTTGCAGATGCTGCGGAAATAGCTTCGACAGCTCTGAACGCCTTCAAAGCTGATGCCCTTTCAGTCCCGCAAGCAGCGAACATATTAGCAGGTGCAGCTAATGCCTCCGCAACATCGGTCGGAGAGTTGAAATTCGGACTCGCCGCTGTAGCATCAGTTGCATCTGGTGTAGGATTGTCTTTTAATGACACTACTACCGCGCTTGCTGCATTTGCTCAAAATGGTCTGAAAGGTAGCGATGCAGGAACATCCTTAAAAACCATGCTCATGAATTTATCGCCTAGTACAAAAGGCGCAGCTGAAACCATGATGGAATTAGGTATCATGGCGAAAGATGGCACGAATAAATTCTTTGATGCTCAGGGTCGCATCAAGTCGATGGCTGAAATAGCTGAAGTGTTAAGGACTTCACTGGAGAAGCTGAACCCACGAGATCGCGGAGATGCTTTGAAAGAAATGTTCGGTACGGATGCGATTCGTGCTGGTAACATTCTCTTCAAAGAAGGTGCAGCAGGAATTGAGGCTATGAGTGCGGCGATGAGCAAAGTAACGGCTACTGAGGTAGCTGAAGAAAAGCTTAATAACTTTAGGGGAGCCGTCGAACAGTTAAAGGGTGCGTTCGAAACGGCGCAAACATCGATAGGAACATTGTTCCTTCCTTCGCTCACGAGGTTAGCAAATGGCGTCGGCCGAATTGTTGATGCATTCAATTCCCTTCCTGCTCCAGTACAAAAAACCATGACAGTGATTGTGGTCGCCGCCGCAGCCTTATTATTGTTTATTGGTCCCGCAATGATACTACTTGGATTCATCCCAAGTATAGTAAGTGGATTCACCTTAATTGCTGGAGCTGTCGGAATGACGGCAGGTGCATTTCTCGGTGTGATCGGCACGGTGCTCGGAGTTATAGCGGCTATAGCAGGAATTGCAGTTGTGCTAACCCTCCTCTATTCAAGGTCTGAAACATTTAGGAATATTGTCCACGGTGTATTCACAGCTGTGAAAAACGTGGTCATGCAAGTCGTTGAAACAATCAAGCAGTTTGCTCTCGGTCTGTTTAAACAGATACAAGCATGGTGGCAGCGAGACGGAGAAATGATTAAACAAGCCGTAATGAATATCGTAAATGCTATCATCGGCGCATGGAAAGCGATACAGCCAGCTGTTTCGGTTGTCATGAATGTTTTAAGGTTTATCCTTGTTGGTGTTTGGAATAACATCAAATCTGTTATTCAAAGTGGCGTTGGCATCATTATGAATGTGATTTCAATTTTTGGTGCCCTCTTTGCTGGAAACTGGTCTAAATTGTGGAGTGAAGTGAAGTCATTGCTTTCGAATGCTTTAACGTTTGCTTGGAACCTTATTCAGTTAACATTCTTAGGCAGAATTTTAGGGCCTATTCGGGCGGGCATGGGATTCATTCGGGCGATTATATCAGCAGCCTGGAATTTTGTTCGAGGTATTTTTACTGGCTCGATTAATACAGTCGTTACAATCGTGAGAACTAGATTCACCATGATTCAGTCGCTAATAAATTTAGTTATGTCAGCCGTTCGAACCGTAATCACGACAGCTATGAATGTAATTCGTGGTGTCTTCAGCACAGTGCTAAATGTTATTCGAGGCAATTTCTCGGCTGCTTTCAACGCATTGCGTTCGATTGCAACATCTGTTTTTAACGGAATTCGCAGTATCATTCAAACTGTTTTAAATGCTGTTTTAACGGTTGTTCGAACTCGTTTAAATGATGTTCGAACGTTCTTTACAAATACTTTCAATACAATTTTAAGCACACTTTCATCCCTGCCAGGACGATTCATGCAATTTGGTAGAAGTCTGATTCAAGGTTTATGGAGTGGTATTCAAGGGGCTGCTGTTGGTTTAGCTGATAAAGTAGCAGGATTAATTGACAAAGTCGTTCCAGGACCAGTCAAAAAACTGTTAGGAATCAACTCTCCGTCAAAACTTTTCCATCAATTCGGTATGTGGACAATGGAAGGTATGTCTGGAGGGATTAATTCAGGAGCCGATCAAGTCGAGACGTCAGCAACGAATGCTGCTCAAAGATTGGCTAACACTTCCTTTGTTGCATATACAAAGGTTAAGTCAGATGCAGAGGAACTTGTTCCGAACGCATTGCAAACATCGGCTAGCAAGCCGAATGTACTTCCTGCTTTCGGTGGAAACAAGGGTTCGAAGGTTTCGAATATTAATTCGCAAGGTCCATCTATTAAGAATGAAGTCAACCTTCATGTCACTACTGAAGCACTAAGAGATATGGCTGAAGACGAATCGATTATGGACAAAACAATCGATCACTTAATGGAAAAGCTTGCAGATCGTTTGGATGAAGTAGCGATAAACTATTCAAAAGTAAATTTAGGGGTGATGGCTGAATGATTTCTATCAAGCACAAAGGCGGCGTTTTTATATTCCCTGTCTCCCCTGGCACAGCTGGATATACTGGTGGTGGTGGGAAATACGAGGATGTAAGTGTTTTGAGGATCGGAACCGTCCCATTTTTCAATGGAACAGAACTAAAAGAATTTTCATGGACATCCTTTTTCCCAGCATCACCTTCATACTTCACTGAAGAAAAAGCAAAATTCGACCCCTTAGCATCAAAAAAGCTCATGGAAAAATTAAGAGATAAAGGTGAAGTTGTCTTATTAATGATTCCTGACATTGATATTTCCATGAAAGTTCAGGTTCGATCTTTTGAGCCTAATCAAGTAAAACCTGGAGATATTGATTATTCTATAAAGCTTACGGAATATAGAGAAATTAAACTCAAGGAAACGAAGGTATCTGGGTCATCAAAGCCAAAGAAAGGGATAAGCAATCCTGGTCGTTCCCCTGCTCCCAAAAAAACACAGCCTAAAACTTATACGATTAAAAAGGGTGACACTCTTTCTCATATTGCGAAACGGCTTGGGTTAAGCTCTTGGAAGCCGCTTTATGACAAAAATAAAAAAGTCATTGGCTCTAATCCTAATTTGATTAAACCGGGGCAGGTGTTGAAGGTATGATCCGCGTGTTATCTGGAAGTGTTGATATAACAGAAGCGGTGAAGCCTCCGATACAGCTGGAAGACGATTTTAAAACTGGTGCTGTAAAATGTTCAATCGGCTTAAAAAAAGCAACTGGATTGAAATTGAAAGCGGGAGCTCCTGTCATTGTGGAAGTTGAAGGAGATGTTTGGTTCGAGGGTATCGTTTTTGATTTTAAAAGGAACCAAAACAAAGATATTTCCGTTATCTCTTTTGACCCGATGATTTATTTTGTAAATTCGAATGATGATTTTGAGTGGAGAAAGAAAACCGCGAAACAAATTATTTCAGAATTGTGCTCAAGGTATGGCGTTAAAGTGAAGGAAATCGCTAATACTCCCCATGTTTTCGACAAGGTATGGTTTAGGTCACAAGACACCGAGAGTGTTTTTGCGGTTATAGTAACAGTCCTCTGGGAAACTAAAAAGAGGACTAATAAAAAATATTGGCTTAGGTACGAAAGAGGTCTAAGGTGTTTTGAGAAGAAACCTCCTTCAAAAATCATAGTTCTTGGCCAAGGTCTTGAATCGAGCGAATATAGCGAATCGATAACTGACATGAAAAATCAAGTGAAGATTGTCAACTGTGAAAAGCAGATAACTGTAGTAAAAAAGGATTCAAAAGCGATTGCTGAATACGGTCTTTTAACTACTGTTGAAGAATTTAATGCAAAGACAAAGGCTGAAGCGGAAGCTTATGCTAGTAAGAAATTAGCTGAAACGTCAAAAGTCGCTAAAAAAATGAGTATGGCTCATATTCATAGCACGAAAGAAAAGCGTTTTTGGAGCGGTGATTATCTGTATGTAGCAGACCCTAGCGAAAATATTGTCGGGGGTTATTATATTCAAAACATCGGATATGAAATCCACGAAAACTTTGTCAAGTTGAGCGGAGAGTTAGCGTTGACCGCGGAGCTCCCTGCTCTTGAGTATAAAGGTGATGATAAGGATGGCAAAAAGAGCAGCTGAACGTATTTATGAACATATGAATGGCGGTCCCGTTGATCAAGGGATTTCAACGGCAACAGTAATAACTGATTCTCCGTCGGTTACGATTCAATTAGCTGGTGATACTATCGCATTGCCACTTGACTATTTTGTTTATCCAGAGGGACTTAAATTCAGGAAAGATGAAGTATTCCTCGCTAATCGCATTCGTGGTGCTACGAGTGGAGATAGCCAGTACGCTTTGCGGCCTTTAAATGAAGGAGTAATGCTCGGCATTTATGCGGGTTCGACATTCGACATTTTTAACACAACAATAAAATTGCCGAAAAAAGACGTTTTTAGTCCGTATCCATTGGTCCCTAACATTACGAATGTAATGATAATGCCCAATCGCTTTCCTACTCCAAAAGAAATATGGGTGGTGATCAATATATGGTAGAAAGGTTGTTGCCAGAAGTAGACTTCGATAGTCTTCTGGAAGAAAGTAACTCCGAACCAGAATTCGGAAACAAAACACCTCTATTCGATTTCGAAAAGAGAGAGTTTGTGACGGATGAGCGTGGGCGGGTTGTGACAGATGACGGATTAAAAGGTATGGAAACCATCATTGCGAAAGCGCACCTAACGGCTAGGGACGTTTATGTCATGTACTCGGATTCTTATGGAAGCGAGGAAAAGGATGTACTTGCTGCTGATTATCCTGACAAAATTAGAAGGATGCTAGTTAAAGAGGCTATTAGAGATTGTTTAATATGGGATGATAGAGTGATAGAGGTCTCCCCTATTGAGCTTACTAATGTTAAAGATGGCTATATTGCTAGATATACTGTGGCGACAATTTTTGGAGATTTAGAGATTGAAAGAGAGGTGACACAATGAGTTATCCAGCATGGTTCAATGAGACGGTTGATGATTTAATTAATCAGATGTTAGATGATGTCGATCCAGCATACGATAAACGCGAAGGTGGCTTTGTTTATGATGTTCTTTGGCCCATTGCAAATCAAAGGTCATTATCGCGCGAGGAGTTAAAGAATGCTATTGACATGGCTTTTGTAGCTAATTCTGAGGGAGATCAACTAGACCAAGCAATTGCTGACCGTTCACCATTAAGAAGATATTTAGAAGAATACGCTTATGGTTATGTGACGGTTTATGGAAATCCTGGAACTCCTCTAAATCAAGGAACAAGGTTTATGAGCATTAATTATAGCGATTCCCCATCGATTGAATTTGAGTTAAGGTCAGACGTCACGATAGGTGATTCAGGAGAAATTGATGTGTTGGTGCATGCGCTTGAACCAGGTGAAATCGGAAATATACCTCCTGGGACTATCGAGATCGCTTCCCCTCTGGTTGGCGTTTCTGCTGTCACAAATAAAAATCATTTTGACGGCGGGAGAGATCGTGAATCTGACACTGACTTTAAAAATCGCTACTTCAAATGGAGGAGCGAAAAAGGTAGCTCAGGCAATCGTGCGGACTATGTTAGATGGGCTCTTGAAGTCACTGGCGTTGGCGGTGTAGCTGTATTCCCGACGTGGAATGGCCGCAACACAGTCAAGGTTGTTCTTGTCGATTCAGATTTTTCTCCAGCTGATGACATCATCATACAAGCTGCAAGGGATTATATTGACCCAACATACGGACAAGGAGATGGGAAAGCTCCTGTTGGGGCGATCGTCACTATTGAATCAGCAACGCCGATTCCTATAAGAATCTCCGTCAAAGCATCTGCTGACGATTTAAACAGTGTTAAAAGTCAAATTAAAGAGTCTTTGAAAGGTTATTTAAAAGAAGTTAATAATAAGTATTGGGCTCAAACGAAAATTCCTACCGACTACAAAATTAGCTATTTAAAACTTGGGTCATTGATGGTTGATGCTGCTGGGGTTGATCAAGTAACAGACTTGCGCGTGAACAACAGCACGGATGACATTGTGATTCCTGCTGGCTCTGTAGCTCAACTAGAGGAGGTTGTTTTCGATGAATGATGTAATTTCTTTGAGAGACACTCTCCTTTCGTATGCACCAGAGTATTACCAGGACTCAAAGTTATACAAAAGCCTGATGTATGCTTCAGCTAAACAGTTGGTGGGCTACGAGAATGAAAAAAACGATGTGCTTGAGCAGCTCCATCCAGAAACAGCTACCTGGGGACTTGAACTATGGGAAAAGGACTTGCAACTATTTCCTTCGTTCGCTGATTCAATCGAAACGAGAAGAGCTCGTGTCATTTCTGAACTTTACAAAAACGAGGAAATGGTACGGCTAGAAATGCTAAATCGAATTGTAAATGTTTTTGTTCCTGCTAAAAATGCAAAGGTTCAATTAGTTGATGGTGGTGGCGCTTTTGAAGTTACATTACCAATTGGCCCACTCCCCTTCTTGTTTCATGAAATGAAGGCTACTATTGATGAAATCAAACCAGCTCATGTCGAAGCTCTTTATGAAGGCGAGATTGATGTAGGTGCTATGCGATTGACTGACGGTACTTATGCTTTCAGTGCGCAATATAAAGAGTGTGGGGAGTTTTCTGGAGAATCAAAGCTGCTAGACTACAAAGATGAAAATTTAAATGCTGTTAGTCGCATCTATTCTTTCCCTGTTGAGTTTGAAACAAGTGAGGCAAATTTGGAAATGTTTGAGGATGAGAGTTTGATTGAGGATAAAACTTATCGTTTTCAAGCATTCTATCAATATTGCGGCGAGTTAGAAACAATGAATGCTAGTCTTTCTCTTACTGAAAGCTCTAGTATCACTAAATGCATGGCTGTTGAAATTTCCGTGCCGTATCTTGAATGCGGTGAGTTTGAAGCTGAAGGAGAGTGATAAAACATGATAACTCCTGTATTTGTCGATTTATTGAAACAAGATGCTGTAAGGTATTTTAAAAAAGCGATTGTCACAATCGACGGTGTTGACTATGAATATCCAATCGACACAACCATAGTTAAAGAAAATGAGTTTAAACATTATATATATGTCCAGGATGAGCCTGTTGGCGTAATAAATAAAGTAGTAATGCTGGACGAGTTAGACCGAGAATTAATGATTAAGGAGCCTAATTTTAACAAAGGCGACGATGGATGGTATATAGCATTTAAAGTAAAAATTAATATTGAGGAGGTCGAGGAACTTGGAGATCAAGGAACTGTTGGATCAGATATTCAACTATGACCCTACCATTTGGCGTGATAGAGTTAGTGATCCAGAGGGCGACATCACGCATCCAGGTACAAAATTCACAGCAAGACGAGGCAATAAACTTGAGGATGCATCTAAGTTAGCTCACGACCGATTGAATAATGTTGTCATTTTTATCGATGAGCTGACAAGGCAACAAAAGAATTTACGCCTGGAATTCCTATTGCTAAAAGCCTCTGTCACATCAGGGCTTACAAGTAATATTTTTGTTGAAAACTTTGAGACAACTGACGATATTGTCTTAATAAATGGATTCCACGACCCAGCAGATCAAAAATTATACATCAGATAAGAAGGGAAATGTTTTGAACAAAGCAACAGATTTAATTATTTACAAGAAGGCTGAAACGCTGCTTAATGAGGTTTATCCAATTTTACGAGCCTTTCCTAAATCAGAGAAATTTGCGATATGCCAAGAAATCAAACAAGCTTTTTATGCCCTGCTGCGAAATATTATGCTAGCGAATAACATCAAAGCAAGAAAACGAATATATCAAGAAGAAGCTGATGCTTATATAAAGCTCCTTGTTGTCTTGTTTTCTGTGGCTAAAAAGCAACGATACATCACTCAGAAAAGGCATACAATGATTCAATTGAAAATTGAAGAATTAGGAAAGATACTCGGCGGCTGGATGAAATCATCATAACCTATTAGGGTTGCAGCTGTTTGGCGCTAACCGTGCTCTTCGCGGGAACAATTCGGCGCGGAACTGGAACAACGATGATGCTTCGAACCGCAACCCGAACTACGGCTGGCGTCCCGCCTTGTTAGTAATATTTAGATCGATGCGTTTACGGATTCATCGACACGGCCTCTAACTTCAAGGGAGCTGCAATCCTTCGTTCGTAGAACGTAAACACATGAATAGTCATTCTCGCCCAGCTGAAAGGAGCGGCCGAAATGGCGAAAAAATATGATCATTTATACGAGAAGATTGTCGATTTTGACAATCTTCTTTTTGCATATAAACAAACACTAAAAGGAGATAGGAAATTCCGTAAGGATGCTATTCTATTTTCTATGCTGGAAGATGCTAACCTAGTAAGACTTTGGAAAGAATTAAAAACTGGTAATTATAGAGTTGGTGAGTATATCAGATTCAAAGTTTACGAGCCGAAAGAACGCATGGTCAGCGCACCTAGGATCAAGGACAAGATTGTCCAATTCGCAACGCATACAGTCATAAAAGATGTTTACTCTAATGTGTTCGTATCTGACAGTTACGCTTGTCTTGAGGAAAGAGGAACTCATAAAGCGGTTGATAAAGTTCAGAAATATTTAAGAGATTGCGAGAGACTTTATGGTTACGGTTGGATTGTAAAAGTCGATGTGTCAAAGTTCTTTTATTCTATCGACCGAACGATTCTAAAAAGAATTCTTAGAAAAAAGATTGCGTGCCGTAAAACAATTTGGCTTCTTGATCAAATTATTGATAGCTCTCCAGAAGGAGAACGCGGAATCCCTCTTGGGAACGTCACTAGCCAAGATTTTGCCAATATCTATTTAAATGAGTTGGATCAATATGTAAAACGTCATCTTGGCATCAAGTGGTATGTGCGATATATGGACGATTGCGTAGCTATCGTGCAGACAAAAGAAGAAGCGCAGAGATTAAAGAAGCAAATGTGTCGATTCCTTCGTGTTCATTTGAATCTGATGGAAAATCCAAAGAAATCGCAAATATTCCCTCTTACTCAAGGGGTTAATGCTTATGGCTTTAAAATATGGACGACTCATAAGAAAGTCCGTGATCAGTCAAAAAGAGCGATGAAACGCCGCATCAAGGCGATGGATAGAAAGGTGAAAGGAGGCTCTTTAACCGTGAGTGAGGTCAAACAAGCTGTTGATAGCTGGATGGGCCACGCTCGACATAGCAACTCATATAATTTAGCTAAAAAAATCTTTGCTCCGTATCCATACATTAAAGTTGAAGGAGATGAGTATTTTGGCAAACGGAGATTTAATTAAATTAGGTACGCTGTATGTTGGCGGTTCAAAAATTGCACGGCCAACTAAACCTTGGAGAAATGATTATACACCACCAGGAGCACCAAGTTACGGAGATACTCCAAATTATACAGCTGGACAAACTATCGAAATTCGAAATACAGATGCTAGTGATGCTTATAAAATTCAATGGCGAGAGGTCAATATAGGTTCTAAGAAACTACTTGTAGCCGATCGCAACCTTTTGGTTAATATTTCATGGGACGACCTAAACGCTCAAAGTTTAGTGTTCGGCAAAACGATAACTATCGATGGCCAACAATATAAGTTGCGATTACTAACTGCCGGGACGGGTCCAAGGAGTGGAAGTGATTGGTATTCTGGTGGAACCCCAACAAATAATGAGTGGGACCAAATTATTGTTAATGAGGCTGGATATTCTGGCTTGCCAACCCCTTCATCATCAGATTTAGATACTAACCAAACATCAGTCGATTACAGCAGCGCCCACAATCAATACTGGAATTGGTTTTATATCTATTCTTGGGGACAAGAGACATATTCAGGAAATGGCGCTTACCGTGCTCTTCGCGCGCTCGATTCGGCGCGGTCCTGGAACATCGATGCTGCTTCGTCCCGCATCCCGTACTTCGGCTGGCGTCCCGCCCTTGAAGTTCTGAATAGTGCCCCCGTGATTTCTGGCAATGACCAAAATTTAGGGAATAAAGCAGCCCCATTTTCAACGACTTATTCAGTTTCTGAACCTGATGGCGATAGCATTACTATTGTTGAGAAGTTAAATGGAAGTACGATTCGCACAATAAACAATGCTGTTTCAGGTCAAACATATGAGATTGCACTTAGTATAGATCAGTGGGCTTCACTTCCACTCAATCAAGCGAGCACGATCACGATTGAAGCAACTGATAACAAAGGATTAAAAACAACGCGGACTTATACTTTCACAAAAACGAATACAGCTCCGACAGCCGTGATCGTGGAGCCGAAAGGTGACTTAGCAAATATTGCAATAGTCAATACAATCACGCCAGTGCTGGTGTTTCAGTTCCAAGACAGTGATGCAGGCGATCAACAGTCAGCGTATGAAGTCGTTATTCAAGATACAAATGGAAATCAAGTGCATACGACTGGAAAAGTGGCTTCAACTCAATCTTTCTTCCAGGTCCCTTCAGGAAAGTTGACATGGGGAACGAGGTACAAATGGAAAGTAAGATTGTGGGACAAGTTTGATGTGGCAAGTGCATATACACTTGAGCAATTCTTCATGCCGAATAGGCCGCCGAACGTAACGGATGTTCAACCAGGAAGCAGCGATCCGAATTCTCCTACTGGGTCGAGTGTAACGCCTGAAATAACATGGGCATTCTCCGACTTGGACCTTGAAGCTCAAGCCGCTTATCAAGTCAGAGTATTTAAAAAAGCTGATGATTCAATTGCCTATGATTCAAATAAAATCAATAAAAATCTAACTAAGCACGAGATTCCAATCGGTGTTCTACAAGAGGGAACTGAATATTATGCCGTCGTAACTGTTTGGGATACAAATAATCTTTCTAAACAAAGTGAAAAGGCTTATTTTCGTACAAATGCAACGCCAGCTGCTCCGACAGCTACTTTTCCAATCAATACCTACCGCACTGGACTAAAGCCTACTTTTGGAGCAGTAATTGGCACTGATCCAGAAAATAATGCGCAGCATTTTGTTATTGAAATTGCTGAAGATGTTAATTTCACACAAGGCGTTCTGAGCTTCTCTTCAGCAGAAAAACGTGAAGGTTGGCAAGTGAATGATGGAAATAACACGTATTTCGATATTCCAATTGGTGGTGTCAACAATAGCTACCAAGGTCGTACCATTCGCTATAAATCTCAGGTCGATCTCCAAGAAGGCAAAGCCTATTATTGGAGAATGGCAGCGATTGATACGTCCACAGGCGCTCGTGGAAAATGGTCTGTACCTCGATCTATCCGTTGCGGGAATACTTTGTTGTTTACGCTCAAACGACCGATATCTACAGGTACTGTAGCAGCTCGTCGAATATTGATTGCGCTTGACTATCTCTTACCTACTGACGGAGCGATTCCAGCAGACTTTACTATTGAAGTATCAAATAACGCGCTTGATATTGAACCTGTTTGGGAAGATGCGACTGAGCAATTCTTGGAAGCTGACTTTTATAACTTTACAAACTCAATAAAGACAGCTGAGAATTTTGCGTTAAATATCCGCGTTACATTCCGTGCGAATGATTCTTTAATGCCAATTGAATTGCGCGGGCTCGGCTTTAGCTTCGACTAATAGATGAGGTGATCCAAATGAAATCAATTACAAGCACTTCTCTTGAAGAACTTCGCCAAAAAGAGAAGGAAATTGAAATGAAAGAGCAGCAATTGCAGGCGATCGGCATTGAGTTAGCGCAAGAAAAAATTAAAAACGCGCAAAAAGACTCAGTTATTCAAATGCTCGGGCGTGAGGTTGCTATGTTAAAAATCGAAGTCATGACATTGAAAGAAGGTGAGGCATAATGGCATTCTGGAACTTGGCTTATAAAAGTAAATGGGTGACAGCCGACCAACTTCGTCTTGTTGTTAAAACAGATACGAATCCATTCGGAGAAATCACACAAGATGAATTCCAAACAATAACGGGTGAAGAATTTTAAATCTAATTTAAACACTCTTAAAAGGAGTGTAAAAACAGAGCGAGAGGACAATATCCTCTCGCTTTTCATTTTCACGGAGGTGTTAGCTATTATGAAAAAACCCGTCGCCGAAAAGAAAGATTACTTAATTTTGATTGGAGGATTCTTAGCTTCATTGAAGATGCTTTTAGCATCTTTGGGCTATGATGTCATTCCTAACGAATCAATAGATGCAATCGTAAATTTAATTGGTTTCGGAGTCGCTTTATATGCTGTTTGGAAAAACACTTACGTCAGCCCGAAAGGATTAGAACAGAAAAAAATCCTCAAAGACAACGGGTTGAAATAATTTAGGAAGGAGTGTTGATTTTGTCTGTAATAGTAAAAAAGAATCTGGTTCCGTCTTCTAAGTATAGTATTAAATGTCCTTTTTCAATGACGCCTCAATACATTACTATTCACAATACGGCAAACGATGCGAGCGCAGCAAACGAAATTGCTTATATGCTCCGCAACAATATGGAAATTTCCTATCATTTTGCTGTCGATGACAAGGAGGTAATTCAGGGTGTTCCGACAGATAGAAACGCTTGGCATTGTGGAGATGGCAATGGTAACGGAAATAGAAAATCAATCGGTGTAGAGATATGTTATTCAAAGTCAGGCGGCGAAAGATACGATAAAGCTGAAACGCTTGCGGTGAAATTCATAGCTAAATTATTAAAAGAACGTGGATGGGGAATAGATAGAGTGAAAAAACATCAGGATTGGTCGGGGAAATATTGTCCTCACCGCATTTTGTCAGAGGGTCGATGGGGTGCATTCCTGAAAGCAATCGAGAAAGAATTAAAAGACTCCAGCGGCTCAGTCGCTCAAGCTAAACCAAATCAACCTTCAAAAACCACAACAGGCAGCTTCAAAATTAAAGTAAAGGTTGCGGAATTGTGGTATTATAATAAACCAGATTGGAACGCAAAAAAAGCCACTGTTAAACGCGGAGAAGTGTTCACGGTTGTGGAGACGCTAACGGTGAATGGCTCTAAAATGTATAAGCTAAAAAGTGGGACATACATCACTGCTAATCCTCAATATGTTGAGGTTTTATAAAATTATAATGCCCTTCTCGGTTAGAGAGGGGCTTTTTTATTTTGCATTTTTAGTCATTTTAACCAGGTGACGTCATATATTTGTACTAGAAAACTAAAGGAGGATATGAATATGACATATAGACCCACAGTAAGGTATTCAGAGATTTATAAAAATTATGTAGAAGATGTGTTTAAAGGGACGAATCTGGATCGAAATCAAATAATAAGATTAGCCTTGTTTGTAGCAGCTCACTCAGATGAATATAGAAGTATTTTAAAAAAACATAAAATTGGTGACGTCCCTCTCCCCTACCCAGAGTGGGGGCTAGAAGAAGAGGCGTGCTGGAAAGAACAGAATTATACAAAGAAAATACGATCAGACGAAAAATCAGAAAAAGAGAAAGTGATTAAGCTCGTAAATCAAGGAGGTATCACTATTAAACTAGGTTAGTTACTTCTTTTTTGTATTTGCAGCTTTCGTACTTTTTGCGTAGCTTAGTGTTTTGGCTTTATCAGCTAGTTTTTTAGCAAGTTCTTTTGAAATCTCTTTGCTCATTTTAATTCACCTCTCTTGGGTTACAGTCATTTCCATATACAGCAATATTTATACCTCTCTTCCCTCTTTTCGTCGCCACAGAGTAACCAACTGACCAACCAACCCAGAGATATTAACTAATTATTGAGGAGGTTTGTGCATGAAAAAGAATAAGCACATAAACCCTGTTCTATTTTCCCCTCCGCGAAAGCAGAATTACACCGAAAGAAAAATAAGAAAGGACAAACTGCATGACATAAAAATCCCTATAACTGAGAGCATGGACCTAGTGTTAAGAAGAGAGTCCAGAAAGTTCTGGGGAGGCTCGAAGACAGCGGTTGGCACAGAAATATTTATTTTCGGACTAAAATCATTATTTAATTACCCAGAAGTTGCATATAAAGATAGTCCATTTACTGTTCACGTCAAAATTGACCATGATACTTACGAGGAGTTAGGCTCCTATGCATCTTTATGGAAATGCAGTGCAAGAAAGGCGGCTCACAGAATATTTGTGGAGGCTTATTTGAAAAAACAATACGGAGGAATTGCGCATGAAGAATTATAGCCAAGCTAGATTGTTAGAGCAGGAACTCTCTATGATACCTGGAGCAAAGGACTTTCTTGGCAAGCTTGTATATAAAATGCATAAATCATCGACAGTCCTACTTGTTGTCGAGGTTCCAGTGAATTTATATTTGAGAGCAGAAGTATTTTGTGAAGATATTCAAGATTTAAGCGAAACTTCTTTTGAACAAAACGACCTCATAAACCTTCTTTATAATGACTTTTTATTATTTGCTAAGAAGAACCCTGACCCGCAGACACTCTTTAAAATGCTGACGTCAATAGATTCTGTATCAGCGAGAGAAAGAACATTTGTTAATGAAGAAAATAGCTCTGTATATAAAGCTATTTATACGGAGAATAGAGATGTTCCGATGCAGGAGTTGCATATAAGAATGCGAAGGAAGGCGGCCCTCAGAGGAGAGGTGTTATTAGCTGACATGGAAGAGGTCTACCCTAATCACGGATATACTCTTGAAAAGGTATTCGAACTTTTATACAGAGACTTCATTGATAAGTTTCGAAAAGGTGACAATACCGAAGCAGTAAAAGCTATTTTATCACTACTTTCGGACGATGAATAAAGAGTATTTATACGCCATTTAAATAGCGTTATAATGTAAATTAAAAAATACTGTTTCTTAATCAATATGCACACTTTTATGCATGACAAGAAACAGTATTTTCTCATTTTGCGTTACATTTTTTATCATTTTGCGCGACGAGCTACAACAACCAAATAGAAATTGAGTAGATAAGAATGGCGATACTACCAAAGATGATACAAAAAGCAAGAATGTCTTCATTTCCTCGTCCAATTTCAATCGGGTTGAAAAGTGAAAATAAGGACAGATTACGCATCCACTCAAACTTCTCACTCATCTTTCCAATAAGGTCCAATGCATAGAAAATGACGGTTAAAACGGCAGGTATACTCAACGCTTTTTTTTCGTCATTCATTAAAGAAGAAAAGAAAAACGAATAGCTTGAGATTACAAAGAACAAAAAGAATGCTGCTACATTCATTTGGACAAACGCTATTACGTCGAAATCAGATGTTTCAATTAAATAAGTTCCACCTAAAATGCCAGCTAAAGTGGTCACACCTAGAATCGTAACTAACCCTGTTACACCAACCATTGCTTGTGTAATGGCAATTTTTACCCGGGAATTCGGTGTAGCTAGTAAATAAGCCATCGAGCCATTATCAACGAGTTTAGCTAACGATCCTGTTGCAGTGGTGATGCAGTAGATACTTAAAATCACAAGTAAAAGCAATCCGTAATACTCTCCGGCAAGAAAGTCACTCAGTGAAGATAATCCTCCTTCAATTCCAAATGCCTTTAAGAAATTTTCAGGCATTGAAGCAATAATGTCATTTAATCCTTTTACATTCGAAACAGAAGGGTAAATCATCACAATTAATAGAAGATAAAAAGTAGAACCAATTGTATAACTACTAATTGATTTTCCGTGCCCTTTTAACATCGTAAAAAATAAAGCGCGACTCATCGTAATCCTCCTCTGTCATAGTAGTTCATAAACACATCTTCTAGACTTTGGTGTTCAACATCTAAATGTAAAACATGAAAAGCTGAAAGCACTCGCACAAGCTCGTCATAATTTCCTTGAATGATAACTCGAGCTTTCGTTCCTTCATAGCTTTCGACTAGAAGAGAAGAGGCAAGAAGGTTTTGTAACTCTTCTGCAGATGAGAGAGTCACAAGAAACTTTTGTGTTTGCTTTGCACGTAACTCATGCACGGTTTCGATAGCTACAATATGTCCGTCTTTAATGATGGCTACACGATCACACGCTTTTTCAACTTCTGCAAAGATATGAGAAGACATAAAAATGGTGACGCCGCGTTTTTTTTCTTCAAGCACTAAATCAATAAACGTTTGTTGCATGAGAGGATCTAACCCTGAAGTCGGTTCATCAAGAATAAGAACGTCAGGTCGATGCATAAATGCAGCGACAATTCCTACTTTTTGTTTCATTCCTTTTGACATCTTACGAATGGGTGTGTGTACGTCGAATTGAAAACGATCAATTAATTCATCGCGATACGTCGTATCTTGTATGTTTCTCATTCCACCCATTAACTTTAAAAAGTCTAGTCCTGTCATGTTATCTAAAAATGAAATCTCACCAGGTAAATAACCAACCCGTTCTTGAATCAATGCGGATTGCTTCCATGTATCTAATCCGTCAATCAATGCCGTGCCACTATCGCCTTTTATAAACCCCATTAAATGACGAATAGTTGTAGATTTCCCTGCACCATTTGGTCCTAAAAACCCAAATACTTCTCCAGTTTGAACCGATAAAGTAACGTCAAAGATTCCTTTTCCATTGGGAAATGTTTTTGTTAAATTTGTGATTTCAATCATAAAATCTCTCCTTTAAAAGAGTTGAGAGTAAAGTTTTGAACTATTATATAAAAGATATTTCAAAATTATTGTATGCTCATTTTTATGAAAAAGCAATGTATTTTTGAACTATTTGTGTTTAAAAAGTTCATTATTTTGATACAATGAGAATGGTGATGTGAATGAATGGATTTGAAAAACGCAAAAATCAGAAAAAAGCAGATATTCGCGCTGCAGCGTATAGGTTATTTAATGAATATGGTCCCAAACAAGTGAACATGGCTCAAATTGCAAAAGAAGCTAGCGTGTCTCAAGTAACCATCTATAATCATTTTCAAAGTAAAGAACAATTATTGCGAGAAGTAATCATGGAGTATTTAGAGAAGCAATTAAGCATTTATACAACATTGATGCAAAGTGATGAGCCATTTCAAACGAAAATTGAGCATATTATTTTTGAAAAAATACATGCTAAAAATCCAATGAAGCGAGAGTTTTTTCAGTCAGCAATTGAAGGGGATGAAGAACTTCAAGCATACTTTCAACAGTATTATGAACAAAAAGCACTTCCACTTCTTGCTGCATTCATTATGGATGGTAAACAAAAAGGAGCCATTTCTAATGAAATATCAGTGGAATCGATTCTTTTTTTTATTAATGCGTTAAAACAGCAAATGGATCAATTACCTGTCGATTCTCCGTTTTTTAATCAACCTGAAAAGGTAAAAGAAATGTTACACTTGTTCTTTTACGGCATCATGGGTAAAAACACGTAATATGAATACAACTTAAGTGTTTAATGTTCGTCATTTAGTTAGATGCTATCACTTGACACACAATGAAATGATGATAAGATATTGATAGTGATAAACAAAGTTCGAACAATGTAATAACAATTAAAAGGGGTTAGCTCATACTCGTTGAGTGGGTATGAGCTTTTTGTATACATAAGCGGTGACTGGGAGAAAGGGTTTTCACTCAATGTTCGGAATTTAAACAAAAAGGAGAGTGAACCGTGTTGAAAAAGCTATCATTGCTTACGCAAGTGTTAATGGCGTTTACATTAGCCCTTGTGCTTGGGTTAATTTTCGGAGATAAAATGGCTGTCGTTCAACCGCTTGGTGATTTGTTTTTACGGTTAATTAAGTTTATTATGGCACCACTTATCTTAACAACACTTATTGTAGGAATTACAAGTTTACAAGACAGTAAACAACTGTTTAGCATGGGTGGGCGTACAATTGCTTACTACATGATTACAACACTCGTCGCAGTTGGAATTGGCATTTTCTATGGAGTTGTGTTGTCTCCAGGTAGTGGTGTGAAAGTAGATGAGCCACAAGCGAGTGAAGCAGCTCAAGCTGAAGCACCGACGTTTGTTGAAACCATCCTTAACATCATTCCTGAAAACCCATTTGCAGCACTAATGGACGGCAATATTTTGCAAATCATTTTCTTAGCCATTGCGATTGGATTAGGGATCTTGTTTGTTGGAGAACAAGCCAAGCCTGTAAAACAACTATTTGAATCGTTTTCGACTGTGATGTTTAAGATTACAAGTGGCGTCATGTTTATTGCGCCAATCGGTATTTTTGGTATGGTAGCTCCAATTATCGGAGAATATGGTGTAGCTGTTTTAATGCCATTAATCAAAGTGATTATAGCAGTTGCACTTGGGTGTGTAACACAAGTGATTATTGCATATTCATTTGCTGTAAAAGTATTTGGAAAGATGAGCCCAATTACATTCTTAAAAGGTATTGCTCCGGCAGGAATTGTTGCATTCAGTACAGCTAGTAGCGGTGCCACACTGCCTATCTCATTAAAGAACACACAAGAAAACTTAGGTGTATCGAAAAAAACAGCAAGCTTTGTTTTACCGCTTGGTGCGACGATGAACATGGATGGAAGTGCGATCTATCAAGGGGTAGCAGCCTTGTTTATCGCTCAATTTTACGGAATTGATTTAGGTATGGCAGAAATGGCGATGATTATGTTCACGGCAACAGTGGCTTCAGTAGGAACAGCAGGAGTACCTGGTGCGGGGATGATCATGTTGACTATGGTGCTTGCAGCTGTGAATTTACCAGTAGAAGGAATTGCGCTTATTGCAGCCATCGACCGTATTCTTGATATGTTTAGAACATCAGTTAATATTGTAGGAGACGCAGCAGCGGCTGTATTTGTTGATTCATTTGAGAAAAAACGTACAGAAAAAGAAGAACACACATTGAGTGTATAAAAAGTGCGAGACTTCTAACGATTGGAAGTCTCGCACTTTTTGATTAATAAAGAAGAAAACGCTTTTTTGTGGACTTTAAGTGTCAATCGTTTATAATGAATGACAGTGTAAAGAGTGTCATAACAGTAAATAGCGAACAAGATGGGCATACTACAAGAAGCAAATATGAAGGAGTTTTTTTATGGAAAAAATTAAAATGTTTTCACATAATGATTTAGACGGTGTAAGTCCTGCGATTTTAGGAATGCTTGCATTTGAAGAGAAAGAATTTGATTACGATACAGTAGGCATTGGTCGTATTGATGAAACGGTTACACACTTTTTAGATGAACATAATGACAAAAATACAGAGATTTACATAACAGATATTAGTGTTAGTGATGAAGTAGCACATCGGTTAAATGAGCTTGTTGAACAAGGACAAAAAGTCACACTCATCGATCATCACATTTCAGCATTGCCTCTTTCTGAAAAATATGAGTGGGTTCATGTGACACCAGAAGACTCTTCGGGTACAAAAACAGCTGCCACTTCGTTATTTTATGAGTATTTAATTCAACAAAACCTTTTAACGAGAACAAAAGCGTTAGATGAATACGTTGAACTTGTTCGTTTATTTGATACATGGGATTGGTTCAGAGAAAAAAACGAAAAAGCAAAAAGGTTGAATCATCTTTATTATTTAATCAATCATGAAGAATTTAAAGACATGGTCTATGAAAAATTAAAAGCTTCTTATGAAGAAGATGAGTTGTTCACATTTAATGAGCGTCATGAAATTTTACTAGAAGCTGAAGAAAAGAAAATTGAAAAATACATTCAAGATAAACAAAAGCAAATGATAACAGCTTCGGTTACCATTGCTGAGGAAGAATATGTAGCTGGAATTGTCTTTGCAGAAAATTATCAATCAGAATTAGGGAACGCTCTTTGTTTAGAGCACGAAGACATTGACTTTTCTGTACTAATTGATATGGGGCGTCAAAAAATAGGATTCCGAGCAGTAAAAGACCAGATTAACTTAGCTGACATTGCCGGCCATTTAGGTGGAGGTGGACATCCAAAAGCATCTGGCTGTTCACTCACACATGAAACATTTAAGTTATTTGTCGTTTCTCAATTGTTCAACGAAAAAAAATAAATCTGAAACGAGGCTAGCCTGTAAACGAAAGGTTTGTCTCGTTTTTGCATGGGTATAACAAAGGAAACTTACAAATGGAGTTGAGAAAAATGTCATTTAATGAAAAAGTTGTAGTAGTAACGGGTGCTGCAAATGGAATAGGAAAAGAAGTATCAATGCAGTATGCAAAAAAAGGTGCAAAAGTCGTAATGGCTGACGTTGATGAAAAGGCAGGCAAAGAGCTCGAAATTCACATTCGTCAATCAATTGGTGAAGCAACATTTGTTAAAACGGATGTAAGAAGTGAACAAAACGTTCAAAACTTAATAACTGAGGCAGTTCGTCTATATGGTACGATTGACATTTTAATTAATAACGCAGGTGTTACAAGATGGAAGTCTCCTTACGAGTTATCGATTGAGGAATGGGATGATATCATCAACATTAATTTACGAAGTGTCTTTTTATGTTCAAGAGAAGCAGCCAAGTACATGAAGCAAAATGAAAAAGGTGGCGCTATTGTCAACTTAGCTTCAACGAGAGCCACAATGTCAGAGCCGCATACAGAAGCGTATGCAGCTACAAAAGGTGGAATTGTTGCGTTAACACATGCGTTAGCTATTTCACTTGGTGAAGATCAAATTACGGTCAATGCGGTCTCACCAGGCTGGATTCAAACAGAGGATTATGAATCATTACGTGAAATTGATCATACACAACATCCATCACAACGAGTTGGGAAGCCAATCGATATTGCAAAAGCGTGTTTATATTTAACTCATGCTGAAAACGATTTTGTGACAGGAACGAACCTTGTTGTGGACGGTGGTATGACGAAAAAGATGATTTACGAACATTAAACGGAATCATGAAAGTGAAACGAGAGGCTGAAAAGGGTTAATCCCATTCAGCCTCTTATTTATCTACGAGCCAAGTTTTAATAATCGCTGCATATTCCCTGACGTATGCTTGCACCTTTACCACATTCGGTGTTTCCGCTGCTAAAGGAAACATTGTGAATCCTTGCCGTTTCGCGATGACAGACGAGCGATAAAGGTGAAAGTCATTGCTTACAACGACTACCGTTTTATCTTCTACACGTATTAATTGTTTTGTAAATAAGAAATTTTCATAGGTCGAAGTCGAATGATCTTCTTTTATAATTCGTTCTTCCTTAATACCATGATCGATTAAAAAGCGTGCTACTGCTTCTGCTTCTGTGATATCTTCACCAGGACCTTGTCCACCAGTTGTAATGATCATTGTATTTGGATTTCGGTTTGCATAATCGAGTGCTTCTTTTGCACGATTATAAAGGCTAAGCGACATGGTTTCGCCGTTAACTTTTGCTCCTAATACCATCACGTAGTCAGCGTTAGTTGGAGCTTCTTTTTGTGCCGTTTGGTAGATTAATAGACTTGCAATTATCCAATAGACAACACCCATGCATACCAAACTAATGAGAAGAAATTTTCTTATCATAATCACCTCTAAACGTAAATACAACTGATTGATTTCCATATTATTGTAGCACGTGATTTGACGCTTGCCTATTTCTATTAAGCTCAGTCTACCATTTAATAGCCTTAATTGTTGATGCATTGAGTGTTATACAAAGCTGATTTATTCTCTAGTACTCATTAACCTGTACTTTTCACGGGGGATTTTCTCTATAAAAAATAAAGAAGAAAACCTTTTCTAATAGATGTAAAATTTGTAAAATAGAAAAAGTAGTCATTTTCCGAAATGTTCATACTTTTTCTATTTTAAAATGATTGATAGAAGAGAAGAAAGATGAGCGGTATAATCAAAAGCAGAAAGGAGCGACATTATGAAAGAAGAGGAAAAGCAACAAAGAAAAAAGCGATTTAAAATCGCTCATCGCGAAGCTAAAATAGGTGTGGGACTCGCACTGTTTCACTTTATTTGGTGGTTTGGTTTTGCATATGGCTTTGGTTCAAAGCCGGTTGAGGAATATACATACATTTTAGGGTTTCCTGCTTGGTTTTTTTATAGTTGTATCGTTGGTTTACTCGTTATTATTGGTCTTGTTATATGGGTTGTAAATGTTTATTTTACAGATTTACCTTTTGAAGAAGAAGAAAAGCGGGGTGAAGAATCATGAATTGGGGGGTGATTGTTCCACTACTGGTGTTTATCCTCGCCGTCTTTTTTATTGGAATTTTCATGTCGAGAAAAAACAGTGGGTCTAGTCAGTTTGTAAGTGATTATTATTTAGGTGGTCGTCAGTTAGGGGGTTTCATCTTAGCGATGACAATGGTCGCGACATACGGAAGTGCTAGTAGCTTCATCGGGGGTCCAGGAATTGCTTATCAAACTGGTTTAGCGTGGGTATTGCTTGCTGTCATTCAAGTTGTGACGGGTTACTTTGTCTTAACCACACTCGGTAAAAAATTTGCGATTATTTCTCGTAAGATGAACGCGGTGACACTTGTTGATTTTTTGAAAACAAGATATGAAAGTAACATCGTTGTGTTATTATCTGCACTTAGTATTATTGTCTTTTTATTTTCATCTCTTGCTGCACAATGGGTAGGAGGGGCTCGTTTAATTGAATCGATTGTTGGAATCTCTTATCAAAGTGCCCTCACAATCTTTGCGATTACCGTGTTGTTATATGTATCAATTGGCGGATTTCGCGCTGTTGTAGTAACAGATACCCTTCAAGGTGTCGTGATGTTTTTAGGAACGGCTATTTTACTTGTTGCGACCGTTATTGCTGGCGGTGGAATCAGTAATATTATGAACGACTTAGTAAATGAAAATCCTAATCTAGTCAGTCCGTACGGTGCTGATCAATCATTAACGCCATTGTATGTTTCATCATTTTGGATTTTAGTTGGGGTCGGAGTCGTTGGATTACCGCAGGTGGCAGTACGAGCGATGTCTTATAAAAACTCAAGAGCGATGCATCAAGCGATGATTATTGGAACGGTCGTTGTTGGAGTCATTATGCTTGGGATGCACTTAACAGGTGTTTTTGCCCGTGCGGTTATTCCAGGTATTGAAGTTGGGGATTCTGTCATGCCTTTACTTGCGATGGAAGTATTACCAGCATGGCTAGCAGGAATTGTATTAGCGGCTCCAATGGCGGCCATTATGTCAACCGTTGATTCAATTTTACTATTAGTAAGCTCAGCGATCGTGAAAGATGTGTATTTGAATTACATCAATCCAAAAGCGAATGAAAAGCAAGTACGAAAATGGAGCTTTCTTTCAACAGCGATTATTGGTATTGCTGTATTCTTAGTAGCAATTCAGCCACCTGATTTACTCATTTGGTTTAATTTATTTTCGTTTGGTGGATTAGAAGCGGTATTTATCTGGCCAATTGTACTCGGGTTGTATTGGTCAAAAGGAAATAAGTATGGAGCCATTACAGGAATGATTGTTGGTATGACATCGTATATTCTCATTCACACTTATTATCCAAATCCTTTAGGTATGCATACCGTTGTGTTACCGATTGTATTCTCATTTATTAGCTTTATAGCTGTTAGTTTGTTGACACAGCGAAAAACAGAGAAATTACGCGAGCAATTACTAAATGATTATTTATAATTAGAAAATATTTCTTGTCGTATTCAATTTTTTTAGATAGAATAAAGTAGATTTTGAAAATTTCATTATTTTTAAAGTGCCTTTTCAATAGAAGGATAATAGGGAAATCGGTGAAAATCCGATGCAGCCCCCGCTACTGTAAGTGTGGATGAACCTGCTAAAAACCACTAGCACATGCTAGGAAGGAAGCAGAAGTAAAGTGAAGCACAAGCCAGGAGACCTGCTTTAAAAATCGACCTCTTATTTTTCGGTGGGAAAAATAAGTCAAGCTTATCATGTATGAAAATGATTATGTGATGAAACCTTGGCTTATTAAAGTCAAGGTTTTTTGTTTTTATCACAAAAGGGGTGGTAGCGTGGCGAAGGTAGAAAAAGGTATGACACTTGTGTACACAGGTGATGGAAAAGGAAAAACAACAGCAGCATTTGGATTGGCCCTTCGATCAATTGGGCGAGGCCTACGTGTAAAGGTCGTGCAATTCATTAAATCACCCCGAAAAGGATATGGTGAACAAGCAGCACTTATAAAGCTAGGAGCTGAGGTAGACATGTTAGGGATTGGCTTTACATGGACAAAAACACCAGAAGAACATAGACAAGCTTTAAAACTTGCATGGGCAGTGGCGAAAGAAACCACGATGAGTGGAAAGTATGACCTTGTTGTATTAGATGAGTTAAACAATGCATTAGCGATTGAACGGTTTCAAATTGATGACATTTTGCCACTTGAAGAAGTCGTGAATGTGATAAAAAATCGCCCTCAAAACGTCCATCTTGTGATTACAGGTAGAGGTGCGAAACAAGAAATAGTAGATGTGGCAGACCTAGTTTCTGTGATTGAAGTGGAAAAACATTACTATGATGAAGGAGTGAATGCTATTTATGGCCTTGAATACTAATCAACATGTCTATTCGATCATGATTCAAGGTACACACTCTGATGCTGGAAAAAGCATTATCACGACAGCTCTTTGCCGAATTTTTAGTGAAGATGGTCTAAAAACAGCTCCTTTCAAGTCACAAAACATGTCGTTGAACTCTTATATTACCGTTGATGGCAGAGAAATAGGTCGAGCACAAGGTATTCAAGCAGAAGCAGCAGGAATAGAAGCTACTACCAACATGAACCCCATTTTAATTAAGCCAACACGCGATCAAGAAGCGCAAATTGTTGTACACGGAGAGCCTATACAAAATATGCAAGCTTTTCAATATCGACAAGATTTTTTTGAAACAGGGTTACGTGTTGTAAAAGAAGCTTACAATTCATTGGCATCTGAGTATGATTGTATCGTTCTTGAAGGAGCGGGTAGCCCTGCAGAAGTGAATTTGAACGACCGTGAAATGGTTAATATGCGAGTCGCTCGAATAGCAGATGCACCGGTTATTTTAGTGGGCGATATCGACAAAGGGGGTGTGTTTGCGAGTTTAGTAGGAACACTACAGCTTTTGAAAGAGGCTGATCGAGCACGTGTTGTTGGGGTAATTATTAATAAATTTCGTGGGGATTTATCTCTTTTACAGCCAGGACTTGATTGGTTTGAAACATATACAGGAATTCCAGTCCTTGGTGTTGTCCCGTATCTTGAAAATTTAGAAATCGATGGAGAAGATTCCTTATCATTACAGAAATATGAAGGAGAAAAAGAAGAAAATGAACTAGATATCGCTGTTTTATCGTATCCTCGTATTTCAAACTTTACAGACATTGATCCACTTCGCTTAGAGTGGGATTGTCGTGTTCGGTTTGTAAGAAAGCCATCAGACTTACAAACACCAGACATTCTTATTTTGCCAGGCAGTAAAAATACGATTGAAGATTTGCAGTGGCTTCGTCAGCAAGGGTTTGAACCGTATATAAAAGAAGCGCAAAAAAGAGGAGCGTTTATCGTGGGAATATGTGGAGGTTACCAAATGTTGGGCCAACACCTATTCGACCCTCATTATGTAGAGTCGCCAAATGAACAGGTGGAAGGTTTAGCATACTTGCCCATCGAAACAACGTTAACGAAAAAGAAAAAGACCATTCGTGTGACAGGAGAGTCGTTTTTAAATGCAGAGAATATGATCCCGCTAGAAGGTTATGAAATTCATATGGGTGAAACTTGTTATACCGAATCTGTCCAACCTTTTGCTGTTTTAAATGGTGAGCAAGAAGGCTGTTTGGTGAAAAATATCCTTGGTACATACTTGCATGATGTTTTTCATAACGATGTGTTCCGACGTACGTATTTAAACAGAATTAGGAATCAAAAAGGGCTCTCCTCAATAGAAGAAACCATGAACATAAAAGAAGAAAAAGAAAAACAGTTTGTAAGGTTATCATCTCACATACGAAGTACTGTGAATATTAACCAACTGTACGACGTAATGGAGCAGTACGCTAACAAGTTAAAGGGGAATGAACATGAAAAAACAAATGAATATCGTTAGCTTAGTCATCGTTATAATGATGAGTCTATTAGTTGGATGTACAAACGAAAAACCTGTCATTCAGTCAAATGAAGAACATACAAAAGTGGAAGAAATGAGTGCGTTTCCTGTTACATTAACAGACGATGTAGGCGAGGAAGTGACGATTAAACAAAAGCCAAAACGGATTGTCTCGCTTCTTCCTAGCACAACGGAAATTATTTTTTCGTTGGGGCTAGATAAAGAAGTAGTGGGAGTCTCTGATTACTGCAATTATCCAAAAGCAACAGAGGCCATTGAAAAAGTAGGCGCTCAGCAAATGAATGTCGAAAAAATCCTAGAATTATCACCAGACTTAGTTCTTTTACAAGAGTATCATTACACAAACTCATTTGACACCGTAAAGAAATTGAAAGATGCCGGAATTAATGTCATGATAGTAAAGTCTGGTGAATCATTTGAGAATGTATATGAATCGATTTCGGTACTTGGAAAAGCAACAGGTCAAGCCAAACAAGCAGAAGAAGTAATTGCAACGGTGAAGCAAGAGTTGGATGAAATGAGAGAGAAAGCAAAGGCTATAACAGAAAAGAAAAAAGTATGGGTGGAAGTTTCTCCTCAACCAGACATTTTTACAACAGGGTCCAATACATTCATGCATGAAATGCTTGAAACGATTCAAGCGGAGAATGTAGCTGGTGATCAAGAAGGTTGGGTTAAAATGAATGAAGAAAAAGCTGTTTCGTTAAATCCAGATGTCATTATTACGACATATGGTTACTATATAGAAAATCCGGAACAACAAGTGTTAAGTCGACAAGGTTGGAGTGAAGTGCCCGCAGTGAAAAACAAACAAGTATTTGATGTGAACAATGATACAGTGACAAGACCAGGTCCACGTCTTGTTGAAGGAGTGGAAACGCTTGGGAAACTCATTTATCCAGACGTTTTTACTGAATAAAAGAAGTCTCTTTTACATACTTAGTGGGATTCTTGTTTGTCTTTCAATCGTAACGGCTTTGTTTTTAGGAACGGTTTCGTTGACCGTTCTTGATATTTTACAGATTATCGTGGAAAAGACGACTGGTATGGATGTATACCACGGTGTCAAAAACATGGAAATGATCATTTGGCAAATTCGATTTCCTCGCGTTCTTGTGGCATTTTTTGTTGGAGCTGCGCTTGGGCTAGCTGGAGCAGCATTTCAAGGCTTATTAAGGAATCCTCTTGCAGATCCGTATACCATTGGGGTATCATCGGGAGCATCATTAGGTGCTGTCATGGTTCTATATTTTCAATGGAACATTACATGGTTTGGCTCTTATACACTCCCTGTCATTGGAATTATGACCGGATTTGTCACACTGTTACTCGTATTTGGTATTACAAAGCTTGCGAGTGGGACATTAGCAAATGAAACCATTATTCTATCAGGTATCATTTTATCTTCTTTTATTAGTGCGTTGAACTCATTAATTATTGCATTGTCGCCACGTGAGGATGTCAGTCAAATTTTATATTGGTTAATGGGAAGTGTATCAATGAGAGGGTGGGGACATATGCAACTTCTGCTACCGTTCTTTCTTGTTGGTGCTTTCATCATTTTGATTCACTACCGTGAATTAAATGGTTTTGCGTTAGGAGACCAATCCGCTCAGTTTATGGGAATCAACGTCAAGCGAAAAAAAACATGGATTTTAATAGGTGCCTCTTTACTAACGGGTTCAGCTGTAGCGGTATCAGGGGCGATTGGTTTTGTTGGGCTTGTGATTCCCCATCTTGTTCGTCTTGTTGTCGGAGCGAATCATAAGCATGTACTACCATTATCAATTTTAATTGGAGGTAGCTACCTTGTTTTTGCCGATTTAATTGCGCGCATGGTCATCGAACCTCGTGAATTGCCAATTGGAGTCGTAACAGCATTAATCGGATCACCCGTGTTTACATTTTTATTAATCAAACAACGTTCAAGAAGAAGGGGATTATCATGATTGAGCTTCAACACGTAACAGGTGGGTATGATAAAAACCAGCCAACTGTGCAAGATATTACGTTCACTGTTAAAAAAGGAGAATTTGTTGCGCTGCTCGGTCCAAATGGAAGTGGAAAAACGACGATCATTCGGTTATTAATGAACGTCATTCCTTTACATAGTGGTCATATCTTGTTAGATGGAAAGCAAATCAAACAGTACTCCTCGGTTGAACTTGCAAAGAAAGTAGCGGTGATGACACAAGAGCATCAAATGGGATTGAATTTTACAGTGAAAGAGATTGTTGCATTAGGGAGATATCCTCACCAATCTTCTGGATGGTTTCAGCATGAAACGAAACGAGATCGAGAAATTGTAGAAGACATGATGAAATTGACGAATGTATGGCAATTTCGACATCATCCTTTTCATGAACTGAGTGGTGGTGAAAAGCAACGAGTGTTATTAGCAAAAGCACTTGCTCAAGAGCCAGAGTATTTGTTTTTAGATGAACCAACAAATCATTTGGATGTACGTCATGCAATGGAGTTATTGCAATTGTTAAAAAAGCTTCAAAAGGAACGAAACCTGACCATTCTAGCTATTTTGCATGATTTAAATATCGCTTCACTCTTTGCTAACGAATGTGTATTATTGAAAGACGGTCACATCGCCGAAGTTGGGATGGAACGTATTTTTGATGAAAGCGGAACGTTACAAGACGTTTATGGGGTGGAGTTAGCACTCGTTCCCCACCCTGTAGTAGGGAAGCCACAAGTCATGTTTGTACCAGAAGAACGAGAAGATGAAATCACATCCTATCGAAATTTCAAAAAGTATAAGAGATAACATCGTCACCTTAAAATACCTTGCCTAGTAAATCCATGAAAGTCCATGGCTCAATAGGCAAGGCATTTACTTATAAATGGTTTCCATGGTGTAGAGTTTTACACAAGACGAAAAATGCTGACAAGTCGTTGGGTTCCAAAAAATAAAAAGTAGCCTCGAAACGTACAATGTTGTACGAATCGAGGTTGTTTTTTAAAATCATTAATCGTAATCATGGATAATGATATCCGTTACAGGTAAATTTTGATGTTTAGCAAATTTCACTTCAAGCATGCCGTTGCGATACACTGCTTTTGTTTTTTTTCGACTAACCGAACACGGAAACTTAATTTCTTCTTTAAACGGCTCTGCTCCTAAATTTTCTAGCACAAATGAGTAAGGGGTGTGTGACAACTTTAAGTTGTTCATCATGTTTTTGTCGGGAATATTTACTTGGACGATGCATTCGTCATGCGTTTCAAAAACGTGAGAAGTGAATGGTCTAGGTTGTTCTTCTGCAGAAGTGAATGGTTGTTGTTTTTGCATCGATTGTTGGAAAAACTCATTGTTTTGCATGAAGTCTGGAAACGTTTTACCTAACGCACTAGAAACGACTTGCTGTACATATTTATCTACATCTTTTGAGTTCATACCGCCAGTGAAAGAGTCTAATTGTTTCTTAAAAGGGGATTGGCCGAATGGAAACATAGAAATGACCTCCTTTTTCTTTCTTATATGATGTATCATATGTTGAAGGAATGAAAAAGGGAATGTAAAAGTAGGCAAGAAAAAGGGACTGAGACAAAAGAGGTAAAAAACACCCCTGTTTGGATCAGTCCACAACACCCCTTGCATGTACACGTTCTTTTTTGTTGTATGAACGTATGTCCGAGCCTCTTTGAAAAACACATGATGCGAATGTTAATCGTTAATAGACGTAATCGTCTTGCCTTCTTCCTTCAAAATATAAGCAATTCCTTGACGAACGTTCCCAAACGTTTTCCACTGATAATCAAGGTTAACAATTGACTGTGCCATGTCAGCTGAAATACCAACAATGAGGCAAGTAGTCCCGATGAGTCGAAGTGCTTCATGAATAATATTAATGTAATGGCCACTATCATCATCCATTGTTTTGAGTGAAGATAGATCAATTAAAAAATATCGAGCTCTTTCTTTCACGCATTCTTGTAATGCTTTTTCAGCAAGCTTTGTACTTCTTGAATGATCGAGTTTACCGACAATCGGTAGAGCCAATATTTCGTCCCAAACTTTTAACAATGGTAATGAAAGGTCCTCAATGATTTGTTCTTTTTCCTGTTCGCGCTTAGCTTGTTTTGTCACATCTAAAAGCATAAGTAAATACGCTTGCTTTTCTCCACTTTCATTATAAATAGGATGGATGACCGTCTCAGCTACGTATAATTCTTTAATATTAATACGAGCCCGATGAGTTGATTCTAAGCTTTTCATAATCTTTTGTTGATGATGAGGAGAAGAATGAAACATATCCATGTTTAATCCAATGACATCTGTAATATCTTGTACACCGTATAATTGAAAAAGAGGTGCGAGAGTGTCGACAGCTGTAGAGTTTAACCACTGAATTCTATAATGTAAATCTGCAACGATAATTGTTTCTTGTATATTTTCTAAGATTGAATGGCCATTTAGTTTTAATGGTAGTTGTCCAATTGCTTGCATGCACGTCTCTCCTTCATGCTTTTAGTATGAAGTTTATTGTACAGCTAGGTCAAAAGAACGTAAAGAATAATTTTAAGAGAAAGAGAAGTGGTAGTGATGTACACACCTAAACATTTCAAAGAAACAGGTGACAAAGAGATAATTGATTTTATGCGTAAACATTCATTTGCAACGATTGTGAGTGTAGGTGAAAAAGGACCTATCGCCACACATATTCCGGTAGAAGTGAGTCAAAAAGACCATCATATACATATAAAAGGTCATTTATCTAAAGCAAATCCTCAGTGGAAGACATTTGGGGAGGACGATGTGCTTGTGATTTTCCAAGGGCCTCATGCGTATGTTTCTGCTTCATGGTATGAACAACCTAATGTATCAACATGGAATTATCAAGCTGTTCATGCGTATGGAAACGTGAACTTAGTTGAGGAAGAGGTTTTAAAGGAAATGGTGTTTGCTATGATGAACAAATACGAAAGTCACATGCAAAAGCCAGTCAATATAGCAGATATTTCAACAGAAGTAATGAACCAGAACTTAAAAGGGATCGTTGGATTTGAGTTGAAAGTAAACCGAATTGAAGAGTCATATAAATTAAGTCAAAATCGTCATGAACAAGACTACATATCCATTATGGAGCATTTAAAACAAAGTGATGAACAGGGTCAACAAGTAGCGAGTGAAATGAACAGAATAAGAGATACACATCGATAAGTGTTCAAACATGCACCGTTTTACACGCATGTGCTATGATGATACTAACTAATCCGATCGATACACCTTGTTATTTAATTTAACATGTATCGATAAACAAATAGGAGATGAAAAAGATGGATGACATGACTATCATTCATTTAGCAAAAGCTGCATTTAATGAATAATATCTCAAAAAGACTGGAAATGATTTTCCAGTCTTTTTGCATTGATTTTCTTTCTAAGAAAGATAGAATAATGATAGAGTACTAGAGGTATGAGAAAAGAGGCGAATCTTACTTGAAAACAGAGATGCAGCGTATGCCTGTACAACCAAGACGAAAAAAACTCTGGATTGGACTAATTGTTTTAGTTATTCTTCTATTTATTGCATGTCTTTCCCTTTCTGTTTACGTCGGATTAAGCTTAACAAAAATAGATCGAAAACCAATTACAGAGACACCAGCGGATTATGGTATGAGTTACCAAGATGAACAATTCTTAAGTGAAGACGGAAAAACCAAGTTAAAAGGATGGACCATTGAGCCCGAAGGTGAAGCCAAAGCAACGATTATTATGGCTCATGGATATAGTGGAAACCGTCAAGAAATTGCGTCTGGTTTTTTACCGCTTAGTCACGATTTAACGCAAGAAGGTTACCGTATTGTGACATTTGACTTTCGAAATTCAGGAGAGTCAGACGGGACGATGACAACCGTTGGGGTAAAAGAGCAACTAGACTTATTAGGTGTCATCAAATCTGTTAAGCAAGAAACAAGTGAACCGATTATCCTTTATGGCATATCAATGGGAGGAGCTACGTCACTTTTAGCAGGTTCTCAATCAAATGATGTGCAAGCGGTCATTGCTGACAGTCCATTTAGTGACCTTACTACTTATTTACGAGAAAATTTACCTGTGTGGACGAACTTGCCGAGCTTTCCGTTTACTCCACTCATCTTAGGGACTGTTCCACTTATTACAGATTTAAACCCTAGTGACGCAAGCCCAATCGAAGCTGTACAGAATAAAAAAGACATGCCAATCTTTTTTATTCATGGTGATGGAGATCAAACGATTCCATATACAGAAAGTGAAAAAATGGTGCAATAAGTCCAGCAACTTTCCAATTTTGGGTTCCGGAAGGTTCTGATCATGTACAAGCATACCGAGATTACCGAGAAGAATATGTAGAAAAAGTCACAACATTTATAGAAGAAGCATTATAATTCATGAAAAGTAGCGAATCAATAAAATAAGAAAGCATGAGTCAAAATTAGATGATTTTTCTGATTTTGATCATGCTTTCTTATTTTTTATAAAAGATGGTTGTTTTTTAAAACCCTTTTTGAAAGATAGCTTGTTAAGAGTGAGTAGAGCAGAAGGTACGAAATTCCACGAAAATGTATAACGCATTTTTTCGTGCCCCGTCAATTCTAAGATGTTTAGTTAATGTACGGTGAAAGCAATTTCTTTTTAGACCATTCTGTTTTCTAGTGAGAAGAAGTACGATGTCTACGATGAGTTGAGAATCCACCAATCACAAACGGTGCACTAAATCCAATTAATAAATACGCTGTAATCAATAAGTCTGTTGATAGATCTCGCTTTTTTTCAGCAAGTGGATGATTTTTGATAAATTGAGTCAAAAGCTCATTTTCTGCAATGTCGCTCTCTTCTAAGTAAGCTTTGTTGTCTTCATCATAGTAAAAAATCTTTTGAACAGTAAAGGTGAAAAGTGAATCTCGAACGGTTTTGTATTCTAAGTAGTAAGCAGTGATTGAAGTTTTAAAAGGTTCTTCTCCTGAGGTTACTTCTCCTATAAACTGTTCTTTCTTCAACACCTTGATTGATTTGCTTTTAAAATAGTTATCGGTTTCATTTACTTTTTCTTCTAATTTAGATTGTTCATCAGTTGTTGGTTCTTCAGCTGCAGCTGTAAGTGGAAGCATGATTAAGGCGAAGATCAATGTCATCATTGTCAACCAGTTCATCATAAAAGCCCCCTTTGTCATTCCCTTTAGTTTAATTTATAGACAGAACGCACAAAGAAGAACTGAAACATGATTTTCTTCCAATTATCGGATAGAAGGTATTAATCGAGAAAGTATGAGGATTTCTGGTCTACACAGTGGACGTTTTCCTACTATACGCATTCAAAGTAAACAATCAGAAATAGATGTCGCGGTTTCGTATCTCATTAGTGAGGACCGAAAACGTATTTACTTAACGATAATGGATATGACAAGTCAAATTCATCAAAAGAAAATTCGATTGTTAACTCCTGATCATCTTCGTATTTTTAAAGATGAAAAGATTATGGTTGGAACATCAGAAGAAGCAAAGCAAGTGGAACAAGGGACGGCTCTTTATATTCCATACAACATTGAACACATTCACAGAAAGTACTGCTACGTATCAGCGGAGTGATTGCGATACAATAGAAGTAATAAAAAAACGCCAGAACAAATGTCCTAGCGCCTTTGGCCACCGCCCTATCCATCCGGTCTGGTTAAGTGTCCCGCAACGATCGCAAAAAAGTTGTTGGAATAGGGAGGTGGTTAATCAGTAGTATACGCTATTTTCTTTTATCCTACAACATCGGTTTATTCATTCATCATCACGTGAAAGTAGCAATGAAGGAGTCAAAATGAATCAAAACTTGTCAAAATTAGTAGAATGGTAGATAATACTACTAACTATATGACATCCAACAATCGTGAAAAGAATCAATTGTAGGAGGATTTTTTCGCATGAAAAAGCTGTTAATTTTTACTCTTGTGGCATTACTATCGATTTTCTTCATTGATCGATCGTATAGCAAACAAAATCAAGCTGCTCTTCAACAAATGCTCATCTCAAAAATTGAAGAAGAACAATTTACAACTGATGAAATTGAATTGGATTTTGAAGAATTATTTGATTTTAAGTGGGACAAAGTTTATGTATTTAAGCCGTATACACCAATTGATGAAGTAAACAAACAATTAGGATTTACTTGGCTTGGAGCAAAGTCAACGGGTATTGATTACCGTGATGATGTCAATTTGATTGTGTTTGTAGAAAACAATCAAGTCGCACAATACATCGAACTTCCACGTTCGTATGGTGACATTGTAGTAAAAAATCACCAAGCGTTTGAAGTGAACAAATCATAATACAAATGAGCGTATATAGGCTGTTTAAAGAGGGTTTCTTTTCCTTTTTGAAACAGCCTTTTTTCGTATGAAATGATGCGAGTATGTATAATCTTTCCTCTTATTTTCCATTCTAACTAAAGATACATATTTATTAGGATGGTGAACGAAATGGAACTATTAAAACGTTTAACAGATGAACATGGAGCACCAGGATTTGAACATAAAATTCGTCACATTATGCAAGACGAATTTCAAAAAATCGGTGCAGATATTTTAACAGATCGTTTAGGTAGTATTTTTGGTAAAAAAGAAGGTAGCTCAAATAACGTAAACGTCATGCTTGCCGGTCACATGGACGAAGTAGGATTTATGGTAAGCGAAATTATAAAAGAAGGTTACCTTCGATTTGTACCAATAGGAGGCTGGTGGTCTCAAGTATTACTGTCCCAGCGACTATCAATCATTACAGAGAAGAAGCAATTTACTGGAGTAGTTGGATCAAAACCACCCCATATTTTACAACCTGAAGAGCGAAATACTGTGTATCCAATGCGCGAAATGTTTATCGACGTTGGTGCAAAAAGTAAAGAACAAGTGAAAAGTTGGGGAATTAAAGTAGGAGATCCAATCGTTCCAATCTGTCCATTTGAAATGATGCCAGATAATGACACGGTTCTCGCAAAAGCCATTGACAATCGAATTGGATGTTGGTTAGCCATTGAAGTGTTAAAAGCATTAAAAGATCAAGATCATCCAAATACCGTATATTCAGGCGCAACGGTTCAAGAAGAAGTTGGGTTAAGAGGAGCAGCAACATCTCCATACATTGTTGAACCAGATGTAGCTTTTGCATTAGATGTAGGAGTAGCGGAAGATGCACCAAATGCCAATCCGAACAAAGCAAAGCTTGGACATGGGCCACTTATCACATTTTTAGATTCATCGATGATTCCAAATATCAAACTTCGTAACTTCGTAATTGAAACAGCAGAGGAAAACAACATTCCTTATCAAGTAGATGTCATGCTTGGTGGGGGAACAGATGGAGGGAAGTTTCACCTTCATAAGCAGGGTGTACCAACAATTGTTATTGGAGCAGCTACAAGGTACATTCATAGCCATACTTCTATGGTAAGTAAACAAGACTTAGAAAACGGTGTGAAGCTTCTAACGGCGATCATCAAAAAATTAGACGAGGAAACATATAAAACATTCATTCAATAAAATCTCGACAAATAGCCTACTTAGTCATCAACCGAAATGGATGAGTAAGTAGGTTATTTTATTTAACGATAGCATTTTTCGTAGCAAACAGATAGCGTTTTATGAAATATCTAAAAAAACTATGTGCTAAATAATAAGTGATGAAAACAATCTGCTTACCAAGACATAACGCGACAAAAATAAAACAGCCATGCAAAAGACATGCATGGTCTACAATACATTATTTCACTTCAATCGGAATCGTCGAATTGGATTCTTCTACTGTCCCTTCTTTTTGGATTGTTACTTCAAGTATATTGCGTTCAAATGTTGCGTTAATTACACGATGATGGAGATCGAAAGGGAAATCGATGAGCCTTTCAATGTTTTCTTCGGTTCGTTCACGTTTGAAAATTTGTGCTTTCTCGTCTTTTATTTGCTTTTCAATGTATTTCTTTGCTCGTAATTTCAAGTGTTGATTCAGCACTTGAAGTTCGATGTCCGTTACTTTATATCCCGATAATTCTGCTTCCACGATATAAGTATGTTCTGTTTCGAATAGATCAATCCGCAATGAATCATAATCAAGATAACTCATAAAAGGGTTTGAAAGGACCAATTCTAGTAAATCTTTAAAGCTCTTCAGCATTTCCGGATCCGCTGGAAGTCGCTCATCCGTCATCTTATCACTTCCTCCATTAATTAAAACATTTGTTGTATTCTATGCATATGCTTTCACTGGAGTGAATAGAAACGAACAACCATGAGTAAATAATGGACAAATGGTTCATCTTAAAAAAGAATTATAAAAAGGAGACTTGATAACATGAAAGAAAGAGACATAAATGATGAAGGACTTGCTACAGAAATTTTAAATGGAACAGCTATTTTTCCAATTGCAGAGGTAAACGATGAAGGTGAAAATCCTGAATTAGAAGTGATGAGAAGTCGCGAGAAAGACGAAAAACGAGTGTGAACAAAAGGACGTTTCCTTCGTTCACACTCGTTTTATTACATGTCGTGATTACTATGTTGCTTTTGACGTGTATGTTTGCTGTTTTTAACTTTATGTGAGCCACTCATTGGTGCTGGCTGACCCGGGTTATCACCTTTTGGTGCATTTTTACGCATATCTTTGCTGTCGTTTTTGTTCATCATTACTCACCCCTTTACGTATTAGAGTGAAGCAAATAACGTTGTTTTATTCTCTAAAAGTTGTCGTATAAAATGAGGTGAGAAACAACAAACTACAAGAAGAATGTAGATAAAGGAGGCTGTTAGGTATGCCATATCATAAAGATAAACAACAATCATTTCAAGCAGCTGAACAAGGACATAAACATGCAATGGATGCATATGCTCAATCGCAAATTGTCAAGCATGATGCTTCTTATGGACATGAATTAAAGTTATTAAAAGAGGAAATTAATGAAACGTATCAACAAATCGAAAATGCGTTAGAAAATGCTTCAGAAACACAGCATGCCAAATTAACACAATTCCAACAAGATCTACAAGCAATTGTAGACGAAGTCAATCAAGACTAACAAATCCCCCCTGTATAACGTTGATTATACCGGGGGGATTTTAGTTATAATACGCTCATATATTATCACTCACTATTTATATTCTTACTGATTTTTTTTGCGTTTTTTATTGTTTTGTTTTTGTTGTTCTGTTAATGGTTCATTTGAAAACTCTTCATTATAGCCAGCACCTTTTCCTTGTCCACTCGCTGCGTTTGCACCAGGAATGATGTGGTTTGATTTGCGTTTTGCCATGATTCTCACCTCCATGCTGTTAATGTGCGCAAAACAACATACTTTATGAACACGATAAATGGAAACGAAAACACGATTGTTGAGAATGAGTGAGACAACAAAGAGAGAGATAACGTGAATTTCAGGAGAAGAATTCTTCGTACAACCGTCTTCATTTTTATGTAAAAACCCAATGAAATCGCTATCTAAACGAACCTTCTAAATATAAATAAAATCACTATCATTATGAATTATTAGAAAATACTTTGCAGAATTCACTTTCTCAATAAGAAAAACTTATAACAATTAATAACATTCTTTTTATTTACTTATGTATAACATTATATTAAGATAAAAGGCGAAGGGAATTAGTAGGATGGGAATTTATCAATTGTTATACATAAGTATGTTAAGGGGGTAGGACAATGACTAAAAAAGACGTTTTTAACGCTCGTTCGTCATTCCAAGTTAATGGTAAAACATATAATTATTACCGCTTACAAGCTTTAGAAGAAGCTGGTGTAGGTGTTGTATCAAAACTTCCATATTCAGTAAAGGTATTATTAGAATCTGTTCTTCGTCAAGTAGACGGTCGTGTTATTAAAAAAGAACACGTTGAAAACTTAGCAAAATGGGGAACAAGCGAAGTTCAAGAAATCGATGTACCTTTCAAACCATCTCGTGTTATCCTTCAAGACTTCACTGGTGTTCCGGCTGTTGTAGATTTAGCATCCCTTCGTAAAGCAATGGCTGACATGGGTGGAGACCCAGATAAAATTAACCCTGAAATTCCAGTAGATCTTGTTATCGACCACTCTGTTCAAGTTGACAAAGCAGGTACAATGGATTCATTACGTGTGAACATGGACCTTGAGTTTGAACGTAACACAGAGCGTTACAAATTCTTAAGCTGGGCACAAAAATCATTTAATAACTACCGTGCAGTTCCACCTGCAACAGGTATCGTTCACCAAGTAAACTTAGAGTACTTAGCAAATGTCGTTCACGCTGTTGAAGAAGAAAACGGCGAATACGTTACATTCCCAGATACACTTGTTGGTACAGATTCACATACAACTATGATTAATGGTATCGGTGTATTAGGTTGGGGTGTAGGTGGTATTGAAGCAGAAGCAGGAATGCTTGGTCAACCATCTTATTTCCCTGTTCCAGAAGTAATTGGTGTGAAATTAACTGGCGAATTACCAAATGGTACAACAGCCACTGACTTAGCGTTAAAAGTAACGCAAGTATTACGTCAAAAAGGTGTAGTTGGTAAATTCGTTGAGTTCTTCGGTCCTGGTGTTGCTCAATTACCATTAGCAGACCGCGCAACAATTGCAAACATGGCTCCTGAGTACGGTGCAACATGTGGTTTCTTCCCAGTTGATGGAGAAGCGCTAGAGTATATGCGCTTAACAGGTCGTGACGAAGAAGCAATTAAAGTGGTAGAAGAGTATTCAAAAGCAAATGGTTTATTCTACACGCCTGATTTACAAGACCCTATCTTTACAGACGTAGTAGAAATCAATTTAGCTGAGATTGAAGCAAATCTTTCTGGTCCAAAGCGTCCACAAGATTTAATTCCTCTTTCACAAATGAAGAACGAATTCAATAAAGCATTGTCTGCTCCAATGGGTAACCAAGGGTTTGGACTTGAAGCAACAGATGTTAATAAAGAAATCACATTTAAACTTGCAAATGGTACAGAAACAACGATGAAAACAGGTGCAATTGCAATTGCTGCGATTACAAGCTGTACCAATACATCAAATCCTTACGTACTAATTGGTGCAGGTCTAGTCGCGAAAAAAGCAGTTGAAAAAGGCTTAGATGTTCCTTCATACGTGAAAACATCATTAGCTCCTGGTTCAAAAGTTGTAACAGGTTACTTAAAAGAATCTGGATTACTACCATATTTAGAGCAAATTGGCTTTAATATTGTTGGTTATGGCTGTACAACATGTATTGGTAACTCAGGTCCGTTAGAAGATGAAATTGAAGCAGCAATTGCTGATAGCGATTTACTTGTTACATCTGTATTATCTGGTAACCGTAACTTTGAAGGCCGTATCCACCCACTTGTAAAAGGTAACTACCTTGCATCACCACCACTTGTTGTGGCATATGCGTTAGCGGGTACTGTTGATATCGATCTTCAATCTGAACCACTAGGCATTGATAAAGATGGAAACGAAGTGTTCTTCTCTGATATCTGGCCATCACAAGATGAAATTAAAGATGTTGTAAAAGCAACTGTTACACCAGAATTGTTCCGTAAAGAATACAACCGTGTCTTTGATGATAACGAGCGTTGGAATGAAATTGAAACAAGTGAAGAAGCGCTTTACACATGGGATAATGAATCAACATACATTCAAAATCCTCCATTCTTTGAAGGATTAGCTGCAGAAGCTGGTGAAGTAAAACCACTAGCTGGTTTACGCGTAGTTGGTAAATTTGGAGATTCCGTAACAACTGACCATATCTCACCAGCAGGCTCAATCGCAAAAACTACACCAGCAGGTCTTTACCTTCAAGAAAAAGGCGTAGAACCTAAAGATTTTAACTCATATGGCTCTCGTCGTGGTAACCACGAAGTGATGATGCGTGGTACGTTTGCAAATATCCGCATTCGTAACCAAATCGCACCAGGTACTGAAGGTGGTTGGACGACACATTGGCCAACAAATAATGTCATGAGCATTTACGATGCATGTATGAAGTATAAAGAAGAAGGAACAGGTCTTGCAATCTTAGCTGGTAAAGATTACGGTATGGGAAGTTCTCGTGACTGGGCAGCTAAAGGTACGAACCTATTAGGTATTAAAACAGTTATCGCTGAGAGCTTTGAGCGTATTCACCGTTCAAACCTTGTGTTAATGGGTGTGTTACCTCTTCAATTTAAAGAAGGCGAAAGCGCAGAAACACTTGGTTTAACAGGTAAAGAAGCAATCGAAGTACAAATCGATGAAACTGTAAAACCTCGTGATTATGTGAAAGTAACAGCTACTGACGAAGTAGGGAACAAGACAGAATTTGAAGTGCTTGTTCGCTTTGACAGTGAAGTTGAAATTGACTACTACCGCCATGGTGGTATTCTACAAATGGTTCTTCGTGACAAGTTAGAATCAAAAACACACGCTTAATACACAGTAAATCCTCCTCTTCCGTCTTTGGAAGAAGAGGATTTTTTTATTAGTATAAGTTTTCTTACGGTTTCTTCATCATATTTTCACAATTCCCTTTTACACTAAAGGGTAGTCATACAAATATTCGTATATAGTAAAGATAGAAGAGGAGTGTATGCATGTTTCATGAAGCGATTCAGCTTGGGCCGTTTTTAATCAAGTACGGATGGATTGCCATTAGTTATTCTTTTTTTTGTGCGTTCGTATTAATGAAAGTAATCACAAGTACATATGAATCAAAAGGACAAGAAGTAATTGACCTTTTCTTTAATGGACTCCTTCTTTTCTTTTTCCTATTTAAATTTAGTATACTTATAAAAGACCCCTCTATGATTAGTTATAATCCATATGGTCTCATCTTCTTTCATGGTGGTCTACTCGGATTTTTTATTGGTGGAACTGTTGCAATTCTCTACATTATATGGTCAGTTCATAAAAGAAATTTGCCAATAAAAGAGACCGCTTTCTTAATCAGTGTGGGGTGTTTGTCAGCACTTGTTTCTTACAGCATTCAACACTACTGGCTATTTACATAACGAAAAATGTACGTAAAGAAAGGGTGTTAACACATGTATAAAAAAGTGATTGCAGTCCTTCTATTGTTAGGGTTAGGAGGATATGCACTGTGGCAAGGAATTCTCCCTAAAAATGTAGAAGATGATTTAAGTGAATATGAAAACGCGAACATTTCAGAAGGTGATGCGCAAGAAGTAGTGGAATATGGACTTGAAGCAGGGAAAAAAGCACCAACATTTACATTACCTCTTCTCGGAGGCAACGACGTCAACTTATCAGATTATCAAGGGAAAAAAGTCATTTTAAACTTTTGGGCAACTTGGTGTCCTCCGTGTAAAGCTGAAATGCCAGAAATGCAAAAGTTTTACGATCAATATAGCGACGATGTAGAGATTTTAGCTGTTAATTTAACATCAAGTGAACGAACAGTTGATGCTGTTGATCAATTCCTGAAGGAACGTGGGTTTACATTTCCAGTGTTATTAGATGAACAAGAAGAAGTATCGTCTAAACAGTACAAAATTTTGACCATTCCAACAACATATTTTATTGATGAATCGGGCGTGATTACAAAGAGAATAAATGGTCCAATGAATTACGAACAAATGGAATCATTCGCAAAAGAATAATAAAAAAATCACTCCAATTCACCCATCCCTTGTCTAGAAAGTCCAATAATATCGTAAATAGGCAAGGGATATTGCATTTACTCTTTGTCTCTTCAATTCGTTGACGTATGTTTTTAGAACTATAAATTTTTTGAAAATTTTTGTTATTTTCCTTTGGTTTTTGGGAATGATGTACATAACAAACCATGATGAAAAGGAAGGTAATAACATGAGAAAACTACGTAAGCGCACATTTGAAGAGCTCGTTCAAGAAAACAAACGTCAATTGTTGGAAGACCGCGATGCACTTGAAGCAATTGAAGGGCGTATCGAAAAACGGTTAGAAGCGCGAATGCTAGAGGCTGCAGAATAGGTTCATGACAAAATGGTTAGAGTAAAAGTGAGGAGGGATTCAACATGAGTAACCCAAAAGGTAATCGTAAACATTTTGTTCCCAACCACATCGGAACTCAACCGCGTGCTGCAGGTGGAAATAAAGGGAAACAAATGCAAGATAAATCAGGTCAACATCCAGATGTGATTCAAACAAAAGGTGAATAATAAGGAATAAGTAAAGAATCCTGTCACTAGGCGGGATTCTTTACTTTTCATAATTAAATTATGGTCAACTAAACTTAATATTTTCCACTAATAGATGATGCTTCTTTCCACATACTAGTTGTGTAAGAAATTTTACAACTCAAGGAGGAATTCACAATGGCATGGAGTAAACCAAATCCAGATGATCGTAGCGATAACGTCGAAAAGTTACAGTCAATGGTTCAACATACAATTGAAAACATTGAAAAAGCAGAAGAAACAATGGCTCATGCAGATGGAGCAGAGCGTGAGCGTATTGCTCAAAAAAATCATAACCGCGAAGTAAGTATTCAAGCAATGCGAAATGAAATTCGTGAAGAAGCATCTGTTCGTGAATCAGGTTATGAAGGGGCAGAACAAGTTCACAAATAAAGAGCTCATTTGTCTTTAAGTGTCTCACAACGATTCATTTCAGTGTGGCATAACGGGCAATAAACGTATGTATGGTAACAGAATGAAACTAGATAAAGCAGAGGAGTACCCTCTTTTATCTAGTTTTTTTCTGTTTGAAGAATGCGTATATAGGGAATAATTTGTTGATATTGTTTGTAGGAGGAGAACAGCTTGTTGAAGCGTATGTTTACAAAAAGAATAATCGGTCTGATCTTTTTATTGTTACTCTTAACTTGTGTCACTTTTTATCATACATACAAACCACTTCCAAAAGGCGTGTCATATGAAGGGAAAGAACACCAAGTAGAAGATGTGACATTCTTATACGATCTAACCTATAAAAAAGGAAACGAGATGAAAACTGAAAAACAAATCTTTGAACGTATTTATGAAGTAATTGAAGAAGCGGAAGAACTTGTTGTCATTGATATGTTTTTATTTAATGGCTATTATGATCAAGGAGAATCATTTCCATCTATTAGTGATGAATTAGCTCAAACACTTATCGAAAAAAAGAAAAAGCAGCCAAATATTGAAATGGTTTTCATTACAGATGAAATTAATACAACATATGGCTCACATGAATCAGAGTGGCTAGAAGCCTTGAAAGCACAAGGGATTAAAGTGATTGAGACAGATCTCACAAAATTACGTGACTCAAATCCACTTTACTCAAGTGTGTGGCGTTCTTTTATTCAATGGTTTGGACAAGGTGGAAAGGGCTGGATTGCAAATCCGTTCGGTGAAACAGCACCTTCTATTACAGCTCGCTCTTATTTAAAACTCTTTAATGTAAAAGCAAATCACCGAAAAGTTGTAGCAACGGAGAAAAGCGTGATTGTTTCTTCCGCTAATCCACATGATGCAAGTGGCTACCATTCAAATATTGCATTTGAAATGAAAGGGAACATCATTCAGGATGTGGTAAAATCGGAAAAAGCGGTTATCGATTTTTCAGATCCTCAACCTTTTCCTGTATTACGAAAAACAGTTGAAGATAAAGGGGATATAGGTGTTCAATTGTTAACAGAAGGGAAAATCTATGAACATGTTGTGCACGACATTACACTTGCCAAAAAAGGGGACACTGTTTGGATGGGGATGTTTTATTTAGCTGATCGAAAAGTGATTGAAGCTCTTTTACAAGCAGCTAATAATGGTGCAAATGTTCACCTTGTGTTAGATCCGAATGCCAATGCGTTCGGACAAGAAAAAATTGGACTACCTAATCGTCCTGTTGCAGCTGAACTAGTAGAAGAATCGAACGGAGCCATTGATGTACGATGGTACAATACAACGAAAGAACAATATCATCCAAAAACATTATATATAAAAGGAAAGAATCAATCGACGATTATAAGTGGCTCAGCTAACTTTACAAAACGTAATCTAGATGATTTAAATCTTGAGACAAACGTTAAAATAGTGGGTCCTTCTTCAAGTGAAGTGATGCAAGAAGTAAACACATATTTCAACAGGTTATGGAAGAATGAAGATGCAACATACACATTACCTTATGAAAAATATAAAGATACCACCACCCCCATCAAAAAAGTGGTGTATCGTATTCAAAAAATGTTACGTTTCACTACCTATTAAAGATAAACCAAGATGCCTATCCTTTTTGATGGGAAAAATCGGAAGGGTGTGTTACGATGAAAGTAGTTTATGCTACATAGGAGGAATACGTACATGTTTATTTCAACAACAAATGTGGAGGTACGATACGCTGAAACTGATCAAATGGGCGTTGTGTATCATGCAAATTATTTAGTGTGGATGGAAGTTGGGAGAACAGGGTTAATTAAAGAACTTGGGTTCCAGTACGCAGACATGGAAAAAGAGGGTGTTTTATCGCCTGTTATTGACGTGAATGTTTCGTATAAAAAGCCACTCCGCTACGGTCAAATTGCAACGGTTCATACGTGGGTTGAAAAGTATGATGGATTTCGTGTTGTGTATGGTTACGAAATTTTAACACCTGACAATGAGGTAGCAGTCAACGCTACATCGTCTCATGTATGTGTGAAAAGTGAAACGTTCCGACCTGTATCCATTCGTAAAAAGTTTCCTGACTGGCACGAAGCATATGAACGAGTAAAAAAGAAGGACGATGAATAACTATTACATATAAAAAGCGTATGAAAGCTGTTTTATCACTTTCATACGCTTTTTACTTATGCTTCGTATTTAAAATCTGGTTCTTTTGTTTCAGAATTATAATCAACAATTAGATCATGACTATCGAAGTACCATACATCCTCTTCTTCGATAAAGAATGTAATACCAGCGACTGTTGTTTCAGCGCCTATGTTAATCGGATTATCTGTGCCTACTCCTAATGAGAATCCTTTTTGTACGTTACTGCACCCGCCATAACGCGCAAAAAAACGTACGTATTGATCACTTGTTACGTTCATTTCAGTTTTATACCAGTTTGCTGCTTGTTCTGTTACAGTTAATTTCATCGTTAAATGCTCCTTCCAATCTATCAGCATACATTTATTATAGTAGAAACTTTTTTTGAACGCCAACAATATGGAAAAACAAACCTAAAAAAAGCCACAGAAAAAGATAGTCAATCAAAAGAATGGACGCTTCTACTTGACTATCTCTCTGTTTGATATTTATTTTAGATTATATTCTTTGCCGATTGTTTCCCAGCAATGAACACAATATTTAGATCCACCAGAGTTACGATGTGTTTCTTTTTGACGTTTGCAAATTGAGCATCTGTATTTCATTGTATGTCCTCCTACTGCTTATGTTTACAATCAGTATAACTACAAACACAACTTTGTATTCGCTTACATTCGTAATTATTTTAACATTAAAAAGGATAATACGGCGATAGCAGATAAAAAGTGTAGTTTTAAATCAATTGGTCATACTAACAGTATTAAGTTTAAATGCGAAAGGTGAGTTAGAATGAATAATGGAAAAGCTGTTCCTGTTTCGTCTTCAGAGCTAGGGACATTGTGGATGACGTATCAACAAAAAACAATGCTAGCTCGCATGTTCGAGCACTTTATTCAAGTAGAGACAAATAGTCATATTACTCCTTTATTACAAAGTTATTATGATCAAGAAATGCAGTCTATCCAAGAAATTGTACATATTTTCAAAAATGATGACGTTGTGATTCCTGGAGGATTTGTAGAAACAGATGTTCATTTAGAAGCTCCGCCGTTATATGGAGAATATTTCAGCTTGCTTTTTCTACGAGTCATGATGAAAGTAAGCATTGGTTTAAATGCATTACATATCACCATGTCGTATCGCCAAGACATTATCAATTTTTATCAACATTCCTTAACAAACGCTCATGATCTGTTTAGTCAATCAACCATGATGTTACAAGAGCTAGGAGTTTTACCTCGACCTCCTCACATTCCGGTACCGAAAAAAGTGGAGTATGTTGAAAGCAAAAGTTACATGAGTGGAATTAATCCGCTCGGAACAAAGAGACCTGTTAATGCAGTAGAGATTGCTCACCTTTATCATGGAATTGAAACGAACATTTTAGGGATGCAACTAATTGCTGGCTTTTCACAAGTGGCTGAAAATAAAGCCGTTCGACAATATTTTACTAAAGGAAAAGAGCTGTCTAAAAGAATTATTAAAACGTTTAGTAATACGTTAATGGAAAATGATTTACAACCACCAGCAACGTCTTACGGAAATCCGACTACATCCAATATTGCGCCATTTTCTGAAAAGCTTATGATTTATTGTATTAGTTTGTTAAGTAATTTTGGCTTAACGAGCAATGCGTTAGGAACGTCATTTTCGTTGCGTAACGATTTACCAACAACAATGTCTTTGCTAGGAAAAGAGGTCTTTACGTACGCTAAAGAAGGTGGAAAGTTAATGATTGATCACAATTGGATGGAACAACCACCTGAAGGACAGGGAAGTACGAACAAATAAAGAGGCAAGAAGCCGTTACCTCTCTTACCTGTATAGCAAGTAGGTAACGGCGGTTACATGTGAATTAACATTTAGGTGTAGGGACACAAAAATTCATGACAAAACATGTTAGAATATTTTTATACTCATATAATGAGGAAAGAAGAACGAACTCTTTATCACCGTGCCAACCGTCACCTGATGGACCGAATTCTACAGCAGGTATACCGAATCGTGAAAAAAATCGTCCATCAGCAGAACCGTGTTGTCCAAACAATTTCACTTCGGTTTTTGTCGTTTGAGCAATTGATGTTACCAGTGTTTTAACCCATCGGTCATCAGGTTGTGTTTGAATTGGGTCACCACATAAACCAACCTTTATTTTCTCGTCAAATAATTGTTCGAGTTGAAGAATGATTTCATCTAGGCTTTGATGAGGTAAGTAGCGAATATCAAGAGAAAGTGTGCAACAGTCAGGTACTTTGTTATATGCATCTCCTCCCTGTATTTTCGCTAGATTAATAGAAGGAGCTTCATAAAAAGGTGAATGCTCTAAAGCAAATGGAAGGGTGAAAATACGCTGATACAGAGACATTGCTGTTTCAATTGCGTTGATACCTTCCCATGGACGACTACCGTGAGCAGCTTGGCCTCTTATTGTCACATCAGCTTGTAAAATTCCTTTTGCTTGCAACCCAATATGTAACATGGTTGGTTCTCCGCAAATTAGAAAATCTCCTACATAACCTTGTTCACTCAAAAATTTTGAACAGTGGAACCCTCCTGTTTCTTCATCCGAAACAATTTGCAACTGCACTTTACAAGGTAGACGTTGATCTTTTAATTCCACAACTGCTGCCATCATTGCAGCTAGACCGCCTTTCATATCAGCTGCACCACGCCCGTACAAACGATTACCATCCTGAAAGGGAACGAACTGTGATGCGTTCCCACTTACCACATCGACATGTCCGTTTAAAGTCAGTGTAACAGAGCCAGAGCCGATCTCAGTAATAAGCATGTGATAGCCGTTATTCGTTAGCAAAGTTGGTTGCAAACCGTGATGTTGTAACCACGCTTGACAGTATAGAATTCCTTTGTTTGCGCCTTCTTTTGTCGAGCTATCGATTTTAAGTAACTCTGTTAATAAGTGAAGCATTTTATCCATATAATAAACCTCTTTTTATTTGTTTGATTTTTCTGATTATAAAATATTACCATAAAAGTAACCGAATGAAAATGACATTCACTAGGTATTTCCATTATATTCTTGTTATTTAGTGAAAGTGGATTATAATAAGAATAATAGCGATGAGCTAAAATCCCTTATTTAAAGGAGTGATGACATATGGTGAAATCAAAAGTAGTAGTACGTGTCATGGAGGGATTATCTTTATAACGTTAAAGCATTGAGTTTGTCAATGTGCACGTAACAAGTATGATTTCTCTATGACGTATTCAAGTTAAGGTGGAGAAAGTCATAGGGAGGACAAAACGTTGAATTTAAAAGATATCGGTTCGAATGAAACTTTCAAGTCATTTTTTAATGAATATGAAAATCAAGGTTATACGATAGGTCGCGTTACGCTCGAACATAAAAGATTGTATCGAGTTGTGACAGATCAAGGAGAATTATTAGCTGAAGTGTCAGGTAAGTTCCGCTTCGAGTCATTGAGTCGACAAATGTTTCCTACAGTTGGAGATTGGGTCGTTATCAAACCGAGATGGGATGAGAAGAAAGCGACAATACAGGCGGTTTTACCACGAAAAAGTAAATTTTCTCGAAAAGTAGCTGGAGAGAAAACGGAAGAACAACTAGTCGCAACGAATATTGATGTTTTGTTTATTGTGGTAGCACTCAATCATGATTTCAATATCCGGCGCATTGAACGATATATGATTATGGCATGGGAAAGTGGCGCGAAACCTGTCATTATTTTAAACAAAGCGGATTTATGTTTAGATATAGAAGAAAAACTGAACGAAGTAGAAAATGTTGCCTTTGGTGTCCCCATTCATATCCTAAGTGCACTAAATGAAGAGTCTATACCACTTCTGCAACAATATGCTGCTAATGGGGCAACGATTGCTCTTGTCGGATCTTCAGGAGTGGGAAAGTCTACAATAACAAATCGTTTAATTGGAAAAGACGTGCAGTACACACAAGAAGTGAGAGATAGAGACGACCGAGGTAGGCACACCACCACCTATAGAGAATTAATGATTTTACCTACAGGTGGGTGTATTATTGACACCCCCGGTATGCGGGAATTACAACTTTGGGATGCAAGTGAAGGATTACAAGACGTTTTTGAAGACATTGAGCACCTGGCTTCGATGTGCTATTTTACGAATTGTCGTCATCAAACTGAGCCCAAATGCGCAATAAAAGAAGCAATTGAAGAAGGAACACTTAGCGAAAAGCGATTTCAAAGTTACAAAAAGCTACAGCGAGAGTTAGCATATTTAGCTCAAAAAGAAGATAAAGCTGCTGCCATTCAAGAGAAAGAGAAAGTGAAACGAAAGCAAATTCATAAAGAATTGAAAAAGAAGTTTAATAAGCGATGAATAGATTTATAAAAAAAGACGATGATCTTGTACGATCGTCGTCTTTTTTTATAACCATTTTATTTTTGGTTCAGTTTTATTCATGATTCGTGTGACATTTGCACGATGACGGAAAATCACGAAAAGTGCTAGAAATCCAACCACAATGATAAGCGGGGGTTCACCCGTGAATAAAGAATAAATAAAAGCTAACACACCTGTAATCATTGAAGATAAGGACACATATTTACTTATGTATAAACAAACGAAAAAGCTAGCAAGCATAAGCACAAACAACAGAGGATCGACACAAAGTAATACGCCACCTGAAGTTGCCACTGCTTTTCCACCTTTAAACTTTGCAAAAATGGGATAAACATGACCAATCACTGCAAATAAACCAACAAAAAGGGGATGTAAGTCCGACTGAATCCATAGAGGCAAAGATGTAGCGAGCGTTCCTTTTAAAATGTCTGCAATTGTAACAATTAACCCTGCTTTTACACCTAATGTGCGAAACGTATTTGTCCCACCGAGATTTCCACTTCCGTGTTCTCGAATGTCGACTCCGTAACCGACTTTTCCAACGATTAGAGCAAATGGAACTGAACCAATAAGGTAAGCGAAAATAGGTAAGAGATAATCCATTTTTTCAAAGCTCCTTTATGTACATATCGTTTTCATTTTACCACGTGTTTTCAAAAACGCTAGTCCTTACGTAAACATTCTCCCTTTAACTCAAATTTTCCTGTAAAGATTTTGACTATTTCTTTGGCAAAGTAGATTATTTCACTTTAAAAAAGAAATGCTAAACCCAACATAAAATAAATGACCCAATCAATGATCGTTTCTTTTTTTATGTACTCCCATTCTTAGGGTATTTTATCGGTCGTTTCTCCCTTTTATTCGTCACGCTGTTTACAAAGTTTAAAAAAATGGGTAATATATGCAGGAATTTATCAGATGAAAACGAACAACGTATAACATAACATCAACAAGAAAAAAGGAGAGGTTCAAATGGCAATCGATATTCCATCTCGTGAAGAATTAGGTCGTATTCTTAAAGATAGTAAGCGAATAGCGGTAGTAGGATTATCAGATAATCCAGAAAAAACATCATACATGGTATCAAAAGCAATGCAAGATGCTGGCTACGACATTATTCCTGTAAATCCAAATGCGGATGAAATTCTAGGAGTTAAAGCCGTCAAATCATTAGCTGACATTGATGGCCACGTTGATATTGTGAATGTATTTCGTCGCTCTGAACACTTACTAGGTGTGGCAAAAGAGTGTTTAGAAATCGAGGCCGATGTTTATTGGGCACAGCTTGGCTTAATGGATGAAGAGGCTTATCACCTTTTAAAAGATAACGGCTATATAGTAGTAATGGATCGTTGCATTAAAGTTGAACATGCGTTAACGAAATAGGTTGTGGCAAGGAGGTGACTTACCGTATCAACACCTTCATTCATCCTACGTACATACATTGCAACTTGTAGGGTGAATGATCGGGTCGAACGATATCATAAGTTAGCTCCTTTTCTAATGAGTTTGGACTTCTAGGCACAAATTCGATACAATAGCGCTACAGAAGGGTTAGACCATGAACGAATGATAACTTATAATGAAAAAGAGATACGGAATACCTTTACAATCCGAAAAGGTGTGCTAAAATCAAACGTGTGTTCTCGTTTTGTTTACTATACATATTAATTATATTTCTATTCTTTCTTAAAACGACAAAAGAATGGAAATATGTTTGAGATTTTAATACGTAAAGACAGAGATACGCTATAATAATAGGCGTGTGTGTTTGTATGAAAGGGGTATGTACGATTTGGCTAAAAAGCAACAATTCAACTATAACGAAGATGCCATTCAAGTCTTAGAAGGACTTGATGCTGTCCGAAAACGTCCAGGAATGTATATAGGAAGTACGGATAGTAGAGGATTGCATCATTTAGTATATGAAATCGTTGATAACTCAGTTGATGAAGCGTTAGCGGGTTATGGAAACGAAATTACAGTCACCATACATAAAGATAATTCAATCTCAGTTCAAGACAAAGGTCGTGGAATGCCAACGGGAATGCATAAACTCGGAAAGTCGACACCAGAAGTCATCTTGACGGTTCTTCATGCAGGAGGAAAGTTTGGGCAAGGTGGATATAAAACAAGTGGAGGTCTACACGGAGTTGGTGCATCAGTTGTAAATGCACTATCAGAATGGCTGATCGTCACAATTAACCGCGATGGTTTTACATATGAGCAACGCTTTGAAAATGGCGGGAAAGCTGTTACGACTCTTGAGAAAATCGGAAAAACAAAGAAAACAGGGACGACTATTCACTTTAAACCGGACGCATCTATTTTTTCGGCGACAACATATAACTACGATACATTATCGGAACGTCTGCGTGAGTCCGCTTTTTTATTAAAGGGGTTAAAAATCATCTTAATTGATCAACGTCATGATCAACAAGAAGTATTTCATTACGAAAGTGGAATAGAAGCGTTTGTCTCTTACTTAAACGAAGAAAAAGATGTGCTACATCCGGTTGTATTCTTTGAAGGAGAACAACACAGCATTGAAGTTGAGTTTGCGTTTCAATTTAATGATGGATATTCAGAAACCATTTTATCTTTTGTAAACAATGTTCGCACAAAAGATGGTGGTACACATGAAGCAGGCTCTAAAACCGCGATGACACGTGCTTTTAACGAATATGCACGAAAAGTTGGGTTATTAAAAGAGAAAGATAAAAACCTTGAAGGTACAGATATTCGTGAAGGTTTAGGTGCCATTGTGTCTGTTCGCATTCCAGAAGAGCTCTTACAATTCGAAGGACAAACAAAAGGGAAACTTGGAACGAGTGAAGCACGTTCAGCGGTCGACCACGTTGTCTCAGACAAACTTGCTTACTTTTTAGAAGAGAATCCTGATATTAGCTCATTATTAGTGAAAAAAGCCATTAAAGCAGCTCAAGCACGAGAAGCGGCACGAAAAGCACGAGAAGATGCCCGAAACGGAAAGAAAAGAAAGCGCCAAGAAACGATTTTGAGTGGGAAGTTAACACCAGCTCAATCAAGAAACCCACAAAAAAATGAGCTTTATTTAGTGGAAGGGGACTCAGCGGGTGGATCTGCTAAACAAGGACGAGACCGAAGATTTCAAGCTGTGTTACCTTTAAGAGGGAAAGTTATTAATACAGAAAAAGCAAAGTTGCAAGATATTTTTAAGAATGAAGAGATTAATACAATCATTCATGCAATCGGCGGTGGAGTTGGTGCTGAGTTTTCAGTCGACGATATCAATTATGATAAAATTGTCATTATGACCGATGCAGATACAGATGGTGCTCATATTCAAGTCTTGCTTTTAACGTTCTTTTATCGCTACATGAAACCGTTAGTTGAAGCAGGGAAAGTGTTTATTGCTTTACCACCACTTTATAAAGTAAGCAAAGGAACAGGAAAGAAAGAAGTCATAGAATATGCGTGGAATGAAGATGAACTGCAAGGTGCAATGAAAAAAGTTGGTCGTGGCTATATGATTCAGCGTTATAAAGGTTTAGGCGAGATGAATGCTGATCAATTATGGGAAACAACGATGAATCCTGACACACGCACGCTTATTCGTGTCCGTATTGATGATGCAGCACGTGCAGATCGTCGTGTCACAACGTTAATGGGTGATAAAGTAGAACCCCGTCGAAAGTGGATTGAAAACAATGTTGCATTCGGATTAGAAGAAGATCCAAACATTTTAGATAATGAAAACGTTACGGTCGCAGAGGAGGAATAATGAATGTCACAAACAGAACGTTATCTAGATTTACCACTTGAAGATGTATTAGGCGACCGCTTCGGACGTTATAGTAAATACATTATTCAAGAACGTGCTTTACCAGATGCTCGTGATGGGCTAAAGCCCGTACAGCGTCGTATTTTATATGCGATGCATGTAGACGGAAATACAACAGACAAAGGGTTTCGAAAGTCGGCTAAAACAGTCGGGAATGTTATAGGTAATTATCACCCCCATGGTGATACATCTGTCTATGATGCGATGGTTCGTATGAGTCAAGATTGGAAAGTACGAAACGTATTAATTGAAATGCATGGAAACAACGGAAGTATTGATGGTGACCCACCCGCTGCGATGCGTTATACAGAAGCTCGCTTGTCTGCCATGGCATCAGAATTACTACGCGATATAGACAAACAAACAGTCGAATTCGTCCCAAACTTTGATGATACAAGTAGTGAGCCAACTGTTTTACCCGCTATGTTTCCCAATTTACTTGTAAACGGTTCAACAGGGATTTCTGCGGGATACGCAACAGAAATTCCACCTCATCATCTTGGTGAAGTTATTGACGCAACAGTTATGCGTATTGATAAGCCAGAATGTACAATTGATGAACTGATGACGGTTATAAAAGGGCCTGATTTTCCAACAGGAGGCATTATTCAAGGGATAGATGGCATTAAAAAAGCATATGAAACGGGTAAAGGGAAAATTATTATCCGTGGAAAAGCAGAAGTAGAAGCCATCCGCGGTGGAAAGCAACAAATTGTCATTACTGAAATTCCATTTGAAGTGAATAAAGCTAATTTAGTCAAAAAAATGGATGAACTTCGCTTAGATCGAAAAGTAGAAGGGATTTCAGAGGTTCGCGATGAAACCGATCGCACAGGTTTACGCGTAGTCGTTGAGTTGAAGAAAGAAGCAAATGCAGAAGGCGTTTTAAATTACTTATATAAAAACACGGACTTGCAAATTCCGTATAATTTCAATATGGTGGCCATTTCTCGTAAGCGTCCAAAGCTGATGAGCTTAACCAACATTTTAGACGCTTATATTGAGCATCAGCGTGAAGTTGTAACAAATCGTTCAACGTATGAGTTAAAGAAAGCTCGTGAACGTGAGCATATTGTACAAGGTTTAATGAAGGCATTGTCAATCTTAGATGAAGTCATTCAAACAATTCGTGCATCGAAAGATAAACGAGATGCCAAAGATAATTTAATTGTGCAGTATGACTTTACGGAAGCACAAGCAGAAGCGATTGTTTCACTACAACTTTATCGTTTAACAAATACAGATATTACTGCTCTTAGACAAGAAGCTGAAGAGTTAGCAATAAAAATCGCAGAACTTGAAGAGATTTTACATAGTGAGAAAAAACTGTTAAGTGTGATTAAAAAAGAACTTCGTCGTGTGAAAAAAACATATAGTGACGACCGTCGCTCTCAAATCGAAGCAGAAATTACTGAGATTAAAATTAATTTAGAAGTAATGGTTCCATCAGAAGATGTACTTGTTACAGTTACAAAAGATGGATACGTAAAACGAACAAGTTTACGCTCATATTCAGCATCAAATGGCCAAGATTTCGGCATGAAAGACACAGATCGTATTTTATTTAAACAAGAAATGAATACGACTGACACCATTCTTGTTTTCACGAACAAAGGAAATTACTTATTTATGCCAATTCACGAGTTGCCTGACATTCGTTGGAAAGACATGGGACAACATGTCATGAATATTGTGCCGATTGATAAAACCGAGGAAATCGTAAGAGTACTTCCAATTAAAGAGTTTAAGGAAGGTAAATATTTACTGTTCTTTACTAAAAATGGAATGGCTAAAAAAACAGAGCTCATTCAATATAAAGCGCAGCGATATTCCAAAGCACTTGTTGCCATTAATTTAAAAGGCGACGATCAACTCGTTGATGTATATGAAACAGACGGAAATCAAGCTGTATTTCTTGCGACAAGACAAGGATATGGTTTGTGGTTTAAGGAAGAAGAAATTAATATTGTCGGTACTCGAGCTGCTGGAGTAAAAGGGATTAATTTAAAAGAGAACGATTACGTTGTGAGTGGAGAAATCATTAGTGGAGATGATAAAGAAACACTATTTATCGTGACACAGCGTGGAGCGGTAAAGAAAACGAAACTTAGTGAATTTGAACAGTCATCACGAGCAAAACGAGGGCTTGTCATGGTTCGAGAATTAAAGTCTAATCCACATGAAATTGTAAAAGTGATAACTGTTACAAATGACGATATGATTTACGTTCAAACAACAAAAGAAGTGATTGAACAAATTGATCCCGCTACGATGCGAAATAGTGATCGTTATAGCAACGGTTCATTTATTCTAGATCAAAGCGATGCAGGAACCATTATTAATAGCTGGAAAGAAAAGAAACCTAAATAAAAACCAAAAGAACCAGTCGCAAACTGTCAATTGTAATCGATGGTTAGCGATTGGTTCTTTCTTTAAACATACAATGTTATTATTGATTTATATAATAATTGCAGTATATTCTAAATAATAAAGATATGAAACTAGTTGTCCCTGTGCCTTATCTTAATTTTTAAAAATAATTAAAAGGTTTTCACTCTGCTAACTAAACACCTCCCACTTTATTATTGAAAAAAACTTAATACCAAAATGCACACCATAACCAATTAAGATAACACCTGCTGATAATGTAATCACTCGTAGCAATTGCGTATGAATAAACCGTCTTGTGAAATGAACTGTAAAAGCAATGTTCATATTCCATAACATAATGCCTACGATGATACATATACTTGCGATGCTTGCTTGTAAAAGGGTATATGAATGGACCATATGACTTAACGTGGAGCCATAAACACCAAACCAAAAAACAATGTTGATTGGATTTGTTAAGGCAATGAAGAACCCTGATGCATAGGATCGTTGCGCGGTGGTTGGATGTCCTTCTTCAAACAGAAATGCATGAGAAGCGGCTTGTCTCATACTTTGTATCCCTATGTATACTAGCATTAAACATCCAGCTCCATACAAAAAAAGTGTCACAACGTCTTTTTGTATAAAAGGAGCTAGTCCAATTAAAATGAACAACATAAATAATACATCTGCACTCATTCCACCTAAGCCAACCAGCCATGCCGACCAAAACCCACCTGATATGCCACGCTTGATCATTTCAATATTAATAGGTCCTACAGGTGCTGCTAAGCTAATACCAAGTACAAGGTGGTGAATGGCAATTAACATCCACTCCATTTTTCAATCCCTCCAAAACTTGTCCATAGTTATATGTATGGACAGGTATCATGAAATTAGAAGTAGAAATGGCTCATATTCTGCTTTTTCTTTTAATACACATGTATCGTTAAGCTGAAAGAGGAGGTTATATGTTGAAAACATCCTTTATTTACACTGAACAAGAAATTAATGAAGCAACAAATATTCCCGAGTGGGGAAAAACTGTGTTTGAATCATTCAAGCGTGATTTAGTGTCAGAATCCGCACCATTTCCATGCGTACTTGGAGTAGAGGGGTTTAAACATAACTTGCTTAGATTTGGTTTTTGCACTTCCCCGTACGATAAAAAAGAAATTAAACAATGCGCGCAAGCATTAACACAATATTTACAAGAGTTTCGTTCCCTTGGCCGATATACATCTTTTGTGATGTTTTTTGAGCCAACTGAAACAAAACCAATGGAAGACTATGAAAAAATGTTTTGGGACACATTACAACATTTACATGAACTTGACGAAGAAGAATGGCCAGAGGATATTCCAAACCATCCTAGTGATCCTTTATGGGAATTTTGTTTTGGTGGTGAACCGATCTTTGTAGTGTGCAATACACCAGCTCACCATTTAAGAAAAAGTCGAAGAAGTGATACCTTCATGATTACCTTTCAACCACGTTGGGTATTTGAAGGAATTAGAGAAGATACAAAGGTGGGGAAATCAGTTAAAAAGTTAGTTCGCCATCGTTTAACAACCTACGACACAGTCGCTCCACACCCTGAACTTGGCTGGTATGGAAACGCTCAGAATCGTGAATGGAAACAATATTTCCTTCATGATACAAACGATGAGACAACAAAGAAATGCCCATTTCATTCAAAAAGGAGTGAGCTATATGCAAGTAAAAAAAGCCTCTATTAAAAAAGGAGTAGGCGGAGGTTTTGAAGAAGTAGTAAATGATTTACTCCCAGCACAAACAGGATATGTAGAAGTTCAGTGGGATATCCCTCATCAAGAGCATCCAACACACACCCATCCAACTGATGAGATTCTACACATCCTAGAAGGATCTGTGTACTTTTCAGTTGAAGACGAAACGGTTTTATGTGAAGCAGGCGACCGTATTTATCTCCCAAAAGAAACGAAACATTCATCAAAAGCTGGCTCGTCAGGCTGTAAGTATGTTATTTCCATTCAAAAATAAGAATAAAAGGAGATAGGAAATGACGAAATCGCGCCCACTTTTATTAGTAATTGATGTGCAAAAAGGGTTTAATCACGCTGCATGGGGATCTCGTAATAACAAGCACGCTGAAACAAATATGTTGAAACTAATCCAAACGTGGAGGCATAAAGATTACCCAATCATTCATGTACAACATGCTTCACAAAACCCAGATTCTCCTTTGCATCCAAGTACGCCTGGTTTTCAATTTAAAGATGGATTTGGTCCAATTGAGGATGAATACTTAATTCGCAAGCAACAGAATAGCTGTTTTATAGGAACAGAGCTTGATAATTACTTAAAATCCAATGGCTATGACACGCTTGTCCTAGTCGGATTAACGACGAATCATTGTGTATCCACAACTGCTCGAATGGCTGGCAACCTAGGATATCGCACATACGTTGTGCATGATGCTACTGCATGCTTTGAATTAGCCGCTTATGATCGCACTGCACACTTTGAAGCAGAAGTTGTTCATCAACTATCACTCTCATCTCTTCATGGAGAGTTCGCTACAGTTGTATCAACAGATGATGTGATGCAAGTTGTAAAATCGTTTGAGATGCAAGAGCTTAAAAAGTAAAAATACACATACATGTTATGTAGCAGCTGAGCTCATATAGTCGGCTTTTTTTATTGCAATTTTTAGTAGAGCTAGTAAAATGAAAGAATATTGTCACATAAAGGAGTTTTCACCATGGTCATCATTCGACAAGCAAAGCAAGAAGATTTAGCAAGTCTCGTTGATATTTACAATCAATCTGTTCTACAAAGTGCTGCTACATTTGATTTAAGTCCAGTCTCTATTGAAGATCGCCAAAGCTGGTTTCATACTCATCAAGACCCACAATTTCCACTCATTGTTGCAGAAAAAGATGGCGTAGTCGCAGGGTATGCTTCTTTATCTACTTACCGTGAGAAAGAGGCCTATAAACGCACAACAGAAATCTCGATTTATGTCGATGGAAATCAACAAGGGCATGGACTTGGCAAAAAGTTAATGATAGCCATTCTAGACCTTGCTAAACAATTAAACTATCATGTGGTGATTGCTGGGATTACAAAAGGAAATGATAAAAGTATTAAAATGCACAAACAATTTGGATTTACGTTCTGTGGAGAATTTAGAGAAGTTGGGTACAAGTTTGATCAATGGCATGATGTTCTCTTCTACCAATTAGTCTTTAACAATTAAAAATGATACATGCACAAAACCCTGTTTCCTTAGAAAGAAGACAGGGTTTTTAATCATTTTAACGCTATATTTTCTCTTATAACGAATTAAACATCATTTTTTATTAGAATTTTCTGATATTTATATTGACAACGCTTACATATATTGGTTAAGATTTCCTTGTATAAAAACAAGCAGTTATAAGGGGGAGTTTGAGTGAATTCGCTTTGGTTAGCCATTATTGGAATGATTGTATTCGCACTTGGTTACCGCTATTATTCAAAATTTATAGCGGAGAAGATTTATCGTCTGGATCCTAATTTTGTAACACCTGCTCATCAATTTGAAGATGGTGTAGATTTTGTGCCCACAAAAAAGGTTGTTTTGTGGGGACATCACTTTTCGTCCGTTGCGGGTGCTTCTCCCATCATTGGTCCAGCTATTGCCGTCTACTGGGGGTGGTTACCAGCATTTTTATGGGTCATCCTAGGCACAGTATTTGCAGCGGGGGTACACGATTTTGGAACTCTTGTCTTATCAGTTCGAAATAAAGGTCAGTCGATCGGAACGATTACAAACCGATTAATTGGACGACGTGCCAAGTTGCTTTTTCTTTTCATTATTCTCATTCTTGTATTAATGGTTAACGCTGTATTTGCATGGGTTATCTCAAATCTTTTTGTTCAGTTTCCAGCCGCTGTATTGCCAATCTTCATTGAGATTCCGTTAGCTATTTGGATTGGATATGCTGTATACAAAGGAAAAAGAGAGATGCTCATTCCTTCCGTTATTGCACTTATTATTATGTATGGAACTGCTGTTTTAAGCAGTAAAATACCAGCTCTTCAAATTGACTTAGTCAGCTATTTTGGTGGAGCGGAGAACACTGTACTATTTGGTTTAAACGGTGTATCAATGGCCTTTTTTGTCTGGATTGTGATTTTAATGATTTACTGTTACATTGCCTCTACCTTACCAGTTTGGAAACTACTACAACCTCGCGATTACATAAATTCTCATCAATTAGTTGTTGGACTTGTGATGCTTTATGCAGGCTTGTTATTCTTACGTCCAGAGATTACAGCACCTATGACAAATAGTGATGCAAATGACGTTTCATGGTTTCCTCTATTGTTTATTACAATTGCTTGCGGTGCGATTTCAGGATTTCATGGCCTCGTCGCTTCAGGTACATCTTCAAAGCAATTGGATAAAGAAACCGATGCACGCTTCGTAGGATATTTAGGTTCAGTTGGAGAAGGTGTCCTTGCCTTAATCTCCATTATTGCAGTCACAACTGTGTTTGCAACGGCAGCTGACTTTAAAGAAGCATATGGTAGTTTTGCTGCAGCAAGTGCAGGTGGGATGGGGAACTTCATTAATGGAGCCGCTCAATTAGCAACCGGTATTTTTATTCCTGCGGATATTGCTCGAACAATTGTTACTGTTATTGTAGTCAGCTTTGCAGCGACAAGCTTGGATACATCTGTTCGTCTTATGCGTTACATCATCTCTGAAATTGGTAGCGAGTACAACTTCAAGCCATTAACTAAAACACATGTGGCGACATCAGTTGCCGTCTTTACGAGTGCAGCACTTGTTCTTATCCCTAAAGGTCCAAATGGATTTGGTTCAGGTGGATACTTACTATGGCCACTTTTCGGTACGAGTAATCAGCTTCTTGCTGGCATTAGTTTACTACTTATTTCTATTTGGCTGAAACGTCAAGGCCGAAACTTCCTTGTCACATTCATTCCAATGGTCTTTGTACTGACCATGACTGTTTGGGCAATGGTTCAACAAGTTGTCTTTCAATGGTCAGGTATCGGTGACACAGATGCGAACATGCTTTTATTCATACTTGGAGGGATGATCTTAGCCTTCGTCTTTTGGATTTTACTTGAAGCATTTGCTGTATTCTCAAAAAAAGAACCGACACCACCAGTTGATTCGAACATGTAGCCTCACATAACCTAACGATCCTTTGGCTACTTAATAGTCAAGGGATCTTGTTTCACCAACTTGAAAAGGAGCATTACAAATGGACTTGTTACAGAAAATGAAACAAATGATTCATATTTATGATGAAATTTTAAAACAACCACACCGAACAGAAATAGCAAGAGAGTTAAGAGATGAAGAAGATTTATTTATTTTACTTTGCTTTTCAGAAATGCTTGGACTCCCCAATCCTGCCTTTTATTACACACTTGAATTATATCCGCTCATTATTGAACGTTTTCACGAATGGCATGTACGTATGGGAATCGAAAAGTCACCGCTTGATGGAATTCGCTGTTGCTAAAAGGAGGGAATAACATGGAGATATTACATAAGAAAATTATTTTTGTTGGTGGAAAAGGTGGCGTAGGAAAGTCAACGACAGCCTCCTCAATTGCTTATCTTTTATCAACAAAAGGAAAACGCGTATTATTAGTGTCTACAGATCCTGCTCATAACATTGGAGATGTTTTTCATGTACAGCCAAAAGAAGATATTGTCTCCATTCAGCCTAATCTAGATTTACTTGAAATTGATTCAACAAAAGAATCAAAACGCTACATTTCTACTGTAAAAGATAATCTAAGAGGATTGGTAAAAGCAACAATGATCGATGAAGTGAACCGACAAATTGACCTTGCAAGTGCTTCTCCTGGAGCGGATGAGGCCGCGTTATTTGATCGCATTACATCGCTTATCCTATCAGAGCGTCATCATTACGACACCATTGTATTTGATACAGCACCAACCGGACACACCATTCGTCTTTTGACCCTTCCGGAGCTTATGAATGTTTGGATTAATGGCTTGCTAGATCGGCGCAAAAAGGTACAAGATCATTACAGCCAACTTTTAAATGACGGTGAACCAATTGAAGATCCAATCTATGAGAAATTACAAGAGCGCAAAAAGAAATTTACAGCAGTAAGAGACGTGTTGCTTGATTTATCACTAACAGGATACACCTTTGTATTAAATGCTGAGAGATTACCGATCTTAGAAACAAAAAAAGCAGTTCAGACATTAGCTCATCACCATATTCATGTTTCTACCATTATTGTCAACAAAGTGATTCCTTCTCATGCAGACGGTTCATTCATGCATAAAAGGCGTGAGTGTGAGCAGCCATATCTAGATGAAATTCAAGCGACATTTACAGCACAACAAGTGATTTCATTGCCGCTATTTGAGCACGACATCTCAACGTTTAATCACTTACAAACATTTTCTTCAATCGTAGATAATCAGTTTTCTGTCTATTCGAATTAACAGACAATGATTGACTTTTTGTTTCTAGTTTCGTAGTATGTAAGGAATATTTATTATTATTTTAATTGAGATATAGTTTGAAATTGTTTAAATGTTTTTAAAAATAATCCTATACATCTTGTAACATTATTCCATCTAGTTATACAATAGAGATAAATATTTATAAGCTAACAGCAAGGAGATATAGCCATGAAAGATTACACAATCGATATTACACTAAGCGAAACACGAAAAGAGAAACCAGTAGCTGAACAACTTCAGTTCGGAAAAACATTTACAGATCATATGTTCATTATGGACTATACAGCAGGAAAAGGGTGGCATGATGCGCGTATTGTTCCGTATCAACCGTTGATTTTAGATCCTGCTGCGATGGTTTTTCACTACGGACAATCTGTATTTGAAGGATTAAAAGCATATGTAACAAAAGACGAAGAAGTTCTTTTATTTAGACCTGACAAAAACATGGAGCGTTTAAATCGTTCAAACGATCGTTTATGTATTCCTAGAATTGATGAAGAGTTTGCAATTGAGGCGTTAAAACAGTTGATTTCTGTTGATCGTGATTGGATTCCGACTGCAGAAGGCACTTCTCTTTACATTCGTCCATTCGTTATCTCAACAGAACCATTTTTAGGAGTTGCACCATCTAGTCGTTATCAATTTATTATCATTTTATCACCTGTAGGATCTTACTATAAAGAAGGCATTTCCCCAGTTAAAATTGCGGTAGAAAGTGAATTTGTTCGAGCAGTATTAGGTGGAACAGGTACAGCTAAAACAGGTGGAAACTATGCAGCTAGCTTAAAGGCACAACAGGTTTCAAGTGAAAAAGGTTACTCACAAGTTTTGTGGTTAGACGGCGTAGAGCGCAAATACATTGAAGAAGTAGGAAGCATGAATATCTTCTTTAAAATCAATGGAGAAGTGGTAACACCTGCGTTAAATGGAAGTATTTTAGAAGGCGTTACGCGAAACTCTATTTTAAACTTACTGAAGCACTGGGACGTTCCTGTCGTAGAACGCCGCATTTCGATTGATGAAGTGTATGAAGCAGCTAAAAAAGGTCAATTAGAAGAAGCATTCGGAACGGGAACAGCAGCCGTTATTTCACCAATTGGGGAACTATTTATGAAAGAAGAGGAATTAATCATTAATAATGGTCAAACGGGTGAATTATCGAAAAAGTTGTATGACACACTAACAGGCATTCAAACAGGAAAAGCAATTGATCCGTTTGGTTGGGTCATAAAAGTAAATTAAACTTGATGTGACATAAGGGAAAGAGGTAGTATGTAAAAAACAGTACTACCTCTTTTTAATTTCAAATAGAAAGATTGTGAAACAATGCGTCATTTGTTCAAAACGAAAGATGAAATCAAAAACTACTTTTCACCCATTGCTTATGAGCGAGGGTTTGTTTATTATCGGCGAGGACGAGTGAGAGATATTGAATATGATTTTAAGCATCATACGTGGTTTGCTACCGTTTTAGGTAGTGAACCATATGAAGTATCGATTGAATTAGAAGGTGATTCATTTGTGTCAGAGTGCACGTGTCTTGCATTTGAGCAGTTTCGAGAATGCAAACACGAAGTAGCAGCTTTGTTAGAAATTTACGACCGTGAAACAATGAATCATTCAACCTCTACATATAAGAATGAAAGTAAAACACAAGCCGTTACTCATTTTATAAACTTGTTTACAGGCTATCAACAAAACATAATCGAAGCTCGACATACTCACGATAAAACACCCTTAAAGGTAGAATTCATTTGCAAGTCGTATTCATCTTCATTCATGCGTTCACATGGGAATTTTCTTGTGATGGAAATCAAAGTTGGCGCAGAGCGTACGTATGTTGTAAAAAATATGAAAGAATTTTTACGCAAAGTACGAGACAAACACCCGCATGAATTTACGAAGAAATTCACATATGATCCTGCGGAGCATTATTTTGTTAAGGAAGATCAAGAAGTCATTGATATGCTACAAGAATTAGTGAAAACAGAGAGCTTTTACCGAACTAGTTCATTAAATAGTTGGAATGATGTCAAAGTAAATGAACGAGAGTTGATGATTCCATCGGTGATCACAAAAACATTGCTCCTTAAAGCAAACGAGCGACTATTTACGTTTAGCGATGAAGGGGAAGAATACGAACGTATCCATTTTTCGCAAGGTGAGTTACCTTTTTCGTTTCGATTTGATAAAAGCGCTGGAAGCGAATTTGAACTAAATCTCAGCGAGTTACATGATGTTTCATTCTTTGATCGCTACGGGTTACTTTTTTACAAAGGAGTCTTTTATGAGTTATCAAACGAACAAAAGCTACTGTTAGAAGGATTACGTAAAAGTGCACCGATTGCTCATGTTCTTCCTATTTCAGAAGAACAGATGAGTGGGTTTTTATCGCATGTGTTACCTGGATTAAAAAAAGTTGGAAAAGTAACCCTTTCAGAAGAGGTTTCTAACCAAATGATGCAACCTCCACTTAAGGTGAAGTTATTTGTAGATGACGAATATGGACAATTATTGGCGAGATTAGAATATCACTATGATGATATTATCATCCATCCATTTGGAACGACAAACGATGAAAAGTATGAAAAGATTCTTATTCGTGATACTGAGAAAGAACAAGAAGTCATGTCACTGATTGAAAGTGCTCCTATTAAAATTCGGCAAAATCAACTGTACGTTGAAGAAAATGAAGAGTCGATTTATGAGTTTCTTTTTCATATTGTGCCGAAGTTGCAACAACTTGCAGACGTGTACATCACTGATTCTGTGCAAATGTATGATTTAGATCAACAATCGACTCCTATTACATCAATTGATGTTCAATCAAACGGTCGATTGTTAGACATTAGTTTTGATTTACATGATATTGATCAAGAAAACATTCACAATATTCTACAGTCTGTTGTGGAAAAGAAACACTATCATCGCTTATCGAATGGTGCATTCGTTTCGCTTGAAGGGGAAGAGTTTCGAAATATTCAAAAGCTTCTATCAGAATTACATGTAAGTCCAGCTGATTTGATGAATAATTCAATGCAAGTACCGCTTTATCGAGGCGCACAAATTGAAGAAATCATGGGGCGCAAAACAAAAGTGAGTAAGGCGTTTAAGCAACTTCTTCAACATTTAAAACATCCTGAGGAACTGGATTTTGATTTACCAAGTACGTTACAAGCTTCCTTACGTGATTATCAACAAACAGGTTTTCAATGGTTTAAAGGACTGTCTCATTACTCGTTAGGTGGTATATTAGCAGATGATATGGGGCTTGGAAAAACGCTTCAAAGCATTGCCTATATTTTATCAGAGAAAAAGGAACATGCCCCTAATCAGCCTTTTCTAGTCGTGTCACCTGCATCACTTTTGTATAATTGGAAAAGCGAATTAGAGCGATTTGCACCAGAGCTGCGTGTTCAACTTGTCGTCGGGACTCCGAAAGAGCGAGAAGAACTGCTAACAAGCCAACCTCTACCTGATGTGCTCATTACCTCTTATCCAACGTTAAGACAAGATATTGATCTGTACCAATCTTTAACGTTTCACAGTATGATTTTAGATGAAGCGCAAATGATTAAAAATCATGCGACAAAAACATCAGAAGCCGTTCGTCTTATTCAGTCTGAAAAAACATTTGCGTTAAGTGGTACACCGATTGAAAACTCTCTTGATGAACTATGGGCCATTTTTCAAACGGTTCTACCTGGATTGCTTCCTCATCAAAAAGCATTTAAAGGCTATTCGAATGAACAGATAAGCCGTATGGTGAAGCCATTTATTTTACGTCGCGTCAAAAAAGAAGTATTAAAAGAATTACCTGATAAAATTGAAACAAATCATTTATCGGAGTTAACGAAAACGCAAAAAGAGCTTTATGTCGCCTATTTAGAAAAAGTAAAAACTTCTCTCGTTTCAGGAGACTTTAATCGAAATCGGATGAAGATTTTAGCGGGACTTACAAGACTTCGCCAAATTTGTTGTCATCCATCGCTTTTTGTTGAAGGATATGAAGGTGAATCCAGTAAGTTAGAGCAACTAATGGATATTACAGAAAATGCGGTTGCGAATGGAAAACGTCTATTAATTTTTTCCCAATTTACAAGTATGCTTCATATTATACGTAATCACCTTACTCAAAAAGGATTATCGTTCTTTTATTTAGATGGGCAAACACCTTCTCAACAACGTGTCGAAATGGCTAATCGTTTTAACGAAGGCGAACACGATATTTTCCTGATTTCTTTAAAAGCAGGTGGAACGGGATTAAACTTAACGGGTGCTGATACTGTAATCTTGTATGATTTATGGTGGAATCCAGCCATAGAAGAGCAAGCCGCTGGCAGAGCTCATCGAATGGGACAAAAAAATGTCGTTCAAGTTATTAAATTAATTGCTCAAGGAACGATTGAAGAACGTATTTATGAGCTTCAGCAAAAGAAAAAAGAATTGATTGAACAAGTCATCCAACCAGGCGAAACTATGCTAACAAGTCTTTCTGAACAAGACATTAAATATTTATTAAACGTGTAATATCAACGCTCCTTGCCCCCAAACTAGGTAAGGGGCGTTTTGGTTATAAACGGTTTAGTTAGTAGCCCTCCATAAAAAAGGATAGATTTGTAAAAATGAAAGCGTTACAATATAATCAGTAAGCCAATTGAAAAGGGGGATTATATGACAAACCTACAGGATTTAGGTTACGGCATTTCACTAATTGATATATTGGATTTGAGTAAGGAGCAACGAACAGGTGCCTATATTATTCACGAAGATGATCTAACTATCGTAGAAACGAGCGCAAGTCCGTCTATTCCTTACTTACTAAAAGGATTAGAAGCGTTAAACATTCATCCATCCGAAGTGAAAAACATCATTGTGACTCATATTCATTTAGACCATGCGGGTGGCGCGGGACTTCTCTTAAAACATTGTCCAAATGCTAATGTTATCGTTCATCCTAAAGGAAAGCGGCATTTATCGGATCCTTCACGTCTTATTCAAGGTGCTCGAGCAGTATATGGAGCGCAATTTGATGAGCTATTTGATCCAATTGTACCGATTCCTGAAGATCGGTTAATCGCGGTAGAAAATGAGCAAACAATTCAAATCGGGGAAAATCGAGCGTTACAATTCCTTCATACACCAGGGCATGCTAATCACCATTTGTCCATTTATGATTCAACAAGTAGTGGAATCTTTACAGGTGATACAATCGGTGTCTATTATCCACAACTACGTTCTCAAGGACTAGAATTTTACTTACCATCTACGTCACCTAATCAATTTAACCCTAAAGCCATGCTAACGTCAGCCGCTCTTATGGAGCAACTAAAGATTGAACGTATTTATTTTGGTCATTACGGCAAATCTGAAAATCCTCATCTTGTTTTTAAACAGCTTAGAAACTGGCTTCCAATCTTTATTCAAACGGCAGAGCAAGTTGTTTATTCAAATAGCGACCTGTCATTTGAACAGCAAGCAGCCATGCTTTCGACCGAATTATTCAACCAAGTGCATTCATATCTTACAGACAAACACATTGAACTGTCCTCGGATGTACGAGAAATTATCGAGTTAGATCTTTCTGTTTGTGCGATGGGGCTAGTTGATTATTTAGCAAAAAGACAAGTAACTGTATAACCTTTTGCAGCAAATAAACATTCACTTGAGTTAGAATCATTTGCTTTTCGAGTATGATTTTGGTTATAGTAGGGAAGATAACGAGTAGACAAGCTTATGAGGATAACTTGAGCTACGAGAGGAGACTTCCAAATGGAAAAGATTGAAGTAGGCGAAATTTTTACAATTGAAGATGAAAACGAACAAGAGCATGATGTCGAAGTACTTGGTGTATTAACAATCGAAGGTACAGACTATGTAGCGGTGGCTTTCTCTGAAGAATTGTTAATCGAAACAGAAGATGACATTGACATTTTCTTTTTAAAGGTTGATTCAGACGGTGAATTAACTGCTGTTGAAAGCGATGAAGAATTTGAGAAAGTATCTGCTGCTTTTGACCACATTTTAGATGAAGAATAATGGTATGTAGAGGTTAGCCTAGGCTAACCTTTTTTATTTCTTAGTTTTAATAGTAGTAGCCTGGATAGCCATATCCGTATCCATAATAAGGGTAACCATATCCATATCCATAATACGGTGGTCTTAATAATGCTCCTGTTAGTAATCCAACTCCTAATCCGCCAAGAAATGGACCTCCAAAGAATGGACGACCGAATCCATAGCCAAACGGACGACCAAATCCAAATGGTCTGCCAAACCCAAATGGTCGACCAAATCCAAACCCTCCAAATCCGCCAAATGGTCGACCAAATCCAAACCCTCCAAATCCGCCAAATGGTCGACCAAAAATACGCTCATCCTGTTCTACTCCATATTGTTCAAAAAGTACATTCTGATTCATTCCTTGTTCCTCCCTTTAATAGAGTTCTATGAAAGTATATGCGCATTCGTCTAAAACGTCGTGGGCATTTTCCCTGACTTTTATTAAAACATGGCTATTTTCACTTTAACGATTCGAAATAGGACCAATGACATAAAAATGTAATAAAATTCTCGCTATCTTCTAAGAAAGATAATGGTATAATGTTTTATATTGTTATTATTGCATCTATTTTCCTATTATAATCAAGAATTGAATCATTTTTTCTAGATTAAAAGATAGAAATAGTGTTGGAGGATTTCAGAAATGAAAAAGAAAATTATCATAACCACGACTTTTTTATTAGGATTAGGAAGTCTAGTCAGCCATTCTGCTGGATCTGCAGAATCGCTTTCAAATATGAATCGTAAAAAAGAAGAAGTTCAGCAACAACTCACGGAAACCAAAACGAATATTGATCTTGCCGAACAGGAGATTCTGCGCCTTCAACAAGAGCAATCAACGATGATTCAACAAATGAAACGCCTCGAATTAGCGATGGAAGCGAATCAAGCTCAAATACAAGAAACAGAAAAGCACATTCAACAATTATCAACTGAAATTGAATTACTACAACAAGAAATTACAATGTTACAAGGCAAAATCGAGGCACGTCATGAACTTTTAAATGAGCGTGTCAAATCTCTTCATGAAAATGGAGGGAATGTTGCATACATTGATGTATTATTAGGCTCTTCAAGCTTTAGCAATTTTATTGAACGAGCATTTGCAGTGACTGCAATTGCAGACGCAGATAAACAGCTAATTCAACAAACACAAGTCAATCAACAACAGTTACAGAGTAAACAAGTAAAAGTAGAGAAGAAACTCGAAGAAATGCAACATATAAAAATTGAGCTGGATGAAATGATGGCTCAATTAATGGATCAAAAATTACAAAAAGACGAGATGATGTCTCAATTAACAGTCGCAGAAACAGAGAAAGTAAATGTACAACTGACATTAAAAGAAAAAGAAACAGCATTGGCAGAAAGAGCAGCAGCTATTGACGGAGAAATCAAAGAAGAGTTAAAACGAATTGAGAAAGAAAAAGAAATAAAGCATCAAGTGGTAAAGGATGTTCAAGATATTCCTTTGACGTATAACGGCGATGCTAGTGATGTTGTCACAGTTGGAAACAGGTGGATTGGAAACTCCGCATATGTATTCGGTGGAGGGCGTAACTCGTATGACATTGCAAATGGGTTATTTGACTGCTCCGCGTTTGTTCACTGGGCGTATTCACAAGTTGGGATTAAGCTAGGACCACTTTCATCTGTTAGTACGGAAACATTAAAACATGTTGGGACAAGCGTTTCTGTTAGTGACATGAAGCCAGGTGACCTTGTGTTTTTTGACACCTATAAGAAAGACGGGCATGTAGGTATTTACGTAGGAAACGGAAAGTTTATTGGTTCACAAAGTTCAACAGGTGTCGCGATTGCCGATATGACAAAGGGATATTACAAGAAAAAGTTTAATGGTCGTGTTAAGAGAATTTAAGAAATGGACAAGCTAGTCTGATACTTACAAGCTATGTTGAAAGAGAATTGTTTTTCTCCTCTCTTTAACATAGCTTTTTTCATAATTGTCATTGTGTATGTTGAGTGCTATACTGACGTATGCGAAATAAAATGAGGCAATTTGCATGATATTACAAGAAAAAAGGTGTTTAAGATGAAAACGTGTATTGTTATCGGAGGAGGTATTTTAGGTGCATCGACTGCTTATCACCTAGCCAAATCCGGCGTTCAGGTTACAGTAATCGATCGATTTGATAAAGGACAAGCAACTGATGCTGCAGCAGGCATTGTCTGTCCTTGGTTGTCACAACGTCGTAATCAAGCTTGGTATCAGCTTGTAAAAAATGGAGCGCGTTATTACCCTTCATTAATTGAACAACTAGAGGAAGATGGTGAACATGATACAGGCTATAAACGCGTAGGGACTCTTTGTTTACATACGGATATAGAGAAATTAGAAAAGATGGCAGAGCGCGCCCGAAAAAGACGGGAAGATGCTCCAGAGATTGGGGAGATTACTATACTCTCAGCATCAGAAACAAACCAACTCTTTCCTCCGCTTTCTCATGAGTATCGTTCTGTATATGTAAGCGGAGGCGCTCGAGTAAATGGAAGAGCGCTTCGTCAAGCGCTTATAAGTGGAGCTAAAAAGCACGGTGCGAAAATTTTACAAGGAGATGCTAAACTTATCTGTAAAGAAGATGTAGTAATTGGTGTTCGCATGGGGCAACAAGTATTCAATGCTGATTATGTAGTTGTAACAGGAGGTGCTTGGTCAAAACAATTGCTAGAACCACTAGGCATTACTTTCTCTGTGACACCACAAAAAGCACAAATTGTTCATTTAGAATTAGCCGATGAACAGACAGATGACTGGCCAGTAGTGATGCCGCCTAATAATCAATATCTTCTATCATTCGGAGAGGGACGAATTGTAGTAGGAGCGACTCACGAAGATGAAGCTGGATTTGATGAGCGCGTAACAGCAGGAGGCGTAAATGAAATTCTAGGAAAAGCACTTGAGGTTGCACCTGGGTTAACAGAGGCAACCTTAGTGGAGACACGAGTAGGCTTTCGTCCATTTACACCTGGTTTCTTACCAGTTATTGGTCAAGTAGCCACTGTCTCTAACCTCTTTGTCGCCAATGGATTAGGCGCATCAGGTTTAACTAGCGGCCCGTTCTTAGGAGCTGAAATGGCAAGACTTATTCTAAACCAACAAACAGAGCTCGACCTTAGCCCTTACGATGTGAATCAAGCCATTAAACAAAACTAAATCTTTAATGACGCCCAAATCAGCTCTCAGTTTTACTGATTTGGGCGTTGTTTTGTTTAATGAATGCTGTACTGCCGATGACACACCACTTCCGAAACTGGTGGTTATTCCTCGAATAGCTACCTATACTTTTTGAACTTACTGACAAAGGTTCACCTAAGTGATTGATCGTAACTCGAAGATGGCTGTCAATCACTTTCTAAAGTATCATTTATTAAATTTTCAGAATAATAGTTGAATAATTTGGTAGAAGTTGTATACTAATAATTAACCAACATACCAACCGGTCAGTTAGTTTGGTGTAAATGATGAAAGGACTGATACATATGGATTTTTCTTACTCACCGAAAGTAAAAGAACTTCAGCAAAAACTACATCGGTTCATGGAAGAACACATTTATCCAAATGAAAAACGTTACGAACAACAATTGAATGAACAAAAAAGTAGGTGGAGTGACGTTCCTCCTATTATGGAAGAGCTAAAGCAAAAAGCTAAAGCGCAAGGACTATGGAATTTATTCTTACCTGACAGCGAATACGGAGCAGGGCTAACAAACATTGAATATGCACCGCTTTGCGAAATTATGGGACGCTCTCTTATTGCTCCAGAAGTGTTTAACTGCAATGCACCTGATACAGGAAACATGGAAGTGTTAGTGCGTTATGGTACAGAAGAGCAAAAAGAACAATGGCTTTTTCCTTTATTAAATGGAGACATTCGCTCTTGCTTTTCAATGACAGAGCCACATGTTGCTTCAGCAGATGCGACCAATATTGAAACTGATATTCGAAAAGATGGAAACGAATACGTCATTAATGGGCGAAAGTGGTGGTCGTCAGGTGCAGGTGATCCACGATGTAAAATTTCTATTTTAATGGGAAAGACGGATAAACACGCAGATCGTTATGAACAACAATCCATGATTTTAGTTCCTTTTGATACACCAGGGGTGAAAGTAGAACGAATGCTGCCTGTGTTTGGCTACGACCATGCTCCACACGGACATGCAGAAATGACCTTTGAAAACGTTCGTGTTCCTGCTGAAAATATCATATGGGGAGATGGAAAAGGATTTGCCATTGCACAAGGTCGGTTAGGTCCAGGGCGTATCCACCATTGTATGCGATTAATCGGAGCTGCAGAGCGTGCACTTGAAGAATTATGTAAGCGTGTTCAAAATCGTGAAACTTTCGGTAAATCACTCTCTAATCAAGGTGTCATTAAAGAATGGATTGCTGATTCACGTATTGAGATTGAACAAGCGAGACTATTAACGTTAAAAGCGGCTTATATGATGGATACGGTCGGTAACAAACAAGCGAAAGCAGAGATTGCGATGATTAAAGTGGTGGCTCCTTCTATGGCGTTACGCGTACTAGATCGAGCGATTCAAGCATTTGGCGGAGCCGGTGTTTCAGATGATTTTCCACTTGCTGCGCAATGGGCAAATGCACGAACATTACGCATTGCTGATGGACCGGATGAAGTACACCGTGCCCAACTTGCCAAACTAGAACTTCAAAAGCAAAAAGATAGCCTTTACTCATTACATTAAGAAAGTGAGGGATTGTAGATGAATGTATTACAATTGTTTGATTTAACAGGCAAAACCGCCATTGTTACGGGTGGTGGCCGAGGTTTAGGTGCTCAAATTGCGCAAGGATTTGCAGAAGCAGGGGCAAATGTTGTCCTTTGTTCGCGAAAAGTAGAAGCTTGTCAGGAAGTAGCAACCGAACTTGAGAAATTAGGCGTTCAGACGTTAGCGTTAAAATGTGACGTTGCAAATACCGAGGATGTTCGTTACGTAGTAAAAGAAACAAAAAAGACATTTGGAACAATCGATATTTTAGTTAACAATAGTGGCGCAACATGGGGAGCCCCTGTTACAGACATGCCTTTAGAAGCATGGCAAAAAGTAATCGATGTAAATGTAACAGGAACATTTTTAATGAGTCAAGAAGTTGGGAAAGTCATGATTGAACAGCAAGGAGGCAAAATTATTAACATTGCATCTGTCGCTGGATTAGGTGGAACAGATCCAAGATTTATGGATACAATCGGCTACAATACGAGTAAAGGAGCCGTTATTACGTTTACAAAAGATTTAGCTGCTAAATGGGGGCAGTACAACATTAACGTAAACGCCCTTGCACCTGGTTTTTTCCCAACAAAAATGTCAAAAGGAATCATCGAACATGGCAAAGATTCCATCCTACACCGTACACCGCTTCAACGATTTGGAAATGATGATGACTTAAAAGGAGCCGCTCTATTTTTAGCTTCCAATGCATCAAATTATGTAACGGGTGATGTACTAGTTGTAGACGGTGGCGTTCACACAATGTAATACCGAACACTCATCAAGGCATACTCTCATTTAACTGATACACGGAGGGATGAAAATGAGTAAAAAGAAAACATGGTTGGAACATTATCCTCCGATCATCTCAAAGGAAATTAACTTCCGAAAACAAGTGTTGGTAAAATTTCACGAAGAGTATTAAGAGATAAAGAACATCAAGTGTAAAATGTCTAACTTCTATTCACAATTAATAAAAAGAGAAGAAGAGAATATGGTATAATTTTCAACGATATTTTTGACATGATGGTGGGGTATAAACGTGAAAAACAAACTAACAGAGAAAAGCATTGAGTTATTTGAACGAAAAGGGTTTAGTGAGACATCTATTCAAGACATTGTTGATGCGCTTGGCGTAACAAAGGGAACCTTTTATTACTATTTTTCTAGCAAAGAAGAATTGCTGATGAACATTCATCTTCGTTACATTGATGAAATGTTAAAGCAACAAGACGACATCCTATTAAATGAGACAAAAAGCTGTAAAGATAAACTATTTGAAATCGTCTATATGCTTATTCGTCACATTCAAACAGACGGTTCAAGTGCCAAAGTATTTTTTCGAGAGATGAAAAACTTAAGTGAAGAACGACTGAATCAGATTATGGAAAAGCGAGATCTTTTTCGTTTTAACATTGAAGAGATTGTGAAACAAGGAATGGAAAGCGGGGAGTTTCGTTCAGATTTAAATCCGAGTATTGTCACATTTGGCATTTTAGGGATGGCGAATTGGAGTTATCAATGGTTCAATCCAAAAGGAACAATTTCTGATCATGAAGTATCTACAATGTTTCTCGATATCTTATTAAACGGAATCGAACAGCAATAGGAAGAAGGGAGATTGCTACTATAGCACTCCCTTTCTAAAGCATACTAACTGGTTAGTATTAAACATTTAAAGGAGGAAAAAGAAGTGAAGAGTGAAGATATAAAGCAAATAACCGTTATTGGAGCAGGACAAATGGGACATCAAATTGGAATGCTTTGTGCATTAGGAGGATTCGATACAACGATTCAAGACTTAGAGGAAAAAGCTCTTCTCAAAGCTGAACAAAGTTTACAAGCAATTATGGAAAAATGGGTTCAAAAAGGAAAATTATCAGAAGATCAAAAAGAAGCCGCTTTTCAACGATTATCGTTTACGACTAGCCTTGAAAAAGCATCGACAAACGCTGATTTTATTATTGAAGCAGTTGTGGAACGATTAGATGTGAAGCAAGAGGTTTTCAAACAGGTTGATCATTTTGCCCCTTCCCATACTATTTTAGCTACTAATAGTTCAACCATTGTTAATAGTTTAATTGCTGATGTGACAAACCGTGCTGAAAAAGTCGTAAATATGCACTTCTTCTTCCCTCCACTTGTGATGGACTGTGTAGAAGTGGTTATGAGTGAACACACTTCTGAAGAAACCGCTCAAGTCACAATGGACATTTGTAAGCAAATCAATCGCACTGCTGTGTTACTGAAAAAAGAAATCTCTGGTTTTATCGCAAATCGTATATTAGGAGCTTTACAAAAAGAAGCAGTTTCACTTTACGAACAAGGAATCGCTGATTTTAAAGATATCGACATCATTTGCAGAAAAGCACTAAACCATCCAATCGGACCATTTGAATTAATGGATTTGTCTGGTATTGATGTCGGTTATTATGTCATGCAACAACGTTATAACGAAACGGGAGATTCATCAGATAAACCATTTGCGTGCATCGTGGAAAAAGTGGAAGAAGGACATTTAAGGTCAAGGATGGTACAGCTATCAAAAAGAAGGAGTGAAAAGTAAATGAAGCAATTCTTACAAATTGATATCCATGAAAAACTTGCAGTTGTGACAATCAATCATCCTCCATTTAGCTTCAACCGCTTGCGACTTTATGAGTCAAGGTTACTTTAATTAACTATTAACGATTACAACTTCTGTATCTAAAATCGGAAACAAAAGCTTTCAACTAACACACGGATATATCCTGTTCGCAAACAAAGCAAGTCATTGCCAAAGGAAAAGTTGTGATTGTCTATTTTGATTTCAACAAACAAGAAAGCCTATCTTACTAAATGATCTTCGTCAACACCTACATGAACATCTTATATGCACGTGAAAATTACTTTTTAAAAAAGGAGGAGAACCAACGTGAAGGCAAACGATACAATCTCCGTACGACAAGGTGAAGAGCTTGATACACAAAAGCTTCAAACGTTTTTAAATGAACACCTTGATATTCCATCTGCACCACTTGAAGTATCGCAATTTTCAGCAGGGCACTCTAATTTAACTTATCAATTGAAAGCAGGGGAATGGGAAGCAGTGTTACGCCGTCCTCCCCTCGGTCCGCTTGCTCCAAAGGCTCATGATATGGAGCGAGAATACGAAATTATTTCAGCAATTCATCCTCTTTTTTCACCAGCACCAAAACCGATTTTGTTTTCAAAAGATGAATCAGTTGTTAGGAGTCCATTTTTTCTAATGGAAAGAAAGCACGGCGTCGTTCTAGATACTTCATTCCCACCCAATACAATCATCACAAACGAGCTTTGTCAGCAACTTTCAGAAACAATGGTTGAGCAACTCGTAAAGCTACACAACATTAATTATCATGATACAAAACTAAAGGATATCAGCAAGCCACAAGGATTTTTGGAGCGTCAAGTACATGGCTGGATTTCAAGATACGAACGTGCTAAAACGGATGATATAAAAGAAGCGGATCGTGTGATGAAGTGGTTAACAGAAAACATACCAGTGACTCAAGAACCGACCATCATTCATTATGATTATAAATTAAACAATGCGATGTTTAGCCCAGACTTACAATCAATGGTTGGTTTGTTTGATTGGGAAATGACGACAGTTGGTGATCCCCTAGCAGATCTAGGTGTTGCGATGAGCTACTGGACGCAAGCTGATGATCCAGATTTACTAAAATCGGGGCTTGGTAAACCACCTGTTACGGTGACAGAAGGATTTTTCACAAGAAGTCAATTCATTGAAATGTACAGTAAAAAGAGTGGCAGAGACGTTACCAACATGGACTTTTATTTAACCTTTGCCTATTTTAAATTAGCTGTTATTTGTCAGCAAATTTATTACCGTTACCAAAAAGGGCAAACGAACGACAAGCGCTTCTCTAGATTTAATCATTTTGTGAACACATTAATTGTTCATGGTACACAGATCATGTCAAAGGAAGTCTTATAATTAACGAGATGACAAGGTGACGAAATGACCAAAATACATGTACTACTAAGAAAAGAAGATATATCTTCTGACAAACTAGCGCAAGGCTACAAAATCGCAGTCGTACTTGATGTATTACTTGCTACAACAACCATTGCGTCTGCTCTTCATGACGGAGCCACGGAAGTGGTTCCTGTCATGGATTGTTTAGAAGCAGAGCGAAAATGTCAAGAATACGAGGGTGGACGCTACGTTCTTGCAGGAGAAGAGCATGCAAAGCCTATTGAAGGATTTGTCTATCCTAGTCCTTTAATCATTCGTTCATTCATAAAAGATAAAGCACTTATTTTATCGACAACCAACGGAACAGTTGCATTGAAAAGAGCATCTCAAGCGAAAAAAGTATACGCCTCATCTCTTTTAAACAATCCTTATGTGGCTACTGCCGTGAAACAAAATGAAGATGCTGATACAATTGTAATCATTTGTGCTGGTAACTCAGGAGAAATAAGTTTAGAAGACTTATATGGAGCAGGAGACCTTATTCATTACCTACTAAAAGACAATCCATCCTCCTATGAATTAACTGACGCAGCAACTGCGGCATTGACTTTTTATAAAGGTTGCTCGAAAGCTTATGATGTATTATCCGCTTCACGTGTAGGTCGACTTTTAAAGCGATATGATGCATTAGAAGAATTGGTGTTTGCAGCGAAGAAAGGCACGTTGAATGTTGTTCCTATTCTTCAAGGAGAAAAGGTGATTTTAGATTATTCAATTCAACGTTAATACAAGGCTGAAAGGAGCTAGCTTGAATGAAGCAAACTAACAAACGATACAAAGGAGCACATTTTTTATTCTCAAAAACAGAATTACACGACATTTTTACTCCTGAAGAGTTCACAGATGAACATCGTATGATTGGCGCAACAGCAAAGCAGTTTATTGAAAAAGAAGTTGTTCCTTACAAAGATCAAATTGAGCAACAAGATTTTAAACTCGTCACCTCGTTACTAAAAAAAGCAGGAGATTTAGGGTTACTAGCACACAGTATCCCTGAACAATACGGTGGTCTTGGTTTAGACAAAGTCAGTAAAAGTATCGTGGGTGAAATGGTCGGACCGTCTAGTGGGTATGGTGTGGCACATTCTAATCATACATGTATTGCCACGCTCCCGATTACGTATTTTGGAACACCTGAACAAAAAGCAAAATATTTACCGAAAATGGCCGCTGGCGAGTACATTGGAGCTTATTGTTTAACAGAACCTAACGCTGGATCTGATGCGCTAGCAGCTCAAACAACCGCTCGCTTAAATAAACAAGGAACTCATTATTTATTAAATGGCTCAAAGTTATATATTACGAATGCTGTCTTTTCTCAAACATTCATTGTATATGCAAAAGTAGATGGACAACATTTTACCGCTTTCATTGTGGAAAAAAACTTTAAAGGTCTATTTTTAGGTCCTGAAGAAGACAAAATGGGCATTAAAGGTTCTTCAACTAGAACCGTTATCTTTGAAGATTGCGAAGTGCCTGTTGACAACGTATTAGGAGAAGTAGGAAAAGGGCATATTATCGCTTTAAATGTCTTAAACCTTGGTCGCTTTAACTTAGGATCTGCATGCATGGGGGCATCAAAACACGGATTGAAAAAGACTATGCAATTTGTAGAAGAAAGAAAACAATTCGGTCGCGCAATCGGGCAATTTCCGGCTTCAAAAGAAAAAGTAGCCAAAATGGCCGCTCGCATTTATGCAGCAGAATCTGTCCAATACCGCACCGCTCAACTATTAGAGGAATCAATTGGTGACCTATATGAATCCACAGATTTCAAATTGATCGGTAAGCGAATGAGTGAATATGCAACAGAATGTGCCATCTGTAAGGTGTTCGGCTCAGAAACACTGGATTATGTAGCAGATGAGTCGCTACAACTTCACGGTGGAGCTGGATTTATTAAAGAATACGGCATTGAACAAATGTACCGAGATTCTCGCATTAATCGGATTTTTGAAGGAACGAATGAAATTAATCGCCTTTTGATTCCAACGCACTTATTCCGGAAAGTGGTTAAAGGAGAAATTGAGCTTGAAACAAAAGTACAAGAAGCGCTATTACAACTACAACAGCCTTCTTCCTATCGTGTAGACGAATGGGCAAAAGAATTGGAAAGTGTTGATTTAATCCGTAACGTCTTCCTACTATGTACGGGTATTGCATATGAATCGTTTGGAAGTAATCTCGTTAACGAACAAGAAACATTGATGAAGTTAGCTGATCTTGCAATCGCTTTATTCTCTGTAGAATCTGTCGTGTATCGTACATACAAATCGATTCTACAACATGGAGAAGTAGCTTCTTCTTTAAAAATGGACTTAACACATACGTATGTAGAAGAACAACTATGGGAAGTCGAGCGAATTAGTCGTCAGCTTGTAACAGAATTAACTGAGGGAAAAAAGCAACAGCAAATAGTCGGCCTATTCATTCAATCGTGTAGCCGTTACTCTTCTTTCGGTCACACGATTGAACGAAATCGACGTATCGCTGATTCACAATATCGTGTACAGCAATATTCTTGTAGCTAAGGAGGAAATGACAGGGTCAGATGTTCTAGTCGACGGCGGATGGCTACTAGTATAAACCAATAAAAAGGGAGAGATTGGTATGAGCGAACAACATTTACTTATTGATTATTATCAGTCTGTGATGGTGATTACGTTAAATCGACCAGATAGCCTGAATGCTTTTAGCGCTGAGATGATTTTAGGGCTAACAGACGCATTAAAAGAAAAACGTAAACCAATTTTTCAAGGAAAATAAGGGGGAAATAAAAATGAAAGCAATCCAACTTACACAATACGGTGGTCCAGAAGTATTAAAGGTTGTCGAATTGAACCGACCAACACCAAGTGGCTATGACGTACTCATTGAAGTTCATGCAGTTGGTGTTAACTACGCTGACACTGCGCGCCGTGAAGGGCAGTACGTAGTGAAAACACCACTGCCGTTTATTCCAGGTGCAGAAATCGCAGGAGTTGTCGTGGAAGTAGGAGACAACGTGACGAATCTTCAAGTAGGAGATAGAGTCGTGACGTTAATAGAGTCTGGAGGTTACGCAGAATTTGCGCTTGCTGATGCACGAGGAGTGATTCCGCTTCCAGATGCATTAAGTTACGAGCTTGCAGTTGCGCTCCCACTTCAAGGATTAAGTGCGTATCATGTGTTAAAAACGATGGGACGACTAGAAAAAGGGGAAACCGTTCTTGTACACGCTGCTGCTGGTGGAGTAGGAACCATCGCTGTTCAGCTAGCTAAAATTTTCGGGGCAGGAACAGTCATCGCAACAGCCAGCACAGAAGAAAAGCTAACTCTCGCTCGTGAAATGGGCGCAGACATTGTCGTTAACTATACGAAAGATGGTTGGGAAAACAATGTATTACAAGCAACTGGCGGTAAAGGAGTAGACGTAGCCCTTGAAATGGCGGGAGGAGATGTTTTTTATAAAACATTGAAATGCTTAGCAACATTCGGACGCCTTGTAATCTACGGTGTGGCAAGCGGTGAACAAAGTCGTTTTTACCCTTCTTCATTAATGGCTAGAAATCAGTCGGTGATTGGCTTTTTCCTTCCACAAATCATGAGAAAGCGCGAATTGCTTCAACCTAGTTTGCAAGAGCTATTTACGTATGTATCAGACGGTCGCTTAAAACTAACCATTGGCGAAGTATTTGCGATGGAAGAAGCAGCTCACGTGCACGAACTGATGCAAAGTCGTCAAACGAAAGGAAAACTCGTACTCACTCCTAAATGAAATTGATAATCCATAAAATCCTCTTATTCACTCGTCTTATAAGAGGATTTTTTATGCACTTATTGACAAAAAACAGAGAAATATGATAATTAAATAGATGATTAGCACTCTTCTTTATCAAGTGCTAAATACATACACACAACGAAGTGAAAGGGGAAGTTTTAATGACAAAACAACCATTTAAAGCCGAATCGAAGCGATTACTAGACATGATGATTCATTCTATTTACTCTCAAAAAGAGATTTTTCTCCGAGAGCTCATTTCCAATTCAAGTGACGCGATTGATAAGCTTTACTATAAAGCTTTAACAGATGATTCACTTCAATTCGATCAAAGTCAATACTTTATCAAAATTACAGCAAACAAAGAAACAAGAACATTAGCTATTTTAGATACAGGTATTGGCATGACAAAAGAGGAACTTGAAAACAATCTTGGAACCATTGCAAAAAGCGGATCTCTTGCATTCAAAACAGAAAATGAATTAAAAGATGGACACGATATTATTGGGCAGTTCGGAGTTGGCTTTTACTCTTCTTTTATGGTAGCTGATAAAGTAACGGTTATCACAAAGCCTTTTGGTAGTGACGTGGCATATAAATGGGAGTCAACAGGAGCGGATGGATACACAATTGAAGAAGCAGAGAAAGAAAGTGTTGGAACCGAAGTCCTTTTAACAATTAAAGAGAATACAGAAGAAGAAACCTATGATGAATACCTTGATGAGCACCGCCTTCGTTCTATTGTGAAAAAGTACTCTGACTTTATTCGTTATCCTATTAAGATGGACGTCACAACAAGTCGTCTAAAAGAAGGAAGCGAGTCTGAATTTGAACAAATTCAAGAAGAACAAGTCATCAATAGTATGGTTCCGATTTGGCGCAAAAACAAAAGCGAACTAACTGATGCAGATTATGAAGCATTTTATCACGAAAAACATTACGGATTCGATCAGCCACTTAAACACATTCACATTAGTGTAGATGGTACAATTCGTTATCAATCTATCTTGTTTATTCCAGAAAAAACACCGTTCGATTATTACACAAAGGAATACGAAAAAGGCTTAGAACTTTATTCTAATGGTGTGCTAATTATGAACAAATGCGGTGATTTACTTCCTGATTACTTTGGGTTTGTAAAAGGATTGGTCGATTCAGAGGATTTATCACTAAATATCTCTCGAGAAATTTTACAACAAGACCGTCAGTTAAAATTTATCGCCAAAAACATTAAAAATAAGATTAAAAGTCAATTGAAAACGATGTTAAAAAATGAGCGAGAGAAATATGAAACTTTCTTTGAATCATTTGGTAAACAGCTAAAATACGGTGTGTATAGCGACTTTGGCGCGAATAAAGAAGATTTACAAGACTTACTAATGTTTTATTCATCAAAAGAAAAGAAACTTGTCACACTAGCAGAATATGTGTCAAGAATGCCTGAAGATCAAACTCACATCTATTATGCGTCAGGTGATTCATACGATCGTATCGCAAACATGCCACAAACTGAACTTGTACAAGATAAAGGTTATGAAATCTTATACTTTGTCGACGAAATTGATGAGTTTGCGATTAAAATGTTGATGAACTACGAAGGAAAAGAATTTAAATCTGTTTCAAGCGGTGACTTAAATCTTGATGATTCTACCAAGGATACAGGTGATACAACGACTGAGCATAAAGAACTTTTCGAATATATGCAAGAAAAGTTAGCCGGTAAAGTAAAAAAGGTCAAAGAATCAAAGCGTTTGAAAACACACCCTGTCTGCTTATCAACAGAAGGGGAAGTAACAATTGAAATGGAAAAAATCCTAAGTGCTATGCCAGATAATCAAAACATTAAAGCGGATAAAGTGTTAGAAATCAATCCAAATCATGACATCTTTAAAGCACTTACACACGCATTTGAGAACGACAAGGAAAAGGTTGATCTCTATACAAACCTATTATATAACCAAGCTCTTCTTATTGAAGGACTTCCACTTGAAGATCCAGTCGCATTTACTAATGACATGTGCAAAGTCATGGTTTGATGTAGTCGATAGTAGACAATGATATACCTCTCTTTAAGTAGACAGATTTTAAAATTTGCTACTTAAAGAGAGGTATTTTTTATCTTAGGGCGAACTAACTTTGAGGGAGAGAAAGGAAAAGGCTTTTTGCTTTTTCTCCCTTTTTGGAGAGGAGACTGTATTAGATGACTGATAGAAGACTTGTTATTGGGGGTACTGGAAGTGGTGTTGGCAAAACGACACTAACAATTGGATTAATGTCTGCATTGATGAAAAAAGGCTTAACTGTTCAAGGGTTCAAGTGTGGTCCAGATTATATCGACCCTACATATCATACTGCCGTTACAAAACGTCCTTCTAGGAATTTAGACAGTTGGATGTTATCAGAAGATACTGTTATTGATATTTTAGCACACGGAAGCAAAGGAGCAGACATTTCGATCATTGAAGGGGTAATGGGTTTTTTTGACGGAAAAGACCCAAAAACAAACGAAGGTAGCACAGCCGACATTAGTATCATTACAAAAAGCCCTGTTTTATTAGTCGTCAATTGTGAGAGTGTGGCGAGAAGTGCGGCTGCTATTGTCAAAGGGTTTCAACTATTGGATGAGAAGCCAAATATTGTTGGTGTCATAGCCAATAAAGTAGGAAGCGAGGGACACTTTAATCTTGTCAAAACCGCCATCGAGCAAGAGTGTCACATTCCTGTCATTGGTTATTTGAAGCGAGAGCTTGAGGTTGAAATACCAGAAAGGCACCTTGGGCTTATCCCATCAATTGAACGAGGTGAACTTGATTCATTCTTTGATAAATTGGGAGACCTTGTCCTTGAAACAATTGACATGGATCAATTGCTTGAATTATCAACTTCTCCTTCACTTAATAGAATTGACGCGCTCGCTCTGTTCAACAAAAAAAGGGAACCAACAATTAAACTAGCAGTCGCAAAAGATGCAGCTTTTAACTTTTACTACCCTGAAAATCTTGAAATCTTACAATCTTACGGTGCAGAAATTGTTTATTTTTCACCACTTGCAAATGAACCGTTACCACTCGATGTAGATGGACTCTATCTTGGTGGTGGATTTCCTGAAGAGTTTGCGCATGCGCTATCACAAAACGATGTAGCGAAAACTTCCATTAAACAAGCCATCGAACGAGGAGTCCCTACGCTAGCTGAATGTGGAGGATTTATGTATCTAACTGAGTGGATTCAAACAACAGATAATCAACGTTATTCCATGGTAGGAATTATTTCTGGTCATGTAAGCATGCAACCTAAACTAGCGGCATTAGGTTATCGAGAAATTAGTGGGCGAGAGGAGAACTTCTTGATTGGCAAATATGAACAAGCAAGAGGACATGAGTTTCATTACTCCACTTTTCACTCAGATGGTGATTTTGATTATGCGTATGAGACGAAAGGAATGCGCGGAAAAACGACAGAAGGGTATTTAAAGAAAAACATTGTAGCGGGATATACTCATTTTCATTTCGCTTCGAATCCTCAATTGGTGGAAAATTGGATTACTCATTGTAAGAAAATAAAGGACAACCGAGTGTCTGGCGCAGCAAAAAGAAGTGTGTTGCCCTAAAACATTTTGAGGCATTAGCATTAAATTTCTCCTATTAATTAGAAAATCAAGCAATAAAAAAGAGTATCCTAATGATGAAGGATGCTCTTTTTCACTGAAACCTTTTGGTCAATATATTGAAAAACATGAGTAGGTATGGTAAATTTATATAGATACGCACAATTATATTAAAATTGATTAAATTATCCCTAATATAATTATACAACAATATTCCTGTGCTAGTCAATCTACTTACGAAAAAATTTTTAAAGGAGTGTTTACTATGGATTCAACCTTTAAAGGAGAGCAAGAACGATTACACGAAGTAGTAGAAATCATCACTAACGACATGAAACGATTAGAAAAAGAGACCACTCAACGTCGAAATGAAGTCGTTCAAATTCGCAAGCACTTTTGGGATGAGGTTAAAGTAAACACAGATACGTTTGATGATTATTTAGAGACCATCATCGGCTTACGACAAGAAGCACAGGCTCTTTCAATTAGTCAGAGCACTCACAAACATGCAGCGAAACGATTATCCACATTGCGTCGTATGCAAAACAGCCCTTATTTTGGGCGAATTGACTTTAATGAAGATGGTGAAAGCGCTCAAGAACAGATTTATATTGGTATTTCGTCACTTAGTGATTCAAGTGGAGAAAATTTCTTAGTGTATGATTGGAGAGCACCTATTTCAAGTGTTTACTATGACTATGAACCAGGATCCGCTAAGTATGAAACACCTGGTGGCATCATTACTGGAAAGTTAGAAAAGAAGTGGCAGTATCTGATTCGAAACAGTCGTCTTCAATCGATGTTTGACACAAGTCTTACCATCGGAGATGAAATCCTACAGCAGGTGCTAGGTAAAACAACAGATAAACATATGCACAGTATCGTAGCGACCATTCAACAAGATCAAAATAAAATCATTCGTCACGATCAAGGGAGACTACTCATTGTTCATGGTGCAGCAGGAAGCGGTAAAACCTCAGCTGCTTTACAGCGAATTGCTTATTTGCTTTATAAGTATCGGGATTACTTAGATGCGGATCAAATTATCCTCTTTTCACCGAATACGATGTTTAGTAGCTACGTATCTAACGTGCTTCCTGAGCTTGGTGAAGAGAATATGCAGCAGGTAACCTTTCAAGAATATTTAACGCATCGACTTGGTGACGACTTTCAAGTTGAAAACCCGTATGAGCAGCTAGAATATGTATTAACAGCAGAACACACTCCTTTTTATCAATCGAGACTTGCGAGTATTCAATTTAAGGCTTCAACACGTTTCTTTGATTCTCTCCAATTATACAGACAGTCGTTGGAGCAAACAGGTATGCTTTTCCACGATATTATCTTTAGAGAAAAGACACTTGTGACTGCAGAGCAAATAACCGAACACTTTTATACGCATGATACGACACTTCGTTTTTCTAACAGACTTGAACAAGTACAGCATTGGCTACTCAAAAAAATAAATGAGTTTCAGAAAAGTGAAAAGAGAAAGCTTTGGGTAGAAGAGGAAATCGAACTCCTTAGTAATGAGGCTTATCATAAAGCACATCGCTACCTAGCCAAAAAGAATGGCTTTACAAAAGAGAATATCGCCGATTATGAAATGGAACCTTCAGCTCTTGCTCAATTACTGGTCGGACAAAAATTAAAGCCACTGCGACAACAGGTTAAGTCTTTTCAATTTATTGATATTAAAGGGCTATACCGACAATTCTTTCATGCTTCACACAATGAACACTGGCTAACTGAAAATAAACCCGCTGCTTGGTCTGCTATTTGTGAAGTGACATTAGATATGCTAGAGCGGGATAAACTATTTTACGAAGATGCAACTCCGTTTTTGCTTTTACAGGAATTAATTCACGGTTTTCAGACGAATAGCTCGATTAAGCATATTGTCATTGATGAAGCGCAGGACTATTCTCCATTTCAATTCGAATTTTTAAAACGGTTGTTTCCGGCAGCAAGAATGACTGTGCTAGGGGATTTTAATCAAGCAATATTCGCTCATGCAAGTGAGAAGGTTGATTTTACAACACTTACTAGCCTTTATGGTCAAGATAAAACAGACGTTATTAATATAACGCGCAGTTACCGATCTACAAAGCCTATCATTGAAGTGACACGAAGACTCATTCCGAACGGAGACTCAATCGTTCCATTTGAACGTGAAGGAGAGCAACCTACAATAAAACAAGTAAAAGATCACTCAGAGTTACATCATTGTATTATCTCTAAAATCACTAGCTTACAAGCCCTAGGTTATCAAAGTATCGCGATTATTTGTAAATCTGCTGCGGAAAGCTTACACGCATATGAAGCACTATCTCATATAAAAGAGTTAAAGCTTATAAAAAGGAACTCAACTGAGTATGAGCAAGGCATTGTTGTGATTCCAGCTTATTTATCAAAAGGAATTGAGTTTGATGCTGTTATTATTTATGATGCGTCAACACATACCTATGGAGATAAAAGTTTACGAAGAACCTTTTATACAGCTTGCACGAGAGCGATGCACCACTTGCAACTTTATAGCATAGGAGCGCCAAGTCTGTTTTTAGAAAAAGCATTAAACGAGGGATTTCTGAAAAAAGAGGAAGAATGAACAAATAAAGTAAAAAATATGGTATAGTTGAAACGCTTTACAAGAAAACAACTCGTACCCAAGCTATGAAATCGTCACTGATTTTATAGCTTTTTATTTTGAAAACGAAACCGAATTGTTTGTAGCGTTGTCTAACATGATAGAGAGGGGGATTACTTTTTGAATGTTGAGGAGAAGGAGCGCTACTTAAATGATGCAATGGAGCAACAAGGAGACTATTTAAAGCGCTTAATTTTTACATATGTCAAAGATCTTCAGAAGGCTGAGGATATTGTGCAGGACGTTTTTATTAAATTTTATAAAAATCTTGAACATTTTGAGGAACGTTCTTCCATTAAAACATATTTATATCGAATTGCGATCAATGAATGTCACAATTACATAAGAAGTTGGCATTATCGAAAATTAGATCTGACAGAAAAAATCAAAATGTGGACGTACCGAACTTCAGTAGAAATGGAGTATTTACAAATAGAACAAAATCAAACGATTACAGAATTAGTATGTAACCTACCTGTGAAGTATCGTGAAGTTATCTGGTTATACTACTATGCGGAACTATCGGTCACTGAAATTTCAGGTCTCTTAAATTGCTCAGCAAATACAGTAAAAACACGTTTAGCAAGAGGAAGAAAATTAGTAAAGGCGACAATCGAGGAGAGTGGGGACGAATATGAATTTGAAAGATGAGCTAGAAAAGTCTTCTCTAGAAAAAATCACATTAACAGAAGAAGAAAAGACGCGCATTCGATATCGTGTACGTCATTCTACTACACCTAAACGTTATTTAAAACCGGTACTTATATCTACTTTCTCCGTTATGATAGCGATTGTTTTAACGTTTCCGATTATTCAACCGAACGAACAAGAAGAACAGGCGATGGATCAAATAAGTACAGGTGGCTCAACTCATTCAGCTATTCCCATTACAGAAGCTCAAAAAAAGCAATATTATCAGCAATACCTCAACATAGTTGACAAAGCGATGGAACAAAAAAGCGGCATTTCGATTAGTGTACCACCAATGGAGGAATTTAAGGAATCAGACTGGTTATCACCAGAAGAATATAATGAAATGGTTCAAGATATGGTGAAGAGCCACTTAGCAGCGGAACGTGAAAAGATAGAGGCTGCATCTTCAAACCTTAAACCAGCTACAACAGTAGACGGAGAAACAACGAAATCCACGTATCTCTATTTTCCTGACATGTTAAAAGAGATTGAAGTAACAGCTACATTTGACACAAAATACAGCACGAAACGTGATCGACAAGTCTTTCTAAACGTAGATAACGTTTCTACGCAACTAGCCAGTTCACCTGGAGCATGGGAGCAATCGTCCTATAAGACTTCTTTAAAAGACGATAATCAAACTTACCTTATTCAAATTGAAGGAGTATTTACACTTAACAATCTATCATTTGAAAAGAAGTTTCTTATTGAATTTAAATGCGATAAATTCGGTCATATAAGTTGATGATTACGAACCTTTTAACTCATTCACAATAAAGACTTATATTTAAAACGTAAATATGATCAATTTCGGAAAGAAACATTAGGTACAGAACTTTTGAAAGACAAAATTAAAACACACAAAAATGCTTTAGCTAAACGTAAATTAGATAATTCGAAGTAAAATTAAAAACATAAGAAACAACTGCATCTAGCAATAGGTAGTGAGCAGTTGTTTCTTATGTTAAAAAAAGTATTACAGGATTTGCGAAATTCTAGTAGACATAATGTATCTTCTAGGAACCAATAAATAAAATTAATTTTCTGTCTCAATTCAAAAGTATTCTTTAGATAGTGAGACAGAGAAGAAATAAGATAGCGAATTAAGTTATGTCGTTAGTCTTGGTTATAAATTTTTAACTTGTGACTTTATATATCATTATCACAACAATCTAAAGTAACTGCTGGTGTCTAATGAACCATCACTTTAAAATAGATCCAAAACAACTCAAACGTCTAAGTAGTATTCACTTGATAAACCAACAGTTTGATCTGGTGATGTGTTCAATAACATTCTCTTCTAGTTAACATAATAATACGATAATCATAAAGTCATTCTTTACATTATGATTTAATTGAACAAATTAAAATATAAAATACACAGCGTCTAACCTCTTGTTTTTGGATAATTATTCATAATTAATTGTTATAACCTCGTATTTTTTGTAATAAAAGCCATTATATTGGATAAAAATTCTATTACTTATTTATCTCGTGATTACATCTATCCTTTATATACATACTTTACTATTGTGGTGAATACTGGATTGTTGTATAATAAATACTAATTAAACTACGTACATAATTAGATCCAATGAATCTTATTCATTAAAGGAGCGATAACCATGAATATTACGATTTATTACGGAAATCATGAAGACAAAACGATTCACACGATGGATTGTCATATAGATTTAGAAGAAGAAGAAATGGTAGCTTTAACAGAAGCTCGCTAAGTTTATAGATATTAGTTAAGGTGATAGCAAGTTACATGCTATCACCTTTTTCGTGTGCCCCGCTCCCTCCCTTTGCTCCGCTGAGTACTTTTTCCTTTCATTTCTTTTTGAAAAAATCTTCTTTCCTCTCTTTACATTTCGTCCAAGCTTCTGTATGATAAACATATAATCAGAACATATGTTCGATAAATCTTCATAGAACGAACAGAAAGGAGTACTTTTTAGTGGCTGCAAATCAGAAGAAAAATAAAAAGAAGCTCCCCCCTACTCTTTCAAATACTGGCTTCATCGGTGCAACATTCGCAGATAAGAATGAGATCTTAAAAAATGAATATTACTTTCCTCGTAAAAGTATGAAAATTACCCATCACGTGCTTGATGCGTTATTACAAGGTACGAGTCATGTATTTGCTCAACATGACGTTCCTGCTTTTCTATCATGTGCGTATCTTCCTAAGTATAAAAAATTAGGATTGGTCCTTTCTACAAAGCCATTTAGTAAACGTGAAGGATTAGGATACTTCATTAACTACTTAAAAGAAATTGGGCATATTGATTGGGAAGAAAAAACAAAAGAATATGAAATACATAATACGTCCTTTATCGGTGTGGTTTTCGCAGATTTAGAGAAGATCGAGCGCTTTACTTTTGATTTTGAGATGGAATTAGTTTCTAAATTTATTAAAGAGTTAATCATTCCCGCTAAAGAGCTATTTCTGCAACATAACGTAAAAGCCTACATATCTGGTGTCGAGAATGAACAACAACATAAATTAGGATTTGTTTTATCTATAAAGCCGTATGATGAACGTAAAGAAGCAGAGTTATATTTTGTGGAGTATTTAAAAGAACGTGGTTTGTATGAGTACGACGAAGACGAAGAAGAACTAGTTCCTATTCATACAAAATGGAGTTTGTTTAAAGGATAAGTTACTTGTGAGTTACAACGTAATAACTGAAATGTAAAACGTAAGGTATTACGCTATAAAAAAGCAAGCATAATCAAAAGCTTGCTTTTTTCAACTTCATTTTTTCGTTTCTAAAGGTCCATTGCTTCACTTATAAATGTTATTTATTGCAATTCCCATTTAAATTTCCCATCATATTGATTAAGTTGTTTTTTCACTTGATCCAATTCATAAAAGCTTGAATGTGCTTTTTTAACAATCTCTTCATTCGTTTTTCCTTCTTTTAAAAGAGTCCTAATCAGTTCATACTTTGTTACTTCAAATTCAAAAAACCATGAAATTCATTATAATGTCTTTTTCTTCAGCAAGCCTAATGATTACCTCATTTTTCATTTTTATTGTTCTCCCTTCCACCTTTTTCGCATGTATATTCTATACAAAGCTTGAAATCCCTCTCATGATTTCTTTTTAACTTGTTGCACTAAGGCAGGTAACTGGGAATAAAGGTGAACAATTTCATCTAATTTTATTCGCACGAGTCCGCTTGAAGACGGAGCAACGAAGTCAATAACGTTAGGAACAATTGATGTTACTTGCACGCCCCAGGGAGCTTTTTTTTGCTTACTGTACTCCAAATAAACTCCTTTCCCCACAAAACAAACAATGTTAGGTTGATAAAGAGCGATTTTCTCCTTTAACTGTTGTCTTCCTTCTTCATATTCTTCTCTTGTGATCTCTGCCGCTTCTTTTGTAGGTCTCATCACAATATTTGTTAGCCCATATCCTAAATCAAGTAACTTATAATCTTCCGATGGATCGTATTTTCTAGGTGTGATCCCTGCTTTATGTAAAATCGTCCAAAAGCGATTGCGAGGATTTGCAAAATGGTGACCTGTTTCTCCAGATACTAAACTTGGATTAAACCCAACAAATAAAATATCTAGATTGTGCTTGATATAGTCTTTCACTTGATTCATCACCACCACTCCTTTCATTGACTAGTATGGTTCATTCTCTTTATCATACAACGTATATGTTATAATAAAAGATATACATACGTAAAAAGGAGCTTTACACTATGAATCAAAAAGAAATGGAACAACAAATTATTGCGAATTATCAACGTGATGAAGAGATGATGATTCTTGTATTTGCACAGTGGTGTGTGAATCATGACTTAGATCCCATTGAACTGTATACGCGTGCTTATCCGAGCCAAGATAAAAACCCCGCTCTCTTACATGCGGTTGACTTAACTGTACCAAAAGAAGAAGCGGGAGAAGTCGCAGATCAAACGCTTCTCGGCGTGTTGTCACTGTTTGGAAATGACGATTTAGCATTTGTTGTAACAGAAGAAATTCAGAAGCGAAAAAACTAACCTTGGCGTTTTCTATGGTTAGTTTTTTGTTTATAATTGATTCCTTATCATTTATAAATGTCTCCGCTTTTTCCAAAAAATGAAACTTATTCGCTTCATTGATCGTATATAAGGTACAAATAAAAGAAATGGAGTGAAGAATTTGAATACATACACAGAAAAGGTCACTCTCTACGAAGATATTTATACACAATTGAAGAAGAAGTTCAAATGGAGCTTTGCTGATTCTCGTACATTCATGATGGTTGCATCCATATATGTGATGAATAAACGCTCGTTTGATTTAGAAAGATATAGCCGTTTAAGTGACTATATTAAAAATGAAGTGAGTACGTTCTCTACTTTAAAATCTCAAGAGCGATTTACAATAGCGGCAATGTTAGATATTCGTACACAACAACCTGAGAAATCGTTTCATCACTTTTTGTCCCTTTATGAAGAACTCATAAAAGGTGGATTCACTCGTAATGTATTTACGTACATTTCTACTTTAATCTTAATGACACACTATCAGTCGGAACATGATTACCAACACCAAATCGAACGCTCATTTCACATTTATAAAGGAATGCGTAAAAAACACTTCTTTCTTACATCAAGCAGTGATTATCCGCTAGCCGTCTTGCTGTCTACTCAAGACAAAGAGATTGATTCCCTTCTTCATGATATTGAAGTCATGTATGATGCTTTGCACACGAACGGATTTCGAAAAGGAAACGACCTTCAATTTCTAAGTCATATCCTATCTTTACTAAACCATCAAGATCGGTTAGTCGAGCGAACTGCCGACATTCAACGTCGCTTTCGAGAAAGAGATGTTAAGGTTAAGCCAATGCATTATGCTTCTCTTGGCATGATGGCGACTTTAGATGATCCTATAAGTGACATTGAAACCATTCAGCAGCTCACTACATATTTAAATAACGAGAAAGCGTTTAAATGGTACAAAGATATTAACTTTATGATGGCCACAAGCTTTGTGCTTAGTGAAAAAATCGATGATCCAAGTTTAGTAGAAACAAAGATGTACACAATCATGGAAACAATCATTCAAGCACAGCAAGCAGCGATGATTGCAACGATCACAGCAGCAAGTGCGGCTTCATCTTCTGGAGGCGCTTAATGAAAAAGACGAAATCCATTACGCGATTTCGTCTTTTTTTTGCTGTGTTCTTTTTTATCCTAAGTCTTTTAAAATAGAATACAACTCTTCTAAATGTGTAATCTCATAGGTTGGGATAACTTCATTTCGCTCTTTGTAATGACGGTTAATCCAGACTGATTTAATCCCTACACGAGATGCCCCTAATATGTCTGTCATTAAATTATCTCCAACCATTAATACTTGTTCTTTTTCCACATTCATTTTGTCTAGCGCATGTTCAAAAATGGTTGGATCTGGTTTACCACGACCGAATGCCCCTGAAATAACGATATGATCAAAATAAGGTGCAATTTCAGGTGTGATTTCTAACTTTGTGTTTTGTAAATCTGGAGAACCATTTGTTAACAAGAGCAATTGGTACTTTCCTTTTAACTCATCTAGTACATGAAACGTTTCATCATAAACAAACGGATTGTTGCGACGTTCCATTGGAAAACGCTCAGCTAATTCGTAAGCCAATGCTTCATCGTTGATTCCTAAAGTTTGTAGCCCTTTATTCCAAGCTTCTTTACGATATGTAGGGACGATGTCTTTCATTTTACGAAAGTTTTCTTCATCATCTAAGAAGTTTCCCCACAGTCCTTCAAATGGATTAATTCCAATCATTTGTGTAAACTCATATGTTTCATAGGAAGCGTATAACTTTCGTGCTGCTTCTCGAACCGCTTCTTCCAATTTTTCTGCATCAATATGATATCTTTCACTTGCATATGTACACGTTGCTCTAAACGCTTCTTTGACACTCTTTTGATCCCATAATAACGTGTCATCTAAATCAAAAAAAATTGCTTTAATCATCTTTTGTTCCTCCAATTGTTGAAAAAATAAAATAATTCTAATAGTACTAGGTTACAAGGATATATTCAAGTGATATAGTGAGAGTATGGAAATTTATCCAATTAAGTAGAGGTGAGCTTTGTGAAACCTATTTTATTAGGGGTTTGCGCAGCCTTCTTTTTTGCGTTTACCTTTATTTTAAATCGATCAATGGAATTATTAGGAGGGAACTGGCTTTGGAGTGCTTCGTTGCGTTACTTCTTTATGGTTCCCTTATTAGTGATCATGGTCGTAGCAAGAAAAAAGATGCGTACGATGTTTGCAGTCATGAAAGAACAGCCTCTTCAATGGCTATGGTGGAGTTTTATCGGATTTGGGCTGTTTTATGCCCCATTATGTTTTGCAGCTGCGTATTCACCTGGCTGGTTAACAGCGGGCACATGGCAGATCACCATTATTTCCGGCTCATTACTTGTTCCTTTCTTTTATGAAACGATTCAAACAAAGAATGGAGCCATTAAAGTAAGAGGTAAGATCCCTTATAAAGGATTAGTGATGTCGCTTATGATCTTATTAGGGATTGTGTTGATGCAAGTAGAACGCGCTACGTCTCTTTCTGTATCAGATATGTTGTTAGGGTTTATGCCAGTTCTTCTCGCTTCATTTGCTTATCCACTCGGAAACCGCAAAATGATGGAAGTATGCGATGGTCGGTTAGATGCTTATGAGCGAGTTTTAGGTATGACAATTGCTAGTTTACCACTTTGGATTGTTCTTTCCGTTTATGCCTGGATGACAGATGGATTACCAAGTTCGAATCAGCTCACTCAATCATTTTTGGTTGCTCTTTGTTCAGGAGTTATCGCAACAGTTTTGTTCTTTAAAGCAACTGATTTGGTTCGAGGTGATATGTCAAAATTAGGAGCTGTTGAAGCAACGCAATCAATTGCTGTTTTATTTACTCTTGCTGGAGAAGTACTCTTTTTATCAATGTCTTTGCCATCCGTCATTTCTTGGGTTGGAATTGCATTTGTTATCATTGGAATGATTCTTCACAGCTACGTATCAAGATCTCCTCAGTCCTTTTCGTTACAAAACAAGAATAAGTCAATCATAAAAAAGGCTTAATGATTTATTAAGCCTTTTTTTATAAAATAAGTCTAAAGCTCAGAGTACAAAACGGCTCTGAGCTTTAGACGTTGTTATTACTAGCCCCCACTTTATATTCCTTCTACATTCAATCATTTACGTGATGCGAACTACTTTATAAAAGAGTGGATAGAAAACATAGCCAACAAATACGCCTATCACATTTAATAATAAATCATCTACATCCAGACTCCCTCGTTTCGTCAAATACTGTGTAAGTTCAATGACTGAGATGGTTACAATTGTTATGATTAAAACAACGAATGTTGATTGGTTGCTCCTTCTTCCCCATAACCCATACGGAACGAATAGACCGATGTTAGCAGCAAGGTTGTAGAATGCCACAAGAGGATTTGCTGCACCAGAAAGATAAAGCGTAATGGTCGCAAATGGGATGAGGTTCATGTTTCCATATTGCTGTTCACTTGGTCGGTTAAATAATAATATGAGTAGTCCAATTGTATATACTCCTATTAAAACAAGAAATACTCGATACGACATAGTGATGGTTTCGTTTCTAACTGCATACACGATATATGTAACAAACCCTGTGAAACAAATCCATAAAACAAAAAAGACCATAGGATGTAAATAAGAATAGAGCGGTGTCAAAATTGGGATGAATCCAATAAATAAACTTTGAGAAAACAAAAATGAAAGAATAGAAGATTTACTCATTTATTAATCCTTTCTATTTATTAGTTTACATAATTATATTATAGTAACTTTTATCGGTAGCCAGATTGACGAAATGCATCATACACACTTTCTTCTTGTAGTTTTTCCAAATAGACGTTTGTTGTCGCAATGGATGAATGACCCACTACTTGTTTGACAACTGCTAGCGGCACATCTTTTGCTAAGCTATTTGTAATAAAACTGTGTCGAAACCAGTGCGGTGAAATGGATGAATTTCCTTGAACGTAATAGACCGCTGATTTCACTACTCGATATAATGTCGTATAAGATAAACGCTCTTTTCGACCGCTTCGATAGTAATCTTTGATTCGATAAAACAAAGGCGTTGTATCAAAAGGAGAAAAATCTACACTCTCTCCTAACGTCCTTCGATAATCTCGCAAACTTTCTTCTACTTCTTTAAAGATGGGAATCGTCCGTTCTTTCTTCCCTTTCCCAATAACATCAGCAATAACATTCCCACGTCGATCTTCTCGAAAACTCCCCCAGTTTAAGCTAAGGAGTTCACTCGAACGAAGGCCACTTAAATAGAGTAGTTTTCCGATTAACCGATTTCGTAATTGATATTGTTCTTTGTATGTCGACACTCTTACTACACCTTCGAGACCTCGAACAATCACTTCAGCTTCTCGTTCTGTTAGCTCTCGAAATTCTGTACGATTTTTTCGCTCTTCTTTTTTATCACTGTAATGTCCTTTTGCAATCGTTGGCTTTTCAATCCATGTTGTATACAAGGTCGGATAAAAATGCGTTTGATGACCAAACTCCAACAGTCGCTTAAAAAACTCTAGTTTTCGAGCGGCAGACCGGTTGGCATATTTTTCAGTCATTACTCGGTTAAACAGTTTTACTTCCATAAATCCAATTTCTTTTAACGAAATTTTTTGTTCATAAAAAAAGTGTAGGATGTTTCGCATGTCTTGATTGTACGCACGAATGGTATGTGGAGATAATGACTTTCGTAATACTTTTAATGAAAAAAACAAATCAACAAATTCTTCGTCAGTTGCGTGAGTTAAATCCAAATCATTTTCTTCGTTAATAAATTGACGAGAATGAAACTCATTTTTTAGTTGTTGAAATGATGTTGATGATTGCTTTAAGAAATTAGATTGATTGACTAAATCCATTTGATTCACCTACTTTTATGAAAAAATATGTAAAATAAACCCAATCTCTTCAAAACGCAATAAACCCTTCTATTTTAAACTTTCTCTGTTTTGATACCTATCATATTACCAAGTATGTAAAAACTAAAATTTACCCTATTTAAAGAAGTCGTTTTTCAGCATCACTTTATAAAAAATCCATATAATGGAATAAAATATTAGTTTTCCTATCATTCTTTTACTTTATCATACTAACGCTCGATAAGATAGTGTTATCTTGCGTTAGTATGATAAAGGATTTTACACACAAAAAAAAAGACCTCTTCAATAAACAAGAAGTAAGTGGTTCGTAACCTACTTATGCAAAATGAAACGCATGCGATGACTTTTCATAATACGATGTTTGAACAAATCCCAGCGATTGATAAAAAGAAGCTGCTTCATCTGAATCTGTATGTATCACAATCGTAGAAAAATAATATTGAGCGTAATCCAAAATCGTTTCCGCTAGTTCCGTTCCAATTCCTTTTCGACGTACACTTTTCTTTACATAAAATCTTCGCATTCGACCAACTTGTGGTTCTTTAGAATAAGAATCTCTATTGATGTCTCCAATAGCAATTAATTGTTCCTCTTCATTATATACACCAAACAACGCTTCACCTCGATTGGTGAAACGATTAATGCCGCTAAAGTATTCATTGGTTAAGCGATCAACAAATGCATAGCCTTCCTCTAAGCTTTCTTGTAAAAGTAAATGAATGTCTTCATATGTGAGTTGCGTCAACAAATCAATTTGAATATGCATCCGATTGCACCTTCTTTTCTGTTTTTTTACAGAAGCTCTATCCATTCTATGGTAAAGCAAAAGAAAAGATGACGAGAAGGAGATATACCATTACTAAACGGAGGAGATGAAGAAATGGATCACTTCTTTTTAAAACTTTTTATAAAAATGACTTTTCCTCTTAAGAAAGCGTTGAAATATACAGGATAAGGGGCATGTTTCTCGTATTTATATAAAGAGAATAAAACTGCACACCACGACCATGCTTCCCACCAAAAATGAAAAGGACGTGAATTTCTTGTTTGAAGTCAAAGCGTTTCCTGATTTTTCATGGTCTTATTCCCGTCATAACATGTTAATGGAATGTGCAAAAAAGTATGCCTATCATTATTACCTCTCTCATAATGGGTGGCTATCGACAAGTCCTTCTCTTTCAAAAGATGCCTATCGATTAAAAAAGCTCAGCAATCTTCCTGCTTTATTTGGTCAACTTGTTCACGAAGAAATTGAATACGTTATTGAAGACTTTTTAAAAACGGGTGTGATTCCTCACGAAGCTGAACTTGAACACCGCATTCGCTTGCAATTACGACGCATCTTTTTACAATCTAAAGATCAAAAGCAGCAATGGTTAAAAAAACCGAATCACTACCATATGCTACATGAAATTTATTACTACGATCAGTTATCTGAAAAAGAGATTGAGAACATCCATGAAAAATTGAACGCCTGCTTGAAACACTTTTTAACAAGTAAATCTTTTCAAGAAATTGTGAAAACAAAAGATGTGCACAAATGTGAATCCGAACGATTTCGTTTCATGGAAATTGAGGGTGTGAAAGTGTATGTGGTCATAGATTTAATGTATCAAGATGCTGCAAGGAACAAGTGGGTCATTATTGATTGGAAAACCGGAAAGAAATCAGCAGATGATGTTGGACAATTAGCTCTTTATGCTCTTTATTTAATAAGAGAGTTAGATGTGGCAATTGAAGACATTGAGATTCGAAACGAATACTTGTTAACAGGTGGGTGTCATACGTATCAACTCACAAAGAATGAGATTGATGGTATGTATGAACAAATGAAAGTAAGTATACAATACATGAGGCAATATCAAAAGGATAGCGAAACAAATGAACCACTTGCATTATCACAGTTTTTGCAAACAACAAACACGTTTCGTTGTGAAATGTGTAACTATAAAGAACTATGCCAAAAAACCGCTCACTAAACATGTTTAATGAGCGGTTTTCTTATAAGTAGCGCTGAGCAGTACGCACTTCAACGGTTAATGTACCTTGCGCTTTATTCATGATGGTTTTTATAATGACTGGATAGTCTTTATCGTTCATAAATTTATAATCAGGTCCACCCCAGGAAACAGTTGCATCACGTCCTGCAGGTACATACCCTACTTCTTTTGAATGGTGAGTACGAGTCGTTGTTTTTAATCCTGCTTCGTCTACAGCATTAAACAAAGTAGAAGATGTTTGACAGATTCCTCCGCCAATGCCCATTACCAACTCTTTTTCAATAATTTCAGGTGCGGGTTGATAACCTCTTTCAGCTGTGCGCTCTCCAACTACTTCATTATAAGAAAAAGAATCACCGGGTCCTAACACAACCTGTTGAATGGCTTGAGCAGATAGTTCAATATTCCGTGTACGTCCTGTATCACCTGCATTAAATTTGGTTGTGTACGTACCAATAACCGTTTCGTTAATGCCTCGTACGTTTTCCGCTGTTATATTTGGTGCAGTTTCATAGATTGGTACGGCTACGTCAAAACGCTCTAACGTTAAACTGCGTAAATTCTCCATTAATTCTTTCTCTTTTAAAACAACTCGTTTTTGTCCACCAACAAGCTGTCCATTACTATCTAACTTTACATTCTTCATCGGTTGATCATATTGCTTTGCCAATTCTTTCGCCAACTTTTCAATATCTGCTTTGTACGTTTTTTCATCGTTAAAATGAATGGGATCGTATTGTTGAATCACTTGGCCTGTTCGCGAATCTTTTAGCTGATATGTATAATTCGCAGGAGTTGGAACAAGAGCTTTTGGCACTTCCTCTACGACTTCTTCGATAATTTCTTCGCTAATTTGCTTTGTCGCTTCTACTTGTTTAGGAAGTGAATGGTCTTCATACATATCATAAGCAAAATATGCATTTAACGAAACCGAAACAATTAAAAGTGACCCTAGAATTTTTTTCATATGGTCCCCCTTATCCTGACTTTGATTTCTCTTTTATGTCATTTTTATCACAATTATTTCAAACACCTTACAATTTCAATATTATATAAGAATTTACAGATGTTAGCTATTAAAACTAGTAGAATTTTAGCCGATATATGAATATTTTTTAAAAAACACATCTTTTTTCATGAGATTGATAAAGTTATGCACTACTAGAGAACTAGTTTAGATGGAAATAGTTAAAAAAAGAGCGTCAACTTTTACATGTGTTGACGCTCTTTTTTTATGACTCAATGACTTCTAAAAAATGATGTAAAATTCGTGCGGTTAGCCCCCAGATTACTTTGTCTTTATAATAGTAAAAATACTCTTCCATCGCTCTTGTTTGCCAATTGTACTCTTCTCCATTTGCAATGAGGTGAAACGGAAACGTTGATTCAGGTTTACCTTCATATTGTACGCTATAACGTTCAGGTGGGGTCTGTTTAAAATGTTCAAGAGGGACGGTAAACACTTCAGCGACCTCTGCTTGGTTAGGGGTGAAAGAAGACACTTTGTGTAACACTCCGACATATGGATAAATAATTGTACCAAATGGTGAAATCATATAGTCAAGCGGTTGAACATGCATAATTTGCTCTTTCGTAATGCGAAGTTCTTCCATCGTTTCACGTATTGCAGTGTACTTTTCGTCTTTATCGGTTTCATCTACTTTACCACCTGGAAAACAAATTTCACCTGGCTGTCTCCTCATGTTAAACGCTCTGACTTCAAATAAAACATGAAGACCATCGGCTTTTTCAACGAGCGGGACTAATACAGAAAAGTGCTTAAATGTTTCTGCACCTAAAAGCTGAGGGGTATGATTTTTTAGCTTCTCATTAATTTGCTTAATATTCATTCTATTACACTTCCTAATTTGTCTGTACATTTACATTTTACACCACTTACGACGTATTTTAACCAACTTGTATTAATCGTACCATATATTAACCATTCACCAAAAGTCTCAAATTGATATATCTTGAATGGAGGGTATTTTTTGATTATACTATAAAGTAAGAACATATCCAGAAGGAGGCTATCTATCATGGATTTAAAGCCGTTAAAAGGACACCATCATGTTTCAGCTATTACTGCTAATGCTCAAAAGAACTATGAATTTTATACTCAACTATTAGGTCTGCGCTTAGTTAAAAAATCTGTCAACCAAGATGATACATCCGTTTATCATTTATTTTATGCAGATGAGCGGGGTAATCCTGGTACAGATCTAACATTCTTTGAAATTCCAAATGCAGGTCAAACATACCCTGGTACAAATAGTATCTCCACGATTTCTCTCCGTGTTGCAAATGATGCTTCTCTTTTATATTGGAAAGAACGCTTTGAACAACATAGCATCAATCATGATGAAATCTCATATGAAACAGGACGTGCTGTCTTAACTTTTCGTGATTTTGAAGGACAACGCTTAGCACTTGTTTCTGATGAAGAAAATAGCGGGGTAAAGGGTGGAACTCCTTGGAACAAAAGTCCAATTCCTAAACAGTATGGTATTCTTGGTTTAGGTCCCGTACGATTGACAGTATACCGTTCAGAACAAACCGCACACATCTTAACAAATCTACTAGGGTATCAAGAAACAAGAAGTTATCCGTCTCCGGTGCTTAATCAGGATCCAATTCGTGTTTTTGAAACAGGTGAAGGAGGAACCGGTGCAGAGATTCATCTTGAAGGTCGCAAAGATTTACCGTTGGAGCGTCCTGGTCGTGGGAGTGTTCACCATGTTGCCCTGCGTGTAGAAGATGCTGAGGAATTAAAAAAATGGGTAACATTTATTACTGAAGCCAATCTACCTAACTCTGGATTTGTTGAACGTTATTATTTCCGTTCATTGTATTTCCGTGATCCAAATGGTATTTTATTTGAACTTGCTACTGATGGACCAGGATTTGAAAATGATGAATCATTTGAACATTTAGGTGAGAAGTTAGCATTACCACCTTATCTTGAACATCAACGCGAAGCAATTGAAGAAAGCTTAAAACCACTTCATACAAAATAATAAGCTTTTTCGGCCGTCAGAATAGGTATTCATTGTATACTGACGGCCTTTTTAGGCTGTTTCTGTCATTTGTTGTTCAATCATGATTAATCGTTTCTTGATCAATGACACGAAACCCTTTGTGCTCTACTTTTCGGATGATTGCCTCGATGTCTTCTTTGGATGTAGAAAGCGGCAACGTAATCGACGTACGGCGAAACAGTTTAGTTCCGTTATCTAATGAAAGTACTCCTTCAATATTAAAAGCTCGCAGCTCATCTAATAACGAGTGAAGTGACCCTTTTCGGTCTGTGCCTGCAATCGTTAAGTGAATGCCTCCTGTTTTCACACCTAAAGCATCTTCTAGCACTTCCATCACTTTAGAGTGTGTTAAGATTCCTAGCAATTGCTTATTTTCCACAATAGCTAAAAAGGGTAATCGTTTAATCGTTAAAAGCGCTTTAACAAATGATGTGTTGGGACAGACAAAGGCGTCTGAATCTGACATCACTTTTTGAATCGAGTCATCCATTGAACCATTTTGTTCATACAGATATTCCTTCACATCAATTTTGTATACAAGCCCAACAAACTCCACTCCACTTACAACTGGTACACAGCGATAACCACTTGTTGTTAAAACTTCTAGCGCTTCTCTAATAGTCATATCTAACGTACAGGTAACCACATTATTTTTTTGAACATACAATGATTTCACCTTCATATTCAGGCTCCTTTTCTTCGTATCACGACATAAAATTCATGTTCGTTAATTAAACATATTTACAAATATAAAGAAAATGCCTGATTATAAAAAATAAGATAATTACGACAATAACGCTATTCAAAAAGCGGAATATCAGGGTCTTTTTCACTCAATACCAGATATAAATGAAATTGAGCACGGTGATGATAAAAATGATTCATAATCTCTAACAACCAGTCAAAACGAGTATAAGATACGCCCCAATAAGCCTCTTTTTTCTCTTGAAGCATTTCATCTGTCATCCGGTGATACGTAAGCGCTACTTCTTTATATCCTTCTTTTAACGTTGTTTTCATTTCACTTAACGTCGTAGGAGAATGCGTTGCGTAAAAATATCCCATTTCCTCTTCGGTTGCTTCTGTTGAGATGAGGTAATCTGCTTTTATAACAAGCGATAAATGAGATAATAACTCCCTCATTGACCGTTTTCCTTGAATTGGACCTTGATCTAATTCTTCCTCACTTAATTCTTCCATCATTGTTAAGACTGTTGAAATAGCTACGCTTAATTGGTGTAGTACGCCTTGGACATACATCTATTTTCCTCCTTCTCTCTATTTCATGAGGAGCTTCTATTCCAAGCAAGCGCCATCCCTTTTTTAATACGATTTAAACTGCTTGTACAATAGCAAGACGCAAATACCCACTATTGATTTCCTCTAGAGTTTTTCTTTCTACTTACTAGTTTTTAAATACCTGTGATAAGTCAATCATATATTGTACGATTTGTGAAGAGTCATTTTATATTTACTTGCTAAATAATAGAAGAAACAGTTAGAATCGTTCATACAATTTATATAAAGTCAGTAAAATCGGCGCTTTAAGGAGTACATGGTATATAAAGACTTTATTCTCCTTTTCATTCAACATTTCCTTTAAAATATATGGCTATTTAGTCTTATGACATGATGATGTTCTTTTCATTATACTTAGTAAAATGTCTTCACCCTTAAAAGCTGGAAAAACGTTAGGATGAATCAAGGAGGCTAACTTGTGCAAACCCGTTAACAGTCTTGGCGATGGTCTGCAATATAACCATTCTTCTAAAACATGAATCGATTGATTTTTAACTGCATGCATAGTTTGCCAATGAGGTCGCTTATAGACAATGGTTGGATTTACTTTGTTTGTTTGAACCCCTACCCAAGCTAGACAAATATGATCAGGATTACGTCTTCTCACTTCTTCCCAGTCACTCTGTACATTTTCTTTTTGTATATCGCTAAAAACATTCACACAACCAGCTAATTCACTTATTTCCGTTAACCAATTCACATAACCTGGAGTAAAAACCGGTTTGGGCCACCACTCCCAATAAAGTGTGGGTTTTTTAGAGATTTCTTTTGCTAACTGTCGATATGTATGTAAGGTGTCATTATAGGCTTCTACGATCGTTTCTGCTTGTTCTTTTACACTTAAAGCCTCACCTACTACGAGAAGACTCTGTGCGATTTCATCCAAGGAATTAGGGTTCAAAACGATATAAGGAAGCTTTCGTTTTTCTAGCTCTTCGATATTACGCTCCATCCCAGGGACACTTAAAGAAGCAAGAATAAGGTCGGGCTCAAGCTTTTCAACAGCATCCAGATCAATCGTTAAATCAGGCCCAACTCTTGGTAAGTGCTTTACTTCTTTAGGCCAATCTGAATAATCATCAACTCCTACTAACAAATCAAGGCATCCTAAATAGGCAAGCAGTTCGGTATTACTCGGACATAGAGAAACAACTTTCATCTGTATCAACTCCATTTAATCTTGCGTTTTCACTTACTTCTCGTTTGTTGTCGAAAAATCCTTTTTACAATCTAATAGAATTACTGTTCTTTCATTGTAAAGGAGAGTATATCAATAAAGGATACGTGTACATACTGTAAGTAAACTTGATGAAAAGGAGTTGGTAAGATGGTGTTTTTAAGTTGGGAGACCGTCTATAACGATAAAAAACGATTGATTGGGTTGTTTGAAAAAGAATATGGCGTTTCACCGATTGAATTATTTTCAGAAGAAAGTGACTCAGAACTATGCTATATTGGTTATCGCTTTAAAAAGAATGGAAAACAAATCTCCATAAAGGTTCCACATCTAAAAGATCATGCTGATCGTTATTCTGCACAACATCATAAATGGGAACTCCTTATAAATGAAAAGAAGTTAGGCATTTATAAAAATGCCAAAGAAGCTTTTCGTATTTTAAATCATGATGCCAATGTAAGTTAAAAAAAGACGGCTAATACGCTGTCTTTTTTCATTAAGTAACATAATAGAACGTTAATGAAGCGAAGTTGAAGCAAAAACCCCAAAAATGTTAGATTAGGTGTCTAGGGACTGACCCCATAAAGTGAGACAAATAAAAAACACCTTTAAGTTGAAAACTGGGT
>NZ_QFRU01000010.1 GCF_003184905.1 Bacillus sp. CGMCC 1.16541
ACCCAGTTTTCAACTTAAAGGTGTTTTTTATTTGTCTCACTTTATGGGGTCAGTCCCACTATCTGTCAATAAGGGTTTTTTTATAACAACTAGTGGATAGAGAAGGGAAAGAATAGAGGTGCTTTTTGCATAGACCATTTAACGTCCAACTTTTATATACCCTTCATTCTATTATTTAAACATTTATTTTTTAAAAAATTGAAGGAGGAAAACTCCTGTCCTTGTCAAAAACATTGAGGAAAGCTTTTGTTTTCATTTGATGAGGTTGATAGGCCCGGTAGAAAATTCACCTCTTTTGCTTGTTTCTTGAGGCTATTAAAAGGTTCAAAGTCATTAAGTGAGAATCGAAAAGGTTAGAGGGGATTTTTAGAAGGTATATGTATATTTATTTCTTCAAAGATAATGACTGAATTGTGATTGGTTTGAGCGGAAGATGCAAGACTCCAGTGGGAGCAGTGGAGGTAAGACCCCACAGGAGCTTGCGAAGAGGAGGGCTTACCGCACACCCCTCGGAAAGCGAGCAATCTAGAGCAGAATCAATTACATTCTATTACTGTGTAGATAAAAGCAAACTTTACGACAAATAAAGGAGGTGAGTAACATCGGTGCTTATATGGTTGATTTTGTATTAGTTGCAGTGTTGGTGATTGGAAGTACGGCCTTAATGGGAGTAATCGCAAACGGGATAGGGGAGAAGTTGATAAGAGGTAAAAATCAAAATGAGCATGTTGATCACTCTAATTATATGCAAGTAGGATGGCGGAAAGTTGGCGGAAAACGAAAATAGCAGGTGAATGTTCACCTGCTATTTTCGTATGCTTCAATAAGCAAATTGCCTAAAATTTTATATCCTTCATCATTTGGATGAATATCATTTTTTTCGATATGTGTCAGTTCTAATTCCTTTCCAATGAAAGGAGCATGAGGGTCAATCACGGTAACATGTTCATTCTGTAAATTTTGTAGAAGTAGATGATAGTCTTTTAAAATCAGCTGACTTACTTCTTCATATTGATGAGTGCTTCCATAAGGAGAATAAAGGCCAAACAATAAGATTGTAGCATCTTTATTTAACGACTCTACATAACGAACAATTTTTGTAACATCGTCATAAATCGTTTCAGCCCTCTGTTTAAAGTCATCGACTTCAACTTGTTCACTTGAACGAATTTCTCTTAGAAAGTCATTTCCACCAATTGAAATAGAGATGATATTGGCGGTTTTTAGCTTATTCTGAATTCCTTGATTTTGTGTTAAAAATGAATAGAGTCCAGAGGTTGTTAAGCCTGGAACACTGTGATTCTCAACATATACAGAGTTGGTTTTGCGCAAATAATTCACAAACTGTGGAACAAAAGCAGGGGTGCGAAGATAATTCACTTCGCTTGCCCCGATTCCAGCACTTAATGAGTCACCTAGCGCAATATACGTTACATTATTAGGTGCTTCTGCTCGACTCGTTGTTGTACCAATAATGAGGCTGATACAACAAACAAGCGTTAGTGCAAGTTGGTTCCATTTCATTCTCCATCAATCCCTTTTTCTGATAGCAGGATTCTTAATCCTCCATTGAGAGCTCTCTTTTTTCTATTTTTCGTAAACGACGTTGTTCAAATAAGTAATAAACAACTGGAATGAAAATAAGTGTGATAAGTGTTGCGAATCCTAGACCAAACACAATAACAATGGCCATTGGTTGTTGTACTTCTGTTCCTTCACCAATACCAAGTGTTAATGGAATTAATCCTAAAATGGTTGTGAGTGTTGTCATTAAAATTGGTCGTAGTCTAGTAGGACCAGCAATTAAAATTGCTTCTTTTAATGGATAACCCTCTTTCTTCAATTGTTGTAAGTAATCAATTAACACGATGGCATTATTAACGACAATCCCTGTTAAAATAAGCACACCTACTAGTGATCCTACACCTAGAGGTTGCATGGTCACGAGTAAACCGAACATGATTCCAATAAACGTAAGTGGGACAGAGAACATGATAACAAACGGATAGAAAAAGGATTCAAACTGTCCGGCCATCACCATATAAACGAGGACAACAGATAAAGCAAGAGCCAGTGAAAGTTTAAAGAATGCGTCATTCATTTGTTCATTTTGTCCACCAAACGTAACTTTGTATTGGTTGTTAGGGAGTGATAATTTCTCTTTTAATTCTTTTTCTACGTCTTTTGTGACACTTCCTAAGTCACGTCCAATAATATCAGCTGTGACGTTAATTTCACGAAGTCGATCTTTTCTCGTAATCTGTGAAGGACCTTGTCCACGTGAAACTTCAGCAACTACTTGAAGAGGGACAGTTGTACCTGTTGGTGATTTAATCAATAAATTTTCTAGCTCTTCGGTTGAAGATGTGTAGCGATCTTCTAATTGAAGGCGAACATCTAATTCGTCACCCTCACGAGCGATACGAGTAGCTACAACTCCTCTTGTCGCTTCAGCAACTGTTTGTGCAATTTGCGCACTACCAATCCCGTATTGCGATGCTTTCTCACGGTCAATGTTAATCACGACTTCAGGATTTCCATTTGTAAAGCTTGATTCTGGTTCACGAACACCGTCTACTCTTGAGATGATTTCAATGGTTTCATCGGCTAAGCTGGAAAGTACATCGATGTCTGGGCCTGTTAATGATAATGAAACAGGATCACCAGAAAAGCCTGAGTCTCCACCTGAAACACTTGCATCGACATTTGGGATATCAGCTAATCGAGTACGAATTTCTTCGGCTACTTCTTTATCTGAACGAGACCGTTCACTTACAGGTTTTAGTAAAATATCATAACTTGCTCGGTTCGTTTGAGCACCAGCGCTAGGGGAGAAGTTATTTGTTCCTCCTACTGTAACGTAAAGTAAATCAATCTCTTTTATATCACTTAATGTTTCTCTTATCTCTTCGGATGTGTCATACGTTGCGTTAAGAGATGTGCCTTCAGGTAGCTTCGTTGAAACTGAAATGTAGCTTTGGTCTTGTGCTGGTAAAAATTCTGTTCCAATAAAAGGGATGCCAGCAAAAGAAAGTAAAAAGGCAGCCACAACAATTCCAATGGTTTTCTTTGGATGATCCAATGCTTTTTCTAAGATTGTTCGGTAGCGAAGACGCAACTTTGAAAACTTCTCTTTGGATTCAGCATCTTCCATTTCAGTTTCATTTTCAATACGTGCAAGATCTTCTTTTTTTAGCTTTAAGAAAAGAGAAGAGAACAAAGGAACAATAATCAAAGCTGTAAATAAGGAAGCGAGCAATGAAAATGAAATGACAAGTGCTAACGGCTTAAACAATTGAGCTGCTAGGCCGTCAACAAAGACGATTGGTAAGAATACGACAACAGTTGTTAAAGTGGATGCAATAATGGCCGTTCCAACTTGTCCTGTTCCTTTAATTGCTGCTTCTTTTTTAGATAGTCCTTGGCTTCTCATCCGATAGATGTTTTCAAGAATGACAATCGCGTTATCTACCATCATCCCAATACCTAAAGCAAGTCCACCTAGTGTTAAGAGATTTAACGTTTGTCCACTAAAGTACATAAAAATAAATGTGGTTACGATGGAAATAGGAATAGCAAATCCAATAATCAGTGTGCTTCGCCAGTTGCGTAAAAATAAGTATAAAATCGCTGATGCTAACAAACTTCCAATTAACATGTTTGAAGATACAGCTTTAATGGATTGATTAATAAATAAACTCTGATCAAAAATGACGTCAATTTTTAAGTCGTCAGGTAATTGAGACTTTAAACTATCTAATCTTTTTTCGATACTTTTAGCAACCGATACTGTATTTGAGCCTGACTGCTTTAATACAGATACACCAACGGCAGGATTTCCGTTTAAATAACTTAGCTGACTGGCATCTGCAGATGTTTCTTTAATTTCACCTAAGTTTTCTAAAGAGATGACACCAGAAGCAGTTGGAATTGGCAATGCTGCTAACTCTTCAACGGATGAAAATTCTCCTGTGACACGAATAGGAAAATTTTGACTTTGATCTGTTACATTTCCAGCAGGAAGGTTCACGTTTTCCGACCCAATAATTTGCTGTAATTCTTTTAGTGTTAAGCCGTAAGCAGTTAGTTTTTGTGGATCAATGGTCAGTTGAATTTCCTGAGTTGTCCCTCCAGAAATTCCAACAGAAGCAACACCGTCTAGCCCATCTAGTGCAGGCTTAATGTCTTCTTCTGCAAGGCGTTTTACATCTGCTAGGTTGCCATCTTTATCAGTGATAGCAAGCTGTACAATCGGGAGGTCACTTGGATCAAATCGCATTACACGGGGCAGTGACACTCCTTCCGGTAAAGCTTCTCTTGCCATATCCACCCGTTCCCGCATACTAAGCGTGGCAAAATCCATATCTGTTCCCCAATTAAAAGATACAAGAACGAGAAGACCTCCATTTTGAGAAATTGAAGTGACACTTTCTACGTTTGGGATAGTACTCATTGAATTTTCGAGTGGTTTTGCTAGTAAGTTTTCAATCTCTTCAGGTCCTGCCCCTTCATATGTAGCTGTGACAGCGGCAACAGGGAATGTTAACTCAGGAAACAAGTCAACAGGCATATTACGGACACTCACTCCACCGAGAATGAGTAGGAAGAGAATGACCATCGACATCGCGATAGGTCGTAATACAGACAGTTTTACAATTTTCATGCTGTTTTCATCACTCTTTCCGTTCTTTAATTGTGTCACCGTCTTTTAAACGTTCTTTTCCGTCTGTTACAATGACATCCTTTTCAGCTAATCCTTCAACGACTTGATACACATCGCCACTTGCAAAACCAAGCGAGATGGGAGTACGAGTGACACGGTTATCTTTGGCGATAAATACGTAAGGTTCGCTTTCTTCATATAAAATGGCTTCCTTTGGTACAACAAGTGCATCTGTAATAGAGTCAATGGTCACCATGGCTGTAGCTTTCATGCCACCTTTAATGACATTCTGGGGATTACTCACTGGAACTTTAACTGTAAATAAGCTAGTTTGTGGATCTGCTGTTGGTGAAACCGTTTGAATTTTAGATGGGAATTCTTGGTCTACACCATCAAATGTAACAGTTGCATTGTTTCCGCTTTTTAGTTGTGAAACTTGATAGCTGTTAACTTGGAACGTAGCAGCGATATCACGCTGATCAACCACAGTCACAACAGGTACATTTGGGGCAGCTATCCCACCTTCAACAATTCCAATTTCTGCTACTGTTCCGCTAATTGGAGCTGTGAGTCTTGTTGCTTTTACTAATTCTTCTGCTTGAGCAACTGCTTGATTTGCTTGCTGCTGTTGTTGCTTTAGCTGCGGAAGCATGTCAGGAGTTGGAATGAGCTGTTTAAGAGACTGCTGAGCAATCTGTGCTTGTTTTAGCGTGACATCTAAACTACTTTGCATTAAATCAAGCGGTGTCACAGCTCCTGTTTGGGTACCTTCTAGTAAAGCTTCTGATTTTTTCATGGATTCGTTTAATTCACTTTGAAGCTTATCTAATTCATTTGAATTTGTGTTCGATGAAGTCGCTGATTCTGCTTCTTTCACTGCTTTGTTAATGTCGGATTGCGCTTGTTTTGCTTCATTTAATTGCTTCGTAGCGTTTGATGCATCTAGCGAAACAAGAAGGTCACCTTTACTTACTTCATCGCCAATGGAAACATGCACCTTCTCAACTTCTAACGGTGTAGGAGCAACAATAGGAACTTGTTTATCTGGCATTGCTACACCAGAAAGTTCGGTCGTATTAACGAGATTGCTTTTTTCGACTTGTTTTGTATTCACAACAATGTCGTTGTTTTTCGTGTCTTGTGTAGTAATTTCTTTCGGCGCGCATGCTGTTAAAAGAAGAAGAGCAGCGGCTATTTTGACTAATTTCATAAATGACGTCACCTCTTTATGTATGATTTGCAAATGATGGAATTAAAACATATAAGTTTTTAAAATGGAAATGTAATGTAGGATCTCTTAAAGATGATTTTGTTTAGAATGATAACTGTTTGTCGGCAATGAGGGAGAGCAACCTGTAATGGAAATTAAACCACTACCCAACGCTTGTTTAATTAAAACCATCTGTACGAAATCAGCTTAATCAAAAAAATAAAAAAATTAACGAAAAAATGAAACTAAATTGGAGGTTTATCCGTATTATAGATGTGGTAAATACACAAAGAAAGATCTTACAAGTAAGGAAGTAAGAATATGTGTTTGGTTTTTGAAAAACTATATCATTCCGATTGACTTTATAGTATAATGCTAATAGATATTATTTTATTAAATTAATTATAAAGTAGTATCGATTTTCATTATCACTAATACTAACGATTGATAAACCTTTATTTTAGTATAAAGCAACCTGTTTTTTATTTCATGTTTTTTTGTGTTACGTACCACTTATCTTAGATAGAGGGAGTGAAGTAATTGATGGTTACATTATATACATCACCAAGTTGTACATCTTGTCGTAAAGCAAAAGCTTGGTTAGAGGAGAACAATATTGCATATGTAGAGAGAAATATTTTTTCTGAACCATTATCGATTGATGAAATTAAAGAAATTTTACGCATGACAGAAGATGGTACAGATGAAATCATTTCAACTCGCTCAAAAACGTTCCAAAAGTTAGACGTCCAAGTAGATGCAATGCCATTACAAGATTTGTATGAATTAATTCAACAAAATCCTGGCTTATTACGTCGCCCTATTATTATCGACGAGAAGCGTCTGCAAGTAGGATATAATGAAGATGAAATTCGCCGTTTCTTACCAAGAAAAGTTCGTACGTTCCAATTACGCGAAGCACAACGACTTGTGAATGGATAAGTTTGTGAAATGATTATCATAAAAAACACGAAAAAGCCTTCACTCATTTTGAGGAGAAGGCTTTTTTATTCAACTATCTTGTTTTCAAGGAAGTCAAAATACGTCCCGTACTAAGAATAATAGCAACTGCGATAAATGGAAGAGTCACTTTCAGTAATGGGTATTGTTCGTAGAACCATGATAAACGTTGTTCGTGAGTCATCATTTTTCCAGCGGTGTATGCCAATATCCCAGCTCCGACATATACTAATAGAGGAAAGCGCTCTAATAAATACAAAATAAGTTTACTTCCCCAAACAATAATTGGAACAGAGATGATTAACCCAATCATGACAAGTAGAATATTACCATGTGCAGCGCCAGCAACAGCAATGACGTTATCAAGACCCATGACCACATCAGCGAATACAATCGTTTTAACAGCAGCACTTAAGGTGACACCAGCTCGGATTTTAGTGGTGTCATCTTCATTACTAATTAATAATCTTAAGGCAATGACGAGTAACAAAATTCCACCGATAAGTTGTAAAAATGGAATAGTAAGCAAATAAACAGCTAAAATAGTTAGTAATATACGAACGACAACAGCAAGTCCTGTTCCAAATACAATCGCTTTGTTTCGTTGATGTTCAGGTAGGTTCCGGCTTGCTAAAGCAATAACAATGGCGTTATCTCCGCCTAGTACAATGTCAATACTGATAATAATTAATACGGCCATTAATAATTCCAAATCCAACTGCAAATCCCCCTAACAATTAGTTGTACTGCTAGCTTTAAAAGGTGTCAGATTTTTTTATTTACCTTCTTGATCGTTTTGTCATACAATAACAGTACAAGATATATAGAAAATGTATGCTTGTACACGTGCAGTTAGAATACTTTACAAATATGTGAAGTGCATGTAAGATTGCTTTAACATGAAGGACATTTGTTTTTTTAAGTAGTAAAATGGAAAGTCTATTTTAAAAAAGATGGTTGCTTTTAGCTTCATTTTTAAAATAGTAACTTGATGGTGTTTGGCAGGAGTGGAAGTCAAACACATCCCACTATTCGTTTTATAGAAACAACGCGAAAAGAAATGGTGGCCAGTGTTACCTTCACTTTTAAGAAGGGAGAGGTGAAAGAATGGAAATTGAACGCATTAATGATAACACGGTAAAGTTTTATGTAACGTACGTTGATATAGAAGAAAGAGGGTTTGACCGTAATGAAATATGGTTTAACCGTGAGCGAAGTGAAGAACTTTTCTGGGAGATGATGGATGAAATTCATCAAGAAGAAGAGTTTATTGCTGAAGGACCACTTTGGATTCAAGTGCAAGCGTTAGAAAAAGGAATCGAAGTGATTGTGACTCGTGCACAGCTCTCAAAAGACGGTCAAAAGTTTGAAGTTCCGATTAGTGAAAACAAAAAAATTGATATTCCCGTCGATGAAAAGCTCGAAGCACTGTTAGATCCTCAGCTTTCAAATGATGATTCTAAAGAAGATGAAGAACTTGATGATGAGTCATTGCAATTTGTTGTTCGGTTCCAAGATTTCGAGGATTTAATCTCTCTAAGCCACCGTATTCAGTTAGAGGAGATTACCAATGAAGTGTATCATTTTCAAGGCAAATACTATTTATATGTAGAATTTCTTGAAGAACATGATGAAACACAAGACCTAGATGATGTGTTAAGTATCATTCTTGAATATGGACACGAATCTGCTGTTACACATGCTCGATTAGAGGAATACGGTAAAGAAATTATGAAAGATAATGCATTAAAACAAGTAAAGCACTATTTTCCGTTAAGATAGATGAAAGGGCTGTTCTGTAAATGGTTTGCTCTCACATACAATGGATTACTGTCAAAATCTATGTGTGAGCCTAAACTTTTACTTAAGAACAGTCTTCTTTATGTGGATGACTACTAGTTATGAGATATAAAGAGATAATAACATAAAGTAAGCTATTATAAGGAGCTTAAATACATAACGTTGTGAAGAGGCAGATATGCTTAGGGAAATAAACGTTATGAAAAGCTAAACGAATAATACGAAAGCTGTTTTGGGATAGGTGAAAAACTGTGAAAAACAGATTGCAACTACTGGTATTTATATTAGGTTTATTCGTACTCTTATTTTTTACACAAGGTTACTGGGATGGAAAAGTCATTGGTATACTTAGTATTTTAATGACGATTAGTGTTGTATTTATTGGGTTAGTGATTTCCCTCGAAAATCGTCACCCAACACAAACGCTAACCTGGCTTGTTGTACTAGGAAGCTTTCCGGTTGTCGGATTTTTCTTTTATTTATTATTTGGAAGAAATGTGCGCAAGCGTCGACTATTTGAAAAGAAAGCCAAATTAGATGAGCAAGTGTTATTAAAAATTGAAGGTGATCAACGCAAGATTGATGAAGACTTGGAAAGCATGGGTGAAAATTACCGACATTTGTTTCGCTTAGCTCGAAAAATTGGCAAAAGTCCCATTTCATTTGCAACTGAAACACATGCCTTAACAGATGGAAAAGAAACATTTGATGAGATTATGGAAGCGTTAAAACATGCGCGTCATCATATCCATCTAGAGTATTACATTGTTCGTGATGACAATTTAGGTCGTCGCATTAAGGATACGCTTGTTCAAAAAGCAAAAGAAGGGATTTATGTCCGCTTTTTATATGATGCAGTAGGAAGTTTACAGTTACCTCGAAAGTACGTAGAAGAGCTACAAGACGCAGGTGTAGAAATGATTCCATTTTTACCGGTTCGCCTTGCTTTTTTGAACAATAAAATTAACTTTCGCAATCACCGGAAAATCATTGTTATTGATGGAACGATTGGTTTTGTTGGTGGTCTTAACATTGGCGATGAATATTTAGGAGAGAGCCGTCATTTTGGTTTTTGGCGAGATACTCATTTATTAGTACGAGGGGAAGCTGTTCGGTCACTTCAACTTATCTTTCTACAAGATTGGTACTACATGACGGGCCAGACGTTATTAACACAAATGTACTTATCTCCTGACCTAATGGATGTAGATGTCTTGAATAACCATGGCGGTGTTCAAATGATTGCAGGTGGACCAGATCGTGAGTGGGAAGTGATTAAGCATTTATTTTTCTCGATGATTACTTCCGCAAAAGAATCAATTTGGATTGCATCTCCGTACTTTATTCCGGATGAGGATATTTTTACAGCCTTAAAGGTTGCGGCGTTAAGTGGTGTAGATGTGCGTTTGCTTGTACCAAAAAAGCCAGATAAGAAAATTGTCTATCATGCGTCACGATCTTATTTTCCAGAGATGTTAAAAGCAGGTGTAAACATTTACGAGTATGAAAAAGGATTCATGCACAGTAAAATTGTGATCATTGACAAAGAGATTGCATCGATTGGAACGGCAAACATGGATATGAGAAGTTTTCATTTGAATTTTGAAGTGAATGCATTCTTATATCAAACAAGTAGTACACAAAAGCTTGTGTATGAATATCTTCAAGATTTAGAGCAATCGAGTGCTTTGCATCTCAATGATTTTGAAAAGCGTCCGCTCATTCAACGTATCTTTGAATCAACGTCTAGGTTACTATCACCTTTATTATAATGAACAGTTCTCTCTTGTTGAAACATTCGCTAAAACAGCAGATGTTTCAACAAGGGAGTTTTTTTTGGAGTTATTTAAATAGACAACACGCACAAAAATAGTGGATTAACCTGTTTTTTCTTTGTCCCAATAAAAAGGAATTAGTAGAAGAATGTCGAACAACATATAGTGGTTCCATCTATCTATGAAGAGAAGAAAGGGGAGAATCATGCTTGTTAGTTGCCAAGACAGAAGAAGGAGAGCTCTTTTCATTAGCTAACCGCTTTCGCCCACATGTTTTAAAAGAGTTACGAAAGACAACCACGTTTGTATGCCCCAGTTGCCAAAAGCCCGTTCAACTAAAAGTAGGGACAAAAATCATTCCGCATTTTGCTCATTTAAAGTCCCAGTCGTGTTGTGCACAACATGAAGGAGAAACAGCTTATCATTTGCAAGGGAAGCAACAGCTGTATCATTGGCTATCGTTACAGTCAACACCAGAACTAGAGCCTTATTTGCGTACTATTGCTCAGCGACCTGACATCCTTGTGGCGATAAATGATATGAGTTATGCCATTGAGTTTCAATGTGCCAATTTACCTCCTGAGTTGCTTGTTAGACGAACAGAGAAGTATTTTACAGAGCGGTACGAGCCTGTTTGGATTTTAGGAGCGAGGCGATTAAAAAGAGTGTCTCAACACTCCTTTAAGCTATCTCCGCAAGAGTGGCAATATATGACTCAGAGAACACCACATACGTTACCTGCTTTGTTCTATTACTCTCCACATGACCAACTTTTTATTAAACTACAGCACCTTTATCCTTTTTCTTCACAAATCTGTTTTGCTCATATTAAAACATTTCCGCTAGCTCATTATCATTTTCATGACATTTTATTCTCCCGTTCAGAAGAGTTATATTTACTTCATAAAGAATGGTTTCAAAAGAAGAAGAAATGGCGAACACAATACATGCTATATCCAAACAAATCGTATCGAACTTTTTTAGAGTCGTTGTATCATCACCAAATCCCTCCATCTCATTTTCCTTCAGAAGCAGGAGTTCCACTTTCATCTCTCTATCTAATTGATACACCTGCTTGCGTTTGGCAAACGTGGTTGTTGCTTGATGTACTAGTCAATAAGTACATTGGTAGCACTCTGTCATATCAGCAGTTTCTCTATCATTTCAAGAAGCGTATTCAAACAAAAGACATCAAATATCGCCATCTTCCTCTTATGAATGTAGACCCGTATTTACCGTTAAAAGAATACATTCATGCTCTTTGTGAAATGAGAGTGTTAGAAAAGGTCACAGATACAATGTATAAGGTTATTCGCATGCATACGATCCCTGAAGTAACAAATGATAGGTTTGAAGAAGATCGACAAGTGATGAATATGATAAGCAAAATAAGTGACAATAATTTAGAAAATTTGTACGATTAGAGATATGGTTTGTTATTCCTTTTTTTTAGTAATTCACAAAAAGGCTTTGAAAAGGAATTTCTTACACAAACAGAGAATATTGAGATGAATGATGAAAAGTGGAGGGATTAAGATGACAGAACAAGCAACTGCGAAAAAACTACCACCGCGTAGCGAAATAAAAGTAGAGGATACATGGAGATTAGAAGATATATTTGCAACTGATAATGAGTGGGATAAAGAGTTTGACGAAGTGAAAGCGTTAATTCCACAAATGGAACAATATCAAGGTAAGCTTGGTGAATCAGCAGATAAATTGTATGAAGCATTGCAACAACAAGATGAGTTAACGATGCGAGTAAGCCAACTTTATACATATGCACATATGCGTTATGACCAAGATACAACGAATTCATTTTATCAAGGGTTAGATGATCGTATTAAAACGTTGTACACACAAATCTCAAGTGCGCTGTCATTTATCACACCAGAGCTGTTAGCCATTGAAGAGGAGAAAATTCAGCAGTTTTTAACTGAAAAAGAAGAGCTGAAATTATATGAGCATGCGTTAGATGAAATTAACCGTCAACGTCCTCACGTATTAGGGGCTTCAGAGGAAGCGTTATTAGCAGAAGCTTCTGAAGTACTAGGGGCATCTAGCAACACATTTGGTATGTTAAACAATGCTGATTTAGAGTTCCCAGAGATTAAAGATGAAAATGGAGACGATGTTGAGATTACACACGGACGCTACATTCGTTTCCTTGAAAGTGAAGATCGTCGCGTACGTGAAGATGCATTTAAAGCGGTGTATAAAACATATGGTAATTTTAAAAATACGTTTGCGAGTACGTTGAGTGGAACAGTGAAAAAAGACAATTTCAATGCTCGTGTTCGTAATTATGATTCTGCTCGTCATGCAGCTCTTAGCAACAATAACATCCCGGAAGAAGTGTATGATAACTTAGTCAGCACAGTAAATGATCATTTGCATTTGCTCCATCGTTACGTGGATTTACGTAAAAAAGTATTAGGTGTAGAAGAGTTGCACATGTATGATTTATATACCCCATTAGTAAAAGACGTGAAAATGGAAGTTCCGTATGAAGAAGCGAAAGAATATTTATTAAAAGGTCTTAAGCCATTAGGAGAAGATTATCTAAATGTATTACGTGAAGGTTTTGAAAACCGTTGGGTGGATGTGCACGAAAATAAAGGAAAGCGAAGCGGTGCATATTCATCAGGCACATACGGGACAAATCCATACATTTTAATGAACTGGCAAGATAATGTGAATAACTTGTTTACGCTTGCTCACGAGTTTGGGCATTCGGTTCACAGTTATTACACGCGTCAAACACAGCCGTATCCGTATGGTGATTATTCGATTTTCGTAGCAGAAGTTGCGTCTACGTGCAATGAAGCATTGTTAAATGATTACTTATTAAAAACGATTGATGATGAGAAAAAGCGCTTGTACTTATTGAATCATTACTTAGAAGGTTTCCGTGGTACTGTGTTCCGTCAAACTATGTTTGCTGAGTTTGAACATGATATTCATGTTCGTGCACAAAATGGAGAACCAATCACACCAGAACTATTAACAAACGTCTATTACGATTTAAATAAAAAGTACTTTGGTGATAACATTGTCATTGATGAAGAAATTGGATTAGAGTGGGCGCGTATTCCTCACTTCTATTACAACTATTATGTGTATCAATATGCAACAGGATTTAGTGCAGCAGCAGCATTAAGTAAACAAATTTTAGAAGAAGGAGAGCCTGCGGTTACGCGCTATGTCGACTTCTTAAAAGCTGGTAGCTCTGATTATCCAATTGAAGTGTTAAAGAAAGCGGGCGTTGATATGACAACAGCTGCGCCAATTAAAGAAGCACTTGCGGTATTTGAAGAAAAGTTAACAGAAATGGAACAACTTTTATCTTAAAAGTTAGAGAGTGATAGAGTGAACACGTTTTAATCGTATCACGTATTTCTCTACAGCTAGATTTAAGGATCAATAAGGGTTATGAGAATAGGAGTGATTCTTACTCCTGTTCCCATAACCTTTTTATTTTTTAAATCCTTTAAATTGGTTCTGTCGGTTCAATAAAAGCAACGTAATAAAAATAGACAAAAACATAATAGGTCCTGCTAAGATCATCGGTGCAAGCTCCATCAAAGCTAAGCAGTAAAAGAAGAAGGAAAGCATGATGACGATAATACAAATGAGAGGTAAAAGATAAGCCAAATGAATCTTCCTTTCTAAATGATGTGTTTGTACTATATGTATGTGTATGATAGACGAAGATTCTTTTTACCATGTACATTTTTGAAGAGAGACAAACGTTTCTTTTTTTAGTGTGGTTTTTCAGAAATAGCCGAGAGAAATCGAAGATAAATCTAATTAAATGCCACGCGAAAAGTGGGTATCCTCACAGAGAAATCCATCACTTTTTCAATCATCATCACGCTTACAAACATTCTTTTTTCAATAAATAAAGAAGAAAGTGCTTTCAATATGACAAATTTGTGAAAGTGATAAAAATCACTTGTCAAAAGTCGACACGGTTTGCTATATTATTAACGTGAAGTTTATCACAAACAAACATATACCCCTTTGTTTGACCGTGAAAATTTCTCCCATCCCCTTGTTGTCTTAAGACAAACAAAAAGACCCGGCCGAAAGCCGGGTCTTTTTGTGTTTTATTTAAAACGTAGAATCGATGTATCTCCAAAATGTACCGTATTTAACGGGTACTTGTTCAACGACTTGCTTAAGTTGCAACTTCTTTAATTCTTTTTCAACTTCCTGAATAGATCTATTGTAAACAACTGCCACTTCTTTTGATGCAACAAACTTGAAATATTGCATGAATAATTCAAGAGGTGGTGGTGAAGACGGCTCAGGTATTTGTTCTAACATTTCCTCAATGACATGAACGTATGTGTCATATGTGTAGTGGCCCGCAATTTTAATTCCTTCTTCTTCTGCTTTCTCATTAAAAAATACAAGTGTTGGAATTTCATCGACGTCCATTTCCGCTGTTACTTTTAAGTCACACTGAAATGCTTTTGAGGCACTTTCTGAATGTAGGTCTTTACGGAACTCTTCAACATCTAATCCTACATCTTCAGCGCATTGAATTAAGACATCTTCCTCTGAAATATTTTGTTTTTCAAGAAATAAGACTTCTTGAAGCTTTCGTAAAAAACGAATTCCTTGCCTTTTTCCTTGGAGTCCTGCAGCTTTAATTCCAATGGAAGCTGCATAAGGAGTGGAAACAGGGTTTTCCAGCCAAAGGCTTCCATCACAAGACATGCCTGAGCGACTACCTGTTTTTTCCCAAACACGCGCAATGTTTTCAAATTTGCGCTGTGTACCTGCATTTAATGATTTTAACTGTCCGCTTAAGACATGTTTTAAGGTGAAGAATTGACCATACTCAATTTGTAACTTCTTCAGAATCGGTTCTAATGCCCAACAATCTGGACAGAGTGGATCAATGAATACATAAATCTCAAGAGGCTTTTTACTCGAGCCTTGGCAAAGTTGAGATAACGAATGTTTTGTCGTCGGTTCTTGAGTACTCAATATGAAAATCCTTTCTCATCTGTTGGTTCGGGAGTATTGATCATATGCTGAGCAGTTAATACGAGGCGACGATAAAAGTCATCACGCACTTCACCTTTAAGGTTCACGTCATCCATTGCTTCGTACATACAGGTAAGCCACGCTTTTGCTCTCGTTGGTGTAATTTCAAATGGCAAGTGTCTTGCACGAAGCATTGGATGACCATGTTCTTCTGTGTAGAGAGCAGGTCCTCCTAAATATTGTGTTAGAAACTGCTTTTGTTTTCGAGCTGTTTCTGTAAAGTCGTTTGGAAAAATTGGTGCTAAATCAGGATGCTGTTCAACTCGTCTATAAAAAGCATCAACAAGTTTTGAAATCGTGTGTTCGCCACCTAATTCATCGTAAGGTGTGTAGAGTTTCTCTGTCATGTTGATAACTCCTTTTTTAATTAATTGGAATAAAGATGTTAAAATCGTAAAATCATGACTTTTCTACATTTTATCAGCGTCAATACGTTATCTCAAACGATTCGCTCTCAAATCTCTTTTTGCATAAAATAAGTGAAGCTGTCGAAGCTTCACTTATTTTATGCAAAGTAGGTTGATTTTACTTTCTTAACATAAGCTTGTGTTTCTTTAAAAGGTGGAATTCCACCATATTTATCCACGTTTCCGGGTCCAGCATTATAGGCAGCTAATGCGAGTTCTACATTGTCATTGTATTTATTTAGCATTTGTCGCAAATACTTTGTGCCACCAAAGATGTTCTCCGCTGCATCAAAAGCATTTTCAACACCTAAATAACGAGCGGTGCTTGGCATTAGTTGCATTAATCCCATTGCGCCAGCATGACTTTTCGCTTGTGTATTAAAATTTGATTCATGAAGAATAACCGATTTAATGAGTTTTGAATCAACATTATATTTTTGTGACGCTGCTTCAATGATTGATTCAATGTCACTGCGCACAGGTAAGTGATGTTGGGACGGTACGGTTTTTACAGATAAGCTCGATTTAAGGGAACTGTTAGGTGACAGTAAGCTTGCTTGTTGTGCTAATAAAGAATAGAGCCCTAATGATTGCGATTTCTGTGTTTCACTCATGGTGTTCGTGTATTGTGCTAATAAACTAGAAAAGAGCTCAGAGTCGATGGATGACGACTGAGTTGACGTTGAAACGTGTCGCAATGCTTGCAATTCTAATAACGGTTGGTATGCACGGATATTCATGAAGATTCCTCACTTAAGGCAATGTATTTTTCACGATAAAAGCGACGAATTTTATTTTCAGTTTTCCGAATTGGGATATGAAGAGAATGAAGAAGTTGTTTGAAATTCTCTTTTCCTTCTTTTGCATTCTTTACTTCATACTCTAGCTCATAATCTTCTTTTTCTAAGTAGAGACTATGATCAAAAACAAGGAGACCATCTTTATAAGGTTTCTCCACACGGCGAGTTGTTAACGTACCAAAATATAAAAGCTCCGTTACATCTACACCTAAACGTTCAATGAGCTCACGGATTTTACCAGTAACATGAACTTGTCCGTTCATGAATGCTTTTGCTTCATCTTCTGTGAGGAATTGATGAGTTTCTAGCAACCCTTGTTCATGAGGTTGCTTAAGTGTTAACACGTAACCACCTTTTTTATAACGAATGCGAAGGGCAGCTCCACAATCTTTTAAAGAAAATGATGTAGTATCAAAATAGTGATTGTCCTGGGTGATAAAATCTTCTTCACCAATGTTAAAGTGAGCGATGAGTTCGTCAAATTCTTGTTTCGTCACCAGGTTCTTAAATTCAATTTCAATTTCTTGCTTCATGAACAAACACCTTTCTATGTAGAAAAATATAGCGTGAAAAAGCGATGTAACGGTCATTTTAAACAGCGATTACAATTATATATATATGCCTTTCATTATTCCACGAAATCGTACTCATATCAATGTTTATCAATCAAACTTTTTATATGTTAAAATGAAGTAGTTGAATAGTCCATTGTAAAGGTTGGAAGGAGTTTAGTTATGCAAAAAAGAATTGAAGTAACAAAGAGTTACACGGAAGAGAATACGCTATATTTACAAACAGAAGAATTTACGAAACCGATTGATCATATAGAGGATACGATGCAGATGATTACGGATTCTGATAACGTATCATTCATTTATATTTTAGATATTAACGATGATTTTGTTTATATAAGCATACCTGATCATGCATGGCCTAATTTAAAAGAAGTTTTACATACAGATTACACAGTCGTTGTAGTTGTGAATGAACATAAAGTAGAACTAAAGGGTTTAAAAGAAGAATTAGAGTATTTAATCGGTAATATTGAAGGAAATACCAATTACGGTGAAGCGATGGTGTCTAAAGTAGAAGAAGTATTTTTAGGTAAATAAAGAGAAATAGGAAGATGGGGGGTGTGTTAGCAATGGTAAAGCATTGGGATTTATTTTTAGGTCCATATAAGCAAGCGGTAGAAGAATTAAAAGTAAAGTTAAAAGGAATTCGAACGCAATATGAAATGAAATCCATGCATTGCCCAATTGAGTTTGTAACAGGACGTGTCAAACCCATTGCTAGCATTCTAGATAAAGCGACGAGAAAAGGGATTCCACTCGACCGTTTAGAAGAAGAAATGCAAGATATTGCGGGTTTACGTATGATGTGTCAGTTTGTAGATGACATTAAAAGTGTAGTGGAGTTATTAAGGCAACGAACGGATTTTGAAATTGTCGAGGAACGAAACTATATTACACAAAAGAAAGATAGTGGCTACCGATCTTATCACGTTGTGGTTCGTTATCCAGTTCAAACCATTAAAGGAGAAAAAAACATTCTTGTCGAAATTCAAATTCGTACATTAGCGATGAATTTCTGGGCGACCATTGAACATTCACTTAATTATAAATACAGCGGGAAGTTCCCAGAAGAAATTAGAGAACGATTACAACGTGCAGCGGAAGCCGCTTATTTGTTAGACGAAGAGATGTCAAAGATTCGTGGAGAGATTCAGGAAGCACAGGCTATTTTTTCACGAAAAAAAGAAAACAAGGATGAATGAGAATAAATGGGGGATAGGGTGAAGAAGATGAAATTTGCTATTACGTCAAAAGGTGATCAAGTATCAAACACATTAATGCAAAAAATGAGAACGTACTTGCTTGACTTTCAGCTTGAATATGACGAGCAACAGCCGGATATTGTCATCTCAGTAGGAGGAGATGGAACGCTTTTATATGCTTTTCATCGCTACCGGAACCGATTAGATAAAACAGCTTTTGTTGGGGTACATACAGGTCATTTAGGGTTTTACGCGGATTGGACACCAGATGAAATTGAAAAGCTTGTCATTGCTATCGCAAAAACCCCTTATCAAACGGTAGAGTATCCACTATTAGAAGTCACCATTCGTTACATTAACGGCGGAAGAGAAGCTCGCTATCTTGCTTTAAATGAATGTACAGTCAAAAGTGTAGAAGGATCGCTTGTGATGGATGTAGAAATTAAAGGTCAGTTGTTTGAGACATTTAGAGGCGACGGGTTATGTATTTCAACGCCATCTGGTAGTACGGCTTATAACAAATCGTTAGGTGGCGCTATCTTACATCCTTCTTTAGATGCGATCCAAATTGCTGAAATGGCTTCAATTAACAATCGTGTTTTCAGAACAATTGGTTCACCGCTTATTTTACCAGCCCATCATACTGCAATGTTAAAGCCTGTGAATGATGTAGATTTTCAAATTACAATTGATCATTTAACGTTGTTACATAAAGACGTTAAGTCGATTCAATGTCGGGCAGCAGATGAGAAGATTCGCTTTGCAAGATTCCGTGCATTTCCTTTCTGGCAACGCGTACGTGATTCATTTGTCTGTGATTAAGAACGAAACAGGAAGGATTTATCATGGCAAGGTTATTTACGTTAACGTGGAAGATTTCTCCTGAACATCATGGAGTTCTCATTCGCGATTTCTTAAAAGAACATCATATTTCAAAATCTGCTTTAGTCGATATTAAATTTCACGGTGGTTCGATTAAAGTAAATGGTGACGACGTGACGGTGAGGTACTTGTTGCAAAAAGGAGATGAACTTTCTTTAGCCTTTCCACCAGAACAGCGGAGTGAAGGGTTAAGGAGTGAAAACATTCCACTCGATGTTGTTTATGAAGATGAGTATCTACTTGTTATCAATAAACAGGCGGGGCTACCGAGTATTCCTTCTCGTACCCACCCAACAACATCGTTAAGTAACGCACTACTACACTACTATGAGTGCAACGATATTCCATCAACCATTCATCTTGTCAATCGTTTAGACAAAGATACATCGGGGCTATTAATTGTCGCCAAAAATCGGTATGTGCATTATTTGTTTTCAAAAGCGCAGCAAACGCATTCCATTGAACGAACATATCATGCGTTTGTTGAAGGAAGATTAGCTTCTAGTTCTGGGACCATTTGTGCACCAATTGGGCGGAAATTGGACAGCATTATTGAGAGAGAAGTACGTGAAGACGGTCAGTATGCCGTGACAAACTATTCGGTTTTAGAGGAATTTGAACATGGAACCTATGTTTCACTAAAGCTTGAAACAGGAAGAACTCATCAAATCCGCGTTCATATGGCTCATCTTGGTCATCCATTAGTAGGTGATGATTTGTACGGTGGAAAGTGTGAATATATGCTTCGTCAAGCCTTACATAGTTATCATCTGACCTTTTTTCATCCTATTTTACATAAGCAATTATCATTTGTGTCGCCCATTCCTTCTGACATGGAAGAAGCGAAGAAAAAACTTGCTCAAAAACGTGAGTACACATAAAGGTCGTCGAGTCTTTTTAACTTGATCTAGCTAGATTCCATGAACGAATAAGCTGAGTCAAACAGGGAGTGATTCCTCCTTGATGGCTCAGCTTGTTCTTGTTTAAATCGTTCGGAACTTTTCTTTTACATAAGGCATAGAAGAAGGAACGGATACCGTTTCTAGTTCTGGATAGCGTAATGCAGTTAGAGCTCCTCCAAATACCGCACCTGTATCGATGTTAAATGTTCTGTTTAAGATACGTGGCTCTTTTACCGGTGTATGACCGTACACATTAATTGATTTTCCTTTGTAGTGTTTTGACCAGTCACGTCGCACAGGTGAGCCATCTTCGTGCTTTTCACCTGTTATATCGCCGTATAAGACAAATGTTTTTACTTTTTTATCTGTGCGGCCTATGTAGTCTTCACGAATACCTGCATGAGAAACGACTAACTGATTTTGATCAAGTTGTAAGTAAAGAGGTGCTTGTTCATACAACTCAATGAACCGGTGACGAATCGTTTGTTGATCATCACTAGATAATGCTTCATATTCAGCTACTGTTGTTTCTAATCCGTGTGTGATTTGAACTTTGTTTCCTAAAAAGTAGCGATAAAGCTTGTTGCAATGGTTTCCTGGGCAGTAATGAGCTTGCTTTTCCTTCACTACAAGCTTCCATACGATTTGAATCACATCTAAGGACCGTGGACCTCGATCGGCTAAATCTCCAACAAATACAAGACGACGTTGACTTGAATGTTTTGGTATCCCGCTTTCCCATATGTAACCGAGTTTTTTCGTGAGCAGCTCAAACTCTTCAAAGCATCCATGAATGTCTCCGATAATGTCAAATTTCATTTTTTCACTCCTAGTCGTTACTTTTATCTTTAAAATAGCACTATTTTTGTGCAAACTATTCATACTTACCAAAATCAATTTTAACAAATTCATGTTTATTAGTTGAATTGTAAGCGCATTACGTAATACAGTAAAAGAAGTTTTGTTTTTGAGAGGAGGCATTCAACTTGAGTGAAACAGCAGAAGTGACAAAAGAAAAGATGATTAAAGAACAGTTGCTACACGCATTAAACGGTCATGACATTGATATGTTTCGTGAAGAGTTTTTAGAAATGCATACGTACGACCAAGCTCAATTCTACGAAGAGCTAGATCAAACTCAGCGCTCCCAACTTTATGAGTTTTTGTCTCCAAAAGAAATGGCCGGTATTTTTGAAAACCTTGAGATACCAGAAGAAGAGTATCAACAGCTATTATCAGAAATGCATCCAACATTTGCAGCAGACATGTTATCAGAAATGTATGCCGATGATGCGGTTGATGTGTTAAATGAGCTTGATAAAGAACAAGTCGCAAGCTACTTAACCATTATGGATGATGAATCAGCGAAAGAGATTAAAGATCTTCTTCATTACGAGGAGTATACAGCTGGTAGTATTATGACGACGGAGTTTGTGGCCATTCATGCTCATCAAACGGTACATTCTGCGATGCAAATTTTACGAAAAGAAGCTCCACAAGCTGAAACAATTTACTATGTCTTTGTTGTGGATGAAGAGAGGAAGCTTGTAGGTGTTATTTCGTTACGTGACTTAATTGTGGCAGATGAGGACACGATGATTCACGAGATAATGAGTGAGCGAGTGGTATCGGTATCCGTTGCTGAAGACCAGGAAGAAGTGGCACGTACAATGCGTGATTATAACTTTTTAGCGTTACCAGTTGTTGATTTTCAACATCATCTACTAGGGATTATTACAGTCGATGATGTCCTAGATGTTATTGATGAAGAAGCATCAGATGACTACTCAAAGTTAGCCGGAATTAGCGACGTTGACAATGTTGACAAAAATCCCCTTTCAGCTGCAAAGAAGCGTTTGCCATGGCTTGTTATTTTATTATTTCTTGGTATGATGACAGCGAGCTTAATTGGTCAGTTTGAAGATACGTTAAATCAAGTGGCTATTCTAGCGGTATTTATCCCTTTGATTGCAGGGATGGCAGGAAATACAGGAACGCAAGCATTGGCTGTGGCGGTAAGAGGTCTTGCTACAGGAGAAGTGGCGGAAGAAAGCAAATGGAAACTCATCGTCCGAGAAGCAGGAACAGGATTTATTACAGGCGGATCATGTGGTGTCCTTGTGACGCTTGTTGTGTATGTGTGGCAAGGAGACTTTTTTCTTGGTTTGCTTGTAGGAATCTCCATTTTTATTACACTCATTGTAGCAACGTTAGCAGGGTCATTAGTGCCACTTTTGATGGACCGATTAAACATTGACCCAGCTGTAGCATCAGGTCCTTTTATTACGACCATTAACGATTTGATTAGTATTTTAATTTATTTTGGTTTAGCAACAATGTTTATGAGTTACTTACAATGAAGAATGGGTGATTTAAGAAAGGAGCCAATTACCAATGTTTGATTTGCCATTAAAAGAACCAGTGATTATTTTTGCCGTAGCAATGATTACCTTTCTTACTTTTCCATTCTTAATGCGAAAATTAAGAATACCAGGTATTATAGGTCCAATTATAGCAGGCGTCATAATTGGGCCAGACGGATTAAATCTTTTAGCGCGCGATGAAACAATTCAGCTTCTTGGAACAGTAGGCCTTTTATTTATTATCTTTATAGCTGGATTAGAGCTGGATTTAGATGGCTTTAAAAAGTATCGAAAGCGAAGTTTAGTGTTCGGTTTATTTTCGTTCTATATCCCTTTATTATTTGGTACAGTTTTTGGTTTATTACTAGGTTATGGAATGGCAGCCTCGATTTTATTAGGGTCTATACTTGGCTCGCATACATTACTTGGTTATCCTATTGCAAGTAGGTTAGGGATTGGAAAGAATAAAGCAATCACAACAGCTGTAGGTGGAAGCATCTTAACCGATACTTTTGCGTTACTAGTTCTTGCTATTGTTGCAGGATCAGTAGAGGGAGAGCTAACTATTCAATTTTTTGTAACATTGCTCTTTTCTCTATGTATATTTGTAGCAGTTGTATTAGTTGGTGTCCCTTTTATTTCGAAGATATTCTTTAAAAATGCAAGTAGTGAAGGTACAACAGAGTTCATTTATGTAATGGTTGTATTGTTTACAGCAGGATTTTTGGCTATCGTAGCAGGTTTACAACCTATTATTGGAGCATTTTTAGCAGGAATAAGTTTAAACCGTTATATATTTGAGCAAAGTCCACTTATGAATAGAATTCGTTTCTCTGCTAATGCATTGTTTATTCCATTCTTTTTACTCTCAGTAGGAATGTTAATGGATTTGCAAGTACTCATCAGTAGTCCAAAAGCATGGATATTCACAGCTGCCATTCTTGTAGGAGTAATTGGTGGTAAATATTTAGCTGCTCTTTTAACAAGCGTTATTTACAAATACAATCGAAACCAACGCCTAGCGATATTCGGTCTTACAATACCTCAAGCTGCAGCTACACTTGCAGCTACACTAGTAGGATTTAAAGTAGGTTTATTAGATCAAACTGCGGTTAATGGTGTTATCATTATGATTTTAATTACATGTATAATAGGTCCTTATTTAGTAGAAAAGTTTGGTCGCAAGTTAGCCCTTGAAGAAGAGCAACAGCCTTATAAGCGGGCAGATGCCCCTGAGCGTATTCTAATTCCGTTATCAAACGCAAAAGCAATGGAATCATTAATGGATTTAGCTTTTGTTATTAAAAGCTCTAGTTCTCAAGGCCATCCACTTTATCCATTAGCAGTAGTAGAGAGAGAGGTAGAAGCAGCAGAGAAGGAAGTAGCTAAAGCGGAAAAAATGCTGGGACAGGCTGTTATGTATGCATCAGGTGCAGATATTCCGATTAAGTTATTAACACGTGTTGATCATAATGTAGCTTCTGGCATTGTCAGAGCAGCTACAGAAGAACGAATTACAACAGTTATAGCGGAATGGGATGGAGAGAGAACGACACCAAGACGTATTTTTGGTAGTACTATTGATCAAATGCTCGAACAAACATATCAGACAGTTTTAATTTCAAAACTTAATCATCCACTGAATACGACAAAGCGAGTGGTTCTTGTCTTACCAAAAGGAATAGATCATAAACAAGGATATGAAGAAGCACTTATTAGAATCAAAACATTAACAAGTAAACTTGGGGCGACATTATGGTGCTTAATTTTAAAAGATGATACAAAGAAGTATGCAGCATTCATTGAGGAACTAAAGCCTAATCCTCCTACTACTTTTGAGTTTGTCGAAGGATGGAGCGTCTTGTTTGATAATTATTTAACAAATCTAGATGATGACGATTTAATTATTGTTATTAGTTCACGACAAGGAACGACTGCTTGGCATCCGAAGTTAGAAGAACTACCTTATAAATTATCAAAAGTTAACCCTGAAAGCTTCATTGTTTATTATCCTACTGAAGAAGAGGAAATCGACTTAAGGGGTACACGTGGCACAGAATTGCCGAGAGAGTTTTTGAGGAAAAAGGATTATGATGATGAATAAGTAAAGAAGGCTTATAAACGATATCCCTTTCTATGTAGTATTGTATTAATACGACTGTGATGTGGAGAGGTGAGTCGAATAGGGATAGAGATGCTCCCTATCTGACTCACCTCTTTTTACAATTAACGATTGTGCATTTGTCAGAATATGATATACTGATATTAATACTAGGTACTAATAACTTGTGATAGGTAATCGATTTTACATAAATGGAGGGTTTATCAATGAGAGGTTTGTCGTTAGAAAATCGTACGTTTGTCGTAATGGGCGTAGCTAATAAAAGAAGTATCGCGTGGGGAATTGCACGTTCTCTTCACGAAGCGGGTGCACGCTTAGTCTTCACATACGCAGGTGAGCGTTTAGAGAAAAATGTACGTGAGCTTGCTGACACGTTAGATCGCAATGACTCTATCATTTTACCATGTGATGTAACAAACGATGAAGAAATTCAAACTTGCTTTAACGAAATTAAAGAACAAGTTGGTGCTATTCATGGACTTGCACATTGTATTGCATTTGCAAAAGGCGAAGATTTAGAAGGAGAGTATGTTGATACGTCTCGTGAAGGCTTCTTATTAGCTCACAACATTAGCTCGTATTCGTTAACAGCTGTGTCAAAAGCTGCAAAAGAATTAATGACAGAGGGCGGTAGCATTGTAACACTAACATATCTTGGCGGTGAGCGTGTTGTCGAAAATTACAATGTAATGGGTGTAGCAAAAGCATCGCTTGAGGCAAGTGTGAAATATTTAGCCTCAGATCTTGGTAAGCATAATATTCGTGTAAATGCCATTTCAGCTGGGCCGATTCGTACTTTATCAGCAAAAGGAATTAGTGGCTTCAATGCTATTTTAAAAGATATTGAAGAGCGCGCGCCACTTCGTCGCACAACGACACCAGAAGAAGTTGGTGACACAGCTGTTTTCTTATTTAGTGATTTAGCACGCGGAATTACTGGTGAAAACATTCACGTTGATTCTGGCTTCCATATTATTGGGCGTTAATATGAATATAAAGAGTGGGACCTAACGAAAAAGTTGTTCGGTCCCGTTTTGTATGTTTAGGAGAAAAGTGGAAAGATAGAGGCTTGTGAAGCCATGCCTCTATATGAAAAGCTCTTGCTTTTTAGAGGAAGCGAGGGCTTTTTCTGTGCTTCCATGAAAAAATGAACAAGTTTTCTATGATGGAGGCATACATTTAGATAAAGCGTGCTAACTAGCATAGTAATTGGAGGTATGCTTCCATGACAAACTCAAAGTCAAGATCAGAAGAAAATGAGCCGTTGATGTATATTGTTCAACCAACAATTCACCAAAGTAAACGCTCCATGCAATATTATTTTCATTCACAAACCGATCAACCTAAGCAAGTCGTATCGGCAAAAAGTGAAAAAAAGAAGCCTATCAAAAAAGAGGAGCCTTCTTTTTCGTTAATTCAAACCGTTGATGAAAGTGTGAAGAAAGAAGAAGCGCGTAAGCCAAATAAGATGTTTCAAGATATGACAATTGAAGAGAAGGCAGTGTTTTTAGCAGGGTTCCCTAAGCACATGTCGCAGCCGATTTGTGAAGTGACGACAAAGGTAGATAAATATGTAGGGACCATTCTTGAGGTGAAAGGTGATGTGATTGTTTTTACTGCACCGCCTAAAAAAGAGGAGCTAAAAATTAAATTAGATAACATCAGGAAAATTTCAATCATTAAGATTTAGCATGTATACATCAATCTAAAGAATGGGACATAACGGAAGCACTGTTATGTCCCATTCTTTAGAATTTTAAGGTAGAAATTAATAGCTGTTCTCTCTGAAGAGCATGAATTTCGATATAAAGATAAAGGTTCAAGGCTAACAACACGTATTGCCTGGTTGTTCGTTTTTTCTTAGGGATGTACATTTAAAGGTAAAGGGTGATGAAAGCGTGGAGTGGACGTGGTTGTATTTAGTTTTGTTTGTACTAGCTACTTTCCGTTTAACAAGATTAATTGTATTCGATAAAATTACATGGTTTATTAGGAAACCGTTTCATGAAGTCATTGAAGAAAAGCATGAGGATGGAACGGTGGAAACGTATTTACATGTAAAAGGTGAAGGAATGCAAAAGTGGATTGGAGAGTTATTAAGTTGTTATTGGTGTACGGGGATGTGGTGTGCGCTTATTTTATATGTTAGCTATTTAACCGTTCCCAACCTTGCCTTTCCTGTTATCTCAATCCTTGCTATCGCTGGATTAGCGGGTATTATTGAGTCATTTATGAAATAGAACAAGGTCGGCTGGTGGAAGAAAACAAAGGGCCGACTTTTTTGTGTTTTCCTACTATTTAGAGAAGAATCGTTGTACATTGTGGTGATGGAGTGTTTTACTTAATATAAGTTTCATGAAAAGAAGGAGAGGGAAATGCTACATGAATTTATATGAATTAATTAGAGCGGGTGCATACGATCTTCATATGCATACAACTGCTTCTGACGGTGCTTTTACACCAACAGCAGTTGTAAGGAGAATGAGAGATTTAGGGAAACGAACCATTGCCATTACCGATCACGACACAATGTCAGGAATAAAAGAAGCGCAAGAAGAAGGGGAGAAGCTCGGTGTCCTTGTTATACCTGGAATTGAATTAACCACTTATTTTCAAGGAGAGCGCATTGATATTTTAGGATATGGGCTAGAAGAAACTGAAGAGCTGAACCGTATTCTTAAACAAGTAAGAAGTCAGCGTGAAGAACGCGCGCATTATATTATTGAAAAGTTTCATGAGCAAGGGATGACAATTACAATTGAAGATGTATATGAATTTAGTCAAGGTGCGGTCATTGCTCGACCTCATATTGCTAAAGCTGTAGTCGCAAAAGGTTATGTGAAAGATGTGAAAACGGTTTTTGACTTCTATTTAGGTGATGGTAAAGTGTGTAGTGTGGAGAAATTACAACTTACGCCAAAACAAGGGGTTTCACTAATCCAACAAAGTGGTGGACTAGCAGTGTTAGCACATCCAGCCGTGATTAAAAATCAGGATCTTGTTACAGAACTGCTTTCGTATGGATTTGATGGGATTGAAGTTCATCATCCATTACACACTACTGCACAGGAAACGATGTATCGAAAATTAGCAACGGAGTATAAGCTCATTCCGACAGGTGGCTCTGATTTTCATGAATAAAGAAGCTCTCACCATTCCATAGACTTTCTACGGTGGTGAGAGCTTTTTAGTTTGAAAAATTAATAATGATTTTATTTAAAAAAGGAATACCTTCTTTCCATTCGTTTGTGTATGCATAACCTTCTAGCATAAAGGACGAACTTTCTTCATTGACCGGGACGCTAATTTGAAACGAGTCGAAGGAGAGAAGTGAGTTAGCCTGAAGGTGAGTTTCTTTAATTGGGGTTAACCAATGTTCTCCATTCGTGCGTATTTTCTCTGCCCAATCAGGAATACTATATCTCCATTTTGACGGGCTAGCTTGTAATGGGAATTTGCTGGATTTTGCTACTGATTCACTTTGCTCAGCAATCTTTCCGCTTAACTGTCCAATAGAAGGTGGTGAGATTTTTAAGCAAATGACAGGTTCATGCAAGGTTATTGTTGTCTGATTTTTCATAATCACGTTTCCGACAATCATCATTTCTTCATCTTCAGAGGATGGAGTGACAAGTGAATAAGTAAAATAACAAACAAAGTCTAACTTGGAAAAGCGATCTACTGGTTTTTCAACGATTTTTTCAACCGGCTTTTCAATAATTTTCTCAATGGGCTTTTCAATAATCACTTCGACTGGTCTCTCGATAATCTTTTCCACAATTCTTTCTTCTATGATTGGTTCGCGGCGTGACAACTTTTGAAGCAATTGTTCTGTAATCATTTTTTGTTCAGCTAATGAATTTTCAAGTACACTTACTTCTTTTTCTAATTCCTCGATTTCCATTTCTTTTTCTGTTGAAAGAAGACTTTCTGAATGTTTGTTACGCCAAAATAATGTATTTTCTTTTTCGATTTGTAAAAGACGTTCGTATTGTTTTATCTTTTGTTGAGAATGAGATAGCTCTGCTTTATAGTGAATAAGCTTTTGTTTTAATTGAATGCTTTCTTCTTTAGGTGAAGGAACTTTTTTATCCATTGGCATTCTCCTTTCCTATTATTTTATATGTAGCAAGCGGCAGGCGAATGATTGTTTTCCGTTTTCATTGTATGCAATCAAATAAAAATAGAGGAGAAAACTCTCCTCTAAGTTGTGAGTGCTTAGCAATCAGGGTCGACTCCTGGGAAAATCATTGGGCATGTTGGAGGCATTGTATTTAATGAACATACGTCTGATACAAGCTCAGGACGAGGACTTACATAGCTACCTTCTACTTCAATGTTCACATCCATTAATGAGTATACGTTTAAGCATAATACTAAATCAACATCAACAGTGCGAGCAGCTACATCGACTTCTGAATCGTCTTCCATTGCAGAAACGACACCTGCAATTTCTGTTCCTTCTGGTGCGCATAAGAAGAATGTTTTTACAGTAGAGAAGGGAATTGGTTCAGAAATAGCAACTGTACCTAAGCTATCTCTTAACTCGATTCGATACTCTCCAGTAACTTGAACTCTTACACGTTGTAATGAAATTGTTTCACCGTTTGGTAAGACAGTTGTAACAGTTGGACGAATACCATTCATTCCTGACATTTCCGTTACTTCAAAGTCGCTTAGATCTGCAATCATTCTTAATTCTACTCCACCCTCAAGGTCTAGGAAATCAAATGGATCGTCATCTGATGTTCCTGGAGCGTTACTTACTTCAAAGCCTAATGCGCTTAAAGCTGCTTCATCAAATGTGCGATTGACGCCTTTAACTGCACGTTGCACCCAATCATACAATTTTGGTACACGGATGCAAAGTCTTTCTACTACATCAAAATTATCATGCATGAATATTTACCTCCTGATCATAATTGTCCTTTCTCTACGCCATAATCTAGGTATCGGACTAATATATTGTATGAATGACTAGTATTTGTGTGCCGTGATAAAAGCGGAATTTCTCCTAAATTGTTAGGCACTTGTTATGAAGAAAGAAAGAACCGTAAAATTATTAGCTCATTCATATCATATTCACCTAGGCGTAAAGTGTTATAAAAATTTAACGGGTAGAGATGAGGACGAATAAAAGCGAATAAACGGCTAGTTATGTTTAGGAATCTTATTCATATATATAGATATTGATAAGTTTCGTTTTATTAACATGTTAGCTGAAAGGAGATAGTGCTGTGAGTGATCAAGTAAAGCTAAAGCGATACATTGCCAGTTTGAAGTCAGAACTTGAATTTTATAAAGAACAATACTCTGAGCGACAAAAAGAAGAAGTAGCTTTTCAAGAGTTAGAAGAGAAAATGATTGAAATGCATAAAAGTTATGAAAAAGAAAAACGGAATTTATTAGAACAAATAGGCGTGTTAAAGGCGTTTATTAATGATATTTCAACGATAAAAGAACAACCAAAGTCGGAACCAAAACCAGAACCTGAGGTTGTTGTGCAAAAACCAGCCGAAACAGAGTTATTGAAGCAAGAGGTTCAGCAGTTAACGGAGAAGCTTCAAAAAGTGCAAGCGCAAAAACAACCCGTATCAGGAGATTGGTTTCAACGAGTATTAGCGGAGCAAAAAAAGGTTCACCCAAAAGCCACTGAAACAACTTTTCGGTCCATTCAACAAAAATTGGACAAATGATAGAGAACGTCTATTTCGGTTATCGAATATGATGCCATAGAGTAGTTGAAACGCATTGAAGGGGGGATGAAATGATGTTTTACGGATATAATCCAAGTTACAATGGTAATCAAAAGCTCCCTGTTACACAAAAGAGTCAACCAATGAAGCAAGTGACTCCAGCACCTAAAATGAATGCTTATCCAACATATCAACCCGTACAAAAAAGTGGTTGTGGTTGTGGGTCTAAGATGCCGAAGCGTTAATCCATTTGTTTCGTTGTTGTAAATCAAGAAGGTGAATCAAAATGAGCAACCATGCTTTTTGATTCACCTTCTTTTGTTTTTACCTCATATTTTAATCCATAATGTCAGAACATAATAAGAAACAAGGTTCGAAAGGGTTGTTACCGATGCTTCAAAAGGAAGTAAAAGAAAGTGTGATTCAGCTTAAACAAATTCAGGCGTTAATAGAACAATGTGTGGCACAATCACAAGATGAAACAATGAAAAGGGTGTTTAAACAAGCTGCTCATGATACGCAAGCTGTACGTCATAAAGCGATGAAACATCTGAAAGAGCTTGAACAACAAGGTGCTCGAGGGTTGAAATAAGAAGGAGATAAAAGTATGCCAGAATGGATTCAAATTGTAATTCGATCGGTATCCATCGTCATTGGATTGTTTATCATTACAAAATTGCTTGGGAAAAAACAATTGTCCAAGCTTTCTTTTTTTGAGTACATTGCAGGAATTACAGTAGGAGATATTGCAGGTACCTTGTCGATGGATATTGACCTTGACGTATCAAATGGAGTAACGAGTATTTTAATATGGACGTTGGCACCGTTATTGATTGGCAAAATATCGTTAAAAAACAAAGCATTCCGAGATTTTTTCGAAGGCAATTCAACCGTTTTTATTCAAAATGGACAAGTGCTAGAAGAGAACTTACGACGTGAAAAATATACAGCCGATGAACTTCTAGAGCAACTGAGAAAAAAGGACGTTTTTAAATTAGCAGATGTTGAGTTTGCTACGCTTGAAGCAAATGGTGATCTTAGCGTGTTGTTAAAAAAACCAAAGCAACCAGTTCGTGTAGAAGACCTATTTGCTACATATATAACAGATAAAGAACCTCATACGATTATTATGGATGGTCAATTATTAGATCAATCCCTTAAAACAGCAGGATTTACTCAAGTGTGGCTAGAGACACAGCTTGAACGAAAAGGGTATACGATTAAAGACATCTTTCTAGCGCAAGTAGATAACCTAGGACGGGTGTATGTTGATCTTTATGATGATGTCATTCAAAAAGATAGTGTTGATGAGTATGCATACTTACTAGCAAGTTTAAAACGATGCGAAGCACAATTTGAATGGCTTTCAAATGCAAGTATTGAATATAAGGAAATGTATACGGATTTGTGTAAAGAAGTTCACCGTATCACCAATGAAGTCGTACCTTATCTACAAAGGAAGTAGATAAGGTACTTTTTTTTATGAGTCGAATACGATGCATGGAGGTGATAACGATGCCGGATTTATTTGATGAACTTGAACGATTTTTTGAAAGAAATATCATGGGCCCTCATGAAGAACGATTTAAACGTGTTGAAAAGATGATGGAAGAGCAAAACCGGGAACTTTCAAGGCGTGGTGAGGAGCTTGATCAAATGGATTTGAAAGATCCATTTGGTCAATAAGTCTATCTTTAAATAAATTCTTCAAAAGCCCATACCAATTGGCATGTACTCACATACTTTATTAAAGAACAAGGACAGAGGGGGTGTAAAGATATGTCATTCGGATACTGCGGATATGGATATGGCGGTTGCGGTTATGGCGGTGGCTACGGCGGTGGCTTCGCTCTTATCGTGGTACTATTCATCTTATTAATCATTGTAGGTTGTGCTTGCTTCTACAACTAATTTGATACCCTTCTAAACAAAACATGCAGCACAGAAAGAGTACGAGTGGTTTTCCGCTCGTACTTTCCTATTTGTCTAGAAGTAAAAACAAATTAGGCAAATGTATCACCTAATGTGTTTATCGCACATACGATATGAGTATGAACCGAGGAGGGATTAAGATGGATAACAATATGTTTAAAAACATTGAAAACAAAACAGGTGTGAATATGAAAGATATTTTTGAATTAGCAAATTCTGTTCAAAACGCGAACTTTCAAGATGAAAAGACGGTTCGTAGCATTGTAAAGAGAGTAGCTCAAATTGCCAATAAGCCAGTATCACAGCAAAAAGAAGATCAAATCGTAAAAGCAATCACTGGTAATAAGCAGTCATTAGATTTTGGAACCATTGCGAAGATGTTAAACGAAAAAAAATAAATGTCGTATGTGTAAAGGTACAGTCATAGAAAAAGGTTGAGTGAAAAAAGGAGTTTATCCCTTCTCACTCAACCTTTTCTATTTTCAGAGCGTGTCACGTTCATAAATGGTTTTAAAAAGCGCGATGGGTATGCAGTTTTTCCACGACGTGTTTGTGGAATTGATAATAATAATGAATGTTCAGCACGAGTCATCGCTACATATAATAATCGACGTTCTTCTTCTAAAGGAGCCACGTCACCATTGCGGTACGATTCTAACGCGTAATCGTGGGGGAGACCACCATCAACGTTACTTAGTACATAGACGTGCTTGTATTCGAGTCCTTTTGCTCGGTGGATTGTTGTTAATTGAATACTTTCTTCATATTGTTTACTTAATGTTTTCATTTCTTTATTCATCGCGACCATATGATCGACGTGGTCAAGCAGTTGTTGAACAGTTGAAAACTTTTTTGCCACCACTTTCAAATCACGCACATCGTCAGATCCTTTTTCCATCTTATTTCCTTCATTGCCGCGCTTTTTCACAAAATCATCAAACCCCATATCTTTTGTAATGGTTTCAATGGCAACGATTGGCTTCATTGAAGGTAGTGAATGAAAAAGTGGAGAGACTTTTTTAAGTTTTTTTTGTTGAAACGGATGCAAGTTTTCTAAATGTTGAAGCGCGTCAACAAACGAAACATCATGTAAAATACTAAGCGCTTTTAAGTCATTAATCGCTGATTGTTTTAAGAAAAGTGCCTGGACTAAGTCAGAAAGAGCACTTGTATCGTTATGATTGATACTTAACCGTAAAAAAGCGAGTAAACTTCTGACAATTCGACGATTATAAAATGAATCCGCGTCTTGGTCGATCGTAAACGGTAAATGAGATTGAGTAAGGCGCTCAAAAATAGCTCGCGCTGATGAATGAGTGCGATACAAAATCGCAAAATCAGAAGGGCTTGCCCCTTCTTGGATTCGCTCTTTCATATCATTGACAATCATGGTTGCTTCTTCTTCCTCATCGTGAGGAAAGAAAAAAAGTGGCTCAATGTCACTTGTAAATTGAGCGACCATCTTTTTAGGGTGGCGTGCGGTGTTCATAGAAATCACTTTATTGGCCGATGCAACAATTGGATGGGCGGAACGATAATTTTGGTTCAATGTAATTAATTTTACATCTGGAAAGTCACGCTCAAAGTGTAAAATGAATGAAGGGTCACTACCACGAAATGCATAGATGGACTGATCATCATCACCAACGACACAAATGTTTTTAGATTTTGCGCTTAACAATTTCATAATTTCATATTGCACTTTGTTAATATCCTGAAATTCGTCAATGAGGAAATATTGCAATCTGTTTTGGTAACGCTCAAGCAATTCAGGGTTATGAACGAGCATGTCATAACAGCCATACAACATGTCATCAAAATCAAACACGTGACGTTGCTTCTTGGTCTGTTCATAGTGCTTGTATAAATAATGAACACGCTCTTCCCACTGATCAGTTGGTCGAACATCTTTTACATCAAGTAAGGTGTTTTTCCAATAACTAATTTGTTGAATCGCTTGATCAAAAGGAAACTCTTTTTCATCGAGTTGAAGTTGTCGAGCGCCTTCTTTAATAATCTGTTCTTTTTGCCAATCCCATTTTAACAAGTGATCCATTTTCCATTTGTCAGGATCATGGTGCACAACCATACGGTAAAAAATGCCATGAAATGTTCCTATTACGAGTCTTTGTATGTGTTGACGAGTAATAGAGGGATAAGATGCTAAACGCTCTTTCATTTCTTTCGCTGCTTTTGCTGTAAATGTTACGACCATAATCGATTGAGGAGCAATTTGTTCTTCTTGCATCATATAAGCTGTTCGTGCTGTTAACACTCTTGTTTTTCCGCTTCCCGCTCCTGCTAGAGTCAACAAAGGGCCTTCGATATGAGTAACAGCTTCCCATTGATTTTCATCTAAGTAAATTTGTTGAGAAGCCAATGTAAGATAGTAGGGAGATGAATGATGAGCGAGTGTATTCTCGCCTTTTTTATAAGTTGGAATTTGTTTAAATGTTATTCCTTGTTTCCATGTATTCGTCTCTGATTGTTTTGTAGCGGTAATTGAACGACTTGTAGGCATTCGGAAACCATTTCGCTCAACCATCTCTTCGCTTTTCTGCTCGCTTGTTTTCGGAGTAGAAGTAACCGTTTTGATACATTCACTACGCTCATGTGGAGTATGAGTATGGTAAAAATACGGTGCTTTTTGAATGCCAAGGTAAAGTTTTACAGGCTCTTTACAATGGTTACACGTTACTTCACCTTTAAGACTCGCTTCATATATTGATTGGTATCGCTCTCGAGAGAGGTGACGAAGACGAAGTGGCTTTCCTTGATAAGTTGCAACCTCCATGAAAGCAATCCTCCTTGTATGTTCAGTGTGTGTAAAAAAATTCCTCTTTTTTAAAAGTAAACAGTCAAAAACTATCATAACAAAACGTACCATATAGTAAAAGTCTTATATTGATCTAACCAACGTGACATAACGGAGGAGATCTTATGTCACGTTTTTAGACCTAAGCGTTTGTGGAAGAGTTCGAGGGAGCTGGCTTACTGGTTGTGAAGTGGAGTTTTGTGATTTGTTTGAAAAAATGGGTATGAAAAGAGGAAAGGGAGGAGTTTTTATGGGGTATGTGTTACCAGTTCACAATCATCAGTATACACAGTATGCAAATCGTACAATTGGAACGAAACATTCCTATCATCAAGTAGAAAAAGTTTCGAAGGTTGGAATTGATTCGAGACTGAAACAGCCGCTACATTCTTCTCCATTGTTCCAGCATCGTGAAAAGTCTAAGAGAAAAGTGTTGCCTGTTCGAAATGTGTATGGAAAAACAAGAGTAGAAGGAATGCTGGCCGAGCTAACAGGAAAAGGTCAGTTAATTAACGAGAGTGTGTAACTCCTTGGCTTATAGATGGTATAATGAGGAAAAAAGGAGAACGTACCAATGGAATTAACTAAAATTTCTGACAAAAATTATTATTTTGCGAGCGCTGTGAATGTAGGGTATGTTTATGAAGGAAATCGTGGATTATTAATTGATGCAGGATTAGATGCGCAAGCGATGAAAAAAATCGTGAAGCAATTAAAAGAAAAGAACTTGCCGCTTACTCATTTGTTTATTACGCATGCACATGCGGATCATTATGGGGGAGCGGCCTTTTTACAGAAACAGCATGCTGTTTATACAATGGCTCCTAAATTTGAAGAAGCTATTCTTCGTTATCCGCTTTTAGAACCTCTTTATTTGTTTCAAGGCACGAAGCCTTTGCCATCTATGCGTACAAAGTTTTTAGAAGGCCCACCGATTGTGATTGATGAAGTAGTAGAAGAAGGTCCGATTACGTGTGGAGATATACAGATCACGTGCGTTGCGTTACCAGGCCATAGTGAACATCAGTTAGCTGTGATGAGTAACGGATATTTATACGCAACGGATGCTTATTTTAGTGTAGAATCTTTACACAAACATAAAATTCCGTTTGTAGTAGATGTAGATGAAACGCTAGAGTCACTGCAAACATTACTTCAGTTATCTTGTAAAGGAGCTGTTCCAGGACACGGCACATTTGAAAAGGAATTTCACCCTACTGTTGAGGCAAATATAGCATACCATCAAGAGATTTTAACAAGGATGGACAACCTTTTACAGGAACATTCGGGTGGGTTAAGTCAAGAAGAGCTTATTTACCATATGTGTAAGTTGTATGACATTGAGGTTTCTAATGTAGGGAGTTGGATGTTATTTCGTACAGCGATTACGGCTTATGCAACGAAGCTTGTAAAAGATAAAAAGGCGACCTTTTTTATTCGAAAAGCAGCACTTTGGATTCAGAGTACTTAATACTTTTCAACGTGTAAAGATTCGCCTTCCTTCCATTCTGCGTATAATACTTGAGCGTAGGTGCGAATGCCATGTGTAGCGAGCTGTTGCTCTAACCATTGCTCATCGAACCCACACTGTGTGAGGTTATCACTTAATAGTCGCCCATCACTAATAAACGTAACGGCTATGGAGTCTGTGGATGAAGACATATTAAAGTCTTTTTTTGTTGGATTCGTAAACTCGTCTTTCTTAATAATGTTCAAGGTACCATCTGTTTCTAGAATAGCATACTCCACTTCTTTAATAGAGAAAACGCCATTCGAACGAAGCATATGTAAAAGTTGATCAATATCGAGTCGATTTTTTTGTAGTTCCCGGTATGATAGCTTTCCTTTTTGAATGATAATCGAAGGCTTTCCTTCCAAAAACAAGCGCAGTGGAATATTCTTTTGCGTAACCGTTTCTGTTACATAAATAAGCAAGCCCCAACAGGTAGTGGCAAATATAATTTTAGAAATACCAATGTCAGGGGAATAAAGGGCATTTCCAACAAGTTCACCGAGCACAAGAGCGGAAATAAAATCAAACGTTGTAATTTGTGTAATCGTCATTTTTCCTAGTAGCTTTGTAAGAATAAACAAGCTAAAAAAACCAACAACAATTTCAACGGCAATTCGAGCGAAGTCCATGTTTCTCACCTAACTTTTTGTTGTTACAAGTAGTATGAGCACTTACTGGCATTTTATCCGACTTTAAAACAAAACGGCTTGAGAAGGAATTTTTCTTCTCAAGCCGTTTTTGCTTAGTGTGTCTCCTTTATCATCGTAACGTGTGGAATCCCTGCATCAAGAAATTCATCTGATATCGTTTTATATCCAAGCTTTTGATAAAATGCTTCTGCCTGTGTTTGTGCATTTAATTTGAGCTTGTTCACATCGTGTGTTGATGCTACGTGCTCCATGTACAACATAATCTGTTTTCCAACACCATGTTGACGGTGGGACGGAAGCACACAGATACGTTCGATTTTCCCGTAACCATCGACGATTCGAAAGCGCCCAGCTCCTACAGGGTGGTTTTGATCATACACAACGATATGTGTAGCTTCATCTTCATACTGATCGATTTCTTCTTCAACTGGTACATTCTGTTCGTCTACAAACACTTTCTTTCGAACAGCATAAGCATCGTTGCGTTTTTTCTCGTTGTTAGCAATTGTTACGTTCAATGTGTTTATTCCTTTCCAAAACGAAATGTTTCAAAGACTGTCCATGTTCCATTTTCAAGTTGATAAAGGAGGTGGAAACGATCCACTTCTTCTTCTTGAGCGACATCAACTAATTTTAATTGACTGTATACATCAAGATGCTCATCATCAGAAAGCTTTTGTCCAATGGTGATGTGTGGAACAAAAGCATACTCTGTTTCTTGTGATAATGCCCCACTATGAAGGTTATCATACAGGCCATGTAAAGCATCGTTTTTATCTACTTTTAAGTAAAGAACATTATTAACAGGTGAAAAAGAACTTACTTTTGTCACTTGTAATGTAAACGGAGTTGTACGATTTGCTACATCACGCAATGCTTTTACTACCTCTTGGATTTCTTCTTCAGAAGCGTCAAATGCTTCTTTTACTGTTAAATGAGGTGCAATGAGTGCGTAGTTAGGATCGTAACGCTTGCGGTAGGAATTTGCTACATCTTGAAGTTTTTTTGATGGAAAAATGACAACGCCGAATTTCATAATAAGTTCCCTCCTCAAATAGGTCATACTCAATCATATGTATAAAATAGATATATGAATTGAGCCCATTATATCAAATTTTCAAAAAATAAATCCATATTGAAATGGAAATATGGGTAAAAAAGCATTTTCCCTTTTATGCTCAAGCGAATTGAGCGCGTTTTTTCGTTATACATAATGTAGACACGTTAAAGCATCGTTTCTAATGCGCGGTTCATATCTTTTTGCCAGTATTTCCACGTATGATTGCCGTTGAATTCGTCATAGAAGACATGATAACCTTTATCTACCATTCGTTCGTGAAGCTCCCTGTTTGGTGTGAGAAAGTCTAGCACACCATCTTGTGTCGTTTTAACATCCGTTTCTTCCGTACCAATTACGTGATAAAGATCTAGCAATGAAATGTCAGTAAAAGAGTCTACCGCTTTTAATACGGTGTCATTCACAAAAGGCGAATGCATAATAACATTCCCAAAGGTATGGGGATACGCTAAGGCAGTCATGAGTGATACGGTGGCACCTAACGAATCTCCAATGAGCGTTCTTGTTTTCCCCATTTGATAGGTTGGGTATGTTTGATCTAAATAAGGTACAAGTTCATGTGCTAAAAAACGGATATAAGCTGCTTGTTGATTGCCTTCAGGGTGATATTTATCACGTCGGTCTTTGACATATGTGTAAGGAATACCAACAAAAATGGTACGATCGATCTTTGAATCGGTCATCAATTCATCAATGACACGTGGCGTGCGTCCATACATCACATAATCTCGTCCGTCTTGCGCAATGAGTAGTGAGTACTTATAAAGTGGTGAAAAATTTGCAGGAAGATAGACTAAAAGAGTGATAGTTTGTTTCAACGATTCACTGTAAAATGATTGTTCTTCTAACTTATGTTTACGTTCTTGCATGTTTATCGACTCCGATTAATAAGAATAATGAAAGCGTTGTCTTTATTGTATCATATGTAGAAAGAAAGTTTGTCAATATTGCTTCAATTTGGTTGAAAACAGTTGGAAAAGACTACATTTTGTGTCATTCTAAAAGTAGAGTTTACTTTGAAAGGGGAGAGCGAGTTGAAAGAGAGAAAATTTGTCCCATCCAATGAGGTCACAAAAGCAACATTATCCCTATTAGAAGAAAGAGGTGTAACGGTATTCGACATTGCAGAGATTGTGTATGAAATGCAATTGCCGTATAACCCAACTTTAACGCTTCAAGAATGTGCAGATAGTGTGGAGAGAGTCTTACGAAAACGTGAAATTCAACATGCATTACTTGTTGGAATTGAATTAGACAAGCTCGCTGAACAAAAAAAGCTATCAGAACCACTTCAAACGATTGTTGAACAAGATGAAGGATTATTTGGTGTGGATGAAACAATTGCGCTTGGTGCCGTTTTAACATATGGAAGCATTGCAGTGACAACGTTTGGTCACTTAGATAAGGTCAAGGTTGGTATTATCGAAAAGCTAGATACAAAGAAAGACGGAGGCGTGCATACGTTTTTGGATGACCTAGTAGCAAGCGTTGCTGCAAGTGCAGCGAGTCGTTTAGCTCATCGTCAACGTGACGATTTAGAGCGTGAACAAGAAGCAAGTGAGACAGCCAATTAAAATACAAAAGGCAGTGTTAAAGCGTGCAAAGAGCACGGATGACACTGCCTTTTTCTGTTACGCTCTTTCTGGATGAAAGCTTGTTCCTCTTCACTTCTAAAGATCCAACTTTAGCCTCATTAATTTACTCGCTTCGCTCAGCCCAAGTTTTTCATAAAAGCGAATTGCTTTTTCGTTAAAAGACCAGACCGTTAGTTGAAGGTCAAGAGCTCCTTTGTTTTGTGCCCATTTCTTCGTAAGATCGAATAGTTCTTTCCCAATTCCGAGCTGTTGGTAGCCTTTTTTTATACTGAAAAATTGAATGTACGCAGTGTAGTATGGAGGTGTTGCTTTTAAAGGAGGGTTATACTTTAATTCCACAACAGAAGCTCCGACTACCTCGTTATTTCGTTCTGCAACGATAATGTCAACGGTCGAATAATACATAATTGATTGATATTGCTGAGGGGTAAACAGGTAAGATTCTTTATCAAATAAGTCCGGTAAAGCGTCAGCATGTAAGTGAAGAGATTCAGCCAATACATGATTTACATCATGATAGTCTTCTGGTGTTGCAATTCGATAGGTGATGCTCATATAGCTCCAACTCATTTCGTTCGATGATCTAATGCGCTCTGCTTCATCATATGTCAAAAAAGGTAAAACGTTTTTGAATTGGGCATTATCTATTGAGTCGAAACAAGAATAAAAGGGAGAAAATAGCTCATCCTAGTGGGAAAAGGGAGGTTTTTCCATGAAGAGGCTTGTTGTTTTAGCGATTGCTTTTATGCTTGTTCAACCTATGATGACGCATGCACAGCGTGAAGTAGTGGATGAATTAGCAAAGAAAGATATTGTTCTACAAGCAGAAGAACGAAATGGGATGTATGAAGATTTTCACTTACAAGTCAATGGACACGTATACTCGTTTCCAGATTGGCAAGCAGTTAAAACATTATCGAAACAACCTGTTTTAAAAGAAGTTGACTTGAACGGGGACGGAACAAAAGAGCTCGTTGTATTGCTTCCTCAAAAAGTAGCAAAAGGTGTGTTTGTTAACGAAGCAAAAGTTGTCACTGTTACAAAACCTGTTTCAGAGCTACTTGTTTACGATGCACGAACAATTTTACTAAAAGAAGTTAAATATTATATGGATGACAGTGCGTTTCATGTTCAATTGAATGATAAAGATGTGTTGAAGCTAAAAGGGAATAGTGAAGCGCCCATTCTTTCAACCGATTCGTTTGTGTCATACGACGTCAACGATAACGGGTTAATGGCAACTCTTTATCTAGAAGACGTCGCAGGGAAGAAGTTAGGAAGTTTTCACGTGGAGTACAAAAAGATGAATAAGCAAGCAGTGGAGCCAACGGAGTTGGTTTTTTTACAAAAATGAGGCTGGGACATAAGCGTTTCAGTCGATAAGACGAGGGTGTCCCAAAAGGTATAAACTTTTGGGCACTCTCTTTTTAGGTTAGCTTCTAAAATTAGTCCGTTGATTTCCGTTCCAGGCGCTTCGCTTTCCGCGGGGCTGGCGCTGAGCCTCCTCATCGCTTCGCTCTTGCGGGGTCTCACCTGACCAGTTGCGCCCGCAGGAGTCTTCGCGCCTTCCACTCCAATCAACTTAGCTTACGATATTTTTTTGTGTAAAAAAATACAAGAAAATCCCTCTTTTGTTATAATTAAGTCACCACAACAAAACCTATAAAATGGGTGAAAAGTAAAAGAGGCGACTCTCAGATCGAATTTATTCAACCTTTTGAGTCAGCCTCATTTTTTGATTAAAAAACAAGTTTAAAAGAATAGGGGAATGGAGCGTAGGACACTCGACTCCTGCGGGAAATAGAGGAAAGGCTGAGACCCCACAGGAACGAGGAGGCTCAGGTTCCTCCCCGCAAAAAGCGAGTGGTTAGAGCGAAATGGAACGAACTTGTTGTTGTAACTTAACGATGATAGAAACGGCATTGTTCGTTTTTAGAAAGGAATCATTTCGTTATGTCCCACTCTCTATTTTTTAGAGTTGAATATGAAAATATTGATCCAATACCTCATCAATGTCTTGTTCTTGTAGATCTATTTTTTTCTTATCTTGCTCCTTTGTAATCGTTAGTGTTGAGCCAGATAATGTGATTCGTCCATCTTTTGTTGCAATGGTTGCGAGCCGTGCCTTTGTAAATGGTGAGAGAGGAGACGTTTGATTAAATTCACACATAGGCTGAAAATCTTGAAGTTGCTTAGGTACAGTGGATACTCGATAAGTAGTTTTCCATTTCCCGTTTTGTTGCTTTTGAAAGTCATACGTTTGATCTGTTAATAGAGTGAGTCGATAAGAGCCACTTATATCAGTTATGATTTCACCGCTAAACGGGATAGGCTGACGAATTGAGTCACCGAATCCAACATCCACAAGATAAGATAATCCATCAATTGTCACCATATTCGTCGCATGACTTCCTTCCAATGCCCACGTTCCATCGTCTTTTTGAACGGTTGCTGCTAGAAGTCGTCCATCGTACCCTACTGTCTTTAACAACCAATGAAACAACCCATTCAGCTCATAACAAAATCCACCCCGAAAGCGATTCACTACTTTGGCATAAAAGCGTTCTGTATCCAATACAATCGGTGTTTGTTTGATAACGTCAAGGTTTTCAAACGGTACGTGAAACATATGTTGTTCTTGTAAATGTGCAAGGTAATGAAGTGTAGGTAATGAATCGGTGGTTACTCCAATACGCTGTAAATAATGATGCTGATCCATCTCATATCCCTCCAGTTCGTTCTTTTTAGTGTAGCAAAGCAAGAAGACAGAATCCATATAAGTGATGTTGTTTAACCGTTTACAATATTGATAGAATAGGAAAAATGATTGACAAGACCGTACTAGGTTCGTATAATAAATTCATACATAACATTACGATCTCGTAGCTCAGCAGGGAGAGCGCCACCTTGACAGGGTGGAGGTCGCTGGTTCGAACCCAGTCGAGATCATACAGTAAAAGAGGCTAAGACATAAGTGTTTCAGTAGGTAAGATATCCGAACTATTTTGAGTTATATACTCTTGATAGTTCGGATATTTTTGTTGGTTGGAAAAACAAGTTTAAAAGAATAGTGGAATGGAGCGCAATGGAACGAACTTGTTGTTGTAACCTAACGATGATAGAAATGATATTGTTCGTTTTTGAGAAGGAATCATTTCCTTATGTCCTACCCTCTTTTATTTTGCTCATCTTTCATTAGGTTATATGATTGGATTTCAGGTAATATAGACTAGTGATAACAGTTTATGCAGAAAGAAGGAGATTCGCGTGACATATCTATTACTGATTGTCGGCTTTGCCTTGCTTATTAAAGGAGCAGACTTTTTTGTGAGCGGTGCTTCAAAGATTGCTCGTGGGCTGAATGTGTCCCCTTTGTTGATTGGGTTAACCATTGTGGCGTTTGGAACGAGTTCACCAGAGGCAACCGTCAGTATTGTCGCTGCATTAGAAGGAACGGCTGGAGTAGCCATCGGAAACGTTGTTGGAAGTAATATTTTTAATATTACACTGGTTGTCGGATTAACAGCGATGATTAATCCGTTAATGGTTGAGAGTGAAACGATTCGTAAAGAAATACCGTTTACGTTATTAGGGAGCACAGCACTGATTGTATTAATTAGTGATATCGCACTTCAAGGGTTAAGTGCAAATTTCATTACAAGAAGTGATGGAGTTATTCTATTATTGTTTTTTGGTATCTTTTTATATTACATATTTGAAGTAGCACGTAATAACCGTGATAAGGTAAAAGAAGATGTGACAGCTACAGAAAAGCCTGCATGGGGGAAGAATACTGTTCTGACATTAGTAGGGTTAGCAGGGATTATTTTAGGTGGAGAATTTGTCGTGAGCAATGCGACAGAAATTGCCCTGTCATTCGGCATGAGTGAAACATTAGTTGGATTAACCATTGTGGCTGTTGGAACGTCATTGCCTGAGTTAATTACATCCATTACAGCTGCGATTAAAAAAGAAAGCGAAATCGCACTTGGCAACATTGTTGGAAGCAACATTTTTAATATTTTGTTCGTACTAGGTTCGGCTTCTGTCATTTCACCTCTTGCGGTTGACAGTAAGATTTTTACTGATGCGTTATTGATGATTATTCTTACAGTCGTTTTACTGTTGTTCTCAAGAACTCACTATAAAATTGGAAAGTTTGAAGGGATAGCGTTAGTCATCGCATACGTTGTTTATATGATTTACATTATTTTAAGAAATTAACAAAAGGTGGGTTCGTCATTGCGAATCCACCTTTTTGCTTTTAACGTAACTGTTCATTCCAACTTTTTGCTTTATTCAATGCAAGGTTATCGTTGACGACATCGCCTGGTTTTCCACCTACTCCGATTACATAGTCAACAAACTCCATGTTCACAAACTCAAAGATGTAGTTAAATTGCTGAACAAGTGGCAAACCTTTGATCTTTGCATCAGGTCCACCTGTAATGACAACATAGGCTTTTTTCTTTTTCAATTCTTCTTTAAAAGGAAAGCGCTCATCACGCAAGTATTGTGACCAACGATCGAAAAAGTTTTTCATTGGGCCGCTCATTCCGTACCAATAAAGCGGTGTCGCAAATACGAATACGTCATGTTCGAGCATAAGTTGCACAAGCTCTTCGTAATCATCATCCACAGGTGAAAATCCTTCTTCGGTATGTCTCATATCTACAATCGGTTTAATCTCTTTATTAGCTAATGAGACAAATGTGTGGTCAATACCTTCTACGATTTTGTTGGCTAAGTAAGCTGTGTTTCCATCTTTTCGCGTGCTTCCGGATAGGACTAAGACACTCATTTTAGTGACGCTCCTTTTTATCTGTTTGTTACGATAAATATGCTTCTAAAAGTATAGCATTCTGTTTATTATGAAGCGAATGAAATGAGTGGAAGCACCTTTCTTAATTCGTACCTCACTTCCGTGGAAAGCTTCTCTCATACTAGTTGGCAAAAAGTAAATGTCACAAAATAATGACTAGAGTTCATTATATTCATCAACAGAGATGTTACATTCATTTAATAGGTTTAATAGCTTATCAAGATGCTGACTCAGTTTGATTGATTTTGGACATGTTAAACCATTTTTTAAAGCTGTATCAATCATATCTTTCCTCGTCTTTTCAACTGATAAGTAAATCATGTTCATCAACAACACCTCATTTTAGCCTCTGTTTTTTCTTGCGTAGAGTAGGTTAACGACAATCTTTTTTATAATTCTTAATTAATAGTAAAATATTTAGAGGTAGGGGTAAATAGTCACGGTTTTAAAAGTAGAAAATGAGTTGTGTAATGTCCATAAAAGGTATGGGAATGAGAGGAAAAGACTACTAATTATTTATCTTACTATTTAGAAAAGATAGTCTATTAATCGATTCGATGAAATGGTATTATTTCCTTAAAAGTAAATGAAAGTTTACACACATATGTATGAATTCAACAGGTGGGAAGTTAAGTCTTATGTTAGCTAAAGGGGGATTTCACGTGAACATTCAAGCGCAATATGAATCAAAACGACGAACACCAGGAGAAGCGATTCAATACATTGAGCCTCACACAGATGTGATTGTACCAATTATGGCTGGAGAACCACCCGCATTAATCGCATCGCTTGCTCATCATCCAAGATTAGAAGGGAATCGACTTTATCGGATGTTGCCAGCATATCCTGTATTAGATGTAAGTGAAAAAAAACTGAAACAAGTTTCTCTCTTTTTAGGTGGGCAAGACCGAGTTGCTTTTCGCGATGGACTTGTGGACTTATTACCGAATCACTTTTCGGACATCCCTGCACTGTTAAAACAGATGACAACGAATCGTGTCATCATGGCAGCTGTATCTCCAATGGATGAAGAAGGTTACTTTTCTTTAGGGGTAAGTGCTGCTTATACCGTACCGTTCATTGCAGATGCTAAACAAATCATTCTTGAAGTGAACGAAAACATGCCAAAAACATATGGAGAAAACAATCGCATCCATATTAGTCAAGTGACGGCACTTGTTGAAAATCATCAACCGTTACCTTCTGCACCTCCACCGGTTTTAACAGAAAAAGATGAAGTCATCGGAAAGACGATTGCAGGAATTATTAAGGACGGAGATACACTGCAAATTGGGTTTGGAGCAATGCCTAACGCAGTCATGAGCTTTTTAACTGATCATCGAGATTTAGGCATTTATACAGAAATGCTTCCTGATAAAATTGTTGATTTGTATGAAGCGGGTGCCATTTCTAATGCGAAAAAGTCCGTCTTTCAAGGGAAATCTACGATGACATTTGCGTTCGGAACACAAAGACTTTATGACTTTATGCATGAAAATAAAGACCTTTATATGCTGCCGTGTGATCAATCTAATAATGTTTGTTCAATCGCACAACTTGAAAACCTTGTGTCCATCAATTCAACGGTTGAAGTTGATTTTCTAGGTCAATGTAACTCTGAAACGGTAGTAGGAAACTATTACTCATCAACGGGTGGACAGTCTGATTTTGCAAAAGGTGCTCGATTAGCAAAGAATGGACGAGGCATTATTTGTTTATATTCAACGACGAAAAATGACACCATCTCAAAAATTGTGCCAAGACTACCAGCGGGTGCTGTGGCGACAACTTCAAAAAATGATGTAGATTTCATTGTGACAGAATATGGAGTAGCTGAACTAAAAGGGAAAACCATTCGCGAGAGAACCGAATCGTTAATTCAGATTGCTCATCCAAAGTTCCGTGAAGAGCTAGAAATGGAAGCGAAAAAGTTAGGTTACCTACCGCTTAAGAAGTTTTACGTTTAAAAAGAGAGAAATGATCATCGTACTATTGAATGAACCATAAAATCCATGTGTTTCTGTTGGGAGTAATGATTTTATCAGTTACAATAAAGAAAACAAAGACTGATAGAATTGGGTGAATAAATGGATACATTAACGATAGTTTTAGAATTGTTGCTAACGACATTGATTCAACTTTTTTCACTTGTTGGAATCATTTGTGTCGTTGGCTTTTTATTAGGCTTTATGCAAAATAAATCGAGAATGTATGTGACAAGTGTGTTTGGAGAGAAAGGCTTTTTAGTGACGGCTTGGATTGGAACACCGATTCATGAACTTGGTCATGTTTTAATGTGTATTTTGTTTCGTCACCGTATTGTCGATGTGCAGTGGTTTCCGACGAATACGAGAAATGGATATTTAGGATATGTCCAACACGAATATAATCCAGAAAGTCTTTATCAACGGATTGGAAAGTTTTTTATCGGAATTGCACCAGTGTTGATTGGAATTGTTGCGTTAATTAGTCTTATGTATGGGCTTGTCCCACAGTCGTACGAAGTATTTATAAGAAGTGTTGAAATGAATGTTCAAACAGAGCAGTTAGATGTCACATTTATTAAAAGTACGTTTCTTTCAATTGGGATGTTGTTGAAGAGCTTATTTACATGGTCGAATGTGATGAGTCCCGCGTTTTGGTTCTTTCTTTTTCTGTCTATTTGCATTTCCACTCATATTGCACTTAGTTCGGAAGACATGAAAGGAGCTTGGAGTGGGCTTGTGACTATCTTTATGGTGTTGTTTTTTCTAAATGCTGCAGCTACATTTTTTAATCTTGATTACACGCGATGGACATCGCAAGTAAATATTTATAATGCATATGTCATTTCTTTCTCAAGTATCGCATTGCTGTTTGCGAGTACAACTCTTTTCGTTAGTTTTGCCCTCTATCAATTTAAAAGAATCAGAATGTGAAAAATGACTAAGCAATGAATAGGTATTTGGTTTTAATTTTGTAAATTAACAGAAATATGTGAAATGATCCTTTAATTTTGTTAAAATTAAAAAGAGTCGAGCTTATTCGCTACATATCAAGAAAAATCAACATATTGTGACGAAAGGACAGTGTGAATATCAACCTATTTTTTACATTACATTTACAATGTCCTAACAGAAGATTGTTACAATGTAAATCGTTGATGAATGAACGACTCATCTAAAATAGACGTAGGGGGAACAAAATGAAAAAGGTAAGTGTTCGTAAAAAGAAAGCATTGAATGTTGCATTATCTGCTTCTTTAGTGACAGGAGCGGTAGTAACACTAGCGCCTAGTGCTCAAGCAGATAGTTTGTTTAAAGATGTGAAGCCAGGAGATCACTTCTATGAGCCTGTTCTTAGTTTACATGAACGTAATATTGTAAAAGGATACGGTGATGAGTTTAGACCTTATGCATCTGTAAACCGTGCTCAAGCAGCAAAAGTAATTGCGCTTGCGTTAGATTTAGATGTGGAAAATGCAAAAGATCCGAAGTTTAAAGATGTTCCAAAAACAAGTGAGTTCCACGGTTATATTGCTGCATTAGCTGACAAAGGAATCATTAGTGGATACGGTGATGAGTTCCGCCCATATGCACCATTAACTCGTGCGCAAATGGCGAAGATTATTGCATTATCATTTGAATTTAAGAAAGAAGCACCAACAAGCTTACCATTTACAGATGTAAAAGCTGGTGATTGGTATGCCGAATTTTTACCATCATTAGTCGAAAATAAAATTACAACAGGTACAACACCTACAACATTTTCACCAAGCAAACATGTGACACGCGGCCAACTTGCTTCATTTGTTGTGCGTAGTGAAAAAGTAGAAAAAGAACCAGTAGATCCTGAAAACTATAACTTAACAATTATGCATACGAACGATACGCACTCGAACGTTGAGCGTGTTCCAAGACGAATCACTGCTGTTAACCAAATTCGTGAAGAAAAGCCAAACTCGCTTTTACTTGATGCAGGAGATGTATTAACAGGAACACTTTACTTCAATGAATTTGAAGGAGCGGCTGACGTAGAATTGATGAACATGGTTGGCTATGATGCCATGACGTTCGGTAACCATGAATTCGATTATGGGACAAGCGTGTTAGGAAAGTTTGTTGAAAGTGCGAAGTTTCCATTTGTAAGTACAAACTTAGATTTTTCTAAAGATAAAAATTTAAAAGGTCATTTTACGACTGAGTACACATCTGAACCAAAAGACGGCATGATCTATAGCGGAATTGTCAAAGAGATAGATGGCGAAAAAGTGGGGATCTTTGGATTAACAACGGCTGAAACAAAAGACATTTCAAGCCCTGGCGACGATGTAATCTTTGAAGATTATATTGAAGAAGCGAAAAAAGCAGTAAAAGAATTTGAATCCCGAGGAATTAATAAAATTGTGGCATTAACGCATATCGGTTTTCAAGATGGCGGTGGAGATAACGATGTAACGCTTGCGAAAGAAGTAGCAGGTATTGACGTCATCGTCGGTGCACATTCTCATGATTTACTGGATAAGCCGTATGTAAGTTCAACGAGAGAAGAGCCAACAGTTATCGTTCAAGCAAACGAGTACGGCAAATACCTTGGTGTGTTAGATGTAGAATTTGATGACCATGGTAAAGTTGTGAAGCATGACGGTAAGCTAATTGATATCGATAAAAAAGAAAATAATCAATACGTATTAGCTGACGATCCAGCTGCATTGAAAGTATTAAACGAAAAGTATAAGCCAGCTGTTGAAGAAGCAAAGAAAAAAGTAGTGGCTAAAACAGATGTAGAATTAGATGGCGTTCGCGATAACGTACGTACAAAAGAAACAAATCTAGGAAATCTCATTACAGATGGTATGTTAGCTAAAGCGAAGACTGTCAATCCAAACGCAGTCATTGCTCTTCAAAACGGTGGTGGAATTCGCGCATCAATCGATAAAGGTGACATCACACAAGAAGAAGTTTTAACTGTACTACCATTTGGCAATGCATTAGCGTTAATGGAATTAACAGGTTCTGAAATCAAAACGGCATTAGAGCATAGTGTAAAAGATGCGCCAGTTGCTTCAGGTGCTTTCTTACACGTAGCAGGTATGAAGTTTGAATATGATTCAAGCAAACCAGCTGGTGAGCGTGTTCAAACCGTTCAAGTAAAAGAAGGCGAAGCGTATGCAACGCTAGATGACGCAAAGAAATACGTAGTAGCAACAAATATCTTCACAGCTAAAGGTGGAGATGGCTTTACAGTATTTAAGAAAGCATATGACGAAGGCCGTGCAAGTGAGCCTGGTTTTGTTGATTGGGAAATGTTTGTTGATTATGTAAAAGCAACACCAACAATTCCGGCTGTTGAAGGTCGTATTGTGGATGTCGCAACGAAAAACTAACATATACAAGAAAAGCTTTACCGTTCAATCGAATGGTAAAGCTTTTGTTTTTTCTCCTAATTTTTTGAACAAAAGTAATATGTAGGTAAAAAAGATTATTTTTCGAAAGATTGAATACGTTAATTAGTTCTATTTACGTGTTTTTTCCACTTTTTACATTATCTTTACAAATTCATAAAAAAGCTCTGCTAAAATAGAATTTGTATGCGGAATTTAGCATAATTTATCGAAAAGTCTGGAGGTCTTCGTTAGGGGAAATGAATGGAACAGCACATCATGAATAAAAATACAAAAATAAGGGAGAAGAAACATGAAAAGAAAATCAAGCAACAAATTGTTTAGCCTTATTGTCATTTTTACGTTTATGGTCAGTTTATTCACACCAGCAATTTCGCAAGCTGCGACTGTTAAATCAGTTAGTGAAGCGATCGCGAATAATGCAGGAACTGCAACAGTAGAAGGATATATTGTTGGTTTTACAAAAGGATCAAAATCATATCAATTTGAAAGTCCTTTCGCTTCGAATCAAAATACAAACATTGCTATTGCAGATAAAATCGATGAGAGAGATCCAGCGAAAATTTTACCTGTTCAATTACCATCAGGGAAGATACGTGCAGGATTAAACTTATTCGAAAATCCTCAACTTCTTGGTCAAAAAGTTCAAATCACAGGTTCATTAGAAGCATACTTCACGGTACCAGGGTTAAAGACACCGACATCTTTCGAGCTAATTGATGATACAAAAGTAAAAGCGGTTGTTGCTTCACGAGCTTCAGGTCCAGTAGAAGAAGGCGCAAAAGTTGAACTATCAACAGGCACGGAAGGAGCAACAATTCACTACACAGTGGACGGTTCAGAGCCGACTGTAGAGAGCTCTACATATACAGAACCACTTACAATTAACAAAGAAACAACGGTGAAAGCTTTTGCTGTAAAAGACGGATTAGAAGCAAGTAGTGTAAACACGTTTAACTATATTATTCAAAAAGAAAACTTACGCATTCATGACATTCAAGGAGTAGGACATGCTTCTCCTTACAATGGTCAAAACGTAGCAAACATAGAAGGAATTATTACGAAGGTTGTCGACGCTAGCAACTTTTTTATGCAAGACCAACAGCCAGATGATGATGATCGTACATCTGAAGCAGTTTTAGTCTATAAGCCATCTCACGGTATGCAAGTAGGAGACATTGTCAAAGTAGACGGACAAGTGAAAGAGTGGGTATTAAATGGCTACTCTGATAAGCTACAAACAGATTTAGCAATGACAGAGATTAACGCAACAATGATTCAAAAAGCAGGAACAGGCGAACTACCAGCACCAATTGTGATTGGAAAAGACGGTCGTGTACAGCCAACAGGTGTAATCGATAATGATCAATTCGCTGAGTTTGATCCCGAAGAGGATGGCATCGACTTTTTTGAAAGTCTTGAAGGCATGCGTGTTCAATTAAACAACCCTGATATTGTTGCACCACAAAAATACGGTGAGTTAGCGGTTGTTGTTGATAACGGAACGGCATCAAAAGAGCGCACATCAGCAGGTGGATTAAAGTTAACAGAAACAAACTATAACCCAGAGCGTATTTTTATTGAAATGGGTAATCGTGATTATGTAGCAAAAGCAGGAGATAAGCTAAATGGAGAAGTAGTTGGAGTTGTTAGCTATGGATTTAGCAACTACAAAGTGTTAGTCGATGAAAAAGAACTTCCTGAGCGTATTGAAGGAACGACAAAACGAGAAGTAACAACGATTGAACCAAAAGAAGATGAACTAACGGTTGCGACATACAACATGGAAAACTTCTCAGCGAACCCTAAAAACACAAGCGATGAAAAGGTAGCAAAAATCGCAGAATCAATGGTACATGACTTAAAAGCACCAGATATTATCGGGTTAGTTGAAGTACAAGATAACGATGGTGAAACGGATAGTGGTACAACAGATGCAACAAAGAGTTATGAGCGTTTAATTAACGGGATTGTAGCTGCTGGTGGACCAACATATGCTTTTACTGACATTGCACCAGAAGATAAAAAAGACGGTGGAGCTCCAGGTGGAAACATTCGTGTTGGATTCCTTTACAACCCAGAGCGCGTGTCTTTAGCGGAAGGTGAAAAAGGAACAGCAACAGAAACAGTTGGATTTGCAAATGGAAAATTAACAGCCAATCCAGGTCGCATTTCACCAGATAAATTTGTAAATACACGTAAGCCGCTTGCAGGACAATTTACATTCCAAGGTGAAGATGTCATTGTCATTGCAGCTCACTTAAACTCTAAAGGTGGAGATCAACCACTTTACGGTAAAAACCAACCACCTGTATTAAAGAGTGAAGTACAACGTGTGCAACTTGCAACAGAGATTAACTCGTTTATTAAAGATGTGAAAGCCCAACACCCAAACATGAACGTAGTTGTTGTAGGAGATATGAATGACTTTGAATTTTCAAACCCACTTCGTGCGCTAAAAGGCAATGAGTTAACGAACATGGTTGAGAAAGTAGAAGAGCAAGATCGTTATTCTTACATTTATCAAGGAAACTCACAAGTTCTTGATCACATTCTTGTATCAAATCACTTAGCAGATCAAACGAAAGTGGATATGGTTCACTTGAATGCGGCATTTATGGAAGAACATGGTCGTGCGAGTGATCATGATCCAGTTATTGTTCAATTAAAGTTAAAAGCTGAACAACCAGTTGAAGAAGATGTGACATACGTTAAAGGATTAAAAACGAATCTTTTCATGGTTAATACAGAAGGATTCATTTATGACTTTGATAAAGATACTGTGATTAAAAAAGCAATTATGGTGAAAAAATCGACCTCGTTACGTGGAGAAGGTTTAAAGAATGCAACCATTCAAATAAAGCCGAATGTCAAAGAAGCGGTCATCAATTTAAATGGTGCAGAAGTCAAAGAAATCATCATTGAAAATGAAGACATAAAAGAAATTACAGGTGCAGAAAACGTTCAATCTATTAAGTTTAAAAAGAACGTAAATCCTGCGAATGTAACCATTACAAACAGCAAAGGCGAGTCAATTGACTCGCTTTTTGTTATGGATAGGAAAGTTGACTTGTGAATGAGAGAAGTGGCAAAATGAAGAAAAAGTAGAGGTGACAGCATGGCATTTGGCATTAATCGAACAGAGCTAAAGGAATGGAAGCAGAAAGTAGCGAGCGGCGAAATTGCTTTTTTAACTCATTATTGGATTGACGATCGATTTCCTGGCGTCAATACAGTCACAAAGGTAGGGTGTGTCAATGTTGAACGATTAGCAAAATGGGGAGAGAAGCACGGCATTTCTGCTCGGTATATTCATCACCGTGCACGGTATCCTCATTTTGATTTACTAGGGGAGCGTCAAAGAGAAATATTAGCAAAAGAGAATTTACTACATCAATTAGACCGGTTTGAATCGTAACGTTATGTTTCAAGAATAGATGGGTATATATAATAGAAGAAACGCGAAGGAGGAGGGTGAGAAGTGATAATCATTGTGTACATAAGCTTAGCTATCATTGTGGGGTCTCTCATCTATTTATCTGTTGTATCGATGAAAGCAGTAAAAGGAATGCAGCCAACCGTTAAACGAATGACGGCAACGACCGAGCGCATGCAAACATCAGTTGAAAAGATAAAACGTGAAACGGATGCATTAACGATGACACAACAAAAACTTCAACAAGACATCAACTATAAAAAAGACGCAGTTCAACATGTAGTGGATGAATGCAAAGCAGTCCCTAAACTGCTACAGCAAACGTGGCGTAGTGGGGAAGCGGATGTGCCTACTCATAGCCCTCAAACATTAGAAGTAGAACGTGTTGTTTTTAAATTCATGGATAAAATCAATAAAAAAAATGTACATCGAGAAAGAGGCTGAGATAAAAGAGTAAAAAGCACGTCTAATCGGATTAGCCCACAGCACCCCTTGCTCCTATCAATTGATAAAGCGGCAAGGGGTGCTAGATGTAAATTTACTTTTTAATTTAGGTCTCATCGTTTTTTTTCTTGTATCATAAAGATGTTCATGTTATTCTATATGTGTAAACGGTTACATAATTCGAGAGGAGGGAAGCGAATGGTGACAATTCGAGACGTAGCGAAGGAAGCTGGTGTATCTGTCGCGACAGTATCACGTGTATTGAATGCAACTGGGTATGTTCATGAAGATACACGAAAGCGCGTAACAGATACAATGAAAAAGCTGAATTATAGTCCGAACGAAGTAGCTCGCTCCCTTTATAAGAAAAAGTCAAAACTCATTGGCTTGTTGCTTCCAGACATTACAAACCCATTTTTCCCGCAGTTAGCAAGAGGTGTGGAAGACGAAATGCAAAAAGAAGGGTTTCGGTTATTGTTTGGCAACAGTGATGAGCAGCCAGAAAAAGAACTCGATTATATTCACACATTTATTCAAAATAACGTAGTGGGCCTTATTTCAGCTACCAATCATACGAGTAAAACAAATTATCAAGATTTATCCATTCCAGTGGTGTTTTTAGACCGCACCTCGAATGATTATCCATCCGTGTATGCAGATGGAAAGGAAGGCGGGAGAATGGCTGCTGAAGAAATCGTCAGAAGGGGAAGTAAACGCGTGACAGTGTTAAAAGGTCCTGCTCACATTCAGCCAGCTCAAGATCGCTTTCAAGGAGCGTTAGATTATTTAATCCAGTCAAACGTCAATTTTCATGTAATGAATACAACGTCTTTTGCATTTGAAGATGCAAAGAAGTGGGCAAAGGAGTTATTTGAAACGTATCCTGATACCGACGGGGTACTCGCAAGTAACGATATTGTAGCAACCGCTGTTTTACATGAAGCATTGCGTCTTGGAAAGACCATCCCACGTGATGTTCAAATTATTGGGTTCGATGATATTCCACAAAGTAGTTTGCTGTTTCCATCTTTATCAACGATTAGACAGCCTGCATATGAAATGGGAAGAGAAGCGGCAAAGCTGTTAATAAAGTTAATGAAACAAGAGCCGATTGATCAAAAGCATATTCAAATGCCTGTTACATTTATAAAAAGAGAAACGACGAGAGAGGTTGAGACATATGAGTAACATCGTAGTTATTGGAAGTTCATCTATGGATTTAGTTGTCACATCTGCGAAACGACCAGGTGCTGGAGAAACTGTTCTTGGAGAGTCATTTAAAACCGTACCAGGTGGGAAAGGTGCCAATCAAGCAGTTGCAGCAGCACGATTAGGAGCAAATGTTACGATGATAGGTCGTGTTGGAGATGATCATTACGGAGCAGCGATTTTAGAAAACTTTAAGCAAAATGGTGTTTTTGTCAACAATGTGGAACCGGTTACAGATATGGAGAGTGGAACCGCTCATATCATTTTAGCTGAAGGTGACAACAGCATTGTGGTTGTAAAAGGGGCGAACGATTACGTAACACCGAATTATGTGAAAAGTGCGATCAATAAAATCAAAGAAGCAAGTATTGTACTGATTCAACAAGAGATTCCAGAAGAAACCGTGGAGTATGTGAGTGAGGTTTGCAGTAAATACAATGTTCCGCTTTTACTAAATCCAGCACCAGCGCGTCCACTTTCACAACAAGTCATTGACCGTGCAACCTACATTACACCAAATGAGCATGAAGCTTCTGTGTTGTTTAATAGGTTGAGTACGAAAGAAGCACTGAAGCAATACCCAAATAAAGTCTTTATCACAGAAGGAAAACAAGGCGTGCGTTATTATGATGGTGAAAAAGAAGTGCTCGTGCCTTCTTATCAAGTAGAAGCGGTTGATACAACAGGGGCAGGAGATACATTTAATGCTGCACTTGCTGTTGCGTTAGCAGAAGGAAAAAGCATTGAAAAGAGTTTACGGTTTGCAAACCGTGCAGCTTCATTATCTGTTACGAAATTTGGAGCACAAGGCGGGATGCCGATGAGAAAAGAAGTGGAGGAAACGTTATGAAGCGACATGGTATGTTAAATAGTCATATCTCAAAAGTATTAACAGACCTTGGACATACAGACCTCATCGTAATTGCCGATGCAGGTCTTCCAATTCCAGATCACGTACAACGCATCGACTTAGCTCTCACATTAGGTGTTCCGAGTTTCAAAGATGTAGTTAATGCGGTGACAGATGACATGGTCGTGGAAAAAGTCATCATTGCAAGTGAAATGAAGGAAAAAAATGAAGAAACGATGCAATACATGACGGAGCGCTTTACAAAGGCTGACATGAGTGAAGTGTCTCATGAGGAATTTAAACAATTAATGAATAACGCAAAAGCAGTCATTCGAACGGGAGAAGTTACTCCTTATGCCAATTGTCTGTTACAAGCAGGTGTAATCTTCTAGAAAGAGGTGAGTGTCATGCATATTCAAATGAACAATATTTACAAAGCATTTGGGACGAATCAAGTATTAACAGGAGTTAACTTCGACTTACAAGAAGGTGAAGTACACGCTCTAATGGGAGAGAATGGTGCGGGTAAGTCGACGATGATGAATATTTTGACAGGTCTTCATAAACGAGATGAAGGCACAATTTTCATTGACGGAAAAGAAACGTATTTTGCCAACCCGAAAGAAGCAGAGCAAAATGGAGTTGCTTTTATTCATCAAGAGTTGAACGTCTGGCCTGATATGACCGTACTTGATAACTTATTTATTGGAAAAGAATTGCGGTCTCCGCTTGGCTTCTTAAAAACGAAAGAAATGAAAGCGTTAGCAGAAAAGCAGTTTAAAAAACTTGCTGTAACGATTCCTCTTGAGCAAGAAGCAGGACTTTGTTCGGTCGGACAACAGCAAATGATTGAGATTGCAAAAGCACTGATGACAAATGCGAAAGTGATTATTATGGATGAGCCAACAGCGGCACTAACGGAACGCGAGATTGAAAAGCTATTTGAGGTGATTAACGCACTTCGTAAAGAAGGAGTATCAATTGTGTACATTTCACATCGAATGGAAGAAATCTTTGCAATTTGTGACCGTATTACGGTGATGCGTGACGGAAAAACAGTTGATACAACACCTATTCCTGAGACGAATTTTGATGAGGTTGTTCGTAAAATGGTTGGCCGCGAATTAACTGACCGGTTTCCAAGTCGTGAGCCAAAGCTCGGTGAGACGGTTTTAGAAGTAAAAGCAGCAACAAGAAAAGGTGTGTTTGAAAATGTCAGCTTTTCTGTACAATCGGGTGAGATTGTTGGAGTATCTGGACTAATGGGTGCCGGTCGAACAGAAATTATGCGTGCGTTATTTGGGCTTGATCAGCTTGATTCAGGAGAGGTATGGGTCAATGGTGAACGTGTCACCATTAAGAATCCGTCGGAAGCAGTTAAATTAGGTATTGGTTTTATTACAGAAGATCGTAAAACCGAAGGACTTGTACTAGATTTCTCAATTCGTGATAATATGGCTCTTCCCAATTTAAAGAGCTTCTCAAAAAAGGGTGTTATTGATTATCAAACAGAAACAGAGTTTGTCGATTTATTAATTAAGCGTTTACAGATTAAAACAGAATCTGGTGAAACGAGTGCAAAAAACTTATCAGGTGGTAATCAACAAAAAGTGGTCATTGCGAAATGGATTGGCATTGGACCAAAAGTGTTAATTTTAGATGAACCAACACGAGGAGTCGATGTTGGAGCAAAGCGTGAAATTTATCAATTAATGAATGAATTAACTGAACGCGGTGTAGCCATTGTGATGGTATCATCTGAACTTCCTGAAGTACTTGGAATGAGCGACCGCATCCTTGTTGTCCATGAAGGACGAATTAGCGGTCAGTTAATGAAGAGTGAAGCGACGCAAGAAAAAATTATGACATTTGCAACGGGAGGGCAGTAACATGAAACAATCTGTCAAAAAAGTCAATCATGTGGATAATTTACTGCAAAAGCTAGGTCCATTACTCGGACTGATCATGTTAGTCGTCATTGTGTCCATTTTAAATCCGAGTTTCTTAGAACCATTGAATCTATTAAACTTGCTTCGTCAAGTGGCGATTAATGCATTAATTGCGTTTGGGATGACGTTCGTGATTTTAACAGGTGGAATTGATTTGTCCGTCGGTTCGATTTTAGCGCTTTCTAGTGCTTTAATGGCGGGGATGATTGTATCAGGGATTGATCCCATTTTAGCGATTTTAATTGGCTGTTTATTAGGAGCAGGCATGGGAGCAATCAATGGCCTTTTAATTACAAAAGGAAAAATGGCACCGTTCATTGCAACATTAGCAACAATGACTATTTTTCGAGGTCTTACGCTCGTATACACAGATGGAAATCCGATAACAGGACTTGGTGAGAACTACTTATTTCAATTGTTTGGTCGTGGGTACTTCTTAGGTATTCCTGTTCCAGCGATTACGATGATGCTGTCGTTCGCCGTGCTGTGGGTGATTTTGCACAAAACACCATTTGGACGTAAAACATATGCGATTGGTGGAAATGAGAAGGCGGCCATTATTTCAGGAATAAAAGTTCCACAAGTGAAAGTCATGATTTACTCGTTAGCAGGACTACTTGCAGCATTAGCAGGAGCCATTTTAACATCACGATTAAATTCAGCACAACCAACAGCTGGAACATCGTACGAATTAGACGCGATTGCAGCCGTTGTATTAGGTGGGACAAGTTTATCAGGTGGTCGTGGCTTAATTGTTGGAACATTGATTGGGGCATTAATTATTGGGACATTGAACAACGGTCTAAATTTATTAGGTGTCTCATCCTTTTTCCAGATGGTTGTAAAAGGTGTTGTTATCTTAATTGCAGTGTTAATTGATCGTAAAAAATCAGCATAGGAGGGGTTCTCATTGAAAAAAGTCTTACTTGTATTGATGTCACTCTCATTATTAATCTTAGGGGCTTGTTCGTTAGAGCCCCCAGAATGGGCAAAACCATCTAAAAAAGGAAACAAGGATGAGATTAAAATTGGTTTATCTGTTTCGACGCTAAATAATCCATTTTTCGTTTCATTAAAAGATGGCGTCGTAGAAGAAGCGAAGAAACAAGGGATGGACGTTGTGGTAGTGGATGCACAGAACGATTCAGCAAAGCAAGTGAATGACGTAGAAGACTTGTTGCAACAAGGTGTGGATGCGTTGTTAATTAATCCAACTGATTCAGCTGCGATTTCAACAGCGGTGCAGTCAGCAAATAGCATTGGTGTTCCGGTTGTGACGTTAGACCGTTCAGCAGAAAAAGGAGACGTCGCAACACTAGTGGCTTCTGATAACGTAAAAGGTGGTCAAATGGCTGCTGATTATATTGTTGAGATGGTTGGAGAAGGTGCAAAGGTAGCAGAGCTTGAAGGGGTACCAGGTGCTTCAGCTACGCGCGAACGCGGAAAAGGATTCCACAATGTAGCAGACGAAAAGCTAGAGGTAGTAGCAAAACAAACAGCAGACTTTGATCGTACAAAAGGGTTAAATGTGATGGAAAACTTACTACAAGGAAACCCAGATATCCAAGCTGTATTTGCACACAATGATGAAATGGCATTAGGGGCTATTCAAGCGATTAGCAGTTCAGGACGCGAGATTCTTGTCGTTGGATTCGATGGAAACGAAGATGCTGTGAAAGCGGTAAATGAAGGCAAGTTAGGAGCAACTGTTGCGCAACAACCAGAGTTAATTGGTGAAATGGCGGTACAAGCGGCTGCGGATGTACTACAAGGAAAGAAAGTAGAAAAGAATATTGCCGCACCGTTGAAGTTAATGGTGAAGGAGTAAATAAAAAGAGTTGTAAGCTGTCTTGAAAGGGATGAATTTCTCCTTTTTAGGCAGCTTTTTTCAATGAATGACATCAAATTGCAATAAAAAGAGAGAAAAGACTGTTAGATAACTAGCTAACGAATGAGTAGCACAAATGCTGATTTGACAAGGGTTTATCGACTTTTTGTAACATTTAGGTAACAAAAACATACAAATTATCCCATCTTTTTAACGCTTTTGTAACATAAATATGACACTTTTTATGGTATAACTATACGTACGAAGAAAGGGGACTACTAAAATATGAAAATATTACGAAACATGGTGCTCATGACCTTGGCTTTTGTTCTTTCAATGTCAAGTATGATTGAGACTCATGCGCAAACTAGTCAGGACACCTTGCGTAACATGGAACAGCAACTTCAACAACACGAAGAGACGCTTAAACAAAAAGAGAAAGAAAAGCAGTCTGTTCAAGGTGAAGTGCAAAACATTCAAACAGAGCTTAATGCCTTACATAATGTGATTAACGATAATAAAGAAGATTTAGCTCAAACGGAGCAAAAAATAAAAGACATTCGTGCCCTAATCGAAGAGCGTAAAGAAGAAATCATCGTTCTTCAAGAGAAAGTAATGGGACGTAAAGATGTGATGGAACAGCGCCTTGTATCCTTGCAACAAAGTGATCAAACCAACGCGTTTATTGATACGTTGTTTAGCGCTGAAAACTTCTCAGATTTTGTGGCACGTGTAACAGCGGTTACAACATTGTTTAACGCTGATCGTGACATTCTTACTCAGCATCAAGATGATTTAAATCGCATTGAAGAAAATAAAAAAGAAATCGATAAGCAAGAGAAAAACCTTGTTGAAGAGCAACAAAAATTGGCGGATAAACAAGTGGAGCTAGATCAAAACTTGCAAGCACGTCAAGTTGCATTAACAGCGATGCAAGAAAAATATAGCCAAGTTGTCAATGAGTTAACAATGGCTGAACAAGAAAAAGTAAAGATTTCATCTCAAATGAGAGAAGCGCAAGAAACGATTAAGCGTGAGCAAGAAGCTGCAAGACAGCGTGCGGCACAATTAGCGAAAGCAAAAGCAGAGCGTGAAAGAGCAGCAAAAGAAGAAGCGCAAGCAGTGGCAGCTAGTAAGCCAGCACCGAGCAAATCAACACCAAGTAAACCAGTTGCTGCTAAGTCGAGCAAATCAACACCAAGTAAGCCAGTTGCTGCTAAGCCAAGCAATAAGCCAGCACCAAAACCAATTTCTTCAGGGAAAGAATTTTATGTATCAGCGACAGCTTATAGCCATGAAGAAACAAACGCAAATGGTGGTTGGACAGCTGCGGGTTATAACATTAAAAACAATCCAAATATGAAGCTAATTGCGGTTGATCCTTCCGTTATTCCACTCGGTAAAAAAGTGTGGGTAGAAGGCTATGGCGTCGCTGTAGCTGGTGACACAGGTGGAGCGATTAAAGGATATAAAATCGATGTATTAATGCCATCAAAATCTGCGGCTCTTTCTTGGGGACGTAAACAAGTAAAAGTAAAAGTGCTTGATTAAGAAGCAAAAGCGGTTGTCAAACCTATTGGCAATCGCTTTTTTATCGTCTATGATAGAAGAGTTGTATAAGAGGCTGCCAATAAAGGAGAGAAATACTCCTATCTGAATTAGTCCACAACAGCTCTTTTTGAGAAAATCTAGGAGTTAGCTAGAGAATCAGAGTTACATTGTTTTTACTGATTGTAGATAGTCTCGTCTAAAACATGTGATATGCAGAGGAAGTTGTGGTACACAAAGCGGGTGGCATAGCGTATCAGTAACAAGTTCGTTTAAACAGCTGAAGAAAGGAGTGTAGCGAGATGAAAGGGAACATTCAAGAAATTATGATGATTATTTTAGGGGCGTTTTTATTTGCGTTCGGTATTAACTATTTTGCCATCCCAAATGAGTTAGCAGAGGGCGGTATTACAGGTGTGACGATGATTACTTACTATTTATTTAGTTGGTCACCCGGTATTGTGAACTTTGTTTTAAATGGTCTTTTGTTAGCGGTAGGATACAAGTTAATGCCAAAGCGTGTGACGGTATATACGATTATTGCCATTATTTTTACGTCGTTGTTTCTTTACGTAACAGAAGGGTATCACACAACAAGTGATGACGCGCTTCTAGGCTCAATTTTTGCAGGGATTTTAGTTGGGATTGGTTTAGGTCTTGTGATTCGATTTGGTGGTACGACAGGTGGGTCGACTGTTATTGCGAAGCTTGCGAATCAGTATTTAGGTTGGAACCTAAGCCGTTCGATGATGCTTGTTGACTTACTCGTTGTTGCAAGTGCGTCATTTGTAATCGGGCTTGAAAAAACGATGTATACCGTTATCTCCATTTATATTAGTACAAAAGTGCTTGACTATATTATTGAAGGAATGGATGCGCGTAAGGCCGTTACGATTGTTTCGCATCAATCAAATGAAGTGGCTCAACGAGTAAACAAAGAGATGGACAGAGGGGTAACCGTCTTTTCAGCACATGGTAGCTATACAAAGGAAGAAAAAAATGTCTTGTACGTAGTCATTAATAAACAAGAATTAATGCAATTGCGTAAAATTATTCAAAGCATCGATGAGAAGGCCTTTGTTGTCATTCACGATGTGAAAGATGTATTCGGAGAAGGATTCACGTTCCCAAAAACTTAATAAAGTGAAGAAAGCAGATAGCGTCTCTCTTTAGGTAGACATTATCTGTCTTTTTTTATAAAAATGAAACCTTTTGACAACTTGTCCGTATATATAGGGGAAGACAGTGTAAAATATTCCATTTTATGAGATGAATTGAAATGATTAACACTGTATAGTACCATTTAATTGGAAAAAGTGAAGTGTGTAGGTTAAAGGGAGGGAGTGAAGAAGATGGCCATTACGTTACAAAAAGGACAACGTATTGATTTAACAAAAGGAAACCCTGGCTTAGCGAAGGTATTAGTTGGTTTAGGATGGGACCCAGTTGAGTCAAAACAGTCGAAAGGTTTTTTTGGATCTCTTTTTGGCGGAGGTTCTTCAGGAGCAAATATTGATTGTGACGCATCGGTACTGATGTTAGAAAATGATCGATTCACTCAAAAAGAGCATCTTATTTACTTTGGAAATTTGAAAAGTAAATGTGGGGGTGTAAACCACACAGGCGACAACTTAACAGGTGAAGGAGACGGAGATGACGAACAAATCATTATTGACTTGCAGAGAGTTCCGTCGAATATTAACAAGCTGGTTTTCGTTGTAAACATTTACGATGCTGTGCGTCGTAATCAAGATTTCGGGATGATTCAAAATGCGTTCATCCGCGTTGTAAACATGAATAATCAAGAAGAGCTTATTAAGTTTAATTTATCAGAGAATTATAGTGGGAAAACGAGTTTATTAGTAGCCGAAATGTACCGTTATGAGCAGGATTGGAAGTTTGCGGCGGTTGGTACGGGTACGAATGATAAGGGGTTAGAGGAGCTCATCCGTCACTATACATAATTGATCTATCAAATGAAACCTAACGGAAGGGATTGTTAGGTTTCATTTGATAGACCTAAGCGGCTGTCGCCCCCCTTACGGGGTTGGCGTCATCGGTATAGGTGGACCTTTGAGGGAGCATTCAGAGAGGTCTGGGTGGCTAGTTGTGTGGTGGGTTTCAGTTTGAGAGGTCATTTAAGTTGGGATGAATGAATCTAACAGAAGTGATTGAAGAGAGTTCTATTACTATAGTAAAAAGGAGAGAGTAGAATGGGTATTTCATTAGCAAAAGGTCAAAAGGTTGATTTAACAAAAGGAAATCCTGGTTTAACGAATGTGGTTGTTGGTTTAGGTTGGGATACAAACAAATATGATGGCGGTGTTGATTTTGATTTAGATGCATCATGCTTCTTATTAGATGCAAGTGGTAAGTGTGCAGCAGATACAGATTTTGTTTTCTATAACAATGCGAAGCATGCAAGTGGTGCAGTTGAACATACAGGCGATAACCGTACAGGTGAAGGAGACGGAGATGATGAGCAAGTAAAAGTGAATTTATCTACGGTTCCAGCGACGATTGATAAAATTGCGTTTGTGATCACAATTCATGACGGTGAAGCTCGTGGGCAAAACTTTGGACAAGTTTCAAACAGCTTTGTACGTATCGTAAATGAAGAAACAAATGAAGAATTGATTCGCTACGACTTAGGAGAAGATTTCTCGATTGAAACAGCCGTTGTTGTAGGAGAGTTATACCGTCATGCAGGCGAGTGGAAGTTCGCTGCTGTTGGATCTGGTTATCAAGGTGGACTAGCTTCACTTGTTCGTGATTACGGATTGGACGTGTAAGAACGAAAAAGATAAGGGGGGTTGTGTCATGGGTATTCAGTTAGCAAAAGGTCAGCGTATCGACTTAACGAAGACAAATCCAGGGTTAGTAAAAGGAATTATTGGCTTAGGTTGGGATACGAACAAATACCAAGGTGGACATGACTTTGATTTAGATGCATGTGCTTTTTTAGCAGATCAGAATGGAAAATGTATCAATGATCATGATTTCATCTTTTATAATCACTTGATGCATCCGAGTGGTGCGGTTGAACATACAGGAGATAATCGAACAGGTGAGGGAGACGGAGATGACGAACAGATTGTAGTGAATTTCTCTAAAATCCCTCCTTCTGTTCACCGAATTGGGATTACGGTCACTATTCATGATGCGGAGTTACGCAATCAAAATTTTGGGCTTGTATCTAATGCATTTGTTCGTTTAGTCGATGAAGCGACAGGGCAAGAGTTATTGCGTTATGACTTAGGAGAAGACTTCTCAATTGAAACAGCCGTTGTGGTGTGTGAACTATATAAGCACGGTGGCGATTGGAAGTTTAACGCAATTGGAAGTGGCTTTTCTGGTGGGTTAGCATCTCTTTGTCGCAACTACGGACTTCAAGTGTAAAAAGCGATTCATACAAGGCTTGGCAAGAGAACGACCTCACATTTTTACTATCTTTTCAATTTGAGGTCGTTCTTTTTTATTATGGGAAACTTTTGTAAATGACACATCTTGCTATTTTCGATATAGTAGAGATGAAAGAGTGGAAGAAGGAGGAAATTTAGATGGCGATTACACTTCAAAAAGGTCAGCGCATTGACTTAACCAAAGGCAATGCAACATTAAAGAAAGTAATGGTTGGCTTAGGATGGGACCCTGTTCAAGCAAAAAGTGGCGGGGGATTATTCGGATCATTATTCGGTGGCGGTGGTGGATCTACAGCTAATATCGATTGTGATGCTTCCGTTTTAATGCTTGAAAACGATAAGTTCACTCGTAAAGAAAACTTGATCTATTTTGGAAATCTAAAAAGTAAATGTGGTAGTGTTCAACATAGTGGTGACAATCTAACAGGTGCTGGAGCTGGAGATGATGAGCAAGTAACCGTTGATCTTCAAAAAGTTCCTGCAAACATTACGAAACTTGTATTTGTTGTTAACATTTATAACTGTGTTGCAAGAAAACAAGACTTTGGTATGATTCAAAATGCCTTTATTCGCCTAGTAAACTTAAGTGGTCAAGAAGAAATGGTGAAATTCAACTTAACAGAAAATCATAGTGGAAAAACAAGCTTAATTTTAGGTGAAATGTATCGTCATAACGGTGATTGGAAATTTGCTGCAATTGGTGATGGTACAACAGATACGTCTGTTTCAGAAGTTGTTCGTCGTTATTCTTAATTTGACAATTCAAATTTAAAAAAGAAAGAAGGGTACATAATGGCAATTTCACTATCAAAAGGTCAAAAGGTTGATTTAACAAAAGGAAATCCTGGTTTAACAAAAGTAACGATTGGTTTAGGATGGGACGTTAACAAGTACGATGGAGGACATGATTTCGATTTAGATGCGTCTGCATTTTTATTAGATGCAAGTGGCAAGTGTGCAGCTGAAACGGATTTTGTTTTTTATAATAATGCACAGCATACAAGCGGTGGTGTTACGTATACAGGAGATAATCGTACAGGTGAAGGTGGCGGAGACGATGAGCAAATCGATCTTGACTTAAGCCTTGTACCAGCAACGACTGAAAAAGTAGCATTCGTGATTACAATCCATGATGGTGAGGTACGTAATCAAAACTTTGGACAAGTATCAAATAGCTACGTACGTGTATTCAATTCTGCGTCAAATGAAGAGTTAATTCGCTACGATTTAGGTGAAGACTTCTCAATTGAAACAGCAATTGTTGTAGGTGAGCTATACCGTCATAACGGCGAGTGGAAATTCGCAGCAGTTGGTTCAGGTTACCAAGGCGGATTAGGTGCACTTGTTCAAGCTTATGGATTAAACGTATAAATCACGTCTAAAAAAACAAGGCTGGGACATAAATCTTTTAGTTGTGTCCCAACCTTTTCTTCTAAAACAGAACACATTAAAAATTAAATAATGTCACAAAGCTTTTATGACAGGTTTACATGCGTAGGCATGTAGGAGGAAAAGATCGATGGAAATCATTAATAAAATGTTACACACATACGCTCAGTTTTTTAACTGGGAAATGTGGGGCGAAGTGCTAACAGATCCAGTTTCATGGGGACTGATTGGTACGTTAGTAATTTTAGAAGGACTGTTATCTGCAGATAACGCACTTGTATTAGCTGTAATGGTTAAACATTTACCACCTGAACAACGTAAGAAAGCTTTAACGTATGGATTAATTGGTGCGTATTTCTTCCGTTTCTTATTCATTGGATTAGGCGTGTACTTAATTAAGTTCTGGTGGATTAAACTATTAGGTGCACTTTACCTAGCATGGTTAGTGTATAGTCACTTCAGATCTAAACAAGCTCAAAGTGAAGAGGAAGAAGTAAAAGGAATTAAGAAAGACGGGTTCCTTATCCGCACGTTCGGTATGTTCTGGGGTACGGTTATCATGGTAGAGATGATGGATATTGCATTCTCTGTTGATAGTATTCTAGCAGCATTCGCTGTATCAGAAGAAATTTGGATTTTATTAGTCGGTGGTATGCTTGGAATCCTTATGATGCGTACAGTTGCGAAAGTGTTCTTACGCTTAATTGATCGCGTTCCTGAATTAGAAACAACTGCGTTTATCTTAATTGGAATTATCGCAGCGAAGATGTTAGCAAGTGTATTCGGCATTCACGTATCACATACGATTTTCTTTGTGATCATCATTGCAGCATTTGCAATCACATTTATTGTTCACCACTTAAACAATAAAAAAGCAGCTCAAGAAGCAGCAGCATCAGAAGATAAGTAAGAGGATAGACAATCAAAGGGGCTAGTTAGCTCCTTTGGTTATTAAGTTGGACTCTTATAGATAAAAAAGAGCTGAGACTGAAAACAGCTCTTTTTTATCTATAAGACTCTATATCAATTAATTTTACTATAGAAGGTAGTGGGATACCTCGTTTGAAAGTAAGGGTGTGAACAAATGAATTATTTTTCATATTTAACGGAATTTCAGCAAAAAGGCATTTTTTATTTGCCACCACAACACTTTTCCAAAACATCTTCAAAAGAGATGTTAGCCTATAGCCTAGGTGCGACGTTGTATATGCCGGCAACACGTTCAGATATTGCTCAGTTAGTTTTAACAAGTAAATATCGTGAGTTAGTTTCCATGGTTATTTGTTTAGAAGATGCTATTGGAGATGATGAGGTAGAGCAAGGAGAAAAGCAACTAGTTGAGCATCTACACTATTTATTAGATGCCGTGCAAATGAAGCGGTGTTCGGAAGATTCATTACCACTTATTTTCATCCGCGTACGAACGCCTGAACAAATTCAGAAAATAAACCAAATGATTGGCTCGGCGATGCAATTAGTTGCAGGTTTCGTCTTTCCGAAGTTCACACCAGTTAATGCACCTGCCTACTTATCTTATACAAGACAAGTCGCCACCGAACGTCAAACGGTTTTATATGGAATGCCTGTTTTAGAAACAGAAGATGTCTTATATAAAGAACATCGATTTTCAACGTTTGAGCAGTTAGCTACTTGTATGAAGGGATACGAAGATCTTGTATTAAATATTCGACTTGGTGCAACTGACTTTTGTGGATTATACGGGATTCGTAGAACGCCTTCTACTACGATTTATGATATTTCCATGATGAGAGATGTCATTGCTGATATAGTCAATTTCTTTGGACGAACGTACGTCGTATCAGGCCCGGTTTGGGAGTATTTTCAGTCTTCTTCTAACATACTACCTAACAATCCGTATGACGAAGGGTTAAAAAAGGAGACATTGCTAGATTTAGTAAATGGCCTACATGGTAAAACAGTCATTCATCCATCACAAATGCGAATGGTACAAGCATTAAATGTGGTGTCAAAAGAAGAATATTTAGATGCACTAGCGATTTTAAGCAACGGTTCAAATGAAATGGGTGTTGTCAAAAGTGATTATGGCAACAAAATGAATGAAATGAAGCCTCATTATAAGTGGGCCACAAAAATCATGTTAAAGTCAAAAATATACGGGGTGTTTCATGAAAACAACAGCTATCAAGACCTCCTTGCAGAAGAAATATACGTATAATGTGTTAAACGAGCTACAAGTGGATGTAAATGTTCACCGTAGTTTATATGAATTAGAGCCACGTCACTTATTTAAAATGGCAGCACGGATTAATAAAAAGAGAAGTTTCTTGTTTGTAAGTAATGTATTAGGAAAGCATTTAGCCGTTGAGCCACGCATACCTGTGTTTGCTTCAGCTTTATTAGCAAGTGCATTCTATCAAGCTCGTACAGGAGAGAACGCTTCATTTGAACGATCTGTAGCAGCTGCGTTAAAGAGTAAACGTACGGAAGAGCTTCAGGAGGCTGAGTCAGCTCTTTCTAAGGAAAAGCTAACGTTGCCAGAAGATTGTTTATTTATCGGATTTGCTGAAACAGCAACAGCACTTGGTCATGCAGTGTTTGAACAGTTTACAAATGGACATTATGTTCATACGACACGTGAAAAAGTACAAGGTACAGCAGAAGTGTTAGAGTTTAAAGAAGAGCATTCACATGCAACGGACCAACTATGTTTTATTGAAAAAGAGCTATTCCGTAAACATGAGCATGTCGTGCTTGTAGATGATGAAATCACAACAGGGAAAACAGCACTCAATATTATTCGAGAGATTCATCAACAGTTTCCGCAAAAAGAGTATACAATTCTTTCTCTTTTAGATTGGAGACATGAGGGGAACAAACAAGCATTTCAAGAACTTGAGCAACAATTGAATACAACCATTCATACGATTGCGCTATTAGAAGGTGAAATTGAGGTAACAGGAAGTAATCAAAATCAACAAGAATCAGTGAAAGAGAAGCGAAATGTTCAAGATGTACACATTCATACACATAACATGAGCATTTACTTTGAACATACTCGCTACAAGTCAACCAATCAATTACCTTATTTAAAAGGAACAGGTCGCTTTGGGTTAAGTAGCACGGGTCAAAGCGAGGTAGAGTTTGCGTGTAAGCGTGCAGGACAAGAACTAGCCCAAAATCGCCGAGGAAAGAAGACGCTTGTCCTTGGAACAGGAGAGTTTATGTATATGCCGATGAAAGTGGCAGCGAATATGGGAGATGGCGTGTTGTATCATTCGACAACAAGAAGCCCTATTTATCCCATTCAAAAAGATGAATATGCCATCCATACACGCATTGAATTTCCAAGTCCACATGGGGAAGAGGTACAAAACTATCTTTATAATGTAGGAGAGTATGATGAGATCTTTGTGATGCTTGAGCAAAAAGCAGACCACGAGCGAATTCAATCGCTTCTTGATCAATTAGCAGGATACACTACTCACTTGCATCTTGTGTGGATGAGTCAAAGGGAGGAAACGACCAATGAAGCTTAAACGTGAGGCGAAAATGGGAAGCTATTCTGAACAAGATGTCATCTTTTTATTGAAAGATTTATCGACGATTACGATTGAGAAAGAAACGAGCGAACGTGAAAAAGCCATTCAGTCAGGTGTTCACTATTCAGAGATGTTACCGATTGAATATAAGCCGTCAGCTGAATATCTCAATCTATTTCATGAATCGCTAGAAACGTATAAACACAAAGTAGCGATGGCAGTTTCTGTTGTGGCGGAGCAAATTTTTGAGCGTAAAGGTGACAAAGTTGTACTCGTTTCATTAGCAAGAGCAGGAACGCCAATTGGTATTTTAATAAAACGCTATCTTGCTTATAAATACAAGGTTCATGTACCTCATTACAGCATCTCCATCATTCGTGGACGAGGCATTGATGAAAATGCCATTCACTACATGTTACAGAAACATGAGGGAGCCTCTTTACAATTTGTAGATGGCTGGACAGGAAAAGGAGCCATCACAAAAGAATTAACAACATCATGTGCTGCTTTTTATGAAAAATATGGGGTTCAATTAGATGATGAGCTAGCTGTATTGGCTGATCCAGGTTTTTGTTCGTCGCTTTACGGAACAAGAGAAGATTTTCTTATCCCGAGTGCTTGTTTAAATTCAACTGTAAGTGGACTTGTCAGTCGGACCGTATTGAACCGAGAATACATTGGCGAAACTGATTTTCATGGTGCCAAGTATTACAAAGATTTAGAAGCAGAAGATGTGTCAAACTTTTATGTAGATAGCATCACGGCTCAATTCGACTCTTTGCAGGAAACGTTACCGAGAGAAATTGAGGCTCAAAAAGAAGAATACAAAGAGCCAAATTGGTCGGGTTTACAAGGTGTGGAACGAATTCAACATGATTTTCAGATTGAGAACTATCACCTTATTAAACCAGGTGTAGGTGAAACTACACGTGTGTTGCTACGACGTGTACCGTGGAAAATACTTGTCAAAGAGAGAAATAGTGAGCATTTAAACCATATTTATTTACTTGCAAAAGAACGTGGTGTACCAGTAGAAGTGTATGAGCACATGCCTTATTCATGTTGTGGATTAATTAAACCGGTGGAGGAAGAAAAATGAGAGCTTTTGCGAGTGACTTAGATCGTACCCTTATTTATTCCAGGCGTCTCATATCAGAAGAGATAAATGAGGCAGACATTGAGCTTGTTGAAACGCTAGATGGCCGTGAAATTAGTTACATGACGAAAAAAGCGATTCGTCAATTAACAAAACTCACAGAGAATGCCATGTTTATTCCCGTGACGACGAGAACGACAGAACAGTATAAGCGTATCTCAATGATCTCTGAAACATTCAAGCCGCAATATGCAATCACCACAAATGGTGCCGTCATCTTAAAAGATGGTGAACCACTTGAAGAGTGGGATGACATTATGAATGAACGAATAAGAAATCTTTCTTTGTCATTTGATGAAGCATATGAGTGGCTTCAAACGTATGACGGTTATGACTGGGTGAAAGAAGTAAAAGAAGCAGATAAAACATTTTTATATTTGGTCGTACATAAAGAGTTATTCACAAATGAGCACCTTCAGACATTGCGCAACTATTTTCACCCGGGTGGATGGCGCGTTTATGCACACGGACGTAAAATTTATTGCATTCCAACTGCCATTTCAAAGTGGAGTGCCGTCGCTTTTTTAAAAGAAAAGCTAGGAATTGATACACTCTGTGCAGCAGGTGATTCCGAGCTCGATGTGGAGATGATTTTACATGCTGACTTTGGCATGGCACCTCTTCACGGTGAGTTAGCTCATATGGATTATGAAGTGACGTTTACAAAAACGATGAACATTGAAGCAGCGGAAGAAATGCTAGAACACGTTGAACAGGCATTATCCACAGCAGTAAAACGTTAGGTTCTCTCAGAAAGAGGGGGTAAAAAGATGAGAGCCATTGAGATTTCAAAAGCACCTTTAGAGAAATGGATTGAAATCATTGATAAGCCTTACCAAGATCGAACGCCTTATCAAACAAGTGAAGAGAGTTATCATATCACCCAAGTAGCTGGAAGAATGCTTGGGGTGTCACATGATGAAACGGATTATTTAGTCACGTTATATGAGCTGTCTAAAAAGCCTCATGTCTTTATTTTAAGTGAAGAACTGGATAAAAACATTACACCAGAACGCTTTCAAGCCATTCAAAAAATCCATATGATTAACCAAAAAGAAAATGGATTATCCATTAATCGGTTTGTCGCTTTTTTAGATGGTGAACGTCTTCTTCCTACTCATGCAAATAGCACCTATCATCGACACTTACGTCAATCATTCATGACAATGCTTCGTCATTTTGAATCTCGTCACGGATTGGCTCATGCTGATTTTAGGCGTATTTTATTAGACGTGATTAAGTGGACGTGGAATCATCTAGATCCATGGCTAACAGAGTATGACTTGGACAAACAGCTTCCATGTGTAGTGTGGTATGGAGATATGAATAAAAGTCAGCAATATTTCCTGTACTACTTAATTATGCTTGGTTTTGACGTTCTGATGTTTCACCCAGCAGGAGAGGATGCGTTTCATTTTATTGATGAACAAGACGAAGTCGCAAAAATTCATCGTTACCCAACAACGATGTCACCGCCTCCATTTCCTATTGAACAACCAGAGCGACGAGGAACGGTAGCGTATCGTGCATCTAAAGAAATGGATGAAGTCATTCATCATGAAGACTCTTCTCTTTATAAACCTTGGCAATTTCGTAATTATGCTCCTTCTTCTGTCACGTTAAAAACAACGTATGATGAAGTATTTTTATTGGCAAAAGAGCGAGCATTTATTCGACCGAACTTCAAAGTGAAGGAAGGAGTTGTGTATATTCCTGCGCTTTTTTCAAAAGTGATGGGTGTCTCACGCAACAAAAAAGAGTATTGGGATCGACTGCATCAATTAACAGAATTAAAACAAGCAATTACAGTTCAAACATTTCCTTTTACTCAACAAATTCAAACAAACTACCAATTTCATTATCAGCATGCATTAAATCAACAGAATGAGTTAGATGTAGAAAAGATGATCAAAGGAAACTGGTGGCAATATGGTCATTTACCAGAAGGAATGCAAAAGGGGATTGCTTCAGCGATTGCTTCGATTTGTCGCAATCCGAAGTTGTTACCTGTTGGAAGTGAAACGGAAAAAGATGTTCAATTGTATTTATTTACGCAAGTAGCAAACATTCCAAAGTTTTTCCTGAATGTCATGCAGACATTTGATTATGCACAAGAAGTTCCAAAGGTTATTTTATACAACAATGAAACCAATGGCGCGCTTTCTCGTTCAGATGCTGCACTTCTCTTATTATTAAATGAATTTGGAATGGATATCGTCGTGTATAATCCACCAGGTCATAACGACCTTGAACAATACATTGATGCTTCTTGTTTTGATACACATTGGCTCGATGAGATGGTGTTTAACCAAGAATACAAAGAGCCCTCATTACTGAAACGAGTGTTTCGCTCAATTAAAAATTAGATGTGTGATTGAGTTTCGATTCGTTACGGTTCATTGAAGCAAGTATTTAGGAGTAGAAATCAACAAATCTTTACACATTGTTCAACGGCCAAAAATTTTAAAAAGGGTGAGACATAAATGACAGATCAAACGGTATTATCGACACTTCAAAAAGAAGAAGGGTTAACAGAGCAACATGCAAATGATGTGCGTTTACAATTAAGGCAAGATCCATCTGTGCAGCAACTTTCACAGCAAGTGGATTATCGTAATCAAATGGAGCTTTTAGAGTTTGGAAAAGAGCCTGCTATTCAAATCTCTCAATTTTCAGATCGTATTTTATCAATGATGCGGACGTCTGAAATGAATGATTCTAGTAAAATGCTCCAACAGCTTGGAAAGTTAATGGATAAGTTTGATAAAAATGATTTTGAAGAGAAAAAAGGGTTTTTAGGTAAGTTGTTTAAGCGTGGTGAAAAGCTTATCGAAAAAATCTTTGAAAAGTATCAAACACTTGGGAAAGAAATCGAGAAAATTCACCAAGAAATTTCGGGTTATAAAGATAAAATGGTCCACACGTCGGGTATGTTAGAAGACATGTATCAACATAATATTCAATATTATATGGAACTTGAACGTTACATTGTAGCAGGTCAGTTAAAAGTAGATGAATTAAAAGGGCAAGCTGCACAATTAGAGCAACGTGCGGCAAGCGGTGATCAAATGGCTGCGATGAATCTTGATACGCTTCAAAATGGTATTCAAACATTAGAGGAGCGCATTTATGATTTAGAAATGGCGCGTATGGTTGCTGTTCAAACCGCTCCGCAAATTCGCTTGTTACAACGCGGTAACACGAAATTAATTGGTAAGATTAATTCGGCGTTTATTACAACAATTCCAATTTTTAAAAATGGAATTATTCAAGCTGTCGCAGCAAAACGTCAGAAATTAGTAGCAGATTCACTAAGCGAACTAGATCGTCGTACGAATGAGATGATTTTACGTAATGCCCAAAACATTTCTAGTCAAAGTGTAGAAATTGCGAAGCTTGCAGGCTCTCCAAGTGTTAAAGTGGAAACACTTGAAGAATCATGGAGCATCATTATGAAGGGAATGGAAGAAACAAAAGCGATTGAAGATGAAAATAAGCGTTTACGAGAAGACGGTACACAGCGTATTCTTCAACTTCAAGAGCAAATGAAATCTGTATAATGATTAAATAGATAAGAAGAAAAATCTCGTTTGCATCATGTGGTATGAACGAGATTTTTTCTTTTTATTCATAGTCAATAATGGTCAGAATTTTTTTTCTTCTTTTGCAAGCAGCGTATTTTCTTTTTATAAACTAGGCGATAAAATAGTAATAGTTATTTATTCCTAAAAATGTATAAATGAGAGTAATTACACATATATAAACTTTCTTTAAAATAGTGTCATGTCCTAATAAAAGGACATGTTTTTTTCATGTTTGACAGGCACTTTGGCATATAGATAAAGGAATGATTCACTGTGTAGAGGGGGTAGGGAATGTGGAAAAATATCAAGCTGCACTTCTAAAGAATATTCGTGAAACATTGAAGAAGTGGTTTGAAGATGAGCAAGCGATTTCCCATGAGGAAGTCATTCGGTTTTTACACTCATTATCAGGAACGGCTCAAACCATTGGATTAACAGACTTAGGTGAAATGGCGCGAACGTTAATGGAGCAAATTGAGGGTGAAACACCAAAGCAGTGGTCAAACTCAGACTTGCGCATGCGCTTAGTCGCGATTATTACGCTTTGTTATCAAGATGAAATTATTGAGAGTGATAGCAAACAAGAACGAATGGTCAAAGGGAAATCAATTGTTCTTTTAGTAGACAAAGACACGTCTGTATTAATGCATTTAAAAGATGAAATGGAAAGAGTCGGCTGGTACGTATTAGCTGTCACAGATATCCAAAAAGCGATTCAAGTGTTTTATGAGTCAAAACCTCATTGTGTGGTGTTAGACCTCGATATGCAACAGCAAAGTAGTGAATTGGTCAACTTTTTACATGAGCAAACGAATCATCGCTTTGTGCCAACCGTGATGATCAGTGAACATCATGACAAGCGCACACGGTTAACGGCATTTGAGATAGGAGCAGACGATTTTATTCCTAAGCCAATTGACGTAGAAGAATTTGTGGTGAGAGTTAAGCGTCATTTAGAACGAAAAAAACAGTTCGATTATCACTTATTGGTGGATGAATTAACGAATGTGTACAATCGTAAATACTTAATTGAACGATTTAATCAACAGCAAGCAGAGTACAAACGATTGCAAGAAGCTTATTGCATCGTCATGATTGATATCGATAAGTTTAAAAGTGTGAATGATGATTACGGACATTTACAAGGAGATCAGGTGTTAAAGGAATTCGCATCGTTTTTAAAAAGCAGTATGCGCTCTACTGATGTTATTTTTCGCTATGGGGGAGAAGAATTTGTTCTGTTATTACCGAGAACACACGCAAACGATGCAAAAGTGTTGTTAGATCGTTTACTAGAACAATTCTCTATCATCACTTTTACACATGGTGCTCATTCTTTTTCATGTACATTCTCGGCTGGAATTGTGGAGGTTGATCATGAAGATACACCGTTAGACGTTTGGTTAGACCGAGTGGACCAAGCGTTGTACAAAGCAAAAGAGTCAGGGCGAAAGCAAGTCGTCATTGCTTGTTCTTCAGGACAAAAACGAAAGCGTACGTTGCGAATTGCGATTGTCGATGATGATCCTGTTGTACGAACCATGCTAACTGAAACGATGAAAAAGGTAGACATGGAAGGGGCATATGATGTTGTTGTTCAACCATTTAAAGATGGAGAAACGTTTTTGCGAGATGAATGGACACATAGTGACGACCAATATGTTGTCATTTTAGATGGGATGATGCCGAAGATGGATGGCTTAGAAGTACTTCAGAGATTGCGTAAGACGAAGCGTCACGATAAATATAAGATGATTATGTTGACGACGAGAAAAAGTGAACAAGACATAAAAAAAGCGTTAGAGCTAGGCGCAGATGATTATATGACGAAACCATTTAAGTTACTAGAAGTCGAAGCTAGGATTCATCATTTGATGAAAAGGATGAAGTAAACGTGTTTACAAATGAGATTGCACTTATTTTAACAAGTATGTTTTGTATGTTTATCCTTCTTCTCGCGTTATTCGGTCATTTAGTAATCAAGAAAATCATGTATAACAGACGACGTGCGTTCATTGAACAGTACAAAGAACAATTAAGAGAGCGCGTTTTTTATTATTTATATCATGAAGATAAAACGTTTATTGAAGAATCATTTAACGCTCAACAAATGATCGCCATTGAAGAGTTGTTAAGTGATTTTGCTGATGTGATAGATGAAGGAGAGTCACGAACACGTATCCAATTGTATGCAGAAACTCATTTTACGGATGCGTACAAAAAGGCGTTACATCATCGTCGGTGGAGTATTAGGATGAATACGCTTTATGCGATTGAAGACTTTCATATGGAAGGAATGCTGGCATCAGTTCTATCATTCTATGATAAGCCTTCTTTAACAGTAGGAGAAGAGAGTCAATTCTTAAAGATTTTAGTTGTGTTTCAGCATCCTCAGTTTTTGTATTACATCACTCACTCTCGACAACCCCTATCAGAGTCTGTTTACCGTTCGCTATATGGCCAAATGAATGACGAGCAATTTAGAGAATGTGTAAAAGTTTATGACGAATTGCCAATCTATTTACAGCTATCGCTTATTGACATGATTGGCATTGAACATAAGTGGGAGTATGCAAGCTTTTTAAAGGAGCAGTTGTCTTCGTCTGTTGATGAACAACGAATTCGAGCGTTAAAAGCATTAAACGAATTAAGTTATCCAATGGAGGTAGAAACACTTCTTTTTCACGTTCATGCAAGCGGGTGGCAAGAAAGAATGATGGCTACGAAACTATTAGGAAAAACAAAGGATGAGCAAGCTTTGCCATTGCTTGAAACATTGCTGCAAGATGTTCACTTTTCAGTTCGTTCGAACGCTGCAAAATCAATGCTTCTTATTCGCAATGGAAAAGACTATTTGTTTCAAGTTTATCAGAACACAGAAGATCGTTATGCAAAGGACATGGCTCGAGAATGGTTAGAGCGAGGAGGAGTAGAGCTTGTGGAGTGAGATTGGACACGGGCTTTTTATGCTTGTGGGATGGATTATTATGATTTATATGGTTGTGGTTATTGGATTTTATCTATTTATGCTCGTCGTCTCTATTTTTCAAGTGCGAAAGCAGTATCAATTAGATAATGATGAGCCGTATGAGGATTTATTAGAAGTCAGTTATACAAAGCCTCTTTCTATTTTAGTGCCGGCATACAATGAATCGGTTGGTATTTTGGCTAGTGTGCGTTCATTGTTAAGCATTCAATATTCAGAGTACGAGATCATTGTCATTAACGATGGTTCCACAGATGATACGATGGAGCAGCTCATTGAAGAATATGAGTTGGTCAAAATTAATCGAGTAATAAAAAAAGCCATCGATACAAAAGAGGTAAAAGCCATTTATCAATCACGAATCTATGATTATGTCTATGTGGTAGATAAAGAAAATGGAGGAAAGGCAGATGCATTGAATGTAGGCATTAATTTAGCAAACTTTCCTTATTTTTGTTCGATTGACGGTGACTCGGTGTTAGAAAGAGATTCATTTTTAAAGGTGATGAAGCCTATTATTGATTCAGATGGAGACGTCATTGCATCGGGTGGAAGTGTGAGGATTGCAAACGGGTGTCAAATTGAGAATGGTTCCATTGTGTCGATTGGTCTTTCATCAAGACCTCTTGTCATTATGCAAGTGATTGAGTATTTGCGAGCCTTTTTAATGGGAAGAATTGGACTCAGTCGTCATAACTTGTTACTCATTGTCTCAGGAGCGTTCGGTGTGTTTTCGAAGCATTGGGTGATTGAAGCGGGTGGCTATTCTCATACTGTCGGAGAAGACATGGAGCTTGTGGTTCGATTGCACCGATTAGTGAAAGAGAAGAAAGCGAATAAAAAAATTATTTATATTGCAGACCCTGTTTGTTGGACAGAAGCGCCAGAGGAAATCAGATTTTTAAAAAGGCAACGAAACCGATGGCACCGTGGTTTGTTTGATAGCTTGTGGACACATAAAAAAATGCTTTTTAATCCGAAGTATGGCTCAATTGGGATGGTGTCGATGCCTTACTTTTTACTCATTGAATTTTTAGGACCTGTTATTGAATTAATTGGCTATCTTTATATTCTTTTTTCGTTCGCTGTAGGTGGCGTTTATTTAGAATTCTCATATTTATTATTTTTGTTGTTTGTTCTATATGGCTCAATGTATTCAATGGTGGGTGTGTTATTAGAAGAGTGGAGTTTACGACGTTTTCCAAAGGTGAGTCATGTGGTGAAACTGTTCTTTTTTTCAATGACAGAATCGTTTTGGTATCGACCTATGACAGTGATATGGCGTTGTCAGGGGATTGTTGATATGCTTCGTAAGAAAAAAGGCTGGGGAGATATGAAGCGGAAGGGTGTTTCACAATGAAAGGTCGATGGAGGTTATTTATTTTTGGATTGTCTGCGATTGCATTCCTTTTACTTACAACGTCTCCATTTTGGGTGTGGCAAGTAAAGTCAAAGACAACGCTTGATATGCTTATTATTGATAAGACGGTCCCTGATGCAACATTTCGAGAGCATCAAGGGTTAACGTGGTTTTTAAATTACACGAAAGTAAAAAAGAGCGATGATACACCCTATCAGGCTGCACATGATTATGTTGGGTTCGATCCTACAAAAGAGGATAATGATCGAATTCGTCCTATTGAAGAAGGACAGTACGACATGATTTACATGGCTGATGGCTATGGTGTGTATGAAGATGATGTAACAGACAAAGAGGGTGAGCGTTCTGAACTGATTTACGGAGGGATGACGATGGAAGATGTGTCATCCATTCGATCCATGGTGATAAACAATCAAGCTACACTCATTAGTGAGTTTAATACATTTGGCAGCCCGACTTCTGGTGAGGTGAGAAGAGAATTTTATGACCTTCTTCACTTAGAGTGGAGTGGATGGATTGGACGTTACTTTGTTGATTTGCAAAGTGATGAAATTCCTGCTTGGATGAAGAAAAATTATGAAAAACAGTATGGAGAAACGTGGGCTTTAAAAGGAAAAGGATTTGTTTTTGTTCATGAGTCTGATCGTTTAATGATTTTGACAGAGGAACAATTGAAACAAGAAGGTGTACAGTTTACTTATACGAAACAAGGAAAACAGCATTTTGATGTAACGAGAGAATCTGATTACTATTATTGGTTTGATATTGTCACACCCGTAAATGAAAAAGAAGTGATGGCTACGTTCACCATGAATGTAACGAAAGAAGCAGAAGAAATGTTAAAAAAAGAAGGCATTCCACTTGCTGTTCCAGCTGTTATGTATCATCAAAACGAACGGTATGATGCTTACTACTTTACTGGAGATTTTGCAGATCAAGGAGAAGTTCCAGCTCTCTACCAGCTTGAATGGTATGCGACTTGGAAGAGGTGGATGTCATCTCTTTCTAAAGATGAGGAGTCGTCTTTTTACTGGCGTACGTATATTCCGATGATGAAGGCAATTGTGCAACAAAATCGTCATGATAAGAAAACGGTGAAAACAAATGCCGTTCCCGTTCATGAGAGCAATGGTTACAAAATGAACGCAAAAGTTGGCAATGATTATTTACAAATGTATCAAGATGGGCAATGGAAAGATGTGCTCATTAAAGGCGTGAATATGGGGATTGGAAAGCCAGGTACGTTCCCTGGTGAAACGGCTATTTCAAAGCGGGAGTATGCAAGGTGGTTTCAGCAAATCGGCGAGATGAATGCAAATGCTATTCGTGTGTACACCATTCACCCTCCTCATTTTTATGAAGCGTTAGCTGAATACAATGAAACAGCCAAGCATCCACTTTATTTATTTCACGGTGTGTGGCTAAACGAAGAGGTTTTTTATGAAACACAAGACGCCTTTTCGAAAGAGAACACGAAAGAGTTTAAAGATGAAATTAAACGAATTGTTGATTTAGTTCATGGCAACGCGAAGCTAGAAGAGCGACCAGGGCATGCTAGTGGAAACTATACAGCAAACGTAGCACCTTATATTTTAGGATGGATATTAGGAGTAGAGTGGGACCCGGAAGTTGTATTAGCGACAAATGAAAAACATAAAAATCAACCAGACTTTAACGGGAAATATGTATATACAAAAGATGCGGAGCCATTTGAAGTATGGCTTGCTGAAATGATGGAGTATACGATTCAGTATGAACAAGATAAATACGATTGGCAGCGTCCAATGAGTTTTACTAACTGGGTAACCACTGACTTACTTGAGCATCCAGCAGAACCGCATGACAAAGAAGACATGGTGTCGATTGATCCAAATGTCATTTATGCAAAAGAGACGTTTGAAGGAGGCTTATTTGCATCTTATCACATTTATCCTTATTATCCAGATCTCTTAAACTATGAAAAGCGGTATGTGGACTATGTCGATCATCGTGGTGAAAAAAATAACTATGCTGGATATCTTCAGCATATGAAAGAAGTTCATCGTATGCCGCTCCTTGTCGCTGAGTTTGGAATTCCTGCATCAAGAGGATTAACACACAAAAATGTATATGGATGGAACCAAGGTTTTCATTCGGAAGAAGAACAAGGAGAACTTGTAACAAGGTTATATGAAGACATTGTTGAAGAGAAAATGGCAGGAGGGTTAATTTTTTCTTGGCATGATGAATGGTTTAAACGCACGTGGAACACGATGGACTATGATAATCCAGATCGCCGGCCGTTTTGGAGTAACGTTCAAACAAACGAGCAACGATTTGGCTTGTTAAGTTTTGATCCAGGTGAGACGTTGAAAGTTAAAGTAGATGGCCAAAAAGATGACTGGAATGAATGGCGTGCGCAGTCGGTTTATCCGTCATCAAAGCACTTAAAAGGAATGTATGTCACAAGTGATGAAGCGTATTTGTATGTTCGCTTAGATGCAGATAGAGTGGAATTGAATGACTATTACTTGCTGTTAGATACAATTGAAGAGCAAGGACAGTCTAGGGTGCCAAAGGTTCCTTCAATTAAGGCGGAAGGAATTGACTTTGTTGCCGAATTAACAGGGGAACAATCAAGCCGCATTCTTGTAGACAGTTACTATGATACATTTTATTATTCATACGCACATACGTTGAACATGATTGACGACGTTGAGTATGCATCGAAAAAAGATAACGGTGTGTTTCATCCAATTCGGTTAGCATTAAATAAAGAGATTACTATCGAGCAAGGTGGGAAACAAAAGACGTATCCATTTGATGATTATGAAGCAGGTAAATTACGCTTTGGAAATAGTGACCCTGCCTCTTCGTCCTATGACTCGCTAGCTGATTTTTATGTGAATACAAAAGAAAACATGGTAGAGGTTCGTATTCCGTGGGCTCTTTTAAATGTAAAAGATCCGAGTACCCATGAAGTGATGGGCGATATTTGGGGATCGGGTGGAATTGAGGCGAGTAAAACGACAGAAGGCATCAAGATTGGAGTTGTGGCAGTCGATAAAAAGACACAAAGTATAACGGATACGTATCCAATGATGCAAAGTGAAGAGTTAGCGATTGGACCTCTTTATCGTTATCAATGGGAAGCATGGGAAGAGCCGAGCTATCATGAACGATTAAAGCAATCTTATTATCGTGTGCAAGAGATGTTTGGGAAAGTGAAGGAAGCGGGGGAGTGAAGCATGGCAAGGATTTTATTGGCTGAAGATGAATCAGTCTTACGTATGCTTGTTGTAGACACGTTAGAAGATGAAGGGCACGAGATCGTTGAAGCGTGTGATGGGCAAGAAGCATTGAACAAAATCCACACAGACGGTCCATTTGATTTACTCATTCTTGATTATATGATGCCTGTTTATACAGGGCTCGAAGTGGTGCAAAAGATGACACATGATTCAAAAACAAAAGTTTTAATGCTTTCAGCTAAAAGTCAACATACAGATCGTGAGCGTGTATTGAATGCAGGGGCAACGTCGTTTATGTCCAAACCATTTAGTCCGTTAGAGCTTGTGAAAAAAGTAGAGGAACTTTTACATGAAAAGAACTAGAAAATTTTCTGCACAATTTTTATGGATTGTTGGCTCATTCGTTCTTTTGTTTTTAGTTGGAATGAGTGTGTTATTAAGTTATCAATCTGTTATTACAGCCACTTATGAAGAGGAAAATAGAGAGCTAGAGAAAAGAAGGAAGTCTGTTGCAAAGATTGACAATTCATTTACACAAGCTGTTGCACAGTCGAGGGGATATATTGCTTTTTCTAATACACAAATGCTTGATGATGCATTCAAGCAGGAAAAAGTCATAAAGCAAGAAATAGTAAATCTTTCTCAACTTGCTAAAGTAGAGACTGACTTGCTTTTTGTGAATGAAGTGTCTTCTTTTTCTACATTCTATTTTCGTTCGTTAATTAAAGATGGAGTGACAATTTATCAAGATAAAGGGTTAGAGGCATTACGAGAGTTTGTACAAAAAGGCAATTCTTCTGAACAAGTCGCAAATTTTAATGACTATGTAAAACAATATCGAGAGAGCATTAATAAGCAAATTGATGACAACTCAACATTATTAGTTAAACAGTTAAATCAAAGTCAGTGGCTCTTTGTAGGGTATTTACTACTTGTATTAGCAGGGTTGTTTTATATGACAAGAGTGATGTTAAAGCGAATTGGTCAACCTTTAGAGAAATTAGCAATGATAGCGGTAGAGGTTGAGCAAGGCAAGGTTGTCATGTTGCCAGAAGCAGTAGAGCGTACAGATGAAATTGGGACGCTAACGAGTGCCTTTTCAAAGATGGTCAAACGTTTGCAAGCAAATGAAGAAGAAGTGACGGCTCAAAATGAAGAGTTGGTTGCTCAACAAGATGAGTTGCAGTCACAACAAGATGAACTGCACTATGCATTAACATTGATGAAGCAACGGGAACTCGAACTCGAAGCACGAAACGAGTTTACGCATGGATTAGCGGATACACTTGATCAACAAAAGCTTCTTCAAAGTGTTGTTGAAAACATGGCAAGAGTCATTAAGGCTGAACATGGGTTTATTGTATCAATGATGAATCTAAACGAGTATGCGTCTGTCGGCTTGACGAAAACAGCGGTCGCTCAGGTTCTTGAAAACATTGACAATGGTTACGTTGAGAAAGTAAAAGAACAGAAAAAGTCTTTTACGATTAAGCGAGTATGTGAACCTAGTGAAAAAATCTATCACGAAGGTCATTTATACATGTATGACTTAATTGTACCTGTGTTATCGCTTGAAGATGAAGTCATTTCATGTATGTTTTATAGTCGATATAGTGAGCCTTTTACTGAAAGAGACTTAGAGTTATGTGAAGCGTTGTCTAAACAAATAAGCATTGCTTTAGAGAAGATACATGTATATGAGGAAACGGAACACGACCGCTTATTGTATCAAGATATTTTAAATTCGATTCATGAAGGTGTTCAGTTATTTAGTAAGTCGGGAGTTATCTTACAAGTGAATACAACGATGTGTGAATTGTTTGATTGTCCACCGCCTCGGCAAATGTTACATCATACATTTGATGAGTGGTCTCAGAAGCTTTTATGGGATGTGAAAAATGGTGAACGACTTGTTCACTATATGAAAAGCATGCTAGAGGGAGAAGGAGAGGTTGGTCAAACGTTTATTTATGAAATGAACCAAGAAACAAAGCGAAAAGTGATGCAAGTTTATTGCGAACAAGTGTATCGTAATAACAAGAAATATGGAGTCATTTTCGTGCATCGAGATATTACAAAAGAGTACGAAGTGGATGAAATGAAGTCCGAGTTTGTGAGTACCGTAAGTCATGAATTACGTACACCACTTGCGAGTGTGTTAGGGTTCACAGAGTTAATGTTAAATAAGGAGTTAAAGCCTGAGCGACAAAAGAAATATTTAACGACAATTTATCAAGAAGCAAAACGGCTAACTGCTTTAATCAATGATTTTCTAGATGTGCAGCGGATGGAAGCGGGTAAGCAATCGTATGAAAAAAAGCAAGAAGATATTGTATCTATTGCGAAGCAAGTCATTCAAGCACAAGAGATAGCTGTTTCGGCTCATACCATTGATTTGGTTACAAAGACGGAACATAGCTTTGTGCTAGGAGACCGAGATAAACTCATTCAAGTGTTTAATAATTTGTTGAATAATGCTATTAAATATTCACCAGAAGGCGGCAAAGTCCTTGTTTTAATTGAGGAACGTGATCAACAACTTTGTGTCGATGTGAAAGATGAAGGGATTGGGATTCCTCCTGAATCGATTGATCAATTGTTTATGAAGTTTTATCGTGTAGATAATTCGGATATGAGAAAAATTGGTGGTACCGGACTTGGTCTTGCGATTGTAAAAGAAATCATCAAAGCACATGGTGGGAATATCACTGTTCAATCTGAATTAAAAAAAGGAAGTACATTTACAGTAAGCTTGCCATTGATTAGCAAGCCGAAAAAAGTCCATACGTCTCATAAGAGAGAGCAAGAGCATGCCAATGTAGTCATCATTGAAGATGATCAAAGTTTAGCAACGCTACTACAAGAAGAGTTGAAAGAACGAGGATTTTATGTGCAATATTTTAATAACGGTGAAGATGCGTTGACATTCATTGAAGGTTCTCCACCACAAGCTATCGTGTTAGATCTGATGTTAAAGGAAAATGAATTAGATGGATGGGCGATATTAGAGAAGCTTAAAAAAGATGAAAGATTGGCGACCATTCCAATTTTTATCTCTTCGGCATTAGATGAACAAGAAAAAGGTCTTGCTCTCGGAGCGCAGTATTACTTAACTAAGCCTTATCAGCCTAGTCAATTATCGAAGGCTATTATACAGGTGGTGCTCAATAAGCATGATTCATCTAGTTAGATGGTAGAGGATCTTAAAGAAGTAGAGCGAGTTCCAACGCGATATAAAACCATTAGTTCATGAAAAGAAGCTGAGTCAAATGAGGGGAGTACCTTTCCCAAGTTTGACTCAGCTTCTTTATCTTTCTATCAATCGAACCATTTGTAGTGAAGGAAACATGCGTAGATCCACATATGCATCTTCGATTTTAACTAGTGGTTTATGAGGTTCATTGTCGTGGATAAAAATGATTTCACCAATGCGACCGTCACTCAGTTCAATTTCAGATCCAATAAATTGTCTGATGACGTATTGAACGAGCGGAAAAACGATGGCACGATTTAACCGGTTGTTTGTCACTTCTTTTATCAATTCATGTACGACATCAAACATTGGCTTTTTATCTTGATACACTCTTTTAGATAGCATAGCGTCAAAGGCATCTGCTACAGAAATAATTTGAACGAGAAAAGGGATGTCTTTTTCTTTCAATCCTTTCGGGTATCCAGAGCCATCAATACGTTCGTGGTGTAATAACGCAGCATCTTTAATATGTTGTTCAATGACATTCATACTACGGAGTAATTCGTACCCATGTGTTGTATGACGTTTTATTTGTTCCCACTCTTCAGTTGTTAAGGGGGCTGACTTATCTAGAATCCGTTTATCAATCATCATTCGTCCGATGTCGTGAAACAAACCCATTCGTCCAAGCAATAAACATTCGTTGTGAGAGCGTTTTAATATTTTGCCAATTAAAGCACTGATAATCCCCACGTTTAAGCTGTGACTATACACATATTCTTCGTAACTATCTTCCTTTTGAATATGATTTAATACAGCTAAGTCTTCCATTGAGTTTTCTAGTAGATAGTCATAATTCTTTGTTAGATGAGAGAAGTCGATGTGAGTCATTGGTTTCGTTGTGACTTGACTAAATGTATGTTTAATCGCTTGAAAGCATAGCTGATAACTTTTTTCTGTTTTCATTGTTCGTGCTTTTAATAAATGATTTGCATCCTCAACAACGGCAATCTTTTTACCGAAGCTGTATCGCTGCAGGATAAGAATATGAGACTCTGTTAATTCTATGCCTTTTTTTAACAATAAAACGCCTTGATCTGAATGGATATCTTGGGCAAGTTTCTCTCCAACTAACCCAAAAGAAACGGGATACTTTGCCATCTATACCACTCCTTATTTAGTTTTTCATGTTTATATATATGTATATACGTATAGTGAGGGGACATATAAATGACAAGATTTACGTACTGTCTCTAAGTAATAAAAAAATCGTATATTATAAATATAGCATATCTATATAGAGTTAAATAAGTATTTTTAACTATGAATAGATTAAAAATGTATGTTTATTGAGTACAAAGAACCATTTGGTAGATTAGAAAACAATTCTTTTGCTTCCCGTAATCCCCAATCAAAATGACGTTCGACTGATTGTATAAGCTCTGCTTGCATCATCATAATCCTCCTCGCTTTTGGCATTTTATATCTTACTGTTGAAATTACCTATTTTAAAAAAGTTTAAAATTAAATCATCGAAAAATTTAGAAACTTAAAAGGTGCAAGTGGGTATTGTAAGGTTTTTAGTTTGTCGTGGTATACTGCAACCAAAGAGAAAAGGTGTAGGAGCGAGTGAGATGAAAAAAAAGCATATTTTAATTGTAGAAGATGAAGTAAAAATTGCCCGTGTTATTAAATTGGAATTAGAGTTTGAAGGGTATCAAGTTGACACAGCTGAAACAGGCTTAGAAGGATTAGAAAAAATAAAAGAAGGACAATGGGACCTTGTACTACTAGATGTAATGTTGCCTGAATTAAATGGAATGGAAGTGTTACGTCGTATCCGTATGTTGGATGTAGGGTTACCTGTTATTTTACTAACGGCCAGAGATTCAGTTATTGATAAAGTAAATGGACTTGATCAAGGTGCTAATGATTATATAACAAAGCCTTTTCAAATTGAAGAATTATTAGCTCGGGTGAGAGCTTGTTTACGTATGAATCAAGTTGTGAGAAAAGAAGAGTTAGAAGATGAACAACTCCGAGTAGCCAATTTAATGGTTGATGAAAAAACCCGTGAAGTGAAGCGAGGAGATATGAATATCGAGTTAACACCGAGAGAGTTTGATTTGCTTGTTTATCTTCTTCAACATGAAAATCAAGTGTTAAATCGAGAACAAATTTTATCAGCGGTATGGGGATTTGATTATTATGGAGATACGAATGTAGTCGATGTATACATTCGTTACTTACGAAAAAAGATTGATCAACCGTTTGATCAACCACTTATTCATACCGTTCGAGGCGTTGGTTACACATTAAAGGAGTTGTAATATGAAGTTAAATCATAAAATTCAGCTCTTTACAACGGTTTGGCTACTTGTCATTTTATTGATTGTAAATATGTCTATTTATGTTCTTTTCTACAAAGTGACAACCAATGGTGAGTTAGAGCGAATAACGAATCAAACAGAAAGCATCGCCTCTGGATTAAAGAATGAAAATATTAACCCAAGAGATTTGATTTTAGCGTCATTATCACCAAATGAAATGGTGCGTGTCATTGACCAAGAGTTAAAAGCCGAGATGGGCTTTACAAACGAAAAGCGTTATCCAAAATTAATTAAGCCCGTTTACAAAACAAAGCAAGAGGCGGTAATACGCAAAGTTGAAGGAGATCTGTATGCATCAGTGTACTTGCCTATCATATGGTCAAATGGAGAAGTTTTGACATTAGAAGTGACAGAACAAATTAAAACTGCACAGTCAAATTTAGCGATGCTTCGACTTGTGTTAATTGTCGCATCATTGGTAGTCCTTATTCCTGCCTTTTTCGCCGGTAGGATGTTAAGTAATCTTATTTTAAAGCCAATTCAATCAATGATTTCAACAATGGAAGAAATTCAACGAAAAGGAATGTTCCGTAAAATTGAGCTGCACGAGCAGTCTAATGATGAGCTATTTAAAATGGCTAATACATTTAATAAGATGATGGATCTTTTACAACGTAACTTTGATAAGCAACAACAATTCGTATCGGATGCGTCTCATGAGTTAAAAACTCCGTTAACGGTCATTGAAAGTTATGCTCAGCTGTTGAAAAGATGGGGAACGAAGCGGCCTGATGTGTTAGAAGAATCAGTTGAAGCGATTCATTCAGAAGCGATTCGCATGAAAGAGATGACGCAGCAAATGTTAGCTTTAGCCAATAATGATGCGGAGTGGAATGTGGCAAGAGAACGAGTAGATGTTTATAAATTATGTATAGAAACAGGGAAACAGCTACAAGAAGCATACGGACGATATATTCGGACAACCTCTACAGAGAAACAGATTATGGTAATTGGAGATCATCAAAAATTAAAACAAGTTCTCGTTATTTTATTAGACAACGCTATGAAATATAGTGAGCAAGAAATTGATGTGACAGCATCTGTTGAAAATGATACAGCGATTATTTCAGTTATCGATCGCGGAGTAGGAATTCCAGCAGAGGATGTTGATAAAATTTTTGATCGTTTTTTTAGAGTGGATAAAGCAAGAAGCCGCCAAACAGGAGGAACAGGGTTAGGATTGTCAATTGCAAAGCGAATTGTTGATGCACATGATGGTCAGATTATTGTAGAAAGTGAAGAAGGAAAAGGAACAACAGTCATTATGAAGCTGCCGATGAAGGGGGAAAATTAATATGCGCAAAAAGATAATGGTTATTGTTGGAGGTATTGTCCTTCTTTTCGGAATTATTGTTGGAACAAAACAAATCATTGCAAAAAATGAGCCACTTTTAACAGAAGCTGAAGTGAAAGAAATTGTTCGTGATCGATATACAGGCACAATTCAAGGTGTAGAGTTAAATGAAGCAAAAGAAATGTACACATTAACGGTTGAAAATGAGCGTGGATTGTATGATGTGAAAGTACATGCTGTGTCTGGTGAGATTGGTCAGTTAACACTAGTGGAGAAGAAGGAAACAAAGCCTGTTGAAAAGAATGAACCAGGGCCAAAGGTGAAGGAAGAAGAAGCGAAAGAGCGTGCGTTAAAGCAAGTAAACGGAAAAGTAGAGTCAGTGAAATCAACTACGACCGAGCAAGGTTCTTTTTATGAAATTGTCATTGTGAATGACAGTGGAAAGCATAAAGTTCAAGTGAATGCAGAGAATGCAGAAGCGAAAGTAGTTGAAACATCTCAGCCGAAACAAGTATTAATCGATGAAAATCGTGCAAAGCAAATTGCGCTTGAACAAGTAAAAGGTGTAGTTGAAGAAGTAGAACTGAGAGATGAGAATGGAGTTAAAATGTATAAAATTGAGATTGAAGCATCTTCAGGAGAAGACGCAGCTGTATATGTAAATGCATATACGGGAGAATTTACGATTAGCTGGGATGATTAATTATTTTCTCATCAAATTTTAATCTTTCTCTCCTTTTTCTTTAATGTGACAGCTTTAAGATAAAGTTGAACATAAATTAAAGGAGGAAACAAACATGAAAAAATTAATCGTTACAACAGCAGCAAGTGCATTATTAATCGGAGGAATCGGCTTTGGAGCAAGCGCAATGAAGAGTGATCAACAAGATGATGTAAAAGCATATGTACAACAAGGGGAAGCAAAACAAAAAATTAGTGTAGAACAAGCGAAAGCAAGTGCATTAAAAGCCGTTCCTGGTACAGTAAAAGAAGTGGAGTTAGATAAAAAAGACGGTCGTCTTGTTTACGAGGTAGAAGTAAAACATAACGGAGATGACAAAGATGTGTACGTAGATGCGTACACAGGGAAAGTATTAAATCAATTTAATGATGACAACGACGATAACAAACAGGTTGAAAACCAAACACAATCTTCTTTCATCACAAAAGAGCAAGCAAAACAAATCGCGTTAAAGCAAGTAAAAGGAACAGTTGAAGAAGTAGAGTTAGATGATGAAGATGGTCAAAACGTGTATGAAGTTGAAATTGAAACGAATGATGATGATGTAACAGTATATGTATCAGCTGAAAATGGTGAAGTAATTACTATTGATTGGGATTAATCAATGTGGTGTTACATTTTTAGTGGATAAAAGAGAGTGGGACATAACGAAATGATTCCTTCTCAAAAACGAACAATACCGTTTCTGTCATCGTGATGTTGCAACAACAAGTTCGTTCCATTTCGCTCTAGCCACTCGCTTTCCGCGGAGAGGAACCTGAGCCTCCTCGTTCCTGTAGGGGTCTCAGCCGTTCCTCTATTTCCCGCAGGAGTCGAGTGTCCTATGCTCCATTCCACTATTCTTTTAAACTTGTTTTTTAATCAAAAAATGAGGCTGACTCAAAAGGTTGAATAAATTCGATCTGAGAGTCGCCTCTTTTACTCACCATTTCTCTGACTATAGTAGGTCTTGATGAAACAGTACATTAACGTATTTTTGTCGAAATGTCGCTAAAATCATAAAAAAATGTTGAAAACGCTATCAAAATATGTTTTTATAGAACTAGGCATAACAATGATAACCCTAGAGGGACATGTTTCCACCTCCTTATTCGTAAGGAGGCTTTTTTATGAGAGAAAAAACTGGTGTATACTAACGATAACAACTTCAAACGGAGGAATGTTTGATGAAATGGATGTTAATCGTTACAGTGATACTTGGGTTGATTCTCTTTTTTGCTTTTCAACCATCAAAGCCGGTTTTATCAACCAATCGACTGCCTGTTTTATTTGTACACGGTTATTTAGGAAGTGAGCGAAGCTTAGGTACAATGATAAAACGGTTTGAACAAAATGGGTGGGGAAAGAAAATCGCTGTATGTGAAGTGCAAGAAGATGGGACGTTGCATTGGAAAATGTTCAACATGGCAAAAGGGGACGAGTTGCCACTTGTGCAGGTGATTTTTAAAGATGCATCAAACAGTGTGGAGCAACAAGCAAAATGGCTGAACGAAGTGGTGAAGCAAGTAAAGAAAGAGACCAATAAAAACGAAGTGTATCTCGTTGGACATAGTATGGGAGGTCTTGCTTCAACAGCTGCGGTTTTATATGAAAAAACACCAGTTGAAAAGCTTGTGACTCTTGGATCACCGATGAAAGGGTTAGAATACAAGCAATTAATGAAACACTATCCAAACGCACGAAATTTTCAGCAGTCAAAAGGAGCGCAGGATTTACAGTACGGATCCAAAGCGTTACAAACGTTAGAGAAGTACGGACGGAATTTAACCATTCCCGTGTTCTCTGGTGCAGGTGATATTGGAGATGGAACCGATCAAGTTGTGACAATTGAGAGTGCATACGGGCTTCAAGACGTTACTTCTACTATAGAAGTAATGACGTTTCCAGTCAGTCACTCCGCATTACATGAAAGCAAAGAAGTAGACCGAGCAGTGTATGAATTTTTACTTGAAGAGAGCGTCTCATCGTGAGCGTTCTCTTTTTTCGTTGATTCATTTGTCCATGGTTTTCGTATAAAAAGAACAGAAAAATTGAAATTCTTGTTGACGGAACAAAAATATATCGATATTATAGTAAATAACAAGTGATAATAATTATCATTATCGAACATCAAATGTAAAGGCGGAAAGAAAAATGTACATAAAAAAGCTATTAAAACCATTTATTGCAACGACAGCTTTAACATTAGCGCTTGCTGGATGTGGAGCGGGAAATAATACGACTGAGGGCGAAAAAGAGAGCGCTCCCAAAGAAAAGCAAGAAGAAAAAGTAGTGAATGTGTATACAGCACGACACTATGAAGCGGATGAGCAAGTGTATAAAGACTTCACAGAAGAAACAGGTATTAAAGTAAATGTTGTAAAAGGTGAAGCAGAAGAGTTAATTGAACGTTTAAAGCGTGAAGGCGAAAGCACACAAGCAGATTTATTCATCACAGTTGACGGAGGCGTTCTTGCTCATGCAAAAGAAAACGACATCCTTCAACCTGTTGAATCTGATGTCATTAATGAAAATGTTCCAGCAAACTTACGTGATAAAGAAAACAAATGGATTGGGATGTCTACACGTGCTCGTGTCATTGTATACGCAAAAGATCGTGTGACACCAGATCAGTTATCAACATATGAAGACTTAGCAACAGATAAATGGCAAGGAAAAGTACTTGCTCGTTCATCAACAAACTTATACAACCAATCTCTTTTAGCATCATTTATTGAATTAAATGGTGAGCAAGCAGCAGAAGAGTGGGCAGCAGGAATCGCGAAAAACTTTGCACGTCAACCAGACGGTGGTGACCGTGACCAAGCGAAAGCAATCGCAGCTGGTACAGGTGATGTAGCCATAATGAACACATACTATGTAGGTCTTATGGCTAACTCAGCAGATGCTGAAGAAGCAAAAGTAGCAGAGCAAATCGGCGTATTCTTCCCGAACCAAGAAACAAATGGTACACACATTAACGTAAGTGGTATCGGTTTAACAAAGCATAGTAAACATCCAAACAATGCAACACAACTTATTGAATACATGACAGGTAAAGAAGCACAAGAATACTTATCTGCTAATAACTATGAGTTCCCTGTAAACCCTGAAGCAGAAAAGCCAGAACTTCTTCAATCATGGGGCGAGTTCAAAGCTCAAGAACTTAACTTCGACACATTAGCAGAACATAACCAAAAAGCAATCGAAGTCTTTAATAAAGTAGGCTGGAAGTAAAAATGGAAACCAAATCTATTAAACGCTTTCTTCGTAAAGATTTTAATGGATGGTGGTTGATAAGCATGATTGGGGCGGCAATAATATTGCTGCCCATCTTGTTTATCTTTTTGTCTATCTTCCAGGAACCGAATGAGAACTGGTTTCAAATTCGCCAGTATTTATTAAAAAACTATGTTGCCAATACCGTCATACTTGTCCTATTAACAGGCATTTTTACAGCGACTTTAGGAGTAAGTCTCGCATGGTTAATTGCAGCCTATGACTTTCCATTAAGACGCTTTTTTCGTTGGGGGCTTATTTTACCTCTTGCAATTCCACCATACATTGCAGCTTATACGTATCGAACGATGCTTAGCTACACAGGTGTGGTGCAAACAACGCTTCGCAATCAGTTTGATTATCAAGTGAATCCAGAGATTGTTGCGATTTCATCTCTTCGAGGAGCCGTATTTATTTTTACAATCTTTTTGTTTCCATATGTATATATTATGAGTCGAGCTTTTTTAGAAAGCCAAAGTTCATCGTTTTTTGAGAATGCGAGACTACTAGGACGTAAGCCATTTGCGATTTTCCTAAAAGTCGTTCTTCCATTATCAAGACCAGCAATCGTAGCTGGAGCGGTACTTGTTATTTATGAAGTATTAAGTGATTATGGTGTAACGAGTTATTTTGGCATTCATACGGTGACAACGGCGATCTTTCAAACGTGGTTTGGCATGTATGATGTGAATTCAGCGATGCGTCTTGCGGCATGGTTAATGGTCATTATTGTCGGATTGTTTTTTATTGAAAAGCTGCTTCGACAAGGAAGACGTTATCACTTAAGCAACAAAGCAAGGCCGCTTAGTCGTATGAAGTTAAAAGGAATAAAAGCGGCTGTTGCGTTTACGTATTGCTTCGTCATCTTCTTATTAGGTTTCTTTATTCCCGTGATTCAGCTTATTGTATGGGCAGGGATGACGTTTGAGAAAGTATGGAACGAAACTTTCTTTACACTTCTTTATCAAACTCTTTATGTAGGAGTTATTGCGACACTTTTGATTCTTGTATTTGCAGTCATTATTGCGAATGTGACTCGTTCACATTCTCCCGCTTCATATGTGTTGTCAAAGCTTGCGACTACAGGGTATTCGATTCCAGGTGCTATTATTGCCATTGGAGTGTTAGCGATCTTCATCGAGCTTGATGGGGCACTTGCACCATTTTACTCGTACATGGGATGGGGAACCGCACCATTAATTCTTAGTTTATCGCTTGTGATGCTCATTGTTGGATACGTCATTCGATTTATGGCGACAGGTTACAATGCAGTAGAAGTAGGCTTTGAGCGAATTGGAACGAAGTATACAGAAGCGTCGAGAACACTAGGGTATGGAGTAACGAAAACGTTCTTTAAAATTGATTTACCGTTAATTAGAGGGGCTTTATTTAGTGGTTTTATTTTAACATTTGTTGAAATTGTTAAAGAGTTGCCGCTCGCGCTATTGTTAAGACCGTTTAATTTTGATACACTCGCAACGAAAACATATCAGTATGCAAAAGATGAGCAAATTTATGAAGCAGCTACCTCGTCTTTAATGATTATTGTCATAAGTGCTTTATCGATTATCGCATTTCAAATGATTGACAAGAAGGTGAAGAAATGAAGATTATGAGTATCGAAAATTTAACCTTTTCTTTTTCAAAAGCCAATAATCCCGTTATTCACCAATTTTCGTTCTCCATGGACGAAGGGGAAATTGTGGGGGTGCTTGGGCAAAGCGGTAGTGGGAAAAGCACGCTGCTCAGATTGATTTCTGGATTAGAAGTGCCAATAGAAGGGACGATTGAAATTGCGGGAACAACTGTAGCGGATCATAAAGTATTTGTTCAACCTGAAAATCGTGGTGTCGGAATGGTGTTTCAAGATTATGCGCTGTTTCCTCATATGACAGTAAAAGATAACATTTTATTTGGGTTGTCACGTCTTCCGCGCAAAGAGCGTCACAATCGAGTAGTGGAGATGTTAGAACTTGTACAAATGAAGGAATATGAAAAACGATATCCACACGAATTAAGTGGTGGACAGCAACAGAGAATTGCCCTCGCGCGCGCACTTGCGCCTCAACCGAAGTTACTATTAATGGATGAACCATTCAGTAATTTAGATGCGAGCTTACGAGAGTCCATTCGTGATGAGCTTCGTTCCATTTTGAAAGAAGCAAATATGACCTGTATCATTGTGACACATGATCGTGAAGACGTCGAAGCGATTTGTGACCGAAGTATCTTGTTCGGTGAAACTAGGGGAAAGTTCCCGGCGGCAAGAGAAACTGGACCTAAACTTACATTTGTTCAATAAGAAGAGGGTGTCTCAAAAGGAAAGAATCGCTCCTTTTGAGACACCCTTTTGCACATTAAAAGCAATTTGCGATTGATTTTTAGCCTTGCGCTACTTTTGGATCGGGTGATTCATCGATTTGTACTTGCTGTCCTTCAGGTGGAAGCGGAGTTAATGTGAAACCTGTATACCCGTAGATAATGGCGATAATTGGACTAATGAAGCCAATGAACGTAAACATGACATATTCAGCTCCAACACCAAGTGTCGTCATAATAAATGCTCCTGTTACGCCCCAAGGAATTAAAGCGTGCATAATCGTGCCTGCATCTTCAAGTGTACGAGAGAGGTTTTTAGGATGTAATCCGACTTGTTTGTATGATGACTCAAGCAGCTGACCTGGAAGTACAATGGATAAATATTGTTCACCAACTGCTGCATTAATGCCAAAACAGGACAGAACGGTCGTGACGATGACGTTTCCTTTCTTTGTTAAAAACCCTTTCAAACCAAGAAGAATCGCTTCTGCTAATCGCATCTCTTTAATAAGACCACCCAAAGAAAGCGCTATCAATATTAAGGATACGCCGAACATCATACTCGATAATCCACCGAGTGATAGAAGTTTATCGATTGATTCGACCCCTGTTTTCGCTGTGTAACCAAAATGAGCAGTAGCCATAATTTGACCTAATGTTGTACCAGGTGATGTGAAAAAAGCTGTGATGACAGCAACGAATAAGCCGATAACAAGCGATGGGATGGGGCTTACTTTTCGAACAGCTAAGATGATGATAAGCAATGGTGAAAGTAATGTGAGAGGAGAAATTGTAAATTCCTCGTTTAACGTTGCTAGCATTGATGCAAGTTGGTCTAGCTCTACATTTTGACTTGTTGACCAGCCTAACACTCCAAAGATGATGAGCGTAATGAGTAAGCTTGGAATCGTTGTCCAAAGCATGTGTTTAATGTGTTCGAAAATATTTACCTTTGCGGTAGCGGATGCTAAATTTGTTGTGTCTGATAAAGGTGATAGTTTGTCTCCAAACATCGCTCCACATACAATGGCACCAGCAGTCATTGCTGGTGAAACATTTAATCCGTATGCAGCCCCCATTAACGCGACACCGACTGTTCCCATCGCACTCCAAGAGCTCCCAGTGACAAGAGCTGTAACGGAACAAATTAAAACAGTACTCACTAAGAAGAAATCTGGCGATAAGAACGTAAGTGAATAATAAGTGATTGTTGGAACGGTTCCACTTAAGATCCATACTCCAATCAGCATCCCGATTAAAGATAAAATGAGAATGGCAGGTATACCAGAAAAGATTCCTTTTGCCATTGCACGTTCGAGTTCTTTCCACTTGTAACCGAGTGTCAGTCCATATAGGCAAACAAGAACTGCGGCAAATACAATTGGAATTTGCGGTGCTACTTCATAATGTAAAATGCTAATGCCTAAAAGTGTAATAATGACAACCATGAGTAAGCTTGAGACAAGAAAAGACGGCTGTTGCCTCTCCATTAAAATCCCCCTTTAATAAGCGATACTAATCAACCAGCGCAATGGTTATCCTCACCTCCTTATTTAGATTAACAACATGGAAACAGTGAATACGAAAATAGTATAAAGAATATTCAGATGATTATCAATTATTTTTGGTAACGCTTTCATGTATTTTCGCTTTAGTGTATTTCCTTGTAGAACTTCACCACAAAAACGCATTACTCCGCACTCTTGCATGAATGATTTTAGATAAGATACATTTTATTCAGAAGATTTAAATCATTATAAAAATGTAGGAGGCATGATTTTATGGCAAAATCATCGTTACAAATGAACTCAAAAGTACAAGATTTTTTTCCGATTCAAGACGTGCATCATTTTGAACTTTATGTAGGAAATGCAAAACAAGCAGCTCACTACTATTGCCGTGCATTTGGGTTTAAGTTTGTTGGCTACAAGGGGCCAGAAACAGGTAGCCGCGAGAAAGTATCCTATTTACTTCAACAAAATAAAATTCGCCTTGTCTTGACGTCTTCATTATCAAAAGATCACGAAGTAGGTCGTTTCGTTACACTTCATGGAGATGGTGTAAAAGACGTAGCGCTTGTATTTGACGATGTAGAGTCTGCTTACAATGAAGCGGTTAAACGAGGTGCAATTGAAATTATGCCTCCGAGAGAATTTAAAGATGAGAATGGCACGTTAAAACACGCCATTATCGGTACGTATGGGGATGCACAGCATAGTTTGATCGAACGTAAAGACTACAAAGGATTGTTTATGCCTGGGTTTGAAGCTGCTGAATATGAAATTCCACATGAGTCAACAGGTTTAATTGCAGTGGACCACGTTGTTGGAAATGTGGAGAAGATGGAAGAATGGGTTTCATATTATGAAAACGTTCTAGGTTTTAAACAAATGATTCATTTTGATGACGATGACATTAGCACAGAATATTCAGCTTTAATGTCAAAAGTCATGTACAAAGGTGGACGAATTAAGTTCCCGATTAACGAGCCAGCGAATAAAAAAGGAAAATCGCAAATTCAAGAGTACTTAGATTACTACAACGGAGCAGGTATTCAACATATCGCTCTTTTAACAGATGACATTATTGATACCATCACAAAAATGCGTGCCAACGGGATCGAATTTTTAGACACACCAGATACGTATTACGAAATGTTATCAGAGCGTGTTGGGGAAATCGATGAAGATATGGAGAAGCTTCGTGAGAATCGTATTTTAGTAGACCGTGATGATGAAGGTTATTTATTACAAATCTTCACAAAGCCGATTGTGGATCGCCCAACACTATTTGTTGAAATCATCCAACGTAAAGGAGCGATTGGATTCGGAGAAGGAAACTTCAAAGCATTATTTGAGTCCATCGAGCGAGAACAAGCACGTCGCGGTAACTTATAATTGATCCATCTAAGCGGATGTCACTCCCTCTCATACGGGTAGTGGCATCCGCTTTAGGTGAATGATGAAGCATGTACAAAGGAGGAGAGATTATGATTAAGAGCACGATTCTGACACGAAATGAGATTCAAAATCTAGCGGTCTATGTGCCAGGAAAACCAATTGAAGAAGTACAGCGAGAGCTAGGACTTGAAAAAGTAATCAAGCTTGCGTCGAATGAAAACCCGTTTGGTTGTTCACCTCTTGCATACGAAGCGATGAAAGAAGAACTGTCGCAAATGCCTTTTTATCCTGAATCGATGGCGCCAAAGCTTGCAGAAAGGTTAAGTGAAAAATTACATATTGAAAAAGACCATTTTATTTTTGGGAATGGATCAGATGAGATTATCCGTTTATTGACGAGAAGCTATATTCGTCACGAAGATGAAGTAATCATGGCAGATGTGACGTTTCCACGCTATGAGACGAATGTCATCATTGAAGGTGGAAAACCCGTAAAGGTACCTCTTCAAGAAGGGGTTCATCATTTAGAGGGGATGATCGCAGCTATTACAGATAAAACGCGTATGATCTTTGTTTGCAACCCTAATAATCCAACAGGAACCATTGTGTCAAAAGAAGAACTCCAGTCGTTTATTGAACGTGTTCCGCCACATATTTTACTTGTGTTAGATGAAGCTTATTACGAATATGTTTCAGCAAAAGATCGCTTAGACACAGTTGCGTTATTAAAGCATTATCACAATCTGATTCTTTTACGTACATTTTCTAAAATTTATGGCCTTGCTGCTTCTCGCATCGGTTACGGCATGATGCATCCTCGTATCGTTGCAGAGTTAGTAAAAGTAAAAGAGCCATTTAATACAAACCGTATTGCACAAGCAGGGGCTTATGCATCGTTAGCTGATGACGCGTTTGTTCAAACATGTGTGGATCGAAATCGTAAGGGGCTTACGTATATTGCAGAACAAGTAAAACAGCTCGGATTGAACTATTTTCCTTCACACGCCAACTTTTTAATGATTCATCTAGACCATCCGGGTGATGAAGTGTTTTCAGGTCTTTTAAAGCAAGGTGTTATCATTCGGTCGGGCTCTTTATTGGGGTATCCCAATACAATTCGCGTGACGATTGGTACGCAAGCCGAAAACGAAGTGTTTATTCAAGCCTTACAAACCGTATTAGGAAAGAAGGGATCACTGTGAAGCTAGAACCAAGTTCATTACATTGGAAAGAGGCATATAAGTTGTTGATTGGTTCGGTGTTACCAAGACCAATCGCATTCGTTTCAACAATTGATGAAAAAGGAAATGCAAACTTAGCCCCGTTTAGCTTTTTTACAGGAATTTGTGCTGAGCCGATGATGGTTTGTTTTGCACCGATGCTACGAGGAACAGACGGAGCGAAAAAGGATACACTTCGTAACATTGAACAGACCAATGAGTTTGTCATTAATGTAGTAGGCGAAAGCATTGTAGAGCGAATGAATGATACGGCCATCGAATTTGACTCTCATGTGGATGAATTTGTAGAGACTGGACTAACAAAAGTACCTAGTGAAATTGTTAAACCGTATCGTGTAAAAGAAAGCGATGTGCAGCTAGAGTGTGTACTCCGTCAAATCCTTCATTTTGGTGATCAGCCGGGTGCTGGAAGCTTAGTGATTGGGCAAGTTGTTTGTGTTCATGTGAAAGGTGCACTTTATGAAAGTGGAAGAATTAATACGGAGAAGTTAGCTCCCGTTGGTCGTTTAGCAGGTGCCACTTATACGAGAGCTGCAAGTGACACGTTCGTATTAGAGCGAAAGAGAGAAACGAAGAAATGAAGTTTATTACGTTTAAAACAAAAGAGGGTCAAGAGCGGGTTGGAGTTGTGCAGGGAAGCAAAGTCATCGATTTATATGAAGAGAGTAATGGAGCGTTGCCTGCTCAATTAAGTACGATCATTGAAAGTTATTCTAAATATGAAGAACAACTAAAAGTGATTGTTGAAAAAGGGGAAACACATTGCTTGCTTGAAGAGGTTACGCTTTTAGCTCCGATTCCTGCACCCTCAAGTGTGCGTGATTTTTATGCGTTTGAAGAGCACGTGAAAACCGCACGTGCAAAGCGTGGACTTGAGATGATACCGAAGTGGTATGAATTTCCTGTGTTTTATTTTACGAATCACCGTGCAATTATCGGTCCAAATGAAGAAGTAGAATTCCCATCATCGTGTCAGTGGGCAGATTATGAATTAGAAGTGGCATGTGTTATTGGAAAAGAAGGGAAAAACATCTCTGTCGAAGAAGCAGACGACTATATTTTTGGATACTGCATCTTAAATGACTGGAGTGCACGTGATATTCAGCGTGAAGAAGTAAAGGTGGGACTTGGTCCGGCAAAAGGAAAAGATTTTGCGACATCAATTGGGCCTTACCTCGTTACGAAAGATGAGCTTGAACATAAGCGAGTACAGAATCGATATGACTTAGAAATGACCGCAACAGTAAACGGCACATTGTTGTCAAAAGGAAATATGAAAGACCTTTACTATAGCTTTAGCCAAATGATTGCGAGAGCATCTGAAGGAACAATTTTATATCCAGGAGATGTGATTGGTTCAGGTACGGTTGGAACGGGTTGTCTTTTAGAGTTAGGTACAGAGGTCCATCGTTGGTTACAATCAGGAGATGTTGTCGAGCTAGCCATTGAGGAATTAGGTGTATTGCGTAATACAGTGAAATAAGGAGGAGAAGAAATGACATTTTATCGTCAAATGGGGAACATTCCTCGTAAGCGTCATACAATGTTTCGTAAAGCAGACGGTTCTCTTTATCGCGAGCAAGTGATGGGAACAAAAGGCTTTTCTGGTGTGCAGTCTATTTTGTATCACCACCATGCGCCAACTGCAATGGCGAAAGCGGAACTAGTTGGTTCTGCCATGCATGAATATGAAGAGCAAGGGCCGCTTTGTCATCGTCATTTCGAAACGAGTCGTCTTGAAAAAGGTGGGGATGCAGTAAAGGAGCGCACGTACTTACTTGGAAATGATGACGTGGTGATTGGGATAGTCGAACCAACAAAAGAAATGGACTATTTTTATCGAAACAGCGATGGTGATGAAATCCTATTCATTCATTATGGAACAGGTAAGGTGGAAACGGTATTTGGTACATTAACATATGAGCCAGGCGATTATGTGATGATTCCGATGGCAACCATTCATCGTATTATACCAGATGAAGGCGAAACGAAAATGCTTGTCATTGAGACAATGAGCCATGTGACAACGCCGAGACGTTATCGAAATGAATTTGGTCAGTTACTCGAGCATAGTCCATTTTGTGAGCGTGATTTCCGTGGCCCTGAAACGTTAGACACGCACGATGAACAAGGGGAGTATATCGTCTTAACGAAGTCACGTGGTTATTTGCATAAGCATACCTTTAATCATCATCCGCTTGATGTTGTGGGATGGGATGGCAATATTTATCCATGGATTTTTAACATTCGTGATTTTGAGCCAATCACAGGGCGCATTCATATGCCACCGCCGATTCATCAAACGTTTGAAGGACATAATTTCGTTATTTGTTCATTCTGTCCAAGATTATATGACTATCATCCAGAAGCCATTCCAGCACCGTATTTTCATAGTAATGTTGATAGTGATGAAGTTCTTTACTATGTGGAAGGAAATTTTATGAGTCGAAAAGGAATTAATGAAGGATCAATTACACTTCATCCACTAGGTATTCCACATGGTCCACATCCAGGTAAAATTGAAAATAGCATTGGAAAAAAAGAAACATTAGAACTAGCTGTGATGATTGATACATTCCGTCCGTTAAAAGTAATTCAACAAGCACACGCAGTTGAAGATGAGCAATATCGTTACAGTTGGATTGAAAAACCGTAAAAGTACAGGAGCTAGTAAAGCAGCTAGCTCTTTTTTATGATGAGTTGATGATATACTAATTGTATGAACAACATGTTAAGAGAGGATGAACGACCATTTTATACTTAGTAAGGCATGGTGAAACGGACTGGAATAAACAACGATTAATTCAAGGACACTCAAATATCCCGTTAAATGAAGAAGGAAGGAAGCAAGCAAAGAAAGTAGCTGAAGCATTTCGTCATAAACAAGTGGATGTGATGTATTCTAGTGATTTGCTTCGTGCATATGAGACAGCACTTGAAATTGCAAAAGTGGTTGCGATTGAAGAAGTGAAAACATGTGAGAGGTTACGAGAACGCTCATTTGGGGACTTGGAAGCACAAGCGGTGTCAAAACTAGAGGAGCTTGTACCTGGTTACGGAACGAACTGGGGAAGTGAGTCTGTCTATCGTATGGAACGATTAGAAGATGCTCAAAAACGACTGACAGACCGCCTTGTTGAGATTATAGAAGAAGCAAAAGAGAAGCATATAGTCGTTGTGAGTCATGGTGCCATCATTAACCTTTTTATTCATTTTGTCACGAATGGAGAAGATGGAACAGGAAAGCGACACCTTGAAAATACGTCGATTAGTACGTTTAACTATCAAGAAGGAAACTGGCAAGTGATCGAAATAAATAATCACGACCATCTTTTATAAAGTACAGAACATTCTGTGCTTTTTATTTTTGGTAAAATGTATAAAAATACGGTTGTTTTTAATCTTTATTCAAGTTATACTACATATAAATAATTATTCTATTAAATTAATAAAAATACAGCTGTATACTAATAGAAAAAGAGATGAGAAAGTTTTCTTTAGCAAATTAATAGACTAAAACATGATAAAACCAATGAATAAATTTATTTTTCAGAAAATTATTGCTATCTTTTGTGGAGGAATGTAACATTGAGAGCGTATACAGGAAAAACAAAAAAGTTATGCTAACAAACTATGAGATTGGAGGAATGAACGATGGAATTAAAAAAGGAGGAGATATACTCCCAACCGCTTGAGAAGCCATCAGCAAGTCACTATGCAAAATTTATCATCCCATCTTTATTAGGTATCATCTTATTTTTAATTCCGGTAAAAGTGGATGGAAAGGTAACGATTGTATTAGGGGTTATGGCCGATGCGTTAATGGGGGCAGTTGGAAGCTATATACCGAGTATAATGGTCGGTGTGTTAGTCATCGCTGCGATGGGTTCGCTGTTTGCCAAACTTGTACAACCCTCATTTGTTAACAACAGTCCGATGCTAAAGAGTTTGTTTCAAGTCGAGTGGCTTTGGGTCGTATTACGTGTAGTAGGAGCTATCTTTGCGGCACTGACGTTGTTTGAAGCGGGACCAGAAGCAATTTCATCGAAGTTTACAGGTGGAACGGTTTTATTCGACTTAATTCCAGTTTTAACTCTTTGGTTTTTCTTCGCAGCACTATGCATGCCGTTGTTACTGGAGTATGGATTAATGGATTTCATCGGGACACTTGTACGAAAAGTGATGTATCCGTTATTTAAATTACCAGGTCGTTCATCAATTGATGCGATGGCGTCTTGGATGGGAAGCGGTACAGTTGGTGTTTTAATTACAACGAAACAATATGAAGAAGGTTATTATACACAGCGTGAAGCAGCAGTTATTGCGACGAACTTCTCGGTCGCGTCGATTGCATTTAGTTTAGTCATTGCAAAGTTTATTGGTATTGATCACATGTTTGTGCCGTTTTATTTCACTGTAGTCGTAGCAGGTGTGTTAACTGCCATTATTTGTCCGCGTATTCCACCTCTTTCTCGTAAAAAGGACGAGTATTACGGACCGGTTGGCAAGCAAATTGATGAAGCTGTACCAGCAGGTGTTTCATCATTTCAATGGGGGTTACAGCAAGCGGTTGAAAAAGCAAGCAAAGCAGATGGGCCGAAAGCGGTTATTAAAAAAGCCATCCATAACGTACTTGATATTTGGTTAGGGTTGATCCCTCTTGTGATGGCGCTTGGAACGATGGCGTTAATCGTGGCAGAGTATACATCCGTATTTACGTACTTATCGTATCCGTTTGTTCCACTTCTTTCATTGCTTCAAATTCCAGAAGCCGCACAAGCAGCTCCTGCGATGATCGTTGGATTTGCCGATATGTTTTTACCAGCTGTTGTGGGCAGCGGAATTGAATCAGAATTAACTCGCTTTGTCATTGCGTGTGTATCATTAACACAAATCATTTACATGTCAGAGATCGGTATTTTACTCTTAAAGTCAAAAATTCCAGTTAGTTTCCTAGAACTATTTATTATTTTCTTACAACGTACGCTTATTTCACTACCAATTATCGCATTATTAGCACACATACTTGTTTAAGGAGGAAGTAGACTATGTCAAACGATTGGAGTCATTTATTTAATAGAATGCCAGAGTTACTAGCACCGAGTATGGCAAAAGATCATCCAAACCTACCAGTTGTAAAAGAAGAAGGGTGTTACTACTATGGGGTAGATGGAAAGAAATACTTAGATTTTACATCAGGGATTGCGACAACCAACGTTGGACATCGTCATCCGAAAGTGGTCCAAGCGGTGAAAGATGGAGTTGATCAACTGATGCATGGACCGTCGGGTGTCATTATGTACGAATCGATTTTACGATTAGCGGATGAGCTTGGAAAAGTGTTACCGGGTGATTTAGATTGTTTCTTCTTTGCGAATAGTGGAACGGAAGCCATTGAAGGAGCAATGAAGTTAGCGAAGCATGTAACAAAGCGTCCGTATGTTGTATCGTTCATTGGGTGTTTTCATGGTCGTTCTATGGGGTCATTAAGTGTTTCAACGTCAAAAAGTAAATATCGTAAGTATCAACAGCCTTCAGGGTTAACGTATCAATTGCCATATGCAAATGTGAAAGAGTGTCCAGAAGGGATAGATCCAGAAAGCTATTTCCCTGAAAAGCTTGAGAAAGATTTTGAAACGATATTTAACCACCAAGTCACACCGGAAGAAGTAGCTGCAGTCATCATTGAGCCTGTATTAGGAGAAGGCGGATACGTCATTCCGCCGAAAGCTTGGATGAAAAAGCTTCGTGAAATTTGTGACCGTCACGGCATTTTACTGATCTTTGATGAAGTTCAAACAGGATTCGGTCGTACGGGTGAATGGTTTGCAGCTCAAACATTTGATGTGACACCTGATATTATGGCTATCGCAAAAGGAATTGCTTCAGGAATGCCATTAAGTGCAACAGTTGCTTCACAAGAATTGATGAAACAATGGCCACTAGGAAGCCACGGAACAACATTTGGCGGAAATCCGATTGGCTGTTCGGCAGCACTTGCGACACTTGAAGTGATTAAAGAAGAGAATCTTCTCGAACATACAAAAGAAGTGGGCGCGTATGCGGTTGAGAAGCTGCAATTACTGAAAGAAAAGCATGATGTGATTGGCGATATTCGTGCAGTTGGATTAATGATTGGAATTGAGATTATTGATCCTGTCACGAAAAAACCAAATGGTGATGGACTATTTAAAATTTTAGACATCGCGTTAGAAAAAGGGGTACTGTTCTACTTCTGCGGAAATTCAAGTGAAGTGATTCGTATGGTACCACCTTTAACAGTGACGAAAGAACAGATCGATGATGGATTACAGATGTTAGATGAATCGATTGAAGAGTATGTTGCACAATTAACAATAAACGTGTAAGGTGTCAAACAAAGAAGAAGGTGGGACATAACGAAATGATTCCTTCTCAAAAACGAACAAGAACGTTTCTGTCATCGTTATGTTACAACAACAAGTTCGTTCCATTTCGCTCCAGCCACTCGCTTTTTGCGGGGAGGAACCTGAGCCTCCTCGTTCCTGCGGGGTCTCAGCCTTTCCTCTATTTCCCGCAGGATTCGAGTGTCCTACGCTCCATTCCACTATTCTTTTAAACTGGTTTTTTAATCAAAAAACATCCGAACTATAAATAGAATATAACTATAAATAGTTCGGATATCTTATCGACTGAAACACTTATGTCCCAGCCTCTTCTTTTTCGTTTTTGCTAAAGATTAAACGACGTGTTTACTATCCTGTTTTCTCATTCGATTAAAGTAAAGGAAAATGGGGAATGGAATAATGATAAACCCAAAGCTTTTAATGATCGTGTTTATTCCTTGCTGCTTTGTACGTTCGGTTTCTCTGTCAATCATTCGCTCATAGTCTTGGCGAATGATTTCTTCATTTAGGTCGATTTTACGATCTTGTGCTTCTGCCATCCGACTAAACTTGTAGTCTTCATATCGCTCATAGTACGTTGTTGGACTGACGTAATCAGATGCACCCATGAAGATGCCAATTCCTCCTCCAATGGTCATCATAAGTGTGAAAAACAAAACGAGGTAAACGTATAATTGCTTAAACATATCTTCTTTCTCTCCTTCTTTTTTGTTTTTGGCTACTGCGAATGTAAGAAATGCAATTAAAAGAATTGGTAAACCTAATGAGAAAAGTAAACTAATCAAAACCATTGTCAGAGCTCCTCACCATTTATGTTGTCTTTTTGTTATTTTTTACCTTATTATAACTGAATAGTTGTGATTTGTCTGTGGGAAAGAAGAAAGGTTGTTTTTATCAAGCAGCCTATAGATAAGACAATCTTACAAAAAGTGAGAAAAAATAGAGGGAATTTTGTACTAGTTGTGGAATGGTTTTCATATATTGTGAATGTGAATGAATGAACGTACGCAAATCAGCAAGGTAACAGAGATTAGAGAGGGTTGAACATCGATTTTGTGGAAAAAGCATGTGAATCATTAAGTGAAAAATGAAAGCGAATTCTTATCTTTTAGATAAAAAAATATTTTCTGAAAGCTGTTGACAGCTTGTGCAATCGATTGTATGATTGTAAACATAACTTAATCAAAACATTTTTCGACAAAATTCTTATCAAGAGAGGTAGAGGGATTTGGCCCTATGACACCTCGGCAACGGACTTTTTAAAGCACCGTGCCAACTCCAGCAAGCAGTTGCTTGACAGATAAGAAGACGGAAGGCTTACTTAATTACGTGATCCCAACCTCTTCTTGCAGTCAACTCGGCAACTGTAAGGGGAGGTTTTATATTTTTCTTTAAAACCGAGTAAATTGATAAGTCTAATAAAACTTAATATAGATAGAAGGAAGTCATTCTGTCTACATGAAAATGTAGGAACAGGATGACTTTTTTAGAATGAACATTATTGGTTCGGTGTGACAAATCCAACCCTTGATTATATGATGAGAACGTTTAAAGAGGAAAAAGAAGTAGTGCAAAGTACAAGTGTTAAAAATGTGGTAGAATAAGGATAAAAAGGCGGAGAGCGATTGAAACGATTTTTGGTTACTCTAGTGCTGAGTGTGAGCTTAATTGGTTGTGCAATGTCAGAGGAAACAGATGATATGTACTTAATTCCTGAAGGATACGAAGGAGATGTGTATATTTTTTATAATGTAAAAGGTGCACATCCTCTCAAACAGGAAGACGAGTACGACGTGTATGACGTGAATGATGAAGGTTATTTTGTCACATCGACTGCTGATATGGATTACGGCACGGTTACTGATCGTTACTATTATATAGATAAAAGTGGGAAGCGAACGAAGATTGATGAAAGTTGTGTTCGAGGGATGGGAACCGGGGAGTTTCAAAATGATCCTAATAGTAAAGAAGTGATTCGAATTCGTTACACCGGTGTTGAAGTGACACGCACTCAATGCGGAACTAAATTTGTACAGTCAGCTAATGGAATCGATCATGATCAGATGGAGTTGGTACTTGAAAACGTAGTAGAGAAGTACTATGGACAAAAACTACAAAGATAATAAAATAAAAATCATTCAAAATGAGCAATTCATACGCATTGCCCTTGTCACACCTGTTTAAAATCAATGAGGAAACAGATGAGAGGTGTTGTGTTGAATGGCTTTTTTTGTTTAGTGTTTGAATAGTACATATTAGTAAAAACGGAAGGTTCGACCATTTTGAAGTGAAAATCAATCATGGTCACGATTAACAAAAAAATTGTCGATTTTTGTTGACGTACTTGTATATACAGGTTAGAATGAAATCGTAATCATCTTCCTGTATATACAAGTTTGAGAATTAAAATGAAAGCGGTATATAGGGAAGAGAGATTATATGGATATCCAACATTAAATTAGTGAAAAATAGCAAATAGCATAACGACATTATTTTATATTTTGTCAAACATGAAAACGGTAACAGGAGGGAATGGGATGAGTATTAATCGAGAATCAGTTGAACAAATTGTTCAAGCGGTTGGCGGGAAAGACAACATTTCAGCAGCGACACATTGCGTCACGCGTTTACGCTTAGTCTTAAAAGACGAAAGCAAAGTTGATCAAGACGCATTAAATAATCATGATTTAGTAAAAGGTTCATTCTCAACAAGTGGTCAATTCCAAGTAGTTATTGGACAAGGGACTGTTGATAAAGTGTATAAAGAGATGGTGGCGATTACAGGAATCGGTGAAGTCTCAAAAGAAGAAGTGAAAAATGAAGCGGCTAAAAATATGAATCCACTTCAGCGTGCGATTAAGACGCTAGCGGATATTTTTATCCCAATTTTACCAGCCATCGTAACAGCTGGTTTACTTATGGGGATTAACAACGTTTTAACTGGACCTGGTATCTTTTATGATGACAAATCGATTGTAGATGTTCATACACAGTGGGCTGATTTTGCGAACATGATTAACTTAATTGCGAATACAGCGTTCGTGTTTTTGCCAGGCTTGATTGGGTGGTCTGCGGTTAATCGATTCGGCGGAAGTCCGTTACTCGGAATTGTACTAGGATTAATGCTTGTACATCCAGACTTATTAAATGCATGGGGATACGGAGCGGCTGAAGAAGTACCCACTTGGAACTTGTTCGGCTTTGAAGTAGAGAAAGTCGGTTATCAAGGACAAGTCTTACCCGTATTATTTGCTTCTCTTTTACTAGCGAAAATTGAAGTGTTCTTACGAAAACGTATTCCAGATGGTTTTCAACTACTCGTTGTTGCACCAGTGGCATTGTTAGTAACAGGTTTTCTATCGTTTATCGCGATTGGACCCATTACGTTTGCATTAGGTAATGTCATTACAGATGGGGTTGTTGGTGTTTTTGAAGCAGTACCAGCACTTGGTGGTTTAATTTATGGTGGATTATACGCACCGCTTGTTATTACGGGTATGCACCATACGTTTTTAGCGGTTGATTTACAATTAATAGGCAGCACAGGTGGAACGTTCTTATGGCCGATGGTGGCTTTATCAAACATTGCCCAAGGCTCTGCTGCATTTGCGATGATGGTATTAGCGAAAAATGATGAGAAGTTAAAAGGATTATCATTAACATCAGGAGTTTCAGCGTGGTTAGGGATTACAGAGCCAGCGATGTTCGGGGTAAACTTACGCTTTAGATATGCGTTCATTTCAGCCATTATCGGTTCAGCGATTGCCGGATTAGTTATTTCAATGGCAGGTGTAAAAGCACCGTCAATTGGAATCGGTGGAATTCCAGCGCCGTTATCGATTTTCCCGCAAAACTGGGGAGCGTTCTTCATTGGAATGGGAATCGTTATTGTTGTACCGTTTGTGTTAACGTTAATTTTAGGGAAAATGAAGAAGTAAGGTCTTAAAGTAGATAAAGGGGGACGAGACCAACAGCATAAGGAGAATATCCATGCTTGTTGGCTTCGTCTTTTTCTGTTTTAAAGCGAACAACAAAGGAGCTGACAACATGTCACAAGCTTGGTGGAAGCAAAGTGTCATTTATCAAATTTATCCGCGTAGTTTTATGGACTCAAATGGAGATGGAATTGGCGATTTACAAGGGATTATTTCAAAACTAGATTACTTAAAAAATTTAGGAATCGATGTAATCTGGTTATCTCCTGTTTATAAGTCTCCAAATGATGATAATGGGTATGATATTAGTGATTACCAAGATATTATGGATGAGTTTGGAACGTTAGCCGATTGGGAGCAATTACTACACGAGGTACATAACCGCGGAATGAAGCTTATTATGGACCTTGTGGTGAATCATAGTTCGGATGAGCACGCGTGGTTTGTGGAATCACGTCAGTCAAAAGGCAATCCGTACCGTGATTATTATATATGGCGGGAAGGCAAAGATGGAAAAGAACCAAACAACTGGGCATCTAACTTTGGTGGGTCTGCTTGGGAGTATGATGAGCAAACTGGCGAATACTTTTTACATCTTTTCTCGAAAAAGCAGCCTGACTTAAATTGGGAAAACGAAAGACTTCGTCAAGAAGTGTACGACATGATGACATGGTGGCTTGAAAAAGGTATTGATGGATTTCGAATGGATGTGATTAATTTTATTTCTAAAGTAGATGGACTTCCTGATGATGAGCCCAAGCCTGGACAGAAATATGCATCAGGTAGTAAATATTATCGCAATGGTCCACGCATTCATGAATACTTTCAAGAAATGAATGAAAAAGTGTTGAGGAAGTATGATGTGATGACAGTAGGTGAAATGCCAGGTGTAAAGCCAGAACATGCGGAACTTTATACCGACCCAAGTCGAAACGAATTGAACATGGTATTTCAATTTGAACATATGGGCTTAGACAATGGACCGAACGGAAAGTGGGATTTAAAGCCGTTAGATTTAGCTGATTTAAAATGGAGCTTGTCTCGTTGGCAGTATGCGCTTGAACATAAAGGGTGGAACAGCTTGTATTTTAATAATCATGATCAGCCTCGGGTCGTATCACGGTTTGGTAATGACCGAGAATATCGCGAAAAGTCAGCGAAAATGCTTGGTACTTTGCTTCATATGATGAAAGGCACACCTTATGTATATCAAGGGGAAGAGCTTGGGATGACTAACGTAAAGTTTGACAGCATTGAGGAGTACCGTGATATTGAGACGTTAAACATGTATAAAGAGTACCAAGAAAAAGGTGTATCTGAAGAAAGCATCATGGAAAGCATTTATGCAAAAGGCCGTGACAATGCGCGAACACCAATGCAGTGGGATGATAGTGAATATGCTGGTTTTACAACGGGTACACCGTGGATTGCGGTGAACCCAAATTATAAACAAATCAATGCGAAACAAGTGATAGAAGATCCAAAGTCGGTGTATCATTATTACCGCAAATTGATCGAGCTTCGCAAACAATACGACGTGATTGTTCACGGAAGATACAAATTAATCGAAGATACTCATCCGTCCGTTTACGCGTACACCCGTCAATTACATGAGCAAACACTCGTCGTTATTTGTAACTTTTATGAAGAAGAATGTGAATTTACGTTGCCAGAAAACATTCATTATGACCGTTTGGAATTGCTGTTGAGTAATGAGGACAATGTTAGAGGTGACATTCAATCGTTCACATTAAATCCTTATGAAGCAAGAATTTACTTATTAAAATAATGAATTGACAAAGGAGAATTAATACGTAATCAAGGTTGATCTTGTGCATACAACGCTACTCGAAATTGATTGAAATAGAAGGTGTGAAACTGTAGCGAGAGCAACCTAAAGTGGAAATTTAACTTCTATCAATACGTATGAACTTTTAGCAATGTTTAGTAAAACAGCTTAAAATAAAAAATGGTGGTGCTTAAAATGAAACAACCTTGGTGGAAGAAATCAGTTGTGTATCAAATTTATCCGAAAAGCTTTTATGACACAAACGGGAATGGTGTCGGAGATTTACAAGGTATTATTTCAAAGCTTGATTATTTAAAAGAGCTAGGTGTAGATGTTGTATGGTTAACACCTATTTACAAATCACCTCAACGTGATAATGGGTATGATATTAGCGATTACTTTAACATTCACGAAGAATACGGGACGATGGAAGACTTTGATCGTTTGTTAGAGGAAGCACATAAACGCGACATTAAAGTCATTATGGACATCGTTGTGAACCATACGTCAACTGAGCATGAATGGTTCAAAAAATCAGCACAATCAAAAGACAGCGACTATCGTGATTTTTACATTTGGAAAGACGGAAAAGAAGATGGAAGTGAGCCAACAAACTGGGAGTCAAAGTTTGGTGGAAACGCGTGGAAATACGATGAACAAACAGGTCAATACTACTTGCATTTATTTGACGTGACACAAGCAGATTTAAACTGGGAAAATGAAGAAGTGCGTAAAAGTGTGTATGACATGATGCATTTCTGGTTTAAAAAAGGTGTGGATGGTTTCCGCTTAGATGTCATCAACTTAATCTCGAAAGATCAACGTTTCTTAGATGATGATGGTTCGGTTGCACCTGGAGATGGTCGTAAATTTTACACAGATGGTCCACGTGTTCATGAATTTATGCATGAAATGAACCAAGAAGTATTTTCGAAGTATGATGTGATGACGGTTGGAGAAATGTCATCAACAACGCTTGATCATTGTGTGAAATATACACACCCAGAACGCAATGAATTAAGCATGACGTTTAACTTCCATCATTTAAAAGTGGATTATCCAAACGGTGAAAAGTGGGCATTAGCTGATTTTGATTTCATTAAATTAAAAGACATTTTATCAACGTGGCAAGTAGGTATGAACAAAGGTGGCGGCTGGAATGCCTTGTTCTGGTGTAACCATGACCAACCGCGCGTCGTTTCTCGTTACGGAGATGATGGTACGTATCACAATGAATCAGCGAAAATGCTTGCGACAACGGTTCACATGATGCAAGGAACGCCTTATATTTATCAAGGAGAAGAAATCGGAATGACGAATCCGAAGTTTGACTCAATTGATGAATACCGCGATGTTGAATCGTTAAACATTTACGACATTAAGCGTAAAGAAGGTATGAGTGATCGTGACATCATTGAGATTTTAAAAAGTAAATCGCGTGATAACTCCCGTACGCCTGTTCAGTGGGACGATAGCGACAACGCTGGGTTTACAAAAGGAACACCGTGGATTTATCCAGCAGCGAACTACAAACAAATTAACGTGGAGAACGCACTCAACGATCAAAACTCAGTGTTTTATCATTATCAACAATTAATTAAGCTTCGTAAAGAATACGACATTATTACAGATGGTGATTATGAGTTACTTTTAGCGGATGATGAAGAAATCTTTGCGTATGTTCGTAACGGTGTTGGCGAGAAGTTACTTGTGGTGAACAACTTCTACGGAAAAGAAACAACATTCGAGTTGCCAGCAAACGTAGAAATTGAAGGCTACAACAGTAACATCTTACTTTCTAACTATGACGATTCGCCGGCAGATGTAAAGAAAATCACATTAAGACCGTATGAGTCGATAGTGTATCATTTAACGAAATAAGATAGGAAGAAGCGGTGGTTGTGCAAGCCATCGCTCTTTTTGTACAATAAAGAAGGTGATAAACGTGAGAGAAAATAAATTTATGACGATCTATGAAGACATTGTCGCAAATATTCAAAGCGGTCAGCTTCGTCCGAACACAAAACTACCTTCTGAAAATGAGCTTGTGGAGCACTATGAAACGTCTCGTGAAACCATTCGAAAAGCATTAAACCTGCTGTCACAAAATGGATACATCCAGAAAATGAAAGGAAAAGGTTCGTTTGTGCTTGATGTGTCGAGGTTTGATTTTCCGATTTCAGGGCTTGTGAGCTTTAAAGAAGTAGCGGAAAAACTTGGCCACGAATCAAAGACAGTGGTGGAAGAATTTGAGCTTGTGAAACCGGATGAAGAGTTACGCGCACAACTTCATGTGACGAGTAAAGATACGGTGTGGAAAGTCGTGCGAGCTCGTGAGATTGATGGGGAGCGCATTATTTTAGATAAAGATTTCTTTCATAAGAAGTTCGTGCCTCATCTAACGGAAGACATTTGTCGAGGTTCTATTTACGAGTATTTAGAAAAAGAAGTAGGCTTAAAAATTAGTTTTGCGAAAAAAGAAATTTCGGTGGATGAACTAACAGAAGATGACAGGCGCTATTTAGATTTAAAAGAATATGAACACATTGTCGTCGTGCGAAACTATGTCTATTTAGACGATGCAAGTTTGTTTCAATATACGGAATCGCGTCACCGTTTAGATAAATTTCGGTTTGTCGACTTTGCGCGTCGTGGTGTGTAAAAAATCTAGGTGCTTATACAGAGTGCCTAGATTTTTTACGTTTAGAAGGAGAGAGAGAATGGTATAAAAAAGTAACAAGAGTTTTGTGGAAAAATGAAACTTTTCACGACTTGGTTCGTCTTACTAAGTAGAAGAAAAAACGAAGGGAATGGGAGACATGATCAGAATGAAGGTTGCAGTTGCACTTGGTTTATCCGTTATGATGTTAACGGCTTGTACACAAAAAGAAGAAGTGAAAGAAGTCAGTGCGGCTGCACCTCAAGCTGCTCAGTTATTAGAGAAGGATGACAAAGTGGACCAGTTTTATGACTATCAAAAAGAAAAAAGCGACGAGCAATTAGAAGAGCTTGCGCCGTATGATGTGTTTTTACTTTACTGGGCTGCGGTGAAAGAAGATGATTATGAAACGATGTACGCTCTTTTCGCTAAGGGAGAAGATGCAGGAACACCGTCTTATGAAGTCTTTAAAAAAGAGTACATGGAATACAAACAAAACACGATGAACATTTTAGATGAAATTGAAAACAGAGGCATTTATTCATTTGAAGAAGTGATGGTATCCGATGATCGTGCATACATCTCGCTCGACGAAGAAATTGGTCTTGGATTCGGCTTAACCAAACAAGACGGCGTGTGGAAAGTGAATTGGATGCCGGTGCAATAGGTAAGCAATCGCAGGTGCAGAAAAGCCTGCGATTTTTTGTATGAATTTGGTATAGTGGAGGTGAAGGTGGGATGGTATGAAGCGTATTATGATAGGGGTCTTTTTCCTTGTTGGATTGATAGGTTGTCAGTCGCAGCTTACGTATTCAGAAGTGGAAATGACAAAAGCAAATGCATCTGTTCAAGAGTTTATGGAGTTTGTAAAACATGAAAATGGTCCTTATTTATACTTAGATGGAAAAAAGACGATGTATTTGTTTTTGAACGGTGGAAATGTTGTGCAAGGGGAAAAAGCGATTCATTTTACTGATGTAAAAGTAAAGGCAGAAAACGATACATTAAACCTTTTCGTTACAGAAGATGAAACAGATGACTATTCAAATGATTCGTTGACCCATCAAGCACTCTATAAAATTCATGACAATCACATATATGAGACGATTCACCTTTTTGTCAATGGAACAGAAACACCCTTTACAATGATTAATGGAAACGAGTAAGTGTTAAAAAACAAAACGGATGCTCAAAGTGATCGAAACGCTGAGTATCCGTTTTGACGTTCATTATAAAAAAATCAATGTCCCCATTTGAAGTGACAGGAAGGCACTCAATGCGATGCCTACTAACATCACTCCGACAAATAACCAGTCTGTTGAGGAAATGGTTAGATTCCGATAAAACGTTCGATTTTTGTCACCTGTGAATCCTTTTGACTCCATTGCAAGCGCGGTTCGCTCAGCTTTTCGAATGGCGCTTGCAAGAAGAGGGATGACATAACGCTTTAGTTGCTGTGCTTTTCCTCGAAGAGATCGTACGCGCCCGACTCCGCGAATGCGCTGTGCATTTTGAATCGTTTGCAATTCATCTTTCATAAGCGGTAAAAAGCGATAGCCTGCTAAAATGCCGTATGCGAGTTTCGGTGGCATTTTACATTGTTGCATTAAACTGAGCATGAATTGTGTTTTGCATGTTGTGAAAATAAATAATAACGACAAAGCCGCAAAGCTTAACACACGAAGCGCTAGCCCGAGCCCTTTGTGTAGCCCTTCATACGTAAACGATAAAAATCCCCATTCAAAAAAGACCGTGCTATGTTTTACATCACTCATATTCGGAAATAAAAGCGTTGTCCATACATAACCGAGCGCAACGAGTAAAAAAGGACTGAAAAACAGCAGCCACTTTTTAAGCGATAGGTTTGCAAATAAAAATGTAACAGCGACTGTCCAAATGAAAAAGAAAAGGGGAGTTATTGGATCAAAAAAGAGTGAAATCAACAAGACACATAAAACAACGGTTCCGGCTTTTATGCTTGGATTAATAGACTCTAACTGCATGATCATTCTCCTTTAATCGCTGCTTCAATGTTTCATAAAAAGGTAATTGTAGATGAGCGCGATGCAATAAGTCGTGTTGTTGCCACAATTCGTTCGGTGTTCCTGTAAAAGCAACCGTTCCTTCATGTAAGACGATGACGCGATGAGCGTACTGATTCACAAGGTTCATATCATGAGTAATCATAAAAATGGAAGACCGGTTTTGTACACGCTCTGTGAATAACTGCATTAACGCGTGTGAAGTATTAGCGTCTTGGCCAAACGTTGGTTCATCTAAAATCAGCAGCTTCTGTTCATCAATGATCATCGTGGCTACACTTAATCTACGCTTTTGTCCTTGACTAAGAGCAAATGGATGTTGATGCTGAGCATGCAGTAACCCCACTTGTTGCAACGTTGTGGTGACTGAATGTTGAATGGTTACTTCACTCAATCCTTGCATGCGCAATCCAAATGCCACTTCGTCGTACACAGAGTCAGTGATAAATTGATGTTCTGGATTTTGAAACACGTATCCAATTTTTTTACGGAGCTCGAGTTCTGGCCACTTTTCGATTGGTCGTCCTTCGACGACTACGTCGCCAGAAGAAGGAGAGAGTAAGCCGCTTATCAGTTTAGAAAATGTTGTTTTCCCTGCTCCGTTTTCACCAACAAGTGCGACGATTTCACGTTCAAATAAGGTGACGTTTACGTTGTGTAGAATCGATGTTTTTTGTCGGTGGAAATGTAAATCATTCACGGTTAGCACTACATTTATCGATGCGTGTTTCATCGGTTCGATTGTAATAGCTTCAATGGCGTGTTCTGTTTGTACTATACCTTCACATAGTTCATCGAGTTGTAATGGCAGTGAAACTGGTGTATACAATCCTTGTGCTTGTAACAGCTTCGCTGCTTCACACGTTTTTGGTAGCCAAATGCCTTCCATTCGTAAAGCGTCTGCATACGTCGTAAAACAGATACGGGGATCTCCGTCGAAAAGCACCGTACCTTTGCTAGTCAGAACGAGGCAGCGGTTCACAAATGCCATCCAATCATCGAGTTTATGTTCAATAATGAACAGCGCAAATCCATGCTTTTTTTGCAATTGTTGAATAAGGGTTACGAGCTCAGTCGTTGCTTTTGGATCAAGGTTTGCTGTCGGTTCATCTAAAATGAGTAAGTCGGGCTGCATTGCAAGAATACACGCAAGTGCGAGCTTTTGCTTTTGTCCACCTGATAATGTTTGAATCGCTGCGTATTTATAGTCCGTTAAGTGAACGAATTGAAGAACCTCATCAATTTTTGCTTCGATTTCACGAGGTGGAGTATGAATGTTTTCAAGACCGAATGCAATTTCGTCTTCAACCGTTAGCATACAAAACTGACTGTCAGGATCTTGAAACATCGCTCCGACCATTTGACTGACTTCTCCTGCTTTGTACTGTGTCACAAGCTTTCCGTGAATGGAAACTGTTCCCGACAGCTGCCCATCGACAGCTGCCGGGTATAACCCGTTTATACAAAAGGTGAGTGTGCTTTTTCCAGCTCCACTCGGACCAAGCAATAACGCAACGTCTTCGCGTGAAATGGAAAACGTCGTGTTTTGTAAAACAGGTGCTTCTTCATCTTCATAATGAAACGTGATGTGATCGACAGACGCGAGTTCGTTAGGAAGCGATGTCATGTTTCTTTCTCCGTTTCACTTCTTTTCCTAACGGGAAGCTGTTTAATGCACCTGTTTGCGCGAGTCCGTCGCTGAGCCATTTTCCAAGCAGTCCAGCTAAAAGAGCTCCGCTAAGTAAGCGAACAATAAACATCGTGGTCACATACTCAGGAGCAAGAGCACTGTAACCAGAGACAAAATATCCCCAAATGAAACTTGTGACAGACGAGCCCATACCAGCTGCCACTAATACCCATGTGTTGTAGGAGCGATAACGTGTAGCAGCGAACACAGCTTCAGCCCCCAACCCTTGAATCATCCCTGATAAAATCAGACGAGGACCTACGGCGTTTCCGATGAGTACTTCAATGGTTGCGGCAATGGTTTCAGATAAAAAGGCAGCGCCTGGCTTGCGGATAATGTACGCTGCAATGATAGAAACAATAAACCAAATCCCAAAAATAAATTCATAGCCTAGTAGCCCGAATAAGCCAAACAAGACGTTTCCGAATTGAAGAAACAATAGATAGACAACGGCAAAGACGACAGACAGGGCAGATAACACAACAATTTCTCGAAACTTCCACTTTTCTAACATTCAGTTATCCTCCTTTTACTGTGCTTTCTTAGACGGGCTATTTGCGGATACATTCACTGTCATGACAACATGGCTTGCACTGTTTTGTGCGTTATGGAAGGAATCTTGTAATGTTTCAAACACTTGGTGAACGTCTCCGTCTAAGCGTGTTGCATAATGAACACCACCTGTCAGCGTTCCATGTTCTTTTGCGACGTTTACTTGAGCAGCAATTACGTCCATATAAGTAGGCGTGTTCATTGGATAAAGCGCGAATTGAGTGGACACATCAAGCTTTGTATCCTGTGCTCTTGCTTCATTTAACACAACGTCATCTTCTGTCATATACACATCACCTTCTGAATCACCTGGGCAACCAATCGAGAACGTACCGTTTAATACAACATGCTTTCCTGTTTTAGCAGCGGCCACGTAAATCGCTTTGACGACATCAAAGACGTGTGATTCACGACCACGAATACACGTACTCACATCATCGGTTTGCTTCCACACTTTTGACGTATCTGTTTCTTCAATCGCTGATAAGATCACGTTCACAAAGTCATCACTCATGACACCTAAATTAAAGCGGCATCCTACGATTCTACTTGTTCCACATACATGGTTTGTCATTTCCTATTCCTCCTGTTTGTAACTGATTTTATAAAAGGTAATAAAAAAACTGCACCCCATAGGAAGATGCAGTTGAATGATATCTAAGTATGTAAAAAGAAAATTCAAACGACGTAGATATACTCACTACACTTCCCCACGCTAGTATTATCTAGATCGGGTTATAAGGGATCGGAACGGTTGTTCACATCTCAGCCCATAATGAGCACCCCTAGTGTACGAAACGATATGCAGTTGTTTTATTAGTATGTAATATAAATCAGTTCTATGAATTTGTAAACCCTTTTATTTTTTACGGACCCATGTCGGAAAGCGTAAATACGTTACAACACGCCATAACCATTCAACCGGTCCTGTCGTGAAGTAGTTGAGCCACCAGTTACTCGCAGCTAGTTGAAGTGCGAAAAATAAGATTGTCAAAATGAAGCCGATAAAGGGGCCGAGTTGTCCGAATAAGCCAAGTCCATATCCATAGAAAATCGTTGTGAAAACGAGAGATTGAGTTAAATAGTTTGTGAGCGATAATTGACCAACTGCGGCAAAAGGGTGTAGCCACTTTTCAGCTTTTTGTGAGCTGCTTAGCCATAAAAAAAGAAATACATAACCTGCCGCAACGAGTGGTCCTCCTACAACGTCTTGAAGTAAAATCCATCTCTCATCCTTGGTTATAAAGGGAACACTTTTTACGACCAGTCCCCCTAGAAACGTTCCGATAAAAAGAGGAATGAGTTTTTCTTGATAGCGTTCTAGATGATGAATCCAACGCTTTTTGGCGACGTACATTCCAAATAAGAAAAGAGAAATCAATGGTAAGGTACCAATTCCAAAGAAAAGTCCCATGTGCTCATCGTTTTGTTCAAACGGTTGTCCTTCAAGTCGAAGCGTGACAATCTCTTCATATGTCCCAGATGATAGAATCCTATTTTCTTGTGTGACATAGTCAGCAGTTGGATGAAGCATCGCTGGTGCAGCATCATTCGTCGTTAAAAGAATAGTCCAGCTAAAAAGCAGAAGGGACGTTGTGATGAGAATGATGGGATGACGATTGTAAAAAAGGAGAAGGGTAAATCCACAAATGGCATAAGAAAATAAAATGTCCCCATCCCACACTAAAAACGTATGAACAATCCCAAAAAGCAACAGTAAACTCATCCGTCGCAGGAAAACCCACCTAAAGCGGTGCGTCTGCTTAGAGTCAACAGCGTCTTTTAACAAAATCAAACTAAATCCAAATAAAAAAGCGAAAATTGGATAAAAGCTCCCTTCAATGAATAAGCCAATGAACATACCTGTTAGACGATCTATGAAACCGAGTGGGTAGGTCATGTCTTCTTTTCCGAATAATCCGTACTGAAAAATCAATAAGTTGGCTGCTAAAATACCAAACAATGAAAAGCCGCGTAGTCGATCGATGTGATGAAGGCGTGGCTTGTGATGTAGGTTTGTCATGAGTAAATTCCTTTCATGTAAAGTAACGATTGCTTCATCAATATACCGAGAATGAAGCGGTTCGTAAAGAAGAAATGAATTCACAATCATGGGTTCCGTTTTTTCATCGGGGCTGTTTTTAATCGTGTTTTGACAGGCAATGAAGACCTCAGCGCCAGCACACAATCCACCACAAGAGAGAAACAAAGCTTCTACCATTGATTTATTGTCATCGAACGGTCTAACAACAGGTCGTGTGAACAATCGCTTCACACCAAACGACACGCTAAATCGCGCGCAATTTACTGTTTTGATTAGCCGTGCACTTGACTATGTAAATAAGAAATAACGTTTTTTCTAGAAGGTGAGTAAAAGAGATCAAACTCGCTTCATTCGACTGAAAACGAGCCATTCACATTTAACGAAAAAGGACAAACACCCCAAGGGGAGACGTTTGTCCTTTTTCGTTTTACACGATACCTGTAAATGTATAAAGTAAAATAATAAAGAAGACCGCTAGCGTTTTAATGATCGTGATGGCAAAGATATCACGATATGCTTGACGATGCGTTAAGCCCGTTACAGCTAGTAATGTAATGACGGCTCCATTGTGAGGCAATGTGTCCATTCCACCTGATGCCATGGAGATGACACGATGCATTACTTCTGGCGGAATATTAAATTTCTCAATCGCTTCTAAGTATTTTTCAGACATCGCACTTAACGCAATGCCCATCCCACCAGATGCAGATCCGGTAATTCCTGCAAGTGCAGTCGTTGTCACCGCTCCGTTTACAAGTGGGTTTGTAAAGGTTTCAGAGATGCCTTTACTAATTGCACCAAATCCAGGAAGAGACGAGATCACGCCTCCGAATCCATATTCTGCTCCTGTATTCATTGCTGCTAATAAAGCACCGCTGATGCTTGCGTTAATGCCGGCTTGGAAGTTCACACGTACTTTGTTCCAGTCGTACAAAAGAGTCGCAATGATTCCAACAACGAGTGCCATTTCAACAGACCAAATCGCTAATACCGACGATAGTTCTACTTTCCCAAACGAGTCTAACCCAATGCTTGCAAAGTCAAATCCATTTGGATACCAAATAGGAAGAAGCGTGGTAAAAAGTTTGTTTGTCACACCAACGAGAATAAGTGGAACGAATGCGAGTAGTTGACGTAACAACGTTGTTGGCTTTGGAGTAGGGTCTTTCACCACTTCCTCTTCTTCTTTTAACACCTCTGCCGCTGCAGCTACTTCATGATGAAAGCCATCAAATCCTTCACCCATCGCTGCTGCTTTTTTACGGCGTGTTTCTAAGTAAAAAAGCCCGAGTATTAAAACAAAAATGGCACCGATAATCCCAAGGAAGGGTGCAGCGTAAATATCTGTTTTAAAAAATGTTGTCGGGATTACATTTTGAATTTGCGGTGTACCAGGAAGTGCATCCATGGTGAAGGTAAACGCACCGAGAGCAATCGTTCCTGGGATTAATCGTTTTGGGATATTGGCTTCACGGAATAAGTTTTTCGCAAACGGATAAACCGCGAAGACAACAACGAATAAACTCACACCACTATACGTTAAAATGGCTCCCATGATGACGATCGCTAAAATGGCACGCTTTGCGCCAACAATTTGCACAATCGTTTTCGCAATGCTTTCCGCCAATCCGGACATTTCAACAACTTTTCCGAAAATCGCTCCTAATAAGAAAACAGGAAAGTAGAGCTTAATGAATCCAACCATTTTCTCCATGAAAATATTCGAAAAGAAAGGAAGGACAAAGCTTGGCTCGGTTAGTAACACGGCAAACAGTGCGCATATTGGGGCAAACAAGATGACTGAAAACCCACGATACGCGACAAACATTAAAAGACCTAAAGATAAAAGTATAATGACAAGTTCCATAAATATCCCCCTTTGCTAATAGTAAAAGTAAGCGTTTTCAAATTGTGTGATTCCCCTTGGAGAAAACGCAGCACTTATTTTAAAAATAAATGCAAGATTCGTGCCAACTTTTCATCTCTCTTTTAAAAAATGACGATTTGTGGTTTTTTTGCTGAAACATCCTTCTTTTTTGTGATCAACATGTAGATAGATTCAATCTTGCGAATTACTGAGTACGTTAGTAGGTGTCGTATTTTCCGGAAATGTGTAAAAATAGAGTGAATATAGTTCGGAATATCGGAAAATGATTGAGTGAAAGGGTAAATGACCTTGACAAATACTTGAAAGTTTATCATGATGACATCAATTATGATTATGAATATAAGAGTTAGGGAGCGCTGTACATGAAACGGGAAAGAGATTATATTCCGTATGATTGGTTTGAAGAGGTAATCAATGCAGTCGGTGAGTGTGTTGTCATTGTGGATAATCATGGAGTCATTCTTCATTTGAATACGGCTTATTGTGAGTTTTTAGGCATAGTAAAAGAAGAAGCAATAGGAAAGCCTGTTCAAGATGTGATTGAAAATACACGAATGCACCTAGTCGTAAAGACGGGGCAAGCTGAATTAGCAGCAGTTCAATCCATTCATGAAAGTGATATGGTGGCGAATCGTTATCCGATTTATTTAAATGGTGAAATTGTTGGCGCGGTTGGAACTGTGAAATTTCGTAATCGACAAGAATGGATGGAGTATGCACGAAAGATTCAGTCATTACTTGAAGAATTAACGTACTATAAAACAACACTTGAAGGAGCGCTTGGAAGTAAATATTCGTTTGATGACTTAATTGGTCGTAGCAACGCTTTTGTAGAAGCGAAGCACTTAGCAGAACGTGTAGCAGGGAGTCAGTCTTCGGTGTTGTTATTAGGTGAATCAGGTACAGGGAAGGAACTATTTGCTCATGCGATTCATCAAAGAAGCGCGAGAGCTCCTTTTCCGTTTGTGCGTGTAAATTGTGCATCCATTCCAGAGCATTTGCTTGAATCCGAATTATTCGGATACGAAGAAGGAGCGTTTACAGGAGCAAAAAGAGGCGGCAAAAAAGGAAAGTTTCAACTTGCTCATCGAGGAACCATTTTTCTAGATGAAATTGGTGATATGCCTCTTGCAATGCAAAGTAAGCTTTTACGTGTTCTGCAAGAAAAGGAAATTGAACGAGTAGGTGGACAAGTACCGATTTCGATTGATGTGCGAGTCATTGCTGCTACGCATCACAACATTGAGAAAATGGTCCAAGAAGGGACGTTCCGAGAAGATTTGTATTACCGATTGAATGTCATTAAGATTGACATTCCACCGTTACGTGAGCGAAAAGAAGATATAACGTTGATTGCTGAATTTTTGTTAAAGAAGTTAGAGAGAACGTTTAACCGTTATGGAATTGAACTGTCTGACGAAGTGTTAGAGCGATTCTACCATCATACTTGGCCAGGTAACATCCGAGAACTTGAGAATGTATTAGAGCGAGCGGTGAATGTGCTAGATCAACAAGTAATTTCTTTGACTCACTTGCCGTTGTACCTGCGCGACGAAGAGCAGCATGTGGCGCATAACAAGGAAACTCATTCGACTATTAGGCCACTTAAAGAGACAATGGCAGCTGTTGAAAAGACGGCGATGGTTCAAGCGTTACAAACAACAAAAGGCAATAAAGTTGCTGCAGCTAAATTGCTCGATATTAGTAAAACAAGCTTTTATGAGAAGTGCAAGTTGCATGAGTTATAAGGGATGATTCTTTTCCAAAAGGTCGCTCTTTTTTAGGAGAGATACAGCAGAAGTCAAGGATTCCTTAGAACGTGTTAACGAAAAGGTTAACGAAAGACAGAAGCAGAGCCGAAAGAGAGAAGACATCTCTTTCGGCTCTGCTTTATTTTGATGAACATCATGTATGCCTTTTAGATATAGTATCTATGCTTTTTATGTATTTTACTTCCATTTTAAAGGTGTGTAAACTCTTACATAACAAGATGATAAAAAGGTAAGGTTGAAAAGTTGTGTGATTTTGTAAGCGGTAACATCTCGTCTTTTTATTAAATAGGGAAGGGGATTGTTCATGAAAACCATTTATTCATCATTTACGGATGCAGTGAAAGAAATTCATGATGGTGCGACGATTATGGTAGGAGGATTTGGATTGTGCGGAATTCCGGAAAACTTAATTGTCGCACTGGCTGAAACAGGGGTAAAAGAGTTAACGGTCATTTCAAATAACTGTGGGGTCGATGACTGGGGATTAGGCCTATTGCTGAAAAATCGTCAAATCAAAAAAATGATTAGTTCCTATGTGGGAGAAAACAAAGAATTTGAACGTCAAGTGCTGCAAGGGGAATTAGAAGTCGAACTTGTCCCTCAAGGAACATTAGCTGAAAGAATTCGTGCTGGTGGTGCAGGGATTCCAGCGTTTTATACACCTGCAGGAGTCGGAACACCGGTAGCAGAAGGAAAAGAAGTGCGTGTGTTCAACGGGAAGGAATATGTGTTAGAGCATGCATTAAAAGCTGATTTTAGTTTAGTAAGAGCAGCGGTAGGCGATGAGATGGGTAATCTCATTTACAATAAAACGGCACAAAACTTTAATCCAATGATGGCAGCGGCGGGCAGTGTGACGATTGCAGAAGTGGAACAGATTGTTGAAACGGGCGCTCTTGACCCGCAACAAGTTCATACGCCAAGTGTGTATGTGCAGTGTTTAGTTGTGGGGCAGCAGCAAAAACGAATTGAACGATTGACCATTCAAGAAGAAGTAGGGGTGAGATAAATGGCGGTACAAATCAAAGGCAAAGAACTTGTGCGTGAGAAAATTGCAAAACGAGCAGAGAAAGAAATTGAAAGTGGCTTTTATGTCAATTTAGGAATCGGGATTCCGACACTTGTGGCGAACTATATTAGTGAGAACAAACAAGTCGTCTTGCAGTCAGAGAATGGTCTTCTTGGTATCGGCCCTTATCCGACAAAAGAAGAAGTGGATCCCGATTTAATTAATGCAGGAAAAGAAACAGTATCTGCTATTGCAGGCGCTGCTTATTTTAGTAGTGCAGAGTCATTTGGGATGATTCGCGGTGGTCATATTGATATTGCGATTTTAGGTGGAATGGAAGTATCGGAACAGGGGGATTTGGCAAACTGGATGATTCCTGGAAAAATGATTAAAGGAATGGGCGGTGCGATGGATCTTGTTCACGGTGCACGTAAAATCATTGTCATCATGGATCATGTGAATAAAAATGGTGAATCAAAAATTTTAAAAACATGTTCGCTTCCTTTAACAGGTAAAGCAGTTGTAAATCGTATCATTACAGATATGGCTGTACTAGACGTTACAGGTGACGGACTACGACTAGTAGAAGTTGCAACAGGCTATACAATCGATGACGTCTTAAAGGCAACGGAAGCAACGGTAGTTGTCAATGACGATGTAAAAGTAGATGCGTATTAAGAGAAAAATGTGAGGAAATGTGAGGAAATGTGAGGAAATGTGACGTTTGAAAACAGAAAATTAAAAAAGTTTGTTAGAAGTGCTTACACATTTGTAGCGCCTACACCCAAACTCGCATAAGATGTAATCAAGATCACATTATTCTCCTGCGATTTCGTATAACCTCTAAAAAAGGTATCTGGGATTTCATTGTAAATCCACACCTAGCTAGTAACCTAGCTAGGTCTTTTTTGTAAAAGCAAAATATTAAGAACATAAAGACTTTTGAATGATATCGTTTTCCATCTTGCATCTTTCTTAATTAGGACTATAATAGGACAAAAGATTTGACTTAATGACGTGAAGTACTACTAGTGAAAATGTCGTTTTCGGACATTTTAAGAGTAGGCTTTTTTGTTTTGAAAAAGATGAGGAGGCGCGTATGTTTGGAACGAAAAGGATTGTTAGAACGTTTATTTAAGTTGTCGGAACGCGACACAACAGCGAAGCGTGAAATACTTGCAGGGTTGACGACCTTTATGACAGTGAGTTACATCATTATCGTTAATCCGCTTATTCTATCGGATGCGGGTATTCCAAGAGATGCAGCGTTAGCAGCGACAATTTATGCGATTGTATTTAGTACATTAATCATGGCGCTTTGGGCAAACTTTCCCATTGTTACCGGTCCTGGAATGGGATTGAATGCCTTTTTTGCTTATTCGGTTGTATTAGGACAAGGTTTGTCATGGCAAACGGCCCTTGGAGCGGTATTTATCTCAGGAATTCTCTTCTTTTTACTCACCGTCACAGGGATACGTGAGAAAATTGTAGAGGCCATCCCTAATGTGTTAAAAGCATCAATTGCGGTGGGAATTGGTCTTTTCGTAGCATTTATTGGATTGAAGAATGCCGAACTTGTTGTGTTGAATGAATCAACGTATGTTGGGCTCGGAAATGTAACAGCAAAAGGACCACTATTAGCCTTGTTTGGATTGATTTTAGCAGCAGTGTTAATGGCCAAGCGTATAAAAGGTGCTCTTATTGTCAGTATTTTAGTAACAACAGCTGCAGCAATGGTAGTTGGTTTTCAAGCAACACCGACAGGGATTAGTGATGTGTTTTCTATTAAGCCGCCAAGCATTGCAGAAACATTTATGCAGATGGATCTTAAAGGAGCCATCGCATACGGTGTGTTTTCCGTTGTGTTCTCGTTTACGATTGTTGAGTTATTCGATACACTTGCAACATTAATTGGACTATCGAAAAAAGCAAACTTAACAGATGAAAATGGCAAAATTCCAAACATTAATCGCGCGTTAACGGCTGATTCAGTTGGGACAATGGCAAGTGCTGTGTTTGGTAGTACAGCATTAAACACATACATTGAAAATGCAACAGGGATTGCAGAAGGTGGACGAACAGGTTTAAAAGCATTCACGGTTGCGATGTTGTTTGTGTTAACGTTGTTTTTTGCCCCGCTCATTCAATTTATTCCGTCTGTTGCGACAGCACCAGCACTCATTATTATTGGCTCACTGATGTTGAGTGACATTAAAAACGTTAACTTTGATGATTTTACTGAGTTTGTCCCAGCGTTTTTGACCATCATCATGATGCCTCTTACGTTTAGTATCGCAGAAGGGCTTGCATTTGGATTTATTTCTTATACATTATTAAAGGTCCTTACAGGTAGACGAAAAGAAGTACATTGGATGATGTATTTTATTACAGCGGCATTTATTATTAACTTTATGATGATGTCTCACTAGTTCATAAAGCGCTGATTTTACATAATTTTGTAAGATCAGCGCTTTTTATGTGGAATATTGTCTAGGAAATAATTATTTTTTGACACTCATCTCAAGATACACACGTACATCTTTGCGGTTTTGATATTTTGGATTATTGCTTCGCGTGTACTCTTCACTTTTATGTGCAATATCATACGTCTTTTCAAAACTCTTCACCATCTCATCGATTTCCTCACGACTTCCCAACAACCTAACTTGAACCATCAATCAAAACTCCTCTACATGAAATGAATAAACAGTGTACCAAAACAAAACAAATTCGTAAATCAACATTACTTTGCATCGATGTTCAAAAAAATCTGGAACCTAAATAAATTTCACACACACTTCGAGAGAAATTTATTTAGGTTATAGAAAATCTAGATATTCATATAAATTAGGAGTACAATAAGGTGAAACGTGAAGTGAACCGTTTAAACAGAGAGATTTGATAGGAGATAGGAGCATGGAAAAATATAAAGTATACGTGATACTTGTGCTTGTTATGCTCGGATGGGGAATGAATGTCGTTGCTTTAAAAGTGCTTGTGACCAACTTTGCACCGGTAACGATGACAGCCATTCGTGTATTTATCGCAGGTTTATTTGTTTTGGCTTTTTTATATGCAACGAAACAAGCACGTCGTCTTTCTAAGAAAGAATTCGTGTTTATTACGCTTGTTGGTTTGTTAAATGTCGTAGGTCATCATATTTTTTTATCTTTAGGTTTAAAACAAACCAGCGCATCAAACGGTGGATTAATTTTAGGAATGGCACCGATTTTAACAACGATTTGTGCTGTGTTATTTTTAGGCACAAGGTTAACATTTCTTCGGTTTGTAGGTGTTCTCTTTGGATTTGCGGGTGTTGTGTTTATCGTTTTAACCCGTAGTGGTGGAGTGACGACAGGAGCGATTGGAGATCTGTTTGTCTTTTTATCACTTGTCACACAAGCAGTCAGCTATGTATTTATTAAAAAAGCAGCTACAACGTTAGATGCAAGACTGATGACTGGATGGATGCTCGTAACAGGTGCTTGTTTCTTATTTGTGATGAGTTTAATCATCGAACCACAAGGCTTACAAACGATGACACAAGGAAGCATAGGAGTATGGGCAGTATTTTTCGGTTCTGCACTGATTGCCACAGCATTTGGTCATATGATGTACAACCAAGCCGTCCAACATATTGGAGCAGCAGAAGCAGCCATCTTCGGCAATCTCAACCCGTTCTTTGCCCTCCTAAGCTCAGCCATCTTCCTAAACGAAGCCATCCAACCCCAACAACTCCTAGCCTTCCTCCTCATCGTAGCAGGAGTACTAATGGGAAGCGGCCTGTTGGAAAAAAGAAAAGCGAAGGCGACTGTTCAGCTTTGAGAGACATTGGAGCTTCTGGAGAAGAAACTGCAGTTTAGTTTCAGCTCCAGAAGTGAAATGGCCGAAAAGGTAGGAGCCATAGCTGGACAGAAAAGAAAAGCGAAGGCGACTGTTCAGCTTTGAGAGACATTGGAGCTTCTGAATAACCATATTTTTTCTATAACATAAAACAAGAGGGTATGCACCTCTTGTTTTTTTTTTGAATATTTGTTTTAGTAGAAAATATATGTGTTTTGTATAAATATGAAATGAGTAGTAATTACTCATTGAATTCACACTAATAAGTAGTGAGCAGATTGATAGTCAAAAACCGCAAGGGGGAGATTTTTTGCAGCGTAGAGATCAATCTTATCAGTTGGCTCCATTAGGTGACGGGGCGCTTGTTGTTACGTTTGGAGAGAGAATTAGTGAGGATATACATAAAAAAGTCAAAACATTCGTAACAAAGCTCGAGCACGAGCCTTTTGATGGGCTCATTGAATATGTACCTGCTTTTACAACAGTGACACTTTACTATAACCCGTGGGTACTTAGTGAAGGTGGAGCCAAAAGTGCATATGAAGAAGTGTGTGCCATTGCTGAGGAGATTCTGACGAAAATAGATGCTAGCGAAGAAGTAGAAGCACGACGAATTGAGATTCCTGTTTGTTATGACGAGGAGTTTAGTCCGGATTTATCATTTGTTGCGGAACATAATGGACTATCTGAAGAAGAAGTCATCCGCATTCATACAAGTGGAGAGTATATTGTGTACATGATTGGCTTTGCTCCAGGTTTTCCGTACCTCGGTGGTATGAGTGAGAAGATTGCGGCTCCTCGTAAAACCAACCCTCGTTCAGCAATTCCAAAAGGGTCAGTTGGGATTGCAGGTTCACAAACAGGTGTGTACCCGCTTGAAACACCAGGGGGTTGGCAACTCATTGGACGTACACCTGTCTCGTTGTTCGATCCGTACCGTGAATCACCAAGTTTGCTTCAAGCAGGTGACATCGTTACGTTTACATCCATTTCAAAAGAAGAATACAAAGAACGAGAGGAGAGAGAGCGTGAGTCTTAAAATTGTAAGGCCTGGTTTACTAACAACCATTCAAGATCTAGGCAGACGTGGCTATCAAAAAGAAGGCATTATTGAAAGTGGACCAATGGATCCTTTTGCGTTACGAGTTGGAAATTTACTCGTTGGGAACGATGAACGTGAAGGAAGTCTTGAAATCACCTTAATGGGACCAAAAATTCAATTTGAAGACGACCATCTCATTGCGCTAACAGGAGGGAACTTATCACCTAAACTTGATGGACAACCCATTAAGATGTGGCGTCCCATTCTCGTTTCAAAAGGTAGTTTATTAGAATTCGCTCTTCCAGTGGAAGGGTGCCGTACGTATATGGCGGTTTCTGGTGGACTTGCAGTCAAAGAAGTAATGGAAAGTAAATCAACGTATTTACGTGCAGAGCTAGGAGGGTTACATGGGAAGGCACTTCAGCCTGGGGATGTGATTCCTTGCGGAGAGATAACGGACCAAGCGAAGCCATTTTTAAAAGAGTTAAAACAAAGTCGATTGCAGCAAGCGATTTGGACGTTGCCACCTAGCTTACTGCCAACGTATAAAGATGAGCCTGTTATCCGAGTGATGAAGGGGTTAGAATACGACTTGTTTACGAGTGAAAGTCAGCATCAATTTTTCGAAGAGTCATTTCAAATCACTCCGCAGTCCGATCGAATGGGTTATCGATTAAAAGGGGCAGAGCTCGCGTTGTTAGAGCCGAAAGAAATGCTTTCAAGTGCGGTGACATTTGGAACGATTCAAGTACCGGCTGATGGGAACCCGATTGTCTTACTAGCTGACCACCAAACGACTGGTGGATACCCACGAATTGCACAAGTCATTCAGGCGGATTACAGTAAAATGGGGCAAACGGCTCCAGGAAAAAAAGTGTCGTTTAAAGAGATTTCTCTCGTAGAAGCAGAGAAGCTGTACATAGAGCAAGAAAAGAAAATCAATAACATTAAATGGGCATTACGTGTTAAAAGAGGAGGAGAGTAACATGGTCAAAGTCGATTTAAATTGTGATTTAGGTGAAAGCTTTGGTGCCTATCAAATCGGTAATGATGAAGAGATTTTACAATATGTCACGTCTGCAAATATCGCGTGTGGGTTTCATGCGGGAGATCCTAGTGTGATGCGTAAAACGGTAAAACTTGCGCTTGAGCACAATGTGGCGATTGGAGCTCATCCAGGGTTTCCGGATTTAGCAGGCTTTGGTCGACGCAACATGGCGGTCTCACCTGAAGAGGCGCATGACCTTGTGATGTATCAAATCGGTGCGCTTTCTGCATTTGTTCAAGCAGAAGGAGGAACGCTACATCATGTAAAGCCACACGGAGCGCTGTATAACATGGCGGCAGTGGATGCGTCGTTATCTGAAGCGATTGCCAAAGCCGTTTATCGCGTCAATCCTGATGTCATTTTATACGGTTTAGCAGGCAGTGAACTTGTAAAAGCGGGTGAGAAAGTGGGCTTGCAAGTTGCGAATGAAGTGTTTGCAGATCGTACGTATCAAGAAGACGGGACATTAACATCACGACGTTTACCCAATGCCTTGATTACAAATGACGAAGAAGCTGTGAAGCAAGTGGTTCGTATGGTAAAAGAAGGTAAAGTATTTACGCAGCAAGACAAAGATATTTCAATTAAAGCGGATACGATTTGTATTCATGGCGATGGAGCACATGCATTAGCGTTTGCTCGTCATATTACCAACACGTTACGCGATGAAGGCATTGAAATTAACGCTCAATGAGGTGAAAGAAGATGAAGCAAGAACGTAATTGGAGCGTCCTGCTCGGGGCTGCCTTTTTAATGGCAACCTCTGCAGTAGGACCAGGATTTTTGACACAAACAACTGTGTTTACTCAAACATTAGCTGCGAGCTTTGGTTTTGTTATTTTAATTTCTATTCTTTTAGATATCGGTGTGCAGTTGAATGTGTGGCGCGTTATTGCGGTGTCGGAAAAGCGCGCACAAGATATCGCAAACTTAGTGTTGCCAGGACTCGGTGTAGTTATTTCTATCTTAATTGTCATTGGTGGACTGACGTTTAATATTGGAAATATTGGGGGAGCAGGACTTGGATTTAACGCTTTATTTGGTGTATCAAGTGAAGTAGGTGCTGTCATTGCCGCAGCGATTGCGATTGTCATCTTCCTAGTAAAAGAAGCAGGAAAACTAATGGATCGCTTTACACAAGTGCTTGGATTCTTGATGATTATGCTGATGATTTATGTCGCCTTTACTTCTTCACCTCCTGTTGGTGAAGCCGTTGTGAAAACTTTTGCTCCTGATAAAATTGATGTCATTGCGATTGTCACCCTTGTTGGAGGAACGGTTGGTGGGTACATCACATTTGCAGGTGGTCACCGTTTATTAGATGCAGGAATCAAAGGGAAAGATGCACTTCCATCTGTGACACGAAGTGCCGTATCTGGAATCGGACTTGCATCGTTAATTCGTATTTTCTTATTTTTAGCGGCTTTAGGAGTCGTGAGTCAAGGGTTAACACTAGATCCTGATAACCCACCTGCATCTGTGTTTCAATTAGCAGCAGGAAACGTTGGTTATAAGTTATTTGGAATTGTCATGGCCTCTGCTGCCATTACATCAGTTATTGGAGCAGCGTATACGTCCGTTACGTTTATTCGTTCGTTCCATAAAGGTATCGTAAAATATGAAAACTGGGTAATCATTGGTTTTATTGTGGTATCGACATTGATCTTTATATCAATTGGTAAGCCGGTAAAGCTACTGATTTTAGCAGGAGCTTTAAACGGACTGATTTTACCGCTTACGCTTGGAACAATCTTAATTGCAGCGTATAAAAAGAATATCATTGGCGATTACAAGCATCCAATGTGGCTCACAATCTTTGGTGGATTTGTAGTTGTCATCATGGCATTAATGGGTGGTTATACGCTTATTAATCAGTTGCCACAATTATTTAGTTAATGAGATAAAAAACCATAAAAAAAGAATTCGCCCGATGCTTGGGTTAAAGTCCTTGCGAACTGCTAAACGAATTATTGCGGGGATAGAGGCTATACACATGATTAAAAAAGGACAGACTCTCCGAAGGGAAAAGTCTGTCCAAAATCAAAAAGAATTCATTCATAAATTGTTTGGATTAGCTTCATAAGCTAGCAATTTAAAGGAAATTGACACTCTATATTTCTATCGAGTATTTTTTGCACCAGAACCATCCGTTATATTCTTTTGGACCTTTTTCTGTATACCATTACCATGATATAGTATAGATAAATCCATTAATTGCACAACATTCATAAAAAAGGAAGGTGTTTATGTTACTTAAAAGGAAACTAATTACCGCTTTACTAACTATCCTAATTTCAAGTATTATTATATGTCTAATAACTCCTGTAAACGGATTTTTTTATGAAATAAATAACTATTGGAACAGTGTTTTAAATAGTTTTTTGACAGTCCCTGTATACGTTGGAGTCGGTGTTATACTATATGGGATTCCTATATCACTAATAATTGATAAAATAACGGGAAAGATGGAAAGTGGACAATTAGCTTTTTATATAATAGCTTATATTTTCTTTGGTATTCTTCCTTTCTTTCTACTTTGGTTTCTAACTATATATTCACTAGGTATCGCACTTTTATTTGGCACAATAGATTGGATAATAAAAAGATCTTTAAACAAGAAACACCCCCTAGAATAATATTATTTTAGGGGGTGTTTCTTGTTTAATATGAAGAATTGAAGGTTATATTGGGCATAAACGGCCACAAATACTCAAATCCCTTATTCGTAGATTGATGAACTGTTTTGTAATTGTTACTAGGGTTAAACATTCTATATAAATCCTGTTTAAAAATCTAACATAGGTTTAAACTTTCAATGGTTTTGTCTATCCTAGTACTATTCATTTACTAGGAGGGTGAACGATCATGGGTGCTTTACGCCTAGCTACTACACATGGATGGACCATTGAAGAACTTAAAGAACTAGAAAAGCAGACAGATGATGTACGGGCTCGTCAGCGAATCATGTCTGTGCGCTTCGTCATGGAAGGATACGAGGGACAAGAGATTGCCCGCATTTTAGTTCGCGCTCGTCAGGCCATTTCAATTTATATCCACACCTTTGAAGAAGAAGGCATGGATGGATTACTGCGTCGGGGGACGTCACCCGGAAAACCTTGCCGTCTTTCGAAGGAACAACAAGAACAGTTAATGAAGACCATCATAGAAGAAACACCCAAGTCCATAGGAATCGCTATGGAGTCTCATTGGCATACTCGAAATATCCAAGCGTATCTCGTTTCTTCTTTTGATACCTATCTTTCAAGGGAAGCTATTCGCTTGCTTCTTCACAGAATGGGGCTTCGTTATACACGTCCGACGTATCAACTAAAAAGGGCAGATAAAAAGAAACAGGCGGCGTTTCAAAAAGACATCCATATGGTAAAAAAACATTATAAATGACCCTCACTGTACCCTGTTGTATTTAGATGAGACTCATATTCGTGATCAGCAGCTTCTCCATGCGACATGGCAGCCCAAGGGAAAGCAATTAGGTGTGAAAGTAGAAGGCATGCCAACCACGCTTCATCTATTTGGTGCCTTAGATGTTCAAAGGGGGGGAGGTGCAAGTGGCCTCAACGGAACGGTGTAATGCCCAATCGTTTGAATCTTTTTTAAACCAGTTGTTAGAGCACTATCCTAATCAGCATTTGTTTATTGTCTTAGATAACGCTCGCTATCATCACGCCCGTTATCTACATCCTTTTCTAGAAAAGAGGAGAGATCATCTAACACTATGGTTTTTACCACCTTATTCTCCAGAGCTTAATTTGATTGAACGCTTCTGGAAATGGTTAAAGGGAACGGTGGTAGCGAACTGTTATTATTCAGAACGTTCTGCGCTTCTTTCAGCTGTACAGCAATTTCTGGATAATGTGAATCAGACTCCGCAAAAAGTACTGAAAAGAATCGGCTTTTCATGTTAGAAAATTAACTTGGATTTATATATATTACATTTCATTTAGAGGTGAAGATATGGAAACACAATCCGTTGTCTTAAGATTTCCCAAGACTTTTTTAGATAGAGTCGACACATACAAAGAGCGAAAGGGTTTTGGTACTCGTACACAAGCTATTTTTCATTTACTGCAACTAGCACTCGAACAGTCGGACAACCGAGATGGCAAGTAAGCCATCCCTTGTCCGAAGGCGATTCATCCCCCACCTACTCATTGGGCTTGGCCTTTCTCATTCCTTGAGGTGGGGGTCTTCTCGACTGAAATGATAAAAAGAATACTTCCTCTTATTAGAGTAACACAATTATGCGAATGTGTGTTTGTTTTCGGAGTTCTATTGAATCCATAAAAAGAAGCAGCCCAAGTCAATTGGACTGCTAGTAGTGGTGATTTTTCCTCTTGTATAACCATTGTTATTGAAGGTTAAACCATTTTTGAGACCATTTCAGCTAAGTAAGCAGTGAGGACAGCCCCGTATGTACCGACGACATTTCCGACGATTCCCATAAGAAGGCCAACCGGTGCTAGTGCTGGTTGGAAAACAGAGGCCACAACCGGTGCAGAGCTCGTCCCCCCGATGTTTCCTTGTGAGCCAACCGCAATAAAGAACATTGGTGCTTTCATTAAGCGTGCAGCAAGGAAAATAACTAAAATATGAATCGCTAACCATACGGCACCCATTAAAATGTATTGCGGTGCATCTACCACATATACTAAATTCGCTTTCGCTCCGATTGTCGTAAGCAGTAAGTAAATGCCTGCATACCCGATTTTACTTGCGCCGTAATCTTCTAATTTGCGTACTTTCGTAAACGATAACGCAATTCCGATAGCAGATACAATCATGATTGTCCATGTTGCTGCGTTTAGAACGGAAGTGGCTGGTAACGTTTCAGCGAATTTACGAATCACATAGGATACTCCAAAACCAAGACCTAGAATTCCTAACAATTGAGGAATCGCAAGCGGTTTTGCGTGTTGTTTTTCAAGCTCACCAATTTGCTCATTTAATTTTTCAACGATTGTGTTGTCTGCGTTGTTCCATTTGTTGAATTTATGCTGAAACGAGGCAAGAGCAATCATAATGCCCATCCAGCTATATCCAACTACCGTATCGACAACAATAATTGGTGATAAAATTTCTTCAGGTGTACCAACGGCATCGACTAGTGCTGCCATATTGGCAGAACCACCAATCCAGCTTCCTGCTAGCGCGGCTACACCTTTCCATGCATCTTCAGGTAAAAACGGCTGGAAAATCGCAAGGGAAATCGGCCCTCCGATGATGACTCCGAATGTACCTGCTAAAAATAAAAGAAGTGCTTTTGGTCCTAAGCGTAACGTTGCGGGAATGTTTGTAGATAGTAAAAGAAGTAAAAGACCAAACGGTAATATGTAAGTCGAAACGAAATCATACAATGCCGATGAAGATGGCGTAATGCCAAGTGTCGTTGAAATCATCGGTAAAAAGTATGCCCAAATAAGTGGCGGTGCGTAATGGAAAAACTTTTGTACAGCAGCATTTTTCCATTGTGCTAGCATAAATACCGCTCCTATTAGCGCAGATAAATACGCCATAAGCGCCATTGGGTCTTGAATGAGTGCGCCGTTTTCTGTTGCGAACATCTAGATGTACCTCCTTCTGTTGTGAAAAAATATCGTGTTTCTTCTTATTTATTAAAATATTTTTAAAACACGTAATTCTATCATACTATAAAGAAAGCGTTTTCTTTTATTTTTCATAACATTAAGATTTTTATTGATAGTTCTCTTTTATTTTAATGATAGACCGTTTCACTTGTTATACATGCGTTAATCGATGAAAGATAGAGATTAAATAAGTATGCTCAAATTTTCTAGCTGGCGGTCTTCCTTCCTTTCTTCATAGAGAAGAAGTAGGCTATTTCTCGTTTATAAATCGTAGTTATTCTTATTTGACTTCATAATTACATTCATAGAAGAAGTAACTCTAGCATATGTATCTAGTAACGAAGGAGGTTAAGAGAGTGACGCTATCAAAAATAAGCAAAGAAGTAGTAGGGTTGTTGCTGTTGTTGTTGTTTGGATACTGCTTTTTCTTTTTAGATATGAGTAAGATCGAGTTAGAAGTTCCTTCCTCTTTTTTAAACGTGAATGCAATTTTTTTAAGCATTGTGCTAGAGGCGCTCCCATTTATTTTACTAGGGGTATTTGCTTCAGCCATCATTCAAACGTTTGTGTCAGAGGAATTGCTTCAACGATTTATTCCTAAAAATGCATATGCAGCGCTGTTACCGGCTGCGATTGTCAGTGTGATTATTCCGGTGTGTGAATGTGCCATTATTCCTGTTGTAAGAAGACTCATTAAAAAAGGGATGCCTCTTCATGTCGGTGTCGTCATTTTAGTGGGTGCCCCGATTTTAAATCCGATTGTTTTGATGTCAACTTATTACGCTTTTCAAACAAACTTATCAATTGTCTATGGACGAATGGGACTAGCTTTTCTCCTCTGTATGGTTATTGGACTTGTTGTGTATGTCGTGTTTAAAAACAAGAATCAATTAAAATCGGTACACGAGCACCACCATGAGGTAACAGGCAATAAGCTTAAGCAAACATTGTATCATGCAAGCGATGAATTTTTTGATATGGGAAAGTACTTAATCATTGGTGCGTTTGTTGCTAGTTTGTTTCAAACGTTTTTAGATCGTCAGCTTCTTGTGCAAATTGCAAGCAGTGAGATAGTGGCACCAGCTGTGATGATGGCATTTGCGTACGTATTATCACTTTGCTCAGAAGCGGATGCATTTGTGGCTTCATCGTTTGCTCATACGTTTAACGCGAGCTCGTTGCTTGCATTTTTAGTGTACGGGCCAATGATTGATTTGAAAAATACAATTATGATGATGGCGTTTTTTAAGAAGCGGTTTGTCATTGGATTTATTGTTATTGTGACGGTGTTTGTTTACGGTGCAATTTTGGTTTATCAAGCTGTGATTTAGGGGGGAGGAATATGAAGGATTTACAATTTGTCCATTACATTCGTGGCATTATTTTAATCGGTTTTGCACTTTTGATGTTTAAGCTAATGATCACAGGAGACATTGTGCATTTTATTGCACCTAAAATGCAGCCGTTCATTTACTTTGCTGCGATAACGTTTTTTTTATTAGGAGTTATTCAAATTTGGCGAAGTAGTATAAAAGGCAAGGAAGCGTCGTGTGAATGTGGTCATCACCATGAGGGAGGAAGAGTTCAAAGTGTGTTGATTTACGCAATGTTTGTGTTACCAGTGTTAACAGGCTTTTTCTTTTCTGATCATGTGCTCGATAGCTCTGTGGCAGCGAAACGAGGCATTAAATTCGGAGCTAATGTGACAGAGCGTCCAACACCTGAGCAACGTGAAGAATTGATGAATGAAGCAAGTACAGGTAACGATGATCTTGAACAATACATGAACGATGTATTAAGTCGAGAAGTAGAAGAGCCAACTGAAGAGGGAGAAGTACCGTTAACGCATGAAGAAGGATTTGTGCCGCAAGCCCCTCCAGAAGGCTATTATGAGAAGTTAGCAGCTTCTTTAAAAGGCCAACAGAAAGTAGTGGTAAATGATGAGGAATACATTCCGGTTATGAATGTGATTGAAAGCAATGTGGCTGCGTTTGTTGGGAAAGAAATTGAAGTCAATGGATTCGTGTATCGAGAGCCAGAATTTGAGGACGATCAGTTTGTGGTAGCACGTTTTGGCCTATCATGCTGTGTAGCAGATGCGTCTGTGTACGGAACATTAGCGACAGTAAAAGACGCACAGAAATTAGAGGACGATGAATGGATTAAAGTGAGCGGTGTGTTGGCGCAAGTAGATTACAATGGCCTGACTTTACCGTACATTCAGATCAAAAAGATCACAAAGATTGAGCGACCAGCAAATCCTTACGTGTATGAATTTTACGAAGGAGAGCAGCTTGTGGCACCAAAATAAAAAACCGAGCGGTGTGCGCTCGGTTTTTTTAAGCAGGTAATACGTAAAGTAAAATCGCTAAGAAGTGAACAACGGTGCCACCTAAAACGAATAAATGCCAAATCATATGATGAAAGCGGAAACCTCGCCACACGTAGAAAATAGCACCAATTGTATACAAAACGCCACCTACAACGAGTAAGACGATACCTGTTTTTGCTAAATTTTCAGTCAGTGGACCCCAAGCAAACACAATCATCCAGCCCATAAATACGTAAAGAACGGTCGATAAGAAGAGAAATTTCTTCACGAAGAAGGCTTTGAAAATAATTCCCGCAATCGCAATTCCCCATACAATGGCAAATAGTGTCCATCCAATGGTTCCCTTTACAACCACAAACAAAAACGGTGTATAGGTACCCGCAATAAATAAGTAAATGGACGAATGATCAAAAATCTCAAACAAATCCTTCACTTTTCCTTTTGGAAAACTATGAACAAGCGTCGATGATACATATAAAAGGAGCATTGTAATCCCATAAATCGTAAAACTTACAACATGCCAAGGTGTTCCATCTAAAGATGCAAACACGATAAGGAGCGTTAAACCAACAATACTTAAGACAACCCCAATGCCATGGGTAATCGCATTGGCAATCTCTTCACCCTTCGTAAACGTATGCGTATTCGCCACAAACAAAACCCTTTCACTCATTATTCTTTCTCTTATTATAATCCAATTTCCACAGCATTTCTATTTAAAAGCAAGAAAAGTGTAGGCGACTGTTTAGGCTTGAGAGGCGTTGGAGCTTCTGTGAGGGAAACTGCTCTTTAGTTTCAATAACAGAAGTGAAACGACCGAAAGCCTAGGAGCCGGAACTAGACAGTAAGAAAAGTGTAGGCGACTGTTTAGGCTTGAGAGGCGTTGGAAGCTACCTGTGAATTACATGTATAGATGTAAAATCTACCATTTTGTAAAATGGCATAAAAAATCGTCATGACTGTCCTGTTTTGCCATAAATATAGAAGTAGTTATGTAGAGAGAATGAACCGAAAAGATAAATAAAAGGTGGGTTTCTGATGATGAAACGAGAGGCTATTTTTGATGAAACGGGAACATATCGTTATTCGTTATCAAGGAAATGGAGTGACGTAAACGAACGGAAAGTGACATTTATTCTTTCACATCCGAGTACGGCAGATGAACATAAAGATGATTCTGTTACCAAAAAGTGTCTTTTCTTTGCCCAAAAGTGGGGATTTGGACAGATGGAGATTGTGAATGTGTTTGGGTATCAAGCGTATCATCATGGTGTACTTCGTGAATTATCAAAAGAAGATGCAATTGGATATGACAATGACCGTTACTTATCATATGCGGTTGCGGATGCGGATTTAATTGTAGTGGCGTGGGGAGAGCATTGTGTGATGCATGGCCGTCATGAAGAGGTAAAAGCGTTGTTGAGGGGTGCCTCAACGTTTTGTTTTGGAATGACAAAGCAAAAGTACCCACGTCATATTTCCGGTGTTTCATATGGAACAACGTTAAAATCATTTTCAGGCCCACCGCTTCCTACGATCATTCAACCGGTCAAAGAAACACCTACACGAGAACCATCTTTAAGTTTTATTGAAGACATTGATCAATTTTATCAACCGAAAGAGCCTACGTATTCAACTATAAAATCATTGAAGGCAAATGGAGAATTAACTAAAAACGAACCGAGTATGTTTATTGAAGATTTAATTCAGTTAACGGATGAACAGTAAACAAAGAGAGTTTCTGGGTTAAGGGGATGAATAAAATGAAGAACAGAGAAGTGCTTTACCGTTTGGAACAGATTTATGAACAATTGGAAGAAGAATGTTTTACGTATCTTGGAACGATTGTGAGTGATGAAGCACAAGTTCCACCAGCTCTTTTAGTAGAGTTAACAGAGTTACTAGATGAACTAGCAGAAGATGAATCGTATGATGAACAGTTTGTTTGTTCAATCATGGATACAATTGATTATACAAGTGCTATCTATCAATTTGCGATGTTAAAACCGATTAGGATTGACGGACATGAAGATAAAATTGACCTTCTGTACGAAGAGAAATTACGTGTAGAGCAAGTACTCATCGGTGTATATAATCGTCAGCGTCGTATTTTATTAAAGAAAGCCACCCCTTCACTACGGAAGTTGAGTGAGCAGTTACAAGAGTTGTTGCGTGTCGGATCTATGCAATAAAAAAAGGATTGATCACATGAAAGAAAGTGATCAATCCTTTTTTATTGCAGTAGTTTTAAATCATAAGAATAAATGCTTTTGTTTCTTACGTTTGATAAGATGTGGTGTAATCCTTTAATTTCCATCGTATCAGTGACGCTTCCTGTGTCTAAGGAATATTGTTCGAGGTAATACTTTTCATCTTTGTTCGGGTCATAGCGTAGCACAAATAAGGAGTTGTCCTTAAAGTACGTTTCATCGTTATAACGAACGCCATCTTGAGATGGATTGTTTCCTAGTGAGAATGCTTTTTCCAATGTCGATGTTTTCGTATTAAATGCGTACACATCACCCAACCCATCAATATAATAAACATGGTCGTTATAGAGGTATGCTGAATTTCGTACGTTGTAAGGAATTGAAGCCGCTGGGTTTTCGAGATTTTTATAGTCTTCTAATGGGAAGGCTTCTTGTTTATGTGTTTGTTTATGAATCCGCATGAAAGACGTCTCTTCTTTTTGATCATTTACATATGTAGTACCAACAAAGTAAATATATTCGTTATCTACTAACAGAGGAGATAACGGATCAAGTGTTTTCTCGTCAAGGTTAAGCGTGGCGACATCCTCAATTTTAATATCGTCTTTCGCGTCTGTAAATGTCACTTCTTTTAACTCATACGTACTTGCTTCTACATCTGACGTCAAAATGTGAATGCGATCATCAGATAGGCCTGACGTGACGATGTAGTGTGGGATATTACTTGTTTGAAAGGATGTTTCGTTTCCAAAATAAATATTAGAATCATAACCGCCGTTTTTTTGGTTAATGCCTGTATTGTGAATACTAAATAATAGGTCTTTTTCTTTCATATACCCTGTCATAGACCCTGTGTATTGATCTTTCTTCATCGGAAACTCTTTGTACTCCTTGCCGATCATTCGTACTTTGTTTTTTTCTTCTAAAAATAATGAATCGTCAGTGACGGTCATCATGCCAAGCTCTAGTCCACTCATTTGTAAGGCGCTTGACTCGCCATTTTTATCAATAAAAACAGCATAGCTTAAGCCACTTCCATCCAAATCTTGATCAGCCGTTGTTGAGAGGTATAGGACGGCTTTTTTATCGTTCAGGAAATTTTTTTTGCTTAAGTCTTCTTCCTGAATTAAAGCAGAGCTCACGACCACCTTTGGAATTAAAATCGTTTTGACTGTTAGTCCAATGGCCAAGATACCGATCAGCATGCTAATAATGATGATTGTTTTTTTCATACGTCCTCCATAATAGCTCTAAAGACGAAGCCACAGCTTTGTGACTTCGCCTCTATGAATTTATTAAATATTTCGTACTAATGTTGTGTCTGGTGCATCACGCACATCGCGAGGATAAACACCAAGTCCTTTGTCTTTGTCTAGGTCCAAGCCTGCTTTTAATAAGAAGGCAGACCAAACAAGTTTCGAGCAGTTCTTTGCTTCGTAGTGAGAAGTTGTTCGATTTGTTGCGAAGTTGTAAGAGTATGAGTCTCCAACTTGTGAATATGCCCAGTTAGCTGCTGCGTCTTTTTGAGCAGCTGTTGCGTTTTTAACGGATTTAATCACAGCACCTGTCGAATCGACTTTTCGTACAGAAGCAGAGATTGTGCGTACGCCTGTTGAAGGAACCGATTCAACGATTGTACTTGCTGTATAATATAATCCTACATGACCGTGATCTAAATAAGCTGTTTGCGAAGGTGTATAGTAAATATGTGATTTAGAAGAACTTCCGATGATTTTCGTACCGCCTGTATCACCTAGTACTCCTACTGTTTCTGCTTCTTCTTTTGCTTGCTTTTTATCTTTTTGTAGTTCTTTGTAAACGTCTTTTAACAGTTTTTCTGTAGAAATTCCTGTGTTCTGAGAATATGTTTCAAGACTACTTAATAATTCTTCACTTGTGAGATCTGGTTGAAGCTCTAAAATTTCGTTTAAGTAAGGTGTTTGTTTCTCAGCAGCAGACGCAAAAGAAGCACTTCCTACTAATAATGATGCAGCAACAGATAATGACACAATCGATTTTTTCATATACAATCCTCCACAAATCATAAATGGTTTAATGGGATCCCTCGTCGACTACTATAAATTACCAGGTTTTTGATAGAAATGTAAATAATCGTAAGGGCCTAGTAGATGCTGCATAACTAGAGTTATATTTGCTTGTTTCTACAAAGAATGATGATAAAATTATTCATTTTTTTACAAAAATTTTACGTATCCAATCTTTCTTTTTATAAAAGTGAAAAAAATGACGAAATAAAAATAGGTAAAAAGAATTGATGTTTATAATCTGCACAATAAGTATATATGATTATCTTTTGTGAAAATAATCCATAATTTTAATTATGCAGAAATCTTTTAGACAAAAGTGTATATGTGTAAACGCTATGATGACTAGAAAAGAATTAAAAGAGTTCAAGCAGGAAAAACGACCGAAAGTAAAAAAGGGAGCAGACACCTTGTAAAGATCAATCACCTTTGTTGACTAGCAGTAATGGAAAACGAGAAAGCAAGCCGAGTTATTGAATTTATAAAAGAAGCGAACATTCAAGTCGTCACATTGCCAGTAGCCAACCTTTACTTACAAGGACGACATGATCAAGGGATTGTCAGGCTTGGGAGTGACAAGAGTTAGTGAATTGAAGGCATGTGAACTGAGATTATAGAAATACGATTTGTGTTCAATAACCATCGCTAAGTCAGTGTTAAAGAAACACATTAACGATTAGCAGGTACAACACTAACAGTATTCTGGCTTGAAAATCAGAGGCCATTATAAAAAACTAATGAATTTGGTTTAAGTGGGTGACTCTGTGAGACATCTGTTTAAACCAAAAAGAGACTCCGATTATCGGAGTCTCTTTTTATATGAAAGGTCTGCTTACTTTTGAACGTTAGCAGCTTGAGGTCCACGAGCACCTTGCTCAACTTCGAAAGTTACTGTTTGACCTTCTTCTAAAGTTTTGAAACCTTCGCCTTGGATAGCGCTGAAATGTACGAATACATCGTCTTGTCCTTCAACTTCGATGAAACCGAAACCTTTTTCAGAGTTAAACCATTTTACTTTACCTTGTACCATGTGTAGTACCTCCTAAATTGTGGATGAATACATCCATTTTATTCACTATCTCTGCTCAATGGTATCTTTTGAATATAAACACCACTTTTAAGAAGGCATTTTGACTATTCACGTACCGAACAAAAATAACTTCTTTAGTATAACATGTTTCCAAAATAAATAAACCCCTTTTTCGGAAAAAAGATAGAGCTTACAAAAAACCTATCATTTTTTAACCAAAAGCGACATCGGAAAAGTAGAAGTGAAAAGAGAGGGTGAGAGAGCGAAAAGCCCAGTGTGTAAACGGATTGTGGCTGTTACTGAAGAGAGGAATTTATTTTTTGCGTTTGGCGAAGGAGGGGGATTTTAGTCGGAAAGTATTTAGATAGTATTGAAGTCATAGATGATGAGAGTCTCGCTTCAAGTGTTTTGGTTCGTACACGTACAATCATAGATCATCTAATGTTTCTCCTAAATTGATGCACAGCTGTAGAGACGGATTGTATTTACCACTTTCAATTAAACTAATGGTTTGTCGTGTTACATTTGTCTGTCATAGATTGCAAGGTGTTTCTTATTAGATGTTTCCTTTTTTAGTGTGAATGACTTCATTCGCAAAATGAGGTAAAAAAGAGTAAGATAAAAAAACAAATGAACATACAAGGAGAGATATGAACATGGTACGTTTTGCGATTATCGGGACGAACTGGATTACGGAGCGTTTTATTGAAGACGCTCGCCAACATCAGGATTTTGAAGTAACAGCGGTATACTCGCGTACAAGTGAAAAAGCAGCAGAGTTTGCGGCGAAAGTGGGGGCGAGTGTCACATTTACGGATTTAGAAGAGATGGCCACAAGCGATACTTTTGATGCTGTCTATATTGCAAGTCCAAACTCTTTTCATGCGGAACAAGCGATTTTAATGATGAATCATGGCAAACACGTGTTATGTGAAAAGCCAATGGCATCTAATACACGTGAAGTAAAAGCAATGATCGACACAGCGAAGAAAAACAATGTGTTAGTCATGGAAGCGATGAAGTCGACGTTGCTGCCAAACTTTAAAGCTGTTGAAGAGAATTTACATAAAATTGGACAAGTACGCCGCTATTTTGCGAGCTATTGTCAATATTCGTCTCGTTACGATAAATACAAGCAAGGAACGGTATTGAATGCGTTTGATCCAACTTTTTCAAATGGTTCGTTAATGGACATTGGGATTTACTGCATTTACCCACTTGTAACGCTATTTGGCAAGCCGACCGACATAAAAGCGGTAAGCTACATGTTAGAGTCAGGTGTGGACGGAGAAGGGAGCATCTTATTAAAATATGACGACAAAGATGCGGTGATTATGTATTCAAAAATCACAGATTCCTCTTTACCAACTGAGATTCAAGGAGAAGATGGAAGCATCATCATTGATAAAATTCATACGGCTGAACAAGTGGAAGTGCGCTACCGAAATGGTGAAAAAGAAGACGTGACCGTGCCTCAATCGCAGCACACGATGTTTTATGAAGCGAATGAGTTTATTGAACTTGTAAAATCAGGAAAAACAGAATCAAGTGTGAACTCGTTTGAGCGTTCACTGATTACAATGGAGATTATGGATGAAGTTCGTAAGCAGATTGGACTTGTGTATCCAAATGACACGAAACAGTAATATTTAAATGAGCGAAACATGTAAAAAGTGTGGTATGATAGCGGTAACTTTTTTACATGAAAGGGTAGAGACATGGATTATCGGATTTATAATCATGATCAATCTAGACCATGGTTAGTGCTGCTGCATGGTCTTGGGGCCAACTCAAAAATTTGGTACAAGCAGTTAAAGGAATTTAGAAAGCACTTTACCGTCCTTGCGATTGACTTGCCTGGCCATTCACCGAACGGACAAATTAAAAAAGAAGAAGAGTTTTCGTTTGCGATTTGTGCCGAAAAGGTGTTGAAGTTGTTAGATGAGCTGAAGATTACAAAAGCACACTTCGCCGGTATTTCACTTGGAACCATTATTATTCATGAGCTTGTAAAAGCAGCACCAGAGCGTATGATTTCCATTGTGTGTGGAGGAGCTGTGACACGCGTGCAAGCATGGGCAAAAGCGGTGTTAGGTGCGGCGTATAAAGTAAAAGCCGTGTTGCCGTACATGTTGCTTTATAAAATTGCAGCGTCTGTCATCATGCCACGAAAAAATCACGCTGCTGCGCGCAAGCTTTTTATAAAAGAAGCAGCTAAAATGGGAAGAGACCAATTTTTACGCTGGTTTTATCTTCTTTATAAAACGAAACAATACTACCACCGCGATGAGTTTGGGGTGCCGAAGCTTTATATTTCCGGACAAGAAGATCATCTTTTTTTACCGCTTGTGAAAAAAGATGTTCAATGGGATGAAAAAGCTACGCTGCAAATTATTGAGAAGTGTGGTCATGTTTGTAACATCGACCAACCAAAAGAATTCAATGAGCGGGTGCTAAGTTTTTTGTTAAAGCATGCGAGAGTGAAACAAGTCGGATAAGCGTGTGACTGATGATGAGTTGAGTCATATTACTTGAATGGGGTATGTAGATTACACGTTAAGTAACAATCCCTTGCCTGTAACATTCGTTATAACGGATAAGAGGGCAAGGGATTTGTTTTATCTACATCTTTAATAGAAATAAGTAAACGCTTTAAAGAGGACATTTATTTGACGAATCTGATTGATGCGCCTATTTAGGGCGCTTTTTTTGTCCTATTTGTTATGTTCTGAATAATGAAAGCATATCATTTTAATGTAACATAACTCTGTGTTATAATAGAATTATGTTACATTAAGGAGGACATTATGAAAACTGTTGAAGCGATTAAGGATGAAGAAAAGTTAAAGTCAATGAAAGCCTTTTTGCAATCGCGTTCAGCTCGTGATTATTGTTTATTCTTGCTCGGAATGAACACAGGTATACGTGGTCAAGACTTGCTGCATGTGCACGTAAAAGATGTGGTGAGTGAGTCTGGTGACCTTCTTCATTATTTACAATCCTCTGTTTATACAAATCCTCCCGTGTATTTAAATCGTGATGTTCGTCAAGCGATTCAACAATGCATTGAAGAAGGACATCTTCAAGCGACAGACTATTTATTTAAATCAAAAAAAACATCTGAAGCCATTACACGTCAACAAGCATACCGAATTATTAATGAAGCCGCCAAGCAAGCAGGCATTGAGGGGTCCATTGGTACTCACACCCTTCGTAAAACGTTTGGCTATCACGCGTACGCAAAAGGAATTGCGATTTCATTGATTCAAAAACGACTTCATCACGCCACCCCGTCTGAAACTCGTCATTATATTGGAGTCGATCGACAAACCGATCTGTCCATCAAGCTTGATGTGAACTTATAGAAAAGGAGTTGAAGCGAATGCTGAATGAAATTATTACGACAGATGCCTTTATCTTACTTTCTGCCATTCTACTCATTTCAGGGGTCATCACAACAAAATTTTCTGCCAGGTTAGGTGTGCCAGCACTTGTTCTGTTCATTGTCGTGGGAATGGTGATGGGCAGTGATGTGTTAGGAATTATTCATTTTGATAATGCAAGTATTGCACAGACAATCGGGGTATTCGCACTTGTCATCATTTTGTTTGAAGGGGGTCTTCAAACAAAATGGAGTACGTTACGACCAGTTATCCCTCCAGCTCTTTCTCTCGCGACTGTCGGTGTTTTATTAACATCCGGTATTGTAGCGGTTGCTGCCAAATACATTTTAGGTATTGGGTGGTTAGAAGCGGTTTTATTCGGAGCCATTGTTGGTTCAACCGATGCCGCTGCTGTCTTTGCTGTGTTAAAAGGGCAAAACGTCAAGCCGCGTATTGGTGCGACATTAGAAGCAGAATCAGGTTCGAATGATCCGATGGCGGTGTTTTTAACGATTGCGATGATCGAATTAATCACCCTTCCTGATGCGAACATGTGGAAGTTAATTGGTTCGTTCTTTGTACAGATGGGACTAGGGATTGTTCTTGGTTATTTATTTGGTCGATTAGCGGTATCTGCTATTAATCGATTAAATCTTGATTCGAGTGGACTGTATCCTGTGTTTGCTACGGCGTTTGCGCTCTTAATTTATGGCATCACGGCTTTTATGAACGGAAGTGGGTTACTTGCCGTTTACGTGTCAGCGATTATCATTGGAAATACAGAAGTGGCGTATCGTCATTCAATCATTCGTTTTTCAGAAGGGTTTGCGTGGATGATGCAAATTCTAATGTTTGTCATTTTAGGATTACTTGTGTTTCCATCTGAACTTTTTACGTGGGATATTATGTTCAAAGGTATCTCGATTGCGCTTATTTTAATGTTAATCGCTCGACCTGTAGCGGTGTATTTATCAACCATTAAGATGGGATATACAAATAAAGAATTGTTATTCTTATCATGGGCTGGATTAAAAGGAGCCGTTCCAATCGTTCTTGCAACGTTTCCGATGTTAGCGCATGTTGAAAATAGTCAGCTCATTTTTAATGTCGTGTTCTTCGTTGTATTAATGAGCTGTCTCATTCAAGGGTCAACGATTACAAATTTAGCTGACAAACTTGGATTAGTTGGACCAGAAAAAACAACACCGATGCATTCGTTAGAGCTTGTGTCACTAGGTAAAGCGAATGCTGAGATGATTGAGTATGAAATGGAAGAAGATGCCGCGATTGTTGGTCAAAAATTGATTGATATTCCGTTTCCACAGCATGCGTTAATTAACGCAATTATTCGTGATGATAAACTTATTACACCGACGGGTAATACGGTCATTCAACCGCGAGATTTTCTATACGTATTGACGTCACGTGCGAGTAAGCAGGAGTTAAAAGAATTGCTGCAAACGAAAAAAGAAGAAGCGATTACGTTAGATGAACCATTGACTGAAGAAGGAGAGTCTGTTCAGGAAGGAACGAATCATGATGCTCCGTCACATAAGCAGTCTGAAAAAGAATAAATGAGACGAACGTAGGTTGCGACGTCTAACTTTGAAGAAGATAGTTAATCAGTTGTAGGTTATGACAAGCAACTGATTAACTATTTTTGGTGTTTGCTGATGTGTATGGAGGCTTTGGTCGAAAAAGAAAACGATTCAAGGTATAATGAACAAGAGATAAAAAAGAAAGAAGCGATTGTATGGCAGAATTAACAAAATCAAAATTACAGCACCGAAAACTGACGCTAGTAGGAATTTTAAAGCGCGTGATTGCTATCAGCATCGGTGCACTATTAATGGCAACGGGACTTGAAATCTTTTTAGTACCGAACAACGTTGTCGACGGAGGGATTACGGGTATTTCGATTATGCTTTCACATATTACAGGTGTGAAGCTAGGGGTATTCCTCTTTGTTTTAAACTTACCGTTTGTATTTTTAGGGTACAAGCAGATTGGAAAGACGTTTGCGATTTCCACGATTTTTGGTATTTTACTTTTATCGATTTTAACGACGATGTTTCATCATCTTCCGGCGTTTACAGATGACGTGTTACTAGCGACGGTGTTTGGTGGAATGATTCTTGGAATCGGAATTGGGCTCGTTATTCGTTACGGAGGCTCACTAGATGGAACGGAGATTTTAGCGATTCTTATTAATAAGAAAGTGCCATTCTCTGTTGGTGAGATTGTCATGTTCTTTAACCTATTCATTTTAGGTGCAGCCGGCTTTGTATTCAGTTGGGACCGTGCAATGTATTCGATTTTGGCGTATGTGATTGCAGCGAAGTCGATTGATACGGTCGTACAAGGGATGGAACAATCAAAATCAGCGTGGATCATTAGTGATCAATACCGCGAAATCGGAGAGGCTATTAATGCTCGTCTCGGTCGTGGCGTGACGTATCTACACGGAGAAGGAGCGTACACAGGAGAGGACAAGAAAGTCGTGTTCTGTGTGATTACACGATTAGAAGAATCAAAGCTAAAATCTCTTGTTGAAGAGCTCGATCCAGGAGCCTTTTTAGCGGTCGGTGACATCGCAGAAGTACGTGGTGGCCGATTTAAGAAGCGTGACATCCATTAGGTGACATAGAAGTGCCCAGAAGGGTCTTTTTGCCAAAAAGAGAACGGGACATAAGTGTTTTTAAAAGAATAGTGGAATGGAGCGTAAGACACTCGACTCCTGCGGGAAATAGAGGAAAGGCTGAACGAGGAGGCTCAGCTTCCTCCCCCGCGGAAAGCGAGTGGCTGAAGCGCAATGGAACGAACTTGTGATTACAATCGAACAATTATAGAAAAGCCATTGTTCGTCTTTGAGAAGGAATTATTTCATTATGTCCAACCTCTTTCTATTTATAAACGAAATGTTTCTTTAATGATCGTAGCGACTTCGACTGCACTGAAATGGGTATTGTTTATTTTTAGGTAATTCTCTCTGTTTATTTCTCCTTCGTAGGAGTTTAGTCGATGTTTTTCCATCGTTTGTTTTAAATCTTGTTCCGACCATTCTACATTTCGCTTGGTTGGTTTATGTGCAAGTCTGTTTGGACTTTTGTTTCGCTCTATTCTTTCTTTTACGTCAGCTTCAAGCTCTACAAAGTAAACTGTGCCGCCTTTAGATTCAAAAATTTCACACACGTTGCTGATATAATCCCAATCCGATTGTGTATCAAATGCCCACACATACGTAAAAATTAACCCTTCTAAATCACTTTTTGCAACGGACTCAAAGATTTCTGTGCGAAATAAGTTCACGAGTCTCCACATTTCTGAGTTAAATTCGAAGATAGGTGCGACTAAATCAATGGTCATATGGTTATGAAAAAGTTTTAAGTCTGTCAACTTTTGTAATTCCTGTCCCACAGTCATTTTACCGACTGCTTGAGGACCAAATAAAAGAACAAATTTCATCCGTCTTTCCCCCTAAACGATCAGTTTGTCTTTGTTATTTTACATTCATCTTTTCATGATTAAGGTATGTTTCGATAAAGGTACGATTTGTAGCGGTTAACTCACTTGGTAAGTCATCCATTGAGACGTACTTCATCTCTATGGATTCGTTGTAGTCAATCTTTAAGTCTCCGCTTACTTCTTTTGTATAATAAACAGCGGTGACCGAATACAGTTGATCTCCGTTTGGCATGGTTAAAAAGTAGTCAGAGCCGGAAAATACCTGTAGGAACGTTATGTTTTCAACGGTTAGTCCTGTTTCTTCAAGTACTTCTCTTTTTGCGACTTCTTCAAAGCTTTCTCCCAACTCCATCAAACCACCAGGTAATCCCCAAGATCCTTCGTGTCTTTTTTGCAGTAGCACTTCATTTTGTTCGTTCAAAATTATCACAACCGAACTAGGTAAAATCAGTGGGGCCTGTCCGACGTATTGTCGTAAAAATTGATAATATTCCATTTCGATCTCTCCCTTGTCGTCTGTTTCCTTTTAGTAACGATGTATTTTTCTATCTTAACATATTATTCCAAACATTTTAGTTGTTGAGAGAATTCAATTGGTTAAAAATGAAGATTGAGAGAGAAAGAGGAGAGAAGCATCGATTCATTCATCTAAAAAGAAGCGTAATCGGCAACATGTTTTAGATGAATGATAGTAGATGTGGAGGCAAAACATGTTGCGAACAGGACTAAACAGAGTTGTTTTCTCTGTTGTCTCAGACTCGTTCATTCTTTATAGTGAATTTTAGATTAAAATAATTATAAAAAAGTATTGACTATAAAAATGAGGCGTGTATATAAGAATTGTAATTGAGATTGATTCCCACTTAATAGTCATTATCGTAATGGATAAGACAGGGGGAATCAAGTTAGAACACGCTGTTGTTCTACTAAACTTTTAAAAAGCAAGCATACGCTTGTGAAATAGGTAACAAATAAAACTTACTTTTTTGGTCTGTAAGCTGCTACTTATGTAAAGAAGCGATGCCAGAAATCAATGAGTTACGTGACGAGTACGATGATCAGTTAAACGTTGTAGCGGTTCACATGCCTCGTTCAGAAGACGACTTAAATATGGGCGTAATTGAAGCAATGGCAATGGGGCATGACATTACACAACCAATCTTCGTTGACAGCGAACACAAATTAACAGACGCATTTGAAAATAAATATGTACCAGCTTACTACGTATTTGACAAAGAAGGAAAGCTACGTCACTTCCAAGCAGGTGGAAGTGGAATGGACATGCTTCGCAAGCGTTTAAATCGTGTGTTAGGCGAAGAGTAAGAAGAAAGAACAGGCCGAGAGGTGAATTCTATGAACGAATTCTCGTCTCGGTTTTTTCGTGTTAAACGTAGGCCATAAAATTAAAAAGCAGCTGAAAATACTCTCAAGTCGTATTCTATATATAAATGATTAACATTTCCAACTTCCTATGCTTAAACCGTTTTATCCTTG
>NZ_QFRU01000011.1 GCF_003184905.1 Bacillus sp. CGMCC 1.16541
TAAATCCGAAAAAGTATTAAACTGAAAATTCAAACTATATTTATGCAACGCTAGTGACTTATTATAAATACCTTGATATATTTCATCAGTAAATGCAATGGCTTGGTTGCTGGTTAATCTCTCACCCGCAATTCCCATTTTACCTACGCTCGCACCATACATAGCAAACATAACCGCGTTGGGTTTTATCCACTTTGCACTACTATTCTTAAAACCTTCTTCTGTTATTGTTTTCTCAGTTTTAATAACGACATTATTATTTAAATCGCCTATAACTGCCCAAGGTATTTCTCCACCATAATATTCCTTTACACTTGATTTTGGAGTACCACCTGAGGACCACTTCATTAAATCTTGTGTTTGAACCCAACTCCAGCTTTCTGGGATTGCATAAGGATATTCTTCAATACCTATCGGTACAATTTCTACCTTTTTCTTTCCTTCGCTCCGGTATTGTTCAATTTCTTGTAATAACTCATTAGTATTCCCTTCTTCAATTTCTTGTTGGACTAACTCACCTCTAAAAGCTCTTCTAAATAAGGCTTCGCGACGTCTGGAAATTAATTCTCTAGCGTGATTAATTTTATCTTTGGCATTATCAATAATATCAAAGGAATTCCTTAACTTTTCAACAATCCTTCTTTGCTCTTCAATAGGAGGTAAAGGGAAGCAAATATTTTTAAACCACTTTGTAGGCACACGCTTTTGCCCTGCAGAGCCAGTCATATTCTTTTCAGCGTATTTTCTGAAAGATTTCTGTCTTAAAAATGCATGTAAAAATTCTGGAACAGTTGCACCAACTGAACGGAATACATGAAATTCTGTTGAACCAGCCCCATAACCATTTACTAGGTTTGTTAAAACTACACACTTCCCATTTTCCATACAAGGAGTAATTTTAGCAAAAATCACATCATTCTCAGCCATATGAGTATAACCTTTTTTTAATTCTACCCAAGTCTTTTTCTCTTCCCCAAGATATATACCTTTTTTGTCATCCACAGAAGCCATGGGAACAAATGAAACAATATCATCATCTTTAAGGACTTTATTTCTAGGATTTATTTCTCCTACACTATCAAGTAAAACCCATTGCCAACTCTCAGGCAGTTCATAAGGTTGTTCTTCAAGAGGAACTATTGCTTTATCAATAAATTTTTCGTATTTTTTACTCACTTTCTATCACCACTTATATCAAAGGAAGAAACCAACGATAGAGCATCCTCTAATAAAATTTGAATTTCTTTTGAATAATCTTCTGGTTCCATTAAGTCCTCTTCCTCATTCTTGTGAGGGTTATATTGACTTGCAGATAGGTTTATATCATTTCCAAATATTTCTTCTGTTGATACCAACCAACTATGTTCTGTCTCTTTTCTTTCTTTAAAGATTTTACTTGCATGTTCAAAATGTTTTAAAGAAATACCGTTATTTTTTGTTAGTTTTTTCCCCTCAATTAACGGTATTTCATAAAACCAAACGTCTTTAGTTGTTTTAGTTTTGTCAAAGAATAGTATAGAAGTTTTAACAGGTGAGTATGGCAGGAATACTCCATTGGGCAAACTCACTATACTATGTAAATTAAACTTCTCTATTAATTCTTTCTTTACAGCCTTATAAGCACAGTTATTAGTCTGAAATAACACACCTTCTGGAACAACTACACCAGCTTTCCCATCGAACTTTAATGATTTCATTATATATTGAAGGAAGAGAACTTCCGTCGACTGTGTTTGGTAAGGGAAGTTCTGTTGAATAATCTTTTGCTCTTTTCCACCAAATGGTGGATTAGCCATAATGATATCGAATTTATCTGACTCATCGATTTCTCTAATATTTACGTTTAAAGTATTGGTCTTCTCAATCTGCGGATAGTCGACGCCATGAAGAAGCATATTCATAAGTCCTAAAAGGTACGCTAAAGGAGTTTTTTCTTTTCCATAGAATGTTTCTTCTTTTAATTTTCTTACTTTTGCTGCAGTATCAGCTTTAGAGCTCAAGTAATCATTACTCTCTACTAAGAAACCACAGGAACCCGCAGCTGGGTCAAAAATTGTCTGTCCAATTTCCGGACCAATTGTTTCAACAATAAAGCGTACTACTGGGCGAGGTGTATAAAACTCACCAGAGTTACCACCATCATCACCCATTTTTTGAAGTAAGCTTTCATATAATACTGATAAGGTATGAATATCATCAGAACTATTAAATTGAATATCATCAATTTTTAATAGCACATCTTTAAGTAAATATCCGCTATTCACACGGTTTGTAACCTCAGAGAAAATAGAACTAATAACTTCACGTCTATCCGCCTTCTTCTCTCCCCTAAGTGCTGCCAGATAAGGAATGAGTTCTTCATTAACGAATTTAATTAACTCCGTACCCGTTAAATCCGGGTTCTTAGCCCAGCTTCCCCAGCGATACTTTTCATCAAGAATGTAATCGTATTCTTCAAATTCCATTTCAGCTTCAAGAGCTGCCTCTTTTTCTTGGTCATCAAGAAATTTCAGAAACAAAATCCAGCTTAATGCCTCCGTATAGTGAACAGAACCACTAATTCCATCATCGGTTCTTAAAATGTTTGTACAATTTTTTATTAAATTCTCTAAACTATCTCTTGTCATGCTGTATACTTCCCTTCATAAAAATGCGACTGAACATATTTAAATGCCGACAACATTTCATCTTTTGAACCAAAGACCTCTTGAACATCATTTATCGTGCTTATATTTAAGTCTCTGAAACGGCTAGTTCTGAACACATCTGGACTAATTTGCAGTGGTTTATACTCTTCATACTCATAGATTTCAAGTATTGTCTCTAACACTTCACTAGCCTGTTCTTTGTATTTTTTAAAAAACTCTTTATGTTGCTTTTTAAATTCTTTTATACGGTCTGACTTTGACTTAAATTGATAACCGAAGGCTAAGTTCATTATTATATCAAATAAATCAACATCTTTGCGGTCATGTTCAATACAGAATAATTCTGCTAATGTATCAACTTTGATGCTCATCTCTTCTACTTTTTCAAATATCATTTTTCTCGATTTCGGATTTTCCCATGCTTGCCTAAATGCTTCTGCATCAGCATACATTGTTCTTATCTTTCCTGAATGATACTGAATGAACTCAGAAGGAGATAGCGTTTGACCATCTTCTCCAAGAAGATTTAGAACTTCCATTGACTCTCGAACTTGGTCTCGCATGAAATCGTCAGATAGACGATATCTTACTCGCTTTACAACTTCTTCGTCATCTCCACCATTAGTTCCAAAATCATCGTCTCCCCCATTGTCACCATCATCTCCGTTGCCAGTATCGTCCTCATCTTCATTGTCAATAAACTCAGGCTCTCCGTCAAACTCCGGGTCATAGAAAAGACTTGTTGATGTATTTCCATACTCAAGAATGGTGAAGCCAAGCTTCTGAGTTAATTCATTGCCAGTATCGTATATCCGGGTTCCACGACCAATAATCTGTTTAAATTCCGACATAGAGCCTATCTGGGTAAAGATTACGATGTTTTTTATGTTTTTAACATCTACTCCTGTAGTCAGTAATTTTGAAGTTGTTACTACTACTGGCACTTGTTGTTCTAGGTCTTGAAATCGTTCAAGGTCTAAATATCGTCCATTTTGGCTCTTATCATTACTTGTAATTCGCAATGCATAATCAGTAATTTCTGGTAAACCTTTTTCTTTTACTAGCTTCTTATATGCTTCATTTACATACTTAGCCATATCAGCAGCATGTCGTTGGTCTACACAAAAGATAATCGTTTTCCCTAACAAATCAGTCTTATATAAATGATTTATCAAATGCTTTGCATAGAAACGAGTTCTTTCAGGAAATGACAACTTACGTTCAAAGTCCTTCATTTCAAAGTTTTTTTCCTCAATTTCGTTCCCATGAACATCTAGGAGATATCCTTCAGGTTGAAAACCAAAGGTATCAAGTTCAGAGCGAACTCGCTTAATAACATAAGGAGCAAGATAACCATCATTAATTCCATCTTTTAAACTATAAGTTACAACTGGTTCTCCAAAATATGAATAGGTGTTGACTGACTCTGTTCTCCTCGGAGTAGCAGTTAATCCAACTTGAACCGCTGACTTAAAGTATTCTAATAACCTAAACCATTGCCCTTCTTCATTTGCACCCCCCCGGTGGCACTCATCGATAACAATTAAATCAAAAAAGTCAGGAGGAAACTCTTTAAACCTGTCTTCTCTTTTACCAGTTGGGTTTCCTTCATCATCTTCCGTCCCTACAAGACTCTGATAAATACCGAAGTATACGCTCCTGCCCTTATTAAAACTTTTTTCATCAGGCCTTAATCTCCAACAAGCTCCTTTTTCAAAAGCAGTGTCAAAATCTTTAAAAGCTTGGTCAGCTAAAATATTTCTATCCACTATAAATAAAATTCTTTTTACAGCTTTAGAAGACCATAGTTTATAGATGGTTTGAACAGATGTAAATGTCTTACCGGTTCCAGTTGCCATGTTTACTAGAACACGCTTTTCTCCTTCAATTACCGCTTCTATTACCTTTTGAACTGCTTTTTCCTGATAATAGCGTGGACTTCTTTTATTAATTCCTATCCCTGTCTCCTCATAGTAATCTTGAAGCAATGCTTTAACCCAGTCTTTATTTTTTAGCTCTAAGCCTTCTTGGTACATTTTCCACAGTTCTTCTGGCGAGTGGAAGGACTGGACCGTTTCTTGAGTATTGTTTTCAATATCAATGAACTCAATTTCGTGACCATTAGTTGTATAAGCAAAACGAATACCCATTTTCAGAGCATAATCCTTAACTTGCTTTAAGCCTTCTAAGTGACCAAGTTCTTCTTTCTTGGCTTCTATTAAAGCAATCCGTACTGATGACTTATAACGAAGTAAATAATCTGCGTATTGTGGATTGCTACGAACACCTTTTTTACCATCGAACGTAATCCGTCCATCTGTCACTTTATATTCACGTTGTATTTGTGCTTCATTCCAACCGGCATCTTTTAATTTAGGGTCAATCAACTTACTTCTTGTATCCGCTTCTGATAATCCCACTTAGCAATCCCCCTTATTTACCGACAATGCTCTCATTCTATATACCTATTTTAACAGATATAGTAAATTAACTGTACAAATCTTCTCTAACTAACAACAAATACTACTAATAAGAAAAGTGATAAATTGTTGCATAATTTGCAGCTTCTGATATTATGTAAGGGCCTTGAAGCTAAGGTATGATGCGTATGATTATTTTAAACGAGGGATGCTACGTTTCTAAAATTAGAAAAACACAGTGCCCTTAGATACAATCGAGAAGTAAATACAAAAAGACACTTTTTAATGAAAGTGTCTTTTTGTATTTACTTCTTTATGTATTGTTACTATATTCATTTTTTAATCGTTGTAGTAGGTTCCTCATGGTTAACACGATATTTGGACTATCCATCTGACCTTACTCTATTATTTGATATATACAGCAGTTTTGCGAGAATACTATTACAAGATTATTCAATTGAAATAGTACTTAGGCTAAACTGGTCTATCAATGATTTAGAATTATAAATAATTCCTAATCCCTTGTTTTTTTAATGTTTAAGGTTTGTTTTTATAAGTTGATTGAATACTAAAGCGCAGCGTCAAAAAATTACCCCTTTACTAAAGGGTAGAAAATGCATAAAAAATTGCAACTAAAACGCTGAACAAGTAAACTTGCTCAATTTGCCACAGGTCCTGCTTTACCAAACTTACTACCACAGTAAACGTTCTAGACTACCTCGCAAAAGCGACAGGCACGGGATGTGTAGTCAACTAACTCTTAGTTGCTACTCTGGGAAATGTGATGCCCATCTAACGGGAGAACACCGGCAGTTAGCCGGAGCCAAAGGCAAGACGGGATGCCTTCGGATAATTAGTTTGCCGTCTTTTATACAACACAGAGGATGCCTACCACCCAAATGAGGAGCGCTTCGCCACATACTAAATTGTTCCTATTTATCATTTTCAAGTAAATTTATTTTTTCCTAGGGCAACTTTTAAAATTGTTATTTATTATTAATCAATAGTTTTTTGTTTTAATGTAAACTTCACCAAATACAATCCCTTTATATTTTTGAATTACTTTAACAATAAACATATGAATTTCATCAAAAATGGTTGAAATATCAATATTATTTTGCTGAGCATGATTATATTACTGGATAGATAAGCCTCTTTAAGTCACATCTCGATTAACACACTAAAAAGTTCTCTACCCTTGCCAACAATTTAAGATATTAATAAAATAGACTTTTATACATCTAGAAGCTGCTTTTGGGAGGATATCACATGTTAAGCTACGAGGAAATTACAAATAACAGAAGAGTTGAATACAATAAAAATCGATTTATAAGTTTGAAAACAATTCTTTCAAATATTAATGAAGATGAAGTTCTTAATACCATTCAGAATAAGATATCAGAAGAAACCACAAAAGAGATGCTGTTTGATACATTTGTCGAAGGTCTAGCCGAGAATGAAAAATCCAAACTGCTTAATTTAGTCGATGATATTTTCAATGACAAAACATTTCAAATAGATAGGGATTTACAGAACCAATTTACTCTACTGGATATTATGTGGGTGTTACGTGAACAGCATAACGTTCCTAATGGTGAATAAAATACTATCAAAACGTTAGTTAACAGTTAAACAGGAGTCCTTTTCTGCTGCTAACTACGTACAATATGGCTCTATCCCTTATTTTACAAGGGCTCAGACCATTATTATTGCTCTAATGGTAGTTAACAGTTAAACGAGAGTCCTTTTCCACTGTTAACTACGTTTCAATATGGCTCTATCCCTTATTTTACAAAGGCTCAGACCATTATTATTGCTCTAATGGTAGTTAACAGTTAAACGAGAGTCCTTTTCCACTGTTAACTACGTTTCAATATGGCTCTATCCCTTATTTTACAAAGGCTCAGACCATTATTATTGCTCTAATGGTAGTTAACAGTTAAACAGGAGTCCTCTTCTACTGCTAACTACGTACAATATGGCTCTATCCCTTATGTTATAAGGGCTCAGACCATTATTATTGCTCTAATGGTAGTTAACAGTTAAACAGGAGTCCTCTTCTACTGCTAACTACGTACAATATGGCTCTATCCCTTATGTTATAAGGGCTCAGACCATTATTATTGCTCTAATGGTAGTTAACAGTTAAACAGGAGTCCTCTTCTACTGCTAACTACGTACAATATGGCTCTATCCCTTATGTTATAAGGGCTCAGACCATTATTATTGCTCTAATGGTAGTTAACAGTTAAACAGGAGTCCTCTTCTACTGCTAACTACGTACAATATGGCTCTATCCCTTATGTTATAAGGGCTCAGACCATTATTATTGCTCTAATGGTAGTTAACAGTTAAACGAGAGTCCTTTTCCACTGTTAACTACGTTTCAATATGGCTCTATCCCTTATTTTACAAAGGCTCAGACCATTATTATTGCTCTAATGGTAGTTAACAGTTAAACAGGAGTCCTCTTCTACTGCTAACTACGTACAATATGGCTCTATCCCTTATGTTATAAGGGCTCAGACCATTATTATTGCTCTAATGGTAGTTAACAGTTAAACAGGAGTCCTCTTCTACTGCTAACTACGTACAATATGGCTCTATCCCTTATGTTATAAGGGCTCAGACCACTATTATTGCTCTAATGGTAGTTAACAGTTAAACGAGAGTCCTTTTCTGCTGTTAACTACGTTTCAATATAGCTCTATTCCTTATATTATAAGGGCTCAGACCATTATTATTGCTCTAATGGTAGTTAACAGTTAAACGGGAGTCCTGTCCCCGATGGAATAACGACATTATTAACTAAATAAAAAAACGTCAAAAAACCACCTTTGTTACATTGCGAGAGAAGGTGGTTTTTTGATTGACAGACATACAGATTGCTCTAGAAAACTGTGTGTCTTATTAATTGTATCTTAGGCATTTTCTTCTGGCAAATTATCGCATAACCATTGAAAAAAATCGGCTTGTTTTTCTTCAATAAGCTTGTTTATTTCGTATATCTTCAGGCCAGTTGCTGCGGAAATCTCTTCTGCATCGAGTTTATCGCATAGCCTTTTTGCAATCTTCTTACGCTCATTCTGGACAGCTTCATAAACAGATAAATAATTACTCTTCATTTCTTACGGTCTTTTCTAGAAGAAACAATCTGCTTAGCTTCTTTCATGAATTCTATTTTTTCTTCAGAATGCTTGTCTTCTACTATTTCTTTTAAAATATCACGATTATCTTCAGGATTTAGTTTCATTCCTAGTCCTACCTTTCCACAAAATTGCTTTTATTTTTCTTTGATATATCTTTGCTTCGGCTGCTGTTCTTGAGCTTTCTAGTTTGAATATGTAATGCTCATACAAATCTCGCTCTTCTGAAGTTAAGAATACAACGCTCATTGTTTTTCCAACTTTTTCAATGTATTTAGGACTTCTTCGTGTTTATTCACTATTATCGCTCCTTGAAACAGCTCTAAAACAGACATATTAGCTCGAATTCTATCCACTACATTAAATCCAAAACTATTCGATATGGCTTTCCATACTGGCTCTTCGTACTTTTCGTAATGATTAGTTGCTAAGATGTTGTCTATTGATTGTATAGCGTGATTTTTATCTTCTTCTAAATTACTATCGGTTATCTTGGACAATCCTTCAGAGTAATCTAGGAACTCGACTATTTCATTCATGTATCTTTTAAGCCAAGTAAAGTCTTCTGGAGAGTGACATACTTCCTTCTCTCTCTCTTCCATCCACCTCAAAGAACCTTCTCTGGCCTCTTCTAATAGTGCAATTGAATTTTTCATCGTATTCCCCATTTCGCTTTCGCCATTTTGATAACTTCTTCATTAAACTCCTCATCTGTTATTTCACCATCTAAATTCTTTTTTACCAATTTTATGTGATGTTCTTCTATTTTGAGTCCTTCAGCTTCTAAAGATGCTTTCGCTTTTTTCAAATACTTATCCCATTCTTGTTTCAAAAGCACAAACCTCCTACCTGAGCCGATTATTTTCTTCGCAGAAGCGACTACCTCAAAACAGCTGAAGCAACGGAAAAGCTGCTACTAAAAAATAATAGATTGATTAGCTTATTTACCTTAGTTCTCTACTCTATAATTCAACCTTAACACGAACTAGGGTTCGATAAAATGATTTTAGAAAAAAAGCATAAAATTCTATGTTATTCAACGATTTTCTACGTTTTTCTAAGTTATTCTATTTCTTTCTATGTTGCTAAATAGCTTAGAAGTAAACTCAACTGTAGTCCACCTCTAATATATAATCTTAATATCTATCTTTCTGTGAATATATTTTTCCCCACTTACAAAATAAGTCTAAAGTCCTAAAAAGTTTTTGGCGTTTTTCTACTTTTCGACTTTTATTCTTTGTATTATTGAAACACATCAAGATGGTTTTAACTTTTAATTACAGCGCTGTTCTTCTTGTTAACCATCCAATCAAAATTTGGAGGTTTTATAGATGGAACTAAAAAAACAATTCTTTGGAAATAATCAACCTACCTTTGAGGATAAAATGAAAACAATTTTGGATATTGAGATACAAAAGGTTATTGAGTCAATATTGGACGAACAATACACCGACGAAGAGAAAACTATGGAGGCGGCTTAAAATGAAGAATGCAGCAATTTATATTCGAGTTTCTACAGAACGTGAAGAACAAAAAATTTCAAAAAGAAACCAGAAAGAACTATGTATGGAAATTATTAAAGAAAATAATTGGCCCTTACATGGAACTTATGAGGATGAAGTATCTGGGTTAATTAGTGACCGACCAATGTTTAAAAAGCTTTTAGATGATATGGAAAAAGGATTTATTCAAGTTATCGTTGTAAAAGAAGGGAGCCGACTTGCAAGAAGCGTGACGACCTTTGAAAAAATTCGTGAACTCGCAACTAAAAGAAATATTAACCTTATCAGTGTGGATGGTGAATTGGACACCTTTAAAAAAGGATACGAATGTATTACACAAATTGGAGCTGATGCACAAAAAGAAGCAGAAAGAATTTCCAAAAGAGTGAAAAACTCTATTCGTATGAATGCTAAAAGAGGTGAATTCACTGGTTCAATTGCTCCTTATGGATATTATATTGAAGATAAAAAACTATATCCACGGAACGATGAAACAGTAAAAGTTGTACAAAGAATATATTATAGTTACCTTAATGGTAAAGGAGCCAAAAGTATTGCAAAAGAACTCCAAGATGAGCAAATTCCTACACCATCAATGATTGCTAGGAAACGTAATGCCACAGCAAACTGGAATGATACAACTATTTACGGAATACTTGAAAATGAAGCGTATATTGGTAATCTTGTTCAATCAGTTGAAGAAACATACTTTGCTAATGAAGAGCGTAAACGCAAGAAAAAATCTGAAGAAAATATTATTAGAACAGACGGTACGCATACAGCAATTATTCCCAAATATGTTTTTGATGATGTACAACATTTAAAAGCTTCCAAACCTAAGTCTGGAGCAAAAGCACAGCACCATTTGTTTTCAAACATCCTATACTGTAAAGACTGTGGTAGTAAACTTAGTTTCAAAAGGGGTTGGGGGAAAGGTTCATATGTATGTTCAACTTATTCAAAGAAAGGGGCTAAATATTGTTCCAATCACGCTGTTAGTGAGAATAAACTCATATCAAAGTTAAGTGAAGAATTAGTTAAATTTAATCAATTAAATTTTGATGTTCTTAGCCAAAAAGCTGAGCGTAAATTGAAACAATTAATCAGGAAGCTTGATGGTCAATTATCAGCATTACAATTTGAAGTTCGAACTATAGAAAACCGAATTGATAGTCTTGAGGATGATATATTCGATGAGCCCTCAAAAAAAAGTGACTTAATGCATTCTATCCAAAAGCAACGAAAGAAATTATCTATAAAAAAAGCAGAAATAACCAAAATTCAAACTAAAATAGACTATTTAAAAACACCACAAACAAATTCTAAAGTCAGAAAGGAACTTATGAATGCTTTTGAATTTAAAAAATTCAATCTCATGACTGTTAATACGTTTATATCTAAGATAGATGTAAATGAAGATAAAACTCTTGAAGTTCACTATCGTTTTAGTGAAGCAGAAGCATCTTAAACCCATTGTCTTGTAAAAAGACATGGGTTTTTCTTTTGACTATTTTTATGTTTATTATCTATTATAAGATTAACCTAAGAAGGCTGGTACATCTCAAGGAGGAAAATGAAATGAGATGTGCAAGTTACATTCGTGTTTCAACTGATAAAGAAGAACAAAAATCATCGATAGCAAACCAAAAGAATATCTTTATTAATTATATCCAAGAGAACAATTGGTCTCTCCATGACTTTTATATTGATGTAGAGACTGGAACAACTGGAAATCGTGAGAACCTTCAACGCCTAATTCAAGATGCTAAGAATAAGAATTTTGATGTGATTATTGCAAAAGAACTGTCTAGGCTGGCTAGAAACGGGAGTTTATCCTATCAAATTCGTGATATTGCTCAACAAAATCGTATTGGTATTATTACTCTAGATGGAGCAATAAACAGTATTAATGGTGATGTGAGTAAGTACGGACTGTATACATGGCTTTACGAAGAAGAGTCTCAACGCACAAGTGAGCGTGTTAAAAGTTCTTTAAAAGCAAGAGCTGCAAAGGGGTTGTTCAAGGGAGCACATCCACCCTATGGATATGAAATCCATAATGGAAAGCTATTCTTGAGGGATGACCGTTCTCCTGAAGTAGTTAAATGGATTTATGAACAATACATCTCCGGTAGAGGTTTTGATGCAATTGCAAAGGAGTTATATGTTAAAGGGGTTACTTCTCCTTCTACTTTGGCAGAAAAAAAGAACTCTAGTCCGAAATGGCATGGTAGCAGCGTAAGATTTATCCTTGAGAACCCTCACTATACAGGAAACCTTGTACAACAGCGTGAAACTACGCTAAGTGTAACAAACAAAGTCCGAGTTATAAATCCGAAAGAACAGATGATTATAGTCCCTAACACTCACGAGCCTCTTATATCAGAAGCTACTTTTGATTTGGTACAAGATTTAATCAGAAGTCGTGCAAAGAAACGTATTTCCTCTTGTAAACATTTGTTTTCTGGTATTATCACGTGTAATGACTGCGGTACAGCGATGCATTATAAGTATAACCGTAAAGGTTATATTTGTGGCCGTTACGTTAAGCTTTCAAAAAAAGCATGCACACATCATGCTGTTAAGGAAACTTCAATTATCGAAAAAATCCTAACTGATACAAAACAATGTGGTGAGTTAATCTTGAACTCAGATACCAGTCAGAGATTACTAGAAATTAACCAAAGAGAATACAAAAGACTTTTAAAGAAATTAACAACAGTGAAATCAAAAATTGAAAGTGTTCAAGTTAGAAAATCTAAATTACTTACTCTTTTGATGGAAGAAACAATAAGCAAGTTAGATTATCAACATGCTGTTAGCTCCTTAGATAAAGAAATTAATGCATTAAAAACTGATGAAGCACATTTGCAATACATTTTAGATAAGAAGGACGATATCGAGGAAATTGAAAACCTTAAAGCTTTATTAAGAGAAATCTCAACAGCTTCCGATATCACCAACCTAACAGTAAATAAGTTAATCAAAAGTATACGAGTAAAAGAAAACGGCACTCCATTAATCGAGTACCGCTTTCAAACTTTAAATCACTTAGGTGAATTTTTAAGTTGACAGAATATTCTTTATTTAAATTTCTATTTAACAGGGTTGCCTAAACCATTGATAAATTAGGGTTTAATCAATGCGAGATATACCTGCTACGCACTCCACGTGCGCCGTATGCGGAAACATATCCACAGGTTGCACATATTCCACTTCATAAAACTTCGATAGCTGTTTTATGTCCTTTGCCAATGTAGAAGGATTACACGATACATACACAACCTTTTTCGGTTTTACCTGCATGATCGCGTTTAGGAGTTTGTCGTCACAGCCTGTTCGTGGTGGATCGACGACAACGACGTCTGGTTTCCAGCCTTCTTTGACCCATTTTGGGAGCCATTTTTCGGCTGGGCCTGTGACGTACGTGGCGTGATTGAAGCCGTGTCGTTTGGCGTTTTTGCGCGCGTCGACAATCGATTCTTCAATCGTGTCCATACCGCGGATTTCTTTGGCGTCTTTTGCGAGCCATAGCCCAATCGTTCCGACTCCGCAGTATGCATCGACGATCTTTTCGTTACCTGTGAGTGCCGCTGCTTTTTTCACTTCGTCATACAACTTCACCGTTTGAATCGGATTCAATTGAAAGAATGCACGCGCGGATAGTTCAAATGAGATGTCTCCTAATGTTTCTTGGATGACGTCTTTGTTTGCGAGTGTAAACGTTTCATCTCCGAAAATCAGTGATGTTTTTTGACCGTTTACGTTTTGCACAATCGATTTGACTTCCGGTAAGCGACGTTGAATCTCTTCAATCAGTAGCTCTTTACGCGGAATGTCACGTTTAGCGGTAATTAAGACGATTTGTACTTCACCTGTTTGGAACCCAACACGTGACACAATCGTACGAATGATGCCGCTTCTTTTGCGCTCGTTATAAATAGGAATTTTCAAGTCCTGTAGAATCGTTTTTACAACCTTTGTGACTTTGTTTGTAGATTCGTGCTGAATCGGACAGTTCTCAATGTCAATGAGACGATGTGAGTTAATACCATATAGTCCTGCGATGATCTTCCCTTTTTTGTCTAAACCAACTTGAAACTGCGATTTGTTTCGGTAGCGCCATGGATCTTCCATGCCGATTGTGAAACGTGTTTTACTTGCGATGTTTTGTTGACTTGTATGGCGTTCGAACGCTTGAAGGACGATATCTCGCTTCGCGTCTAGTTGTCCACTGTACGATAAGTGCTGAAGTTGACAGCCCCCGCATTGTTCGTAGATTGGACATGGTGGGTTTGTGCGATCGGGTGACTTTTTACGAATTTTATTGATTTTCGCTTCTGCGAAGTTATTACGTACATTGGTCACTTCTGCGACCACTTCTTCGTTTGGCAATGCCCCTGGTACGAAAACAACTTGTTTTTTAAAATAGCCGACACCTTCACCGTTGATGCCGAGACGTTTGATCGTGAGTGGAAACTTTTGACCTTTTTCCACTTTCACTCCTGTTTTTTGTTTGTTCATCTATTTACAACTCCGATTACGTGATTTTCATGTCAAACACAACTCAAATAAGAATAACACGTTTTCCTTCCTCGTTTCATCTTTTTCCGATTATCGCACAACGTAAACGTGGCTGACCCGTTCGGATCAGCCTGTTTATCGTAAAATCGGTGACATGTTTTTTTCTGCGGTCAGTTCGTCAATGCTTTTGAACTCGTATCCTTCTTTACGCAAATCATCAATCGCTTTTCCTAATGCATCTGCGTTGTCTTTGGATACAGTATGAAGCAGTAAAATCGCACCTGGATGAACTTGGCTCATGATGTTGTCATAAGAATAGCGCCATCCTTTTTGTTGGTCGGTGAACCAATCCACAAAAGCAAGTGACCAAAAGACACTAATGTAGCCTTCATCACGTGCTAGAGCGAGTGTGCGTTCACTAAAAATACCACGAGGTGGACGTAAATACTGCATGTCATTGCGACCAGTTAGTTGTTCATACTCACGTTTTACACGGTCTAATTCTTCACGGAGGCGGTCATCGTCCACTTGTGTTAAGTCTGGATGATGCCACGAGTGATTGCCGACAATGTGGCCTTCTTTGACCATACGCTTTACTAAATCGGGTCGGTCTTTTAAATAATGACCGGTCACGAAAAAGGCAGCGGGTACTTTTTTCTCTTTTAATACGTCTAGTACTTGTTCTGTGTAGCCATTTTCATAGCCGTTATCAAACGTTAAGTAAATGTTTTTTTGATCCTCAGCTCCAAGATAGAAGCCATCATATTTTGTCAACAGCGTTTCAAGCTGTTTACCTGCGGATGCTTGTTTATGGTTTTTACTTTTACTAAAGCCCCAGCTTAATGGTTTGTTTGAATAAGCGGTAGCCGATGCGAATGATGTAAATGCGAATAGAAAGGCAAAAAAGAAAAGGATTCCACGACGCATACAGTTGCTCCTTTCCATGTTCATTTACGTTTAGTATCTGTTTGCATCATTCGTTCATACGAGACAGTGTTTACCATCTAAAAAAGAAAAGAGAACAGAAGTGCTTCTTACGTATCACTTTCTAGACGTAAACGTTTAACGAATGTTCGTAACGTTCTCTCATCATAAAAAAAGCTGCATAAAAGAGAGGGCATATCCTTCCTTTTACACAACCTATTTTATCCTCTCCTTTCTTTTCTCTTTCTGCCTTACTATAACTTGTAAAAAAAACATTCATCTAATCCATCAAAAAAGTCGAGTATGTGACCTATATGGTTTCATACTCGACTTGTTGATACTTATTTAAAAACAGGCTCTTTAAACTGTGATAGTTTTTCAAGCGATGATTTATCCACATCTTCATGTAGACTGTTTCCGTGTGAATCCATCGTTACAACCGCTGTGAACCCTTCAACTTTTAAGTGCCACATTGCTTCTGGAATGCCAAACTGCATCAGGTCAACGCCTTCAACCGATTTAATGCAGTCTGCGTAATATTGCGCTGCACCACCGATTGCGTTTAAGTACACGCCGCCGTGCTCTTTTAAGGCCGCGAGTGTTTTCGGACCCATGCCCCCTTTTCCGATTACCGCGCGAATGCCAAATTTCTTCATGATGTCCCCTTGATAAGGCTCTTCACGAATACTCGTTGTCGGGCCAGCCGCCGTCACATGCCACTTGCCGTCTTCGTCTTTTAACATAACCGGTCCACAGTGATAAATGACTTGGCCATTTAAATCCACAGGTGAATCGTTGTCGCTTAAATATTTATGAATCGCATCGCGGCCAGTGTACATCATGCCGTTAATGCGCACAACGTCACCGACTTTTAACTCGCGAATTTGTTCTTCTGTAATTGGTGCTTGAAGGACAATCTCACGTGTTTCTTCTGCGACTTCTTCTTCTTTTTGTTCCGCTTCTTTACGGAAATCAATTTCTTCGCCTTCTTGATAAAGCCACTCTTGAACCATGCCTGTTGCAGCATCAAGCTTGATGCCTAAACGACGGTATGCCCAACAGTTGTACGCAACCGATACGAAGAAACTTGCAGGAATACGGTTCATCACGCCAATTTTACAGCCAAGTAGCGTTGTTTCCCCACCAAAGCCCATCGTACCAATACCTAGTTTGTTTGCATTTTCCATAATGTATGCTTCTAATTGCTTTAATTCTTGGTTTGGATTTTCATCATCTAAGCTTCTAAATAGCTGTTCCTTTGCTAGTTCATAGCCTGATGTACGGTCGCCACCGATTCCAACGCCGATGACGCCGGCACTACAGCCTTGTCCTTGTGCTTGGTACACCGAATGCATAATACATTTACGGATACCATCTAGATCACGGCCCGCGCGGCCAAGTCCTTCTAGTTCACATGGTAAGCTATATTGAATGTTTTTATTTTCACAGCCGCCACCTTTTAAAATTAAACGTGCGTCAATGTAGTCTTTTTCCCATTGTTCAAACTTAATCACCGGTGTTCCTGGTCCTAAGTTGTCCCCACTGTTGTGACCTGTTAGTGAGTCCACTGAGTTTGGACGAAGCTTTCCGTGTTTCGTTGCTTCATTGATTGCCCAGTAAATCGCTTCTTTGATTTCAAGTTGATTAACCCCAATTGGTGTTTTAATTTTAAACGTAGGCAGTCCTGTATCCTGACAAATTGGTGAAAGGTTCTCGTCTGCCATTGAAATGTTGTTTGTAATCGTCGCAAGTGACATCGCTGCACGCGTTCCGGCATTTTCACGTGCCTTCGCGCCCGCAATCGCACGGCGTACGTCTTTCGGTAACTTTGTGGATGTTTCAACGACTAAATCATACATGCTTTTCTTTAACTGCTCGATCATCTTAAAACTCCTCCCCATGTCCCCTTTGTATGTAACTAACTCTTTCTACTCATTATTATACTCTTTTGAATAATTTTTGAAAGCACTTTAACCTGATAATCAGACAACAAAAAAGAGTTAATAACCTTCCAACAAAGTCGTTTATTTCCGCTTCAGATTGCTCGCTGTCCTCGGAGCAACAAACCTCTCACACAAACATTTACACCACTCCAATCCATCAACCCACTAACCCCAACACCTCCCCGAACTCACCCACAAAGCCCTTCCTAAGCACATGGTGTCAACCACGCACCGCTTAGGGCTAGAAAAAAGGGACATGGTCGCCTTCCACTATGTCCCTTTTTGTATATAACTAACTCTTCCTACCCACTATTACACTCTGTTGAATGATTTTCGAAAGCACTTTAACCTCATAATCAAACAACAAAAAAGAGTCAATAACTTTCCAACAAAGTCGTTCATTTCCGATTCAGATTGCTCGCTGTCCCCGGGGCGATGAACCTCTCACACAAACGCTTAGACCACTCCACCCCAAAAAACCTCCCCGAACTCACCCACAAAGCCCTTCCTAAGCGCATGGTGTCAACCCCGCAAGGGGGACACCATGCGCTTAGGGTTAGAAAAAAAGGACATGGTCGCCTTCCACCATGTCCCTTTTTGTATATAACTAACTCTTCCTACCCACTATTACACTCTGTTGAATGATTTTCGAAAGCACTTTAACCTCATAATCAAACAACAAAAAAAGAGTCAATAACCTTCCAACGAAGTCGTTTATTTCCGCTTCAGATTGCTCGCTGTCCCCGGGGCGATGAACCTCTCACACAAACGCTTACACCACTCCAATCCATCAACCCACTCCACCCAAAAAAACCTCCCCGAACTCACCCACAAAGCCCTTCCTAAGCGCATGGTGTCAGCCCCGCAAGGGGGACACCATGCGCTTAGGGTTAGAAAAAAAGGACATGGTCGCCTTCAACCATGTCCCTTTTTTCTAACTCGATTCAATTACTTCTTGAATTGTTCGCACTTTAGCTCTAGATCATCAATCATCGCAATCAAACGATCAATATCTTCTAAATCTGTATGTTCAGGCTCAATCGAATCTAACACTTCTGCAAACATGTTTAAACGTTCTTTTAAATACTTCACTTGTGAATCTTTATCTCGTACTGCATTTCCCATTAGTGGTTCACTCCTTTTCGTTGGTGTGTTATTGTTCATGCTACCGAATTATTTCATAATTGACAACCTGTCAAAATAAAATCCATAATAGTCACTGGTGTTCTTTTTTACCTGATTCCTTGCCTTTGCAAGTTAAATAATGAGATCTTTACATTCATTAAAGGAGATTTTTATGAAAACTTTACAATCAATTACCCCTTCGTACGATCCTTGGGAAGCGTACTTAGATATGAAGCAGTATGGAAAACCAACGTTAACGAATGTGGAGTTTACGACGACTACTCTTTGTAATATGAGATGTGAGCATTGTGCGGTTGGTTACACACTGCAACCAAAAGACCCGAATGCATTGCCACTCGATTTAATTTTAAAACGATTAGACGAAGTCCCAACACTACGTGCTCTTAGCATTACAGGCGGGGAGCCGATGATGTCTCTTTCATCTGTGAAAAATTACGTCGTGCCGCTGTTAAAATATGCCCATGAACGCGGCATTCGTACGCAGATCAATTCCAATTTAACGTTGGATTTAGCACGTTATGAGCTTATTATTCCCTATCTGGACGTTTTACATATCTCACATAACTGGGGAACAATGGATGATTTTGTTGAAGCCGGTTTTGCAATGATGGACCGAAAGCCAACGTATGAACAGCGTGCGAAATATTTCGACCGCATGATTGAAAACAGCCGTGCCCTTGTAAAAGCCGGTGTGACGGTATCAGCCGAGACGATGTTGAACAAACGAACGCTGCCTCATATTGAAAAAATTCACCGTCAAATCGTCGATGACATGCTTTGTCAACGCCATGAGGTGCACCCTATGTACCCAAGTGATTTCGCTAGCACACTTGAAACTCTTTCATTAGAAGAAACAAGACAAGCGATTCATCATTTACTTGATATTCGTGATGAAAACGTATGGATGCTGTTTGGAACACTGCCGTTTTACGCGTGCAGTGACCACCCTGACGACATTGCTTTACTTGAGCGACTACATGCGTCTAAAAATGTGACCGTTCGAAACGACCCAGACGGCCGCTCGCGCTTAAACGTCAACATCTTTAACGGCGATGTGATTGTGACGGACTTTGGCGACACGCCACCGCTTGGAAACATTCAGCACACAGCGCTTCAACAAGCGTTTGACACGTGGCAAGCTTCTACATTATCAAAGGAATTAAGCTGTCACTGTCCAGCTGTTGAGTGTTTAGGTCCAAACATTTTAGTAAAAAACAGCTACTACAAAGACATCGATTTCTCAACACGTCGTGCCGTTATTTCAAAATAAACACACCAAAAGGGTGATTCATCTTCAACGATGAATCACCCTTTTCATTTATCTCGGTTGGTCGTATGCGGCGAAGCCAAATGACACATGATCTTGAACTGGAATCCATGCTCCAATTCCTTGCGATGTCACATTTTTCACGACGATAAATCGCTTGCTTCCTTTGACTGTCACATACACTTCACCGTATGTCACTTTCCCTTTTTCACTTACAGCGGGTGTATAACTATATAGGTATCCCACTTTTTTCGGTGGGATGTTGTACACTTGGTCTTTTTTCGTACCTGCACCGATAATCGTTGTAAAACCAAGAGGTAACCCTGTCTTTTTCGCTGCTTTTAACAACATCATTGACTGAACATGATTACTGTTTGGTACTTTCGCTGTGAGTCCACCTTTTACAAGACGTTGCTCTTCTTGCACATATTTAATTTGATGTGGAGTCTTTCCACCTCGGTTATCAAAACGGTTGGTGTTCGTACGTTGATACTCCCAATTTACCGTCGTTTCCGTCGATTCATAGTTTAACGGCCATTGCCCTAAATAAATCGTTGCACGCAACCCGATTGCCCATGGTGTTTTTGAGATGCTTGATTCATTTAACATACGAATGAGATCTGGATTTTCAATTTTCACTTTTGATTCTTTTAACAATTCTTCTGCGAACTCACTCGGTTGTAAATAAGGCAAATCTTGTGTTGCGTTTGGATAAGTATTTTCTTTTGAAATATTTAAAACCGAGCTCGGAATTTTCATACTTGCTTGTTTCGCTACTGGAGCTGTTTCAGCAGCATACGATGGTGTTGTGACAGTAAAACAAACAAGGAAAGCAAGTCCAAGCGTTGCGATTTGACGTAGCATATACGTACCCCTTTCAAAATTGAGTATAAATTCTTGCATAGTTTCTGCAAATTGAAAGGGATTTATGACAACAGTTCGTCTTTTTTTGAAAACGCTTTTAATTTTTCAGAATATTAAGTTTTATACCGTCATAGTTATCTAATACATCTTTTTTAGAAAGGAGGTTCTACACCTACTAAAGTCAGTGGAAGGGAGGCTCACATAACGCACGTCATACGTACTTACTGATAAACGAGTTTTAATCCCACATTAGAAAGAACTGCCTACCAAAAGGGTTAGTGACTCTTCTACTTGTATACAGGTACCTACTACATGTAAGGGAGACTGTATCACGCCGACGTAGAGAGAACCACACCTTTCAGCGAGGCAGCTCTTTTTTTATTAGTATATGAGAGCACTACAATAAATAGAAGCCAATTCCCATAATGAGATACGCCGCCAACAGCGTTGCCCCTTCAAACCAGTTCGTATCGCCATCATTTGAAAGAATGACACCAAGTAAAACAGCTGTCACCATTGCGGTTAGTTCTGGCAACGTGAACACAAGCGGCATGCTTTCTTTGAAAAAGAGCGACAACAGCACTAACACGGGTGCAACAAACATCGCGACTTGAAGCGTCGATCCAATCGCAATCTCTACCGCTACGTTCATGCGGTTTTTATATGCCATAATAATTGCTGATGCATGCTCCGCTGCATTTCCGACAACCGCTACGATAATGACCCCAATGAATAATTCACTCCAGCCAAAGCGCGTTCCAACCGTTTCAAACGTGTGAACTAAGCTTTCCGAAACAAATGCCACGGCTCCTGTGGCTACAAGTAAAATAAGCAGTGCTTTTCCTTTCGTCCACTCTGGTTCTTCTTCATGCCCCGCTCCTTCTTCTCCCTGTGTTTGGTACACACCTCGATGCGTAACAAGGCGGAAAAATAAAGCAGCAAGATAAAGCGTAATTAAAATCACGGAAACCCCAATACTCATCGCCATCGTTTTCCCTTCTGGCATCCCTTGTGCAAACACTTCGGGAATAACAAATGCGACAATGACCGCAAACATGAGTAACCCTGAGTTATGTCTTGCATCGTACACATTAAACTCTTGGCGTTTGTACTTTAAGCCTCCTACGAAAAAGGACAACCCAGCTACTAATAACAAGTTTCCAAGAACAGAACCTGTCAGTGAAGCTAATACGATCGCAACGAGCCCTTCTTTTAACGCAAAAATAGAAATAATCAATTCGACAGCATTTCCAAACGTCGCATTTAAAAGCCCTCCAACACGCGGCCCTGATACAATCGCTAAACTTTCTGTTGCTCGACCCATATAGCCTGCAAGCGCTACAATCGTTAAACAGTAAATGATAAACATGAGCACTTCCGACCAATGCAAAAGCCGCCCCACAACAGATAGCGGAACACCCGCTAAAACGGTTATAAAAAAGATTTTATTCACCATGTGCTTACCCTCTTTTCTTGTTGGTTCAATATGTAAAGAAATGACACTATCCATAGAATATTCAATCTCGCTCGTTTTTATTGATTGGCATGTTTTATACGTTTAAAAACCAAGCAAACGACAGACATTAAAGAGAGAAATGATCAAAAGGAGTTGAACACATGGCAAACAATACGAAAGAAAAAGTGTTAAAACTTTTTCAAGATCATAAAATTGGAACACTCGCAACCATTCGAGATGGCAAGCCGTACTCTCGTTTCATGATGTTTTTTAATGAAGATCTCGTGCTTTATACGGCAACAAACAAGAACACACATAAAGTCGAAGATATTGAAGAAAATCCATACGTACATGTTTTACTTGGCTATGAAGGACAAGGGTGGAATGACGCTTATGTTGAAATTGAAGCAAAAGCAAACGTCGAAGAACGAAGCGAATTAAAAGAAAAGTTCTGGAACGACCACTTACGTGAATGGATTAGCGGCCCGGATGATCCAAACTACGTGTTGCTGCAACTAACGCCTGAATGCATCCTTTACTTCGATAAAGCAGGTAGTGAAGCTGAAGAGATTTAACGACAGAAAAAAGCCCCTCACATGCGTAAGGGGCTTTTGCTTATACTAAACTAATTCAAATGATTCCGTTACCTCAATGCTATTTACAACCGATTGAAGCATCGAGCAATTTTTACGAGCCAGTTCAATTGACTTCTCAATCTTGTCTTCCTGAAGGTTTTCACCTTTAATCATGTAGTGAAGGTGGATTTTTTCAATGCGATTTGCTTCCGCTTCGTTTCGTGTCACATCTGCTTTAATCGTCATGTCCTCAATCTCAATGCGCTTTTTCGTTAAAATCGTACGCAACACGCCACCACTACAAACCGCAATTGATGACACCATTAATTGAAAGGGACGAAAGCCGTGCGCCTCGTCTCCTGCGACATGAAGCTCACCAAATGATAGTTCCGTTGTAAACCCAAGTTCTTGTTTCATTTTAAATTCCATGACGAACACTCCTTCTCTTGCACTCATTTTTCTCTTTATATCATGTCTTCCTTTCTTTCACAAATATACCGTCTTAAGATTTTGTAAATCCATATATGTGGACAAGGTTTGTCTGCTATACTGAACAATGGAACGGAATAAGAACACTTATTACACATCAACCGAGGTAACGCTATGAATCAATTTCGATTTTGGATTTTAGTTAGCATCGTCGCCATTTCAGGATTTAGTCAAGGCATGCTGTTGCCGCTTTTAGCGGTGATGCTCGAAAAAAGCGGCACGTCTTCCTCTCTAAATGGCTTGAACGCGGCCGCTTTATACATTGGAATTTTACTCGCATCACCTTTTATGGAACAGCCTTTACGAAAGTTTGGGTACCGACCAATTATCATTTTTGGTGGACTGCTTGTATTTGTATCGATTGGGTTATTTCCACTTTGGCACTCATTTTGGTTTTGGTTTGTTTTACGCTTATTTATTGGGATTGGAGATCACGCTCTGCACTTTGCAACACAAACGTGGATTACATCGTCTTCTCCACACGAACGTCGCGGGCGTAACATTGCACTATATGGCTTATTTTTTGGCATTGGCTTTGCCGCTGGACCGTTAATGACACCTCTTGTGGACATTAATCCAGCCTTACCGTTTATGTTATCGTCAGCTCTTTGTCTCATCGGCTGGGCATTTGTGTTTTTCTTAAAAAACGAATACCCCGAACAAGATATGGGCGTCAGTTCGTTTTCACAAAGCATGAAACGATTCTCACAAGCATGGAAATATGCATGGGTTGCATTTTTGCCTCCGCTTGGCTATGGAATTTTAGAAACATCGATTAACGGGATTTTCCCTGTTTATGGATTACGAATCGGCATGGAAGTAAAGGAGATCTCCTTTTTACTCACTGCGTTTGCGGTTGGAGGCATTTTGACACAATTGCCATTGGGCATCATTAGTGACCGATACGGCCGCCGAAACATTTTAACATTCATTTTATTCTTCGGCTTCCTTGCTTTTTTGGGCGCAAGCTTTATGGAGAATTCCTTTATCGGACTCGTCATTTGCTTATCGTTTGCAGGAATGTTGTTAGGATCGACCTTCTCCCTCGGTATTTCGTATATGACTGATTTAACGCCAGCTCATTTATTGCCAACAGGAAACCTCATGTGCGGCATTTTCTTTAGCATCGGTAGCTTAATTGGACCATTCGTTGGTGGCTTTTTTATTCAATACGTCCAACAGCTAAGTTTCTTTCATATTTTAAGCGGGCTCATTTTACTTATCTTCTGTGCCGTTTTCTTTTCAAAAAAAGGAACAGTCGTCGCAACAAATTCAATGGAACAGAACGAACAAGCACTCTAGAGCGGAGTGCTTGTTTGTTGTTGTCTGTTTTACAGTTCTATAACAGTTGCGTGAACGATACGGATTCTTACACCTAGTAAACATGAATATCTATGAGTACAGCCTATTTTTTTGCCTATTTTGAAAAAAAGTCTACACAAAATCATTTTTCTGTTATATAATACAAATAAATATAATAAACTGTATTAAAACAGATTGAAAGGGGAAATAAACATGAGCAGACAAGAACGGAAAAACATGATCGATTTTATTGAGAGAATGAAAGGGACTGACCGCGAAACATTAATGTATATGACAGACGCAGACGTTGAACACATCTATAACTCAACTTATTACTTCTATGAGCAAATCGCTGAATAATAATCAAATGCCCTTGCTTATCTCGTCATAAGCAAGGGCATTTTTTATTTTTTCTATTTATAGAAGGCCATGCACATGTTATAATGATTCTAAATAAAATAAACAACTAGATATAAAACCAATGAAATGTGCTGCTATCGCTTAGATGGCAGCTTTCGTGCTTTTTTAGGGGTAATGATTGTGATTATTCTTCTCAATGAAAAACAGAAAAAGAAGGAGAGATGTGTATGGAAGCAAAAGTTTCAATAAAAAGTCGAGATAAAGAGGAAGGTCAATCTCCATTTCTTTCCTCTCTTACGACACACGGTGAATTAATCGCCGCACTTACAAGTGGAGTACTTATTTTAATTGCTTGGCTATTATCAAAAGCAGATCAAGGAACGTTATCTGTTACATTCTTTGTATTAGCTTATGTAATTGGTGGATTCGCCAAAGCGAAAGAAGGTATTGAAGAAACGATCGAAAACAAAGAATTAAACGTCGAGATGCTCATGATTTTTGCAGCCATTGGCGCAGCAATTATCGGTTATTGGGCAGAAGGGGCGATGTTGATCTTTATCTTCGCCTTAAGTGGTGCGCTTGAAACCTATACAATGAACAAAAGTAACCGTGAAATCACGGCCCTTATGGAACTACAGCCACAAGAAGCAACGCGTATTACAAACGGTAACGAAGAAATCGTCTCAGTGGCTGATTTACGCATCGGAGACCGTATTCTAGTCAAACCAGGAGAGCGTGTTCCATCTGATGGAACGATCGTCTCAGGTCAAACAACGATTGACCAAGCGGCCATTACTGGTGAATCGGTGCCTGTTCTGAAAAACATCGGCATGGACGTGTTCGCAGGAACGGTAAATATGAAAGGTGCCATTACCGTTGAAATCACAAAAACGAGTGAAGATACGTTATTCCAAAAGATCATTCAACTCGTCCAAAGTGCACAAGACGAAAAATCACCTTCGCAATTGTTTATCGAAAAATTTGAAGGGCTGTACGTTAAACTCGTCCTTACATTTGTTGCTATTATGATGGTTCTTCCTCATTACGTACTTGGCTGGAGCTGGACGGAAACATTTTACCGTGCGATGATTTTACTCGTTGTCGCCTCCCCTTGTGCGCTTGTCGCATCAATTACACCTGCGTCACTATCAGCGATTTCAAATGGCGCGCGAAAAGGAATGCTGTTTAAAGGTGGCGTTCATCTCGAGCGACTCGCTCACTTAAAAGCAATCGCATTTGATAAAACAGGAACACTGACAAAAGGAACACCTGAAGTTACAAACGTTGTAGTTCGTCCATCTATCAGTGAAGACGACTTTTTAATCAAAATCGGCTCAATCGAACGTCAATCAAATCACCCGCTTGCTCAAGCAATTGTACAGTACGTACGTGTTGAAAAAGGACTTCAACTCGTGCAGCCAGATTCATTAGAAGATGTACCAGGTTGGGGCGTCATTGGTTCGGTTGGTAATGAGTCGTGGAAGATTGGAAAAGCGGATTTTGTTGGAAAAGAGCTGGTTGAAAACTTTGAGCAAAATATCGCATCCACACTTGCTGAAGAAGGAAAAACGGTCGTCTACGCAAAAGACGATGAAGGAATTGTCGGTCTTATTGCGTTAAAAGACATCGTGCGCGAAGAAGCGATTCAAGCAATTGAACAGTTAAAAGAGCTTGGTGTATATACAATCATGTTAACAGGTGACAGCGAAAAAACAGCGGAAGCCATTTCAAAAGAAACACACGTCAATGACTACATCGCAGAATGCTTGCCTGAAAACAAGGTGGAACACATTAAACAATTAAAAACAAAGTATGATACCGTTTCAATGGTGGGAGATGGCATTAATGACGCTCCTGCCCTTGCCACCTCTCACGTTGGCGTTGCGATGGGCGAAGGAACAGACGTCGCCCTTGAAACAGCCGACATCGTGTTAATGAAAAATGATTTATCACGAATCGCAGAAGCGGTGAAACTGTCTAAACGAATGAACCGCATTGTCAAACAAAACATTATCTTTTCAATTAGTGTCATCGTGTTATTAATTTGCTCGAACTTCCTGCAAATTTTAGATATGCCGTTTGGCGTCATCGGTCATGAAGGTAGTACAATTCTTGTTATTTTAAATGGATTACGATTACTGAAATAAGACAAAGACCCCGTCCTCATGTGGCGGGGCCTTTTCGTATGCAAAGCCTACGGTTTAGTGATAACCGTTTTGTCCGTTTTGGCTGTTGCTTGTTTTATGTTTAGGGCTACTTTTTTTATTTTGCTTTGTGTTGCTTCCATCTTTTTTCGTATGTTTTGTCATTGTGTACCCCTCCTTCCTTGTACGCTTAGTATGTGCGCAAGAAAGAGGAAACACGTTGCCAATATGTGTCTACGCTTCTCGTTTGCGACGCTCATAAAACATCGCATTGATCTCGCCACCGATGACGATGATCATTCCTGAAAGGTACAACCAAATGAGAAGCACAATAATTCCACCAAGACTTCCATATGTCGCGGTGTAGTTACTAAAATTGTTCACATAATACGAAAATGCTAATGAAACGGCCATCCAACCAATGGTCGCGAACGCCGCACCTTTTGCGACATTACGTGCAAGTAAATGCTTATTAGGCGCAAAATAATAAAGAGCCATGAAGACAATAAATAAAATAGCGGAACTAATAATCCACCTTGACGCAGACCAAATGGCTAAAAACGTCTCCGATAATCCTAACGTTGAAAACAAATACAACCCAATCATCTGACCAAACACAGGAAGCAACAAGGCAACGACAATAATAAAAATCATCGCAAACGTTAATAAAATTGACATGCCTCTTGCGACAATAAACGGTCGATTCTCTTCTACTTGATACGCTCGGTTAAACGCACGGACAATCGCGTTAATTCCGTTTGATGCAGACCAAATCGTCGCAATTAAACCAATCGATAAGAGCTCGCCGTTTTGTTGACCAATAACGGTCGTTAAGTTGCTTTCAATCATGCTCATTGTCTGTTCAGGCGCAAACTCATCAATCATTTGTAAAATATCAGGAACTTGGAGAGGTAAAAAGCCAATTAGCGTAATCAAGAAAATTAAAAACGGAAACATTGATAGTAGAAAGTAATACGCGAGCTCGGCTGACAAACTCGGGATTTCGTCTCGTTGAATACGCGCTACTAACTCTTTTCCAAACGATAAAACAGATCGTTTCTTTACATCGCCCATCCTTTCACCTCTCTTTTCAAGTTACTTCTCGTCGTCTACTTGTGCTTTTGCGGTAAACGCTTCTTTCGTATCTTGCACAATTTCCATCACTTGTGGTGTTGCTTCTTTTAGCTGCTCCACTTTGCCAGCAATAAATGCCACATCTTCTGATACTTGTTCAATCGTTGTTCGGACGTCTTCATACTTTTCTTTTAACGTTGCCGTCACCACTTGTGGGTTTTGAACGGCAAACATCGTTTTGTCTTTTAATTTCTTACTTTGTTGAATGGTATGTTCACGTGTTTCTTTATGTAACATCGAGACAGCTGCCCCAACCAATGCACCAATTAAAATCCCATCAAGTAATTTACTCTTCTTCACCATTGTTTCACTCTCCTATTTGTTCATTTCCTTTATTTTCTTTTCTTAAACATCTAGTTTTTCGCTTACAATGTGATCAAGTAATCGACGACACCCTTCTGTTACAAGGTCATAAACTTCATCAAAGTTACCTGTAAAGTACGGATCTGGTACATCTTCTACTTTCGCTTCTGGAACAAAATCTAACAAACGACCGATGTAGCCTGTTTTGTTGAATCCAGCAAGTCGACGTACATTGCCGATATTCTCTGCATCCATCCCGATAATGTAATCAAACGAAGATAAGTCTTTCTCAACTACTTGTCTTGCTTTCATTCCTTCAAACGAAATGCTGTTTTTCGTTAAAATGTTTCGCGTTCCTTCATGAGGCGGGTGACCGATGTGCCAGTCGCCTGTTCCGGCAGAATCGACTTGAATTTTATGTGAGAGCCCTCTCTTTTCGACTAAATCCCGAAATACCGCTTCGGCCATTGGAGAACGACAAATATTCCCTAGGCACACAAATAATACGTTAATCATAGTCTCGACTCCTTTTGCTTTTTACAAACATTATACACCATACATTCGCATGACACTCCCCTTTCACCAACAGAACAAGCTTAATTTGAAACAGCCTGTTCATTCAGTGAAAACGTGTTACAATAAGAAAAAAAGAACGTGGAAGGATGAACAAAGTGGATTTATCAAAAAACACACCTGAAAACATTGAATACATGGTAAACGCGATTAGTGAAAAACTACGCATGTTAAACATGGGTGCCATTAAAGGCTCCGCGTTTGACGAAGAAACATACGAAGACTTAAAGTACCTGTACGAAATGGTCATGAAAAAAGACTCGTTCAGTCCGAGCGAAATGCAAGCCATCGCAGAAGAACTAGGCTCTTTACGTAAATAAATTGATCTAAAAAATACACCGTGACGGTAGAGCTGTCACGGTGTATTTTTTAGACCTTTTTGGGTGATTCGATGAAGATCTTGATAGCACGTTGTAATGTATTTTAGCAAATAGTTCGTTCCGCAACATTAGACGTGATTGATTGAAGCGAAAGGTGCGAAACTCCAGCGGGAGCAGCGGGACAGGTGAGACCCCACAGGAGCTTTATGCGACGAGGAGGCTCACCGCACGCCCCGCGGAAAGCGAGCAACCTGAAGCAGAAATCAACCATTACCCTATCTTGATTGAATTTAGATAACAGAACAAAGTGCTTCTTTCCCCTCACATGTACCCGCTACATGTGAGTTTTTTTATAATAGCCTGCATATACTGTCTCTACTCTCTTACCGTTTCCTTTCATTTTCCTGCACAAAGAGGATTGACGAATGATTGGATCCCTTATAGAATAGACCGCAATACTTTTTATTTTTCTCGTATAATCTTGGAAATAAGGTCCAAGAGTCTCTACCAAACTACCGTAAATAGTTGGACTACGAGAGTTGAACATTTTCATACCCTCATTTTATCTTCAGGATGTTCTACTCTTTTTAGTCCTTTATTCTAAAATAAAGGAGCGTTTCTCATGAATAACACTTTTCTACAAAAACAAATTGCAAGTGCAAACAAACAAATGCCAGTTGATCTCGTCATTCAAAACGGAAAAATCATCGATGTTTTTACACTCAGTATCATTGAAGGTGATATTGCCATTCATAATGGTCAAATCGTTGGAATTGGTGATTATGAAGGCATTCAAACGATTGATGCGAACGGAAAATATATTTCACCAACGTTTATTGACGGCCACGTTCACATTGAATCTTCGATGGTTACACCAAGTGAGTTTGCGAAATTAGTTGTGCCTCGTGGTGTGACGACCGTCATCACCGATCCTCATGAAATTGCGAATGTCGCTGGTAGCAAAGGCATTCAGTTCATGCTTGATGATTCAGAAGATCTTCCGCTTGATGTATTCGTCAATTTACCATCAAGCGTACCGGCCACACCATTTGAAAACGCAGGTGCCGTTTTACGTGCTGCCGATTTAGAACCTTTCTTTTCACATCCTCGCGTTCTTGGACTAGCAGAAGTCATGGAATTTCCATCGGTTCGCGATGGCGAAAATGACATGCTTGATAAGCTGTTGATGGCGAAAAAGCGCGGTGCCGTCATTGATGGTCACGGTGCGGGGTTAGATGCAACAGGTATCAACATTTATCGAACAGCAGGCATCACAACGGATCACGAATGCATCACAGCTGACGAAGCACTCGATCGTGTGAAACGTGGCATGTACGTCCTTATTCGCGAAGGCTCTGTCGCAAAAGACTTAAAACAGCTTCTTCCTGCGGTCACAGAACGAAACGCGCGGCGCTTTTTATTTTGCACAGACGATAAGCACTTAGACGACTTATTAACAGAAGGATCTGTCGATCACAACATTCGTTTAGCGATTAAAGAAGGACTTGACCCACTGATTGCGATTCAAATGGCTTCGTTAAATGCAGCCGAGTGCTACCAACTAAACGGAAAAGGCGCAATTGCACCAGGGTACGATGCAGACTTGGTGTTACTAAACGATCTTCACACACTTGAAATTGACAGTGTTTATAAAAACGGAATGCTTGTCGCTAAAAAGAATGAGTTCCTAAACGACTCCAACAAAACAACAGACTCATCATCCCTGCAGCAATCAGTTCACTTACCAGAAATTACAACGACATCCTTTCAGTTACCGATTTCAACGGGAAAAGCGAATGTAATGGAGATCATCCCAAACAGTTTAGTAACGAACCACCTTGTCGAAGATGTTCAAACAACAAACGGATACTTTGAGCCGTCTACCGAGCGTGATCAGCTCAAAATGGCCGTCATTGAACGCCATCACCTCACAGGAAACATTGGATTAGGCATTGTGAAAGGATTTGAGCTAAAAAGCGGTGCGATTGCGACAACGATTGCGCATGACTCTCACAACATTGTCGCAGTTGGTACAAACGATGAAGATCTAGTACTTGCGGTCCAAACGATTCAACAAATCGGCGGAGGTATTGTGCTTGTAAAAGACGGTTGCGTGCTTCATTCACTTCAACTGTCCATCGGTGGTTTAATGTCCACGCAAAACGTAAATGAAGTAAACGACACACTTACACATGTGCACGAAGCGTTACATGAGCTTGACGTGACCGAGGCATTTAATCCGTTATTAACGCTCTCGTTTTTAAGTCTACCAGTCATTCCGTCTTTAAAATTAACCGATAAAGGATTATTTAATGTTAAAACGTTTCAACATCTTAAGGTGGAAGCGTAGGCTTATTTTTTTACAGTCTATCCACGTGCCCTTATAATGAAGATGCTTATCCTTCATGAAAGCAGGTGATCACATGGATACTATTACACATACGCTGTTTGGGCTTGGTATTTACGGAGCCATTAATAAAGAGCACATGTCCAAAAAAGAAAGACGTGTGCTCCTTTTAACCGCTGTTGGCGCAAGTCAAATCCCGGACATTGACGTCATTTCACAACTTTGGGATACAGACGGCCGCTACCAAATGTGGCATCGGGGCATTACACATTCAATTTTCCTTACACCAATTTGGGCTATTCTGTTTTACGTCGTGAGCTGGCTTCTATTTAAATTTAAAAGCAAGACCATCTTTTTCACCGCACTCATTGCCGTCATCATTCATAACACAAGTGACGTATTTAATGCGTGGGGAACAGGTTATCTAGAGCCATTTTCAACCGCTCGCCTTACACTAGGGACAATTCCTATTGTCGACTTTGTCATTTGGTTCGTGTTTCTTGCGGCATTTCTTCTATCACGAAAGCAAAAAGAACAGCGCGTCAAAATCTACCGAGTCGGTTGGGCGCTCATCGCCCTGCATGTTTTCATTCAATCCGCTCAAGGTTATGCCCTTTATCACAAATACGACAAAGATTACGAGCAAGTGGCGCTTTCTGCTAGCTTTGTACCATGGAATTTTTCCGTCATTGCTAAATCAGGCGATCAAGTGAACATCATTGACGAAACAATTTTCACAGAAGGCAAGATTAAAGACGTCATCAAATCAAGTGATGACGCAAACCTTGACCAATTATTTGCCGAAAACCCACGTGCCAAAACACTATACGAATGGGCACCATTTGTTGTTGTCGTTGAAGACGACAACACATTCGGTATCTATGACCCACGCTTTTACCGAAACGGACAATCTTTCTTATTTGAATACATGGAACATGGGAAGATTGATAAGTAATAATGAAATGACAACAGGCTTAAAGAATGAGCAAACAAAAACTCGGAGCAATCGATGCTTCGAGTTTTTAGCTTGTTCGCTTTTTTATTGGTATAAGTAAATCAACCTTTAATTTTCCTTCCGCATCTTCCCACGGGTTATTCATCGTAAATTCTAGATTATATCGATTGTCATCTGCTTCATACTCACTACATGGCAACCATTGTTCAAACATATATTTATAAGCGATATTCAACTTGTCAGGCTGATCATAAAAGGGATACAATACATATTTCCCGCCATCTAATGTTTTGAATCGCATAGTAGGATGACTCTCTTTTGGAAAGCCTTCAGGAATCGTAACACAAGCATCATGACGACAATGATGACTTTCAACAACATCAGGGTTATCTAATGATAGGCCAATAAATGATTGATCAGGTGGAAAAAGTCCACGTTCGTTTGCCCAATGCAATAATTTTCCCCAATGATCTTGTGGCTCAAAATAACTTCCTGTTCGTCTAACAAATGCTACCTCATATTTTGGTAATTCTTTAATCATTATTTTCATGTGAATCATCTCCCATAATAGCACTGATTTCTTTATTCGCTGTTTGATAGTTAAATCCTTTTTCACGTAGCTCACCTTTTCTTCATCAGCTTTTGATTTATCACTAAACAACTACTATTCAATAAGCTTAAATGTTTGAACTACCCTCACTTACTCATTAGCATTCCTTGAAGTAGAGGTTTTCTCGCCTATTTTAGATAAAAAAATGAGTCCGGTGCAATACCGAACTCATTTTGAGAAAGCTACCTAGCGGAATAACCATATCTTACTTTTAGGGGACCTTAATTCAATTGAATAGAACTGCTTTTTCATGTACTCATTATGTTTTATTAAATCCATTATGTACTGGATTTTAAAAAAGATGATTTCATCTAGATTTGCTTATTTATAATGCTTAGGCCCTCTAGGCGTTCGTTTTCTTGTTTTATAATAATTATATCCTTCTTTTACAAGGATCGGAAAGACTGCCACTAAAATACGACGAATTAGTTTTCTCATCATTCGACACCTCTCATTACGATTTCTTATATTTACTATACCCTAAAATTCAAACAGAAAACATGTAAAAAGCTCACCCCAAATGGAGTGAGCTTTTCATTTAATTACCATTCATTACTTCGCGATAAACATTTGAGTCCAGTGAGGCATTTCACCTTCTACATACCCTACACCGATGTGTGTGAAGTCAGGGCTCATGATGTTTTTACGGTGACCATCACTGTTCATCCAGCCTTCCATTACTTCTTCAGGTGTTTTTTGACCTTTTGCGATATTTTCACCTGCAGCTGTATATTCAATGCCAAATTGCTTCATCATATCAAATGGAGAACCGTACGTTGGTGAATTGTGATCAAAATATCCTTTTTCTTTCATGTCTTTTGATTTCTCACGTGCAACGTCACTTAACTCTTTATCTAACTCTAACGGTTTTAAACCTTGTTTCTCACGCTCTTGGTTTACTAATTGAACGACTTGTTGCTCATACTCACTTACATCACCAGCTTCAGCTTTTTGTTCTGTTTGCTCTGACTCTTGTGCTGGTTGCGCTTCAGCTTGCTGTGGTGCTTGTGCTTGCTCTTGTGGTTGAGCTTCAGCTTGTTTTTCTGGCGCTGGTGCTGGTGCTGGTGCTGCTTGTTGTGGTGCTTGAGCTTGTGCTTGAACGTTAAACTTTTTCATTAACTCGTCTACGTTAATGTTTTGTGCCGCTTGTGCATCTTTTACTGTGATGTTTTTAGGTACATTGCAGTCTGGAGTTGCTGGTGTTGCTGCACTTGCTTGTCCTGCTGTTAATAAACCTACTGATACGGCACCTGCGATTGCGGCTACACGAAATTTCTTTTTCATAATAAAAATTCCTCCTTGGATTTTATGACCAATAGTCATTTTTTAATTAAAACTCTTACTCTATTAAAAACGAAACGTTAGATAGTCTTACTTCGTTGGAGCAGTTTGACATAATTGATTGATTAATTGCTGTAAATCAATTTGTTGCGCTTGTGGCGCTTGCTCTTGTTGTACTTGCTGTGGCGCTTGAGCTTGACCTACATTACAGTTTGGCGTTGCTGCACTTGCTTGTCCTGCTGTTAATAAACCTAATGACACGGCACCTGCGATTGCTGATACACGAAATTTCTTTTTCATAATGAATTCCTCCTTAAGATGTTTAATCGTACGTCTTAATGAATCGATCTATGAAAAAACAATCAATGTTGTTTTATTTCGCTGACACATTCACACCTAACTGATTAAATAATTGTTGTAGATCAACTTGTTGCATTTGTTGAACTTGTTCTTGCTGCCCTTGTTGTGGAGTTGGGGCTTGACCTACATTACAATTTGGAGTGGCTGCACTTGCTTGTCCCGCTGTTAACAACCCTAATGATACGGCACCTGCAATTGCGGCTACGCGGAATTTCTTTTTCATAAAGTGAATTCCTCCTTAACATGTTTACTTGTAAGTCTTACTGAACTTCGTTAAAAAGCAACGCGCTAATTTGTTGCGCTGTTTTGTAACGCACATTCATTGTTTCATGAAAACTGGTACTCTATCAACCTTTTATCGCTACCAATATTCACTATAATTTAGCTAAATTTAGTTTCAAAACTTTTCCACCACGCTCAGCACTTGAGGCTGTAAGGCTCGTAAAAATGTCAAAAATGCAAACAAATGCTTCCGTAACTTAACTGTAATATGCATGTTATATAAGTCATCAAAAAAGACGCTCTAAAAAGGTTGTTTCCTCTTCAGAACGTCCTAAAATAAGGTCTTCCTACAACTTTATGGATAATTATCCTTTTAATGCTTCTGGAAATGTCGTTAAATCAATTCCCCAAATCGTTGGAAGGGCGTAAAAGATCATTAACGTAATTAATACGATACAGAAGAGGTTAATCCAGAACCCAGCTTTCACCATATCGCCAATCTTAATCATACCTGAACCAAACACAATCGCATTTGGCGGCGTTGCTACTGGCATCATGAATGCACAAGATGCTGCCACACCACTTGCAATCATTAAACTATACGGGTGAACATTAAGTGCTAACGCTAATGATGCCATGATTGGGAACATCATTGTTGCTGTCGCTGTATTGGATGTTAGCTCGGTTAAGAAAATAACAAGTGCCGTAACCATCGCTACTACGATAATAAATTGAACACCTTGTAAAATTGTTAATCGCTCTCCAATCCACGTCGCTAATCCTGTTTCTTTAAATCCAGCCGCAATCGCAAGACCTCCTCCGAATAAAAGCAAAATGCCCCATGGAAGGTTCTTTGCGTCACTCCACGCTAAAATACGCGTTTCTCCTTTGTTTTTCGCTGGTAGTAAAAAGAGAAGAATTCCTGCAAAGATCGCAATCATCGTATCATCTAAATTGGGAATGTACTTCGTTAAAATAAACGTACGTGTCATCCAACAAAATGCTGTAAAAACGAATACGACAAAGATTAAGCGTTCTTCAAAGCTTGGTGTGCCTAATGCTTTCTTTTCGTTTTGAATCACTTGCTTTCCACCCGGTAGCTCTTTCATTTTAGTAGGAAAAGCAATCTTCACTAAGTAAAACCATGTTGCTCCTAATAAAATAACCGCTAACGGTACCCCAAACATCATCCACTTCGCAAACGAAATTTCAATGCCATACATTTGCTTCACAACAGATGCGAAAATCGTATTCGGAGGTGTTCCGATTAACGTTCCAAGCCCACCGATTGATGCTCCGTATGCAATCCCAAGCATAATCGCTTTACTAAAATTCGTCGTTTGTTCTTTTGACTCTTTCATTGAATCTTGTACTTGATAAATAACCGCTAACGCAATTGGCATCATCATCATCGCTGTCGCTGTATTTGAAATCCACATCGATAAAAAGCCTGTAGACACCATAAATCCTAAAATAAGACGCTCTGTGCTTGTCCCCATCACAAGTAAAATGTTCATCGCAATTCGCTTATGCAAATTCCACTTTTCCATCGCAAGCGCAATCATAAAACCGCCCATGAAAAGAAAAATATTCGCATCGGCATACGCACTCGTAATCGTACCTGCTGACTCAACTGCTCCTGTTAATGGAAACAACACAATCGGCAACAATGAAGCAACTGGAATCGGAACAGCCTCGGTAATCCACCATGTGGCAATCCATGCCGTACTCGCTAAAACGGCTAAGGCTTCTTTCGACATACCTTCTGGACTTAAAAACAACAAAATGAATAAAAACAACGCCGGCCCTAAAAACAACCCTACTTTTTGTCTCGTTGTATAGTTCGGCTTTTTTTCTCTGTTTACGTTGTTCAGCTCCCCTTTAGCTGACTCCGTTGTTGGTGTTGGCGCATCACTCGACATCATCAATGTCTTTTTCGCTTTGTGATGTATCCCCCACATTTTCCCCCATACTGACTGAATTACTTCTCCCATAAGCTTCCCCCTTTATGTTTATACAATTATATGTTATCTGAAATTTTAAAACATTGTCAACTATCCTTACAAATAATGTATCTTTTTGTCGTTTTATCTCAAAAAGAAAACCCCTTTGCTGATTTGCAAAGAGGCTTTTCATCACTTTTATATTCGTGTCTTTTTCACTCGTTCAATTTTCTCCTCATTTAATGCTTTGTACAGTGAGTACATCATTAAAATCATAATGATTGAAAACGGGAATGCTGCTGAAATGAGTGCATTTTGCAATGCTTGAAGTCCGCCTGTATATAGTAGAATTGCTGCGATAGCAGACTGCGCGATTCCCCACGTTAATTTAACACTTGATGACGGGTTTAACGAACCGTTTGTCGTTTGCATCCCTAAAACGAATGTTGCAGAGTCTGCTGATGTAATAAAGAACGTACCAATTAAAAGAATACCGATAATGGATAAGATAGTTCCAAGCGGAAGGTTTGCAAACAGTCCGAACAACATCTCTTCTGTTGCTAAATCCGCTAAATTCGCAAGGCCGTTTTGTTCAAGGTTAATCCCACTTGAGCCAAACGCTGAAAACCATAGAAATCCAACTAAACAAGGTAACAGTAGGACACCAATTAAAAACTCACGAATCGTTCGTCCGCGAGATACACGTGCAATGAAGATCCCGACAAATGGTGACCATGCAATCCACCAAGCCCAATAAAAAATCGTCCATCCATTGATCCATTCTCGTGCTTCTGGTGAGTTTGGCGCAATGCGAAAGCTCATCTGCGGTAAGTATTGCAAGTAAGCACCAAGCGTGTTTGTAAATGTATTTAAGATATATTGAGTCGGTCCAAGGAATAACACACACAGAAATAACAGCGCCGTAATCGCCATGTTTGTATTACTTAAAATTTTAATTCCTTTATTTAAGCCTGTAGAAGCCGAAATCATAAATAAAACGGTGACAATGACAATGATGATAAACTGAACGGTAAAACTTGATGGGATATCATATAAAAATGACAATCCACCATTGATTTGCGCGGCCCCAAAACCAAGCGTGGTCGCAACCCCAACAATCGTCGCAAATACCGCAATCACATCGATTGCTTTTTCAAGTCCGCCTTTCATCTTGTCGCCAAAAATCGGCATAAGTGTCGCACTAATCAAGCCAGGTGCACCTTTACGGAACTTGAAATAAGCTAAACAAAGCGCGACTAACGCATAAATGGCCCATGCATGAACCCCCCAATGAAAGAACGTATAGCGCATCGACTCACGGATCGCTTCAGGTGTACCTGTTTCAGCGGTTGGAGCATTAATTAAATAGTGATTGATCGGCTCTGCTACTCCCCAAAAGACAAGTCCAATTCCCATTCCTGCACTAAACAGCATCGAGAACCATGTGAGATTTTTATATTCTGGCTTTTCATCTGGCTTTCCTAGTCTCACATCACCAAACTTTGAAAAAATAAGATAAATACAAAAGACCACAAACACGGTCACAATGATTAAATAATACCAACCAAAGCTATCAATAATGCCTCCTTGCAGCGCTGCGGTGGAGGATTCTAAACCCTTTGGAAACGCTGCGCCAAATGCTACTAAAATCGCAACAAGCGTAAGCGTAATCCAAAAGACACTTGTAATCTGCTTCATAAAAACTCCCCTTTATTCATACTTATTGCTTATAGGTTGTCCGAAAATCCTATGTTTCTTTCATGAACAACAAAAAGAAGGACCTCTGCATCTAGAGGCCCTGTATCTTTTTTTAACATGTCTCACTTATCATTTCAACAAATTTGCTGACTCACGAATAAATGCAGGAAGATCATCAGGTGTACGGCTTGTCACTAATTGATTGCCACATACAACCACTTCTTTATCATGGAAGTTCGCACCTGCATTTTTCAAATCAACCGCAATCGACTTATATCCTGTCACATCGCGCCCTTTTAGCGTTTCTGCTGTAATTAACAGCTGTGGTCCATGACAAATCGCCATCACAGGCTTTTTGTCATCCATGAATGCTTTTGTGAACGCCACAACGCGATCATCAGCACGTAAAATATCTGGTGAAAAGCCACCTGGTAAAAACAACGCGTCAAAATCAGAAGGATTGACCTCATCAATTCCTTTATCAATTGTAACTGTCGCTTCTCCTTGTTTTCCTTTTACGCTTTTTCCTTTTTCCACATCAATCGTTGTTAGTTCATGTCCAGCTTCTTTAAATGCGTCGGCTGGTTCTGTGTATTCCGAGTCCTCAAACAAATCTGTAATCAAAACAGCAATTTTTTTACTCATGATTCAACCACTCCTTCTTTTTAATCCTGAACATGTATCACACAAATAAGATACCCTACAGACATCTTTCTAAACACACGCACACAAAAAAAAGAGAGTGGGACATAACGAAATGATTCCTTCTCAAAAACGAACAATAACGTTTCTGTCATCGTTATGTTACAACAACAAGTTCGTTCCATTTCGCTCCAGCCACTCGCTTTCCGCGGGGAGGAACCTGAGCCTCCTCGTTCCTGTGGGGTCTCAGCCTTTCCTCTATTTCCCGCAGGAGTCGAGTGTCCTACGCTCCATTCCACTATTCTTTTAAACTTGTTTTTTAATCAAAAATATCCGAACTATAAATAAAATATAACTATAAATAGTTCGGATTTCTTACCGACTGAAACACTTATGTCCCAGCCCCTTTACACTTATTTTGCTTTAAAATCCTTATAGATTTTTACAACTACTGGACTTAAGATGAAGAGTGCTAAAATGTTTGGAAACACCATCAGTGCATTAAACGTATCCGCAAGCTCCCATACGAGAGGAACGTTAATCGTTGTACCTACCACAATAAATAAAAGAACAAGTGTCCGATACGGATTGATTCCTTTTTGACCAAATAAGTATTTCACATTTGTCTCCCCGAAATAGTACCAACCTAAAATGGTTGTAAAGGCAAAGAAGAATAAACAAATCGCAATAAACGGATAACCAAATTCACCTAATCCACGCGTAAAGCTTTCTTGCGTAAGCTGAATACCTGTCATCCCTGATTCATACGACTTTGTTAAAATAATCACAAGAGCAGTAAGCGTACAAATGATGACTGTGTCAATGATGACCGCCATAATCGCCACTAACCCTTGTTCCGCTGGATGTTTCACTTTCGCTACAGCATGAGCATGAGGCGTTGAACCCATTCCCGCTTCATTTGAAAATAACCCACGCGCAACTCCATAACGAATCGCTTCTTTAATGGTCGCACCGATCACCCCACCTGTTGCGGCTTCTGGATTAAACGCTGCATAGAAAATCAATTCAAAGGCTGCTAACACATCAGCAAAATTCGCTACGACAATAATTAAACTTCCACTAATATAAAATAACGCCATAAACGGTACAACTGTTGACGCAATTTTGGCAATACGCTGAATGCCACCAAAAATAATAAACCCAATTAAGATAGCTACAATGATTCCAATTGCAATTCTCGGAACATTAAACGTATCAAAAGCTGCTGCAATTGAGTTTGACTGCACCATGTTTCCGACAAATCCAAGTGCTAAAATAATCGATACCGCAAAAAACACAGCAAGCGCCTTGCTCCCTACTCCTTTTTGAATATAGTAAGCAGGTCCACCAACAACTTGACCATCTTTTTCTTCTTTGTACTTCTGCGCTAAAACCGCTTCTGCGAAAATCGTCGCCATTCCTAAAAACGAGCTAATCCACATCCAAAAAATCGCCCCTGGACCACCTGCTGCGATTGCAGTTGCGACACCTGCTAAATTTCCTGTTCCTACTTGAGCAGCAATAGACGTGGCTAGCGCTTGAAACGATGTAATACCGCCGCCTTCTTCGTTTCCTTTCTTTTTAAACAATCCACCAAACGTTTGGTAAAATGCCTGTTTGACCATTGTTATTTGAATAAATCGTAGCCGAAACGTATATAAAATCCCTGCTCCTAATAAGAACGCAAGCATAAATGGACCCCATAAAACTTCGTTTATTTTATCAATGATTTGAAACCAATCCACTTTCAATCTTCACCTCATTTATGTTTACTTCAAAAATATTTTCTTATCATACCATAAATCTCAGTCGTTTGACTGCTTGTTGTAAATGAGAATTTATGGACACAATTACAGCTAGCCCTTCACTCTTTCTCACCATCGACACGTGCCAAAAGTCTGACTGATTATTATACCGAAAAAACGTAAAAAACACAAAATGAACGGTGTCATTTTGTGTTTGGTGTAAATTGCTGAAATGTAGTGTTCTGCGGAATTGGATAAACCCCTTTCCCAGTAATTTTATTAATAATATGCTGATTGCGCTGCACAGACAATCCTAAGTTTGTAGCCCCTGCTCCGTGAGAATGCTCTAAATTAGTCAGAGTAAACAGATGATTATTTCGCTCCTTTTTAAACGCAATGCGGTAATCTCTCGTTACTTTAAAGCGCTTCTCATCTTCCCATACAATTTCATCACGCATGTTGTCTAACCATTTAGGTACATACGGCTTGTACCCTGTTGCTAAAATCAGCTTATTCGTCTCCATTTCAAACGTTTGATCTGTTTGATGCTGATAGCACGACACCGAATACGTACCGTCTTTCACGGACTGCACACTTTTTACTTCTGTTGAAGCTTGAATCGTCACGGACAAGTCAGTTGTTGTCACCGAACGATGATACAACAGATCGTAAATTTGCTGCAATGTTGCCTTTTCGACACCATTTCGTAACGGTCTTAACGACTCTAACGTATTCATGCGTTCATCAAACGACAGAGAATGAAAATAGTTTACGTAATCCGGTGAAAACACTTCTTGTGCGATTTTTGATTCTTCGAGCTGTTGAAAATGAGGAGACCTCGTTAACCAATTCAACTGATACCCACAGCGATCTTGCTCTTTCAATAAATCATGAAACACTTCCGCTGCACTTTGCCCAGAGCCAACAACGGTAATCACGTTACCTCTCTTAACATCCTCTTTACGATTCAGGTATGAACTTGTATGTAAAAGGTCTTCATTTAAAGCCTCTTCTAACTTTTCTGGCACTAATGGAACACTTCCTGTTCCGAGAACAAGGTGCTTGGCATAAAATGTGGCCATCTCTTCGGTCTTCACATTCATCACGCTTACTTCATAATAAGCATCGTCTCCTTGATGATCCTTTACATCAACCACACGTTTCCCAAACTGACAAGACGTCAACTGCTTGGACACCCACTTTGCATATTCATTGTACTCTTGCCTTGGAATATCAAAGCGATTAAAGAAAAAGAATGAATACAATCGATTGTGTGTATGTGCATAATTTAAAAACGTATACGGACTTGTTGGATCCGCAAATGTCACTAAATCTGCAATAAACGGCACTTGCAAATCTGTTCCTTGAATGAGCATGCCAGGATGCCACTCGAAATAAGGATCTTTATCAAAAAACAACGCATCAATCTCATCTACTGGATCTAAAAGTGCCGCAAGCCCTAAATTAAACGGGCCAATGCCGATGCCAATCACATCATATCGTTTCTGCTTCACCTTACCACTTCCTTCTTTCCATAAGTTGCTCTTAGTTTAAACGAAGCACCTCTAGAACATGCCCCGCCATACAAAAAGAGCTAACAACGTAATCGTTATTAGCTCTTTACCCCTTTTTCATTCTATTTAATCAAATCATATACCCCAAACAACACACCTCTCCGAACACACCCACAAAGATCTCCTAAAGGTTATGACGCCAACCCCGCAAGGGGGGCGTCATAACCTTAGGTCTAAACAGCGAGACATAACAGCCCTTCCGTTATGTCCAGCTGTTTAGATCAATCCACCTTGTTTTGGTCCGAAAAACTCATAATGAACGCTCTCATCTTGTACACCTAACTCCTTTAATGTGTGTAAAATGGACTTCATAAACCCTTCTGATCCGCACACATAATAAAGCGCATCTCTTTGTTCAATCCATTGACTTAATACGTCTTGAGCAATTCGGCCTTCAAGATCAAACTCGTTGCGTTCGTAATCTGAAATTGTTGGTTGACTGTACGCCACATACGAGCGAATGTTGCTCTTTAAGGCTTCTACGTCACTCTTTAATGCGAAATGTGCACTGTTTTTCACCGCATGAATGTGTGTAATTGATGAAGCAGACTTATCCTTCACAAGTTGTTTCATCATACTCACAACCGGTGTAATTCCTACACCTGCGGTAATAAACACAACTGGCTTTTCACCGTTCGCTTCATACACAAAATCACCCGCTGGCGCACTTAACGGTAAAATGTCGCCTTCTTTCACTTGCTCATGTAAGTACGTCGATACAACACCCTCTTCTACACCTGTTTCTCGCTTTACTGTTATGCGATAATAATTCTTTCCTGGCGCATCAGATAAACTATACTGACGAATATGCGTATATGTTTCATGTGGAACACTTAGCTTCACACTCACATATTGTCCTGGCGCAAATGTCGCAAGCGGTTGATGATCACTTGGCTTCAAATAGTAAGACGTAATTTCAGACGTTTCTTTTACTACTTGATCTACATAGAAATCTCGATAACCTTCCCATCCACCTGTTTGATGCTCTGCTTCTTCGTACATGTCTTTTTCGACTTGAATGAACACATCAGCAATGACACCGTATGCTTCTCCCCACGCTTGGATGATGTCATCTGTCGCTGCGTCTTGTAACACATCTTTAATTGCACGAAGTAAGTATTCACCCACAATTGGGTAATGCTCCGCTTTGACACCGATACTGCGGTGCTTATGTCCGATTTGCTTCACCACCGGAAGCAATGTTTCTAATCGATCAATGTGTAATGCCGCTGCATACACTGTATTGGCAAGTGCTGTTTGTTGGCGTCCTGCTTTTTGATTCGTTTGGTTAAAAATATTCAAAAGCGCTGGGTGATCACGAAATAATGTTTCATAAAAGCGCATTGTAATGTCTTTTCCGTGTACTTGTAAAACGGGTGCTGTACTTTTCACAATTTGAATCGTTTGTTCACTTAACATAGCTTTTTCCCCCATCCACTTCAAAAGATGTATTTTAGATACACCTTTATTATATAAAGAAGAAAGAAAAAAGATATATTTTGTATACATCTTTTAAAAAGTTGTCACAATTACCTTGTTTTACTAAGTCCCTTCAAAGTTAGATGAAAAATCTATTTATTACCAGTTTCTTTACATTTGAGTCAGAAGCGTTCCAATTTAGCACTTTATCGTGCTATCATAAAGATATTGTTAATAAGAAAGAAGGTTTTCTTATGAGGTTGACGCAATACACAGACTACTCCTTGCGAGTATTACTATATTTAGCCACATACAAGCCCGATGAATTAAGTAATATAAAAGAAATTGCAGATGCATATAACATCTCGAAAAATCACCTAATGAAAGTCATTCATGAACTAGGAAAGCTCGGTTTAATTGAAACGATAAGAGGTCGAAACGGTGGCATTCGTTTAGCTAAATCTCCTTCTGACATTAACATTGGTGCCGTCGTGCGAAAAACAGAAGAAGACTTTCATATTGTTGAATGTTTTAACCGAGAAGGAAATCAATGCATTTTGTCTCCTTCATGTAAGCTAAAGAACGTATTACATGAGGCCCTACAAGCATTTATCCACGTTCTTGATCAATACACGTTAGCCGACCTGATTCAAAACCAAGACGAACTTGCCTTTTTATTTTCATCAAATCGTTCATCTGACACATAATCTTTTCACTCGAGGGTGGGACATAAAGAAATGATTTCTTTCCAAAAACGAACAATGCCGTTTCTATCATCGTTAAGTTACAACAACAAGTTCGTTCCATTTCGCTCTAGCCACTCGCTTTCCGCGGCGAGGAACCTGAGCCTCCTCGTTCCTGTTGAGTCTCAGCCTTTCCTCTATTTCCCACAGGAGTCGAGTGTCCTACGCTCCATTCCACTATTTTTTTAAACTTGTTTTTAATCAAAAAACATCCTAACTATAAATAGAATATAACTATAAATGGTTCGGATGTCTTATCGACTGAAACACTTATGTCCCAGCCGCTTTTTCATTTAAAGCTTCTTTCGTATGTATCAGTTTTTCTTCCTAACTAATGAGAAGTGAGTGATTTTCGTTTCAGGTTGCTTCCTTTCAGCAAACAAATAAACCTTCTAGAAAACGACTCAAACAAAAAAAAACGAGCTTACGTTGTATGCAGCTCGTCTAAAATGTGAAGCGATTTAATTTTCATTTTCGTTTCATCCGTTCCAAGATCATAAAGAACGGTGAATAAGTTGGTGATAAGCTGATGTTGTTTTTCTCTTCGCTCGATTCCTTCACTTTCTTTCAACGGTTTTAATAAAATCGGCGTAAACTCATACTCTAGCTCTCGTAATTCTGTAAAAATGTGTTGCAGATCATAATGTTCTCTCGTCGTTGCATTAATTTCATAATAGTTCACTTGATCATCAAATGGCTTCTTATGAATAACCCCTGTCTCAACCGCTACATAATAACGCTCTTTCATCACCATCTCTCCCTTCTTTGTACACCTATTCCCTTCTTGAAAATCTTGTAAACCATTTCCTAAAAACCAAAGAAAGAATTGATAACAACTTTTTTCGAATCGCCCCTTTTTTCAGCATTTCTCAGATGTTACAATGAACGCCCAAGGAAAGACAGACGTCTTCCATTTGAGCAAAGAATGAACCTCATTCGATTCCTAGAAATAAGAAAAGAAAGGGTGTTTAGCATGCACGCTGGAAGCAAAGGTTGGTACGTACAAGAGTTAAAAAAACGAGGTGTTCGTCGCTACGAAGACCGAAAAGTAGAAAGCTACAAAACTCACATCTTAGCCAACTTATTAGATAAACATAGAAAATAAGTGAAAAGCCCTGTTACTTTTCGTCAAAAGTAACAGGGCTTTTATGTATTCTTACCGTTTATGTGTCATATCCCACACCTCTTGCAACACAGGCATTTTCTTTTTCTCTTCTTCCGTTACATGCTCCCACAGAATGCCTGTTGGCTTTTCATACGGTGTGTGCGTTTCAATTAATCCTTCCTCAGTCGCGATCCAATCGACTGTTAAATCATACGCATCACGCGGTAAGTCATCATCTACGACTTGTGTGCTATGCACCGATGTAATAACAGGCACAGGGCGATTACCAAGCTCTCGAATAATCGCATATTCTCGGTCAGCATAACCTTCTCCTTTTCCAATACGTCTTCCATCACGATGCATCGCCACCGAACCGACGACAATCAAATCGATTTGCGGCATTTCCTCTAAAGACAACACCGTCCCATACGAATTCATATGCTTCAAGCTCGCTGCTTTTCGTTCTTCTCCTTTTGGCACCCATTCTGGTTTAATTTGAACAAACCCATTTTTTAACCGTGGTGTGGGAATCAACAACACCTTCCCATCCCGCAACACTTGCGCTCGCAACGGTAATTGCGGTGCATCCGGATTCACTTTCACAACATTCGCTTGCTTATATACATCCATCTCAACAATATATTTGGCGGCTTGTTCCGCTCCTTTAAAATTTGGAATTCGGTTATGAAGCGGAAATGGAAACCGTCCGAGTTTGTTTTCGACAAGTGCATCCCACACGCGATGTCGAATTTGATCTTTTGAATTCATCTTACTCACCTCTTTTGTCTGTATGTCCTTACTAAAATACCTTGCCCAAAGACGGTGCTAAACGTCAAAGGCAAGGTATATAAATCATCTGCTAGTTCTGATTCTCAAATGGCTGGTCCTGATAAAAATAATTTGGCGTTACAATCTCATTTCGATACGACTTATGAAAAATGTGCGTCGTCGCGGGTGAAACAGGTGGGATGAGCCACGTCCAGTCACCTGTGACATCGCGGCCACTTTGTTGTTCACGCTGTTCAAACAACTTAAATTGTTGAGCGGCTGTATGATGATCGACAATACTAACTCCTTTTTCTTTAAACGATTGTAAAACCGCAATGTTTAGCTCAATCAGCGCTTTATCTTTCCATAACGTTGCATTTGAGCTCATATTCAGCCCCATCATGTCTGCAACTTTTGGCAGTAAATTATAACGATACTCATCTGCTAAATTACGCGCGCCAATTTCCGTTTCCATGTACCATCCGTTAAACGGAGCCGCCACATAGTCGATGCCGCCAATTTCAAGACGCATATCTGAAATGATTGGCACCCCATACCACTTAATACCAAGCTCATTAAACGCCGCAAGCTCTGGATGCTGAATCGGTACTTCTATCACCACGTCTTTTGGAATCTCATACCACTTTGGCTGTTGATTGTTCACTTGAATCACAAGCGGAAGCAAATCAAAATGAGTACCTTCTCCTTGCCAGCCAAGTTCCTCACATACTTTCGTAAACGCAAGTGATGCAGGATCTCCTATTATGCCATATTCTGTTTCGTATCCAGCATAACGAAGCAATTGATGATTCCAGATTCGTACTTGATCTTGTTCGTTCACCTTTGGTTGAAACACCGTAATCGTTGGGCGAATCTTTCCGTTGTTTGTGGCATAGTCAATATGCTCCACTAACGCGTGAAAAATGGCTTTCTCATCTTGCAGTGACCGCGCATCGATAACCTGAAGCGACTGCCAAAACAAACGACCAATGCATTTATTACTATTTCGCCATGCTAACCGCGCCCCATGCTCAATCTCTTCAAACGTATGCGTATATGTCCCATGTACGTTAATTTCTTCTTTTATATCAGCTAATCTTGCTTGAATTTGCTCACTCGTCTTTCCAAACTCTTCATAGCAAATGGTTATAAAATGCTCTGCCTCTTCATAAAGCAGACGTTGTTCACTCACGACGATTTCCTCCTAGCTAAAACATCACTTCGTAAAAAGAGAGAACGCATACTTGCTTAAACTCTCTCAAACCTCGAAAGAATCTGACATGATAGCACTCACACTCTTTCAGTTCATCTATTTAAGTATAACATTCTGCTTATACGAAACACGCACCGATCCTTTTCAATTTCATGAACCTTTTTAGTATCCTCTTTGCACATTTACTTTATTAGAAAGAGGTTGTCCTTTTTCAATTCGCTCTAACGTATCAACGAAACAAGCAACCGCTTCTTCTGGCGTTGTCACTGCTGAAATATGCGGCGTCACAGCCACATTCGGATGATTCCACAACCACAAATCTTTTGGCAAAGGCTCCTCTTCAAACACATCAAGCACCGCTTGACGAACAAATCCTGTCTCAAGCGCTTTTCGTAATGCTTCTAGCTCTACAGTGCCACCTCGCCCTACATTCATAAAACAAGCAGACCGCAACTGACTAAAAAATGCTTCATTAAATATCTTGTTTGTTTCTGACGTCAATGGAAGTGTACTAATGATCCAGTTCGCTTCATTTACCACTTCGTTCTCATTAGAACGAGACACCACTTGTTTAAATCCATCTTTTTGAGCCCCACTTGCTGACACTCCATAGACGGTGACGCCTAACTGTGATAACACCCGTCCGATGTGCGACCCAATCTCACCGGTTCCGTAAATCACAACCGTTTGAGTCGACAACATAACAGGTGCAAGTGAATGCCACTCCTTTTGTTTTTGCTGCTTCGCATAGACATCATGCTGTTGCACATCCCTCAATACATAACTTAAGCAATATTCGCTCATTCGCTGACCAAATGAACAAATCGTTCGCGTTAATAACACTTCTTCATCCCACGTTCCCCTTCTTAAAAAGGAATCTACGCCGGCACCTAACGAGTGCACCCATTTTACACCTTTATAATTACTCATCTGTTCAGTTGGTCCAAAACTTACATAAGCATCTGCCCACTGCACATCTTCTTTCCCTATTTCATCTTCTGCAAGAAACCGAAATTCTTGATGAAGTGACTTCTGTTCCACGATGTGTTCAATTTCTTTATATAATCGTCCCGTCACTAAAATACGTTCAATGTTCATGCTCCCATCTCCCTTTTACGTTCTACCTTTCTCTCATTATGAAGGAAAGAAAATCATTGTTCTAGCATATAAGTGTACAAAAGGGAGGCGATACTATGTTAACACTTTGGCTTGCCACACTATCATTAGTCTTGCTTTTATTATTGCTCGGAGGTGTATTCCTTCACTTTGTCCGCAACGCGTTACACAGTGAAGACTCGACCCGGATCGATCCATTACCTGAAAAGAACCAATCCGCTACTACCCTTGCCAGCGACGAATAATGGACACAAAAAGCGTATGCCCACAATCGTGAACATACGCTTTTTTTAATTTACAGATAGTTGTAAAGACGGTTGCACAAGAAACCGATTAACAGCTTCCATTAAATTCGATAGATACTCGATTTCTACATCCATCTCAATTTGATTTAACGTCACAGCATGTTTAGGTGTTAAACCTGAAAGATAAGGAGTTACACCCATCAGCTTAAAGTCAGCAATTAATTTAACAAACACCTTAATGCCTTCTTCGTCTAGCGACCCAATTGCTTGAAAGTCGATGATGACGCGCTCAACGTCTTCATTGTCTATACTATTTAACAACTTGTTGCGATTACCTTCAATGAGTTCTTTTGTTAAATCACCAAATAACGGAATTAACACCGTATCCTTCGATAATAGAATCGCTGGACCTGACAGTAAAATAATTCGTTGTAGTGACTTTTCTAATTCCTCTTTTTTTAAAAGAAGAGCCATGTCCGTTTCCTCTAACCGCTGTCTATGCTCATTTACCTTTTTCATTAAGTTCTCAATATGTTGATCTTGTTCAATACAAAGAATGTGTCCAATCTCTGCTACCCAGTTCGTACATACTTTAAATAGGGCAAATGGTGACCGGTTTGTTTTCAAGACAAGCTCTGTTTCTAATTCTTCGCTTTGTAAAAGATGATTTTTAGCTTTTTCTTTACTTTCATCATCTACCAAATCTAAGAATTGACGTCCAATGTGAAATGTCTGTTTCGCACAATCTGAAACGTCTAGAATCTCAAAGGAAGAATTGATCTTGAAATAGGGAAGAGGTAAATATTTGTTAGTCGACAACCTTCTTTCCTCCCTTGTCATAGCTCAACCAATTACTTAGTTCTGTTAGAGACTGAATAACTTTTGTTTGGTTTTGGCTATAATTTGAAAAATCATAATGAGAGACTAATCTACCACCAATGACTATCATTGGTTTATGGTCTAACTGCTCCAATTCTATCACATATTCAGAAAGTTTGGTCGCATGATAGAGAATGCTAAACGATAAACCAATCACATCAGGCTTCCACTTTTTTGCCGCTGAAAGTGTATATTCAAGTGGAAGATTCGCTCCAAGAAGCTGTGTATCCCACCCATGCTCTTCAAACAAAAGCGAAACCATCTTGATTCCGAGGTAATGTTGTTCATCTTCAAGGCATAAAAACATGGCTTTTTTCACATGTTGTTTGTTTTGATCTTTCTGTTGAAGCATTTGATAACGAGAAAGCAAATAATCGCACGTCATCGTTGCTAAATGCTCATCCGCCACTTTTATTTCATTCGTTTCCCACAGCTCACCAATATACGTCATGGATGGCGCAATCAGCTCCTGAAACAGCGTTACACTACTCATACCTTTACGATGTTCTTCTAAAATTAGCTTCCACGCACGATCCTCATCTCCTTGTAAAAGAAGATTCGCTAGCTTTTCAACATGTAAATACAAAGAAACACCTCTTTAGAACGAAAAGTATGTATGAAACTCTTCTAGAGCGAGCAAAACCACTCGCCCTAGAAAGGATGTTTTATACCGTTTCGGCCATCTTAATTTGATAGAATGCTTGATTTAAATCTTCCCATATATCTTCCCACGCTTCAAGTCCAACAGATAACCGAATCAATTGATCCGTAATCCCCATCCGTTCTCGCACATCAGCAGGAATGACCGAATGAGTCATCGTCGCAGGGTGCTGAATCAACGTTTCTGCATCACCAAGGCTCACCGCAATTTTCACCATTCGTAAAGCATTTAGAAAATTCTGAGCATCTTGTTTTGTGCCGTTTATTTCAAATGAAATCAATCCGCCACCGTGTTTCATTTGTTTTCTCGTAATCTCATAATCAGCGTGTTCTTTATCTCCTGGATAGTAAACAGCTTTTACTTTCGGATGTTCTTTTAACGCTTGATAAAGTTGCATCGCATTTGCGCAATGACGATCCATCCTGACAGGTAGCGTTTTAATTCCTCGCAACAACAACCACGCATCAAATGGAGAAATAATACCACCAATGTCTTTTTGAGTGGTCATCGCCACTTCATGCATGAGTGCAGCCGTTCCAACAGCTAAGCCTGCCACTACATCTCCATGACCACAAATGTATTTCGTTGCACTATGCACAACCACATCGCATCCTAATGTAAGTGGTTGCTGCAGATAAGGAGAGGAAAAGGTATTATCGACGACGACTTTTATGTTGTACTCTTTTGCGACTCGCACCACCATCTCAAGGTCAATCATTTTCATGGTCGGATTAATGGGCGTTTCGACATAAATACAGACCGTTTCAGGAAGAATGGCCTGGCGAATTTGTTCTTCATTTTGCATCGCACAAAATTCATGAGAAATGTTGTACTTTTCATTCATTAATTTTAATAATCCAAACGTACATCCATATAATCCAGGTGAACAAATTAAATGATCATTCGCTTTCGTTAAAGCAAGCAAAACCGCCGATACAGCAGCCATCCCAGAGCTAAAGGCTAAGCCAACCTCTCCTCCTTCTAACGTCGCGATCGTCTCTTCTAATACCGTAACTGTTGGATTTCCAAGTCTTGAATAAATATACCCGTTCTCTTCCCCTGCAAACCGCTTTTCCCCTTGTTCTGCGGTATCAAATGTAAACGTAGACGTTTGAAAAATAGGAACCGTTAAACTTCCCAAATGCTCCTTTGAATCATATCCCCCGTGAATGACTGATGTTTCAAACCGTTTTTTCATTTCTTCTCCCCCTTAACATAAACGACCCTCACCTTCTATATTATGTGAGCACAACGCCTTTTGAAAGCGTTTTCTTTTTAGATATAAAAAAGACGCTCATCATTAGCGCCTTTTACTTACTAACTTCATCACTACTGCTTCTCCATCAATGACGAGGCTATCAAATTGGTTATACACCTCTGTTTTCACCTTCATAATCCGTTTCGCCTCTTTCTTTTCTAACACTGTCACTTTCGCCGTAATGGTGTCACCTATTTTAACCGGTGCCTTAAATGAAAAAGTTTGTGACAGATAAATGGATTCTGGCCCTGGTAACTTCATCCCAAGCACAGTCGAAATAAAACTTCCTGTCAGCAATCCATGAGCAATTCGCTCTTTAAACATCGTCTGCTCTGCATACTCCGCATCCACATGGACCGGATTAAAGTCACCCGTTATACCTGCAAACTGATAAATATCACTCTCACTAATCGTCTTTGAAAATGAAGCGCAATCTCCTACTTGAATATCCTCATATCGCACATGATTTCCTCCTTCTTCCTTCCCTACCATATATATCGCTTGACTGTTCCAATTATTCTCTTCTACATAGGTCTAGAAATTAGTTTAAAAGTCCAAGAAACTCATATATAATCGAGTTTGTGAAACCATTTGTCGCATAACGTTGTACGTTTTAAATAAATTTCAAGGATGTGTAAACATGAGTGTGTTAACAGTCAAAAACTTAAGCCATGGCTTCGGTGACCGCGCCATTTTTAACGACGTTTCATTCCGTCTCTTAAAAGGTGAGCACATCGGATTAATTGGAGCAAACGGTGAAGGTAAATCAACCTTTATGAATATTATTACAGGTAAGTTAGAACCTGACGCTGGAAAAGTAGAATGGGCCAAAAAAGTACGTGTTGGTTACCTTGATCAGCACACAGTACTTGAAAAAGGCATGACCATTCGCGACGTGTTAAAAAGTGCGTTTCAGTACTTATTTGACATGGAAGCAGAAATGAACGAGATTTATGAAAAAATGGGTGAAGCCACACCTGAAGAACTTGAACAATTACTTGAAGAAGTGGGTGTCCTTCAAGATAGCTTAACAAACAATGATTTCTATATTATTGATGCGAAAGTAGAAGAAATTGCACGTGGACTTGGCCTTGAAGACATCGGTCTTGAACGTGATGTACACGATTTAAGTGGTGGTCAGCGTACAAAAGTCTTACTCGCAAAGCTCTTACTTGAAAAGCCAGACATTTTACTACTTGATGAGCCAACCAACTATCTAGATGAGCAGCATATTACGTGGTTAAAGCGTTATTTACAAGAATACGAAAATGCCTTTGTGTTAATTTCGCATGATATCCCATTCTTAAATAGCGTCATCAACTTAATTTATCATATGGAAAACCAAGAGCTAAATCGTTACGTTGGAGACTATGATGACTTTATGAAAGTCTATGAAATGAAAAAGCAACAACTAGAATCTGCTTATAAAAAGCAACAGCAAGAAATTGCTGACTTAAAAGACTTCGTTGCTCGCAACAAAGCGCGTGTTTCAACCCGAAACATGGCCATGTCTCGTCAAAAGAAACTCGATAAAATGGATATGATTGAGCTTGCGCATGAAAAGCCAAAGCCAGAATTCAACTTCAAAGAAGCTCGAACGTCTAGTAAGTTAATTTTCGAAACAAAAGACTTGGTCATTGGATACGATGAGCCACTATCAAAACCGTTAAACTTACGCATGGAACGCGGTCAAAAAATTGCGTTAATGGGCGCAAACGGAATCGGAAAGACGACTCTTTTAAAAAGTATCCTTGGTGAAATTAGCCCCCTCTCTGGTTCTGTTGAAAAAGGTGATTACCAAGAAATCGGCTACTTCGAGCAAGAAATTAAAAATGCCAACTACAACACATGTATTGATGAAGTATGGAATGAGTTTCCATCATTCACGCAATACGAAGTGCGCGCAGCTCTTGCGAAATGTGGATTAACAACGAAACACATTGAAAGTAAAGTCGAAGTGTTAAGTGGTGGAGAAAAAGCAAAAGTACGCCTATGCAAACTCATCAACCGCGAAACAAACATTTTAGTACTCGATGAGCCGACGAACCACTTAGACGTCGATGCAAAAGACGAACTAAAACGTGCGTTAAAAGCATACAAAGGAAGCATCCTCATCATTTGTCACGAACCTGAATTTTATCAAGATGTGGTGACAGATGTTTGGAACTGCGAGTCATGGACAACTAAATTGTTTTAAATTGATATTAAATCAAGAGGGATGACGGAAGAGCCGTCATCCCTCTTGATTTAGACCTTTGAGGGAACTTTGTAGAATGACTGGATAACCGTTTGTATTGTTGACATAGCGATGGGAGATTACAGCTATTTGTCTTACGGTGGGTGGGACATAATGAAATAATTCCTTCTCAAAAACGAACAATGACGTTTCTATAATTGTTAGGTTGCAACAACAAGTTCATTCCATTGCGCTCCATTCCACTATTCTTTTAAACTTGTTTCTTTAATCAAAAAACATCTGAATTATCAAGAGTATATAACTCAAAATAGTTCGGATATCTTATCAACTGAAACACTTATGTACCAGTCTCTTTTTATGTGTTACTCGTTTTTCTATTCTAATTAAACTTCTTCATCATATTGACACTGGTAACTTCAAAGCCTAGTCGTTCGTAGAGTCGTTTTGCGCCTGTGTTGTGAGCGAAAACGTGTAAACCAAATGATTTTACACCTTTTTCTTTTAACCACTTCTCGGCTTCTTTTAACGCAGCTGTTCCAAATCCTTTTCCTTGCTTGTTTTCATCAATAAAGATATTGTACAAAAATGAACTGTGATTTTCTTCATTAATATAAAGCCATACGTTTCCAATAACCTGTTCTTGTCCTTCTACTAAAAACACATAATGACTGGGCGTATGAATTCCTTCTGAAAGTAGCTCCTCAATTTGCTTACTCCCTCTTTCAAACGCTTCTTCAAACGATATGTTGCGACTTTTTGCAACATTATGAGCGTAACGTACTTTTTCTTCTTCTAAAAATTGATTAAACTCCTTTTCATTTACTAACCGAAGTGTCACTTCACTCATCGAACCCCTCTTTTCTCTCAATAAAAATACTACTTTCCCTTATCATATTAGTTCTCCTACCCTACCACATAAGGAATTCGACAATACATTCAACTATCCTTGTCGAATTTTCTTGAATGATTATACGAATTAACTGTTTAAAAAATCTAAATATTTTGTATAATTTAAGAGAAAGCTAACAAAGGGGGAAAATGTATGCTAAGAGATGAACTTATTGCTCCAGATCTGTACAATCTTGTAAGTGAGGTAGAAAAATTCGCACAAGACCCGACAAAGCTAGCACTTCAATGGGAGAACGAAGAAGGAGAAAAGCAAGAGATTACATATGCTCACCTTCTCGAAAAAGCGAATCGTTTTGGAAGCGCTTTATTATCAAAAGGGTTAACAATTGGTGATAAAGTGTTAGTCATGATTCCTCGCTTAATTGATGCATATGCCGTTTATTTAGGCGCTTTAAAAGCGGGGCTTGTGGTCATTCCGAGCTCTGAGATGCTACGTACAAAAGATTTACAATATCGTGTGACACATGGGGATGTGAAGGGATTAGTTGTTTTTGCACCGTACGTAGAAGAATTCAAAGGCCTTAATGAGTACGATGAATTACAAAAATTTATCGTAGATGGTACACAAGATGAGTGGTATTCACTAGAAGAGGAAGCAGTCAAACAATCTGGTGAACTTCCACTAGCAGATACAAAGCGTGATAGTCATGCATTCCTTTCCTATACATCTGGTACAACAGGCAATCCAAAAGGTGTTGTACATACACATGGATGGGCATACGCACATTTACGCACTGCTGCTCAACACTGGCTCGCAATTAATGAAGGCGATAAAGTATGGGCAACAGCTGGACCTGGTTGGCAAAAGTGGATTTGGAGTCCGTTCTTATCGGTTTTAGGTAGCGGGGCGACTGGCTATGTTTATCAGGGTAAATTTGAACCAAAGAAATATTTACAACTTCTACAAGACTATCAAATAAACGTACTGTGTTGTACACCAACTGAATACCGCTTAATGGCGAAAGTAGATGGTCTTCACCACTATTCACTAACAGCTCTTCACAGCGCTGTTTCTGCAGGTGAGCCGTTAAACCGTGAAGTCATCGACACATTCCAAAAACACTTTAACGTGGAAGTGCGCGATGGCTACGGCCAAACGGAAAACACACTTCTTGTTGGTGTGTTAAAAGGAATGGAAATTAAGCCTGGATCAATGGGGAAACCAACACCAGGAAACCAAGTTGAAGTTATTAACGATGACGGCGACGTATGTCCAATTGGCGAAGTAGGTGATATTGCCGTTCACGTATCAACACCTGCTTTATTCAAAGAATACTATAAAGATGCCGAGCGTACAGCGATGCAGTTTAGAGGCGATTACTACATTACTGGTGACCGCGCTCGTAAAGATGAAGACGGCTATTTCTGGTTTGAAGGTCGACGTGATGATATTATCATTAGTTCTGGCTACACAATCGGGCCATTTGAAGTAGAAGATGCACTTGTGAAACATCCTTTCGTAAAAGAATGTGCAGTTGTCGCAAGCCCTGATGAAATTCGTGGTAGCATCGTCAAAGCGTTCGTCGTACTTCAAGATGACATCGACGAAAACGATGCGCAGTTAATTCCTACTTTACAAGAACACGTAAAAGAATTAACCGCTCCATACAAGTATCCACGTAAAATCGAATTCGTCAAAGATTTACCGAAAACAACATCAGGCAAGATTCGCCGCATCGAATTGCGCCAAAATGAACTCGCAAAAGCAAATGTATAAACTATTTGTCTATGAAACATAAAAGACATGTATAAACAATTAAAAAGGGGCAATACTATAAATGTATTCCCCCTTAGTTGAATGGGAGCTGATTCGGAGTCAGCTCCTTCTTTTTTTGTTCTATCTGTCCATTTTCTTTTGAACGAATGAGTAGTGGGTCATGGTTCTTTTCCGCTCTAGGTTGCTCGCTTTCCGCGGGGCGTGCGGTAAGCCTCCTATTTGTAAGCTCTTGTTTGGTCTCACCTGTCTCGGCTCCCGCAGGAGTCTCGCACCTTCTGCTCCAATGAACCACAAACAAGTTTCAACAATCTACTCTCTTTTAGAAAGGACGGTTTAGTCATACAATTCCCCGTCAATCCGGTCTAGCAGCAAGTCCTCTTCTCTCTTCCCGTATAAAACAAGTCGGTGCAACGGCCTTGTCATGGATACATATAGAAGCTTAATATCAATCTCATTGTCTTCATACACTTCATCTACTAAACAAATGATGACCGCATCAAACTCTAACCCTTTTGATAGATGCGAACTCACAATGACTACCGCTTCTTTATTAATCTCTTCATTTTCTTTTAACAGTTGAACATTTTTCGTTGAATAGCGCTTAAACCACTGTGCCATCTTCTTACATTCTCGATTTGTCTTATTAATAATCGCAATTGTTTGATGCCCTTCTTCATATAATTGTTCAATCGTACGTTCTAGCGATGCAATGGAATCGTTCGCCTCTTCACTCATTAGCTGAAACCTCGGTTTTAATCCGTGACGAACAACGGGTTCAACGGTCGGCAATTGTAAATTTAACAACTGCAACACACCATTCGCTGTATTCATAATTTCAACCGTCGTACGATAGCTTTTTTGTAGTGTTTTATACGTGGCTCTCGGTAAGATCTCGCGTTGCACAATCCTCCAATCTTGAATACCTCGATACGAATGAATACCTTGCGCTAAGTCACCAACAATTGTAAACATATCCGTCTGCAGCGTGCTTTTTAACGCATATAGTTGAAAATAACTATAATCTTGCGCTTCATCCACTACCACATTTTTTACTTGTAGCTCTTCTTTAATGCCATAAAGTTTCCCTTGCAAGTACAATAAAGGGGCTAAATCTTCTACTTCATACATCTTTTCTTCGTGCAGTTCCGTTTGATACTGACAAAAAAATGCGACTTGCTCATTCGTCAGTACGTCACCCGCGTACTTTTTCATAAGTTTTTCACTCGTCACAAGCTGCTTATAATAGTAGAACACATCATGATGAGGAAGCTTTTTTATGTAGGCGGTCACTGCTGTTTTCACACCGGATTGAATGTTCTTTAACGCTTCTTCCTTTTTATCTAACGCTTTCGACACATAAGCTTTCCGCTGAGGGGATTCATCATATTGAAACAGTGCTTTTTCAAGTTTTTGATCGTAAAAAGCAGTCACTCGCTTGATCATCTCTTTCTTTTCTGTGCGTACATAATTTTGAAGCACTCGCTTCACCTTATCAATCCGCTTGTAATAAGGTAAATACGCATATTCTTCACACAGCAAATGATGAATCTTCTTTGCTTTGTATAAACGAAAGTTCGCCACGAAAAAGTCGTCTTTCGGTAGCAATGTTTGTAAAACATCCTCTAAATAACGGTCAACCATATCACGGAACGGAAGTGATCCTTTAAACGAAGAAAGCCACTGCATTTGATTCGGATTTTCATACTCTTTATTTAAGAATGCCAGCAGCTTTTCATCTGAATGCTTTAGTTTCACAGGTTTACCTAAACACTTTTTCACATAATCAACAAACGTCGTCTGCAGAATATTGTCCACACCAAGCTCCGGCAACACGTCTGAAATGTAATCAATAAACAGACGGTTCGGTGCGAGTACCATGAGTTGCTGCGGAAGAAAGTGCTCGGCGTATGTATAAATAAAATATGAAATCCTGTGAAGTGCAATGGTCGTCTTTCCACTCCCTGCTGCTCCTTGCACGATAATTGGTTTGTTTAAATCTGCACGAATGATGCTGTTTTGTTCTTCTTGAATTGTCGACACAATATCGGTTAATCGGTTACTTGCATTACCAGATAGCGATTGCTGTAACAGTTCATCTGTTGTCGTGAGGTCTACATCGCGAATCTCTTCTAGCTGTCCATCTTCAATAATAAATTGACGCTTTAGTGAAAGATGACCCTTGTATTCATCGCCTTCTGCCTCATACGCTACATCACCTAATCGACCATCATAGTACAGATTCGCAATCGGAGAGCGCCAATCTACAATAATTGGCTTTTGTGTTTCTTTATCAAAAAGGGACACTTTCCCGAAATATAGTTCTTCTTTTTCACCTGTCTCATCACGACGAAAATCGATTCGCGCAAAATAGGGTTTGTTTCGAAATCTCTTTAACTTTTTCACTTCGTCACTCGTTCTTTTTAAAAGGTTTGAGTTCGTTAACATGTTCATGTAACTAAAACTACTATCTTTAAAATCAATGCCATCTAGTGCTTGTTTTAAATGTTGTTTAAACTGATCTTCACTTGACTCTGACGCTTGAATGACAATCTCCATGTACTGCTTCGCAAACGTTAACCATTCATTCTCTGTTTCATAATCTGGGTGTTTCATCGCAACCATCCCTTCACCCCTTCATAATCTAGACAGAAAAAAACATGAATGCGTAACCGTCATTCATGGCTCTTGCGTCTTTTGTTCATGTATATCTAGTATAGCCGATGTTCCTTTAAATGGAAAACAAATAAAGCGTTTAAGACGAAAAATAGAGGAAAAAAACGTACTATGAACTTATTTAAAAAAGTTTAATATAACGTGCAAACTTTTATCTTACATTATTTAAACCTGCTCACATGCCATCACTTTTAAACAGGAGGCGTCATCATGTTCAATGCAGAAGATTTACAAACATTTTTCTGGGGTTTCTTTCTTATTTTACCGATTGTCTCCCTGATCCACCAAACTGGACACATGGCTTTTGCTGCTTTATTCGGTGGAAACATCTCTCTCACACTAGGACGAGGTAGCACACTCGTTAAACTTGGTCCACTAGAAGTAAAAAAGATTTACTTTCTCGACTCATTTTGCAATTACTCTAACCTAAAGGTGAACACACGCTTTACCCATGCATGCATCTATGCAGGGGGCTCCATTTTTAACATGATGTCTGTATTCATTATCAACATGCTCATTATGCATGATATTCTAGCGCCGCATTTGTTTTTTTATCAGTTTGGCTATTTTTCCTTTTACTTTGCTTTCTTTTCGCTCTTACCTGTTCAATATTCTGACAAGCATATGAGCGATGGAAAAGCGATTTACACCGTGCTTCGTTACGGAAAGCCCTGTGATGTCGTTGAATAAGAAGTTTAACAAGGCCAATCGATAAATTCGACTGACCTTGTTTTTTTATGCCTTCACTAAGTAAGCTTGTTTCGGATGATTTGGCTGATCAGGATATTTCAACGACACTCTTCCTTCATCTAATAACTTCGCAAGATAATTGTTTCGTAAACCATCAGGCGTTCTCGCGACTAAATCCGCTAACTCTTTTAACATGAGTGGCTTTTGCTCACAAAGCCGCACTAAGATGTCTTCCATCATACTGGGCTTTAATCGCTTTTTCTCACGAGCCAATTGAGCAGTCTTCCAAAGTACCTCATCAACGGAGGAATGATCTTCTATTATGTCGGTTTTTAATGAATCCTTCTGTTTGTTTTCTTCTTCTAAATAACCCTTACTATTATAGGAGTTATGTTTTTTATTATCGGAGTTAACCTCATTATTATAGGAGTAATTCTGTTTTTTATAGGGATTTTCATCGTTATTATATAAGTTAACTTCATCAATAGCGGACTTAATTTGGTTATTATAGGACTTATTATTGTTGTTACTGGAGTAAACCTCATTATTATAGGAGTCTTCACTTTTATTAACGGAGTTCTGTTCGACATAAATCTCTGTCTTTTTTTGATTAAAATCGACAGTGTCGACATTATTTCCCATGTCTGTAATGGCGATTTCTTCGAGAGTGTCTTTCCAAAAACGATGGTGTTGTCCTTCTTGAGAAGACACGATAGGTAGCTCTAGTTGTGTACGTTGCATTTGTGAATCTTGAATAAGTTCCGGTTGAGTATCATGATTATGTGTATAAGTTGTGGATATTATTTTCAAACCAGAACCTGCACGCTTACAAAGATGAATAAAGCCGAACAATTTAAATAAAATAGGGTTTCGTAAGTTACTAATGGTCGCTTCAAATGCTTGATCGTGATTAATCCGTAAAAGACCTGGATTAGAGAAGCGATACGCTGCTGAGTTCTTTTCAATCACAACGCCACCTTCTCCATTGTAATCACAATGAACAATTGCATTCATAAGTGCTTCATGAAAAGAGGAAGCGATTGATCCATTCTCGTCCATTTGTTCACGTTCATGCGCCATGACACGAAAATAAAAATCATACACATTGCCAGACCACGTTCCATCTTGAGAAGTAAACCGCGTCGTCCACTCGTCTTGTTCGGAATCCGAACACTCTCGGTACTCTAAAAAGTATTGTGGTAACACTTCTGTAATCACTCTTTCTTCACTAAACATGAGTAATCCAGCCAGTGTTAGCCCTTCTTTACTAGTATTACGCACCTTCCCCCACGCCCCTATTTTATAAAGAAACTCTTTCGTCTCTAGTCCGTTCCAAGGGTGGTTAGGTTTATCCGCTGCAAATCGCCCACGGTAACTACTTACCGTTTCAAAATTAAGCTCATTTAACCCATAATGCTCTAATATTACATTGTCCTGTAATGCAGATGATACATCTATTTCGTATTTATCCAACGTAATCTCCCTCTACTATTATCAATCTTTTTATTATATAAAGCTTATTTTATCATTTTTTTGAACAGGTCTCTGCACGTTACACCGAAAAGACACAATGATAATTTATCCATTCCCTTTATTTTTATTTCAATATAACTTCTTTTCCACTCAATTCTTATTATTTAACTGTTTTAAGGCCTTCTGTTATAATAACTCATAATTAATCAGTAAAAGAGGGATGAAGGATGGAAAAAGCAACATTTGCTGGTGGATGCTTCTGGTGTATGGTGACGCCATTTGAAGAGCTAGACGGTATTCACGGAATTGTATCAGGTTATTCAGGCGGTCATGTTGAAAACCCTACGTATGAGCAAGTCAAAACAGGGACAACAGGTCATTATGAAGTTGTTCAAATTACGTTTGATCCTGACGTATTTCCGTATGAAAAGCTACTTGAGCTATATTGGCCACAAATTGATCCAACCGATGCAGAAGGTCAATTCCAAGATCGTGGCCCTCAATACCGCGCTGCGATTTTTTATCACAACGACAAACAAAAAGAAGCTGCTGAGAAAACGAAAGCAGAACTAGCGGCAAGCGGACGCTTTAAACAGCCAATCGTGACGGAGGTTTTACCTGCTACACCGTTCTATCCAGCAGAAGAGTATCACCAAGATTATCATAAAAAGAATCCAAAACATTACAAAGAAGACCGCGCCGCCTCTGGTCGTGACGAGTTCATCAACGAAAACTGGAAATAATTTCTGAATAAATAAAATGAACTCTGTTCGTAAAACAAAGATTAACATGCAACACAGCATGTTTTTGAGCTGAACTGAATGAGAGCACTTTTGTCTCTTTCAATTCAGCTCTTTTATTTTTCTACTATAATATCCTCCTCTCTCTTGCTCCTCCTGCATAAAACCAATTCCCTTTATTCATACTAAAAGACGACTTAACCATTTTGAACGTCTCGTGATAAATCGGCTAGAGGGGGAACCACCTTTGAAAAAATCAGAGAAGAAGAAACAAAATCAAGCGGCAAATGAAGCGATCGGTGAACACGAAATTAAAACTCTTCACTTTTACGGAGGACCATTCATCGCTACGATCCCCCTTGTTTTTTTCATTATTTGGGCCATTACATTAAGTGTAATGCAGCTAGTTACAGAAGAAGCACTTGTTCTCGGAATTGTCATTGGAATTGCAGTGGGGCTTTTCTTTTGTAAGTCTAAGTGGAAAAACTACGCACAAGCACTGTTTGCTGGAATGGCTCAACCAATCGGAGTTATTGCCGTTATCGCTTGGTTTTGGGCAGGTATGTTCGCGAAGCTTCTAGCAGCTGGAGGGCTTGTAGAAGGACTCATTTGGGTGGGATTTCAGACCAATTTAAAAGGTGGACTCATTGTTGGTTTAACCTTTTTACTATCAGCTTTGTTTTCAACAGCGGTCGGAACAGGGTTCGGAACAGTTGCGACATTTGGTATTCTCATGTTTCCCGCAGGCATTATTTTAGGAGCAGATCCTGTCATTTTACTTGCTTCGATTTTAAGCGGAGCAGTCTTTGGTGACAACTTGGCTCCTGTTTCTGATACGACTATCATTTCCGCTACAACCCAAGAAGCAGATGTACCTGGTGTGGTGCGTTCACGTTTTAAATATTCAATCGCCGCAGCAATTCCCGCTCTTATTATGTTTGTCATTCTTGGTGGCGGTGGTGAAGGGTTTGGGAATCAACAAGTGTTAGCAGAACTTCAAGAGAAAGTTTCTCCGGCAGGATTGTTTATGTTAATACCTTTCTTGCTGGTCTTGGTGCTCGCACTAACAGGACGACATCTTCTTACCTCATTAACGTGGGGAATTGTCTCATCGATTGTTGTGATGATTTTAATTGGAACACCTTTTTCTGAGATTATTAACTTCTCGAAAAACAAAGCTGGAGATCCCGTTGTAGGTGGGGCACTGATGAGCGGAATTAGTGGCTATTTTAATATGGCGATTCTTATCCTGTTTATTTTAGCAGCTGCTCATTTGTTGGATGTAGCCGGAACAATGGACATTATTAAATCGTTCTTTTTAAAAATCATTAACGGTGTTGTCCGAAGAGCAGAAATGTCTATGTTTGCGATTGTGGCTTTCTTAAATGTCTTTATCACTATTAATACAGCAGCAGAGATTACAGCCGGTCCATTCATTCGCAATCTAGGCAAAGAGTTTAACATTCATCCATATCGACGCGCTAATTTATTAGATACCGTTTCCTCTTCTCTCGGCTACATTTTCCCGTGGAGCGGAGGCGTTCTACTCGCCTGGTCGACCATTAAAGGTGCAGCAAAGGAATACGATTTTATCCCAATTGTGGGCCCAACAGAAGTGTTTCCCTATGTGTTTCAGGCTTGGTTTTTATTAATTGTCATGTTTATCGTGACCATTACTGGTTGGGGATTGCGCTTCTCAGGTAAAAACGGCGAAGAGTTAACAAAAGAAGAGTACGAAAAACTCCAGGAATAATTATTTTGATATAACAAAAAGGGTGAGGAACTAGGACAACAAACCTGTTTCTCACCCTTTCACGTTAACGTTTTTTCATCGTACGTCTTTTTTGTTTCTGTTTTTCAGTTGTTCGTAATTCTTTACGTTCTTGATCATCAACAATTTGACCCATGTATAATGTCTTTTTGGCAAGTGGAACGTTTAATTCGCGTGCGTATTGTTTTAATACACGCTCTTCACGCTCTGTCACAATTGAAATAACAGTACCGGATGCACCTGCTCGTCCTGTACGACCGGAACGATGAATGTACTGATCAATGTCTTGTGGCATATCCACGTGAACGACATGCGTTAATCCTTTAATATCTAAACCACGAGCCGCTACATCTGTTGCTAGTAACAACGGATACTTTCCATCACGGAAAGCGCGCATTGCTTTTTTACGGTCATCTTTTTTCGTCTCACTATGCAACACACCAAGTGACACATCTTCATACTTTAGCTTTTGTTCAAACGCAGACAACGTTTCAATGCCTTTCACAAATCCTAACCCTCTAAACGAATCCATTTTCGCTAGACGTCTCACAAGGTCCACTTTGTCACGTAACTCACATACGAAATAAATATGGTCCACTTTCGGTGTCGGTAGCTCATCGTTACTCACTTGAACGACTGTTGCATCTTTCATCATCTCTTTTGCCAACTTCTCTGTATGTTCAGGTAATGTTGCCGAGAACAACAATAACTGACGGTCATTTAAGGTTGATTTAATAATGTGGTCAACGGTATTCATGTGTTCCGGAACTAACAGTTGATCCCCTTCATCAATGACAACTGTTTTTACTTCATGCATTTTTAATTTCTTGGATTTAATTAGTTCTTGAACACGACCAGGTGTACCTGCGATAATTTGTGGACGCTTCTTTAATTTTTCCAGTTGGCGCTTCATATTCGCTCCACCAATAAACGATGCACTCACAATGCCGCTTCCTTGCGCCCATGTCTGAATCTCGCCGTGAATTTGCATCACTAACTCATGTGACGAAGCTAACACAACCGCTTGTACATGCTTCTTTTCTACGTCAATTTCGTTTAACAATGGTAGTAAATAAGCCAGTGTTTTCCCCGTTCCTGTTGGAGATTGGGCAATCACGTCTTGTTTCTCTAAAATCATCGGAATCGTTTTCGATTGAATGACAGTTGGTTCTTCAAACGCAGCCTTCTGCCATGCCTCTTGTAAAAAAGGCTTTAATGTTGAAATGAAATCACTCATGGAATTCTCCTTTAAAATTGATCTTTATGATAAACGTTATTATGCTCATTAGTCAGACTTCAATTATGATACACCATTGCTCTCTCTCATGACAACAACGCGTTCCATTAGACGTTTCCTTTTCACCAAAAGAAGCCTGTTCGTTCAATCTTGTTCAAAGATCAAATGACAGGCTTCTTCTTTTATAACTTTGGTCCTTTTCGGAATTTGAACCAGCCCATTTTGTAAAAAGCAAAAATCATTCCTACAACCATTACACCCATAATGCCCAGCACAATAAAGTAATTATACTTACCTGTTAACTCTGGCATGTAAGAAAAGTTCATACCATATAATCCCGCAATAAACGTAAGCGGTAAGAAAATCGAAGACATCACTGTTAACGTAAACATAATGGAATTCATACGGTCGGAGTTAATGGACATATAGCTTTCACGAATGTCGTTCGATAACTCTCGATTACCATTCACAATTTCAATCATGTTTAATAAATGGTCATAAATATCAGTAAAGTACCGAATTTGTTCTTTTTCTTTTAACGCACTAAGCGATAAAATGCGGTAAAGTAAATCACGCATTGGATGGAGCACTCGTCTCATGCGAGAAAGATCACTACGAATCTCATATAAGCCTTTCATCAATTCATCCATAGGCTCTTCCGCTTCATTTTCTTCCACCACATCAATTCGGTCTTCCACTTCATAAATCGGGGGAAAATAATCATCCACGCAGCTATCTAATAGCTCGTACACAATTCCCCATGAATCTTGAGGCTTTTTTATTCCACTTTTCACTTTATTCCATACTGTCTTTACATTGTGCACAGCATCCACTTGATACGTCACAAGAAAGCCATTACCAATGAAAGCGTGAACTTCCATTTTCTCTAGTTCTTTCTGATCTAATGCGTTGAACACCATAAAATAGTAATCATCGTACACTTCTAATTTCGCTCGCTGACCTTGATTAAAACAATCTTCTACCGCAAGCGGGTGAAATGAAAACTGATCTGTGAGCACTGTGCGCTCTTCGTTTGTCGGATCTTCAAAATGAACCCAATACCAACTCAACTCTTCGCTACGTGCTTGCTGTAGTGTGGCAAGTTCGATTATTCGATTATCTTTGGTTTTCGCTAAAATCGTAATCATACATGTCCCTCTTACTTGTTCGTTGTAGAATTATCTATTCCCTCTACCTCCTCACTCTAAACTTCTTTTCATATTTAGGCGTACGTTTATGCCTACTCCTGCATATGATGACCATAAAGTTTTTAAAAAGGAGGCTATTTCACTATGTATGAGTACAACCAAACCACTCCATACAATCACTATGAAATAGACAATCGTCAAACCGAACAGCTATTAAAAGACATGACAAAAGCCATTAACGATGAGTTTGCAGCAATTCAATATTACACACAACTTGCCAAATTAGCGCCAAATGAGCAGTTCCGTCAAGCCGTGCTTGGTGTGCGCCAAGATGAAATCCGGCACTTTTCAAGCTTCGCACGATCTTATACTGAATTGACAGGTGACTATCCTAAAATTTCATTAGATGTGGACTTACCAAAATCGTTTAAAAAAGGGGTACGTGAGTCCATTAAAGACGAAGCAGAAACCGTTCCCTTTTACCAAAGCATCGCCAGTCGTGTGCCGAATCCAATGATTCAAAATCGCTTTTTACGCGCAGCAAACGACGAGCAACGTCACGCGCAAATTTTCCAAAGTATTAATTCCTACTTGTAACATCTTTTTCTTCGCGTTGTGAGAGTCGATCTACAAAACCGAGCATGATCTATACCTCTTACACTCTTCATAATAAGTTTTAAAAATGTCACGTGACACCTCTTTCAATCATGTGACATTTTTAGATTCTTGAACTACCCCCACTTACTCATTGTGCTTCGCCCTCCACATTCCTTGAAGATGGGGGTTTTCTCGCCTATTTTAGATAACAGGGCACACATCTAGGCGTCCCTTCATACGTTAGTAGGAATAATGTCATGAAATGAGGTGCTCAACCTATGTACCGTTCTCTTCCTTGTTATGATAAACAGCTTGCCTTGTTTTTACTGCAACTGTCGGCTGAAACATATTTACAATATCAACATGATGGACTCGTAAACGTTCCCACAGGCTTCTCATTAGTAAAGGCCTTCAAAGGAAAAGCATTTGGTAAACGTGAATGGTTTGGCTTTATCATAGAAAGCGAAAACGAGGTCGTCATTGCTTTTCGTGGCACCCAATCGGATTTAGATTGGTTGGCTGACGCGTCTGCGTTTCAGCTTCCTTTTCCGTATGCATCAAGTTGTGGCTATGTACATGGTGGATTTTTAGCCATTTATCATTCTCTACGGAGCGAGGTGTTTAATGCTTATCGCTCTCTTTCATCATCCAAACCACTCTACATTACTGGCCATAGCTTAGGCGGTGCCCTTGCAACGCTTCACGCCCTTGACGTGTCAGTGAATGGACCCTTTCAGCAAGTAACGATGTACAACTACGGCAGCCCACGCGTTGGCGATCCTACCTTTGTGACAAGTTATTGCTTACATGTACGCGAAAGCAAGCGGTTTGCCAATACAGAAGACGTCGTCACCGAAGTACCTCCACCTGTCTTCCGCTACCCATTTACAAGTAAAACATGGTATTACGAGCATGTGCCGGCCGCCATCTCATTCACCATTCAAACAGGATCGATCACAAATAATCACATGGCTGAGATGTATGAGACGGGCATTAACAGCTTAGCCGATAACCCTTGTCTGAGCCGGTATTATGTCAGTCCATTCTTTTAAACACAAAAAGAGACCACCATACTCCCTTTCAAAAGGGTACGTATGATGGTCTACCTATCTTATTTATTAGCTTGTAAACGTGTTATCACTTTTCTTCACTTTTGAAGGTGTATCATCTTGATACTTGTAGTCATTCACCCAGTAGTCTGCATTTTTAATACCAAGTTTCACCGGGTCAAACACAGGATCAACGCCTTGTTTCTTTTGTTGCTCATAATCTTTTAATGTCACAAGTGCTGGCTTCGCTAAGATCAGGATAGCAATTAAGTTCAACCAAACCATCAAACCGAGTCCTACATCACCTAACGCCCACGCAAGGTCAGCTGTTTTAACTGCTCCGTAGAATGTTGCGCCTAATAACACAACCTTTAACGCCACCATCGGCCATTTATTGCTTCTACCTCTTGTTAAATACGCAATATTGGTTTCTGCGATGTAGTAGTAAGCCATAATCGTTGTGAAAGCAAAGAAGAATAATGCAACAGCCACAAATCCTGCTCCAAAACCAGGAATGACTGACTCAATCGCAGCTTGTGTATAAGCTGGACCCGCCGCTACATCACCTAGGTTATTGACAATGAATGTACCATCTGGTGCTTGCGTATTGTACATCCCTGTAAATAAAATCATGAATGCTGTTGCTGAACAAACTAATAACGTATCAATGTAAACAGAGAATGCTTGCACTAACCCTTGTTTCGCTGGGTGAGATACTTCGGCCGCCGCCGCTGCGTGAGGCCCTGTCCCTTGACCTGCTTCATTTGAATAAATCCCACGTTTTACTCCCCATGAAATCGCCAATCCGACAATTCCACCGAATGCTGAATCTAATGCAAATGCGCTTTTAAAAATAAGTGCTAAAACACCAGGTAATTCGGTGATGTTCACTGCTACAATAACTAATGATAATAAAATATAACCAAGTGCCATGAACGGTACAGCATATTGAGCTACTGTTGCGATACGCTTTACTCCACCAAAGATAATAATTCCTAATAATACAACTAAAATAGAAGCCGTAACGGTCGGGCTAATACTGAATGCATTTTCTAACCCTAATGCAATGGAGTTTGATTGGATCCCTGGCATAAGTAAGCTCATTGCAAGTAACGCTGCAATTGCAAATAGCGTACCATACCATTTCCACCCAATTCCTTTTTCAATGTAATAAGCGGGTCCCCCGCGATATTGACCATCTTGTTTTACTTTATAAATTTGGGCTAATGTCGACTCGATAAAAGCACTTGATGCCCCGATAAATGCGATTGTCCACATCCAAAATACTGCACCTGGTCCACCAAATGCAATAGCAGTCGCTGTTCCAGCAATGTTACCTGTTCCTACACGACCTGATAATGCAATTGATAATGCCTGAAACGATGATACACCAGCTTCTGAACTCTTCCCTTTAAACATAAGTGTAACCATGTCTTTAATATGCCTGACTTGTAAAAAACGCGTTAAAATCGTAAATAATAACCCAATCACAAGACAAGCATAAATAATTGGCTGACTCCACAAAATCTCATTCAACTTTCCCACCAGTTGTTCCACACAATATCCCCCTTTTATATTCTGAATTTTCTATCTGTTAAGAATTATAAATCAACATGCTTCATAAGACAACATGAAGTGTTATCTTTCCTGACATAAAATCATCGACAAATCATCGGTAACGCTTACAAAATCTTTCTAACTTCCTATATTCAACCTCTTTTTGAGGATTTCCCATGAAAAAAGGAGGAAGCGAACGAGTAAATCGAAAAAGACAGGTGATAAAACCTAACACCTGTCTACTTGTCTTATATGCTAAATGTATGACCACCGTTTATAGATAGACTTTGTCCTGTTACAAAACTAGACTCCTCTGATGCTAAATAAACAACGGCGTTCGCAATATCTTCAGGTGTACCCATTCGCTGTAAAGGTACTTGTTTTCGATACTCCTCAATCGCATCTGCAGCGACATGTTGATGACGTTCTACCGGTGTAAACCCAGGATTCACAAGGTTAACGCGGATGCCAAAAGATCCTAATTCACTCGCCCACGATCGTGTCATGCCAAGCATGGCCGACTTGGCCGTGACGTAGTTAGAAAAGTGTGCATTCCCTGTTTGAACCACTTCACTCCCAATATTAATAATAGATCCTCGTCCTTTCTCTTTCATCGCTGGTAACACTTCTTTTAATAATAGAAGTGGAGCTTTCACAAAATAGAGAAGCTGATCTTCATAGTCTTGCCACGTTGACTGTTCAATAGAAAGTTCTGGCTGCGGCCCTGTTGCATTATTCACTAACACATCCACATTATTTCCCGACAAATGATAGATTTCCTGAATGAGAAACTTCACGCTGTCTTCATCGGTCACATCCGCTTGAATGGCAAATGCTTTTCCACGTTGCGCTTCAATTTCTTCAACTACTTGCTTCGCCGCTTCTTCACTATGTACATAATTAACGATTACCGTTGCACCTTCTTTCGCAAGCGCCAGGCTCATCGTTTTTCCTAGCCCTCGTGAACCACCTGTCACAAGCGCTGTTTTCCCTTCTAATCTCATCTCTTCCCTCTCCTCTCTACAACAAAAGAGCTAGTTGCTCACTAGCTCTTTTATGACATGATTTTCTTGTTACTGCAACTTTTTTCTAATTCGTAAACAAATCCATACAAATACATAAAACGGTACGACAATTATGAAAAACACCCAAAGTGATGGTAAATTCCCCTTCGCACCTTCAACGATAAAGACCGTTGTTGTGGAAATCGTCGCACAAACCGCAAAAAAGAGCGGAACAACTAACAAAGCGATACGCATAAAGCGTCTTGTATTTTGGCTAGCCAACAAAATACCTCATTTCTTTTCTGTGATCTAAACGATGCGATGTTTGGGTTTAATTACTCGCTAAAAATATCTTCTTCATTTATGCTACCTGGTGACTCTTCGATTTTCTCTAAATGTACTTTACCCTCTTCTGTTTCATACCCTAGATGTAACACTTCTTTAATTTGATCTCGGCTAAAAAAAAGATTGTAATCAGAGGAAATGTTCCCTTCTGGGTACGGTGCTGAAACGTAATCATATTGTTTGTTCGTTGAACCTTGTATTTGATGATGCCCGTAAATCATCACTGGCTTTTTAAAGCTTTTCAACTTCACAACTGTGCCAATTGGGAGTAACTTTGTCGTATCAACGTCGACAAGGTTTTCTTCTTGTTTTTCTTGTGAATTTGTTAATTCGTTCTCACCTGCGGAAGGGTTGGACGAACACCCTACTAATAATCCGACACTTAAAAAGGCAACACCTACTAACGCATACATCTTTTTCACTTATACAACATCCCTTACTTTTTATAGTGTTTCAAATCCTCTTCAACTTTCTCTCTCATTTCATCTTCAACAGAAGACTGCATTCCCATATGTTCAATGGATTCAATCATATTGCGATTAAAAAAGAGATTATACTCATCAGTAATGTTTCCTTCTGGATACGGAACAGAAACATAATCAAAGATAGTACCTGTTGAAGCTTGCTTTTGAAAGCGCCCATAAATCATCACAAGCTTACGTACATCTTTCAACTTCACAACCGTGCCAATCGGTAGCATACACTCATTCTTTAAATCAGACATTCCAGTCATCCTCCTTTACTTCTCACTCTTTTTCGTAAACTTCGCACGAACAAATAAAGCGATAAGAGATGTGCCGTAGAAAAATCCACCTGCGCCTACAAGGGCACTTTTCACTGAGTTTAATTCATCTTGAGAAAAAACGAGTATCATGACCGCTAACAATATAGTGATTGCTATACTCATAATAATGGCATACAGCATTAATCCTCTTCTTAACACTTTTTGTAATTCTTGTTTTAACTCCATTTTTGTTACCTCAACACTTTATATTTTTCATAAAAGCTTTATTCTTCGTCTTTCTCTAATCCTACCTTTCCTCCGAGACCAATTCCCGCACCTACTTTTGCTCCTGTTTCCATCCCGATTGATGCACCAACTCCGACAGTTCCAAGCATAATGTCTAAGCCGACATAAGGATCATATTCAAAGCCAAACCATTCCTCTAATGGTTCATATCCAAAAAAGTTAAGTGGTTCAAGTTTAAGTTCTATCTTCGCGGCCGTCGCTTCCGCACCTAAACTGGCTGTGTAGTTTTCAATATTGGCTTTTGCTTCTGCTTGCCCTGCAATGAAGTCTCCTTTAAGAGGAGACTTCTCATGTGAAAACGCACTTTTTGACACAACAGCCTCTGCTTTCCCTCCAATTAATTGCCCATGCAAAATTGAATTTTCTAAAGCATTATATTGATATGGAATATGCCCTTTTACCTCTCCTGAAAGCAGTTGTTGTTCTACAAAAGAGTCATTATTATTCATTTTTTCAGTGTCAATAACTGAAGCAGACCCTGAAAGCCCAATTGCTCCCTCTTTATGATAAGCTTCTAATCCTAAGTTTCCTAAACCATCTGATCCTAGTTTGTCTTCTAGCTCTTTCTTAATCTCTTTGTCTTGGGTTTTCGTTTTTGAAGCCTCTTTTTTTCTACAGTGTATTGGCTACCATAATACAAATCATACATACTCGCGTACTGACTTGGCACCGTCATATTCGCGAAATGAGCTGGATATTGACTTGAAAAGTAAGCATGCTGTACCGTTTGTTTGTTCATATTCTGCCAAGCAGCGGACTGTTTCACAACACCTGTTGGATATACGTGTAAAGTTTTAGCGCCGTTACTAATCATCCCTTGCACAAACTCTATGTGTGCTCTCATCGTTTTAACGTGCTCATACACTTCCACAAGTGCAGACGACCTCGTCGTATCAAATTCTTCAAGCTGTGTGACGGCATCATCTAGCTGTTTTTCCGCATTGTCGAATTCACTTAACACCTTGCTGTCATCAATTTCTAGCAGAGACACAATTCCTCTTACCTGGTTTATAATGCTGTTAGCTTCATCTGTTAATGCTATCGTTTTTTGCTTCCCTTGCTGTAGACTTTGTTTATAATCATGTTCTAAGAAGGTTTGACGAATGATTCTTGTTGGTCACTTTCAAACGAAATGAGTGTGGCTTGTATCATCATTAATTGATTCATATAATATTGAACAAAAAGTTGATAGAAAGTAAGAAAAGGTTTGTGACACTCTTGATAAAAAGATTGTATGGCTCGTCCTCCTTTTCCATCAAAAGACGTACCAAGGTCAGCAATCTTTTGAACACTTTCTTCAATTTGTTTCATCGTGCTCTGCTGGACCATTAGTTTGTTCGTTGTTTCACGAATGACTGTATGTAAGGCGCTGGCATCTAATACTTTCCCCACCTAGCCTCCTCCTTCGACTGCTTTATTTTATCGCTTTTGCAAGTAAATTGTCTGTCTCTTGTAATTGATCAACAGAATTTGACGTCCTTTCTACACTTTTCAAGACCAACGTTTGATAAGCCACTAACATATGCCCCAACGCTTCATTTATTTCATGTAACGAATTCATTGTTTCTAACACATTTTGACTACTTACGTTGTTTGGCAAAGCTACATCTAGAGATTGTGTCACAGCTTGTAATTGCTGTAGTACCTCACGCACCTCATCATACTGGACTCGGATTTCTTGTCCCACTCAATCACCTCATCTCTTACGTTAATTTCTTTTCGACTATAGCTTGTCTAAGTACAATTGACTGCTTTGTTGCTTCAATTGACGCTTTTAAAGATACAATTTGTTTATCTAACACTTCAAAATTATAAGCAAATTGGTTCGTTGTTATTTCTTGATAACTTTCATATAATTCAACATCACGAATTGTATAAAAACCTGTCGCTAACTCTCCTCTAAAATTATCTAACGAAACAGGAGGACTTTTCACAAGAGCCAACTCTCTTTGAAACTCTTGCTCTTTTATTTCTAACGCTGTTTTACACTGTTCTAATTTCATCAAATCTTCTTCATACGAACGTAACGAATTTGTATATTGCATTAATAGACCATCCATCACTTATTCACCCACCTTTACTGCGCCGAGCAGGTACAGCCCACAAATTCTTATTCTACTACTCTATTTATGATACAATATGCAGGATTTTCAAATAAATAGGTACTTATCATCTTATTTTGGAAGAATCATGGTAAAAATCGAAACGTTATAGCTTGTACTTTCAACAGAGTAGTATTTATTAGCCATTTATTTAAAAAGTAACCATCATGCTCATAAAAAAACACCCTTTGCCTATTTCCTAGACAAAGGGTGTTTCAACTTCTATCTACTCACCTGCTAATGCATCTGCAAATGCTTTTCCGTACGGTGGTAAGTCAGGTGGGCGACGACTTGAAACAATGTGACCATCAACAACAACTGGCTCGTCGTACCACGTTGCACCTGCATTTTCCATATCATCTTTAATCCCTGGCGTACTTGTCACTTTTCTTCCTTCTAAAATACGTGCTGAAATTAATACCCAGCCCGCGTGGCAAATTTGGCCAATTGGTTTTTCATGCTCGTCCATGTGGCGAACCATATCTAACACTTCTGGATACCTTCTTAACTTATCTGGCGCCCAGCCTCCTGGTACAAGAATACCGTCATAATCGGCTGGATTGATATCTTTAAATGATAAATCAGACTGGGCCGGAACCCCATATTTACCAAGGTACATTTCATTTGCATTTTCACCAACTAAATGAACGGTCGCTCCTTCTTCCCTTAAACGTAAAACAGGATACCAAAGTTCTAAATCTTCAAAGTCTGCACTCACAAGCGCAATGACTTTCTTACCTTCTAAACGCATATAAACACCTCCATGCATAGTATAACATCTCCTTAACGATTCTATGTTGCCTCACACATTCTACCTGTCTGTTACAATAAGATAGGAAGGGGGAAGGTACATAATGAACATAGAAGTAAGCGCTTTAGGAGCTATTAGTGCTCTTGTCATTGCCATTATTCTTATTTTAAAATGCGTTCCACCGGCATACGGCATGATTGTGGGTGCATTAGCTGGTGGCCTCATTGGCGGTGTGAATTTAGCTGAAACAGTTACACTCATGATTGAAGGAACAAAAGGAATCATTCCCGCTGTTCTTCGTATTTTAGCGGCAGGGATATTAGCGGGTGTGCTCATTCAATCTGGAGCAGCCTCCACGATTGCCGAAACAATTGTCCAAAAAATTGAAGAAACAAGGGCGTTACTTGCACTTGCCGTTGCGACGATGATCTTAACTGCTGTCGGCGTTTTCGTCGATGTGGCGGTCATCACTGTAGCACCGATTGCATTAGCGATTGCTCAACGTGCAAAGCTATCAAAAACTGCGATTTTAATCGCGATGATTGGTGGAGGAAAAGCCGGAAATGTGATGTCGCCTAATCCAAACACCATTGCTGCAGCTGATGCCTTTGATGTTCCACTGACATCACTCATGGCAGCAGGCATCATCCCTGGCTTATGCGGATTAGCGATAACATATATCATTGCGAAAAAATTAATCAACAAAGGCTCACATGTGGAAGCATTAGACATAAAAAATAATGTAGCAGGTACGCACCCACTCTTTTTACCAGCCATCATTGCACCTCTTGTGACAATTTTATTATTAGCACTCCGCCCATTGTTTGGTATTGAAATTGATCCGATGGTCGCTTTACCAATCGGGGGAATCGTTGGTGCGCTTGCGATGAAACGTGGAAAACAAATCAATGAATACGCAACGTTCGGGTTAAGTAAAATGTCAGGTGTCGCCATTATGCTTTTAGGTACAGGTACATTAGCCGGCATTGTTGCCAATTCGACGCTAAAAGATGTCATCATTAACGGATTAACTCAATCTGGGCTACCTCCTTATTTGCTAGCACCCATTTCAGGTGCATTCATGTCAGCGGCTACCGCATCAACAACCGCTGGAACAGTTGTCGCTAGCAGTGTCTTTTCATCAGTCATTTTAGAACTAGGAATTCCTGCTCTAGCAGGAGCAGCAATGATTCATTCAGGCGCAACCGTCCTTGATCACCTCCCACACGGAAGCTTCTTCCACGCAACAGCCGGAAGTGTGAACATGGGAATGAAAGAACGTCTAAAGCTTATGCCGTTTGAATCGTTAGTCGGATTAACAATCGCCATTGTATCAACTCTACTATTTGGCGTCTTTCAACTATTTGTGTAACGGAGGAATTAAAGATGAAAATTGTCATTGCACCTGACTCATATAAAGAAAGCCTTACAGCATTAGAAGCAGCCAATGCCATCGAAGCAGGCTTTAAAGAAGTATTGCCTGACGCTCAGTACATAAAAATTCCGATGGCAGACGGTGGGGAAGGAACTGTTCAATCTCTCGTCGACGCGACAAATGGGCGAATCATTGAACAAGAAGTAACAGGTCCTCTTGGAGACAAGGTCACGGCCTTCTTCGGACTGCTAGGCGACGGCAAAACAGCCGTCATTGAGATGGCGGCCGCGTCAGGCCTCCATGTCATCCCTTCTCATAAGCGAAACCCGCTTGTGACAACGACGTGGGGAACCGGAGAGCTCATTAAAGCAGCGCTTGATACTAACATCACACACCTCATTGTTGGAATCGGAGGTAGCGCCACCAATGACGGCGGCGCTGGTATGATTCAAGCACTTGGTGGCAAGCTTCTTGATAAGAACGGGCATCAAATTGGTTTTGGAGGCGGGGAATTGCACAAACTTCATACAATTGATTTATCAACCATTGATGCCCGTCTGCAAAATGTTCAGATTGACGTTGCATGCGATGTGGAAAACCCACTAACCGGAACGCATGGTGCTTCCGCTGTTTTCGGTCCTCAAAAAGGGGCAAGCGCAGAAATGGTCACAACGCTCGATGCAAACTTAACTCACTTTGCTACAATCACCGAACGAGTGCTGAATCGATCTACTCGAAACATACCAGGTGCAGGAGCTGCGGGAGGACTCGGTTTTGGACTCTTGACCTTCCTTTCTTCTCAGTTAAAACGAGGTATTGATATCGTCTTAGAAGCAACGGCGTTTCATGAACATGTGCAAGGTGCATCACTTGTCATTACGGGTGAAGGCCGCATCGATAGCCAAACGATTTTTGGGAAAACCCCCATTGGCGTCGCCAAAGCAGCGAAAGCTTATAACATTCCTGTGATTGGTATTGCAGGCTCCATCTCAACCGATAGCGATGTCGTACGAGAGCATGGCATTGATGCTGTCTTTAGCATTGTACCAGGCGCGATGCCATTAGAAGAAGCTCTAGCTAACGCCGAAACGTATGTGTCTTTAACAGCAAGAAACGTAGCTTCATTATTTTCATTAAAAAGAAGTTGACTTTTATTTTTAATCATGATATATTTATCTTTCTCACTTCGCCAAAGAAGTAACTTGACAAAACGTAAAATGCAAGGGTAAATCATTACTGGCATTCTACTGAAGTTTTTATCATGAAAAACTTATTCACACTGGATCGGCTTCGGAGCCGTAAGGATGTAAGAGAGGTAGGGCTTATATCGTTTAGGTTAGTAAAAACGACCAGGTGGAAAAAGAACCGCGGCAGTTTATTTTTCATATATAATAAATTTTATTTTTACACTTGCGACAGGTGCAAGTTACTCATAAACAATGATAAAAGCGAGGCAGACTCATTCCTGCCTCGCTTTTTTATAGCTTCGCTTTTAACTCTTCAATTTGCTCTAAATGGCGCTTTTCATGATAACCAATAAAATCACACCATTGTTTTAAATGCAACAACCCGAATACAGGGTGTGAAAATGATTTTTTCTTCAATTCTTCTTCCTCATGTTGTGCAACAAACGCATGTAAAGCTTCACGAGACTCATGGAGCTTCTTTTTGACTTCTTCAAGTGTCATGTACTCATCAGATGGATCAACGTAATCAGGTGCAGGTACTTTACGTGAACGATCTGGTGTTAAATGAATAGGCTTTTCATCCGTCGGCTGTTCAGGCCCTTGCGCTAACACTTTTGTCATCGTCCCAACAATCGTCTTCTCCATTAAGTAGAGGTGATCTAACACCTGCATAATCGTCCAAGACCCTTCTTCTACCTTCTTGTTTAACTGTTCATTTGAAAGATGACGTACACTTTCTAATACTTCACTTCTTATTAGTTCATTATGTTCCATCTTTAATCCCTCCCACATCCCATTATTTCATATTAGCTCGTTAACTGACTACGATAAAGGTCGGCATAAAATCCACTTTTCTTAAGTAACTCCTCGTGCGACCCTTTTTGACTGACTTCTCCATCTACTAACACAATGATTTGATCTGCCTGTTGAATCGTATTTAACCGGTGAGCAATCACAAAACTTGTTCGTCCTTCCATCAACCGCTGCAGTGCTTCTTGAATATGCACTTCCGTCACCGTATCAATGCTACTTGTGGCCTCATCTAAAATGAGAATGGACGGATCAGCGAGGATGGCTCTCGCAATTGAAAGCAACTGCTTTTGCCCTTGACTAATTCCACTGCCATCTTGCTTTAATACCGTATCATAGCCATCTGACAACTTCGCAATAAACGAATGGGCATTAGCCATTCGAGCGGCCGCCTCTACTTCTTCATCAGTCGCATCTAACCTTCCATATCGAATGTTCTCTCGCACCGTTCCTTGAAACAGAAAAGGTTCTTGTAACACAAAGCCCATATGCCGACGAAGACTCGATCGCTTCACATTGGTTATTTTATAACCATCAATGGAAATATCACCTTCACTCGGATCATAAAATCGTGATAGTAAGTTAATTATGGTTGTTTTACCAGCACCAGTCGGCCCGACAAGGGCAACGGTTTGGCCAGCAGAAGCGTGAAAGTTTACATTACGAATCGTCATGTCATCGTCATCATATGAAAACGAAACTTGCGAAAACACCACTTCTCCTTTTACAGAGTCAATTTCAACCGCTTCTTTTTCGTCACTTACTTCCTCTTGTTCATCCAGTACTTCAAATACACGCTCTGCTCCCGCCACGGCCGAAAGCAACGTATTGAACTGATTCGCAAGGTCATTGAGCGGCCGCGTAAATTGCCTTGCGTACTCAGCAAATATGACAATGACGCCAATTGAAACAATGTTATGTAAAGCTAATACCCCACCAACTCCTGCAATGACCGCAAAACTTAAATTGTTTAAAACGTTCATTAACTTCGGAATAAATCCAGAGTACGTTTGCGCCCAAAATCCCGCTCCTTTTAAGCGGTCATTTTTCTCCATTAATTCAGCCATCACTTTTTTCTCTTGCGAAAATGTCTTCACAATTTGTTGACCAGAAATGGTTTCTTCGATAAATCCATTTAACTCTCCCAAGTTCCGTTGTTGTTCTTTAAACAACTTTCCCGTTCGCTTGGTAATCCATTTCATCCCAAATACCATGATTGGCACAATGATCAGTGTGACAAGCGTTAAAAGTGGACTCAACCACAACATTACCGATACCGTTCCAACGAGTGTTAATACACTAGAGAAAATTTGGATCACAGAACTATTTAAGGTTGAACTCACATTCTCAATATCATTCGTCACTCGACTCATCAGTTCTCCATGTTGACGCTGATCAAAAAACGGAATCGGAAGTTCATGAAGATGTTGAAATAACTGCGTTCTCATTTTATAAACGGTTCGTTGGGCAATTTCGATCATCCAACTATTTTGTACAAACAACGAAATGGAATAAACAACATAAATGCCAGCTAACGCCAAAAGTAGCTCACCTAATCCGTCACTACTTTTTGTCAAAATGTACGCATCAATTCCTCGCCCAATTAAAAATGGCCCTAAAAGCCCTAACCCTGAACTAATCACAACGGCTATCATCACGAAACTTAACTTCTTTCGGTTAAACGACAAATACGTCCAGATTCGTTTTACCGTCTGAAATCCGTTTTTTGCTTTTATTTTCTTACGAGCGGAGTGCTCATTTGATTGCACTAAATCACGAACGATTTCTTTCTTATATTGAAAAGGTCTACTTAGCTCCTTGAGCATACTTCAAGCCATCCTCTCCAAATTGAGATTGAACAATTTTTTGATAAAGCGGAGATGCATTGACTAACTCTTCATGTGTACCTTCATTGGTGAGTTCCCCATCTTCTAAAAGTAAAATCTTATCCGCTTCCTTTGCTGTGCTTACTTTTTGCGTAATAATGAGTGTGGTGCATGTATACGTTTTTAACGCTTGTAGCAATTTTGCCTCTGTTTTTAAATCTAACGCGCTAGTACTATCATCTAATAACAAAATGCTTGGCTTTCGAATAAGTGCTCTTGCAATCGATAGACGTTGCTTTTGACCACCAGAAAGATTTACACCTCGTTGGCCGATTTTTGTTTCATATTTCCGAGGCAACTTTTCAATCGTATCATGAATTTGGGCATCCTTTGTTGCTTGCAACATTTCTTCAAACGAAGCATCTTCTTTTCCCCAAGCTAGATTTTCTTTAATCGTCCCTGTAAATAAAAGCGCTTCTTGTGGAACAAAGCCGATACTTTTTCGAAGGTCTTCTGCTTTTACATCTTCTACGTTCTTTCCATCAATTCGCACTTCTCCGCTCGTTGCATCATACAAGCGCGGGATAAGCTGAAACAAAGATGATTTACCCGAACCCGTAGCCCCTAAAATGGCAACAGTCTCTCCTTGTTTGACAGAAAAAGAAACGTTTTTTAACACAGAAATGTCTGTACCTGGGTAGTGAAAAGAAACATTATTAAACGTAACCTCCCCTTTTTGAACAGAAAAAGAATTGCTCTCCACACGGTCAGTGAGATCCACTTCTGTTTCCAGCACTTCACGAATGCGACTAGCAGAAGCTCTTGCACGTGAAAAAGCCATAATGATAAAAGAGAAAATCGAGAAAGCAGATGTTATACGAAAGGCATAATTAATAATTGCCACCACTTCGCCCACTTGTGCGTCGCCATTGCCCACTTCAAAGCTTCCCACCCAAAGTACGACTAAAATACTCATATTCATCACAAGTAATAAAAGAGGTAGCGTTACTTCCATTAACTTTAATGCTTTGACCGTCTGATTCATCAGTTGTTCATTTGCTTTTGTAAATCGAGTCACTTCATAATCACGTCGCAAAAATGCTTTCACAATACGCATCCCTGATAGATTTTCTTTCATGATACTGTTGACACTGTCTAGCCTTTGTTGAACAAACTGAAATAACACTCTTCCTTTTTTCATCATCCACATTAAAAAGAGTAACAAAACTGGAATGACTGTCACTAAAATAAGCGCTAGTTTGGCATTTACGACAAAAGCCATGATTACACCACCCACAACCAACAACGGCGCTCGTAGCATAATTCGTAAACTCATAAAAACCGTATTTTGCGTTTGCGTTACATCATTTGTCATTCTTGTGATTAAAGACGACGTCGGAAAGTGACTTAAGTTTGAAAAAGAAAACGATTGAATTCTTGAAAACAATCCTTTTCGCACATCATATCCGTAACTCTGACTGACGTGAGAAGCATAAAATGAATTTAAAATACCTGATGCAAATGCGAGAAGTGACATTCCAATCATGATTACTCCCCACTTAATGACCATGCTTAAGTCATTTTGCATAATGCCTTCATCAATGACTTTTGCCATTAATAGTGGATGAATTAGCTCCACAACAAGCTCTGTTAACATAAAGAAAAGCGCAACCGCCATTGGAAGACGATATGGCTTTAAAAATGAAAAAATGCTCATTTACTCTCTTCCTCCAATTGTGTCTCTATCTAGAGTGGCACATAACATAAACCTTCACTTATCAAACTTGTTTCTATCATAGCGCTTTTGGGTTATTTTTTAAATAATTTGAATCTTAACACAAAAAAAGAACTGAACCAAAAAAAGGTAAATAACACCCCAGTTTGGCTCAGCCGCTACGTTCATATTAGACTTTCGGAAAAAACAGCTCGACCGTCGTCCCTTTATTCAATTCGCTCTCGATGTTCACTTTTCCGTTATGCGATTCAATAATTTTAAAGCTGACCATTAGCCCTAATCCTGTTCCCTTTTCTTTTGTACTATAAAAAGGTTCCCCAAGTCTTGCTAATCGTTCTGGTGAAATGCCCAAACCTTGATCTACAAATTGAACAATGACTCCGCTTTTTTGCTTTTTCGCACAAACGTGAATATCTCCACCATTTGGCATCGCTTCAATCGCATTCTTTAAAATGTTAATAAACACTTGTTTTAATTGATTTTCATCACATCGAATAAGTGGCAAATCCTCTTCAATCGTTGATAGAAGCGACACATTATTCAAAATGGCTTGCGTATTAAAGAGTGTCATCACATCTTTTAACAGAATGGATACATCCTTTTGATGAAAATCCATCGCTTGTGGCTTTCCTAATACTAAAAATTCATCCACAATCGCGTTAATTCGCTCTAACTCTGACTCCATAATGTCAAAGTAATGTTGACGCTCACCGCTCTCTTCTTTTAATAAGTGAATAAACCCTTTAATTGATGTGAGTGGATTTCGAATTTCATGAGCAACACCAGCCGCTAATTCTCCGACTACAGCTAGCTTTTCAGACCTACGCAAAAGCTCTTCTGCTTCCTTACGATCCGTCACATCCGTTGACACAAACAGCGTTTGATTTTCTCCGTACTGAACAGAGTAAAAAGGAACTTCAGTTGTTTCAAGCCAACGAATAAGTCCATCTTTGTCTTGGAATTTCGTCTCATGCTCACAGCGCCCTTCTTGTTCACAACAGTGGTCTTTCTCAACGGAGAATAGCACCTCATCCATACTCTTTCCTAATAACTCTTCTACACTTACACCTAGTAATCTAGCAAAAGACTCATTCACAAGTGTAAAACGACGTTCAGGATCAATGGCATAAATATAACTTGGATTCACATCCATTACTTTTCTTAAGAACTCCTTCTGTTCATTAAGCTGTTCTTCTTTTAACTGCAAGCCAATTTTAGATTCTCTCACGTAATGAACCATTTCATTAAAGCGACTCGACACAACACCAATTTCTGTGTTGTCTACTTGGTCAATCGTTCGATACAAATCACCTTTTGCTACCTGATCCACGGCGATATATAACGTTCGAAGCGGCCGTAAAATTTGCTTTGCATACAACGCGGTTAAAATAGACAGCAAAATAAATGTAATGAGCGAGATTGTCCATAACGACTTTTGAAATGTCTCATATGGCTCGTAGACTGCTGCGACAGGAACTTGGGCCACCACTCCCCAATCTAACACAGGGATGTACTCATAAGAGGCAAGCATCGGGATATTCTCAATGTTCTTCGTTCGTAAATAACCCGACTCTTTGTTCATCAGTTTTTGAACCACTTCACTTTCGGTTACATCCTCACCAATTCGACTACGTACAGGATGAGAAATCACCCGACCTTGACGATCAACAATGAATGTATAACCATCACTACCAATATCAAACGATTGGAAGATCGATTGAAAGTTTGAGTTTTGTTCAATGCGTAGCGTCAAATTCACAACCTTTTGAACCTCTCCATCTCCCTGTAAAATAGGGACAGATAGGACAAGGATGTATCGTCCCGTATCCGCAGAGATGACATCACTTAAATGAGGCTTCTTCTTCGCTGTCGCTTCTTTCACATACCCTCGACTACTTAAATTATAATCTTTCATCTCTCTCAAATCGTTTGGATAAAAACTTCGAATGTAACCTTTGCTATCGACAATCGTTCCGCTATCAATATACGGAGATATCGTCGCTATCTCTCGTAACTGTTCATTCAGCACAGCTGGTTCATCAGATTTGAAAGCATCATTTGATTGAATATACGTAGACAACCCTTGTATGTCTTCGACGACAAACGAAATTTGATCCTTTAGCCGTAACACCGTTTCATCTGTTATCTCATGAAATTGATCACGTGAAATATCAGGTAAAATAACGCGAGATACGATAAACATTAACGCCAGCAAACTTAAAATAATGGCGACATTAATGAGATAAATTCGCCAAAAAATGCTTGATTTAAACCATTTCATACTTATTCCCCTTAACCTGTCCTATCGTCTACATTCTCACTCTTACTTCTCTAAGCAGACTATGATTTTGACTTTCGAATGATCTGGTTAATGACCTCGGAGAACACTAACCCCATCGCAATCGAACCGGAGATCATTAATGCCTTGGCAGCCAATTGAACAGCTTGATTATAATCATTTTCCACAAAATTCCTCATCGCATCATAAGCCAATCCACCAGGAACCAATGGAATAATACCTGCTACATTAAAGATGATGATGGGCGTTTTATAGATTTTCGCAAACATTTGACTCACAATCGCTACAAATATAGAGGCAATTAATGTCGCAAGTACACTGTCAAAGCCATTATAAACAAACAATGTATAAATGAGCCAACCACCCATACCAGCTAACCCACACTTTAGCAAAGACTGCTTCGGTGCATTAAAAATAACCCCAAACGCACCAGACGCAATAAAACTCGTCACCATTTGCTCAACTATCATACATACTCCTTTCAATTAAAAAACGAAAGTACAACGGCAATGCCGGAGCCAATTGCAGAAGCGGTTAAAAAAGCTTCCGCTCCCTTAGAGATTCCTGACACTAAATGACCAGACATTAAATCTCGTACTGCATTTGTAATAAGCAAACCCGGAACAAGCGGCATCACGGAGCCAATAATAATCTTATCTAATTCATGACCAATTCCGACTTGAATAAATAAAAACGATAAAAAGCCAATGACTAGTGATGCTGAGAATTCAGCAAAAAATTTAATTTGAACGATGTAATGAAGGTAGAGAAGACATGAAAAACCAATCCCTCCTGCAATCATCGCTGGAATAAAGTCTTGCCATAATCCATCAAACATAATGAGAAAACAACCGCTCGAAATAGAGGCAGCTGCAATCTGTACCCATATCGGAAACATAAGATTACGGTCTTTAATCTCTTCTAATAACTGGTGTGCTTCTTGTAATGAAACTTGTCCACCACTAATATTACGAGAAATGCTATTTACAAGTGTTACTTTACGCAAGTCTGTTGTACGCTCTGAAATACGAATTAACTTCGCCGGAGCCATCCCATTAGCTGAAAAGACAATTCCTGTAGGTGTGACATAACTATGCGCATCATTAATCCCAAATGAAGCCGCAATTCGTGTCATCGTATCTTCTACTCGTCCTGTTTCAGCTCCACTTTCTAACATAATCTTACCTGCTAGTAAACACACTTCAATAATTTCATATGTTTGATTTTGGTTACTCACCATCGATCATCTCTCCATTAAGAACTCTTTCGCACTTGCAATAAAAACGAATAAACCCATTATGTCCTTAACAAACAAACCTATTCGTACACCCTATCTGTCATCATACCAACAAAAAAATGCGCCTGTCACTACTTCGGCGCATTTTTTGAAAAGAAAGAGTTATTTTTTTACATAAACAGCGAACTTATATACTTGCTGTATGGCTATCTTCGTGAGCTCTTGCCATTAACTCGTATTGACGTGCTCGCAATTCGAACAGTGTTAATGGATCATAATAAGCTTCTGGATTCGCTCGCATCTCATCTAATTGCTCTTGATGCTGCGCAATTTCTGTTTCCGTTTCCGCTACTAAGTCTTGTAACTTAACAAACGGTTCTTTAAAGAAGACATTAATATCAATTTCTAATGACTTCTCAAATAAATCAAACTGAAGGAAAAACTTATTAATGATTGAGGCTGTCACATCCTCGTATGTTTCACTTTCAATATACTTTTTATAATTGTTTTGCAGTAACGACTTATTTTGTGAAATTGCCCCAAACAATTTCCCTGCACTTTTTAAAATAAATTGTGTTGGTTTAAAGCGAAGCATAATGTTTTCTTCATCTATCTGAATTCTCGTTGTCATACGATTCACATCACGACGCCAATCATCAAGCACTTTAAAATCACAATGCAATCTCATTCTTGTTTCTTCGTATAAGTCGTTAAACGTTTCGGCCATTTCTTCTAAATACGTTTGACCTTGCTCTAATTCTTCATTTGAATAATCAATCCACTCAGCCATCTCACTTGCAAACACTGGCAACACCTTTGCTTGCAAATGCTGATGAATTTTTTCATTCATTTTATCGTTAAGCACGACATGAATTTGACGGAAATCACTGTCTTCTGTAATCACATTTGAACATTCACGTAAAAGCATCGGAATGTCTTTTGTCAGTTCCACTTTAAGACTTTCTTTAATTTTACGATATGACTGGACAATTGCTTCCGCTTTTTCTTTTTCTAAGTCTGTGAAATTGTGAATAAAACCGTTTAGTCTTACTAACATATCTTCATTCCACTTAATTGAATCGACTAAATAATTTTCCATCTCTACGCGCTTTTCTAATAGAGCTGTCAACGTTTTACGGATAAAGAATAACATTTTTAGCGCACGCTCTTGTTTTGAATGCGGTGTGATCGTATTAAACCCTGATTGAACAAACTCTGTTAACTCTTGCAGCTGTTCTCTCACTGAATAAAGAGATGAGTAAGGGAACACTTTCGCACTTGGAAAATATTCGTTCACACGCCCTTGTGTATCTTCTAACATTTGGACAGCTTCCACTTCATTTCGATACACATCCATCTTATTGAGAATAAAATGAATTGGTAACTCTTTGTATCGATCCTTCATTTCAACTAAAATATCACGCTCTTTATCTGTAAATGGTTCATTTGCATCCAGCATAAATAACAGTCCATCTGCAACTGGTAAATAGTTTGACACTTCCCCTTTCCCATTGAATCCTGGGGTATCAATGAATGAACAGTTTGTTTTCGCTAAAAAGTCGCATGGTAAATTCAACTCAACAAATGGTTCGTTACGATCAAGTTGTCGACTCATTCCACCTGTATCTTCAAGCTCTGATAAATCAACTAATGATCTTGATTCAAGCTTGCTTACTTTTCGAATATCCAGAACATCTGCATCTGATACAACGACTGGACAAACGACATCACCTAGTCGATCTTCATCTAAAACGGAGTTGATAAACGATGATTTTCCTACACCTTCTGAACCAGCCACTAAAAGGTGATTCGTTTTCACATCCGTTACTTTATCAACCCACCAAATTGATTTGTAATCTACTTCTAAACCATTTCGCTTCGTCCAACTTATAATCGATTCAAATAAATCTAAACAATAATCAAGTCCATCCACATTGTTCTCCGAATAGAAAATAAAGCTGCCTGCATCACTAACAACCGCTTCTGGAATTGATGAAGGATAAAGCTCTGTCCATGCTAATACAGCTGCTGATGCAAACAGAGACTCTGCTTTTCTTGTTGTTCGTAACCAGTTTGCTAGTAGGTCTGGTACGAGATCTTGTAACTCTTTAATGAAATAGCGTCCTTCAATTAACGAACAATACGTTTCTTCGAATAGATAAGGAACCTCTTTCCATTGATCTGCTTGTTCCAAATCAACACGTAAGAACACACCATTGACTGTTCGAATCCAATCCATGTATAACGCTTGATTTCGATAATGGTTCCATAAAGAAACAACGAGCTTTTCAAAGTCTTCTTGACTCACTGCGTACAATGTCTGTAACACTTGTTCAAAATAATCTGGTGTCACATGAAGGATATATCTTTCTTCTACGTAACGGTGCAACACTTCAAACCACCCTGTTGATGCTGTACGAATCGACTCGTTTACGGCTAAATCAAGTGCATGATCGTAATCGTCTTGTTCCTCATAAAACGTACGCGCAATCTCGGTCACATTCGGATAATCAGGATTAAATGAAACTGCATCTTTGATAACTTGATGAGCGCTATCAAACTTACTTTCCTCTAAATAAAGTGAGAATAACTGAAGTGCGACTTCAGACGTTAATGTTTCACACTCAGTATCAATCGACGTATAAATTTCTTCCGCAATGGATAACTGATTCATTTCATAATAAGCATCGGCAATGTTTTTACGCGCCCATTGTTGAAGCTCTCCTTGAATTTGCTCCCATTTAAAAATTGCCGCTTCGTAATCTCGGTGATGAAAATAAATCTCTCCTTGTGCAAAACGAATCGGAGATAAATCATACATTTCTTTCAGTTGTTCCTCTACAAATAAATCTCCTACAATTCGAATTGGGTGACGAGAGTCTGTCTCTCCGATAAAATCTTCATAATATGACTTTCTAATTAACGGTTGTTTCATTGTCATAAGCGCCCTCCATATCTATGTAAACATTCTCGTTAGTGAAAAGGTAACCGATTCAATAAGTCAAACTACATCATATACCATGTAAGGCAAGAAACGAATGAGTCCATTCTCTTAAAACCTCCGTACCACACATGGGTCAAAATCCTTTTGTCTTTCTTATTATTTTAACAGAAATACACCGTTAGAAAATTTCATTTCCGTTTCAATTTCCTTCTGTTAGACCTTTGTTACCGGCTGTATTTATTTAATAATTAATGCCCAGCTCAAGGTTCCTAAGATTTCTAGGAACATCGAACGAACAGCTTCAAGTCTAGAAACCCATAAAAAAACCTCTCTACACGATTCGTTTACAAATGATGTAGAGAGGGTGTCATTAAGAAGATATTGTAGGATTCGAGTTTTCAATCGTTGGTGATTTCTTCAACCTTACCTTTCCATTAAGTGAGAAGTTCGTCCAAATACGTAACACTTTTTCAACTCCATCATGGACATACCGACGTTCAAGCAAGAGTTGGAAATGGAACAACCATTTACTTATCCTTTCCTATTAAAGATGAGAAGCCATCTTTCTAGACCGTTACACACCTATTCATGCAACATTCGTTACTTTGATAACTAACCAATGTTGCATATTCATTTATAAAGAAGTACGTGCTTTTATACGAAAATAATCTCTTCCGTCCCACGATACTCCCTCGGTGATAACCCCACGTATTTCTTAAACGTACCGCTAAAATAATTTGGTGTGTTAAACCCTAATTCTTCCGCAATCCGTTCGATTGTATAATCCGTATGCCGTAACATCCACACTGCTCGCTGAAGACGAACAAACGTCACATACTCCACAAAATTCAAGCCTGTCTCTCTTTTAAAAAAGCGGCTAAAGTACGGAACGCTTAAGTTAATATGATCGGCTACTTGTTTAATCGCCAAATCTTCTGTACAGTGTTCAGAAATATAGTCAATACACATTTGAATTTGTGTATCTTTTGGAATATCTTCATAATACCGAAAATCAATTCGCTTATAAGGTGGTGTACGTCTGGCTTTTCGAGCTTCTCGGTAAGAGTGATTCAAAGACAATGGCTCTCGGTAAACTGCTCCTACACCGATATATAAGTAAATGCCATACTGTTGCACTAATTCGTCGATAATACGTAAAATAATTTGTTCCCCTTCTTTCCAATGATTCAGCGAACCACATCCTTCAGGAACTTGTAACAGCATGAGAATGTGCTTTCGATAAGAAAGAAACGATAAATATTTGCCACACTGATTAAAGCGCTTTCTAAATAATTCTTGAATAAGCATGGACGCTTGCCATCCCTCTTGCTGTTTTCGCTCTGGATCACGTACAAAACCTTGGACGAAACAAACGACATTCGGTACCGCTTCACCTGGGAGAAACGAACGAGCTTGAATGAGCTCTTCTTCCATCGTGACATCTCCCCTTAATAAACGACGAAAAAAAGCTTCCTGAAACGGCAATGTATGATGATTTGAATCTTGATTTGGCCGCAGTTGTTCATAGATCTCACCATAGTTTAACAGCGCCTTTTGTTCACTAGCTAGTTCTCCAAGTGCTCGTTTTATATGTCGAAGAAACAAACTTCTTTTAACAGGTTTCACAGCTAAATAATCGAGTTTACACTCAACGGCTAAAGGTGCTGTCGCTAACAAAGAAGCGTCTAACAATGTGATAATCTTACACTCTTTATACTTCTTACGCAGACGATACACGTGCACCCAATCAAACAACTTACGCACTTCGACAATGATAATATGTATCTGCTTCTCATCTTCTCTCTCTCGTAACACACATAACTCTTGATATTCTGTTAACAACCAATCTGCTAACTGATTATGTTCTCTTTGATCTTCTATCAACAAACTCACACCATACACCCTCGATCCCCCCTTGCCTAACTTTCAAGCTCCCCTAAAGCTTTTCCTATTCTTATTCCGTCTCCTAGAAGAGAAAGATACAAGAGTAGGTTAAATATTTATACATTTCTGATAATTTTCTGTAAGGTATCTCTTTCCATTATAACGTACAATCAATTTTATAGTATAGAGCTTAGCCGTAAGAAAGGAGGAATTAAGAGAAACGGCAACGCTTAAAGGGATACAAAGGGGGAAAATGAATGGCTGCTGAATACAAAGAATATGAATATGTGGAATCAGGGACAATCGATGTGCGTGACCTAGAACCACTCGATTCCGAAACAAGTGAAATTATGAAAAGTGAATTTAGCACAGGTTTTAAGCTCACAATCTTCTATTATGTCTTTATCTTGACTATTCCTATCTTAAACTGGTTTGCAAGTGATTTTATGTTTTCAGATATGTGGGGAGGCATGACAATTACTTGGTTCTTTACGAGTATTGTGGCAATGGCCATGGCTTTTATCATCGCTTATATCCACACGTCACTCTATGAAAAGCGCTTAAAAAAATACCAAAGCCAAACGGAACTTTCTTCACCTCCGCAGGAAAGGAGCATTAACTAATGTTAGAAACGCTACTTGAACCAAAAATGCTACTAACGATTTTATTAATGGGAACAATCGTTTATATTACGTATTTAACAAAGCGAAATACAACTGCTTCTGACTATTTCGTAGGTGGTCGTAGCTTCGGTTGGTTTACGAACGGTTCAGCAATTGGCGGGGATTATTTAAGTGCTGCTACTTTCCTAGGTATTGCAGGTTTGACGTATCAACTCGGATACGATGGCGCTTATTACGCATTCTGTTTCTCAATCGGTTTAACATTACTTGCGATTTTCGTGGCGGGTCCACTTCGTCGATTTGGCGCTTACACAGTAGCCGACTTCCTCGCTTATCGCTTCCATAGTAAACGTGCTCGACTTGCAGCGGTTGCCGTTGTATTAGCGATCTCTGGTTTCTATGCAGCACCACAGCTTCTAGGAGCTGCACAGATCTTAAGCATGTTCTTTGGAACAAGCTATGAATTCGGAATTATCTTTACATGTTCAGTTATGATTTTCTATGTTGGTGTTGGTGGGATGAAAGGAACAACTCTCAACCAAGCACTTGAATTATGGATTCGTCTTGGTGCATTCGTTCTGATGGTAGGAGCTGCAATTTATGGTGGCCTACACTATCAAGAGATCTTAGCATCAATTAATGAATTCAAAGGTGTGATCACGGGTACAGGTCAGTACGCAGCAGATGGAAAAGATGTAGCATTTGACGGTGACACATGGACAGGTACAGGGAACTACTTCCCATCGTTTTGGCAAACTATTTCGATGACAATCGGTCTTTCATTAGGAACGATTGGTCTTCCACACATCCTTCTTCGTTTCTACACAAATCCAAGCGCAAAAGCAGCTCGTAAGTCAGCTCTTATGGCGATTGGAATTGCAAGCGTTTTCTTTTTATTCGCAGTATACCTTGGTGTAGTAGGTCGCTCTATCTTCTTAAGCGGAACAGCTGAAGGTGCTGTTATGAAAGATTTAGTTTCAGGTGGTAACAACATGGTTGTTCCTTCTACTGCGCAAGCTTTAGGTGGAGAATGGTTACTAGGTCTTGTTATCGCAGGTGCTTTCGCAGCTGTATTCTCAAACCTTTCAGGACTATTCATTGCAAGCTCTGGTGCTTTAGCACATGATTTATATGCAACGTTCTTACGTAAAAACATTACTGAAAAAGAACGTGTTGTCGCTGGAAAAATAGCAATCGTTATACTAGGTGTTTTATACGGCGTTCTTGGTCTAATGGTAAAAGAAGCTTCAATCGGTCATTTAGTGGCACTTGCCTTTACCGTAGCAGCAAGTACGTTTACACCAATCTTTATTTTAGGTATTTGGTGGAGAGGCATGACAGAAAAAGGAGCTATTGCCGGATTGGTCATCGGTCTACTTAGCTCAATGTACATGATTTTCTTACCTACGACGTTACCTGAATTTCTACAGTTTAGAGTACCAGGTTTAATCACGGTACCAATTGGATTCTTATCTGTTTACATCGTATCGAAACTTGATCGTCAAGTACCTGCTGATGTAAATGAATTCATGAAAAAAGTTCACTCAAAAGAATCAGAAGTGGCTTAATACCCTGTAATACAAAAACCTCTGCATACCGTCCAACGGATGAGATGCAGAGGTTTTTTCTCTTACTTTATACCCTAGTCTTCATCTTTCACATCAATATCGTCCGGAATGGGCTCACTTAAGATTTCTTCAATGAGCTTTCGATACTTCTCTACTTGCTCTAAATGCGTGTTGAACTGCTCTTTGTTAACTAAATATTGATCTCCGTCATGCACTGCGCGAATTTTTTTCTGTTGAATCAATGTTTCAAGATAAGATTCTGGTAAAGATAGATATTCTGCAAGTTCCGTAATCGTTACGTACATCTAGATCAACCCTTTCTACCAGAATCTTATTCACTATCTTTTAGCACTAACTTTGCGATCGCTTCACAATGCGTCGTATGAGGGAACATATCAACAGGTTGAATTTCAACCGTCTTATAGCCCCCTTCTTCTAACACTTTTAAGTCGCGAGCTAATGTTGCTGGTCCACAAGATACGTACACAACACGCTTTGGTTTCATCTCAATAATCGTGTTTAAAAGTGCTTCATCACAGCCTTTACGTGGTGGGTCCACGACCATCACATCTGCTGTAATCCCTTCTTTATACCAGTTTGGAATGACGACTTCTGCTTCCCCTACGGCAAACTCAGCATTTTCAATCCCATTTAACACTGCATTACGCTTTGCATCTTCAATCGCTTCTGGCACAATTTCTACACCGTACACTTTCTTCGCCTGCTGCGCTAAGAACAATGAAATTGTCCCTATGCCACAATACGCATCAATAACGGTTTCTTCACCTGTTAAATTTGCGTATTCGAGTGCTTTGTCATAAAGCACTTTCGTTTGTTCAGGATTCACTTGATAAAATGATTTAGCCGAAATCGCAAATTTTACATCGCCAATATAATCATAAATATATTCTTCGCCCCAGATAACATTCGTTTCATCTCCTAAAATGACGTTTGTCTTCTTAGGGTTAATGTTATGAACAATCGACTTAATAGCCGGGATTGCGGTTGTGATTTCTTCAATCAATTGATTTTTATGCGGAAGCTCCGCTGTTCTTGTCACAACGACAACCATAATTTCACCAGTCACAAGTCCGTAACGAGCCATAATATGACGAACAGCCCCACGGTGTTTCGCCTCGTCATAGGCACGTACGCCATACTTTTCAAGTATGCCCTTTACTTCTTGTACGACTTTGTCATTCTCAGCTTGTTGAATGAGACATTCATTCATATCGATAATGTCATGACTACGTTGTTGGTAAAAACCAGCTACAAGCCCACCCTCACGCTCTGCAACAGGGACTTGCGCTTTATTACGATAACGCCAAGGATCCTCCATCCCTAACACAGGATGAACAAGTACGTCTTTGAGCTGACCGATGCGTGTCATCACTTCTTTCATTTGCTTTTGCTTAAATAAAAGCTGACCTTCATAGTTCATATGCTGAAGCTGACAGCCACCACATTGCTTATAAACAGGACAAGGCGCTTCTACACGATATGGGCTATCTTCTATTCGTTCGATTAAACGGGCAAATCCATATCCTTTTTTGACTTTCATGACTTTTACTTTCGCTTTTTCACCTGGTAGTGCATTTTGAATAAACAAAGGAAATCCATCTACTTTAGCGACACCAGCACCGTCATGCGTTAAATCTTCAATATATACATCAATAAACTCATTTTTTTCTACAGGTGGTTGATTTATCTTCATTTCATTACATCCTTTTTTTAAACATGGTGAACTGATTGTACCATATTGTGATCTTCCTTCAAAAACATCACATAAAAAAGACCGCGATTAGGCGATCTCATTTTTCTCCATTAATTCGGCTGTTTCTTTTGGTACAAAAATCTCCACATGTCGATATAAATTGACAAATTCCCCAGGCAATAACCCGCCAAACTCGCCATCTAAATTCAACTGCATTTTCTCTTTCGTATTTACCTTCACTCGATTTGCCTTCGTATAGATGATATGTGGATCGTTGATATGCTCACCACGAAGAGCGAGTGTCGCAATACGAATAAAGTCAGCTAAGTTAGCTTTCTTTAAAATAATTAAATCAAACATTCCATCATCAAGTGATGAATCTGGTGCTAGCTTTTCAAAGCCACCGACTGAATTGGTAAGGGAAACTAAAAACAACATAATTTCACCATCAAAAAACTTTCCATCGTATTCAATTTCAACAGAAGTTGGTTTAATAGAAGGTAAGATTTCCATCCCTTTTAAATAATAAGCGAGTTGACCTAACATGGTTTTTAACTTACTCGGCACTTCATATGTTAACTCCGTTAGGCGGCCGCCACCTGCGATGTTAATAAAATAATGAGTATTGCCATCATTCGTTACACAACCTAAATCAATTGGTTTCGTAATACCGCCGACAATCACATCACACGCCGCGTCAATTGTACGTGGTACATTAATGGCACGAGCAAAATCATTCGTCGTACCAACCGGGATAATTCCAAGCTTCGGACGGTAGTCTTGTCCAGCAATTCCATTAATTACTTCATTGATGGTACCGTCTCCACCAGCTGCGATTACAACATCAAATCGGCGCTCAACGGCGGCTTTAGCCGCCTCAGTTGCATCTCCAGCACACGTTGTAGCGTGACAAGAGGTTTCATAACCGGCTTTCTCTAGCTTCTGTAAAACTTCTGGCAAATGCTTTTTAAATAACTCACGACCAGACGTCGGATTATAAATAATTCTTGCTCTTTTCATCGTCATCATCCTAATAATGATAATTTTTCACTAGTTGTTAGTATCGTATACTCTATGTTGTTTCAAACCTATTTATTAATTCTTTTTTTTAGAATAGCAATACCCTCTCCAAACCGAAGTAAGCACGACTTAAAGAGGGCTAACAAAAACATATTATAAAGAAAACAACACAAATATACAATCATCCATCTATGATGTCACACCTAAAATTTAAAACTTAATCGTTTCGTCATCATCTTGTTACGAATTAGCAAAGAAAATTCTTCCAATATCATATCGTAAAAAGTACCCTCTTATCATAAAGAGGGCACTCGTTCATTAACGTTGTTTAATTTCCTCAAGTAAAATCTTGTTTACCATCGGTGGGTTTGCTTGACCTTTTGACGCCTTCATAATTTGACCAACTAAGAAGCCAATTGCACGGTCTTTCCCATTTTTAAAGTCTTCAATTGATTGAGGGTTCGCATCAAGCGCATCTGTTACAAACTTACGTAATGTCGCTTCATCAGAGATTTGAACAAGACCTTTGTCTTTGACAATCTTCTCTGCGTCTCCACCTTTTTCAATTAATTCTTTAAATACTTTCTTCGCAATCTTCGAAGAAATGGTACCCGCTTCAATTAACTTAATCATGCCGGCTAAGCCTTCTGGTGTTAACGCAACATCTTCAAGCTCTTTCTGCTCTGCGTTTAAGTAAGCTGATACTTCACCCATTAACCAGTTCGATGCTAATTTCACATCAGCGCCTTTTGCAATCGTCGCTTCAAAGAAATCTGACATTTCTTTTGTCAGTGTTAGTACCATCGCATCGTACGCTGGTAAACCTAATTCTTCTACATAGCGCTTTTTACGAGCATCTGGAAGCTCAGGAATTTCAGCACGGATACGCTCTTTCCACTCGCTATCAATGTGTAATGCAAGTAAATCTGGCTCTGGGAAGTAACGATAATCATCAGATCCTTCTTTTACACGCATTAAGATTGTGTTCCCTGTTGACTCATCAAAACGGCGTGTTTCTTGTAGAATTTCTCCACCTGAAAGAAGAACTTGTGCTTGTCTTTTTTCTTCGTGCTCTAAACCACGACGTACAAAGTTAAATGAGTTTAAGTTCTTTAATTCCGCTTTTGTACCGAATTTCTCTTGACCATATGGACGTAAAGAAATATTCGCATCACAACGTAAAGAACCTTCTTCCATCTTACAATCTGATACGCCTGTATATTGAATGATTGATTTTAATTTCTCTAAGTACGCATACGCTTCTTCAGGAGAACGCATATCTGCTTCAGATACAATCTCAATAAGAGGTGTTCCCTGACGGTTAAAGTCAACTAATGAGTAGCCGTCACCTGTATGCGTTAATTTACCTGCATCTTCTTCTAAATGCAGGCGGTTAATTCTGATACGTTTTGTTTTACCATTTACTTCAACTTCGATCCAACCGTTCTCTCCAATTGGTTTATCAAATTGAGAGATTTGATAGGCTTTTGGATTATCTGGATAAAAATAGTTTTTACGGTCAAACTTTGTATCTGTTGCGATTTCACAATTTAATGCCATTGCCGCCTTCATCGCAAACTCAACCGCTTGTTTGTTTAGGACAGGAAGAACTCCTGGATAACCTAAATCAATGACGCTTGTATTTGTATTTGGATTTGCTCCGAATGCATTCGGACTAGCAGAGAAAATTTTTGATTGTGTCTTCAGTTCCACGTGCACCTCAAGACCAATAATCGTTTCAAAGTTCATTTTTATCTCACCCCTTACAGTGCTGGTTTCGCTTTATGATGCTCAGTTGCTTGTTCAAATGCATGAGCAACACGATAAATTGTACTTTCATCAAAGTGCTTCCCGATGATTTGTAGACCTAATGGTAATCCGTTTGATAACCCACAAGGTACAGAGATACCTGGTACACCAGCAAGGTTGACAGGGATTGTTAAAATATCATTTGCATACATCGTTAATGGATCTTTCGTATTCTCACCAATCTTGAACGCTGGTGTTGGTGTTGTTGGTCCAATAATGACATCATATTTTTCAAATACGTCTTCAAAGTCTTTCTTAATTAGCGTACGTACTTGTTGTGCTTTTTTATAGTAAGCATCGTAGTAACCAGAGCTTAATGAGAACGTACCAAGCATAATACGGCGTTTCACTTCATCTCCGAAGCCTTCGCTACGTGTTTGTTTGTACATCTCAATTAAGTTTTCAGCGTTGTCCGTACGGTAACCGTAACGTACACCATCAAAACGCGAAAGGTTTGCAGATGCTTCTGAAGAAGATAGTAAGTAATAAGTAGCAAGTGCATACTTAGAGTGTGGAAGAGATACTTCTTCCCAAGTTGCGCCTAAGCCTTCTAACACTTTTAATGCATCTAATACTGATTGACGTACTTCCTCGTCTACACCTTCGCCTAGATACTCTTTAGGAACCCCAATTTTTAATCCTTTTACATCGCCTGTTAATGCAGAAACGTAATCTGGCACCTCTACGTTTGCTGATGTTGAATCCATTTCGTCTAACCCAGCAATCGTTTGAAGTAAATACGCATTATCTTCAACAGAGCGTGTAATCGGTCCAATTTGGTCTAAAGAAGAAGCGAATGCAACTAAACCAAAACGTGATACACGGCCATATGTAGGTTTTAATCCCACAACTCCACAATAAGCAGCTGGTTGACGAATCGAACCACCTGTATCTGAACCTAATGAGAATGGCACTTCACCTGCTGCAACAGCCGCTGCTGAACCACCACTAGACCCACCTGGCACATGATCAAGATTCCATGGATTGCGCGTTAACTGTAAACCTGAGTTTTCAGTGGAAGACCCCATCGCAAATTCATCCATATTTAATTTACCAATTGTGATTGCTTCAGCATTTTGAAGCTTTTTCACAACAGTCGCATCATAAATTGGATCAAAGTTTGCTAGAATTTTACTTGAGCATGTTGTTGTTAAGTCTTTTGTTACGATGTTATCTTTCACACCAATTGGCATCCCGAATAATAAGCCAAACTCATCTTTCGATTGTAACGCTTCATCTAATTCTTTTGCGTAAGCGCGCGCTTTATCTTCGTTTAGTGCTAAAAATGCGCCTACTTTATCATCTACCTCGTTAATACGCTTGTACGACTCATCTACTAGGTCTTGTACGCGAACTTCTTTACTATGTAAAAGCTTATGCAGCTCAGAAATTTTACGATCAAATAATGACATCGTAAAGCCTCCTTCCTTACTCTAAAATGGATGGTACACGAACGTAACCATCTTTGTGATCTGGTGCGTTCTTTGTTACTTCTTCGATTGTAAGACCTTTACCAGGCTTGTCTTCACGCATAATATTCTTCATATCTAATACGTGTGATGTTGGTTTTACATTCGATGTATCTAATTCATCTAATTGTTCAGCGTATGTAATGATTGCATCTAATTGCTTCGCAAACATTTGAGCTTCTTCTTCTGTTACCGCTAATCTTGCTAAATGTGCAACGTGTTTTACTTGATCAACAGAAATTCTTGACATTTTCTTTCACCTCCGAGTATTCGTCCCATTGCAATATACTGATAATACCAAAGAACAGTAGCATCAAGCAACATTTGTAATAGGAGTTATCTAAAATTAAAAACACCCTGTCAGTGCAGGCAGGGCAAGAGGTAGACAATTCTATTTTATACCATTTTCCATTTTACCAAACTCTTGTAACCTCTCTTGATTAGGTGCTTTTGTTACTAAACTGATAACAACAATCAAAGCAAGCGTTATCATACATAATTTAGCCTGTAAACGATACAATGACTAGTGGCATAGTGAATAGAAGAAATAACATTGATGACACAATCAAGTCCGTGGCTCATCTCCCCCTCACTATGCATAAATAAATGCATATGTAAATATTCTTACTATAGAGAACCTTAACTACCACTCTTTGTTGGAATCGATATAAGACACGTAAAAGTTCAACAGAATGTTAGAGAGACGTTTATCGAATGGGATTAAAGCATGTTTAATTAGTTCTTATGTATGGGAAACACCAAAAAATCCGACACTGCTAGTAAGCAGGCGGATGCCTGTACAGGAGGAACCGTATGAAAATTAATCAAACATTAAATAAACGAACCATCTATCAACAAGCAGATTCTTGGTATGTATTAGATAAAGAGTTTCAATGGGATGTATCCACGTTAAAACAAACGGTATTTCAATGTATGGATGAAGAGATTCATACCCCCATCGTGTTTTGTGATTCGTGCGAGGCGAATAAGATTGTAAGTGAGTTAGGAGAAGAAGAAGCTGAGTATTTACAACTCGCTTCAGGCATCTATTGGAGAGAAGTAGGTATAATCTTTATCTTTCGTTTTGACGACTACTTACCGTTGCTAGAAACCATCTTTCACGAACTTCGTCACGTCATGCAAGAAAACATTCCTGAATTCAAAGACCGTTTTGAAGTCGACAAACACTTACCTTATGAACAACGACTAATTGAAAAAGATGCCTTTCACTTTGCTAAGCAAACACTTAAAAGATATAAATATAGTCATGAAAACCTAAAAAAGAGAGCCTCAAAGCAAGCCATTTAGCTCTCTTTGAACTCTCTCTCCCTTAATCGCTTTAAATAAACATCCGTCAATAAACCTAAAAAGTAGATTTACATGCAACATCCCTTGCCTGTCTATCCATTGTAAGATTAGACTGTAACAGCAAGGGATGTTATAAGCTGAGCCAAAAAGGGAGGTTTTTACCCCCTTTTATCTCAGCTTCTTCTGGCATTAAAGCGTTTCAGATGTTGTTTTTGCTTGCATATGAAGAAGTAAGTAGTCCGGTCCACCTGCTTTAGAGTCTGTACCTGACATGTTAAATCCACCGAATGGTTGGTAGCCAACAATTGCGCCTGTGCAACCACGGTTAAAGTACAAGTTTCCTACGTGGAAATCTTCACGTGCTTTTTCAATATGGTCGCGGTTATTTGTAATAACTGCACCTGTTAAACCATAGTCTGTGTTGTTTGCAATTTCAATTGCATGATCAAAATCTTTTGCTTTTGTAAATGCAACAACTGGTCCGAATATCTCTTCTTTCATCAGACGAGCATCTGGTGTTAAGTCAGCAAATACAGTTGGCTTGATGAAGTACCCTGTTGAATCATCACCTTCACCGCCCGCAACTAACTTACCTTCTTGCTTGCCGATTTCAATATATTCCATGATTTTATTATAAGCGCTTTGATCGATAACAGGGCCCATGTAGTTTGAACGATCTACTGGGTTTCCAATTGTTAATTCATTTGTTAATTCTACTACGCGATTCAATACTTGGTCATACACATCTTCTAAAACGACTGCACGTGAACAAGCTGAACATTTTTGACCTGAGAAACCAAAAGCAGATGCGACGATTGAACGTGCTGCTAATTCTAAATCGCCTTCTTTATCAACAACAATTGTGTCTTTTCCACCCATTTCAGCAATGACACGCTTTAACCAAATTTGGCCTTCATTCACTTTTGATGCACGCTCATAAATACGCACACCTACATCACGAGATCCAGTGAATGAAATGAAGCGTGTACGTGGATGGTCAACTAAGTAATCTCCAACTTCAGCACCGCTACCTGGAACGAAGTTTAATACCCCTTTAGGAAGACCTGCTTCTTCCATTACTTCAACAAACTTAGCTGCAACGATTGGTGTTGTTGAAGCTGGCTTTAATAACACGGTATTACCCGTTACGATTGCCGCTACAGTTGTACCAGCCATAATCGCAAATGGGAAATTCCATGGAGAAATAACAATTCCTACTCCTAGTGGTATGTAGTTAAAACGGTTATACTCACCAGGACGACTTTCAACTGGCATACCATCTTTGATTTTTAGCATTTGACGAGCATAATACTCAAGGAAATCAATTGTTTCCGCTGTATCTGCATCTGCTTCGTTCCATGGCTTACCTGCTTCTTTTGTTAATAACGCCGAGAACTCATGTTTACGACGACGAATAATTGCAGCAGCACGGAATAAGATATCTGCTCTTACTTCCGGCTTTACTTTACGCCATGTCTTGAACGTTTCATCTGCGACTTGCATCGCTTTTTCAGCCAGCTCTTGGCTCGCTTTTGATACGCGACCAATCACCTCTTCTTTGTTCGCTGGGTTAACTGATACAATTTTATCTTCAGTCGAGATTCGCTCTCCACCAATTACTAAATCATAATCTTGTCCAAGATAACTTTCTACTAAAGCTAAACCTTCTTGATAAGCTTCTTGGTTTTCCTTTGTAGAATAGTCTGTAAATGGTTCGTGTTTGTAAGGTGTTACCATGTTGTAAGCCTCCCCTTCCCTATTAAAGCGTATACATTTCACAATTTTTATTTTAACCGAATATACAGACTTCTTCAAACATTAAAATAGTTTTTTGTGTAAAAAAAATTATTCAAGAAACATTTTTATAATACCTATATTATAATTATCCAACTTTATCGTATTCTTGTGAATCTAATAAACCATAAGGGTTTATACAAAAAAAATCGATTATTACGAAAACCATTGCTTTAACAAGGTTTATCATAATAATCGATTTAGAATAATATCTAACCATCGCTTACCTAGGTCATACTTTCCCTATGCAATTATTCATAAATATGAACAAATGGCTTTTCACTGTCTCGCTCTCGAACAATAACAGCCTCTTGACCACCGACTGAATTAATGTATACCTTCGTTTCAATGTATGGAGGGAAGTGATCAAGCATCAATCCCGTCACATATTGGGTGAATCCAACAACCTCACCTCGACCGTAAAACTGAATCGGAATTTCAATAGAAAGTTGTTGCAGTTGACCATCTTTATAAAATCCTTTTCCAATGACGCTTGTAAAGTTAGGGAAGTAATCTTCAATACGTGCTTTAAACTCATTGAACTTCATAGCATCGTCACGGTGATCAGCTGTTGCTTTTTGAGATGGGAATAAATAATATTTCTCATCAACCTTTTCCCATTTCCCAACTTTCGAATCACCTTTGCCTGCTTTCCCTAATGCAAAGAAGTTGCCTGGGGTAATCGAAGACTTTGGCATTTGTTTAAACAGTGCAACCGTAATAGGTACATCCTTCAATTCATCCATTTGGCGCATACGGCTAATGATCTCATCTGCCATTTCTTTTCCTTCTTTTTCAAGTACTTCTTGCTCAATCGCCACTTCACGTGGATAACCTTGCTCTTGATTGTAATAGTGAACTGAATTCATCGCTAATCCAATCATGACACCGCCAAGTTGTACCTTGTCATCACTATCTTTAATTAAATAGTTTTGCTCTAAGATATGCCCTAAGTATTTTGGACTCTTCTCGTTTTGCTCTGTCAACGAGCCCGCTTTCACCACGACTGGATTTAACCCTTCATTCTTTGCTTTTGCATTTTTCTTCTTTGTTGCTGCAAATTGTTCATCCGTTTGCTTATGACTTAACCATGAACGAATCGTTGTTGCATCTAAATATTGACCTTCTTGGAACAAATATTTATCTGGTGAAAAGTCGGATTGTGCCATGCGCATTAATCCAGATTCAAATTCTTGAATATCAAGACGGTTATTCATATTTCCAACCACTAAGCCTCTTGCCTCTCCCGGCTTAAAAGGAAGAATCGTACGATAATACTCTTCCGAAATACTAAACTTCGGAATAATCGCTTTTTCTGCATTTTTATCTGTTTGCTGTACAACTTCTTCCTCTTTTGAAAAGCTAGGTGCACATGCCGAGGTCACTAACACGACAATAAGAGAAAGTAACAATACTTTTTTCAACCGATATACACCTCTTATTTATTTAATTCTTCAAGCAGTCTTTCTTCGTCCCATACGTCAATTTCTAGCTCTTGTGCTTTCGTAAGCTTTGACCCTGCATCTTCCCCAGCAACGACGAGATCCGTTTTCTTGCTCACACTGCCTGTTACTTTTCCACCTAAAGCTTCAATCTGTGCCTTTGCATCATTACGCGACAATTGCTCTAACTTCCCTGTTAAAACAACCGTTTTTCCAGCAAAATAGGAATTACTATCAGACACTGTTACTAACTTAGGGCCTTTATAAGCCATATTCACACCGTATTGAGACAACTCTCCTAGTAAAGTCATGACTTCTTCTTGTGAAAAATAGGTCACAACTGAATCGGCCATCTTATCCCCAATTTCGTTAATTGCCACTAACTCATCATACGTAGCTTCTTTTAACTTGTCCATGGTCTCAAAGTGCTGGGCCAATGTTTTTGCGGCTTTTGCCCCAACGTGACGAATTCCAAGTCCAAATAAAAGCTTTTCTAGTGAATTTTCTTTTGATTGGCTAATTGCATGAACTAAATTATCAGCTGACTTTTCACCCATCCGCTCTAGTTGAATGAGTTGCTCTTTCGTTAACGTATAAAGATCTGCTACATCTTCAATCAACTTTTCTTTAAACAATTGAGTAATAACCTTTTCACCTAGTCCATCAATGTTCATGGCATTACGTGATACAAAATGAATGAGTCCTTCACGAATTTGGGCTGGACAACTCGGATTAATACAACGTAGCGCCACTTCATCTTCTAAGCGAACTAATTCACTTTCACACTCTGGACAATGAGTCGGCATATTAAATTCTTTCTCGTCACCTGTTCGCTTTTCTGTTATGACGTTTACAACTTCAGGGATAATATCTCCCGCTTTTTTGATCACCACGTAATCCCCGATATGAATGTCTTTTTCACGAATTAAATCTTCGTTATGCAGTGAAGCACGTTGCACCGTCGTACCAGCTACTTGGACAGGCTCTAAAATGGCTGTAGGTGTTAAAACACCCGTGCGACCTACACTTAATTCAATATCAAGAAGTTTCGTGACTACTTCTTCTGCAGGAAACTTATATGCAATAGCCCATCTTGGACTCTTCACAGTCGTACCAAGTTCCTCTTGCTGATCAAAAGAATCAACCTTAATGACAATTCCATCAATATCATAGGCTAAATCTGGACGCTTCACTTGCCACTCTTGAATGTAAGCTAATACCTCTTCAATCGTCTCACACGTTCTACGTTCATTGTTCGTTTTAAATCCAAGTGTATCAAGCAGATTAAGACCTTCACTGTGCGATTCTACACCTGTACTTCCGGCATCAGCAATAGAATAGACATAAATGGACAGGTTACGAGTCGCAGCAATTTTTGGATCAAGCTGACGCAGTGAACCTGCTGCTGCATTACGAGGGTTCGCAAATAGCATTTCTCCTCGTTCTTCTTTTGCCTTATTTAATGACTCGAATGAATGCTTAGGCATATAGGCCTCGCCTCGCACTTCAATCGATAAAGACTCACTAATACGTAATGGAATAGAGCGAATCGTTTTTAAATTTTCTGTGATGTCTTCACCAATTGTCCCGTCACCACGTGTGGCTCCTTGTACAAAATAGCCATCTTCATAACGAAGAGATACTGCTAACCCATCAATTTTCAGCTCACATACATACGAATAATTCTCTCCAACAGCTTGACGGATGCGACGATCAAAATCACGTAAGTCTTGCTCATCGAACGCATTTCCTAAGCTTAACATCGGTGTTTTATGCTCTACTTTTTGGAAGGCATCTAAAATTGTCCCTCCCACACGCTGTGAAGGAGAATCCGTCGTACGAAACTGTGGATACTGCGTCTCCAAGTCAATTAACTCTTTCATAAGACGATCGTACTCAGCATCCGGAACACTTGGGTTATCAAGAACATAATATTCATGGTTGTAACGAGTAAGTTGCTCTTGCAACTCATGAACGCGTGATTTAATTGTTTCAAGATCCATTATTTTGACTCCTTTTCACCACTATACTTTTGTCACCGGTGCAAATTTTGCTAATAACCTCTTAACCCCAACTGGACTTGGGAACGCAATATCAAGTTCTTTTGAATCTCCATCACCTTTTACACTCACAACCGTTCCAATCCCCCACTTTTTATGCTCTGCTTTGTCTCCAACATTCCAACCAATTGCTTCCCCACCTGTGGATACAAGATTTGGACGCGCAACAGCCGCTTGACGACGCTTTGCAAATGGTGAAGTAGCTGCACCACTGTTCATTGGAGATGGTTTCTTTTCGTTTAGAGACTCAATAAGCTCACTTGGAATTTCGCCAATAAAACGTGATTTCGGATTGATATTTGTTTTACCAAATAGTGTTCGCATTTGTGCATTTAATAAGTACAACTCTTCTTCTGCACGTGTAATCCCTACGTATGCTAAGCGACGCTCCTCTTCCATCTCTTCTTCTTCAAATAAAGAGCGGCTATGTGGAAATACGCTTTCTTCCATTCCAATCAAGAAAACAACCGGAAACTCTAGTCCTTTGGCTGAGTGCAATGTCATTAATACAACTTGCTCTGCTTCCTCTTCGTCTTCTTCAAGCTTGTCAATATCCGCAACAAGCGCTAAATCTGTTAAAAAGGCAACTAAACTTTTATCTTCACTGCTTTTTTCAAACTCTTGTGTCACCGATAAAAACTCATCAATGTTTTCTAATCGGCTTTGTGCTTCAATCGTTTTTTCGGCTTTTAATGCTTCACGGTAACCTGTACGCTCTAATACTTGCTCCACAAGCTCTGTTACTGATAAGTAGTCTTGCATTTGTGCGATATTCGCAATCATCGCCTCAAAATCTTTTAATGCACTAATGGCTTTTCCACTTACACCTGTCATCTCTACTTCACGAAGTGCTTTAAACATAGAAATATCATGTGTCGTCGCGTAATTTGCCAATTTATCAACAGATGTTGCCCCCACACCACGCTTTGGCACGTTCACAATACGCGCTAAGCTAATGTCATCATCTTGGTTGGCAATTAAACGTAAGTAAGCAAGAAGATCTTTAATCTCTTTACGATCATAGAACTTAATACCGCCCACAATCGTATAGTTAATATTTGATTTTAAAAGAACTTCCTCCATCACACGAGATTGAGCGTTCGTACGATATAAAATGGCAAATTGACTATATTTACGCTTTCCACTTTCCACCGCTTCTTTAATTTTACGCGCTACAAAGTGAGCTTCCTCATGTTCGCTATTTGCTTCATACTGATAAAGCTTTTGTCCTTCATTGTTTTCTGTCCATAAATTTTTTGCTTTACGGTTCATGTTGTTTGAAATCACTTCATTTGCCGCCGCTAAAATATTTTTGGTGGAACGATAGTTTTGCTCAAGCAAAATAATCGTCGCAGACGGATAATCTTTTTCAAACGATAAAATATTTGTAATGTCAGCGCCACGCCAACGATAAATCGATTGATCAGAATCACCAACGACACAAACATTCTGAAAACGAGCTGCTAACAAACGAACGAGCATATATTGAGCATGGTTCGTATCTTGATACTCATCTACATGAATGTATTGAAACTTGCGTTGATAATACTCAAGTACTTCTGGCACACGTTTAAACAATAAGATTGTCGACATAATTAAATCGTCAAAATCTAACGCTTGATTTTTCTTTAAACGCTTTTCATACTCTTTATACACATCACTGACAATGTCTTCATATGGACCTGCTGCTGTTTTAGAAAAGTCTTCTGCATTCTTTAATTCATTCTTAGCCGAACTAATCGTCCCTAATAGAGAGCGAGGGTCAAATTTCTTTGGATCAATGTTTTTGTCTTTTAAAATGCTTTTTAATACTGATAACTGATCAGTTGTGTCTAAAATCGTAAAATTACGGTTATACCCGATACGATCAATGTCTCTTCTTAAAATACGTACACACATGGAGTGAAACGTCGAAATCCAAATCTCATCCGCTGCTCCACCCACAATTTTAGCAACACGCTCTTTCATTTCACGAGCGGCCTTATTTGTAAAGGTAATTGCCAAAATATTCCAAGGTGCTACTTCTTTTTCTGCCATTAAATACGCAATTCGGTGAGTAAGCACACGCGTTTTTCCACTTCCTGCTCCTGCCATAATTAAAAGTGGACCATCTGTTGCTTTTACCGCTTCTTGTTGTTGAGGATTTAAACCAGTTAACAACTTCTCACTTAAAAAATTCAAAAAACCACCGCCTTGTACGAACATATATTCTTATTTTATCTTATTTATCGCTTAATTGCATCTACCGTTTTTAATGCCTCACTTAAATTGGTATACAATGCGTTACCAACAACAATGGTATCGGCAAACTCGGCCATTTCTCTTGCTTGTTCAAGCGTTTCAATCCCGCCGCCATAAAACAATTGTGTTTCTTCTAGTACATCTTTCACATCACTTACTACTGCAGGATCACCATATGTACCACTATACTCTAAATAGAAAATCGGTAAACGAAACATCTTCTCTGCCATTTGTGCATAAGCGACCACATCGTCTCTTTCTAATTCTGTGTTTGCTTCTGTGACACTTGCCGCTTTACACTCTTTATTTAAAATGCAATAGCCTTCTACAAAAATTTCATCCCAGTTCATAATCTCTCCGTATTCTTTCATCGCTTCATGATGTAACTCGACAATCCACTTTGAACTTTTACTATTAAGAACCGTTGGGATAAAATAAAAGTCAAAACCTGGCGTAACAGAATCAATCGTTGATACTTCTAACGCACAAGGTACTGTATAACGACGAATACGAACGAGCAAGCTTAATACATTATCTAATGTGACACCATCTGAACCGCCAACGATAACGGCATCCGTTCCAGATTCACAAATTTGCTCAAGCTCTTCGTCTGTTATTTCTTTATTAGGATCTAATTTAAAGACGTGTTTCCACTCTTTAATATCGTACATAGTGTTGTCCTCCATTCGTTATTCCATTTGTACATTATAACAAAACTCGTCCACACAGACGAAAGTAAAACCTATCTTTTTCTCTGAAAAAGAAACCCAATTTCACGACAATACCAACAAGGTTATTGTTTCCTCTCGATGGTTATGCTAATATATAGCTACAAAATTTATATCTATACAGTGAAAGATCAATAGTATCTAAACCCTCTTCACAACAATAGCGATCTAGGAATAGTGAGAGCCTAGAGAAAGGTTTAGAGAAACGGCAATCTGGAGTATATATCGATCAAGGTGGGTACATTCTTTGTACCAATCAGGGTGGAACCGCGGGAATTCATCTCTCGTCCCTGAACATAGCGTAATCTATGTTCAGGGACGAGAGATTTTTTATTGTATAAAACCCTTATTAATAGGAGGAATAAACATGGCAAAAACAATGGATCAAATTGTATCACATGCGAAACATCGTGGATTTGTATTTCAAGGTTCAGAAATTTACGGTGGTCTAGCAAATACTTGGGATTACGGTCCACTAGGTGTTGAATTAAAAAACAACATTAAAAAAGCATGGTGGAAAAAATTCGTTCAAGAATCTCCATACAACGTTGGATTAGACGCAGCGATTTTAATGAACCCAAAAACATGGGAAGCTTCTGGACATATCGGAAACTTCAATGATCCAATGATTGACTGTAAAAAGTGTAAGGCGCGTCACCGTGCTGATAAACTAATTGAAGCGAAGTTAGAAGAAAAAGGCATCGAAATGGTTGTGGACGGTCTGCCATTCTCTGAAATGGAAAACTTAATTAAAGAACACAACATCGTTTGTCCTGATTGTGGTTCTGCCGACTTCACGGAAATCCGTCAATTTAACTTAATGTTTAAAACACACCAAGGTGTAACAGAATCATCAACGAACGAAATTCACCTTCGTCCTGAAACAGCTCAGGGTATTTTTGTTAACTTTAAAAACGTGCAACGTTCAATGCGTAAAAAGCTTCCTTTCGGTATCGCTCAGGTTGGTAAAAGTTTCCGTAATGAAATTACACCTGGTAACTTTACGTTCCGTACGCGTGAGTTTGAACAAATGGAACTTGAATTCTTCTGTAAACCAGGTCAAGAGCTTGAGTGGTTTGAATACTGGAAAGAAACATGTAACAAGTGGTTACTTTCTCTTGGCATGAACGAAGAAAACATTCGTCTTCGTGACCATTCTGATGATGAGTTATCTCACTACAGTAACGCAACAACTGACTTTGAATACAAATTTCCATTTGGATGGGGTGAGCTTTGGGGTGTTGCTTCACGTACAGACTACGACTTAAAGCAACATATGGAGCACTCTGGTGAAGACTTCCAATACATTGATCAAGAAACAAACGAGCGTTACGTTCCTTATTGCATCGAGCCATCATTAGGTGCAGACCGTGTAACCCTGGCGTACATGATTGATGCATATGAAGAAGAAGCTTTAGAAGACGGTACATCTCGTACAGTGATGCACTTACACCCTGCTTTAGCACCATTTAAAGCAGCTGTATTACCACTTTCTAAAAAGCTTTCTGAAGAAGCAAAAGAAGTATTCGGCGACCTAGCAAAATACTTTATGGTTGATTATGATGATGCTGGTTCGATCGGAAAACGTTACCGCCGTCACGATGAAATCGGTACACCATTCTGTATCACATTTGACTTTGATTCATTAGAAGATAAGCAAGTAACGGTACGTGACCGCGACACAATGGAACAAAAGCGTATGCCAATCAGTGAATTAAAAGCATTCATTGAAGAAGCAACACAATTTTAATGAAAAAGAGACGAAGCTGCTCGGCTTCGTCTCTTTTATTTATCTGTATCTAAACGCTCTAATACTAATTGATACGCATCGCTTCCATAGTTCAAGCAACGCTTTACACGTGAAATAGTTGCTGTACTGGCACCTGTTTCCGTTTCAATTTTATGGTACGTAAACCCTTCTCTTAACATTCTGGCTACTTCTAAGCGTTGTGCTAATGATTGAATTTCATTGACTGTACATAAATCATCAAAAAATCGATAGCATTCTTCTACATCTTTTAAAGACAAAATCGCTTCGAATAATTGATTTAGTTCTTTACCGCGAAGTTTATCAATTTGCATAGTTCATACTCCTTCTTGTTAACTTTCTATTAATACTCCCTCGTCGACACCAGGAGAAGTAGAGATCACATTAATCCATGTTTTTCCTTTCACAAAAGGGATAACGGTTTCGTCTTGATATGGCAAAAGACGCCCATCAACGTTTTTCCATTCAACCTTTTGAGCTACACCCTTTTGTAATAAATAGCCTTTACCACCCGATGTTAAGTCAATATCTCGTCTACCTTGATTATCAACGATTTTATGCTTTGCCTCAACAATAAGTACATTATCTACTAAAATTAAGTCCTGAGACTCAGCATCAATTGTATCTGTTTTTCCATCAGAACGAGTGTATTTCTCTTTTTCTTTATCATAGGTGTACACAACTGTTGCTAAAGCCGTATTCATATGTTTAACAGTTACATCCGTTGCTTCCATACCTGAAAGGGATGCTTCTTCAACAAATGATAGCCTGCTGATTTCCTCTTCCATCGAATACCCTTTTTCTTTTGCACCTTTTTTAATGTTTTCGTATGTAATATACGAGTTGTGTGGTGCTTTTCGGTCCTTTGAACGTTTAAAGAGAGTGCCATCATAAAATAACCCATTTAACGAATCGACTTCTCCTGCTTCAAGCATGGCTTTCGCGTCTGGACTCCAGCCATGACATACGTAAAAAGCATCATATCCTTTACTGAGCTCAACATAGTAATCTCTCGCACTTCGAACAGGCCCGATCACTTCTGGCTTTTCGCTTTGATAGATAGCCATAAAGCGTGTAATGGATCCTTCTGCTAGCAACTCATAGACAATATCTGCTTCTTTTAAGCCGGATTGTGGACGAGCTTTTGGATCATTATTAATCATCACAGCTACTGGTCGTTCATTTGCTTTTGATTCTGTCGATAAACCTGTTAACGGTGATATTTCTTGTTGCTTTTCTTTCGTTGGTTCATCTACCTTTACTTCTTCCACTACTTCTAACGACTCCTCAACAGGTATACTCTCTTTCTTCTGACAACCTGTGAGTGCTAGCGTAACAACCGAACATAATAAAAGAAATCGCATGCCTTGACCCAACCTTTTTCTTTTATATTTTAACGCATTATTGACGGAAAGAGTACCTTTTTATTCATCACGTCATAAATTCCCCTTGGTGTAATTCGGACATAAGGAAGGTGGGTAGATGAAAAGAATAACAAAGAATAAATAGGATCATTATGCTTGTAACCTCGCTCACGAAGTAATGATGTTAAGGTCAATTCTTCCTCCATCAATTCCTCTAAAGGCTTTTCTGACATAATTCCATTTAGTAACATTGGGACTTCATAAACAACTTCATTGTTTTCGACTAACACAATACCACCACCAAGCGCTTTCATTCGGTTAAAAGCAGCCATCATGTCTTCTTTTTTCTTTCCAATTAAAATAATATCTCCCGTATTTGAATACGAGCTCGCAAACCCTGATACTCCATTTGTAAACCCTTTCAAAATTGTATTGACTCGCCATTTCCCATGACGGTCCATTAAGACTAAAAAGCTTTCATCATGAGTATCTGAAAGTTCATCAACCGATACATCTAGATTAACCGAGTACGGCTTCATAATCACAGAGTTCATCATCTTCATTCCTAATGCCATTGAAAACTGTAAATCGTCTATCTTTAAGTCCCACTCCAATCTCAGCGGTGCAAATCCATGTGTGGTCCACGGAAACGATTCAGCAGCGTGTACTTGCTTCTCACCACTTTTTAAAACCCATTTCCCTTTTGCTAAAACAGACTGAGGAGTAGGGTGGTCAATGGCTTTCAAGAAATTTATATTGGCAATTCGACCTGGCGCGATGCTTCCATGCAAGTGTTCCATGTTGTAATACTTGGCAATCGTATGACTCGCCATATGGTAAGCATCAATTGGCGTAACCCCTTGATCCATCGCAATTTTTATTAGCATATCCGATACCCCTTCTTTGTAAAACGAAGGAGGTGATCCATCTGTTGTCATCATAAAACGATCATAATGCTCAATACCCAATTCTTTTAACTCTTTTAAAATAGATGGCAAGTCTGGTCGAATTGATGAATAGCGCAACGAAACGGTATATCCTTGCGAAAGCCTACGCAATGCATCTTCTCCACTCATTGACTCATGGTCACAGTCCGCCCCAAATAAAAGCATTTTAGCCAATGTCATCTCAGAAGCTCCTGGAAAGTGACCCTCTATTTTTTTACCCATGCGTTTCGTTTCTTGTATCCAATGAAGCATTAAATCGTCTCCATCGATTAACTTCGGCCAGCCAGTTAGCTCTCCTCCTTGTAAAACGGCATCATGTTCAATCCACGACGTAACATTTCGATGAGAAAATACCGCTTCTTCATTGATAATCTCCGTTTGAGCGTCAAATCGACTCCACCAATACATTGTGGATGGAATGCTCTTCATCGATTCTAAGAAAGAAAACGCTTTCTTTTTTTCTGGTTGTAAAGCAAGCACCATATTATCATTGATTAGTGTAGTGGTTCCATGTTCAGATGCATATTGTGCAAACGTATGGGGATTATATAATTGAAATGGGTGAACATGAGGCTCAATGTAGCCTGGTACTAAAAATTGATTGTGGCAGTCAATTACATCGGCTTTTTCATCTAGTAACTCGGGCATTGCATCGCCTACATACACAATTCGATCCTCAGCAATCCAAATGTTGGCGTTCATCCATGCTTTTCTATACGAATTTAAATAAGTAGCATTTGTTAATACAGTAGTTGGAGATTTTTGACCATTTAGTATCTCAATTTGTTCACGTATTTGTCTGTTTTTCCAACGATAACGTTGCTCAGGCATGAACATCTCCCCTTTTATTTTCCTGTTGCTACAATCGTACCATATTAGCTAGTTTAAAGCATTAAAGATTATGTAAAAATTCTATTAATTAAAGGTGATAAAACATGAAACCAAACATCGGCATCATTAATGCACTCGTTCGTATGACGATCGGCTTTGCACTCTTATCTTGGGTAACAGCTAAATTAGTCAAACGCCCTTACCGTGACTCTTATTTATTGATGGCCCTACTTGCAGCTATGAAAGTCGCAGAAGGAATTACTCGTTTTTGTCCTTTAACATTTGCATTTGATAAGTATCAACATGAACAACATCGGTCAACTGAGCATGAAGAAATGACTTATAATCCATCTTAGTTAAGTAGAGGAGTTGTTAGCTATGGAACATGACATACACAAAAATCACTCACACCAACATAGTATCGCCTGTGGACATACAAAAATCCGCCATGGAAGCCATATTGACTATATTCACAACGGCCATTTACATCACGAACATGAAGGTCACTGGGATGAGTGCAAATTAGAAGTAAACGAAACAAACCCAGATCAATGTCGACCGATGAACTGCGGTTGCAATCACGATGAAGAATGTGGACATGAACTTGTACCTCACGGTGATCACTTTGATTACTTGGTAAATGGACGTTTGCACCACGTTCATGATGGTCATTGCGACGACCATGGTCCTGTTGAGATTATTACTCTCACCTAAAACGAAAGCCTCATGCCAGTGGTAGCATGAGGCTTTTGCTTACTTAACAGTATTGACGAACGCTTTTGTTCCAATGTCATATCGATAAAAAAAGTTTTCTTCTGTATCAATAAGAGAGAGCTGCTCATACACACTCTTTTGTGCTTGCTCAATTGTAGGTGCTATTTGAGCAAAAAGCAACACACGCCCACCATTTGATACATACTGATGGTCTCTTAACTCCGTTCCAGCATGAAAAACAAGTGTATCAGCACTTACATTTTCTAACCCTTTAATCGGCGCATATTTTTTATAGTCATTTGGATAGCCAGCTGATGCTACTACCACCCCAACAACCGCTTCCTCTGCCCACTCAATGTTCACAGAGCGATTAGTTAAAATATTTAGCAATACTTCAACTAAGTCACTCTTCATGCGTGGTAATACCACTTGTGTCTCAGGGTCCCCGAAACGAGCGTTAAACTCAATCACTTTCGGCCCTTCATTTGTGGCAATTAATCCTGCATATAAAATTCCTGTATAAGAGCATCCTTCTTGCACGAGCCCTTTAGCCATTGGTTTTAAGATGGTCTCAATCGCTTGTTCTACAATATATTCACTAATTTGAGGAACAGGGGAATAAGCTCCCATCCCTCCGGTGTTCGGTCCCTTATCTCCGTCGTAGGCACGCTTATGGTCTTGTGCAATGACCATTGGATAAACGTCCGTTCCATGTACAAAAGCCATTAACGAAAATTCTTCTCCCTCTAAAAACTCTTCTACCACGACTTGCTGGCTTGCTTCATTAAACTTTTTATTGACCAACATGTCACGAAGAGTCTCGATTGCTTCCTCTTCAGAGAGAGCAACCGTTACACCTTTTCCAGCAGCAAGGCCGTCTGCTTTAATCACAATTGGAGCGCCTTTTTCTTCAACATATGCCTTGGCCTCTTCATACGATTCAAACGTTTCATATGAAGCAGTTGGAATCTGAAATTTATCCATTAGTTCTTTTGCAAATGCTTTGCTTCCTTCAATCATTGCGGCTTGCTTTCTTGGACCAAAGATCATGAGTCCTTCACGCTCAAAAGCATCAACAATTCCTTCCATTAATGGAACTTCTGGTCCTACAATTGTTAAGCCAACTTTGTTTTCTTTCGCAAAGCGAATAAGTTTTTCTTGCTCGTGCTCCTCAATTTCTACACACGTTGCAATACTAGTCATACCAACGTTACCAGGAGCGACAAATACGTTCTTCACCAATGTACTTTGCGCTGCTTTCCAAGCAATTGTATGCTCTCTTCCACCTTTTCCAATGACTAATATATTCACACCTATCACCTCATCAATGCTTAAAGTGTCTCATCCCTGTAAATACCATTGTAATCCCGTATTCATCTGCCTTTTTAATTGAGTCTTCATCACGAATAGACCCACCTGGTTGAATAATCGCAGTCACACCTGCCTTTGCTGCTGCTTCAACCGTATCGTCCATTGGGAAGAATGCATCAGACCCTAATGCTGAACCTTGTGCTTTTTCACCCGCTTGTTCAATCGCAAGCTTTGCTGCTCCTACCCGGTTCATCTGCCCTGCTCCAACGCCAATGGTCATGTTATCTTTTGTTAGCACAATGGCATTTGACTTCACGTTTTTCACAACGCGCCAAGCTAACTTTAAGTTCGCCCACTCTTCTTCTGTTGGCTCACGCTTTGTTGGAACCGTAATGTTTGCCTCTTCAAAGCCAAAGACATCTTCGTCTTGTATCAACACACCACCTTTAACAGATGTAAGGAAGGCTTCTTTGGTTGGGGCTTCATCAAACTTTACCGTTAGTAAACGTAAATTCTTTTTAGAAGTTAATACTTCTAATGCCTCTTCATCAAACGAAGGAGCAATAATAATTTCTAAAAAGATTTCTTTCATTTGAATGGCTGTTTCACGATTAATTGGGCGATTTGCGGCAATAATCCCACCGAAAATCGACGTAGAATCCGCTTCGTACGCTTTTTCATAGGCTGCCTTAATCGTCTCTCCAACACCTACACCACATGGATTCATATGTTTAATTGCAACAACAGCTGGCTCTGTAAATTCTTTTACAATTTGAAGAGCTGCATTGGCATCATTGATGTTATTGTAAGATAACTCTTTCCCATGCAATTGAGTCGCAGCTGCAATTGACCCTTTTTGTGTTAATGGCTTTTTATAAAAAGCGGCTTTTTGGTGTGGATTTTCCCCGTAGCGTAAATCTTGTACTTTTTCATATGTAACGGTTAACTTTTCTGGCTCTGTTTCACCTGCTACGTTTGTTAGATATTCCGCAATTAATGCATCGTACGCGGCTGTATGACGAAATACTTTTGCCGCTAGGCGTTGATTTGTTTCAAACGATACTTTATTGTCATTTGTTAAATCGGTTAATACAGCTTCATAATCAACAGGATCCACAATTACTGTTACATCACGATAATTTTTTGCAGCCGAACGTAACATCGTTGGTCCACCAATATCAATGTTTTCAATCGCATCTTCTAATGTCACATTCTCTTGTTCAATCGTTTTCTTAAATGGATAAAGGTTGACTACCACAAAATCAATCGGTGTAATATTATGCTCTTGCAATTGCGCTTGATGAGCTTCATTATCACGAATTGCTAACAAACCACCGTGTACTTTAGGATGTAACGTTTTAACACGACCATCTAAAATCTCTGGAAAGTCTGTTATCTCTGAAATACCAATTACATTCACACCATTCTCTTCAAGTGTTTTCTTCGTACCTCCTGTAGATACAATCTCTACACCTAAACGTTCTAAAGCTTGCGCGAATGCAACAATTCCTTCTTTATCTGAAACGCTAATTAATGCACGTTTTTTTGACATAATTGAAACTCCTCCTACCAATTGTCTCTTTTTCAGTTCTTTCTTTTATTAATATATTACTATGGTAAAGTATTAAAAAGAGTTTGACAAGAGAACTCTCTTTTACGTATTTAATGCTTCTTTCGCAAACAAATGCTGTAGCACTTTTGGATAAAATCGATGTTCTACAAAATGGATGTGATTCTCGATTTGCTCACGTGTGTCTCTTTCACCAATCGGCACAATGATTTGGTCAATAATAGGCCCCGTATCCATTCCCGCATCTACAAAATGAACGGTGACTCCTGTTACTTTCACTCCCGCTCTTAGCGCCTGACCAACCGCATCTTTTCCTGGAAATGCAGGTAATAAAGAAGGGTGGATATTGACAATTCGATTTGAATAGTGCTCAAGTAGAACTTCTCCAATTAACCTCATATAGCCAGCAAGTACAATGAATTCGACCTTTTTATCTAGAAGTTCTTTCAAAACTGCTTTTTCGTAATCTACCTTGCTAGCAAACTCACTCGGCGAGCAAACAAAAGTAGTCATTCCTGCTTTTTCTGCCCGTTCAATCACAAATGCCCCAGGTTTATCACACACAACGAGCACAACATTCGCTTGTAAATCTCCACATTGAGCTGCTTCATAGATTGCTTGAAAATTTGAACCGTTACCGGAGGCAAAGACTGCTATGTTCCTCATTCAATTCGACCTCCACCAAATGTCACCCCTGCACCTTCTTTTACGCGCCCGATGATAAATGCTTTTTCACCTTCAGCTTCAATCGCTTCAATGACGACATGTAGTTGGTGATGCTTCACCGCTAAGACAAATCCGATCCCCATGTTAAACACTTCAAACATCTCTAATCGACTAAGCTTCCCGTACTCTTCCATAAAGTCGAAAATCAATGGAATCGGCCATGAACCATAATCAATTTCTACGCCCAAACCTTCTGGTATCATACGAGGGATGTTTTCAATAAATCCTCCACCTGTAATATGAGCCATTCCTGCTACTGAAGCATTCTGTAATGCTTTTAAGACAGGCTTCACATAGATTTTCGTAGGTGTTAACAACTCTTCACCTAATGATTTATCAAACCCTTTATACGCGTGAGACAAGTCCAGCTTCGCGTCTTCTACAATTTTACGAACAAGTGAGTATCCATTACTATGAATACCACTCGATGAAATACCAATGAGAATGTCTCCTTGCTCAATGTTCTCGCCTGTAATGATCTCCGACTTTTCAACCGCTCCTACTGTAAAGCCTGCTAAATCATACTCATCTTCTTCATATAAGCCAGGCATCTCAGCCGTTTCTCCACCAATTAATGCACAATCCGCTTGCTCACAGCCATCTGCAATCCCTTTAACAATTTGCTCTATTTTCTCAGGAACAGCTTTTCCACAAGCAATGTAATCTAAAAAGTATAAAGGCTGCGCTCCTTGTACAAGCACGTCATTTACACACATCGCTACAACGTCAATGCCAATCGTATCGTGCTTATCCATCATAAAAGCGAGCTTTAACTTTGTACCAACCCCATCCGTACCAGAGACAAGAACAGGTTCGTTTAGCTTTAACGAAGATAAATCAAACATCCCACCAAAGCCACCAACCGTTCCCATAACACCAGGGCGTACCGTACGCTTCACATGCTTTTTAATGCGTTCTACAGACTCATAGCCTGCTTCTAAATTTACTCCTGCTTGTTTATATGACTGAGACATCTTGTCACTCCTTTTTAGCACGTTACCTTTTCATGAGGATGTACCGTGTCTGGATAAATTTCTGTTGGGTACTTTCCTGTAAAACAAGCCATGCATTGACCCCGATAAGATCCTTCGTACGGTCGACCAATGGCGCTCACTAACCCTTGTTCGCTTAAAAATTCTAGAGAGTCTGCTTCAATTAACTGACGAATTTCTTCAACTGAGTGAGTCGCTGCAATGAGCTCTTCTTCAGAAGACGTGTCAATTCCATAAAAGCAAGGATTTTTAATAGGTGGTGAACTAATCCGTACGTGTACCTCTGTTGCCCCTGCTTCACGTAGCATTCTAACAATTCGTCTACTTGTCGTTCCACGCACAATCGAATCGTCAACCATTACAACACGCTTTCCTTCAACAATTTTTCGAACAGGGGAAAGTTTCATCTTTACCCCTTGCTCACGTAACGATTGAGAAGGCTGAATAAATGTACGACCGACATAACGATTTTTAATTAATCCAAGCTCATATGGAATCCCCGACTGTTCGGCAAATCCTATCGCTGCTGAAATACTTGAATCTGGTACACCTGTTACAACATCAGCTTCAACTGATGATTCAATGGCTAACTCTTTTCCTAAATTTTTACGAGCGGAATGAATATTAATACCATCAATGTTGCTATCTGGGCGTGAAAAATAAATATATTCCATACTGCAAATAGCACGGTTTACATTCAAAGTAAAGCGCTCAGATGTCAGTCCCTCATCGTTAATGATTAAGAGTTCACCTGGCTGCACGTCGCGCTCGTATATAGCCCCCACCACATCAAATGCACACGTTTCAGATGCCACAACATAAGCATCTCCTAAACGTCCTAAAGATAAAGGACGCAATCCGTTTGGATCAAGCGCAACCATCATTTCATTTTCAGTTAAAATGACAAACGCATAGGCGCCTTTCACCATTGATAATGCATTCTTTACCTTGTCTTTTAAATCTTGATAACCACTGCGCTTGATTAAATGGGCAAGCACTTCCGTATCCGAAGTAGACTGAAAAATGCTCCCTTGATTTTCAAGTTGATGTTTTAATGCATTTGCATTCACAAGATTACCGTTATGAGCTAGTGCGATGCTTCCGCTTTGCGAACGAAAGTGGAGAGGCTGGACGTTTTCAAAACCACCGCCCCCAGCGGTTGCATAGCGTACATGACCAATAGCTGCACTTCCTTCAACTTTATCTAACACACCATTACCAAACACTTCCGTCACTAATCCAAGTCCTTTGGCTACATTCACTTTGTCTCCATCTGAAACAGCAATTCCTGCTCCTTCTTGACCACGATGTTGTAAGCTGTGAAGGCCATAATAAGTGATTTGATTCGCATTTTCATGTCCCCAAATACCAAAAACTCCACACTCTTCATTAAGACCTTTTATTTCAGCAAGCATGGAATAGCTCCTTTCCAAGCTGTTTTCAACTCCGGCACTGGTAATTGAATAATGACTCCTTGATTGTTTTCAATTGTAAACGTAGCATCAGCTGTTACCGTTCCTACTTCAATGGCTTCTTTTACAAGTGTTTCAAATTTTATTCTGTTTTCTTCTTTCACCGTTACAAGAAAGCGTGATTGTGTTTCGCTAAATAGTAATGTTGGCTCTTCAAACGTACTTACTTTCACACCTAGTTCATCACTATTCATTAAACCTTCTGCTAAGGCAACAGCGAATCCACCTTCTGCAACGTCGTGAGCAGATTGAACAAGACCTGCACGTATTGCAGCTAACAATTGCTTCTGTCTACGTTGCTCCACATCTAAATCTAATTGAGGTGCTTTCCCAAAGATGGTACCTTCCATTATCTTTTGAAGTTCACTACCTGCAAATTCAGACTTAGCTTCTCCAATAACGTACACAAGATCGCCTTCTTCTTTAAAAGCTTGCGTTGTAATATGTTCGATATCTTTAATAAGCCCTACCATTCCAACTACTGGTGTTGGATAAATTGCTTCCCCGTTTGTTTCATTATAAAGAGATACATTTCCACCGATAACAGGTGTTTGTAACTCACGGCACGCTTCGCTCATGCCATCAACCGCTTTTTCTAGTTGCCAGAAAATCTCTGGTTTCTCAGGGTTACCAAAGTTTAAACAGTCTGTAATTGCTAATGGCTCTCCACCTGAGCACACAATATTTCTTGCTGCTTCAGCTACCGCAATCTTACCACCGACTTCCGGATCTAAGTATAAATAACGCGAGTTACAATCCGTTGTCATTGCAAGTGCTTTATTTGTTCCACGTACACGTACCACGGCTGCATCAGAGCCTGGTGAAACGACTGTATTTGTTCGCACCATGTAATCATATTGGTTATAAACCCACTCTTTGCTCGCAATCGTTGGTTGCTGTAATAGAGTTAAAAGGGTTTCATTGTAGTCGGTAACAGATGGTACATATGCATCTTGCTCCTGAAATTCTTTATAGTAACCTGGCTCAGCAGATGGCTTATGATAAACTGGTGCATCTTCTGCTAACGCATCAACAGGTACTTCAGCAACGACTTTCCCTTTATGCGTAAGGCGTAACATTTTATCGTCTGTTACAACACCAACTGCTACTGCTTCTAATCCATACTTTTCAACGATTTGCACAATCTCGTCTTCTCTTCCTCTTTCAACGACTATTAGCATACGCTCTTGTGACTCTGATAACATCATTTCATAAGCAGTCATACCAGTTTCACGCTGTGGTACTAAATCAAGGTTCATCTCAATGCCTGACCCTGCTTTACTTGCCATTTCTGCTGATGAACTTGTTAAACCTGCAGCTCCCATATCCTGAATACCTACAAGTGCGTCACACTTCACTAGTTCTAAACACGCTTCAAGTAAAAGCTTTTCCATAAATGGATCACCTACTTGTACAGCTGGTCGCTTCTCATCTGATTGATCAGATAGCTCTTCTGACGCAAAAGTTGCACCATGAATACCATCTCGACCTGTTTTAGCTCCTACATACATGACTGTGTTGCCAATTCCTTTAGCCTGACCTTTTTGAATATCTTCATGCTTAATTAAACCTACGCACATTGCATTCACTAGCGGATTTCCTTCATATGAAGGGTCAAATTGAATCTCTCCACCGACTGTTGGAATACCAACACAGTTTCCGTATCCTGCAATACCTGCCACTACTTCTTCAAACAAATGACGAACTTTCGGTGACGTTAACTCACCAAAACGCAAAGAGTTTAACAATGCAATTGGTCTTGCTCCCATTGAGAATACATCACGGATAATACCACCAACACCTGTTGCTGCCCCTTGATAAGGCTCAATTGCAGATGGATGATTATGACTCTCAATTTTAAATACAACTGCTTGATTATCACCAATATCTACAATTCCAGCTCCCTCTCCAGGCCCCTGTAACACCTTGTCACCAGACGTTGGAAACTTACGAAGGACAGGCTTGGAGTTTTTGTAACTGCAATGCTCAGACCACATTACTGAAAACAGACCAACTTCTGTGTAGTTTGGTAGACGACCTAATAACGCTTCTACACTAGCAAACTCCTCATCTGTTAATCCCATTTCTTTATAAATCTTTTGCTCTTTAATTTGTTCTACACTTGGTTCAAGAAGTAACGACATATTGTTCCCTCCACTGCTTCACGATTGATTTGAATAGTTTTAATCCATCTGCACTTCCTAACAATGTATCGACTGCTCGTTCTGGATGTGGCATCATTCCTAATACATTGCCTGTCTCATTCACAATCCCAGCAATGCTTTGTAAGCTACCATTTGGATTTTCATCGGCATATTGAAACGCGATTTGGTTATTGTCTACTAGTTGCTTTAATGTTGCTTCATCACAATAGTAATTTCCCTCACCGTGCGCAACAGGAATCGAGATGCGTTCATGTTTTGAATAAGCGTTTGTAAACATTGTGTTATTGTTCATTACTTCAAGGGTCACAGGTTTACAAATAAATTTAAGGTCTTGATTACGTCGCATCGCACCCGGTAATAACCCAGCTTCTAATAGAATTTGAAATCCGTTACACACACCTAATACCGGCTTACCTGCCGCTGCTGCCTTCTTCACAGCTTCCATGACATTTGCAAAACGAGCGATGGCCCCAGAGCGTAAATAATCTCCGTATGAAAATCCACCTGGAAGTAACACACCGTCAAATTCATCTAAATTATCGCAATCGTGCCACACGTATTCTACTTCTTCGCCTAGTTCATCCTTAATTGCATGGTACATATCCACATCACAGTTTGATCCTGGAAACACAATTACAGCAAATTTCACTGTGCAACAGCCTCCTCAACTTCATAGCGATAGTCTTCAATAACTGTATTGACTAATAGCTTTTCGCACATTTCCTTTACTCTTGTATCTACATCCTCTTGCTCATTAATAGTTAGCTCTAGATACTTACCAATACGTACTTCACTTACTTCTTCATAAGACATACGGTGTAATGAATTCTTCACCGCTACTCCTTGTGGATCTAATACACTCTCTCTTAATGTGACAAATACCGTTACTTTATACATTGTTATCCCCCGATTCTCTCTAAGATTTTTTCGTATGCTTCTGTTAACGTCCCTAAATCACGGCGAAACACATCTTTATCTAACTTTTCGTTTGTTTCGATATCCCAGAATCGACACGTATCTGGTGAAATTTCATCTGCTAAAATAAGCTCACCCGATGCCGTTTTCCCGAACTCTAATTTAAAATCCACAAGCTGAATGCCTTTTTCTTTGAAGAACTGTTTTAATACGTCATTGATGCGTAGCGCTTGAGCCTTTAAAAGTGAAATCTCTTGCGCTGTAGCTGCTTCTAAAAAGATTGCATGCTCATCAATAATAAGTGGATCACCTAACTCATCATTTTTGTAATATAACTCTACAATGGGAGTTGCAAATGGAATTCCTTCTTGTACACCAATTCTTTTTGCTAAACTACCTGCTGTCATATTGCGTACGACAACTTCTAGGGGAATGATATTTACCTGCTTTACTAATTGTTCTGAATCAGAAAGTGATTGAATGAAATGCGTCTCAATTCCTTGTTCATGAAGCATTGAAAATAGGAAACTACTAATTTTGTTATTCAATTGAGCTTTTCCGATAATCTCAGCTTGTTTCTGCCCGTTAAAAGCCGTCGCTGAATCTTTGTAAGCAACCCACAGTACATGTTCTTGTTCCGTCTTATAAATTCGTTTCGCTTTTCCCTCATAAAGTAGTTCTTGTTTCATTATCCCACCCCTTGATTCAGAATCTTCTGATAAATATTCCTGCAAAAAGGCAAGGAAAATCCCTCACCTTTTAAAGTTTTTATAGACCAAGACGATTGAAGATCATATCAACACTCTTTAAATGATACTGATAATCGAAGCAGTCATCTAATTGCTCGGTTGATAATCGATCTGTAATTCGCTCTTCAGCTTCAACTAGTGTACGGAATGGAACTTGAGACTCCCATGCTTCCATCGCTTTTGGTTGCACAAGATCGTATGCTTCTTCACGCGTCATACCTGTGTTAATTAGCGCTAATAACACACGTTGCGAGTAAATAAGACCTAATGTACGATCCATATTGCGCTGCATGTTTTCTGGGAATACCGTTAAGTTTTTAATGATATTCGAAAAACGATTTAACATGTAGTTCAGCGCAATTGTTGAGTCTGGTAACAGAACACGTTCAGCTGAAGAATGGGAGATGTCACGCTCATGCCAAAGCGGAACGTTATCATATGCTGCTGACATATAACCACGGATAAGACGTGCTAATCCCGTTACATTCTCAGAACCGATCGGGTTACGCTTATGCGGCATTGCAGATGAACCTTTTTGACCTTTTGCAAAGTACTCTTCTACTTCCCTTGTTTCACTTTTTTGTAATCCACGAACTTCAACGGCAAACTTTTCGATAGAAGTCGCGATAAGAGCTAGAACAGACATATAATGAGCATGACGATCACGCTGTAGTGTTTGAGTCGAGATTGGCGCTGGTTGTAAACCTAGCTTTTCACACACATAAGCTTCAACGAATGGATCAATATTTGCAAACGTACCAACCGCTCCTGAAATCTTTCCAAACTCTACTTCTTTTGCTGCACGTTTGAAGCGTTCTAGGTTACGTTTCATCTCTTCATACCATAGCGCCATTTTCAAACCAAATGTCGTTGGCTCTGCATGAACACCGTGAGTACGTCCCATCATGACAGTATATTTATGCTCTTGCGCTTTCTCTTTTAAGACTTGAACAAAACGTTCTAAATCCTTTTCAAGAATGTCATTTGCTTGTTTTAATATATAAGATAAAGCTGTATCTACAACGTCTGTTGATGTAAGGCCATAGTGAACCCATTTACGCTCCTCACCTAGCGTCTCCGATACCGCGCGAGTAAATGCTACTACATCATGTCGTGTTTCAGCTTCAATTTCTTTAATGCGATCAATATTAAAAGAGGCTTTTTCACGAATAAGAGCTACATCTTCTTTCGGAATGTCACCTAACTCTGCCCATGCTTCACAAGCTAAAATCTCTACTTCAAGCCAAGCTTGAAAGCGATTTTCTTCAGTCCAAATTGCGCCCATTTCCGGACGGGTATAACGTTCAATCATGTTGTATATTCCTCCGTTCTATTCCAAATAGCTAATGATTCGGCTTTTGACACCGCATCCTCTATCTTATCAGCTAATACCGTTATATGTCCCATTTTTCTCTTTTCTTTTGCAACTTTTTTTCCGTACAAATGTAAGTGTATATCACCAAAACATTCGATTTTTGAGATTGCAGCTTCCACATGTTCCCCTAATAGGTTAACCATTACAGCTGGTTTTAATAATACAGGTTCACTAAGTGGCCAATTACAAATGGCTCTTATATGCTGTTGGAATTGTGACAGGTTACAAGCTTCAATTGAGAAATGCCCGGAATTATGTGGTCGAGGTGCTAACTCATTCATATAAATATCTTGATTTTCAGTGATGAACATTTCAACTGTTAATGTACCAACTAACTCTAATCCATCAGCAATGACTTTTGCGCAATGCAACGCTTGATCTCGTTGATTGTCATCGATCCGTGCAGGCACAATACTTTGATGTAAAATGTGATGGCGATGAATGTTTTCAGCAACTGGAAAGCACGTCGTATCACCATTGACATTTCGCTGAACAATGACTGAAATCTCTTTATCTAGTTGCATCCACTTTTCCACAATGCATTCACTATGTGCTAACAATTTAGATGCACTTAGAATATCACTATCATCTTTTACAACAACTTGCCCTTTCCCATCATAGCCACCCATACATGTTTTGACCACGCATGGATAACCGATAGCATGAATGGCATGACGTAACTCATCTTCTGCTTTAACAATTTGATAAGGAGGAACATGTAAGCCTAGTTTTGTGATAAGTGATTTTTCAAGTTTGCGATTTTGTGTAATTTCGAGAACATGACTTCCTTGTGGAACATAGCTATTTGATTGAAGCCATCTCACCATCTCCACACTTATATTTTCAAATTCATATGTAATCACATCTGAAACAGCGGCTAACTTTTTAATCGAATCTAAATCGTCATACTGCCCGATAATTTCAATGTCTGCAATTTGACCACAAGGTGAATGCTCAGTAGGGTCTAATACAGCAATATAATAGCCCATTTCTCTAGCGGCAATCGCCATCATTCGTCCAAGCTGACCACCACCTACAATGCCAACCGTTTTACCTGGAGGAATAATTGAGTTAAACAAGTTGCTCACTACTTTCTAGCACGACGGCCTCTAGTTGGTTTCGACGATGCTCTAATCGTTGGCTAAGTTTATGATCTGATAATGCCAACATTTGAGCAGCCAATAATCCTGCATTTGTTGCTCCTGCCTTACCAATTGCCACCGTTGCCACGGGGACGCCACCAGGCATCTGGACAATAGATAAGAGTGAATCTAATCCGTTCAAATTGCTACTACGGACAGGGACACCAATAACCGGTAATGTTGTTTTCGCTGCTACCATCCCTGGTAGATGCGCTGCTCCACCTGCTCCCGCAATAATAACCTTTATTCCACGTTCTTTTGCTGTCTGGGCATATTCAAACATGTAATCAGGTGTGCGGTGTGCCGATACAACTCGCTTTTCATATTGAATATGCAATTCATCTAGTCTATCACATGCATGTTTCATCGTTTCCCAATCAGATTGACTTCCCATAATAACAGCAACTTCTATATTCATGGATATAATCTCCTTTTCAGATAATAAAAAAACCTAGCGTAGTCGTAGCTTAAGGAAAGCCACAACTACTCTAGGTTTTATGTATAAAATCATCCTTCACAAAAGGATTCACATATTTACCAATTTAGTAATTGTACTCTCCTCATAGTCTAACAATTTACGGTCGTTAGGTAGAAACTCGCAGGCCATATTCCCACTATTATATGAGGTTTCGTTTATTTCTTTTGACACCATAATAATAACAACTCACAAAGCAAAAAGTCAACTCAAAAATCGAATGTTATTTTTATTTTTTTGTTTAATGTTCGCTTTTAGGTTAATTTTCCTTCAAATACAATTTGTTGTTTTACCGGAACGTACTCTTTTTTCCCATTTATAAGTTGCTCTTCAAATACAGGCTTTTCCATTCTTCTAACAGGCATGTAACCTTCTGCTTTCATTCGATCCAAGCATTGTGAAATCGTTTCATCCGAACGTAATTCAAATAAACACTTCTTTTTCTTATTCGACATTTTAACACCTCCGATAAATACCCTATTAGTATACCGTCTTTCTCATATTTATCAAATTTAAAACTAAAAATAGACTAACTCTATCTTGTCTAAAAAAACAAGTAGAATTAGTCTAAGCAGACTATTACTGTTTAGTTAAAAATAATGCTATTATTTTTGCTGCTTGTACACGAGTTGCTGAATGTTGTGGTTTAAACTGATTTCCATACCCTTGAATATACCCTATCTCATATGCCGCTTGTACAGATTCTTTCATTTCGCTATCTAGATGCTGGACGTCATTGAAACTTATCTTGGTTTTCACTTCATAATTATGGTCATTAGCTACTTTATAAGCACGAATCAACATTGTAACCATTTGAGCACGTGAAATTGGTTTAAAAGGCTCAAATGTATGAGGGGTAGTACCTTTAATAATACCGGCTTCATACGCTGCTCCGATCTCACTTTTGACGTTTTCAGGCAAATGAGTTACATCTTTAAATGGGGTATCACCTTTCTCTTCTAAACCTAAAGAGCGAACGAGCATCGAAGCAAATTGTGAACGAGTCAACTGATGAGCTGGTGCGTATACATTATCAGCCTTCCCTTTCACAATTCCTTCTTTTGCCAAATGGGTCACGTAAGGATTTGCCCAATGGTTGACGGGTACATCACTAAATTGATTTGATACTTCTTGGATACGACCTTCTTCTTTATAATCAACAGGACCTTTTAGTGTACGAACGTAGTCTGCTAATGCATCTACATCCACAGGCCCAACTTCAGGATCACGTAAAGAAACTTTATCAATCCCATATTTACTACCATACATAAAATTGTTAATAACCACAGAGTATGACTTATCATCACTTATCTTCTCACCAGTAGGAAGATACATATCTGCTACTTTTCCTCGCTTTAACTTATCATCGTATTCATACGTATAGCGAAAACCTGAAATAGAAAAATCTAATCCATAACTTGTGATTTGGTTATTTAAAACTTGCCTCAAACCTTTACCAGTCATTTCAACCTTATTTAATACATTACCAAAAGGCTGAATCGTATATAATTCTCCAAAAGTGATAGGACCCGCATCAAGCCCTGCTCGCACCCCACCACCATTCATTAATGCAAAATCAGCATTCATCGACTGGCGCATTCCGTCTGCTATTAAATTACCAACTGGATGATCTCCTATCATTCCAAGCTGAGGGTAACGAAGAGATGGATAGTCACGAGCATTCTCATTTATAACTTCTGCTTTTACAGGTTCAACCAGCTTGTTATACTTATCAAGAATTTTCTTCACTTCTTGATGTGGCTCAATACCTGCATTAATCACTCGGTGAATATTTGCTTTCTTATCAACAATATCACCTGTGGAAGGATCAATCTCAATATCTACTTCTCCAAATGCTGTACCATATTCATATGCTTGTACAATCAGCTTATTATTAACCGTTCCATTGACACCTTGATGGTTATGACCAGCAAAGATAATATCTACCTCATCGTCCACTTCATTTGCAAATCGTGCGGCATCATCTGTAACAGTTCCATCTGCTTGTTGAGACGCTGGATTATGAGCCAATACGACGATTGCCTTAATCCCCTTACTTTTCAACTCTTTTGTGTATGTATTAATCGCTTCTACCTCATCGGTAATCTTTAAATGTTCGTTTCCTTGTTTAATAACCATACTAGGCGTTGATTGTGTGACCACACCAATAAATCCAACCTTGACTCCATCTACTTCTTGTATATGGTAAGGTGGCAAAAGTAGCTTATCTGTTGATTTATCATATGCATTGGCAGCAACTAACGGAAAATTCATTCCTTGATATCCTTTAGTTCCTTTTCCTGTTGGATGATCTCCACCATCAATCATTCTTAACATTTCTTGAATTCCCTCGTCAAATTCGTGGTTTCCGACTGTTCCAACGTCAAATCCCATTTCATTCATAATCTCAACAACTGGTTCATCTTGAAAAGCAGCAGCAATAAGAGGACTTCCACCAATCATATCTCCAGAATGAACATATAACGTATTTTTATTTTCTAACGCTTTCTCTTCCATATAAGCAGCAAGATATTCTATCCCACCAACTTTTGTATCTTTCTGCCCGTCACCTGTTGTATCAATAGTAGTAGAATAGTCAATCTGACCATGAAGATCATTTACACTTAACAATTGAACCTTAATATTCTCTGTTTCTGCATAGATAAACGAAGAACTAAAAGGAGTTGCATATGCTCCTAATGCAACAGCTGAAGCGAAAGCTAAGTGAACAAAACGTTTTCTTTTTTTATAAGGCATTGAAGTAATTCCTCCCATTGGTTAAGTTAATTGAGTCAAACACTACTAATATAGCAAACAGTTATTAACCTAATATGGAAATATTGTAAATTTAGAGATGAATATATGAAATTACATAAAAAAACACTAGTATAAATACTAGTGTTTTTCATTGCCTGGCAACGTCCTACTCTCACAGGGACAAAGTCCCAACTACCATCGGCGCTAGA
>NZ_QFRU01000012.1 GCF_003184905.1 Bacillus sp. CGMCC 1.16541
TCATAATGGGGAATTTCATTTCGTTGAAATTGGGGAAATTTGAATCGTTGTTGACAGATATGAACATTGAGGTGCAAAATCAAAAAGTAAGTGAAAATATAGAAGTGAAAACGGTTTTAAAAAAGAAGTTAAATATAGGAACTAATCCTTTAACAGGGTTAATCATTGCAATTCTTACAGTAGCTTTCTTTGTAATAACCGATGTCGTCCCATCAGGTTCCTTTCTAACTTTTATAGGATTATGTATTGTTGCTTGGCTAGCTGTGGAAAATGGAGGAAATGACGTTTCCAAAGGAGTTTCGTCGCTTGTTGCTTCCGGATATGCTAATCCATTTACAGCTATCATATATGGAGTGGTGATGACTGTAATTGGAGGAGTATGTTCTTTTTTCCTTGCATCTAAATTAGTTCATTTATTCACAGAGGGGTTAATGAATTCAGAATATCACCTCTCAGGCATTATGGCCTTATCTATGGCTCTAGGAGCAACTCTTTGGGTAGCATTAGCTACTAAATTCTCATTACCAGTTTCTACAACTCATGCCATTATTGGAGCCGTAATTTTAGTGGCATGTATTTCACATGGAGTATCAAGCGTCTTGTGGGGAAATCTTGCAAGTAAAATAGTTTTACCCTTACTTCTTAGTCCAGTATTAGGTCTCTGGATAGCCTGGTTCATTAATTTGTTTATAGATAAACTAAACATAAATTCTAAAGTAGGAAGAGGGATCGCTTGGGCTTCTAGTGGATTAATTTGTTTTGTTAGATCCGTTAATGACACTCCAAAGATTGTAGCTATCGTCCTACTGATTTCTGCATTGAATGGTTCACAAGAACAAGGAAATATCCTACCTTTTTCATTTTTTGTTTTAATTACTGTAGCGATGAGTCTAGGAAGTTTAATTAAGGGGTTACCTGTAACAGAACTGTTAGCCCGTAAGGTCACTAAGTTAGATGAAAATAGCTCTTTATCAGCAGTATTGACAACAACTTCATTAGTGATGGCCTCAAGTCAATTTGGATTGCCAGCTTCTACAACTCATGTCAGTACATCATCTATCATAGGAGCTGGATTAAAACATGGAAGAAAAGGAATAAACTTAGGAGTAATTAAAGACATTGTTTTATCATGGATTGTTACTTTACCAGGTGCAGGAATTATTGCATTGTGCTTCTATTACATTCTAAGTTTAGTTCTATAAGCTTCTTAAATACACATTTAATTCAATTCTTAATATAATGGAGGATTTTTTGTGGAGAAAAAAGTATATCCCATAAATTACTTTGATAGTCATCCTCAAAATTTAGTTTATGTAAAAGAATTAAAGAAAAAAATTTTAGCTGAGTTTATAGGAACTTTTTCGCTCGTTTTTGCAGGTACTGGTGCTATTGTTGTTAATTCCACTACAAAAAGTTTAACTCATGTAGGTATAGCCATAACATTTGGGTTAATTGTTTTAGCATTGATATATTCATTTGGATATGTTTCCGGAGCGCACTTTAATCCTGCTGTTACATTAGCCTTTTGGTATTTAAAGAGAATAAAGTTAAATGAAGCTCTTCTTTATATTTTAATCCAGTTTAGCAGTGCTACCTGTGCCAGTATAATTCTTAGATTGTTATTTGGAAACGTTGCAAAGCTTGGATCAACAGTGCCCGTTTATTCATGGCCACAGAGCTTCATTTTGGAAGTTTTATTAACTTTTATTTTATTGATCGTTATACTAAATTCTTCTACAGAAGACAATCAGACCAAGTCTTTTGCAGGAATAGCTATTGGTTCAACAGTTTGCTTAGAAGCGATGTTTGGTGGTCCAATTAGTGGGGCTTCAATGAATCCAGCAAGATCTTTTGGTCCAGCTGTAATTTCTACTCACATTGAATATCTTTGGGTTTATCTCTTAGCCACTACATTGGGGGCTTTACTAGCAGCAAGAGCCTATAAATATCTCAATACTTAATGTTAAGCATCAATTATTTCATACCAGATTAACTTATTGGTTCTTTACAACTGTTATTAGTTTTATTCATAGAAGCATTAAGTAATTTGACTGAACGAATTACAGTTTCTTGTTCAAATTCATTCATATGGGAAAATACGTCTTTTAAATAATTGTTCATTCTATTATCAATAGATTGATTCACTTTTTTTCCTTCAGCAGTTAAGTAAAGAATAAATACACGTTTATCTGAAGGGTCTGCTATTTTTCTTACTAGCCCCATTTTAATTAAATTCTGTATTTGCCTGCTAAAAGTAGTAATATCAATACCTAATGTCTCTGATACCATTTGCATTGAAGGTTTGGACTGGTGATTAATTTCATAAAGAATATGACTTTGCGCCAATGAAATTTTGTAGTTGTCAGTACTACAACAATTTTTATTTAAAAGTCCAAACCTTCTAGTCATAATTTGAAAAAGTTCTCTAATATTTTCTGATTCCATGTTATCTCTCCCCTCATATTTACTTATAGATTATTTAGTTGTAATTTGCAAGTATTTTATTTAAAAGGTATTGGATTATTAAAAAATTAAAATTCGCATATTAATATTTACTTTTTTCCATGTATCACATTGTTTGAATTTTGTTATATGAATTCATCTTAAAGGAGTTTAATAATTGAAGAAAATAAAAAAAAAGAGTGAAGATACTAAAACTAAAATAGAGAAACTTAAAAAGGTTAAAGATAATAAGAAAGATTTTAAGTATTATTGGAATGAAACAATCAGAGCCCTGATCATAACTAAATAGATATACAAGTGTAATGAATATTTCTAATTGGTGATACTTATTATAAGAACTACCCATTTTCTTACTTTTATACTTGTCAATTTCAATAAAAGGATATCACACCCTAGAAAGAGGTATCCTTTTTCTTATTTAACTACTGAAAAAATTCTTACCTATCACCTAATACGTAGCAGTTTGAATCTATTCCTTCTTAATAACATACAAGGCAATTCTTTTCTTCGCCGTCTATACATTTACACACGCATATTAGATTTATAAATAAAATTAGTCATTACTTAATTTATATATAAATTTAAAATAATGTTTTATCAGTAAATAAATCCACTTGTTAATAAATATATTTTAATATTTACAATTACTGACGATAAATAACTGTTTTTACTTCTTATTATATAACTATCTTCCTTCTACTTCTCTTTTAAGAAATTTATATATTAACAATATCTAAAAATAAAATATATAGGTATTTAATATTAATATACTTTTAATAAAATGAATTTAACTAAAAAAACAAAAGTGAATTCTTTTATTTAAGGAAGTAAATATATAAACTAACTTCTAAAAATTATAGTTTTATCTTTTACTGTTAATGACGACAAATATGGAGTTTTTCTACAAGTCGTGTAAAAAGTATAACTATTTTTAGTAAAATATATTAACAATTACTCTTTTATATAATATAAAATATATAATTATTTATTATTCAGAATTAAAATCATTAATATCTTATATAAACATACATATATTATTTATTCAACATTTAATGTTATTACTTCCACGTTAATTATTATGAAAAGAACAAATATTATGTTCATCTAAATTAAACAATTAGAATAATAAAGAAGAAACGATTCAATACCAAATGTAAAAGAAGCTGCATATATCATTCATTATGAGATGAAAATAGGTGTTTTAAGCTCGAGTGATCATAAAAATCAATTACATTCTATTATTGGTCAGGGTTAAAGTGAAGATTTATTTTATTAATTCAAAAAGAAACTTTGCTCAATTAGAGCAAAGTTTCTTTTAAATGCTTTTCTTATGTTTATTATAAATAAACCTTTAGACATTCCCTATTTAGTGTATAATGTATAATCTATATCTAAAGTTTAAAGCTCAAAGCTAAGATTTATACTTCTAGTACAATAAAGATTTACTCTTTCAATAGCTTTATTTATTAAATCACCTTTAGAATAAAGCTAAACAATGGATTGTCAACACTAAACTAGACAGTTTTCTTAAGGTGCGTAAATTTGTATTCCACTGGACTTAAATAATCTAAAGTACCGTGGATGCGTAGATGGTTAAACCAGTGCACATAATCTGTAAACTCTCTTTGTAACTCTTCTAAGCTATCAAAATGACGTTTCTTTACGAACTCTGTTTTGATGATTTTGAATGTTGCTTCTGCTACTGCATTATCATACGGACAGCCTTTCAAACTTAGAGATCGCTTGATGTTAAACGTTTCTAGGGCCTCATCAATGACTTGGTTCTTATATTCTCTTCCTCGGTCAGTATGGAACATTTGAACCGTATGTAAATTACCTTTTATTGACGATAGAGCTCGATAAACTAGTAAAGCATCTTTGTTCTCACCTGTACTAAATCCAACGATCTCCCGATTAAAGAGGTCAACAAATACACATATGTAATACCATTTTCTGTTGACTCTTACATAAGTTAGGTCGCTGACCACGACAGTCAATTCTTCCTCTTGTGTAAATTCACGATTTAACTCATTCGCTTGATCACTTTCATTTGGTTTATCCTTATGGGGTTTAAATTGAGCTACAGTATAAGCTGAAACAAGTCCTTGTTCGTTCATAATTCTGCCGATTCGACGACGAGAAACCAATTTCCCTCTTTTCTTTAGCTCATGCTTTATCTTTCTCGCACCATAATTTTGGCGGCTTTGATGGAAAATTTCTATGATGTCTGAAGTTATATCATCTTCATTCTTTCGTTCTTTTGCTTCATAATAATACGTACTTCTAGGGAGTTGTAGGACCTTACACATTGCTGATATCGAGTATTTATGCTGGTTGTTCTTAATCACATTTACTTTCGTCCTAGTATCAGCGCGGCTTGCTTTAAAATATCATTCTCCATCTCTAATTGCTTATTACGTTTCCTAAGTTCCTGCAGCTCTTTCTGTTCGGGGCTGAGGTTATCCTTTTCTTTGAAGGAACCAGAGGACTTACTTTGATTAATCCACTTATCAAGCGAAGATGGTGTTAACTCATATTCTCGAATGATGTCTTTACGAGGCTTTCCATTCTGATATAGCTGCACGATCTGTTGCTTAAATTCTTCGGTAAACGTTCGACGTACTTTTTTTGTCATGTAGATTCTCCTCATAACTGATTAGTATAGTTAATTCTACTTGACCTTAAAATTTCTGTCTAACTAAGTGTAGCCGATCCAATACATAAAAAAAAGAGGTTATACAATCTTTTTAGGTGAACTTATTTATCATCAAAAACTTACATATATCAACAATCATGTTTATTTAGTTGATCTTACCTTGAGACGTAAATTAAATTAGGATAAGAGGAATCATGTTAATAAGAAGGTACTAAGTGGCTTATAATGAAAAATACTATGTGTTGACTACATAACCATCACATCAAGTATTTTCATACATCTAAAAAGAAAAAAGGAACACAAAAAACCCGTTCTTATCTAAAGAAATAAAATTTGCTACAATAGAAAAACTAACAACAAAAGGTTCTATTTAAATCTTTATATAGCCCATTCAAGCACACTTGGGTAATTCCATACATACAGTAATTAGAAATCTTGTTCCTCCCACATTAGCCCAATTTCTTGTTCGCGCTGCAAAACCTTTTCTAGATAACGCTCCGTTGTTTTACGGTCACTATGGCCAAGCTCCTTTTGAATTAAGAAAATATCTGCACCCTGCTGTCGACTATAAATCGCATAAAAATGTCGAAAATAATGAGGCGTAATTTTGTCAGTCCGTTCCTTCACAAAAGGTAAATCCGTTCGTTCAATGATACGAACAATATAATTACTTAAGTTTTTATATTGATAATAGTCTCCATTTTTAGTTGGAAATAATGGTCCTTGATCACTTGGGTTTAAGACTGTACTGACATGGCGTCGTTCTCGAAAAGCAAGAATGCGTTCATATAGCGATGGATGAAGTAACTTATCAAATCTCTTTCCACCCTTCCCTGCTCCTCTTAGTCGATAATGGCCACTTAAACTGTCTAGATAGACATCTCCCCACGAAGCTTTAGCAATTTCCTGTATACGCAATCCTGTCATCGCCAACATCGTTAATAATCCATAATTAATAGGATGGTCTTTGTAGTAGTCAAGAAGCTGTTTGACTTCATGGTAATACAAATCTCGATTTGGAATTTCTTGCTCAGATAGTGACGTGCTTAAGATTTCTTTATGTAATGGATGCTGAATATACTTCGTTTCATATAGCCATTTCATAAAACTTTTTAAAATGGTCATTTTAGCGTCTAAGGTCGCAGGTGAATAAGGTTTCCCCCCTTTCCCTAACAATGCGGTGCTTAAATACTCCTGGAAGTTTCGTATATGCCAAGGACGTAGGTTTTTTAAAATTGTTTCTTCTATATAATAATCAAGATCTTGGCGTAAGAACGACTCACTTTCCACCGCATACTGATAAAACTGCAGCAAAATCCGTAAGTATTCCGTTTTGGTCGTTTCTTTTCGTTCTCGGTCCTTTCGAATATGCTTTCGTTGATGTACGTAGTAGTACATCATTTCTTCATCCGTAAAACTATTGAACAGATCTTCGTTTTTTCGCTGGTGGTGTTCATTTCTTTCTTCTAAAGCATCATAATACGTACTATCTAGCATTAATGAAACAATTTGATGGAGACCCCTTTTTCTTTCCCTTATTTCTGTTCCTATGTGTACTAATGAGAAATCTTTCATACAACCTCTCCTTTCATCAAACCTGTCTTTTTATTTTTCTCTTCTTTTTGGTATTGACGTGTTTACTCCTCTATATAAGATCAAATATCTATCTTCATGTATGTAAGTGGTAAAAACTCTTTAAAACGTAATAGATGTATTTATAACAATATTAAAACTATCCACTATATTAGTTAAATAGTAAATTTAATTTTAATTCAATTTTTTTATTAATTTACTTATTATATGTATTACTTATTAAGTTTATCTTATTCAAAAGTAAATGTATAAACTTATTTTCTATAAAAATAGTTTACTTTATATATTGTTTGTAGAAAAATGATCCATTTGTCGTCACTTAGGGTAAATGATAAAACACATATTTTTATACATTAGTTTTACTATTTACGTATCTACTATACTAACTTTTAATCTATAACTTTATATAAATATGATATAATCTATTATGATATAGAAGAAATAGAAAAGGAGTGTATAGCATGATTGATAATCTCACTAAAATTATTACCATTGAAGATGTGATGGAGATGTTGTCTATTTCATCGAAGAAAACGATTTATACATATATTCAACAAGGAAAATTGAATCCTATCAATAAAGATGACTGGCATATTGAAGGACGGTATGAATTTGATAGCGAAGATGTGGTTCGTTTACAAGAAGAGTTAAAAAAGCCCGGACTTACGACAAAAGAGGTCGCGCAGCAACTCGACATCTCGGTCACAACGGTCAATAAATATATTAAACAAGGATGGTTGCCAGCCTTTCAAGAAGAGTATCGGGGAATCAATTGTTATTTTGTACATGAGGAAGATGTGGACGAATTTAAGCGCACCCATGAAGTAGGGCGCAAGCCAAGTAAGCGTCATTTCTATGATGCTGAGCAAAACATTGCCTTATTTCAACTTTTTGTCAAGAAAAGGGAAGAAAAAGAACAATTTGCTCGCATCATCTCGGTAGAAGACCCCATTATGGCGATTACAGACCAACATGAAGAGGTCACCTTAGAAGAGTTACTTCACCGAGGGTTCGAAGCAGCCTATGAAATCGAATCGAAAAAAGCGATTACCAAAGAAGGCTATGCTACATTTGCCTTTAAGCAAACTGCATACGCCAAATCACAGCTCTATAAACTGATGGATGTATTCTATCAGTACCTAAGCCCAACGAATATGAGAATTACGCCACAAGAGGAGAACGAGCAATTTATCGTTGAAATTAAACCTGTATTACTAATGGAATCATCACAAGAGCTTGTTGAGTTATTAGAGTCGGTTCTTGTTTCAGGGAAAGTGAATAAACGTAATCGTGGGATTTACATTGATAGTGATGTAGAAGTGATACGTGTAAAAGTATCTGGTGATCTAAAAAAAGACTTAGAACATAAAGCTAAAGAACTAGGTAAAAGAAACATTGAGGAATTGCTCTTGTACGCTGTACAAAGATTATAAATAGATTAATTTAGTTAACATAGCCACTTCTCCTCCAATATTTATTAACTTACTGATAATGAGCATTTTTCGATACAAATATTTCCATCAGATTAGAAATGATAGGTACCCTATGCCACTTGGAGCTCATTTTTAATTTGCTCAAGTGACGTTCCATTTGTGGTTTCACGATACACAAACTCAATGATACTGCCGATTTTTTGTTTTCTTATGCACTGAATGGCTAGGTTAAAGACAGCCTTTCTAAGGTACATCGCAAAAACATAGGTGAACTGGACAATGGTCCAAAAACGCTTAATCGCTCGTTCACTCCGGACTTGATAACCGTTAAAGCCAACCATGCCTTTGACCTGTTTAAAGTAGGTCTCGATGCTCCAGCGTTGACTGTAATACGATAAAATTTGTTCTGTTGTCAGTTCTGTATCGGTGCTTAAAAAACAACGCATATGCTTAGGTTCCATGGGATGTTCTTCCTTCCAGCACATTAATACGACACCCATATCAAGATCGTTTAAGGCACCTTCGTACCGGTAGACTCGATAAGATTCATGACCGATTGTCACTAAATCAGTCTCTTCTTCTCTAATATAACGGGCGAATTCTTTCGCTTGAATTCGAATCCCTTGCGGATAAAGAATACGGTTTGTTTTTAAGGCACCAATCACATGAATCCCTTTTGACAACGCAACGTCAATAATGGAACCAGAGGTGTACCAACTATCACAAAGTAAGTAAACAGATGGCTGAAGCGCTGGAACACGTTTAATCATCTCTATGGAGAGTTTAATTTTACTTTCCGTTGTTTCTTTATGGAATAGCTGAAACTCGTATGGATATGCTTGGTCACCGTTTTTCAACATCAGTTGGACGACTTGATGACCCCAAACGCTTTTACCGTCTGTGTGTGAAAAGTGGTACCCGCATGATTCTGTCGGGGGGCTTGCCTGTGACGAAGGCTTGGTCTTTTCACAAATCGTGTCATCCAGTAGTAGAAAAACCGGTTCATCTTGATCCATTTTTTGAAGAATCTGTTCTTGGGTCTGTCGAAGCAGGTAGCCTTCATTCCATGAACCTTTTTTCAAGAAATGGCCAAGAGTCGTACGATGTTTCTTTTGATGACTAAACGAATGAATTTCCGTTAGTTTACCTGTAAACCCCACACTCAACATCCCATCTATAAAGTGGGTTAAATGGTTGATGACAGGTTTTGAGAAATAAAAGGGCAGCTTCCATTTTATTAAGCCATTGTAGATTTCTTCTTGATGTGATAGTCTATTCATTGGACAAATAACGCTCCTCTGGATGGATGATTGGGTCAGAGCTTTCATTCTAAACCAGGTTTGCGTATTTGTCTTTTTTATTTTATAAGATGGAAATATTTTGAACTGAATTTACTCATTATCAGTTAATTTAAAGATATAATGGAGCATATGAGAAGTGGGAAAAATTACTCGTCAAAAGCAAGAGGTAACTCGTACATGTCTAAAAAGAAAACAGAAGCATAATCAGCATTTTCTTTTGAACGTAATGATAATATTAATATCTTTCTGCATACTAATCCTTTTAGTAAACCAATTAATAAGATAAGAAGAGCAAGCTTTATAAGTTGTTATTGTTATCATTCGGTTTTGATGCAAGGAGTACTTCAAACATAACTGTGCTAAAAGATTTTAATCCTAACATAGATTGAGCTCAGCTTTTTATATATCGGTGATGTTATTCAAGAATTTAACTTGCTTTAATTGGATGCCTTCAGGCATCTTTTTTTCGTTCTTTCATTCTTCAATCACCATAGGATAGGCTGAATTCTTTTCTACTGTGATATAAAGAGACCGCAAAGCTTTATAAAAAAGCGTTTCGCAGTCTTCTTATCTACATCCAAAAATCTTCGTATGTCACATCGTTATCTACATATTTACGTAATGCTTTTAGAATGGCATTCACTTTATCTGTTGTAGGTGTATATTCCTTTTCTACACACATTCTACTAATCATTGTTTGGCTTACGTATTTATTTGTCCATTTATGCAATTCCGATTGAGGAATATCATATTTGTGAAGGAATTTACCTAGTTTTGTTTTAGCTTTCTCTTGCCAAAGCATTGCAATCAGCTCCTATAACGAATTTACTGAATAGTCCTATTGTGTTCAAATTCTTTTAAATTTAAACATAGTTTTCAATTCTAAAAAAAGATTTCAAATTTAGGATTAATCGTAACCTGTATCTCATATACTCTATTAAAGACGTCAATGCAGACGTCTATCTTATATCAAAAAGGAAAAAAGATGATGTTTATTTTACTAGGTTAGAAAGTAAGGAAAGTTAAAATAGGGGGTGTATGTATATGTATCGTCCTACAGTACGTTATCATGACATTTACCGTAGATATGTAGATTCCTTATTTAAGGCAACTACATTAGACAGAAATCAAATTTTCCGGCTAGCATTATTTACAGCAGCACATAATCCAGATTTTATTACGTTATTAAAAGAATACAAACGTAAAGACGTCCCTCTCCCCTCCCCTCAATGGAGCCACTTTATGGATGGTTTATGGCTAGAGACTGATGTAGAAATTGAAGAGGAGGGAAGAAGAGGAAATGATAACCCAAAAGGAGCAAGAGCGTCTTCAAATGATAGTGAAGTATTTGGAACACCAGGAATTAGCGAATCAATATCACAATCAAATTTTGTACCAAATGAATCAAAGTACATCACATCCAGTGCAAAGGAGCAGCATAGACGTCAGCAACAGAGATCGAGATCTGAAAGGAAGGTTCCTCCCATACGATTATCCAACGGAGGAATTAAGCTCGACCTTAGATAAAGAAGTAGACGTACGTCATATTGTATTAAAACCGATTAAAGGGTCTTATAACAGTTACACCATAGATGAAAAGAAACAGAGGGATTGGAGTGGAAACGTTTATTTAAGTTGTTTTGTCATTATTCTAGCCATTGCTTTTTTTACTTGACGTCAATCAGAATATTGTCGAGATTTTACGAATAGATATATAGCATGAATACAGATAAGACCGCCTTGTATACTAAGCATATTGGGCGGTCTTTGCTACGGGTATTCATATCATTTTTGATAAAGGATATAAAGATAAAAAGTATCGACCTTTGCATTCCATCTAGGGATTTATAGGCCGATACTTTTTATTTAAAAGTCATTATATTCTTCTAAATCATCATCATCTAACGAACCAGATACTTTTTCTAAATCTGCTACTTTTCCTTCTTTAACTTGACGATTTTCTATAAGTTTATCGTCCATAATTGTCTGTTCACGTTGCAATACGTTCGTTTGAGCTAATTGTTTAAGCTCTTTTAACTCATTGTTGATATGTTCAAGCAGTTCCTCTGCTCTACGCCCTGTTACGATTTGTTTTGCAGGTGTTCGATGAATATCTTGGAGAATTAAAGATGAAATATAATCTCCTAATTTTCGAGACTTAGCATGTTTCGCGAGTACGTCATAGACTTCATCACTTAATTGGTTAGTTTTTATCGTAAAGGCGTTCTGACGCTCTGACATGGTTATCACCTACGCTGTTAGGATTGTACAACTTTCTTTTCAGCTTGTTTCTTTTGAAGATAACCAATGCTTCGAATCTCTAAACCAAATAGATTTAAGTATCGGCTATCTTCTGGTACTTTATGATATTTCTCTGTACGTTCTTCACCAATTTTTTCACTCATACTTGCCATAATGGCTACTTCTAGTGTTGGAGCAACACCACCACTGTATACATACTTACGAATTTTATTTGCTGGTGGTGGTGCCACATCATTTAACTTCGCTAGTAAGATTTCTACGTAGTCTTTTAAAGAAGAGGTGATTTGAGCTGTTAAATCAATAGACTCACCCGTATTTTCATTTTTTAACTCGAATTTTTGTTTCGTGTAGTTATCTAAAATAAATTGGTCAAACGCACGTAAATCGGTAAACAACTCTGGGAATTTCTCTTTACGTAATTTATCAATATGTGCTAAATACGGAATTCCCTCAATACTTTGAAACGATTCACGGCTATTTGCAGCCTTTAACCCTTCTGGCAATATGACCACATCAATGGATCCACCACCAATATCAACCATAACAGTTTCGCACTCTACATATTCTTTCGCATCCTCACGATCTTGAAGGGTTAAATCTTTCTTTAAAGCAAAACGAGCTATTTCACCTTCTTTTAAGCATGCACTTTCTTGAACAGAGACATTTAATGTCTTTTCAAAACCTGGTGTATGAATATGGAAAGTATGATCACCTACAAAACGATTAGCCATTGCTTTTTGAGCTGCACCAAATGTATTTTCCTTTTTTAACAACCAGATTGGCAGCATAGTAGAGAAATAGTCAATTTCAATACTATTATCTTTTTGATCTTTGGCATGTAATGCGTGATAATACGCAATTGCAGCTAAAAATGTGATGTAGGGAATATGGCTTGTGATTTTATTATGTAAACGATTAATATGATTATTTGCTAATTGTTGACTTGCAGCAATATTTCCTACTAAGAAATAACGCTCTTTCTCTTCATTTTCAAGCGTTGTAGAAAGTAAGATGCGCTTTTTAAATTCTTCTGGTGCCGTCACAGCATCTGTAAAGAAGGAATCAGCTGCTTCTTTTTGGAGTTCTACAACATTCGTCGGAAAGTCAAATAAGTACCCGTCTATAATATTCATATCAACGGAATTTCCACAGTCTTTATTAAAACGTGCTATTTTCATCTCTATACACCTCTTTTTTAAGTTGAACTTCTGTTGAACTAATTATACAAGAACACCAGTAGATTATCAATACATTAGTTGAACTTATAAAATAAAAAAATATTACTATATCAACGAAAAAATTCATTTAGTTGAACTTATGTACATTCACTAAAAGGTGATATAATATATCTATAAAGAATAGGAAATTCACAAGTCGATTATAATGAGAGAGAAGTAAGATAAAAAACCTTTCATACAACATATTTAATGAGTTGCCACAGATTAAATTAAAAAGCAGCATCTACTCTCAGTCATTGAAATAAAATTTGCTACAATAGATATAGGTAACTAAGGGAGTGATTTCATGGATCGCCAGATTGTTCAATCTATTACTGACTTTTTACATACCCACATAGACCCTTCCTTTATCATCGTATTTGGGTCGTTTGCAAAAGGAACAACCCATCAAGAAAGTGATATTGATATTGGTTTTTATGTAAAGCATAAAAAATTAGAGAAATACGAAATTTTTATGTTAGCTCAAGAGTTAGCAACTATATTAAAAAGAGAAGTTGATTTAGTGAATATCGCAGAAGCTTCTACGGTTTTTCAAGCTCAAATTTATATGACTGGAACAGTTATTTATTCAAATGATGATAGGTTGCGTATGAGTGAACAAATGAAAGCCTTAAAAATGTACGCAAAATTAAATGAGGAACGAAAAGATATATTAAAGAAAGTAGATGAAAGTGGGAGTATTTATGAGAAATGATGTTATTTTAAACAAAATTAGTGTAATTGAAAGATGTAACAAGCGTATTCTGGAAGTATACCAACAGGACCCTAAAAACTTACTGGATTATACAAAACAAGACTCCATTATTTTAAATATTCAACGTGCATGTGAAGCTTGTATTGATCTAGCCATGCACATTGTTGCTGAAGAACGTTTAGGCCTACCTCAAACGAGCAGAGAAGCTTTTGATATGTTAGAGTCACAATCTATTATAACAAGTGAAATTTCTTACAGGATGAAAGCAATGGTAGGTTTTCGTAATATTGCAGTGCATGATTATCAAGCAATCAATCAAGACATCTTACAAAAGATCTTAGATAAACATTTAGATGACTTTACTACTTATACAAAGCAAATTCTTAATTATTGATTAAAAAACCTTAAACTTTTTGTTTATTTGATAACGGCTATTTTAAGTGGCACTGGTATACTTTGCTTATGGAGATTACCTCTTTCTTTACTCCTGTATCTGTATCCGTAGGATAAAAAAAAAGAAATGTATTGTAGCATTTCTTTTTTTTTATTAAATACCTGATATATATATAAGTTTGATTTTAATTTCCGACGTGCTTATTTTTAAAAAAATGCGTCCATACTGTTCCTAAGATAATCATAAGGGAGTAGATGGATGATGAAAGTTCTACGTATTACAAATGACCATGGATGGACACCTGCTGACTTACGTCAATACGAAAAAACCATTCAAAACGTGAAAATGAGACAACGCGTCATGACGATTCGGCTCATCATGGAACGCTATACAGGAAAAGAAGTATCTCAGCTTTTGAATCTTCACCGTGAAACCGTGTCTATCTATGTCAAAACCTTTAATCAATATGGGATGGATGGTTTAGTCACCCGTCAGTATTCTACCGGTAAACCTGCTTATTTAACCCAAGAAGAAAAAGAAGAACTTCGACGCATGATCTTAGAAAGTACACCGGAAAAAGAAGGATTTGGGATTGACGCTAACTGGGATACACGTGTGATTCAACATGTCATCTACGAAAAATTTTCAGTCACCATGAGTCGAAGTGGCATTTATCGAATGTTGACGGGCATGGGATTGAGTTACACTAGACCTACTTATACCTTAGCAAAGGCGGATCAAAACGAACAAAAGCAATTCCTGCAAGACATGGAGATGGTAAAAAAAACCTCTCGGGCGATATGATTTTACTTTATGAAGATGAAAGTCGAATCCACGCCTATCAAGCTTTACGATCCACATGGTTTCAAAAAGGGAAACAAAAACAAGTCCCTACTTTTGGGCACCATGCAGCTGTTAGTCTATTTGGAGCTGTCAATGTCTTAAATGGCGACTTTCTCTGCCAAGTAGCTGACAATTGTAAAGCCCCAGCTTTTCATTCCTTTATGAAGTATGTGCTCGACTATTACCCAAATAAAGTCATCATTATGGTGTTGGATCGTGCTCGTATTCATGATGCAAAAGAGTTACAGCCCTTTTTTGAACAGCATGAGGATCGACTCATTCGTTTCTTTCTGCCGAAGTACTCGCCCAATTTGAACCCCGTTGAACGGATTTGGAAATGGCTGAAAGAAACCGTCATCCAAAATCGATTCCATCCTAACAAAGCAGCTATTCAAGAGTCTGTTTCTTCTTTTCTAGCTTTTTTGGAGGGGGCATCTGAGCAAATTTTAAAAAGAATAGCCGGTGTTCATATGCCGGATTATTAAGTAAAACTTATATAATTCTAAAGGCAAAACCACTTGATTCATGTTATAATCTTTAAACATAAGGACCCTTCTTTCCGATAAGATTTTGTGTGGTAACTTTATTTTATCAGAAGTGGTCCTTATTTTAATGTAAAAATAAACAAAGCCGGTGAAATTTTACTCGTCGTAAAATTTCACCGGCTTTTTCGGTTCAGAGGAGGGTTTTGTCCCAGCCTCTTTTTTATATATTTTATGGTCTAATTGAATAATTTTAATTACAAATTTGACACTTTGTGTAAAAATATACTAAAGAAATACTATAAAAGTATTGTACTCTCAACGGTGATATAGGTAGGGGATGGAAGTTATATGTCGAATCAAATAAAAAGGCGTCAGCATTATGTACCTCAGTTCTATTTACGACAATTCGCTTTTAAGAAAAAAGGAAAGAATCACTTTGTACATTATTATGACAAGATCTTATCAAAGGAATGGACAGACAATGTTAAAAATGTAGCAGAAGAACATAAGCTTTATAATGTTTCTGCACAAATGTTTAAAGAAAAATTCGGTTTATCTGTGCATGAAGGTTACCAGGAGCAAGAACTAGAAAACACTTTCGGTGTTTTAGAAGGTGAATGGTCATCTGTTTTTAAAGTAATACATGATAGATATAAAGACGCCAAAGAGAAAAATGCATATCCTAAACCGTTTCTGGACGATAAAGAGAAGGAAAGTCTAAGTAAATTTATAGCTCATCAAGCAATTAGAACTCCATCTTGGTGGAAGAAAGCTAATACAATAGCAAGATTTTTATCAGATCAAGATAAAATATTTTCACAACTATTTGAAGATTTCAATTATGATAATTTAATGTTTTATATGGGGTCCAGAGCAAAAAACGCGAATTTTGTACGCTAAAGCAAATATCATTATAAAACTAGTCGATATTCTGTACACTAAGAGAATATCGGCTAGTTTTATAATGAGCTTAATGTTGCTCACGATAATCAATCCGAACATGCTGGTACTTTCCACTTTTAGGGTGCCTTTGTGGCAATTCGTCCGATTTTTCTATTGAAAGGTTAGTTAGTCCCTGTGTAGCAAAGTAATCTAATAGGGCTTCTCTAACATTTTCCCAAACTTGATCTCTTGGACCCTCGTCTACTTCTAAACGTACAGTTAATTGATCCGGCGCCGTTTGAATCAGTTGAAAACGCCTTACTCCTTGTATCTCCTCCACAATGGTTTTAAGAGCTAATGGCAGGGTATGTACGATTTGTCCATTGGAGGCAGAGAATTTTAAAATGTCATCTGTTCGCCCTTCAACTTGTACAACTGGGAATGGCCTCCCGCATTTGCATGGTTCTGGAGACATGATGACACGGTCAGTTAGTTCATAACGAATAAGGGGCTGAATTCTGTTGGCCAGATTTGTAATTAGAACCGAATGAGATTGCTTCCCTGGTGGCACAAGTTGGTAATATTCATCTACTGGTTCAAATATAATCCAATCGGTATTTACATGAAACTGACCTTCTTCACATTCGAAAGTCATGGCTGTTGCTTCTGTACCGCCGTACAGATCTAGAACGCGAGCTTGGAAAACGGATCCTAGTTTCTCACGAACATTTGGATATAACTTTTCTCCCCCCAAAAGGATCGCTACAGGCTGAATATTTAACCGACCTGCTTTTTGCTCTTCTGCTAGAATTTCCATCGCTGTGGCATACCCTCCAATTAAAGGTGGTTGATACTCATTCAATTCTTTGACAAGCGTGGATAGGGGAGATTGGATAGAAAAAGCTCTTATTTTTCCGTTTAGATGTTTTAAACGTAGGCGTTCAGCAGTGGAGAATGCTGTAAAATGTCCAGCTGTAGAGCATACCGCCGCATTTCGTCCGCCTTTTGCTGCCACTTTCAATATGTCACTCCATTTCAATTTTGTTGTTCCGCGAATCGCCATCAATGTTTTCATGACCGTATCTGAACCTTTATCCTGAATAAAGATTCCGGGTACCCCGGTTGACCCTGAAGTGGTCGAAACCATATAGCGTCCTAAATAAAGTTGTCCAACTAATGACATATCTGACACAAATTCTTTCACACTTTCGATGGTTACTTCTGGGTCAGTCACCCAATCATTAAAATTGGCCATGAGTTCTGATTTCGTGACTGGTGGGATTTGCTGTAAGCTTGTAATCTGTTCGGGCAACTGGCAGTATTTTTGTGCGTAATATTGTGAGTTTGATCTTGCAAAAATAATAAGGTCAGCTAAACGTGATTGTTGCCGAGAGAGAATGTCTTCTGGTTTACCTCTTTTAACCTTCCAGATATCCATAACTGCTTTTAAAGGTGATATATTCTCCATATATGTCATTCCCATCTCTCTGTTTTTAAAATTTTATTGTGTCAGTACTATTTACTTTTTTACAATAAAATGGATATATAAAAAATACAGGTACTAAAAAAGAAATCTGACAAAAATCAAACAGCTTATGGCTTAAAAGCTTTATATGCTCTTAGTGTGCCCGTGATAGTTGAAAATTGTCCAGTTTCTTCAATTAAAACAAATCCTGTTTCTTTTAATAGGTTAGGGATAACCCCTTTAACATGATTTGAAGTTGTTTCAAACCCATCTAAAAATTGAATAGGAAAAAATGCAACACGCATCAACCAATTTTGTGGCTTTTCAAAATCAATAATATGGAATTGGCCACCAGATTTGAGTGTTCGATAAACTTCTTCAAATGTTTTCTTTTTCATTTCTAGAGTTAAATGATGAATAAATAAACTTGTAAATATGTGATGAAATAGATTATTGGAAAAGGGAAGTTTATCAGAAAACCCTTCCTCAAAGGTGATATTATTAACTTGAGTTTCTTTAATTTTCTCCATAGCAATTGATAATATTTTAGGATCAGCATCAACCCCAATTACTTGTACACCAGGTTGTGATTGGTGTATTAATAGTGCAAGTGTGCCGGTACCACAGGCTAAATCCATTATCGTTTCCTTTGGTTGGAGGTTTGCTTGCTTAACTAAATGCGTTTTAAACTTTTTTTCTTGCATTCCCCATTGAATTAACGGATCATAAAATCGAGTCATCCAATGGTATTTTAGTGCAGGGATATAATCACCTTTCTTGTTTTTATCCATTAAACATGCATCCCTTCATTTATAATAAATAACTTATGATGATTTTTGGATTACTCATACCCGACTTTTGTTAAGAGCTAATATAAAGTAATACGTGAATCTTACGATTTGTGACATAAAAGAATATGAAACGTTTCGCTTCTTTATTCAAGTAAATATTTGAATGTTGACATTAAAGCTTGCTCATTATAAGCTAATCACATATTTTTAATGAGGTGGGAAAATTGTCATTAGTTGATAAAAATATAAAAGATACTCTAAAAGATGAATGTGAGATCTATTGTTATGACCCTATAAAAGTAACAAGGTTACAAGATTTGTTAAGTTCTAAAAGTACACTTAATCTATCAAAAAAATTTAAACTTCTTGCTGATGAGACACGATTAAAGATTATTCTTTCATTAGCTATAGAAGGGGAACTTTGTGTATGTGATGTGGCTAATATTATTCAGTCCTCTATAGCTACAGCTTCGTATCATTTGAGGTTTTTAAAACGCTCAGGTGTAGCTAACTATAGAAAGGAAGGTAAATTAGCATTTTACTATATCGATGATGAAATTTTTAAATCGATGGTTCTACTTTCTTTTCATCATAAGGAGAGTTGAATAAGAATAGAAATTCGGATATGTTTAAAATACATTTTCAAAAATACTTTCAATTTACATAAGTGGAGGGGATCTACAAGATTATTCCCCTCCAATAACATAGATAAAAATGAATTTAGATTTATCACATAAACTTTTAGTTAGCTTTAAAAGAATTTATTTCTTTATGCATAAGAGTGTAGACCAGCAATAATTAGATTAACGAAAATTAGGTTGAAAATAATAATTCCAAAACCTATTACTCCGAGCCATGCTGATTTTTCACCATGCCAACCTTTCGATAGGCGGAGGTGTAAATAGGCAGCATAAAATAACCATGTAATTAAGGCCCATACCTCCTTAGGATCCCATCCCCAGAAACGCGTCCACGCAATTTGAGCCCAGATCATCGCAAAAATAAGAGCACCCAAAGTGAATATTGGAAAACCTATTGCAACCGATCTGTATCCAATTTCATCGACCAAATCAAGTTTGATATTTTTCGTTAATGGCTGAAGCGCTGCAGCAATTCTTTTTCTTAAAATCAGTCTTAGCACCCCGTATAAAAATAAACCTGTAACAGATGACCAGATAACTGTGTTTAGTTTGCCTGCTGCAATGATAGCTGGTACTTCAACAAAGGCTTCCATTTTACCTTTTGTAAGTAATTCACCTTGATTTGGACCTACAATGGAAGGTAGATTATATGTCATTTCAACCTCTTGATCATTTTTATCAACCCATTTGTAGACGGCTTCATACTCCATCCCTCTGAAAATACTTGTAATTACTACAAAAGCAAGTGTCGCCACAATCGTGTACATGACAATCTCAAGCCAGAAAGTCCCTTTTGAGCGTTTCGTCTGATCAACAGAACGAAGTAAATAAATGACCCCTGCAATGAAACTACTGGCTAAAATAGCTGAACCTAGTGCAGTTGTTGTTACGTGAATAGCAAGCCAATCCGTTTGTAATGCAGGTATTAATGGAGAAATATCTGTTGGGAACATGCTTGCATAGGCAATAATTAATAATGTAATTGGTAAGGTAAATAAACCTAAAATGGCAACTTTGTATAAAAAGTAAAGGATGACGAATGCCAATACAAACATCATAGAAAATGCTGTTATAAACTCAAACATGTTGCTCACTGGTGCATGTCCAGAAGCGATCCATCTTGTGACAAAATAACCGAGATGGGCAACAAAACCTAAAATGGTGACAGTTATTGCGACTGTTGCCCATTTGCTTGGCTTTTCGTATTGCTTTCTTTTATCTCGAATGGCTCCTCCAAATAGAAATGTTGCAATTAGATATAGTAAGAATGCTGCGTATAGTAAGTTACTGCTTAGAGCTACCACATCTTTACCTCCTCTACGAATTTTTGCTTTTTTCGTTTGTTCGATCGGTTAGTTCTTGAATGCTTGTTTCTTTTAAAATACGGTTCACTTCATTTCGAATACCGTACCAATTTTTATTTGTATGGCCTGCAATTAATATACGTTCACCATCGCGTCTAATCCATATACGTCTATGATTCCAATACATTCCTTGAATAACACCAATCATGAAAATAGCTCCGCCTAAACCAAGAAACCATAGCGTATGATCTTTCCGAACCGTAAGAGCTGACAGATTTTTTGTCTCTACGCCTTCAAATTTCATTTTTAATTGATTATCTTTCTCTGGTTCAATCGTTTTTTGAATGGCAACAAAGCTTCTTTCACCTTCTGGTTTTTCAGGAGATATCATGTTAAATACAAATGCTGGATTGTCGGGAACACGGTTTTTTGTATCAGGTACACCTTCACTATTGAAATAGAAGTTTGGCAAATAAGTCACAATTTCAACTTTATACCCATTGCCTAAATCATACTCCTTCTTTGGCTCTAACAAATCAACTGTAATCTTGCCAAAACTTTCTTCTGTCTCTTTGTCTACTAAACTAAAATTAAACTTATTTAGTTCATTTAATTTATAAGAGGTTTGATAAAGAGCATATGAATCGTGTTTTAAGGGGTAATTAACTCTAATTTGTTCATCTTTTATCTTTTCAAGTTCAGGTTCTGCCCCGTGAACGATTTCACCTTTCCGTTCATACAAGGTCACGTTTGTTTGAAAGTTTTTAACGACATTTCCATCTCCGACTCGTGATAGAGTATTAGCAAAAACTTCATCCTCTTGATCTTTTTGATAGGTATCCATAATGAACTTGTCACTGCTTAAATAGTATTTTCCATCGGTTCCTGGGATAACACTTGTTTCACCGTCACGAATCCAAAGCATTTCGTCTACGTACATCCCTGGGACAAATCGCAGCATCCCTCCTATAAGGAAGATAATAAGTCCAACATGGTTTACATAAGGGCCCCATCGTGAAAATCTATTTTTCTCAGCTAGAAAATGACCATTTTCCTCACGCACTTGATAACGCTTCCTCTTCAAGTTGGATATTATCAAATCCAGTTGTTCATCCATGTTCTCTAACACATTTGTTTCACTAAAAAGTCGTTGTCTCCGCATGAAGCTTTCATGACGTGTAATCCCTTGTTTTTTCAAAGCGCGATACAATGGAATAAACCGATCCAAACTTGCAATAACAAGTGATATTCCAAGAGCTGCAATTAATAAAAAATACCACCATGAACTGTACAGATTGTGAAAACCTAATTCATAATACATTTGTCCAAGAAATCCATATTCATCTTTATAAAACTCTTGTGGGACAACGGTTGGAGGAATATACATCTCTTGGGGGAAAATTGTTCCAATCGCAGAAGCAATTAAAAGAAGAACAATTATCGAAATTCCTACTTTAACGGATGAAAAAAAGTTCCAAATCTTATCGATAAGTGACTTTTTATATGTTTGTGAGCGTCTTGCGCCTCCATCGTATCTCATATCCAATAGTTTTTCAGAAACTTCATCCTTCTTATTACCGATAGTTCGTCCACAAGATTCACAAAGAACCGTTCCATATGGAATAGAGTGACCACATTCGCATTTGACATGTTCCATTCTAAAACTCCTTACGATTTAATTCTTAAAATATATTTAACAAAAACTTTTAACTTTTCAGATTTGCTTATTAATCTTTTAAAAAGGTAATATCTCCTTAAAATCCAGTAAATCCTCCGAACAAACTTGTTAAGACTGCAATAATTTTTGTCATCATATTAAAGTACAATAATACTCCCATCACAATCATCAAAATGCCTCCGATAGACATAAAGATTGCACTGTGTTTCTTTAGAAAAGTCATCTTATCAATAAATAAAGACATTAATAAAAATGGAATAGAAAAACCTAAGACATAGAAAACCATGTATAGTAGTCCTTTTCCTGGGTCTGATACACCTAACGCAATGACTCCTGCAAGGATGGGACCTGTACAAGGAGTCCATCCAGCAGCAAAACCAATTCCAATCAAAATTGATCCTATATAACCTGAAGGTCTCTTTTGAAAATAAATTTTCTTATCAGAAAGTAGGAAATCAAATTTAAGAACCCCTGTTAGAACTAAACCAAAAAACACCATCACAATAGCTCCAAGTTGTCTTAACAAATCTTGATAATCCATAAAAAATGTACCGATAAAAGAAGTAGAAAGCCCCAAAGCTAAAAAAATAATTGAAAATCCTACCAAAAACAAGATAGTGTGTATAAAAGCTTTCCTTCGTAAAATACCTTTTTCTTTTTTTAGATCATTTACGGACACTCCTGTAATATAGGAAAGAAAAGCTGGATATAAAGGAAGTGAACAAGGTGAAATAAATGATAAAAGACCTGCACCAAATGCAAGAAATAAGCTTAGTTGTTCCAAAAAGATACCACCTAACTGTTTATTAATTCTATGGCTTAATGAGTTCCATGTAATTTGCTATATCCCTTTCGGTCATACTTCCTGTGATCACTTTTAACACTTTTCCGTTCTTATCGATCAAAAATGTTGTAGGAATCGGGGTTATGTCATATGCTTCCGTCACAGCTCTATCTTTATCTTTAAGTATAGGGAATGTAAGCCCATGCCTATTTACAAACGATTCAATAGCAATATCACTTTCTGCAATATTAACCGCCAATATCTCTACACCAAGATTCTTAAAATGGCTATACTGTCTTTCCATATAAGGCATTTCCTTTTCACAAGGCTTGCACCAAGTACCCCAAAAGTTAAGAAAAACTCCTTTTCCTTTTAAATCAGAAAGTTGAACGTTGTTACCGTTCATATCTTCAAGAACAAAATCAGGTGCTTGGTCCCCTGCCTGAACTCGTAATTTTTCAGTAAAAAAGTTTTGATAAAGAGTATAGGCTACTGCTAAAGCCATAAGAAGTAGAAGACTAATACGTACAATTGATCTGGTTCTTTTGTTTTTCATTTTACTCTCCCTTTTTATTTTCATTCAAACCAACATTTTAATGTTGACATTTTACGTTAATAATTTTAATCTAAAAGCACAATATATTCAAACAAATATTTGAATAATAACTTCCAATATTTTCACCTAAAATACTATCTATTAATTTTAGGATCGTGCAAAGTGAAATTCTAAATCATTACATGAAGGTGAAATAATATAAGGTGTAACAAACTAACACAACTAAATATCTTTTATTCCGTTTATGGAGTATTTTAAAAAGGAGTTTTTTTATGAATTTAATTTTAACAATTCTCTCTGCTTTAGGGTCTTTTATAGTAACCAATATCGATGATATTTTTGTCTTGATGTTGCTGTTCTCTCAGGCAAGAACACAAGCTAAAGCGAGTAACGACGGTATGGTTAACATGCAGCCAAAGGGAAACCGCATTTACCCTAGAGATATAGTCATTGGCCAATATCTTGGTTTTGCACTTTTAGTTTTAATCAGTCTCTTAGCAACATTTGGAGTAACACTCATTCCTGATCAATGGGTAGGTTTTCTAGGATTTATCCCGATCTATTTGGGAGTTAAACTGTTTATAAAAGGTGAAGATGAAGATGAAGGTGCAATTCTTTCTAGTTTAAATTCAGGAAGATTTAACAAACTCTTTATGAGTATAGCCTTCATCACATTTGCCAATGGTGGAGACAATATTGGAATTTATGTTCCGTTCTTTTCTACTTTAAATAATAACCAACTGGTCATTACAGTTATTACTTTCTTTATAATGGTTGCGGTCTGGTGTTTAATCGGCTATCGTCTAGCAAGATTCAGATATGTTTCTGAAACACTCGAGAAATACGGCCGATGGGTTATTCCAATTGTTTTTATAGGATTAGGCCTTTATATCATGGCAGAAAGTAATATATTTTCTAACCTATGGGATCACTTCGTAAATTTAAATTCCTAATTAAACGCAATGAATTATTTTTGTTATCCCCCTTTCCTTTTAAAGTATTGTGTACAAATCTTTATAGAAAATAAAGTATGAGGTGACGACTTTGTATTGGATCATTATACTCACATTAGGTATTGATCAGCTTTTTAAATATTTAGTTAGAAATTTTATGGACTATGGGCAATCCATTCCAATTATCAATGGTTTTATCCAATTGACATCTCATCGAAATACAGGTGCTGCTTGGGGAATTTTTTCAGGACAAAAAATATTCTTAATTAGCATTGCAATTATTGTTATAGTCGTTGGTCTTATTTATTCTCGTAGAGTAACTGATAAGCTAACGCGTATAGCCTTTGGCTTATTTATAGGAGGTGCAATGGGAAACGTTGTAGACCGTTTAATTTTTGGTGAAGTAACAGATATGTTCGAAGTTACATTTATTAATTATCCAATTTTTAATACTGCGGATGTATTTTTAGTTAGTGGAGTTATTTTATTCCTTATTAGCACTTATAAAGAGTCAAAATTAGAAAGTAATCAATCTTAAAAAGAATCTTCATTGTTTTCGTATTTTATATATATGGGTATAATGGGGACAAAGGAGGGTGGAAGTATTGAAAAAATTACTTACGTCTATAGTAGCTGTTGCTTTATTTCTAGGTATTGGTACTGCTGCTTTTGCACATTCAAACAGCACTCCTAGTCAAGGGAACGGAAATTGGCAACAAATGATGGATTATTGTTCTGAAATGATGAATTCTTTCATGAATAATCATCAAAACAATATCCAGCATGAAACCTCAACATCAAAGAATTTAAATATAGAACAGACTAATTCAAATGATAGTACCACGAATAACCACCAGAACCAAAACCATTCTATGTATGACGATTGTTGATAGGAAATAAACAACAAAAAAGAAAGAGCATGGGCTACAAATAAATGTCCAAGCTCTTTCTTTGTTTAGAAATAAAAAATAGATTCTCCTCAAAACCAAAACAGTTTCCTATTGTAGCTTTAAAAGTTTAATCAAAAACGTTCAACAAACCCATATTCTACGGCACAAAAAAAGAATCCATTTTGAAAAAAGATCAAAATGGATTCTCATATCAATACTTAGTTCAATTTTCCATAAAAAAGTTTGATCATTTCGTTGAAGATGGATCTTTATTTATGTTAGTTCTTTGATATAGATCGTTACATTCCCCAAACAGCAACTACCTTGAGGATTGTTTACTTCACAACCACATCGGTTTTCATTTATATTTTCACGAATATGTTCTACTGGATTAGGATTAATTCCATTTTCAACATATTGTTTAATTTTTTCTTTTGTCCAACCAAAACAATAGCAGACAGGAACAACTGTGGCATTATCTTTTTGATAAACAGAAACCTTAATTTCTGACTTTAAATAAGTTTTTTTATCTGTATCATAATAAACTACATTACAATCTTTTGACGAACAAAAATAATGAGTTAAGCCTGCATTCAATGTACCTAAAATTGTTGGTTTTAACATTGATTTTAACGTAATTATTTTTACTTTTTTCCCTTTTACATTACAAGAAGGACACAACTCATTACTACTACTTTCAGAAACCTGCCCTTTTGTAGAACAACAATCAGACATATTTTACGCTCTCCTTTTTATTGGCGAGGTGCAAATAGCATTACCGAGACACCAATTAAACATATACCTGCACCTACCCAGTCATATATATCTGGTGCTTTTTATCAAGCTTTTTTACAAATTATCAGACTTTATTTCAAAGCCACACCTATATCCTTAAACAATATTTACGTCTTTTCATTCTAGTGTATATGAGGAGCTAATTGCTCAAACATCCAATGAAGCCCGAAATTTAAAAAGATCCCCCCGAAAAAGAAAAGAATAATAGGCCTATCCTCTGTCGCATTTACAACAGGTAATAAATCTGTTAAAGCTATGTATAAAAATATACCTGCAGTTAATGAAAGCGAAATGGCAAGTATGCTACTTTGTAAAGAAACGAGTTCTGTTAGAAACAAAGCTGCTGTAGCTCCCACTATGGTAGATAAACCTAATAAAACAGCTGCACCTATAGCTTTCTTTTTGCTTTTCAAGCTTGCAAATACAATGGAAGATATAGTTAAACCATCAGGTATCTTATGTAGTAGGACAGCGATTAATACGACAAAACCTAATCCGCTGTTTATTGCAAAACTAGCTACAATTGATAACCCATCAAAAAAAGTGTGTATTATCATGCCTATTAATGCACCATACATTGTAGTATGGGTTTGAGATTGATGTGTTTCTTCTCCAAAATGAAAATGAGGTGCTACCAGCTGTTGAAATAAAAATATGATACCAAAACCTAAAATTATATAAATTGAACTTGATTCCATTATTTCTAAAGCTTCTGGTACTAGATCCATAATTGCAATTGAGAAAAGTAATCCGGAACTTAGAGCCATTAGAGCATATAAACTTCTTCTGGACCAATTTTTCTTAAGAAAAATAACAAAACCGCCCAAAACATTAGCTAAAGCTGCCGTTATTACATAAAAAATGATTTCCATTAATCGTCACTCCAAAATAAATAATTCGACCTGCACGTATGATTGTGCAGGCCTAGTTAAATTAAATATGCTCTAACTGTTTGAATTATTTTTTATTCAGCATATGAATAGCATGTCCCATAACGCCTTCAGCTGCTTCCATGAGTGGTTCAGGTAAAGTTGGGTGTGCATGAATTGTAAGGCTGAGATCTTCTGCCGTTGCCCCTGACTCAATTGCAAAAACTGCTTCAGCAATAAGAGATGATACTTCTGGCCCTACCATTTGTACACCTAAAACCCGATTAGATTCTTTATCCGCCACAACTTGTACAAAACCATCGGCATCCGAAACAGATAAAGCTCTGCCGTTAGCTTGGAATGGAAAACGGCTAGAAACCGTTTCATATCCTTCTTCCTTTGCTTCCTTCTCCGTTAAACCTGTATAGGCTACTTCAGGATCGCTAAAAATAACAAAAGGCATTGCCTGAAAATCAATTACACTTTTTAGCCCACTTATTACCTCTGCAGCTATCTTACCTTCATAACTAGCTTTATGAGCAAGGAGGTAACCACCAGCACAGTCCCCGATCGCATATACATGTTCAACATTTGTTTGACATGTATTATTTATCTTAATAAAACCGCGTTGATCTAATTCAACCCCGATATTTTCCAATCCAACTTTTCCTGTGTTCGGTTTTCTTCCAATGGAAACTAAGCAATAATCCCCTTTAATTATCTCTTCCTTCCCATTAACCTGAACTTGAACATTTACTTCATCGCCTGTATTTTCTCCACCTTGGACTAAAGCATTCGTTATAACTGTGATTCCAAGTTCCTTTAAATGACGTTTTACTACATTTGTAAGCATAGGGTCCGTACCTGGAAGAATTGTATCTGATCCTTCAAGGATGGTCACTTTAGCTCCGAATTTAGCATAAGCAGTACCCAATTCCAAACCGATATAACCACCACCTACTACAACTAAATGTTTTGGTACTTCTTGAAGCATCAATGCCTCAGTTGAAGAGATAATTCTTTTTCTATCAAATGGCATACTTTTTAACTCAGTAGGTAATGATCCTATCGCAAGGATTAAGTCTTTGTATGAAAAGAATTTTTCTTCGTTACCAATTTTGATTTTGGCAACATAGGGTTCAGTAAGATAAGCTTCCCCACTAATGACTTCCACTCCATTGCCTTTCAGTAAAGTCCGAACTCCATTCGTTAGTTTATTTACTATACCGTCCTTCCACTTCACTACTTCTGGCATCTCTACTTCAACTTCACCAGAAACCTTTATTCCCATTGAGTTGGCATGTTTTATGTGTTTTACTCGTTCAGAAGCACTAATAAGAGCCTTTGAAGGTATACAACCACGGTTAAGGCAAACCCCTCCTAGTTCTGCTTTATCCACCAAAACCACTTTTTTCCCTAACTGAGCAGCACGTATGGCAGCTACATAACCTCCTGATCCTGCGCCTATAACTAACAGATCTACATCATTTTTTCCTTCAACAGTCATTTCAGTTTCCTCCTTCGATTTTATAAAGAATGAAAAGAATTATTTTAAATTAAGGATGAAAGCGTTTTTGTCCCATGTGGATACCAATATGTAATATAAAAGCTGCTGTTTTACTTATACCCAATCTTTCCATTTTTAATTAGGCTGGATATTTAGAAGTTATACTATTAATGAGATCATTTTTAGAAAAGGGCTTTCCAATCTGTCTGGAAAGCCCTTTTTAGCCCTTTTCCCTTTATTCTTTCACTCTCATTAGTCGCAAACCATTTAGTGCTACCAGAAGGGTTGCACCCATATCAGAAAGGATAGCAATCCAGAGCGTTAACCAACCTGGGATAACCAATAGTAAGGCAATAAATTTAATAGCAATTGCAAAAGTAATGTTAGCTTTGATTATATTTAGAGTTTTTCGGCTAAGTTTTACAGTGAATGGAAGTTTTCTTAGATCGTCACCCATTAGAGCGACGTCTGCCGTTTCCAGGGCTGTATCTGTACCAGCTCCACCCATTGCAATACCAACTGTTGAGGCCGCCAATGCAGGTGCATCATTGACACCATCTCCTACCATAGCTACGTTGCCATACTCAGATCTCAACTGTTTAATAAAGTTTAATTTGTCCTGTGGCATTAGTTCTGCCTCAATATCAGATACTCCAACCTGCCCTCCGATAGCATTAGCAGTACCTTTGTTATCACCTGTAAGCATAATTGTTTTTTTGATTCCAAGTTGATGTAACTTTTGAATAATTTCCTTACTTGATTCACGAACTTCATCAGCAACTGCAATAACTGCAAGTATTTCTTTTTCGGTTCCAATAATCATGGCTGTCTTACCTTGATTTTGAAGAGTAGTAACATTTTGTTCTAAGTCTTTATCGAAATTAGAAATTGCTAATTCTTTAAAGAGTTTCGGGCTACCGATATAATAAGTCGTCCCGTTTACAATACCTTTGATACCCTTACCTGTAATAGAAGAGAAGTCCTCTACCTGTACGTCAGAATAAGAAATGTTCTCCTCTTCTGCTTTTTTCATAATCGCAGATGCAAGTGGATGCTGAGAACGATACTCTAATGCAGTAATGATGGATAGTAATTCTTTTTCATTTATCATCTGTTTGTTCAACACATTAAAATCAGTTACAGCTGGTACACCTTTTGTTAATGTACCTGTTTTATCGAATGCTATGGCCTTTAAGGCACCCATTTCTTCTAAATAAACTCCGCCTTTTACAAGAACACCTTTTTTCGCAGCATTCCCAATCGCTGAAACAATCGAAATCGGAGTCGATATGACCAACGCACAAGGACAACCAACAACAAGAACAGCTAATCCTTGATAAATCCATGTTTCCCAACTGCCATCAAAGAATAAAGGAGGGACTATCGCAACTAATGCTGCAATAATCATAATGATCGGTGTATAATATTTTGCAAATTTATCGACAAATGCTTGCGAAGGAGCACGTTCTCCTTGTGCTTCCTCTACAAGATGAATAATTTTAGAAATCGTTGTATCTTCTACAAGTTTCGTTATTTTTACTTCAAGTAATCCTTCTTCATTTAATGTACCTGCAAATACCTCATCATCAACTGTTTTCTCAACAGGGACTGATTCACCGGTAATAGCTGCTTGGTTGACTGCAGAGTAGCCATTTACGACTACACCATCCATCGCAATCTTTTGACCAGGTTTTACAATCATAATATCCCCAACAACAATATCATCGACATGAATCATTATTTCTTGTCCATTACGTCTAACGAGTGCCTCTTTAGGAGCGATATCCATTAATGAACGAATCGATTGTCTTGCTCTGTCCATAGAGAATCGCTCAAGTGCTTCACTGATTGCAAAGAGAATAACAACAATGGCAACTTCTGCCCATTCTCCAATAATAGCACCACCTATAACAGCTACTGTCATAAGGGTTTTCATGTCAAATTCAAAGCGTAGTAAATTTTTCAAACCGACTTTAAAAAGTGACAACCCTCCAATAACCATGGATGCTAAAAACAATAAGGTAGTAACAATGTTCTCTTCTCCGTTCACAGACGAGGAAAGGTAACCAAAAGCAATCAATAAGGAAGCATAAAGTAGAGTACTATGCTTTTTATAAAACGGCACTTTTTCTTCTTTCGTATCTTCTTTTACCTCTTGTGAAACTTGGCGAGCCGATTTTTCAGGAGTCACTTTAAGATTTTCGAATGCACCGGCTTTTTCTAGTTCTTCAATTGTTGCATTACCATAAACAGCAATTTTAGATGCACCAAAATTTACTTTTGCATCCTGAACTCCTGGAATCTGTTTTACGTTAGTTTCAAATTTCCCTGCACAGTTTGCGCATGTAAATCCTTCAACACGGTATACGTTTTTGTCCTCTTCAACCTTTTGTTTAGCTTCCCGCCTTGGTTTTTCAGGAGCCACTTTAAGATTCTCAAATGCACCTGCTTTTTCTAGTTCTTCAACCGTTGCATCACCGTAAACAGATATCTTAGATGCACCAAAATTTACTTTTGCATCCTGAACTCCTGGAAGTTTTTTAACATTATTTTCAAACTTCCCTGCACAATTTGCACATGTAAACCCCTGAACGCGGTAAACATTTTTTTCAGTCTCTAATGCTTTTGCTTCAGACAATTTTAACAACCTCCTTCTGGTGTGCAAATGCAACCTGTATTAGTTGCTTTACATGATCATCATCTAATGAATAGTAGACTAACTTACCTTCTTTTCGATATTTAGCTAATCCAAGATTTTTAAGTAACCTCAAATGATGAGATGTTGTGGCAGTTGTAGCACCAACAATATTCGCTACATCACATACACACAATTCATCTTCTAAAGAGAGAGCATACGCAATCTTAATCCTAGTATCATCCGATAAAGCTTTAAAAATTTTGGCTACTTCCAAAGGATTTTGTTGGAGTAGTTCATTTTTACCTCTTTTGACTTTTTCTTCATCTATACACGTAACTTCACATGCATCATTTTGCAAATTTTCCACCTCATATCATTCAAATATTCATTTGATTATTATTATAATTTAACAAAAACAAATAGTCAAATATATGTTTGAATATAATTCACATAAAAAGCAGGTTTTCTTTAGTTTGCAGTAATTAATTATTCTTATAACTGAATTTAATTTCCTTTTTATGTTGGATACACTAGAGGGAATATCGTCAGGATGCAATTTTCAAAACAGTAAGAGTTTTTCACTATAAAAAGCCCGATTTCTCTCTTTATTAGAGAAAAAACGGGCCTTTGCTTTTTTGACTCTCCATTAATATCAGGGGATCAACTTATAAAACCTACTTCCGTGATTGAGGAATCAACATTGTCCATTTATCTTGTTCGGCTAAAAGCGAACTTAATAATCTAATTATCTGTAATTATAACTTTCGTTTAACATTCTTTAGCACTACTTTGCTATGGGGAATACTTGGCATGCTCACCATGCTGTAACTTAAATCCTGGTTAGGAACTTCATATTCCATTCGGTTGGCCAGATAATCGAGACTTACTTTCATGACTTCAATGGTGACCCACTCTCCAGCACAGCGATGACCCATAAAGTAATCACCACCACCCTGCGGAATAAAGCTAAAAGGGCTTCCTTCCCATTTGGCAAACCGATCAGGACTGAACATATCAGGATTTTTCCAAATTTCAGGGTCATGATTGGTGCCATAAAGATCCAGTAAAGTTAATGTTCCTTCTTCAAATTTATAGCCGTTCCAGGTGAAATCTTTTTTTACCAGTGCTACAACAAACGGAAAAAACGGATAAAAACGGCGAACTTCCTGTACAAACATCTGAGCATACTTTTCATCGCCGGATTTAAGTTTCTCCCTTTCTTCCGGATAATGGTGCACTGCCAGCGCAATGAAATTGATGAATATAGCAATCGCCACAATCGGCCTCAGGATATTAATTACTTCCACAGAAGCTGTGTCAGTAGCCAATAGATTCCCTTTCAGATCACGGTGCCAGGCAAATCTATGTAAAGCCGTATCTTCTGGGGGATTCACTTCCCCATTACGCACTTTATCAACCAACTCACCAATCCAATTTTCTACTTTATTCCGTGCATTTCTCCCTAGCCAATGGTTTGGGCCAACTGCAGCCGGAGACTCGAACATCGCCGCCAAGTCTTTTGTCATTTCCTTAACATCGTCTTCTTCCAACGGGACGCCTGCCCACTGGCAGGCTATTCTGCACAGGACTTCTTTTACTTCTTCATAAAGAATAACTTCATCCATCTGTTCCCATTTATGTAGTGCTGTCTTCCACTGTTTTTTTGTAATGTCTGTTAGGCTTTGAGGTCCCTCGGGAGACATGATAGACATAAACATTTCCTTCCGATGTCTGTGATCTTGTCCATCCAACCCCTGAACACCATTCTTCCCGAACAATGTTTGAACTGCCCGGTTCGGTGCTGCATCCTTCCTTTTAAATTTCTCTGAATCATAAAAAACTTCCGCAGCTTCGTTTCCTACCATACAGATTGCTTTCTTTCCAAGCAATCGGGTCTCGAAAATATTAGAATTAAAACTTTTACGTCTGTTTAAAATGTACATATATCCTTCTCTCATAAGGGTCAAGCTATGATCTATTCCTTCTTCACGAGGCATTTGATTTGTATCTGACATATCATTCATCTCCATTTTATTAGTGATAATTTTATTCTTTGTAACTTTTCCCTAATTACTCTTGAAAAAAACTTGGATCAACATACTATATAATGAACATTATCAAGATAAAGAAAATGGCTGCCGACTTTGTCGACAGCCTAAGACCCTAATCCAAATTAGGTTTTTTTTATTTTTTGTGTTCATTCTGAGTGTACCATGTTTAAAATGTAGTAAAATCAATAGGTGGTTTCTATTGGAAGATCCTTTATACTAACTTAACAGCAATCCATATTTGACTTTTTCATCATTTTCTTACAATCTTTTATTTTCATTTTTCCATTTTTCGCCATTTCGCAACAATCCATTTGACAGTTCATTTCCTCACACATTTCCATACATTCTTTTTTTGATTGACAACAATCCATCTCTTCCGATTGTGCTGCATAAACAGAACCACTAAATGCCATCACTACTAAAAATGCTAAAGAAAATATTACTTTTCTCATCCCTTTTCCCCCTTATGTAAAAATGATTGATGTGTCCAATGGTATTATACTATACCGCTAATTAACACTCACTAGATTTCTAACACTACAAACATAAGAAACGAGAGCTTAGGATAAAAAGCTCCCGTCTGAATAGGATTAGTAAGCTTTACATTGGTTGAACACCCGATCCACCACAACAACCACATCTTTTTCCACCGTGACAACAAGGGCAACATCCACTTCCCTGACAGTGGTGACATCCACGCCCACTACAACAACAGCACATACCAGCACCACCACAATAACGACAACAGCCTGCACCGTGACAACAACGGCATTGGTGCATACACTCACCTCCATAAAATAACCACACATAGTATATATATTTATGTAATATTAAACTTAGGCGTTCCCCTTATATAAGGGGGTAGCTCAACCATTTATCACATTTCCACATTAGTATAAAATTCAATAAATAAGATTTCCCCTAAAACGAACGTTTTTGGAACTTGAAATTATGACTTAAAAGACTACATAAAATCTACTAAATTTAAGTACCAAAAGCCATGTCCAAAAACAAAGGTCCTTTATTCGTTAAATCATCCGTTTATGGTACTATTAAAGTTGATTAGTAAGGTTTTGGAGGTTAGATAAATGAATTTTGGATATGCTCGTGTAAGTACAGAGGATCAAAATTTAAATATGCAGTTTGATGCTTTAAAACAATATGGAGTAGACAAGATATACCAGGAAAAGCTTACAGGAACAAAAAAGGACCGTCCGCAACTTGAAGAAATGCTCAAAGGATTACGTAAGGGAGATAAGGTTGTTGTATACAAATTGGATCGGATATCTCGCTCAACCAAACACCTTATTGAGTTGAGTGAACATTTTACTGAAATCGGAGTCGATTTCGTTTCCATTAGAGATAGCATTGATACCTCAACTGCAATGGGGAAATTCTTCTTTCGAACAATGGCAAGCATTGCAGAACTGGAACGAGATATTATCAGTGAACGAACAAAGTCCGGATTAGACGCAGCCAGAGCAAGGGGAAGAATAGGTGGAAGACCAAGAAAAAAATCAGACAAGGTTCAAATGGCATTAAAGATGTATGACAGTAAGGAATACGGCATTAAAGAAATTACAGAAGCAACGGGTCTCAGTAAGACTACCCTTTATCGTTATATTTATAGCAGATAAAAATCATTAGAGATAGTTAAGGTGGGAGAATTCTTGAGGGGAAGAGAATTACTTTCGGTGGAACAACGGAATGAGTTATTACGACTGGTATTCACAACTGAAGAAGAACTAGCAATGTATTATACGCTTTCCGAATATGATATTGAAGTCATTAATCGCCATCGTAGGGATCATAATCGATTAGGTTTTGCTATTCAGTTATGCATTTTAAGGCAACCAGGATGTTCATTAGTTGATTTACCAGAAAAAGTTCCAGAAGAACTTGTACGATTTGTTGCAAAACAAATTGGAGTAGACCCTACTGTTTTTAATCTGTATGCCAAACGTGATCCGACCCGTCGTGAACATTTAGAAGAAATACGAAAAGAGTATGGCTATCGCAGCTTTCAGTTAAATGACTATCGGGAAATTTCCTACACTTTATTGCAACATGCTTTAGAAAATGGTAATACCCTGTATTTAGTTCAAAGTACGATTAATCTTCTACGTAAAAGAAAAATTATTCTACCTGCTCTTTCAACCATAGAACGTCTAGTATGGGAAACCCGTAAACGGGCAGAGAAAAAAATATTTATGTTACTAACAAAGTCTTTATGTGACTGGCAAAAAAGAAGATTAGACGAACTAATTGCTTCATCAAAACATAATAAAAAAACACTCCTTGCATGGCTTAAAGAGATTCCAGGACAATCATCACCAGATGCATTTTTAAAAGTAATAAAGCGATTGGAATACGTCCGGGATTTAAATTTATCCATTAATATAACAGACATACATCCCAATCGCCTTCTTCAATTGGCCAGGATTGGTTCACGATATGATGCCTATTCATTTCGTAGTTTCAAAGATAGTAATAAAAGATATGCTATATTAGTAGCCTTCCTTTTAACACTTAGTCAGGATTTAATCGATCAAGCTATTGAAATTCACGATCGACAAATGTTGATCCTACAATCTAAAGGTCGAAAACAACAGGAAGAAATTCAAAAACAGAACGGAAAATTAATTAATGAAAAAGTAGTTCAGTTTGCAGACATCGGATCTGCTTTAATAAAGGCAAAAGAAGATGGGCTGAATCCATTTGAAATAATAGAAAATGTTATGCCTTGGGAAAAGATTGTGGAATCTGTAGAAGAAGCCAAGCGCTTAGCCCGTCCTATGAATTATGACTATCTGGACCTTTTAAGTACTAGGTTTTCTTATCTTAGAAAATATACACCTATACTACTTAAAGTTTTAGAATTTCGTTCATCAAAGGGCTCTCAGCCTTTACTACAAGCTTTAAATACAATTAATGAAATGAATGAAACAGGGAAACGCAAAGTACCTGATGGCGCCCCTTTAGATTTTGTTCCAAAACGCTGGGAAAAGCATGTTTATGATGAAGATGGAAGTATAAATAGGAAGTATTATGAGTTAGCTGCGTTAAATGAGTTGAAAAATCATATCCGTTCAGGGGACGTTTGGGTAGTGGGAAGCCGATTACATAAGGATTTCGAGGAGTATCTAGTTCCTAAAGAAGAATGGAATAAAGCCCGTATCGAGGGAAATAGATTAGCTGTTAGCGTATCGGCTACAGATTATATTAGTGAACGAACTTCAGCCCTACATAAACGCCTTCATTGGATTACGAATAACCTTGATTCTTTAGAAGGTGTGAACCTTGAAAAATCTAGAATTCAATTGGAACGATTAGATAAAAGTACTCCAGAAGAAGCCCGAACCTTTAGTTTATCTCTTTACAATTTATTACCCCGTATTAAACTTACAGATTTATTAATTGAAGTCGCTAATTGGACAGGCTTTGATAATCAATTTATTCATGCTTCAACAAACAGGCCGCCAAAAGGAGAAGAAAAAGCTGTAATTATGGCAACTCTAATGGCAATGGGAACAAATATCGGTCTAACTAAGATGGCTGAAGCAACACCTGATATTTCCTATTCTCAAATGATAAATGCCATGCAGTGGAGACTACATGAAGACGCTTTAACTCGAGCACAGGCAACGCTTGTTAATTTTCAGCATCGGCTAAGTTTAGCATCTTACTGGGGAGATGGAACAACTTCTTCTTCCGATGGGATGAGGGTACCGATCGGTGTTTCTTCTTTGCATGCCGATTCCAATCCACATTATGGAACCGGTAAAGGAGCTACCATCTACCGTTTTACGAGTGATCAATTTTCATCATTCTACACAAAAGTGATTAATACGAATGCTAGAGATGCAGTACATGTGATTGATGGCTTGCTTCATCACGAATCGGATCTTTGTATTGAAGAACATTACACTGATACAGCTGGATATACCGATCAAGTCTTTGGATTAAGTCATATACTTGGGTTTCGTTTTGCACCCCGATTGCGTGATTTAGCAGATTCAAAGCTTTATTTCATCGGTCAATCAAATGATTTTCCAAGATTAGAAGGTATTTTACGAGGAAAAATTAATACAAAAATCATTCAAGAAAATTACGATGATGTTTTAAGGTTAGCTCATTCGATTAGGGAAGGAAAAGTATCTGGTTCACTTATTATGGGGAAATTAGGCTCATATGCACGTCAGAATAAGGTAGCTACTGCACTTCGCGAAATGGGGAGAATTGAAAAAACCATTTTTATTCTTGATTACATTTCAAATGAAGCATTGCGCAGGAGAATTCAACGGGGGTTAAACAAAGGTGAATCTATGAATAGTTTAGCCAGGGCGTTGTTCTTTGGAAAACGAGGAGAATTACGGGAACGCGGACTTCGTGATCAGCTTCAACGTGCTAGTGCTTTAAATATTTTGATTAATGCTATTAGTGTATGGAACACGGTTTATCTTACAGAAGCAACAAAAATATTAAAAGAAAAAGGGATACTTCAGGAGAATTTGTTGCAGCACATTTCCCCATTAGGATGGGAGCATATTAATTTTCTTGGTGAATATAAGTTTGATTTAAATCGGATTTCAACCATAGACTCCTTACGCCCTCTGAATCAATAAATAAATGAAGTCGGTATTCCTTAGTGTACAGAATATCGGCTATTTTTATGTTGAAATGGTCTTAGCGTACAAAATTCGCATTTTTGGCTCTGAACCCCTACTCCACATAATGCGACCATCAATAATGTAAGAACGGTCATTGATTTCATAAACATGTTCTTCATAAAAACTCTCCTCTTTTTTATATTTTTTTAAGAAACAAAAAAGCACCTTCCAATTAGAAAGATGCTTTCTCGTCACAATCATATATAAATAAAAACCTAGATAATCGACGATTTTGACATGCAGAGAAACGCTCTCTGACGAAATTAACTTTTGTTTTGCGTATAACTGCTCATTCGATGCAAATTTCAGCACCTCAAAAAACATATAAAAAAGACCACTCATCGAAGAGAGGTCTTTTTGTATTAAAGTACTAGTTTAAAGATGATCTGAACTATTTTTACCTTCTTTATACTGTTCCTTAGTTGTAGTAAAATGCATGTCCTTGTAAGAGTTTATTAATTCCTTCTAAATAATATGGAGCACGTTGTTCTACTTGTTCAATATTGACCCATTCAATTTGAAATATTTCTTCAGGTATTTTAATTTCTTCAGTTCCATCTACAATATGTCCTTCGAAAGTAAAGAAGATAGCATGGTGATTCCTTTTTAAAAACTTTCCTTCGTTGATGGCTAGTATTTTACCAGGTTCAATTGTCAGCCCAGTTTCTTCAAATACTTCCCGAATTACAGCTTCTACTAATGACTCACCAGATTCCACTCTTCCACCTGGAAAAGACCAATGCCCTTCATGGTTATCAACCATTAAAATCTGATTGTACTTATTTTTAATGAGGGCATAGACTACTTTTACTTCTTCCATTAAATATAAATCCTCCTAAGCGTACGGATGCAATATATACAATCTCAAACAACTTTATCTTCATTTTACATTTTTTGTTCCTTATTAATTTTTTCCGTATGACGACAAGAAGGGAAAGAGGAACAGCCAAAAAAGCGAGTGCCGTTTCCATCTCGTACGACTAGATCCTGCCCGCACTTTGGACATTTACGAGGTTCTGGTGTGATATTTTCAAAGATTTCTCGTGCCTTGAAAACAGGATTGACTTCATTAATAAACTTTTGAAGATCCGCACGATCTACTAAGGTCACATCACATGCAGCTGCAAGCTCTTTTGCTTGTTTCGTGAAATAACTATTGGTCACAACCCACGCTTGATTCGCTGTATAATAAGCTTTTGCTCCATAAACTTCTTGGACAGCTGAAAGACTCACCCGATTTTTAGCACTATACCGTTTAGCTTGAATCACAATCCTGTCCTTGCCTTTCATCACTAGATCAGCCCCAAAATCACCTGATTTTGGTGTTATCTGTGGTTTGTATCCTAGTTGTTGAAAAAGTGCTCGCAAATATACCTCAAATTGATACCCATCCATCTTATCAATATAAGGCATACCAGATTGAGCTAACTCTTTCATGTACCTCCGTTCACGAATGACACGGTAAGCAAATTGAGAAAGCTTAAATAAAATGATAATAAGAAAAAGATAAAACACGCTTTGAAACACTTTATCCATTCATTGAAAGCTCCTGTTCTGTTTGTTTATTCCGGAGACGTGATGCTACAGGTTGAATGTTTTTTCCATTCTTCTTTAACTCGTCGTTCCAATCTTTGGCTCCCTTTGGAATATCTGCTCTTATTAAATCAGCATTAACGATTTGGTTCATTTTGTAAATAAATTCTTTTCCCCCTTGGTCATTATCGACAGCTAACACCATTTCTTGAATGCTTAAGCCTTCTCTTCGAGCTTCGATATAAGATTGAGCAACAGTTTTAGGTTTTAAGCCATTCATACTAATAAGGCGTGTATTCTGCAATTGATTTTCCTGTATACTCCAATAAGAAAGTAGATCAATTGGGCTTTCAAAGAAATGAATCTTGTTTGGGCGACCAACATCAACTGAAAAGCCTGTATGTGGGTTATCGTTCGGTAAGACTTGTTTAAAAGAACCTCGTTTATTTTTTATCGAAGCTGTTCCTTGTCGATCTGCCCCAATCACCTTTCCCTTACCTCCATGTTCTCGCCATTTAAACACGACATTGTTCCGTTTGTCCTGGGCGATTAAATCTTTTTGAAGGAGCCAGTCAACTAATCGAGGATCTATTTTACGTTCTTTTATGAGATAGTCTTTTACTTTGCTTTGATCCTTCACTTCTAACTCTTTTGGATAGCGAAAAGGCTCGTTGGATTTGGAATTAGTCTGCTGTTCATGAGAATGAGAAAGCTCTTTATAATCGCCTTTATTGATATCTAATACAGCTTGTGGGAATGACATCCCATAATACATTTGAGCGAAACTGATTGCCCCGTATCCTGTTTCATTGCGGCTATTCCAAGCGTACATATTTCCTTTGATGAGTAAGCTATCATGTTCCGTATGACGATAATACTTTCCTTCTTTCACAAAGGTTTCACCTTTGGCCTCCAGATACGACAACAAATCAATATCTCTCGCTTTCATAACCTCCTCCTCCTTGACATGTTTTCGTTCTCCCACCTAAATCCCTCCTTTACTCCACGATATGAAAAAAGAGAGCTTTTCAGCCCTCCCATTCTGTCTAAACTTTTGCTTTTTTTAACGTTCCATTTCTTGTGTCTGGTCCCGTTTTTTTGAGGAAAATGCTCCACTGTTCCGTGCAAAAAACTTTGTAAATCCATTCTGTGATTTCTCTTCTTTTTTCTGCTTGTCATGATCCTTTTTCTCTGTATCCAAAGCCTTTTCAAGCTTGGTTAATTTCTCACGTTGAGAATCAGTCAAATTCAGCTCTTTTAATTCCTGTAACACCTCTTTTTTTAGCTTGTACACCTTATCAAAGGAATGCTTTTGTTCAAACTCCTTCATTTTGGCCAAACGCTGCTCTTTCTCTTGAGGTGTTTCTTGCTTAAGCTGCTTTTCGACAGGAGCTTTTTCTGCTTCAGCTTCCTTTTTCTCTTCTTTAGAAGAATCCTTTTCATCTGATATGCCTAATTGAGCTAACAAGCTTTGTTTAAACAGCTGCTTATACTGTGTTTCTTCACTAGGCTGCTGCAAAGCTTCTAATACTTCTTGTTTGTAACCTTCTTGATATCGGTCCTTCTCTTGTGCCTGTTTTCGTGCTTGAAACTGATGAGAAAGCTCGTTCTCCATGCCTTTCAATTGGTCAGGGGTGAACGTATTTTCCTTTAAAGCACTTGATTTCAACATGACATAATCGTTTTCTGCGTTCACACGGGCTAACATACTATCAATATCTTGAGGCTTTTCTTTTTCATAAGCCTGTAAAAACGTAATATAGCTTGTTTTGAGCTGTGTTTCTCGATCTTTCTCTAAAACAGGATTCACATCATGACTCTTCAAAAAATCAAGTGTTGCTTCACTTTCATAGGCTTGTTTTTGTCCTCTTTCATCAGTGGAAACAAGCAAAACCTGCGGTTTTTCCTCCCCTATAGCTGATTGTGTTAAGTAAACAGCACCAGAAGGTATGTCTTGCAGCTGTTCCCCACTGATGTTTGCCCAACCTGCCTCGATTTTTTCATTTTGTGGATGTTTCATGTACTTCTTTAATTCACGTTTATCTGCAATAAGGGTGTTGAATTGATCATTTGAAAGAGATGTCACTTTTTTCATTGTCGATTCCTCCGTTTAATTCATATTTGGGCATAAAAAAAAGAGCTTTTACGCTCCCTTACCTTTCGAGTTCCTGATCTTCTTTTTTCTTTTTGGTGGTGCCTGTACGTTTTTGGAGTTGCATGTGGTTACCCACTTCCATACGGTCTTGAAAAGTAAGAGATTTCTCTTGAACTTGACCATTGATGATCCCCTTCTCATTTTTAGTGATGTTCGAATCGATCTGATGCTCAAGTTTCACGACTTCCTCCTTTGTCATCCAGCCATTTTTGATCGCTTGTGTTTTGGTTGAATAATATTTCTCTTCAGCCGTGACACGATTTAAAATGCTATCTACATTTTGTGCCGATTCCTGTTGCTGCTTTTGTTTATAATCTTCATATCCTTCTTTCATTTTCTCTTGTACATTTTCAGAAGAAAGAGGATCTGCTTGCTGCTGTTTTTCATCGTTTTTTTCTGGTGACTGATTTTTTTCTCGTTCTTTTACCAACGTTTCTTCTATTGTTTCAATAAAGCCAACGGACGTTTCATGTACTTCTTTTAAAAGCTTGGTTTTATCTTCAAAGGTCTTTCCTTTCGTCCAGTGTGACAGGTATCCTAGAGAATACTCACTCGTATCAATGCCAAAATAAGAAGAAACGGTGTAAGCCGTCATTTCTGCCTGAAATTCTTTTTCGGCAGCTGTATAGTTTAGATGTGTCTCCTTTGTATGAAGTTTCGCATGAGCTAATTCATGTGCCAAAGTTTTTACATTTTGACGTTCAGAGTTGCGAGGATTTAGCGCAACTTCTTTTGTTAACGTGTAAGATACGCCCTTTGCGCTGCCCAGTTCTTCTTTAGGAGCAATGATGGAAATACCGTTCTTTTCTGCAATAGCTTCCATTCCTTTATAAAGTGCCTTGTAATCCTCTATATTGCCTTCTAACCAACGATTCGGAAATATCTTAGGTAAATCACTCGCTTTTGCGTTTGTCTGCGACACGTCAAAAACATGACCGACTGAAAAGTACAGTCGGCCTTGAGTGACTTCTTTTTTCCCCTCTTGAATTAGCTTCTTTTCTTGAGGAGTAGCTTTAGCAATGGACTTTAATTTTCCATTTTCATCTTTGAATTTGGGAACCGTTTTGTTTGGCACAAGAATTTTAATGCCTTTCTCTCCTTTATTGACAGAGAACCCTTTATCTTTCCAAAACTTAAATGAGCCAACAGCTTGAGCACCAAAAAACTGTTCTTGAATAAGAGCCGTGTTCGACATCGAGTATTGATAAAACTTACCCATAAAAGATAAATAGTCTTTTAGTTCTTCGGCAGAATGAAAATGCTGCTCGACCTTCTTCTCCATCCCATTTGTTAACTCTTCAACCTCTTTACGCTTATCTTCGACGGATTTTTTCGCATAGGTTTTACTCATCTTTTCCCTCCTCTTCTTGATAGGAGATCCCCTTAAGCTCTTCTAATTCCTGTTCATACCAAGGCTCCTCTAAATCCACAAAAAGCTTCTGTGTTTTAATATTCATGGGTACCAACATATTTTCTTGATGCACCACGTATTGATGAAACTCCTTCGCTTCTTCTGGACTTAAATTCACCTCTACTTCTTTGTCTTGATACTGTACAATGGCATGATCCTCTCCTACAGCTTTAATGGAAGCTAACACTAAATCCTTGTTAAAAAACATATCTGATTCCTCCTCTACATGTTTAAAACTACCTTTATATAAATCCATCATTAAGATGGTTGTTTCCCTTTGGACTCTTCCCAATCAATCCGTTTTTGACGTTGATTTGCAATACGCTTCTCAACAGCTTCCTTCGCAACCTTTGTGCTATCTAACTCTTGTAAATCTGTTGTCATTAATCCATCAAAACCATGATGGAAGAAAAGACCGTTCATATATTCAATTAAAATTTGTGTGTTTTTATCAGCACTATTTGCACCAAGACGAATCCTTGTTAATTCATCTTTTAAAACCTGATGTAAGTTATTGCTGACCACTTCCGAAATATATTGCAACGACCATTCATTACTTTTAGTTTTTTTATGCTCCATACAGATCTGAGCAATAGCTTCACCCGTAAATCCGATATTGTTTTCTTTCATATACGCTTGAATATATTGTTTTGTTTCCTCATCCAGTGATAATTTCATACGTTGTTTATTCATTTAATAACTCCTCTCTTCCTGACGATTATGTTCAATTTCTTTTTGTAATTGTTCATAATGTTGTTGGTTTTTCCAACTTTCATATTCTGATTTAAACGCTCGCTCCATCTTTTTTAATGCAAAATGCATAGAGACCTTTTGGTTAAAACTTGCAGGACGTTTTGATTGTTTCTTACTTTCTATCATTCTTTTAATCTGTTGCTGCTGCTTATCATAATCTTTCATTTCTTTTAAGAAAGCATTGCCCATTCGCTTATAAAGATCATCAATTTTCGTTTGCTTATAGTTCTTATATCGTTTCTCATCAACCTTTCCTTCTCCATAGGCTTTCTTTAATTCCTCTACTTCCTTATCTAATTTTCCAAGTAATTGTTGGTACTCATTACGATGATACTTTTCAATATATTTTTGACTTAACACATCAATAAATGGCTTCATTGGTTTTAATGTTCGGTAACTATATTGCCACTGCCTTTTATCTTCTGGAAGATGATTATAAATTTGAAGAAACAATGGTTGAATGTCACGATTCTTCCACCTTAATGAAGAATCCTGCTTCTTTTTTCCGACCATATCCTTTCGAATCAACTCATTTATTTTCTGGTGTTGCTCACCTCGATTTAAAATTTGATTCACGACTGTTGACTTCATCGCATCCAACGTTTTAGGCTTTCTTTTGCCTCGTTCACGAGTAGGTTGTGGTTCTACTGTCGCAATATGAATATGAATGTTTCCCGTATTGTAGTGAATGGCAGCTGACCAAACAGCCGACTCATTTAACCTTTCCCTTTTAAGCATTTCCTTCATAGACTGACGGGTAATCTCCATTAATTTTTTCTCATCCACTGTATGAGTATCAGCATCGTATAAACCATTTTCTTGGAGCCAAGGATTATGAAATGTGATAACATCTTGCCACATAGTACTGTTATTTTTCTGCGCTTTTTCAAACAACTTTTTTAATTGCTTTTTCTCCTCGTCATTCAATTGATTCGATTGTTGGGTGAACAAAGAAGATGTCTTATCAGGGTTATCCATATAATCTTGATAAAGAGTAAATAGTTTCTCATGGGCTTCTTGATCTTTCTTCGCATCATCACGATCTACATAATCAACATAATCTTGAAAAGCTTTTTTATCAGATGTAACAAATTTTGTTTTCAAGACCACGCCTGGAATAACAGAAGATGTACTCACTCCTCATCTTCTCCCATCATATCTTGAATAAATCCATTGATGGTTTCAATGGCAACTGCACACCTTTCCATCATCTTTATGTTTCGATCAATGAGACGTTCTAACTCTGCTTCACGATCTTTTTGTTCTTGAAAAACAGCGAGTGTTTCAATCTGACCTTTTAAGAATTCCTGTCGAGAAATCTTTTTTTCTTTTGCGATTTTATCAATTTTTTTTAGTGCAACTGGATCAATATATCGAATTTTAATTTCCATTTTATCCGACCTCTCTTTTGTAGTAGTGCTCTCCCCCCTAAAAAGAGAGAAGAGCATAAGGGGTTTTTGCCCCCACCATAGGTGTGGGGCTAGGCAGAGCCTAGCAAAACCGTGGGTACAAAGAAAATCGCTAAATGTCCCCTTTGCGTCCCCTTTTTTTGGTGTACGTCCCTTTTACGTCCCCTTTTAAAATCCCAATGTCCCCTTTATGTCCCCCTGTTTTGGAGCCATGTCCCCTTTGCGTCCCCCTGTTTTTTTCACTTCATGGCTAAATCTTGTTGCTTTTCATTCAATTTTTGGAGCTTTTCTTGTAAACTTTTTTGTTCATCTTTATAGAGCTGAATGCTTGCATCACTCGACTGAATGGCATCCTTTTTCATCGCAATTTTTGATTCCGTATCAGCTTTTTCCTCATTCACTTGGTACTTCATATCACGTTGTAACTCGTTCATTTCTTGTTGCGTTTGGCGTTTATGTTTGGCTTCTACTGTGATTGCTTTTTCATAGTTTTTCATTTTCTTTTTGACAAACTGTTTCTCTAAATCATTGACCAAAAGCGCATATTCCTGTTTGTTTTTTGTTTCTTTCCCTTCTTCACTTTTCGTTTTTCGTTGGTCAGAATAGAGCGTCGTAATTAACCCATGAGCATCTATTTCTTCTGTTGAATCTGTTTCTGAATCACTCGTTACATCATCCACGTTTATCGTTTCTTTTTCTTCATTTTCTTGATATAGATCAAAGGCAAGTGCTTCCCAATGTGGAGATAGATTGCTGATTCTTACCACATAATAGCCATCATCTTCATACAATAAATGAACAGGTAATTTGATGTTTGGATTCGCTTTTTCTTGTGCAACAAAGCTTACTTCTTCTTCATCTGTTTGATCCATTTTGATGACCATATCCAGTGAGGCATTAGCCGGATGATACACACGATTCTCAATAGTTACGGTTCCTGTTATGTTAGAAGAAATGGCCTCATAGGTTTTCGTATGATACAAAGGATCTTCTGTTTTTAAATAGAATTTCGATGTCAGTAAGGATAAAAAACCGATAAAGAAAAAGATCAACATTGCTGTATACTTCCATGACCGATTGCGATTTAAATTAAATCGATAATCTTCAAATTGCTTCTTAAATGCCATCTGCTCCACCTCATTTCATGATTTCTGTTTTCAATTCTTCAATACTATAAACCACCCATTTATTCTCTTCTTTCCGTAGAGAAACTTTAATAATGTCATGCGTTTGATCGTCGACATTCTCATCTTTTATGACAAGATGATTTGTAAATTCTGCAATGACTTCAACCTCTTCTTGCCCTCCATCATATTGTTGAACATAAAGCTGTACATCGTTTGGAGTAGAGGTGTAACTATCTCCATATACGAACTTTTCAGAAGGATAAAATTGCTCATAAAGCTCTTTGTCCATGATGGATTTTGCAACCTTTTTTCGTTCCTCAAATCCATCTTTTTCACGATGATAGGACACATCGATGAATTGATTCACCGTATTCAAGTAATCTCGTTTTTGTTGTTCTTGGGCAGAAGGGCGAACTTCACTTAGTTGTTTTTTTAGCTCTTTATTTTCTTCTTGTAAGCTGTCATTTGTGACTTGAATTTGTTTCGAAGCTGTTGTGTTGGAGATATTATGGTTAAGGTAGATATTGAAAATGGTCACGCCTGCCACCACAACGGCAAGCGCTCCAAATAATAGTGCTGCTTTATTTTTCATCGCCTTTTCTCCTTTTAAAATCGTTTTACTCTTCCATTAAATCGTTCACCAAAATACGTTCCTTTTGCCATACTTGCGATGGCTACACCTGTTTTTCCTTGGCAGCCTAAAAACTGATTATTGCCAACATAGATTCCAATGTGGCCGTCTATCTTATAGGTATCAAAAAACACCACATCTCCAGGCTTCATGTCTTTTGGATTGATTGCTTGCCCTTGTGTTTTGAGTGTATCGGTTGTTACTCCTGACATCGGACCGACATTCACTCCTACTTGCTCGAATGCCCATCTGACAAAACTTGAACAATCGAAACGTCCTGCGTTAATATCAGATTGAGAGCGTCCACCACCAAAGACGTATCGTGTTTTACCAATCAACGTTTTGCCTGCGTCAATCACTTTCACACCCGATTTCCCACCACTTCCTCCACTCGCAGGAGCTGCCGGTTTCCCATCAGCTGTGATTGTTCCTGTGTAATACTTTAAAACCGCGTTAACGTACAAGGCGTCGCCATAACAGGCGGAATAAGGAACCATTTCAGGACGCACACAGTGATAATTTCCTGTATGCTTTACCTTTTGATATTGCAATTGTGAAAAAGAGATTGCTAGCTCTGGTGTATATTTGCCTCCATTTTTCATGACATAATTGATAAATCCACCGCCAAAATTGTACGACTGAAGGCAAAGTTTCAAATCATAATGAGCCTTTTCTAGGACACTTTTAAAATGTAAAACTCCTTTATCGACCGATAATTCAGGGATAGAAATACACCCAACTGATCCACAATAAGACTCACTACTTTGCATCGGATCGTTGCCTTTTCCTCCACTTTCTTGCATCATAAGTGCCATCATAATTGGCACATACGAAGCATCTAACCCATGTTTTTGTGCGTACTTTTCAAGCAAGGGTTGATACTTCATGACCTCTGGTGACACATTAGCCGTTCCTACACCAATGCCTCCGCCTTCAATCTCTGTTACCTCACTTTGTTGACTATCTTTTTCAAATTCACCTGTAATGGCTACAATTGTACTCATGATTAAGAGGCCCGATAATCCTAACAGGATCAACGTGCCTCCAATCAAATATTTCTTTGGAATGAGCTGTAAAACGATATGCAAGGCTTATGCACCTCCACCGTACAGCACTTTTTCTTCCTCATCGATTTCAATATGAAAGAGAATGTTTTTTACGGACTTAATACAAAGAAGGACATCTCCTATTGGCAACTTCGGAATCTCAGCCAATTCACTATCAGTAATCCCTGTTTTAAAGACTCGTTGAATGGTATCTAAGTTGTTATCATCTTGCTGCATGATAAATTTATATTGCGTTAAATCAAAGAGTTTTTTAATTTTCTCAATCGCTGTTTGTTCGGAGCCATCTGGAACAAAGTCACTGATTAAATGACTCGCATAAATCAATCCAGCAAAGTATTTTCGTGCTTCTCGACTAAACTCAGTTAAGAAATCTAAGGTATGTTCATTTCCTTTTTTCGTGTTAATTAAATGATGAGCCTCATCAATAACAATGAGATAACGAACAGCATCTTCAAAGGTCAATGTCCCTTTCGTAAAGGCTGCCAGTTGTGCTTCTCCATTCTGCAGCATCCCATCCCACAATAAACTCATGACGTTGAAAAGCTGTGCTTGTGCAATTTCATCTTTTAATTTGGATAAATGACGGATGGAGAAGAATACAACTTGTTCATCGTTAAAATCTTCAATGGTTGAAATGCCATCAAACAAATGAGCGTACGTTTCAACCAAGTTTTCAATGTTAAGCTCAATGAGTTCAAGACGACGTTTCCGATACTCTCCTAAGTTCGGATGATGCTCTCTTGTTTTCTCATTTGCATATAGCTCTTTCCGAATGAGCTGTAGGAACTCACTAAACGTTGGATAGGCTTCTGGTGAAAGTCCTGTAATATGATTGCTTGCGCCTTTTTCATCATTCCATAACTTCTTTTGGATATAGAGTTTGCGAAGTAACTTTTCATACTCTTTTAACTCATCATCTTTTGCTTCTGGTGCAATATAGCGATAGAAAACGGTTAGTTTGGATAAATGCTGCGTAAAGCTATTAATCTCATGTACATGTGTTTTAAATACCTGTAAGGGATTAATTTGCCCTTCTGATCCATCTAGCGCAATCTGTTTACCTCCTAATTCTCTGACGAGACTTTCAAACTCTCCTACGATATCAAATCCTCGAATCTTATAGCCTTTAATGGCATTATCCGTGGTGACTTTCTTTAAAAATGTGGATTTACCTGCGCCCATTAAGCCCATCAACACTGCATTATAACTTTTACGTTGTTGGTCTTTGTGAAACAAATCAAAGATGACGCTACCACCTGTACGAGTTGTCCCTTGATACGTACCGTATGGATCATCTAAGTGGGTAAAATGAAAAGGAAACCCTCCGGCTAATGCTAATGCGGGGATTTCCTTTCCTTTTCGCTTATTGGGATACTTCTTTTGTATGTCAAAGTGCGTCACTAACGATTCCCACTCGTACTCTTGTTCATTTAAGAAAATGGATCCTCTGAAGTTATGCGTTTCAAGGTGATGAATGACTTCTTTTAATCGCTTTTCTAAGTCAGGAATCGTTTTTTCTGCAATATAAATGCGAAGGTGTATTCGTTTGATCACTTCACCATTTGTGACTTGACGGTATAGCTCTTTCATATCTAAATATTGTTCTTGTGCATCCATACGATCAATGTTTTCTTTGGCATTCACATGCCGTGCATTTTGTTCCGACATATTTTTATTGATGGCTTCTACGACTTGTTTTCGCTCATCGCTTACCACATCTAAGGTTGTAATGGCATTTGGCATATTCATGATCGGTTCCAGCCAAAAATCATTCACGTTCGTTGGGTACTCATAAATATGAATACAAGTCGAATACCCGTCACCATTTCGAACAAGATTTTCTTTAAAGCTCACGCCTCCTTGTGGTTGAATCTGCGCCACAAAATAAGGATTGTATCCTTTTTTCTGCTTAATCTCTTGAGGTGTTTTCTCTTTTTTACGGAAAGGTAAAGACATCATCTATGTTTCATCCTCTCTTCTTTTTAAATTGAATTTTTATAAAAATTAGGTTATTTGACCGTTTTCATCAAACGTTGATATTTTGTCAAAAACTGTACCAGACTCGATGATTTTAGTAATATCAGAAGATAATTTTATAAACTCTGTTGTATTTTCTTTATTGGCCTCTAGATAGGTGAATTTACAATATAGATACAGCCCTTCATATCCTTCTTCTTTTATTCGTTGAGTATTTATAATGTAACTTTCATACAGTTCGTCTTCAATTAGTTGGCCTACTACATTTTTATGTTCCGTAATATACCACTGAAAATGTCCCTCTGAATCGGGTGCTGCATGAAAAATTAAAACAGCGTCACGCTTATTTTTGTGAAGTCGGATAGCGTATTTTATCACCTTTTATTTTCACCCTTTCTTATTGTTTATTACCAAGCTTGGCATTTTGATTGTAGAGTTTGTAAAGAAGGTTAATTTGTTTTTCATCCGAAACAGGTAACAGAGGGATAGCCAGTTGAATATCTCGCATAAATTGGTCTTTTCGCTCTTTTACAGCGAGTTCAGTCGGTCCATATAGGAAAAGAAAGTATTCTCGATTGGTTCGCCCCCATTCTAAATATTGAAGCTCTTTTAACTTTTTTCGTAAGAATCGAAGGGATAACGCATTGTTGGCCTCTCGAATCTTCTTTTCAAGATACTGTTGTTGCTTTTGTGTTGAAACAGGCAAGTTTAATGAGATGATTTTAAATGGATCTTTGTCGCCCTGGTATGTTTTAGCCAGTGTATAAATATTGCGTCCTGCCTCTTGGTCATGCATGGCATTGATATCTGTACTTTGAAGCTGCCAGATTCCAAAAAAGCCTCCATCATCTTTTAGCTGAAATAATCCACTATCTGTTTGATCGATAATGGGAATAATATCAGCGACACTTTTTTTCACCTCCGGTAATTTCTCTTTCTTTTTTTCCTTTTCAGCCTTTGGAAGTTGTAACAGAGAAAAAGGATTCTTTTTCTTTGTACGAGCGATCTGTTTATCCAGTTCCTTTTCATCAAAGAGAAGGGAGTTACTTGTCTTTTTTTCTTTTAAAATAGGTTTCTCTTTTTCTAGGATTTTTTCATCAAATAATGCCATCTATTACCCTCCTTTATTCTTGATCCCGATCTATCGCACAATACGTGCTCTTCTTTCGTACCAATGTAAGTAATAACGCTTCATACATCCGTTTTTTAGGGTTCGTACTTGGTCTAACGATCATCAATAGCCCAAATATGCCCATGAAGATATAAAAGGGAATTTGAAGTGTAGGATGAATAAAAAAACGTAACATCATCGTGACCATAAGTAAGCCAATAATGAACAACAAATCGAAGAGATAAAGTGATTTATTAATCTTTAATTCCGTCGAGATTTCTTTCGGAATGTTATAGTTTGCCATGATTCTTCTCCTCCCTATAAAAAAGAGAAGTAACGCTTGTTACTTCTCTTCTGGTTTATTTCGTTTCTTTGATCCAAGGTTTCGTAAATCTCGCCCTGTATTTCGTCCAATTTGATAAGAACGTTTTGTTTTATGGATTGTTTGCGAATTATCAATACGTTCTTTTACCTTTCCTACCCCTCCCTTAAAGTTATCTTTTACCACTTGTGCAATATTGCGTGTTTCTATCCGGTTCTGATCTGGCATTGGAATATCGTTTGTTGAAGCAGGAACTGTGTCTTTTTCAATTGGTTGTTTTCCTTGGCGAGGTTCCTGCGTAGCTGCCACTTGGGCTTGGGCTTGATCCATCCCTGTCGGCATGGAAACAGACGGTTCTCTTGTTGGTGTAGGATAGCTTACGTTTTCTACAGGAGAGCCACCTTCACTTGTACTTCCACCGTAACCGGAAGTTTGAATTTCTTCATGAACAGGTGTACTCACATTTCCTACAGAAGATCCGCCTTCACTTGTACTTCCGCCGTAACCGGAAGTTTGAATTTCTTCATGAACAGGCGTACTCACACTTCCTACAGAGGAGCTGCCTCCATTTGTACTTCCACTATGACCGGAAGCTTGCATTTCACCATGTAGAGGAGTACTTGCCTTTCCTACAGAAGAGCTGCCTCCATTTGTATTTCCACTATGACCGGAAGCTTGCATTTCACCATGTAGAGGGGTACTTGCCTTTCCTACAGAAGAGCTGCCTCCATTTGTACTTCCACTATGACCGGAAGCCTGCATTTCACCATGTAGAGGAGTACTTGCCTTCCCTACAGAGGAGCTGCCTCCATTTGTGTTTCCACTATGACCAGAAGCCTGCATTTCATCATGGAGAGAAGCACTTCCACTTTCTACAGAAGATCCTGTACCTTCACTTGCCCTTTCACTTTGATCAGAAGCTTGCATTTCATCATGAAGTGAAGCACTTCCACCTTCTACAGAAGATCCAGTACCTTCACTTGTGCTTTCACTTTGACCAGAAGCTTGCATTTCATCATGGAGAGAAGCATTCCCACCTTCTACAGAAGATCCAATACCTTCATTTGCACTTTCACCATAACCAGAGGCTTGCATTTCATCATGGAGAGATATATTTCCACCTTCTACAGAGGAAGTTGATCCCTGACTATCAGTAGAAACACCTGCTGCTTGCATCTCATCCTGTAAAGAGCTTCCTTGACCTTGACCTGCTCCTTTTCCTTCCGAAGAATTTCCTTCAGTATTTTTGCCCCCTTCTTGCTTTTCAGTAGAAGATAACCCTTGTTGTTGAGCTTTCTGCTCATTTCCTGCGTTTTGACCTTTAGAAGCAACGTTTCCTTTCTCACCTGCCATTCCTGCCTTTTTCATTTCTTCATGTAGAGCTGGCTGTTTTTCTTTATTTCCTTGTGTAGCTAACCCTTTACCAAGACCTCCAACTCCTGCTGCTGTCTGAAGAGCACCACTACCAAGTCCTTTTCCTACATTACCAATACCTTTTGAAAGGTTGGCTCCCCCTTTTGCTGTTCTGCCCATCATGTTGATGCCACTTTCAAGTCCTTTTGCCATCGCAAACCCTCCTGCTAGAGCGCCCCAACCACTTTTTAATCCTGCATCAATCCCAAAGAGACGTTCACACATAATCGGGCCATCTACGACAGCAATACTAAAGGCAATTAATGCGATAAGGTACGGAATACCTTCTAGCTTATCGCTAATAAAGACCGTTCCCATTAAATAGACCTTCATAGATATAAAGATCATAATTGTCACTAGAAATGTATTCAGGATATTTTTTAGAACAGCTTTTAATTTCTGCCCATCTGCTACATCGGCAGGCGCAACTAATTGAGCTAAAATCGCGTTGAATCCTAGCTCGTAACATAGTTTTGCTAACTTAATAGAGGTAAATAATAAGGTCATGCCTATAACAAAAAGTGAGATGGCAATTGTCCAGAAGTTCCATGACCATCGGTAATAAAGTTCGGGAAAGAAATCAAACCATCCATTATCTAATTCTACTAATCCTTCTTTTCCATTAGGTGCAAGAGCTGCCTTATGTGTAATGATTTTTTGTCCATCATCGGATAGCTTATCTTTCTCACTCACTTTAAAATCCTCATCCATCTTTTCGGTAATATCGATCATCATAATATTTTTTTGAGGCACTTTATTCGGTTCTTTTAATTCTAGACTCTTCCACTTGGTAAGATCAAATTGCGCTACATCTGTTAGATTACTTTTAATAATCTTTTCACTTACGGTTCCTTTTTCATTTAAATCAACAGCTTCAATGGCTTGATCGGTGAACTTATCAGCTTTTAACATACTTGTATTTAATAAAAGTAAGACTGCCATTGAGATAAAAATGTTAATCATAATTTGTTCACGATTGACTTTTTTCTGAATAATCAACATATAGCCGATATACAGAAAGGAAAAGGCCAGTAACACATATAAAAAGGGTTGAATCTTCGTAATAAAATCTTGAATGTCAGGAGAATTAAAAAACGATTTAACGCCTAATACACTGTCTGTAATCCCTTCTAGTCCATCTACTAGAAATGAGAGGACTTGAATACATCCCCACCCCAATTTCCGTAATAAATAAGTAAGGATATTTCCAACATCTAAGTACTCCGAAAACTCATGGAGCTTTTCAAGAATTTCTTCATCTTTCATCTGCTCATCTCCTTATGCACGTATTACATGCCTTGAAACAACGTATCAACCGTTATTTCTAATCGTTCATCCAGAGGAGAAACACGAATTTGTACAGGTGCTTCTCCTTCCTGACCTTTTTCCAAGTGTATAGTGCCATCTAGTAAGCCAATTAACACCTGATGCCCTTCCTTCACAATCGGTGCATATTCCTCTAAAATACGCTCTAGTTCCTTTGAAATACTTGTCATTCTTTCTCCTCCTTTTGATATTAAGCTTCTTGTTCTTCCATCTCATGTTTCAAATTCCTAATAATGGTATTTATTTTCGTTTGAAGAAGTTGGTGAACATTTTTACTTAGTTGGTCACTAACTCCTAGCATATTTAATTCCTCTTCAAACTCACTCATGGACTGTTGTTCAATCTCTTCCACCGTTTTATTCATTGCTTTTGGTAAGTGTACTTTTAGAGCAGTAGAAACGTTCTTATCTTCCCCGAAGAACTCTTTGACTGTCTTAGTTTTATAGTTCTCATACGTTAGAGAAGTAAACGGATCTTCGGTTAGTTCCTCTTCAATTTCCACTGATGGAGCTTGTGATTGAAAAGGAAAGAAATTATGAATGACCAAGGATCTTGGATTGACTTGTTCATGTAAAGACGAAATATCAATATCTAGAATCGAACGATCCGTATTAAAGTCCTCTCCGAGGTATTCCCAACGGTATTTCAAGGCTGTTTTTCCAGTATTATAAATCGGATGTGCTTTAATTCTCTGACGTGCTTTATCTTGACGTTTTACCACACGCACAACCACACTTTCTCCTTCTTTAAGTTCCATTAATTCATTGGGTGTTAATAAAGGCTTTCCATCTACTCCCTCTGTTTTACTTTTATCCGTTGATAGCCCTTTCCCACTTCGAGAGGTAGAATTGATAGTACCGTCCCCTAATTTTTGTGAAATGGTCTTCGCTGTTTCGTAGTTATTGCTTAAAATATAGATCGTATTCCCACAGTTTCCTTCAATCGTTTCAGCATCATTACCATATTTATTTTTTAGTTGTGCAAAGGTTTGAATCACTAAGTTAAAACGTATATTTCGTCCTAAACAAACCGTGATAATGTTGGACATTCCCTCGATTGCCGGCATATTTCCGAACTCATCGAGTAAAAAAATGACTTCTCGATGACACTTGTTTCCTTTCGCTAATGAAGCATTTTTGGCGAGTATATAATACAACTGACGAACAAAAATGGAGGCAATAACGTGATTACTAGAATCATAATCCGGTGTGACCATGAAAATAGCGATTGGTTTTTTAAAACAGGTCACTTCTTTTACATGAATACTTGGATGTTGCTTCTCCACCGTAAACGTCGTAGCTCCTGTTTCTTTTGTGATCTTATTAATCGATATAACGGTTTCAAGCCTCGATGAAGTAACAATTTTATCACTCAGCTTTTCAGTTAACGTAATTTCATCATTCTGCTTTACTTCGCTTGTAAAGTTGACCTCAAATAACCCTTTGGCATCCGTTTTAATCGTTTCTTTTTGACCATCTGGAAAGGTCATCTCTAAGCGAGTAAGAGGTGCTGCTGTTCCTTTGATCGTTTTTCCAAAGCCCACACGCTTTAAATCGACGCTATTTTTAGAGGTCATCTTGGCGATTTCATCAAACGTAAAAATGGATAGTCCATTCATCGTTTGGGTGAAGATCCCGCCTCTTGTCGTACCTTTTGAGAAGTTTGAAGTCGCATACTGCATTTTGGCGACACTCTCTGTTGGAAGCCCATCAAAGTACAAGTCTAACGCATTTTGCGTATCCCCTTTTTTATTAATCACAACCTCTTTCGATCCTAACTCCGACAACATATTCGCCACCGTGTACATCGTGATTTTATTTTCTTCCTTTTCCTTAATACACTTATCTGTTACAGCTAGTATCATGGCGTTACATAAACTCATGGCACATTGTTGCCAGAATGGATCTTTGGCATTTGGATTGTAATAAAGCGTATACGATAGCGTGTTACATAACGCTTGAGCTGTTGAATAATCACCATCTTTATACGTTTCTTTTATCATTTCTAAAAGGTTATAACTCATCGATTCTAATGGATTGAGTAAGTTTAAAACTTCAACATGATAGCCTCTTTCCTCTAACGTGTTTTTAGAAGCAGCAAGCAACTCGCCTTTGGGATCATTGCACACTAGGGAAGGCTGTTTTTCAGCTCGTGAGTAGATATCAATCGTTGGAAAAACAAAGGTTTCCCCTTTTCCTGATCGTGTAATCCCAATGATTAAATTATTAACGGGTGTGTCATCAATCAGCATGTAACTTTTCTTTGTAAAGAATCGATGTGTGTGGAGCAGCTTCTGTATTCCCTTTAACGCTTTGTACTCTTTCCAGGTTTGAATCAGGTCATACGTTTGGATACGAGAAACAGGAACCCCACCTCCACCTTGATAGGTTGTCGTTTTTTCAGGTACTTTTCGATATTGCTTTTTTAGTTCACGTCTTGTTGTAAAGCGTCCCGACCCTTTCTGATTGTGGTTTAAATCTTTAAAGTTAGATCGAATGTTGTAAGCGAATTTTGCCGTTAATAAGGCAGCTACTAGACACATCGCTCCATATAAAGACGAGTACTGTTGAAGATGAATCTCTGTCAAAAAAGATTTGTCCAAATGAAAAGGCTGCGGTTCAAATACATCGCTAAACGTTGTTTGAACAAGGTTTCGCATCATGTTAAAAAAAAAGTTCAAGATGAGAAGAATAGACACAAAAAAACAAGCACTTAAAGGAATAAGTACTTGTTTTTCAGCGAACACATATTTGATGGATTTATTAGGTTGCATTTCTCATTCCCTCCTGGTCAATTTCTTCAGAAGTAGGAATGACATAATAGGCACTAGATGAAAGAGAAGAGAAGGTTTGATCTCTTGCCTCATACTTATACTGAAGGTAACGAAAAGCCGTGTTAATGTTCCATTGTACCTCTTTCATATCCTCTTCTGTCACCATATAGGCTTCATTACAAACTAAGTCGTCTTTTTCTTGTTGAGTGAGCTTGGAGATATCAAGAGGAGGCATCGTTGGTTTCGTGCATAATCGAAACTTGAACGCATATTTCAGCAAATCATCTGTAAGAGTGATTGAATCGGCATTTTTAAAGATAAGTACAATCTGATTTTCTAAAAGAATGACATTATGAACACTGTTTGCAATACGTTGGGCATGGAGTTGAGTCGTGTAAAAAGTTCCTAATTCGATTTCCAAAAATAAATCTTCTTCATAGTACTCAACCCCTACGACAAAGGCTTGCTTCTGGTTTTTTACTTTTGTTTGCATATACATCCTATCCATCCTTTCTCATAAATTCTTTAAAGCTTCTTCTTGTTTCTTCTGCTGATCGGTTAACGACTTAATTTTATTTTCATCTTTTTTGTCCTTCTTGTTCTCTTCCTCTACTTGTTTTTTTGTTTCTTCTACCTCATTTTTCGTTTTTTCATAGGTTTCTATTTTTTGATTCAATTCTTGGTTTTGAATATGAGCTGCCTCTTCTTTGGCCTCCTTCACTTTATCTAACTTCAAATAGCCATAAGCCTTCATTTCATATCGTTTATCAGTCATTTCTACTCCTGATTGACGCATCATATCTTCCCAACGTTGTTCGTGATAGGCAAGATCAAAGGCTCCAGTTGACGAAGGAAACGTTTGTTGAAACTCTTTTAACGCACTGACATCTCCCTTCTTTGAAATCATGCTTTCTACTACTTCTGGATGGTTTCCTTGAAGCTTAACAGCTTCCTCATACTTTTTTTGATCGACGAGAAGGCTCATATAAACGTTTTTCTGTTCTTTCGTAAGGCTTTGTTCATCAATAGAAGAAAGCCGTTTTAAAGCCCCTTGTGAATCCCCTAATAGCGCCCTTTCATATGTTCCTGTTATTTTTTGTTCGAGTTTGACTTGTTTTTGTAAATCTTGAATGGTTTCAGCACGATCTTGAGAAGTAGCTACCGTCGAAAAACACGTTGCTGAAAGGATAAGAAGGGATAAAATCCCTCCTCCATAGATCAACCTTCGATTATGAGTAGAAAGGACAGGTGGTTGAGTCGTTTGCATATGATTCTCTGTTTCTTCCTCTAAAGAAAAAGAACCATCTGTTGTTTTCAGATGGTCCGGTACTTCCTTTTCCAATTGTTCAAGAAAACTTCTCTTTCGAGCTTCCTGTATATCGTCCATTTTTAAAGAGCTTAACTTTTTCTTAATATGATCGACTACATGCCGAGCATGACCCGATCCAATGGACAATGTTCCTGCATATACCTCTTGATCTTCCTCATCGAGGATAAAAAAATCAGCATGAGCCTTTTTTCTAGTAAGTCGATACTGTGTTTCTACTGTTTCTGTTATCTCACATGCTTCTGGAATCGATAACTTTTGAAATGGCTTTAACTCTTTTGTCTCACTTTTTATAAACATGACAGACAGCATGTTTCTCCATTCCTTTCATCTAAAAATGAGCATAGAAAAAAGCTATACAATCAACTGTATAGCTTTCTTAGCTTCCAAATCGGATATTTGTATTAACACCTTCAGCTAATGCATAGGCACCCATGACAACCACTAACCCAACTGCGCCTCCAACAAACCATGCGATACATTTATGACGACCTCGTTCTCCACCTAAAATTAAGTGATAACCGCCTACACAAAAGGCAAGAGCTGCCGCAACCATCGCAATACGTTGCATCCATTTAATAATGGACTTTCCACTTTCGATGAGGCCATTCATGCCATCAGCCGCCCCAAGGGTTAAATGCGAAGTTAACTGCGTCACATCTACGCTATTCAATAAATCTAACATGTATTTCACTCCTCTTTTCGTTAATTTTGCGTTACCGGAATACTTTGTGGTCTTACAGGAACTTGTTCAGCTGCTTTCGGTTCGCTTTTTTCCTCCTCCTCTTCTTCACCTGTAAAGGCGCTTAATGCTTGAAGAATTAAATCCTGATTTTCTTCAATAAACTGTTGGTGCTGCTGATGTAGCCAGTCATTGTATTTATTTCCATTCACTTTTAGCAACTTTTCCACGAGGTCTTTGGACTTCTTTAATTCCTTTTGGGAGATCGTCAAGATACCACCACCTTTCAAAGCAAATCTCTTATTCTTCGAAATACAGTTCTTTCGATGTTTCAATAAAATGAGAAAGTTCCGTTTCTAACTGAGATGGATCATAGTCACTTAATTTAATCTGTTGTTTTAATTCACCATCCTTATAAGCAGCTAGAGTTTCCGCATTTTGTGTCAATCCATAATCTGTTTGGTTTTTTGAACCATCATATTGAGGATCGTTACTATCTAGTTCCTTTCCGTCTACCCCCTGTTCTTTTAAGGCTTTTTCTACCTCATTCATGTAAACATCTCGTTTGCTTTCCTCAAAGGAATACATCACAAATCCTGTGCCATCTTCTTTCATAAATTTTTTCATTTCAAGGGGATCTAACTCTTCTAGTTCACCATTTCCTTTCACTTCACTTGAATTGTTGGAAGAGACAAACGCTGTGCCTATTCCTAGAGCCACAACGATTCCTGCAACCGCAGAAAGTAACCATTTTTTGTTTTTCATAACCATCCTCCTTCGTTCTTAATATTCAGACATAACAATCGATTCTGAAACCTACCGAGAGTAATATTTTACCATATGTTTAGCGATCATCTCTGTCTTTTCAAGGCTATGAAAGGAAATATATACCCGTTTCTGGCTGGAAGGGCAAACCCTATATTGGCATGCATAGTTTTCACTAAGCCCAATAATGCACAACGTTTTCGGCATGTACGAAGAACCTCGTGTATCTACTGTTTGGAATGTTGTCGCTTCTTCGGAGTTACCCTCACGCCACCATTCTTCACAGATCGTGGATACACCGTCACTGTTTTATTGCTAGATCACCGATGAGTTTTAGGACGCACTCATCGAACCTTATCGTTATCGTATACCTTAACCCCCTTGTGATCCGTTTAGGGGAGGCACGCAATATGTAATTGTCAAGGTTCCCTTACTCGTGCTCTCGGCACGTTTCAAAATCGCTTGTATGCTGCATCTAAGAACTAGCAGGTCTTTTGTAAAACTTCCTTCAATTCTTCATCTTTTTTTCTTCGCTTGGCGACGATGGTATGAGCCTGATCCATCACTGAACGTACTTCATAATAAATATCAGCTACACGTTTGACATCGCCTGTGCCTTTTTCTACTGCTATCCCTCCTTTTAACGTATACAACTTTCCATCAAAGGTTTTGGCACTTTTCGCCCGTGCATCTGATATATCATAGAATGCTAGTCGCTTTTGTGCTTCCATGTTCATCGCCCCTTTAAGCTGTTAAGTATTTAAAAACTTAGTTCATATCCTTCTGACCTGGTAAGAAAATATCTTCTAATCTAAGATCCAGTGCCTCTGCGATTTTCTTCATATTTTCAAACGTTGGATATTGACGAGTCCCATTTTCAATTTGAGAAATAGTTGGTTGCGGGACTCCTGATAACTGAGATAAATAAGTTTGGCTCCATTTCTTCTCTAACCTCTTTTCTCGTATGGTCTTTATTTCCAGCACCTCCTTGAGCACATTATATTCGATAATATATAATTTGTAAACAGATTAAAGATAATTTTTTTACAAATATTTTTAGGTTTTTATTATTTACGAATTTTTTCTGATAAGATAAATCTAAATACAAATATTTTATAAGGATGAAGTGCAATGGATATCAAGAAATATATGGGTATGAAAATTAAGGAATATAGAAAGTCAATGAAACTTACCACTATGGAATTAGGTTCTTTATCTGGAACTTCACAAAGTACCATTAGTGAAATAGAACGAGGTACTCGATCTATTCAGGTCGAATCCTTAGCCAAAATTTGCAACGCTCTTGGTGTCACGCTTAACGATGTTTTGCCTATAAGTGCTTCTAAAGAAAAAACAGATGCCTCTTATACTCCTGAAATAAGCCAACTTACAAATTTAATTAGCTCTTTGTCTTCTGACGAAGTTAGGTTACTTACAGATATACTTTTGAAAGTTAATCGATTACCACAGTCCGACAGAGAATCCTTAAAATCTTTACTTAACTCGTTAATGAATAATAAGTTATAAATATATGTTAGAAGATTATAACCATTTGGAGGAGGGTCAAAAAAATACCCCTCCTCAAACGGTTATAATCATGGTAAAATTTATAGTTTTCTCTATAGATTATAGTTCTTGAAAACATAACAAAAAAAAGCAAAATGCAATGTGAATATTAGCTACAAACTAACTCCTTACTGCATTTTGCTTTTTATAATTCGTAATTGTCTTTTTATTGTTTCGACAGATTTATATAATTTGTCAGCAATTTGTGATTTATTTAACCCTTGTTCCCTTAAGCTATAAACTTCACGTTCAGTTGGTGTTAATATCTTTATTTTTCTTTCTTTCCTTAACTCTCCAACTAATACATTTGTAACATCAGCATGGAGACTAACTTTCCCTCTGAATGCTTCTCTAATAGCGTTAGGAATATCTCTATAAGACGTTTTTGTTATGTAGTTAACAACACCTGTATCAAAGCATTCAAGTATAATATCCTTTTCATCCCAAGATGTTAACATAATGATTTTCTTTAAACCTTTTTCATATAAGTGCCTAGCGACTTCTAAACCATTCAGGTTTTCTTCATCACCCTCATCTTTTAATAACGTTAAATCCAATAAAACTACATCAATATTATTATAATCAACTTGTAAGGCTTCCTCTTTATTGTAAGCTTGTTTAACAACAGTAATATTGTTCTCTTTTTCTATATAATCACTTATACATTGCATCCAAACAGGATCATCTTCTACAATCATTAATTTTATTTTGTCCATAGGTTATTCTCTCCTATTAGTTTAGAATTAAATTGTTCATTTACCCTAAATTCAATAATTCTCTTAGAAGGCAAAGTTAATGTAAAAGTCGTTCCTTTTTTGACCTTACTTTTCACTAAAATATCGCCACCATGTTTTTTGAGGACATTGTAACAGTAGGTTAAACCAAGTCCAAAATTTGTTTGATTATGTTTAGTTGAATAAAATGGATCTAATACATGAGTAAGTTCATCTTTTTCGATTCCTTTACCCTCATCTATAAAGTCAATATGAATCTTTTTTCGAGTCTTGTAGACTTTTATTAAAATTACACCTTGACCATTCATTGCTTCACTGGCATTTTTGATTATATTTAAATAAGTTTCTTGTAATTGCTCAGTATCACCAAATACTATAGCATCGACTTCATATTGTTTAATGATTGTGATATCAGGATGCATATTTAAATAAGGTTTAAGCAAGTTAATTGCTGAATCTATACTTTCTCTGAGGGAAAATTCAGATTCTTTAAGGTTTATAGCGTCTATCTTACTTTGAATACGCCTTGAAAGTTCTAAAACGTGATTTGTTGAATTTAAAACTAACCCTAGATTTTCAGCAGACCTTTCTTCAGGTGGCATTTGTTCTTTAATCTGATTCACTAATAAATCAATTTTAGCTATTTCATTTTTTATTGTATGGTTGAACAACGCTGTACCGGAACGCGCTGCTTTCATTGTGGAATCACGCATTTCCTTTTCAAACCTAATCCGCACTCCAAGAATTCCATATTTAACTCCAAAGTAAACAAAAACAAGAAATTGAATTACTATAATCCAAGGATTATAATGCCATACGCCCACAATCCCCAACGCTTCTAAGATAATATTTGTGGTCAGCGCAAATGTAAACATTGGGACTACAAATACACAAGTCAGTATTTTTCTTCTCTTAATAATTGGACGATCTTCTCGCCATGCGGCGTATATCAATAAAATATTAGCTACTATTACATAGGGTACTACCCAAATTGCTAAAATACGGAAATCAACTTTAAACTCTGGATATACTTGAAACATAAGATACATAATAAAAATCGGAATTAGTAAGAGTACCTTTAATATATTTCTCTTTCTTACATTACCAATTGCATCCGAATAAACTATTCCAAAAATCAACATACCATATGGTGTGAAATAGTGTCCTATCGATGTAAATATCCCATCCAAATGTAATACCCATTCTGGCCGATGTATCCCTTTTCCTAGTAAGGCTCCTATACCTCCAAAACCTCCACAAAATCCTATAACACTTGCCCATCTAATTTTCTCATTTTGAGGATTTCTAAAAAAAAGAATTGAACTCATTAACCACAGTAAAGCCACCATTATAAACATAAACATATGTCCATTACCTCTTTAGCTTATTTTGTAGAAACGAAATGGTATCCTTTTCAATTTTTTTTCGTTTAAGTACTATTCCTGCATGCCCACAATTGTAGACATAACGTGTAGGTTTACCCCAAGACTCCCACAACAGATCTGCATCTTGGATATGAACGTACTGATCATGTTTAGCAGAAATTAGTAGTATATTTTCTTTATTAATTTTTGGAAGTGCTTGATTTGGCTCGACTAATTCCCAATACTTTACTAGATCGTTGTAATTAACTCCATGAGACTCTAAGTCCCTTCTTATATACTTACCAGGAATTGTATTCCATATTGAATAACTAAGACGATTAGAATAAAATATAGAAACTAATGCATCAATTTCTGACTCAAGTGTAGCAACTAAATTTGAGATAAAGCCACCGAGACTAACACCAATTATAATTACGGGACCTTGTTTGTTATTTTTCATCCATTGAATTAGAGCCCTTAAATCAACGATTGCTTGCCTAGTAGATTCAACAGTCCTATTAATATTGGCACTAACCATAAATTCTCCACTGTAAAGTGATGCTTCTGGCTGACGTTCTAAATGGTAAGGAAGTGTATAGTAGTACATGTTCCATCCTAAGTTATTCATAATTGAATCATGAAAAATCTTCTTTACCCTATCAAATCCTTTCATTCGCCAACCATGTACAAAAATAACATTAGGCTTATTTCCAACTTCATTTAAGAAAGACTCACCTCTTACGTAATCATTGGGATGATCCCCAGAAGGTCTCAAACTTTCAAATCCAAATTCCCCTATGCTGTAGCCATTTTCTTTAGAAGTTATATTCAAATCAATATCTGCAAGTGATGATGGTACTTCAAAAAAAACATCTCTATCTATATTCGTTGGTGCATGATCAAAATCAATATGATATTGATTCTCTTTACTTCGGTCTTTATGCAAATCATACAGAGCATAATAATCTATCAATTTTGAAAGTAACAAGTTAATATCTCCCCCCCAGCCGATTCTTTATGTTTATGTTATTTTTTACATTATTTCTCATGATATCAAACTATCTACTATATTTACATGAATCAACAATCCCTTTATTTTTAATGTACGAGAATCAATTAATCTCTTTTTGTTGACATTAAGATAAATAAAACTATTTTTTTACCATTTTTTTAATCATATGATAGCCTATAGTCCTAAATTTTATAAAAAAAGATTTTTTGTCACTTTAATCATATTTAAATGTTCCACTAACTCCGTAGACATTCTGTACATTTTTAATAGAAATCACCTTAATCCCATTCTAAAAATAGATAATGAACTGTTATTAGTTCATTGCAGAACCCCACCTGTTGCTTCAGAACAGAAATTGGTTTCATCTAAAACAACAAGTTCACCTTTAGTTAAACTTAAATCAAGCTTAACAACTGCTTTTTAAATAACCAAAGAACAAGTTCAACTAATTACACCACAAGTTCACCATGTATTCATCACAAAATACATCCCATTCATTTAAGTATGACTTAAGTTAAACTTAAGTCATAAAAGCTCATAAAATAAGATATATACACAAACTCCAAACAGGAATTGTTGATTTTTTATCGAAATCATATAAAATTAAATGAATAGATGGCTGTGAATCGAGTGAACACCGATAAACTTAACAGGTGAATAACCGTGAACTGAGTGAACATAATTAAATAAGGTAAATGAATGACTGTGAATCGAGTGAACTTTCACAAAACCCACAAACGAACGACCGTGAACTGAGTGAACGTACATAAAATACTAATAAATGGTGGTGGATTACATGAATAATTCTGAAAGCGTAAACTTCATTGGTGTACCAGAAGCATCTGAATATACCAACATTCCTCCTGAAACATTAAAAAGGTATCTAATTAATCATGAACAGTTTTTAAATTTCAAAAAAGAAGGTAGACGTTATAAAATAAGTATTGAATCGCTAGATCTATTAAAGAAAATCCGTGAACTCTATAGCGAGGGGTTATTAAAAGAAGATGTGAACGATAATTTAGCAAGTGATGGGCTTCCTATAACTATTACAGTCAAAAATCAAGAAGAAAAAGGTTCCATCTCTATAAATGATGAACTAAGTGAAATAAAAAAGATGTTACAACAACAAGAACAACAGATGACACAGCAGATGCAATTTAACCAAAAATTAGTAGAAGAGTTACAAAAAGTTAGCCAAACAAATCAAGAACTGAAGCAAATGATAAACAGAAAAGACGCTGAGTTGATAGGAGAACTCAGGAAGGGATTGTCTGAAAGTAAAAAAATGATTGAAGAAGCTTCTGCTAGTGCAGAGTTAGAAAAGAAAAAAACATGGTGGGAAAAATTAATGGGTAAATAATAAAAAGCTTTTACTATCCTGGGACTGACCGGGATAGTAAAAGCTTTTTATTATTATAGTGTCGTAATTTCATTATAAAAGTTACTTATTATAACATATTTTCAATATATTGAGGAGGGGTATTTTTTTGACCCTCCTCATTTTTTAAAATGAATTGTATAATAAACTAAATTTATTGTTAGGGAAAAACAGTTAAAAAGAATTCTTTTGAGATATATTACTAATTTTTATTGAATTATGAGATTAATTAACGCTATAATAAAACTAACAAAAATGTCCGGAATAGAAAAAAGACTTCAACTGTTTAAGTAGTGCGACCAACACACTTAAACCGTTCCCCCTAATTGCAGTAGGGAAAACACTTGTCGAAGTCTCTTGTTAATAGAGTTAGTTTTTCTATAAGATAAAACTTATGTTTTTATTTTATATGAAATTGACAGCTATTTCAAGGGCTTAGTTCATCAAAATCAAGACATTGTTTTCCTTTTTCCAGGGAAACAGTGTCTTTTTTGTGTTCCTTAAAGGAGAAGATGAACAAATGACAAAGATATTAACTTGCTATTTAAAAGATGTAGATACCTTCAATGGACGGTTCAAATGGTTATGGACCAATAAATCCATACTTCGTAAAAAGAAAGAAGAGTTCTTAGACATTCTTCGTACCCACTTTAAACAACAACAATCTGCTATACATAAAGAATTTCCTAAAAAGAGAATGGAAATGCTCGATTATGTCATCTATAACCTAGTGGCTACGGGCATTCAAGCAATCCGTTCTGAAACGCTTATGAAGAAATTTAATGTGTCTAAAAGTACCGTTTCTCGTTTTGTACGCTCGTTAAAAGCGACACCGTTTATCATTGTCGCTCGCTACATTAAAGAAGATACAACAGGTACTCATCCGGACAGTTATGTATTTATCCTTAAAAGCCATAAAAACTTTCATCACATTTGCGACGAAATCTTTTTTGCCCATGATACAACAGGAATACAAACGCTTCAACAAGAAGAAATGACCACTCCTGTGACACGTCCTGTGACGTCTCCAGAAAGTGTTGAAAACGTTGATACACCAAGCTTAGAGACCCATAAATCATCTGATGCCTTTATTAACCTTGATTCACCTGTAAATCATATAAATAATCATTTAATATCTGTTTCACAGTCATTCAGCTATATTAAAGGTGTTCCCAAGAAAGTCAATCAAGTCTATGCAGGTAAATATGGACATCAACTACAAGACTTCTATGCTCGTATTCAAAATGCTGCAAAAGCCGTAAAACGAGATACAGAGATTGAGATTGAAAAAGAGCAAGTACATGAAATTGCGTATACATCCATTGTGGGATTAGATAAATATGTGCATGAAGCCAATCAACAAGGCAATCCGTTATCCCTACGGGATATGTGTCGATTAATCTATCAAATTGCAAAAAATCAATTCTATGATTTAACAAAGCCTAAAAGTCAGGATTATTCATCAGTATACGCAAATCAACAAGAAGTTATACATAACGAAAGTCAAACAACAACTTTAGCTAAACCCAAACATATTATCCGTAAAGAACTCGTTCCAAGTTGGTTAAAGGCTGAACAGCAGCAAAAAGAAGCTCCAAAAGAAACAGAAATTTCTTTGGATCAACAGCTTGAAATGATTCAGTTAAAGCAAGATTTAGGACAAGAGCTAACACCAGAAGAAGAGAATTTGCTGCAGGAGCACAGCTCCACGTATAGCTTGTTGGAGATCGCTCAGGTAAAACAAGACCTAGGACAAGCTTTAACGTCAGAGGAACAAGAATACTTGCGTCAACACAATCAGTTAAAAGACACAGCTTCTTAATTAAAAAAGTAGAAATCTCTTAAAAGCTGATGTTTTAATAGACTATGTTTATTTAGAACTGTGTTCTAAATAAACAATAACTACTAATCTACGCAGGAGGAAACTATTATGCCACATAAAATTACCTTAACCGGATCAGCCACAGGGCCACTACGAGAGTACGATCGCTATGTTGCCTTTGATATGCGTGAAAAAGGGTCACCATCTGCGCCGAAAGGATTAAAGAAGAGTACGTTTATTTCGTATACCGTGTTTGTTGCGAAGAAAGCCTTTAATAAAACGGGACTCACGAAGAAAAGTATTATGCATGAAAAAATTCTCATTCAAGGAGAACCAACGTTAGACATTCCCATTGATGAATGTCCTGGTGAGGTAGGAGTAATCTGTTTCCAGATTACCGTTCTTCCGAATAAAAATGATAAAGAGAAGAATGATTCAGATGCGAAAAAAGAAGCTAAACAAGAAGCTTCTGCGTCTTCTGAAGCCCAAAAGAACACAGAATCTACTGCACAGGAAGAAGCACAAGCACCTATTTCTCAGCCTGTAGCAAATGAACAGAAGAAAGAACCTCAATCAGTACAACCAGAAGTGAAGGAGACGCCTGTTCAAGAGAAAAAGGTGGATCCAAAAAAGAAACAAATGACTAATCAGCCAAAAGGGACACAAGATCTTTTAAGCTTCGATGACATTATTGTACCTGAAGAGTTCTTAAAGACACGCCCAAACCCTGAAAAAACACAAAAGGTCATTGATTTTGTGAAGCGTACGGGGCGCCTAGATGAGCCATTGACGATTGAAAAAGGATCGAACGTCTTAAAAGATGGCTATCGTCGTTATGTCGTGGCGAAAACGGTGAAAATGGACAAAGTTCCTGTTGTATACGAGTATCAAAAGTAAGAACTCAAAGAAAAAAAGAACGATTGTTTACAGTTTCATTGACAAATTAGACAAAAACAGAATAAACAAAGTGGTAGCCTATGACCAGTATATAAAAGGTAAATGAAACAGGATTTAATTTCTGCTGAGATAAGATGAACATCTTCACTACTATTCTCTATACGTAGCTTTCTATACATCTAAGTCGCGAATTGGAGGGAGATATAGTGACTAAAAATCAAAAACTGTGGACGAAGGAAGAAGATTTATTTCTAAAAGAACAATATGGGCAGATGACACTCCAAAAAATTGGTGAATGTTTAAACCGTAGTAAAGAATCGGTTAATAAACGGGTCTCACGACTCCAACTTCGCAACAAACAAAATGGCATACGTAAAAGATGGACTCCTGACCAAGATACGTTCTTAAAAGTAAATATTAACAGGATGAACAATCGAGAGATTGGAAAACAGTTAGGCAAGAGCCCTTCTTCTGTTGCGAATCGGATCAGACTGTTAAAATTAGTACGAAAAACGTCATTACGTAGATGGACAAAAAAAGAGGATGAGTACTTGATAAGATGGTATGGAATCAAGACCCTTGATCAACTATCTAGACGTTTACAGCGAAGTATACAAGCGTTAGAGTCTAGATTATATCGTTTAGGTATACCTGGAGTAAGAGCTCATATGGGAAGTATGACAGTATATGAACTAGCAGAGTGTCTGCAAGTTGATGTTCATACCATTTATAACTGGATTCAGAAAAAAGAATTGCCCTATAACATCTTAAGAGCAAACAAACGAACATTTTTAGGAATTGACGTAGCAGCCTTTTGGAAATGGGCGCAGCAGAATAAGGAACTGATTAATTTTTCTAAGGGGTTCTGGTGCAAAAATCACTCGTTAGAAACATAGAGTGTGAGTTTCCTTTAAATTGCTAACTTATGAAGCTAATCCAAACAACTTATGGATGAATTCTTTTTGATTTTGGGTAGACTTCACCCCCTAATGAACCTGCTTCTTTTTCATCATATGCATGGCTTCTATGCCACTCAGTATGTAAGTAGCTGTACGAAATGATTTCAATCCTAACATCGAACTAACTCGCTTTTTTATAAAACGATGATCCTGTTCTACGATATTATTGAGATATTTCACTTGTCTCATTTGGATGCCTTCAGGCATACGTTTCTCTTCTTTTAACTCTTGAATTGCTACAGGATAAGCTGGGTTTTTATCCACTGTTATGACGCGAGGTTTACAAACATGAGAAGTAGCCAAGGCTTTCTTGAAAAAGCGCTTGGCTGCTTGTTTATCTCTTAATTCACTTAGATAAAAATCAATGGTATTCCCTTCTGAATCAACTGCACGATATAAGTACATCCATTGACCTTTTACTTTAATATACGTTTCATCGACTCTCCAGGAATCATTTGTTGGCTTAAGATGACGTCGTACTCTTTCATCTAATTCCGGTCCATATTGATGAACCCAACGCATAATCGTTGTATGAGCCATGGATAAGCCACGCTCCTCCATCATTTCCACCAAATCACGAAAACTTAAGTTGTACCGTAGGTACCATCTCACTGTTAACAAAATAATGTCAGGCTGATAATGTTTCCATTTGAATACATTTTGGTTTTCCATACTGATCATGCCCCTTTTTTTAGAGTAATAGTATCAGTATGTCCAAAATTTAGAGATTACTTGCAATTGCCCTGAAGTTTTTGCACCAGAACCTGTTTTTATCTATTTTCTTACATTAACAAAACAAAAAGACCACTTCATATGAGGAGGTCTTTTTGTTTAATCTTTCTTTAATACAACTGTTCGTTGGAGAAGAGACTTAAATTGTTCTCCAAGGATACACCTGTCTTAATTTTACCTATATTTTAGGGGTACCGCCAACATTTCGGAAATTTTGTACGCTAAGCACATTTTGACATAAATATAGCCAAATCCCTGTACGTTAAGGAATTTGGCTTATGTTATAGATTAACTTTTATTCAATGATCTTAGAGAATTCCCTGGCAATCTATTCGAATCAAATTTATATTCCCCAAGAAAATTAATGTGTCCCCATCCTAAAGGGGAGATGTGTGGGAGTAAATTTTCTTTTAGGACATCATTTTGCTTAAACTCTTTTGTCACTTCACCCAAATACACAGTGTTCCATAAGCTTATTGCATTGATTAATATATTTAATGCACTAGCTCTTTGGAGTTGATCTTGTATGCCACGCTCTCTGAATTCACCACGTTTACCAAAAAATAAAGCTCTAGCCAATCCATTCATGGCTTCACCTTTATTTAGCCCACGATGTATCCTTCTTCTTAATGTTTCATTTGTAATATAGTCAAGGATAAAGATTGTTTTTTCAATTCTCCCAATCTCTCGAAGAGCTGTGGCTATTTTGTTTTGCCTTGCATATGAACCTAACTTCCCCATTATTAACGATCCAGAAACTCGTCCTTCCCGAATTGAGTGCGCCAGCCTTAATACATCATCAAAATTATCTTTAATAACGTTTGTGTTAATCTTACCTTGAAGTATACCTTTTATGTTTGGAAAATCATTAGGGGAAGAAATGGTATATAATTTTGTGTCACTTACATCTCTTAGCCTAGGTGCAAAACGAAATCCTAACAAATGACTTAATCCGAAAACTTGATCCGTATATCCGGCTGTATCAGTGTAATGCTCTTCTATTGTAAGGTCAGATTCATGATGTAATAATCCATCTATCACATGTACAGCATCTCTTGCATTCGTATTAATAACTTTTGCATAAAATGAAGAAAATTGATCACTTGTAAAACGGTAAATTGTTGTCCCTTTCCCAGTTCCATAATGCGGATTTGAGTCTGCATGTAACGATGATACGCCAACAGGTACACGCATACCATCTGAAGAAGATGTTGATCCATCTCCCCAATATGAAGCCAAGGATAGACGGTGCTGGTAATTTACCAGTGTAGCTTGAGCACGTGTCATTGCATCTTCATGTAATCTCCATTGCATAACATTAGCCATCTGGCGATATGAAATATCAGGAGTTGCTTCTGCCATTTTAGTTAATCCAATATTCGTACCCATCGCCATCAACGCAGCCATTACAATGGATTTTTCCTCGCCTTTAGGTGGCTGATTTGAAGAAGCGTGAACAAATGACTCTTCAAATCCAGTCCATTCAGCAACTTCCATTAATAAATCAGTGAGTTTAACCCTTGGAAGCATATTATAAAGGGATAAGCTAAAGTTTCTAGATTCTTCGGGAGTATCTGCTTGTAGTCTCTCAACACGTATTTTTTGTTTTTCAATGTTGATACTTTCGACCTTATCAATGTTTTTTGAAATCCAATATAGTTTAGTATTTAAAGTTTCAATTCTTTCCTGTATATACTGATCAAAACTTACTTTTACAGCTATCTTACTCCCTTTAACCTTTGCTTTTTCCCAATCGTCCTTTGACACTAAATATTCTTCAAAGTCCTTATGTAATCGACTGCCCTCAACCCAAACATCACCAGATCTGATATAGTTTTTGAGTTCTGTTAAAGCAGCCATTTCATAATATTGACGGTTAATGTTACCTTCGTCATCAAAAACATGTTTTTGCCAACGTCTAGGAACAAAATCCAAAGGTGAGCCATCAGGGATTTTTCTTTTTCCAGAATCATTTAATTCACGTATCGAATCCATTGCTTTCAACAAAGGATCTGCTGATTTAGTAGATTTAAACTTTAAAGAATTCAATAAGACTGGCGTATATTTTCTTAAATAGTTATATCGTGTTTTTATTAAATCGAGGTAATCATAATCCATTGGTCTTGATAATATTTTAGCTTCTTCAATGGATTCTACAATCTTCTCCCAAGTCATTACCTGTTCAAGTGCCACGTAAGGATCGATTCCTTGTTCCTTAGCTTTGATTAAAGCCGTCCCTATATCTGCATAATGTACTACTTTTTCATTGACCGATTTACCGTTTTGCTTTTGCATTTCTTCTTGAGTTTTTCTTCCTTTTGATTGTAACACCATCATTTGTCTATCATGAATTTCAATGGCATGGTCGGTTAAGTCTTGGGAAAGAGTTAACAAGTGGGCGGTCAATAATGAATATCTTCTATTTTCTTTAAACCTTCTAAAAGAATGTGGTTCATACCTTGCCCCAATTCGTGCTAATTGCAAAAGTCTATTGGGATGTATTAGTGAGGTCTCGACAGTGATATTCATTTCTTTAATGTACTGTAATCTTTTTATGACCTTTAAAAAAGAATCTGGTGATGACTGACCGGGAATTTCTCGAAGCCAAGCCAATTGTGTTTTGTTATTATTTACAGTTAAATCAATCAACTTTTCTAATCCGTGCTTATTTCTTTCAGAAAGATTACTGATTAGTATGGCATATATTTTTTTCTCTGCACGTGTTCTCGCTAACCAAACCATTCTCTCTATTGTAGGTATTGCAGGCAATATTATTTTTTCCTTTCGTAATAAATCAATTGCATTACGTACTAGATACATTGTATTTTCATTTTCTAATGCGGATTTTAAAAGAGCATTAGAAGCCGTACGATAATTACTGTTATTAAAATTTCTATACCCATATACTTGACGTATTTCTTCTAAATGTTCACGCCTTGTTGTATCACGTTGAGCATATGAAGAGAAAACGTCTGGGTCTACATCAATTTGTTTAGCCACGTAGGTAATAAGGTTATCGGGTATTTCTAACATGTTATTTAAGGTACAACCGGGATTTCTTAATATGCATAATTGGAGTGCAAACCCCAGTCGATTATGGTCTCTTCTGTGGCGATTTATGACTTCAATATCATAGTCAGATAGACTGTAATATGCAGTGAATTCAAATTCCGATAAATTATTAAGGTTTAAAATATCTCTTCTTTGTTGTGGTGTCAGTAATTCTTTTACACTCAAGTTAAATCAATCCTTATAAGTAATTTTGGTCTGTTCCTAATTTACTTTGTCTAAGTATCTATACAGTGAGGTTTTACTGATTCCTGTTGCTTCTGTTATTTGGTTAATTGTGTAATCCTTGCTCGTATACATTTTTATCGCCATTTCTACTTTGTCTCTTTTTTTTGTAGGTCTACCACCCTTTCTTCCTCTGGATCTTGCTGCTTGAAGACCGGACTTTGTTCTTTCACTAATAATATCTCGTTCTAATTCTGCAATGCTTGCCATTGTACGAAAGAAAAATTTACCCATTGCGGTTGAAGTGTCAATACTGTCAGTAATAGATACAAAACCGACTCCCAAATCGTTGAATAATTCACTAAGTTCAATAAGGTGTTTTGTAGAACGTGAAATACGATCAAGTTTATATACAACAATTTTGTCGCCAGTGCGTAAGACTTTAAGAAGCTCTTCTAATTGAGGTCTGTCTTTTCTTGTACCCGTCAATTTTTCTTTATAAATCTTTTCCACTCCAAATTTGGTTAAAGCATCAACTTGCATATCCAAGTTTTGTTCCTCCGTACTCACTCGTGCGTAACCAAAAATCAACATTCATCACCTACTTCAAGTTGTTTATAAACTTATAATAGCACCAAAAAGGGTCTTAGTAATTAAAAATGTGACTTTGTTTTTGGGAATGAGTTTTGGTTCTGTGAATTAATAGAAAAAGGTTGTTTTCTGACAAATTTATTTTTAGTTCCATAAACGACCGTTTTTTGTACTTATATACATTTAAAGAAACATAACATTTAATCGGTAACATATATAAACATATTATTATATAATAATATAAAGCCATTAAGAAGATATAAAATTATATTTCTTTGGGCTAATTTGTTGTATGAATAAGCAAATAGTTATATACTAATATTGAAATTATATTAGGAAGGGGATATGGAGATGCTGAAAACAGTGATTGAAATGGAAAAAGCTGCATTAATATTGAAATTATTAGGTGATAAAACACGATTAACGATGGTTAAAATTCTTGACTCCCACGACTGTTGTGTATGTGAATTTGTTGAGATTTTTAAAGTGAGCCAGCCATCCATCAGTCAACATCTTCGTAAATTAAAAGATGTGGGATTGGTTAAGGAAGAACGAAGGGGACAATGGATTTTCTATTCGGTTAATAAAAACAACGAATATTATTCTTTCGTCAGTCAGATTCTTGATCAATTGCCAGACCAAGGCGAAAAATTAAAAGAGTTGGAAGAACAAGGTACACGAATTACATGTTGTTAATTGGAGGTTTAAACATTGTCATCAACGCTTATACTCGCAATTTTAATTTTTGTAGTAACACTAATCTTTGTTATTTGGCAGCCAAAGGGATTAGACATTGGCTGGTCTGCAATGGGCGGAGCCATTATTGCGTTATTAGTAGGAGTAGTCGGATTTGCTGATGTGCTTGAGGTAATCGACATCACTTGGAATGCTACCTTATCTTTTGTAGCAATTATTCTGATCTCATTAGTATTAGATGAGATAGGTTTATTTGAATGGGCTGCACTACACATGGCTCGAGTAGCAAAAGGTCATGGGATAAAGATGTTCGTTTATATTAGTATATTGGGCGCTGTTGTAGCTGCTTTATTTGCAAATGATGGCGCAGCGCTAATCCTTACACCTATTGTCCTTGCGATGGTAAGAAACTTGAATTTTAAAGAACAAATGATTTTTCCGTTTATCATGGCAAGTGGTTTCATTGCAGATACAACTTCCTTGCCTTTTGTTGTCAGTAACTTAGTTAATATCGTTTCAGCCGATTTCTTTGGTATTGGATTTGTAGAGTATGCTTCCAGAATGATTATTCCAAACTTTTTTGCGCTGGCTGCAACGATTACTGTATTATTGATTTATTTTAGAAAGAGTATACCTAAAAATTACGATCTATCCAAATTGAGAGAACCAAAAGATGCAATTAAGGATATAAAAATATTTCGCTTATCTTGGTATATCCTCGGGTTATTAGTAATTGGTTACTTTACGAGTGAATACATCAATGTACCGGTATCAATTATTGCAGGAATCATTGCGATATTCTTTATCATATTGGCAAGACGGAGTCCAGTTGTTCATACAAAAGAAGTGATTAAAGGCGCACCGTGGAATATTGTTGTTTTTTCCATTGGTATGTATGTGGTTGTTTATGGATTAGGAAACGCAGGTCTTACCTCTGCACTAGCTGGAGTGATTCAAGCAGTCGCTGATGAAGGATTATTTGTTGCTACTGTTGGGATGGGCTTTATTGCAGCATTCCTGTCATCCATTATGAATAATATGCCAACTGTAATGATTGATGCTTTAGCAATTGCGGAAACAAATACATCAGGTGTATTAAGAGAAGCCCTTATTTATGCGAATGTGGTTGGTTCTGATTTAGGTCCAAAAATCACCCCAATTGGCTCTTTGGCAACTTTAGTATGGCTACATGTATTATCCCAAAAGGGAGTTAAAATTTCATGGGGAACCTATTTTAAGACTGGGATTGTCTTAACGATTCCAATTCTATTTATTACGTTAATAGGCTTGTATCTAACATTAGTCATTTTTTAACTGTACCTATGTAAACTGTGTGATGGGAGAGGGGGCATGGTTATGCGACTTTCATTTATAGTTCCTACCTTATTGGGTTTAATAAGCTTGTTTTTTATTTCTGCAGGATTAGGACTTAGAACAATCAATCTTTACTTTCCCTTAATTGGCTATGTACTGGGTATCATCTTCTTTTTGCTGGCAGGGAAAGCTACAGGTATATTGAGAAAAAAGGAAGAAGGGAAAGAAAAGGAGAATCAGAATGGCTAAAAAAACAATTTACTTCTTATGTACAGGAAATTCATGCCGAAGCCAAATGGCTGAAGGTTGGGCTAAGAAATACATTGGTGACGAATGGGAAGTCAGAAGTGCTGGAATTGAAGCACATGGTTTAAATCCTAATGCTATAAAGGCAATGGCTGAAGTGGATATTGATATATCAAATCAAAAATCAGAAATCATCGATACAGAATTCTTGAACAACGCAACTCTGGCTGTTACGCTTTGTGGAGATGCAGCTGACAAATGTCCAATGACACCACCACATGTTAAGCGAGAACATTGGGGATTTGATGATCCGGCAAAAGCAGAAGGAACTGAAGAGGAACAATGGAAAGTATTCCAAAGCGTTCGTGATGAAATTGGTGAACGTATCAAACGGTTTGCAGAAACAGGAGAATAATAGTGGGAAAGCCATGAGAAGAGTCGGGGCTTTTCTATAACCTTTAACATAAGGATATAGTTATATATTAATGAGGAGATGTGTAGACATGAAAAAAGTTGAAATCTTTGATCCGGCAATGTGTTGTTCCACTGGAGTTTGTGGACCGAGTGTTGACCCTGATTTAACAAGGGTTGCTTCAGCAGTTTATTCATTAGAAAAAAAGGGCGTAGATATTACACGTTATAACTTAGCAAATGACCCAGCAGCTTTTTCGGATAACGAAACAGTTAATCAAGTACTTCATGATAAGGGAGTGGATGCACTACCAATAACGCTTTTAGACAATGAGGTAGTAAGAGTGGGGACATATCCAACAAATGAGGATTTTGCTGAATGGTTTGAAACGAAAACTGATGAGCTTACGCAAAAACCCCGAGTGCGTGTATCCATGAAACTTGATTAACTAGGAGGAATTGATATGTATCAACTATATAATCCAGCACAACATGTAAAAACACCGGTTTTGTTCTTTACAGGTAAAGGTGGTGTAGGAAAAACCTCCGTAGCATGTGCAACGGCGGTATCCCTTGCAGATCAAGGGAAAAAGGTACTCCTGGTCAGTACCGATCCAGCATCAAATTTACAGGATGTCTTTGGGGTTGGACTATCCAGCAATCCGATTGAAATTCCCGAAGTGGAAAACTTATTTGCTAGCAACATTGACCCAGAAGAAGCTGCAAGAGCCTATCGTGAGAAAACGGTTGGACCGTATCGGGGTAAACTTCCGGAATCCGTGTTGAACCAAATGGAAGAACAACTTTCTGGTGCTTGTACGGTAGAAATTGCGGCGTTTGATGAATTCTCCCATTTATTAGCTGATGAATCGATCTTAAATCAATTTGATCATGTGTTGTTTGACACAGCCCCAACTGGTCATACATTAAGACTCTTGTCGCTCCCAACTGCCTGGAGTGGATTTTTGGAAGAAAGTACACATGGTGCATCTTGTTTGGGACCCCTTTCAGGTCTTGGAGATAAGAAGGATATGTACGGAAAAGCAGTTCAGGCTCTCTCTGATTCCGAAAAAACAACGCTTATGTTAGTTGCAAGACCAGAAGAATCAACACTCATTGAGGCAAATCGGGCATCTTTAGAATTGAGAGAAGTAGGAATACAAAATCAAATGCTGATCATTAATGGACTCCTTCAGTCACATGATTCAGATGATGAAGTCGCGACTGCATTTTATGAAAGTCAACAAGATGCGTTAAGTCAAATACCAAAAGAGTTAAAGCCAATAAACACATTATCACTACCATATGTCCCTTATTCTCTTACAGGTATTGATAGCCTACGCCAACTGGTTAGCGATAATCCATTTGTTGACAAAGGAAATAACAATGAAGATATTGAATTGAATCAATTAGCCCAGTTACGTGACGTTATCGATGATTTCTCGGATAGAAATACACGAGTAATTTTTACAATGGGTAAGGGCGGTGTTGGAAAAACATCCGTTGCCTCTGCTATTGCAGTCGGACTTTCGGAAAAGGGACACAAGGTTCATCTAACGACAACCGATCCAGCATCTCATCTCGATTACATGTTTAAAAATAGTGATGTAGACGAAAATTTATCAATCAGCAGTATTGACCCGGAAATTGAAGTTGAAAATTACAAAAAAGAAGTCATTTCAGCAGCAGGGGAATTAGGCGAAGGAGAATTAGCATATTTAAAAGAAGACCTGGAATCACCATGCACTGAAGAAATTGCAGTATTCCGTGCCTTTGCAGATGTAGTGGCAAGGTCAGAAGACGAAATAATTGTCATTGATACAGCGCCAACAGGTCATACGTTGCTATTACTCGATTCATCAGAAGCTTATCATAAAGAGATGAGTCGCTCTACAGGAAGTACGCCAGAAAGCGTGAAAGCACTGTTACCTCGTCTTCGTAATCCAGAAGAAACCGAAGTGGTAATTGTAACGTTAGCAGAAGCTACGCCTGTATTTGAATCAACCCGTTTACAAGAAGATCTTAGACGTGCTCAAATCAATCCGAAATGGTGGATCATTAATCGAAGTTTGTCTGCAGCAGGAACAGAAGACAAAGTCTTAAAGGCAAGGGCTTCAAGCGAAAAACAATGGATTAGCGAAGTAGAAAATGAATTGGCTGAACGATGTGCACTTATTCCATGGACAAAGGAAGCTAACCTAAACAATGACAGTAAGATTACTCAATCATAAGTTTTCACTAAATTAATCGGGAGGAATTTAAAATGAATATAACTGAAAAGGCAAAACAAAATTTACAAACGATTTTGACAGAAAAAGGTGGAGAAGGGATTCGCTTTTACTCCATGGGTGCAGGTTGTTGTGGGCCGCAGCTAGGAATATCCTTTGATGCACCGGAAGAGAATGACATCATTGAAGAAATCAATGGAATAAAAGTAGCTATTGATAAAGATGTAAAGGATACACTAGAAGGATTAACACTAGACAATGATGAAACTCCAAATGGCTCACAATTTGTTCTATTAGGAATGGATCAGTGCTGCTAGTAGAATGATACAACTACAATAAAAATTAAACATACTATCAACTGGATACTTGTGGAGGAAATTTTAACATGAAAATAATAATCATTGGCTCAGTTGCAGCTGGTACTTCTGTTGCTGCGAAAGCTCGCAGAAACGATGAAAATGCGGAGATAACTTTATATAATGCAGACTACGATATCTCATACTCGATATGCGGAATCCCTTATTTCTTAGGTGGGGAAGTTGATGAGTTAGAATCATTGACACCTAGAAGTGCTACTTGGTTCAAAAAGCGTTACAACGTCGATATTTTTACTCGCCATGAGGTAACAACGATTGATCCGGAAAGTAAAAAAGTAACGGTTAAAAACCTAGATACCAATGAAACCATGGAAGAAAGTTATGATACGTTAGTATTTGCAACAGGTGCAACACCAATAACGCCAAACATTGCTGGCGCAGATAAAGAACATGTATTTCAGGTACGTACCATCCAAAATACAGCTAGTATCGATTCCTATATGAGAGCGAATAACCCAAAAAAGGTTACCATAATAGGTGCCGGGTTTATTGGACTTGAAGTTGCTGAGCAACTGAAGCATAAAGGATTGGAAGTAACCATAATCCAAAGAAGTGACCAAATCATGCCACACTTGGATAAGGATATGGCAAGAAGTGTTGAAGAACATGTAAGAAGTAATGGTGTGAATCTGCTGCTAAATGAGGAAGCCAGTACAATTACAGAAAGTGTTGTAGAAACAAAATCAGGGAAAGCCATTGAATCGGATATCGTCATCTTAGCAACTGGCGTACGTCCAAATACAAAATTGGCGCAAGAAATTGGTGTTGAATTAGGGGCATCAGGTGCTGTAAAAGTCAACACCAAAATGCAAACGAATCTTCCTGATGTGTATGCAGTAGGCGACGTTGCGGAAAGCTTCTCCGTCATTACTGGAGAAGCAATTTACCGTCCATTGGGTTCTACTGCAAACAAAATGGGTCGTATTGCCGGAGATGTAATCACTGGTGGAGATTTGGAGCACCGGGGAATCCTGGGTACTGGAATCTTGAGAGTGTTTGACCTTGCTGTTGGTTATACTGGGTTAAGTGAAAAAGAAGCACTTCAGGAAGGTTTTAACATTGAAGTTCTCCACAATATTAAACCATCGAGGGCAGATTATCTTGGAGGAAAAGAAATCGTTATTAAGGCAATTGCAGACAGAAAAACAAGTCGAGTTCTTGGTGTTCAAATAGTGGGTGCAGATGGTGTTGATAAGCGAATTGATGTATTTGTAACAGCTATATCATTTGGAGCTAAGGCTGGAGATCTGTTCCATTTAGATTTAGCCTATGCACCACCATTCAGTACAACAAAAGATCCAGTTATGTATACAGGAATGGCTTTGCAGAATGCAATTGATAAGAAAAACAAGTTAATTACACCACAAGAATTAACAGACCGGATTGAAAGTGGTGAACAATTACAAATTATTGATACGAGAGCTACCAAGCAATTTGAAGTTTCTAACGTAAATGGAGCAATTAATATCCCTCTGGCCAACTTACGCTCCGAAGCTAAAAACTTAAATCGTGACATCCCAACTGTTACTTACTGTAACAGTGGAGTAACCGGTAATGCAGCTCAGAATGTATTAAGGAATATGGGATTTAAAGAGGTATTTAATCTTTCTGGTGGGAACAAGAATTACCAAAGCTTTAGTAAACAGTAGTTAATTAATGAAAGAAAGGGCTATTCAAATGAATAGCCCTTCAGCTTGTAGAAAAACCCCCTAATTTTAAAAGTATGATTTTGAAAAAGGAGGTTTTTGATGTTTTAATTGATTCCGATCGCAACATAAGGTTCTTAAGACATTATCGAACTACTATATGTTGTAAAGTGAAATTGTGAAAAAAGCTGCCGAGACTTTCTCGACAGCCTGAAGGGCTATTCAAATGAATAGCCCTTTTTAGTTATTGTTTTGTAAGAAGGTAACTTATAAATGTTTTATTTCTTTTTGTAATTCTTCATATGCCAGAAGAAATTCCTGATAACTTGTGGTTCCTAATTTTTTTGGATTGTTGCTAAATATTCGTTGAAACGTAATGTCTTTCGCTTTTTCTACAGAGCATTCCATGGCATTCATTATTAGATTCATATAGGACCTAAAATACTCTTTTTTTAGGACTCCACCACGATTAATGACCATTTACAACCTCTTCTTTCAATTTCTAGTTGTTGTGCAACAGCTACTTCCAGTATTTACTCCTTTTATTTCCAACGGTATTGATATGGGGGATACTTTACAAACCCCTGTTTCAGGTAGATTCAGTTTTACTTTTCTAGCTTCCTCCAAGTCCCCTGCAAGGTATGCAGCGATTGAACGAACCTGTTCATAACCTGTTGCCATTAAAAATGTCGGAGCACGGCCGTAACTTTTTACCCCGGCTATATAGAATCCATACTCTGGCTGACGTAACTCCTTTTCACCATGTGGACGTACTGTTCCACAGCTATGAAGATTAGGGTCAATAAGAGGAGCAAGTTCGCGTGTGCTTTCCACTGCAGGGTCTATATCTAATCTTATCTCGTTCAAAAAGGAAAAGTCAGGTCTGGCTCCGGTATTTACTACAATTTCATCTACCTCACTTAAAATTTCCCCGTTTGTACCTTTTATTTCAAAATGTCCATTTTTCTCTGTAATTTCTTCTACATAAAATCCAGTGAGAACTTTGGCAAGACCATTATCAACAAGCTGGTGTGCTTGGGTACCGAGTTCACCTCTTGCTTGCAGTTCATCATTCGCTTCTCCTCCAAAAGCTTCTTCTACGTGTTGCTTACGAATGATCCAGGAAATCTTTGTGTTTGGAAATTTGTTTTTTAATTCTGCTAGGTCAATTAATGTATTTAAAGCAGAATGCCCACTCCCTATTACTGCCACGTGCTTGTTTTTAAAAATTGCTTGTTCTTCAAGTAAATTTGGGATATGGGTATGCAATCTGTTTTTTAGTGCTTCATTACTCCATACACCATCTGCAAAAGGAGGGTTAGGGTGATTCCAAGTTCCAGTGGCATCAATAACTGCTTTTGCTTCTATTTTTTTAATGCTTCCATTAAGGTTTACATAAAGAGTGAAAGGTTGTTGTTTACGAGAATTAGATTTCATTTTATCTGTGTTCTTTTTGGTTATATTCATAACTTCAGCATTATAAAGGATTCTTTCCTTTAGTTCTGGATGATTTGATAAAGGTTCTAAGTATTCATCCACCAGTTCCTTACCAGTTGGTAATTTATCAGCTTTAGGTTCAACCCAATCCGTTTTTTGTAATAACTTTTTGGCAGCTTCATTTATGTTGAATTCCCATGGGGAAAATAACTGGACGTGTCCCCAAACAAGAATGTTATCTGCCACTTTAGAACCTTTTTCCAAAACAAGAAATCCTTGATCATATTCAATTAAATGGGCAGCTGCGGCAAGACCTACCGGACCTGCGCCAATGATTACTATAGGTGATTCCGACATATATACATCTCCTTTTCATTAATTCAATTTAGTTTTTACGGAACAAGCAACAAAGTTCTTCTGATAGAACATTATTTATTTCTTTATGATTTAAGGAGTAATAGCTCCAAGTACCTTTTTTATTCTGAATAATTAAGTTTGCTTGCAATAATATTTTTAAATGATAAGAGAGTTTTGATTGCGGCAGGTCCATTTCTTCCATTAAATCGCAAACGCAAATCGAATCTTCAGGTGTATTTGCCAATAAATATAGGATGTGCAGCCTCTTTCCATCAGCAAGTGCTTTAAATGTTTTTTCATAATGTTTGAATGTACTTTGTAAATCAACTGTTACAGGAAGCATAAATACCCTCCATTCGTTTAATCAAAAATATTTGATGAACATATCATACATCAAATATTTTTGATTAACAAGTTATAAATCAATTTTTTTTGATTAATAATGTATTATAGTTATTAATTGTAAAAGTATCTTAAGTTACATTTCTTTACGAATATAATCATGCATTATGGATTGTATTGTGAAGTTTTTCACTTAATTTAATTGGTGCTATAACAATAAGGAAATCGTCGATTTGATAGCCTATTTTGTGCTAACTGGCAGAAGAGTTGAAGAAGAAATATCTAAATTTCACAGTTCTAATGAAGAAAATGTAAAAAATATGTTCAAATTAAAAATGGTAGCTATTCAGCTACCATTTTTAAAACTGTGATTTTTTATAATTGGAATTCTTCTTTCAAGAGGTTCTTAACATCTTCGTTTCCAGTCAATTCCACTCTTATAGATTCTGAATCCCCACTTACATTTAGTGAAAATTTTATGAATGGACAACATCTATTTTCCAAAGTAATCCATTCGGCTATTTTCAGTAATAACGGTTGATCATTTGGGAAAACAAAAGTGTAACCATTGATAATTCCCTTGACTGACAGCGTTTCAGTCAATTCCTTTCGAAGTACCTCATAACGTCTTCTTTTTTCTGAATTGAAGGCACTAATATTACAAGCAACATTTGAGGAGCTTGTACAACAATTACATTGATCCATAACAGAAAACCTCCTTTATGATAGTTAACTATGTTTACACGAACTAGAGGAACAATTGCAACCTGCACTTGCATTACATGTACGGTTCTTTTTCACTGTTTTTAAAATGAGAAAAACAGATAATGCCAAAGCAATCAGCAAAATTCCCCATTGCCAATAACCAAAACTTACTCCAACGATACCCGCAAGTCCTGTAATACCAATAACGGGTAATGCACAACATAGCGCACATAAACCAACTATTCCAATTCCAGCAAATAACTTTTTCAAATAACCATCTCCTAATGTATAGTTAAAGTATAATAGTTAAAGTAAACTTTAAGTCAAGAGGTGATAATTATGGATTCGCTCCTTTCTATTGGTGAGTTAGCAAAAAAGACAGATGTTAATCCTTCAGCTATTCGTTATTACGAGTCAATTGGAATAATGCCCACTCCTAAAAAAGTAAGTGGACAAAGACGCTATACAACTGAAGGTATCGACCGATTAAAATTTATAAAAACGGCTCAATTAGCAGGTTTTAGTATTCAAGAAATTGGCGTTCTTTTAGAGGGTTTTGATAATCAGGTGTCTCCATCTGAAAGGTGGAGAAAAATGGCGACTATCAAGTGTTCTGAATTAGAGGAACAAAAGAAGCATATTGACGCAATGCTGGATGTATTAAAGAACGGATTGAAGTGTGAATGTCTTACTTGGTCAGAGTGTTTAACAAAGGTTAATTCAGATGGCACTTGTTGTTAAACCTTAATAGAAGAAAGAATGTATTTTGGCAAAGCTAAAGGATTACTTAATTGAGGAACAAATTGACCTTGAAAGAGGTATTATTAATGAGGGATGATTTTAAATATGATTACTAGGGAGAAGTTAGAAAATCAACAAATTTGGATATATGGTATTTCTCTTATATTCGGAGGAGTATTAGGTATCTCGAACGAGGATTTAGGAACAAGCTTGGATTGGACTATTTCGCCATTCATAGCCATTCTCATGTATGGAATGTTTGCGCAAATACCATTCTTAAAGCTACGTGAGGCAATTTCAAATATCAGATTTATGGTGGCATTACTAATTGGAAATTTTATAGCTGTTCCCATAATTGTATGGATCTTAATAACAATATTTCCTCAATCTCCACCAATTTTATTAGGAGTTTGCTTGGTTTTACTTACCCCATGTATTGACTACGTAATAGTCTTTACTCAACTAGGGAAGGGAAACGAGAAATTAATGTTGGCTTCCACACCTATTTTGTTTGTAGTACAAATGGTATTGCTTCCATTGTATCTATGGCTATTTATAGGTGAAGAGATGGTAGGAGTTGTACAAATAGGTCCATTCATAGAAGCTTTTCTATTACTAATAGTTGTACCTCTAATATTAGCCGTTATTACTCAATTATGGGCTAAAAAGAGAGCGCTTGGCGAGAAGGCATTAGAACTTACAGCATGGTTACCCGTCCCATTTATGGCTTTAGTATTAATTGTGGTAGTGGCTTCGAAAATTGGTAAGATATACAGTGATTTCGAGATAATTATGCGTGTAATTCCGATATATATTTTGTTTTTAATCATTACACCACTTGTATCTCGTTTTATTGCATATGTTTTCAATTTAGATAAGGGTGCAGGAAGAGCATTAATCTTTAGTACTGGAACAAGGAACTCCCTTGTAGTTCTTCCTTTAGCATTAGCTTTACCCGATTCTTGGGCAACGTTAGCTGCAGCCGTAATTGTTACACAGACCATTGTGGAGTTGATAGGAGAATTATTCTATATCAAGGCTATACCTAAATTAATACTGAAAGATCATACTGATTAAAGTGGGACCTTAAGTAATAACTAACGTTTTATTGAAGTTTTAAAATAAAATTAATTAATGATATTCCACTAATTGATGCGATTGTTAAATTAGGAAAGTCGCTTATTGCCTTATAGGGGCAGAACATGAACATTTGAAGAAGAGGAATTTAATATTATACTTGACCGTGTACTAAGGTACACGGTTTATTATGTTTATAGGGGTGAATAATTTGAGTTACCAAATTACTTTATTTGCAGAAAAATGCGGTGTAAATAAAGAGACGATTAGATATTACGAACAGAAAGCATTATTAAAAGAACCCTCTCGAACAAATGCAGGCTATAGGATATATACAGATGATGATGTTAAGCGTGTAAAATTTATCAAAAGATTGCAAGACCTTGGATTTTCATTGGGTGAAATTTATAAATTACTTGGCGTTGTTGATAATGATGAAGTTCGTTGCAAAAATATATTTGAATTTGTATCAAAAAAGGAAATAGAAATTCAAAAACAAATTGCAGACTTAAAGCGTATTGAGTTAATGTTAAAGGACTTAAAAAGTCGATGTCCAGATCAAAAATCATTACATCAATGCCCTATTATTGAATCGTTAATTTTTGATTGAAGTTACCGTGTAATTTATAAATAGAGGAGGAATAAATGGTGAAAAAATATCGGATTAAAATCAATGGAATGACCTGTACAGGATGTGAACAACATATTGATGCTGCATTAACAAGCATAGGTGCTAAAAATATCGAAACCAGTTTTAGACGTGGTGAATCCGTACTTGAATTACCAGATGAAGTTAATGCTGAAAATGTAGAGCAGGCGATTCAGCAAGCAAATTATCAACCAGAAGAAATAGAAGAATTTTCATTACAGGACTTGATAAATATCGAGTTAGACAACAAAGATGATTATGATTTACTCATAATCGGTTCAGGAGGGGCAGCTTTTTCTGCTGCTATTAAATCAACTGAATATGGGGCAAAAGTGGGAATGATTGAACGTGAAATAGTTGGAGGAACTTGTGTAAATATTGGCTGTGTTCCATCAAAAACACTTCTTAGAGCAGGAGAAATCAATCATTTAGCAAAAGCAAATCCGTTCACAGGTTTACAAACATCTGCTGGGGAAGTCGATTTAGCCTCTTTGGTGAATCAAAAGGATGAATTAGTTAGCGAACTTCGAAATCAAAAATATATAGATTTAATTGATGAATATGGCATTGATTTAATAAAGGGTGAAGCTAAGTTTGTTGATGAAAATACAGTTGAGGTAAATGGGGAGAAAATTTCTGCAAAACGATTTTTAATTGCAACAGGTGCTTCGCCATCTATACCAACGATTTCAGGACTTGAAGAAGTGGACTATCTAACTAGTACAACACTACTCGAATTAAAAAAGGTGCCTAAACGATTAACTGTTATTGGTTCAGGGTATATCGGATTGGAACTTGGGCAATTGTTTCATAATTTAGGTTCAGATGTAACACTTATACAAAGAAGTGAGCGTCTTTTAAAAGGATATGATCCAGAGATTTCAGAAGCCGTAGAAAAAGTTTTGACAGAACAAGGTATTAACCTTGTAAAAGGGGCAACTTATTGGCGTATAGAACAAGTTGGAGACGTAAAAAAGGTTTATGTAACGGTAGATGGCAAGAAAAAGGTAGTGGAATCAGAACAATTACTTGTTGCAACAGGAAGAAAACCAAATACGGATTCTTTAAATTTAAGTGCAGCAGGGGTTGAAGTTGGAAGATGTAAAGAAATATTGATAAATGATTATGCAAGGACAAGTAATGAAAACATTTATGCTGCAGGCGATGTTACATTAGGACCTCAATTCGTATATGTAGCTGCATATGAAGGTGGAATCGTCGCTGATAATGCGATTGGTGGGTTAAATAAAAAAATAGATTTATCTGTTGTTCCTGCTGTCACATTTATAAATCCGTCAGTTGCAACAGTTGGATTAACAGAAGAACAAGCAAAAGATCAAGGCTATGAAGTAAAAACATCTGTATTATCTTTAGAGGATATTCCAAGAGCATTAGTAAACCATGAAACGACAGGTGTATTTAAGATGGTTGCTGATGCTAAAACATTAAAAGTTCTAGGGGTTCATGTTGTATCTGAAAATGCAGGTGATGTGATTTATGCAGCGACATTAGCAGTTAAGTTTGGCTTAACTGTGGATGATTTAAAAGATACCCTTGCACCATATTTAACAATGGCGGAAGGAATAAAACTAACTGCACTTACATTTGATAAAGATGTTTCGAAATTATCTTGTTGTGCAGGGTAAATGTGAATAAATATACTTAAACTATAAGCGCAGTTATATACAGTATCCGTTCTAAAACGTTGATGTGGTACACCTTTTATCTTTGTTTACATGTATCCGTAGATAAGCGTTTAAGGACTTGACATGGAGCCTCTGTGGGCATGATTGGTCTTGAAAGGATGAAGCCGTTGTTTCATCAGGCATCCAAGCCTATCATACCCACCTCTCCACGTAAAGTCCTATCTTTGTTAACGTTAAAAAAATAATTACTTACTGAAGATAATAAGTAAACATAGTTAAAAAACAGGCTGTTTTTGTTTCGTTGTTTACGATGATTACGCTTAAAAATCATACTGTATATAATGGTGCTTTAATTTAACAAGCTAACCTAAAAAAGTCGGTTCCTTACGTACAGGAATTCGACTTTTTAGGTTAAGATTCTCTTAACGTACAAAATTTCCGAAATGTTGGCGGTACCCCTTTTAGAGAAAGTACCGTCACTATTTTCTATCAACACTTGTTCCTTGCCAAGGTCTCGTAAAATGTCCCTGGCTGCATTATCCCATGCTTGTCTTATTTCTTTAGTTATCACGCCCCCTTTTTCACTAAAAGGTCTGTTGTTTTCTGCAAGTTTTTCACCAATGTGTTCAACATGAAATGGACTATCATCGAAAGTCTCAACCATATCTTTCACTTGTTTTCTAACATCTTTAGTGTCTAACGTCATAAAAAGCCCCCCTAAAATGATATTCAGGGAAATTTTAGCACTAAACCCTTAAAAAGGACAGAGAAACTTCCTATGTAACGAATCTAAAACAGGATTAAATACTTATATAATTTCAATATTTTATCTTTTAATAAGTTCATATAACCTTATATTTTCCCGTAATTCATTTTCCAAAGTTCTGCTTTCATAAACGTCGTTACCAGCATGTGTTCGACCCTTAACTGTAGTTATAAGACCACGAATTATCACCACCACATATCACACTACCAATATAGTGCTGCCATACAGACAATACCAAGCTACTACCATGTGCCATCACACACCACCATACAGACAGGGCGAGGCACCGCCACCAGCCACATGCATCGGACTGCATCATTGATACACGAACACATACACAAGGCAATAGAAGACAATAGAACAATAACAATGAATAAAGGAAAGGAAACAAATGAAGAAACAAGCGAAGCAAGCAGGAATATAGCATAATGACACTCTTGATACAGGAATAAATGCACGATGAACAGTACGAAGCGAGGAAGCCCCTATATGGGGGGGACGGGGGGTATCAGGGTGGTCGGTCTGCTACACGTAAAATATACACACAGCTTTTCTGTAACTTTAATTGTAATAAATTACCTTTAAACCACCCTGTGAAATTGGTAATTTTCCCTAAAACCTACTGTATAATAAATATAAAAAAGAGTATAAGGGCTGGGGACTAATGAAAGGTATATTTAAGGTGGCAATCTTTACATTTCTATTTCTATTAAGTTGTTTATTTACTCAGGAAGTTACATATGCACACCCTGGCAACACTGATGAAGATGGAGGGCATACGTGCTACACCAACTGTGAGGACTGGGGGCTGGAATATGGAGAGTACCACTATCATGACGAACCTGAAGAGGAAGATGATTCTGACATTACCGTTATTGACCCTTTCGCAGGGCTAGGTGCATTACTGTTTATCGGTGGCCTACTCTACTGGCTATTTGATACGATTCGTGACTGGTGGAAATATAGAAGATAAGGGGCACTACAGATTTCACCTACAATAAAAAGTCATTTCCTGCGTAAAAATTTTTGCGTGGGATTTTTTAAAACTTTTTTTAACAATACCTACATAGTAACAATAGCCATACAGTGATACATCCAGATACAACGAAAAAAGCCAGCACTATATAGTACTGACCTTTTACAAACCTGAAGAGTAGAGAGAAAGGTTTATCAAATATGTCTTTTTACTCTTACCTCTATTTTCAAAGTAATAAACTGATTTTTTCTGTAAATCTCTAAGAATATTAGCAGTATAGGGCTGGATACACTGGGGCTTTATATCGCCAGCCTATGTTATTGGTATTACTAATAAATATGCCCTTATTTTTAAAATAGCACGATTAAGCTTACCTTAATTAAATAAAGGATACCAATTCTTTTTCAGTTATTTAAAACCATTTATTACATATTCGTAGTAATATAGAATTAGTTCGATTGTTTATTACTAGGAGGGGTCAGTTTGTCAAAGAAAGAGGTAGTACCTACAGCCGAGGCAATAGGGATATTCAATGATTACACTAACAGGGTGATAGAGGAATTTTTAAGTTATTATAGTTCAAAGGCTTCAAAAAAGACCTACAGAAGTGCCATAAATATAATGTTACTTGATATACTGGCAAAGGAAGCAGCCGATATTACTTTTTCAGATTACAATAATGTAGTTTCTAAAGATGAAGGAGATAGAAATACGCAGAGTACCTATAGGGAATCTTTTATTAAATTCCTATATGGCTTTGGTCTTCTAAAGAATGAAGAAGGATTCTCCTCTAGAATGCTAAAAGACGATATTGTAGCTGAATTTAATAGGCTAAAAAACAGAGGTAAAGTAAAAGTGAAAAGGATTTCACCAAATGAACCCTTGACATTACCTGAATTTATGGCGATTGAGGAAGTATTGAATAAAGACTTTACTAAACTAGAAATGCAAAAAATAGAATTTTGTTGGCATATGTTATATCAAGAGGGATGTAGTGTAGAGGAATTAAAGGAAATTAAAAGTATTCATCTCCAGGACGGGAAAGTAATTACTGATGCAGGTAATACTTTTGAAGTTCCGAGTAAATTTCACCCTATGTTTGAAGATTTAAATAGCCGAGAAACTAGGTATAATGGCTTTTTTACGGCCAATAAACTTATAAAAGATTTAGGTGAAATAGCTAATCTAGATAGAAAACTAACTCCATTTATAATTAAAAAAACAAGAAATGAAAATATACTGAAGTGCAGTAATTGTAGCGAAAGCTATGAAAATAAAACTCAAAATTGGGCTTCTGTAAATGGAAGAATTGTTTGTTTCGAGTGTGCAGATGATATTAAAAAAAAACTGAATCTAGCTGATGAAGATATACCAACTACTAGCGTTAAAGTCATGTCATCGGAACAAGAAGCAAAAGTAGAAGCCTCAGTTTATACTTTTGGAGAACTGGCTAGAAACTTTAAAAATAAACCTATAAATTACTTAGAACTACATGAACGGTTAATGGAAATTGGACTGATGGGCGAAATCTTTGTTTATGAAAGCGAATGTAAAAAACTTAGTGGAACGAAATATGAAGAAATGGTTAATAGAGAAATAGCCGAAGACCCTACTAATGGTTACGATATTCTTTCTTATGAACGGGATGGAACACCATTACATATAGAAGTTAAGACGACAACTTCAAATAAAGACCAATTTTTCTTATCCAAACATGAATTGGATACAGCAAAGAAATTCAAAGAACAAGATAAAAAACACGTAGTTTATTTTGTGAAAAATATTCTTTCGAATGAACCGACAGTCGAAAGAATTAAGGATATCGCTGAAAACACCAATTTTATATTTGAAGAAACAAATTATAAAGTGACTAAAAATCAATAGGGGAAAAACGTATGTTGTTACTGAATACAGTTCAAAATAACGAAGCACTAATTAAAGAAATGCAAGACAAGGTTATTTCAATTCAGGAAAATCAAATATCGTTCTTGAATAACACCCTAACTATCACCTATGCAATAGCCGCGGTACTTGTTTCAATAGCCGCAATTGTGACAACAATAGTTTCAACAAAAATAAGACGTTCTAACGAGGAAGCACAGAAAAAAATGGAGGATGCAGAAAGAACTATATTAGAAGCCAGGTTCACTATGCAAAACTTTTTGAAACAGAAAGAGGGTGTTTTTGCACATCCCCCGAAAAAGGGGAATAAGGAGCGCTTCCCCAAAATTTCTAACAAGGTACTCCTTATATATTGTTTATCCCTATTTCAGATATAAATTTTGAATGGGCCAATTCTTGAATGATTGCATCCATGTCAACAGACTCTTGTTGTATATTAAACTCGTATCTTCCATAGAAATTAATATGTTGCCATGCGACTGGAGATATTTGTTTCATAACGTCTGAATCCAGTCCCTTTGTTTCTTGGTAAGCCAACATATTAGATAAAATACTGGCATTGTAAAAAATAATGCAATTGGAGAGTAAGCGACTGCATTCGCCCCATATATGTTGATCATTTTCATTTTTAAAACGCAATTTTCCAAAATTAGCAAAGGATACTGCTTTACGTAATTTATGATAACTTTCCCCTCGATTTAATGCCTTTTGCACATTCCGTCGTAAAGGTGGAGAATCAATATAATCCAAAAAATATAGACTCCTTATAATGTTATCGTACTCCCATAAAGCACGTTTGGTTTTATTCTTCCGTGCATAAGCACTCAGCTTACCAATTATAATGCTCTGTGTGGTTGTTTTAACTGCAAGGGATAGCATAATTCGCTGAATATTTTCCCATTCTTCTATAATGAGATTCGTATTAATCTTTCGGACTGGCTTGATTAATTTATCGCCATATTGACTTGGATGTTTGAATCCATAAAGAGATTTGCTAACTTTATTGTGAATATCCTTATAGCGAGGCGCAAACTGATAACCAAAAAGTTGAAGAATTGCAAAATTCACTTCATTGGTTCCATGAGTATCCGTGGAATGCATATCGGGCTGAATATCCGTCGAGTTATGGTAAAGAATATCAAACACATAATGGCTTTCATGCTCATTGGCCCCAATAATTCGAGCGTTGACAGGGATATGGTTGGCTACCATTGTATAGGAAACAATCCCTTTACCAAGACCAAAGTATTTAGGTGAATGGCGAGAATTAATGGTATTGATTCGAGTCTCAACTTTCTGCCCGTCACTACTTGAATGGATCGTCTCCCCAATGTCATATTGTTTAAAGATTGGGAGTTTAGCTATTGCATTACTGATACAATCATTCGCTTCTTTTAAAGTCTCCAGACGAATAAAGTTATCAGATGTGGCAGCCAGTACCGGATAGCTAATATCAGAAATTTCCCCCATCCTACCTAACCCCATGTTGGTTCCCCATGCGATCAGACAGGCGACAAGAATTCGATTGTCTTTATTCTGTTTAGCGTAACGTCCTAGAATGTGCTCAAAAGAGTTAAGGAATTGACAGTTTTGCTGAACAAAGTGCAAGACACTTCTAATATCTATTTGCTGTAATGTATCATAGAATGAGTGATTAAGAGATTCTGTATCCCGAGTGTATGGTAATGTCCATCGGGTATGTGAACCTCGTTTTTTGATTTGGAGATGTTCATTTTCCCCGGATGAAATGCTTCGGTTAACCTCGGTTATTCGGTCTTCTAATCGCTTCTCAAGCTCAACTAAATGACTATGAATAGGTTGATTGAAAATCGTCAGACCAGTATCAGCGATCAACGTTTCTTTCTGTTTCCATTGATGATCATTGATCAGGTCATCCTCAAAACTACGAAATCGGATACTGTCACAGCAAAAAATATCCCCTGCCTCCAAACGGTTGCGTAGGAGGCGATAGACCAAAAATTCATAGCGATCTGCTAAAATTGTTTTTTGTTCGGAGATATAACGCTTCACACCATCGGATATGAAACCATTTGGCAAATCATCTGAGTGATATTGTCCTAACGCTTTATTCTTATTAAAAGCAGTCTTCATAAAATCGATTGCTTTAATTAATGGATCATTAGTTGAAGGAGCAACGAAATCAACCTTCAAAAATATGGGTCTTAAATAACGCTTAAATCGCCGTGCCTGCTGATCAATCTGTTCCCATTGGAAGGCAGTTTCATCATATTTTATATTTGCAGTGATCTGTTTCGCTACGGATTCCAGTTTCTGACGTTCCAGAATCGTAAATGCACGACTTTGAATATCTTTAAAGGGAGTATCGGCAGGAATATGATCATCAGTAAATATTTTGAGTAGTTCCCCTGCTTTTTTTATGTCTTGATTGCTCTCTGTATAGCACTGGTAAACACGTTCTTTTGCTGTTGATTTTGCATCATCGATATAACCCCTCACGCTATATATGAAGGTGTTAATCAGATTGTCGTTCATCCGTTGATAACGATGAAATACGAAACATAATAAGTAAATATAAACAATCCATTCATTCAGACGTTTCAGTCTAAAGACAGAGTAATAGCTTATTAAAGAAGCGTAATACTTGATGCTTTCGTTCGAAATATTTAGCTTTGGTAACAATTCTTGGGCCAAATGATACAACTGTTGTATTTGTTTACCTCGTTCCATCTCTCGCTTTATCTCAGTAGCACTGAAATCTTTCGGCTCATGCTTCAGTAACGTAATCTCATACAATCCAGACGAGTCTTCCAGTAACTGATCTAAGGCTTTGATATCCATTTCTTTAAGATGGTCTTGAATTAGTGTAATCAATCGATTTTGTTCATTGGTTATTACTTGACCTATGATATCTTGCATAAAACTATAAACGGGAACGACAATACGATGCTCAGACAAATAATTCATGATTTCGCGAAAGATATAAATGGGTCTACCGAAAAATGTTGCAGCCTTACGGGCCTTTTCCTCCATGGTATGCCGTTCTGCGATGCCACAACTACGGTAGCTAAATAATTTAAGAATCAATTGTTGTTGTTTTAAACGAGTAGATTTATCAATCGGACTCCAATCATCAAGTTCACTATTGTTGAAGTATTCCTTTAAAACATACTGTAGATCCTCTCCTACCTCATGGAAGTCAAATGTAAAAAATAGCTGTTTGGCTTTGAAATAACCCAGTTGTAGAACGAAATAAGCTTTAGATTTGATGGAACGCAATGTATGTAGCAAATCTTTCTCAGGCTGTGAGAGAGAAAAGTAAGAACAACGATCTTCATATGTGAAATTTGGTTTTTCATAAATAGTCTTTATTTCTTCCTCACTAAGAATCCTTAAACGATTTTGGTTACTTTTGTTCTTTTCAATATCCATATTTGTCCTTTCCAAATAGCTCATTCACTTCCTAATTTTGATTAACCTTTTTCCTCCCTTTTCAGCTTTCTATACAAAGTCATACGGGAAATACCAGCCTTTTCAGCAGCGTCTGTCCGGCTCATCCCTTGATCCATAAGATATAGGGCATAATTGATCTTTTCTTCATCAGCTTTTGGCCTTCCCGGAAACTTTCCCCGTTTTTTTGCAGCTAAAATGCCTTCCCTTGTTCTTTCAGAAGTGAGATCTCGCTCAAATTGTGCAATTCCAGCAAAAATAGTAAACAACATTTTTCCATGTGCCGTTGTTGTGTCCAGCCAAGACTCCTTTAAACTTTTTAAATGTGCGCCTTTTTGGGCAATGAGTTCTGTAATCTCAATCAGATCCTTTGTGGAACGTGATAAGCGAGTTAAATCCGTTACAACGACGGTGTCTTCTGGTCGAAGAAACTCCAACATACGGTTCAACTCTGGTCGATCCCTTTTCGTTCCTGTTATTTTTTCAAAAAAGATACGTTCACATCCAGATTCTTCAAGTTGCCTCTTTTGGCGATCTAAATTTTGATCAATGGTCGAAACGCGCATGTAACCAAATTTCATTTACATCCTCACCTTTCGTCATAATTGTACCAAAACTATCAAACAATTAATATTGTTACAAATGATTTTGTTACATATTTTTGTTACGCGATATATACTGGATTAGTAAGCAAAATATTAATTTTCATATCATGTAACAGAAATGGTCGTTTTTGTTACAGCGATTACATAACAAATACTACTTTATAAAAAAGTAGTAAAGTTAAAGTTAAAAGCTTCAGTTACTCTATTCCGCAATCGGGCCAGATTCTGGAGCAAGGTTAATTGAACTAACGGTGCAGGTTAACGTAAGGAGCACTCGGATAAAATAGGATTTAATAAATTAAAAGGAGTAGGGTATAATGGCTTCTGGACGTGATGAAATGATTAAAGCACTGAAATCAATTCTTATTCCATTATTAAGGGAAAAGGGATTTAAAGGTTCTTTTCCGCATTTTCGACGTAGATTAGAAACCCGAATTGACCTTATCTCTTTTTTCTTTGACAAGTATGGTGGTGGGTTCATTGTTGAAATAGGTGCTTCACCAACCAATGGTTTTACAATCAAGGGTGGAACTCACTTTCCTCCAGATAAGGTAAACACAACTCACCATGTTCCATGTATTCGACTTGAACCAACGGAGGAACACGACTCATTTAGATATGACGAGGAACCTATTCCACCCGACATTTACGAAAAATTAGCATATGAGGTTGTTTCTCTTTTACCTAAAGCCGAGGAGTGGTGGAATTCAGATAAAATAGCGCGGATTATTAAGAAAAAAGCAAAAAAACAAGGTGAAATCAATTTTGATTAAAGATATTTCCCTTATTGTGTAACGGGAGCGTTAGTTTAACAAGCTAAGGTAGCAATCGGGCGCACTCCTTCAACAAGGGATGCTTTTCTTATTGAACAAACGGAGGTTAGATCAATAAGCTGATAATACTAATAAGCCAGCGAAAACAATGATACACGTAGTAATATAATAAAAATATAATTATTCGAACCTTTTAAGAGAGGCGATTAAAATGAAGGTAGAAATAAGCTACTTCCCTCCCGAAAAAATAATAACTGTATCGGGGCCAGAAGCCACCTATCCTTTTGGGATTAACGGTGAGTTCCAATATATCGTAGAGTTTTCTTGTTATATTGATGGTAATTATACAGATGCCCATGAAGAATTCTTTTGCAATTGGATGGAGAACCAAGATTATTACCCTATTTATTCCCTTGCGGAAATCTATGATTTTCAACAAGCAGAGTACGAAGAACTGTTTAAGCTGCAAAATATAGAGTTTAATTATATGAAGGGGAGTCGTAAAGACACGTTCTTTGTAAAAACAATTATACGAAGCCCGCAACAATTTAAAGAATATTATCCTTATTTGTACGGGAATGGAAGCATGTTGAACTTATCATTGTGGTCCTTAAAACAGGATGTATTCAGACTAGAGGAAAGGGAATATGAATCGCCTTATCATGTAAAAAAGACTAAAAAAAACCGAACCAGTCTCGTTAAATTAAAGTGGATAGCCAATACGCCGATAGCAACTTTAACTGAAAGTTCGACGATGTTTTGGGTAGGGTATGATGGCGATTATATTACTGCGTTCTCAAATGATGAACACTTTTCAACAATAGACTCTCTTCAAAAAATAATACCTGAAAAGGTCGAGCTAGTGACTGATGATTATGAGTGGGAGTAATGTTCTCCCGTTCTATACCCTTTTGAACTAAACCAGCTAATAGAAGCCCTTCTGTTCTTCAACAATCGGGCGCGATTGTTGAAGAACACTTAGATTTATAAAGACTTTATTGCTAAAGTATCCTTATTTAACAACTTTATTTTACCCCCATCCAAAACAAGACGGGGGTATGTGTGTTGAAAGTATTTAACTTAAACAACTTATTATAACCTTGACATTTCCTTATTGCGGGTGGTGACAGCTTCGCTGGTACTACCCCAACAAGGGGTTATATGGGAAGAAGGAAAAGAGGAAAAAGTGGATACAGTCATCTTTGCTACAGGATATCGACCAAATGTTGTATATCTAAAACCCCTTGATGGAGCTTTAAATACTTTAGGTAGTCCTTTGCAAAGAAAAGGAGTTAGCCAAAAAATCAATGGTTTATATTTTGTAGGTCTTTCATGGCAACGATCGTTTTCATCGGCAACGATTCGAGGAGTTGGTTCAGATGCAAAATATGTAGTGAAGCAAATAAAACGGTTAAAAGATTTAACATAAAAGATATGAATACAATAATAGATTACTAACGTTTTATACAAATGATAATTGGTGGCCTTTTTTAATTAATTAGTCAAAAGTAAAGAGAAATATTGTAAAAAAGATTAAATATTTTATAAATTATTAATTCAGTGTAAAAAAAGATAACTTATCCATGTTATCTTTTTGTTTTATATTGACAAAATAAACAGTTGCAAATTACAATTAAAAAAAAGAAATATTTTCTAGTTTATTTTAACATACGGTTAAAATTAAAAGGAATTCTTTTTTTATTCAAATACTTTACTTGCAATTTACAAGTAAAATATTTGAATGCTATTTTATTTTCTATCAGTTAAACGATTGGATTATAAAAAACTATAACGTTAAAACATATAAGGGGGAAATGGTTAATGTTGCTTGAAGGAATTTGTTCATTAAATTCTAAATTTAACTCATTTAGCGATGAAGCACTTAATGGTGGACCAATGAATGAGAAAGAAAAATTAATTGCAAGTATGGCTGCATGTATGGCCCTTGGAAACAAAGATAAAATAAGAGGCTTAGTTATCAAGGCAAAACAAAATGGGATTACAAACGAAGAAATTAGTCAATTATATGCGCTTACATTAACAATGTTTAAAGATCAATTAGATTTTGGTCTTACTGATTCTTGTGCAGATAGCTCAAATAGTACAGATCAATCTCAATCCAACTGTTGCGTGTGAGGGGGATTAATTTGTTAACCAAAGAAAAAAAACAAGCTGTCGTTATTTTAGGAACAAGAAACAATGAATGTGAAGAAGCAAAGCTAGTTAAAGAATTAGGATACAAAGCTATACTATTCAACTCTAGGATAGAGCTTCATGAAGCGTTGTTTGTTGATTACCCTCTAGAAATTGACTTAAATGATGAGCTTTCAGTATTGAGTGAAGTAAATAAACTGAAAAATCAGTTTGAGATAGTCGGCGTTTATACATTAAATGAATACCGTTTAACCTTATGTTCAAAAATATCTGAAAATTTAGGACTTAAAAATGCTATGAGTTATACAGGAGCAATTAATTGTAGGAACAAAAAACTTACTAGAAAAGCTTTAAAGGGAACAAAATGGGAAGTTAAACACAAATTAATTACTCATGAGAGAGAAGTATTGAACGCTGTAGAAGATTTTACTTTTCCTGTGATTATTAAACCATCAAATGAGTCAGGGAGTAGTATGGTTAAAAAATGCAACACAATTGAAGAAGCATGGGATGCCGTATCTAACATTAGAACAAAAGAAAAAAATCTCGTGGGCCAAGAAATCGACTCTGAAATATTAATGGAAGAATACTTAGAAGGTCCTGAATTTAGTGTTGAAGCTTTCACCATTAATGACGAGACAACAGTTCTTGCAGTAACAGAAAAACAAACAGCTACATTTAACCCCACTGTGGAAGTTGGACATATTGTTCCAGCACAAATTAGTGAAAGAGATTTGGAGCTAATTAACTCACTGATTAAGGAAACGTTAAGTTTATTAGGCATTAATAACGGGGTTACCCATTCTGAAATTAAATTAGCTCCCAATGGCCCTAGATTAATAGAAGTTAATGCAAGGCCTGGTGGAGATAGAATCCCTGACTTAGTAACTACAGTAACAGGAATAGATTTAAGAAGGTTATCACTTCAAATTATTCTTGGAGAAAAAGAAAGAATACAATCTAATGTCAAAAAAGCTAAATTTGCAGCTATTCGTTTTTTAGCAGCTGATAAATCGGGTGTCCTGCACTATGATATGAAAGATCTAGGCCTAGCACAAAATTATTCATTATTTTATAAGCCAGGATCAAAAGTTAGTGGTACAACCAGCAATTACAATCGATTAGGTTACTTTGTTGTAGAAGGGGAAACTTACGAAGATATTAAAAATAAAATTGAGAAAACAGAAGAAGCATTGCAACTTAATATTTTATAAGATCGGGAGGTAATGATTGTGAATAAATTAACAGTTCAATCATCATGCTGTAGTCCAAACGAGGCCGTTAATGAAAGTGGTTTTAGCAAAGAAATATATAATTTCTACGATTCGGTAGCTAAGGGAGAAGGCCCTTATAATTCAAGCGAAAATAGATTTTCCCCTCAGGGTCCGACACAGAAGATAAAAGAGTACTTAATATCTGGAAGTAAAAAAAGAATATTAGATATGGGCTCAGGAATGGGTACTACTTTAATAGGATTAGCAAAGGAACATACACTTGGTAAGCAATTTATCGGGATTGATTTCAGTGAAAATATGGTGTCAAAGGCTAGAGAAAACTCAAAAGAATTAGAAATAGAATTACAAAAAAAGGTTGGATTCTTTAAGGGAGATCTAAAGGATTTACCTTACATGGATGAACAATTTGATTTCGCATATAGCGAATGTGTTATGAACCTAGTACCAGATAGAGAAAAGGTTATATCAGAGGCATATAGAGTCCTAGAATCAGGCGGTCTATTTGTTTACACAGATTTTGTATCCTTTAAGCCGGTTACAGATGAAGTTAGAGAACACGAGGGATTAGTCTGTGGATGTCGTGGTGGAAGTCTAAGTTTAAGTGAAAATGTAAGAATTTTAGAAAAACAAGGCTTTAGAAATATTGAATGTATCGACTATTCCATTGATAAAGATGAAAGAGATAAGCGCTTAAGATCCGAACACGATTCAATTAAGGAAGAACATCAAAAATTAGTCCAAGAAAGTCCTGAAGTAGCAAAATTTATTGATGAAGAGTTAGGTTATTACCTTATTGTTGCAAAAAAATAAAATTGGAGTGATCTTTGTGAAAACATTATTAGTATCCAACTTTGAAGGAGGATTTCAGCCTCATACTGTCGCTTCTGCAGCGACAGCTTTAATTAATGCTGGAGTCGAAGTATCTGTTTTAGATACATATGTTGAAGGAATTCAAAAAGAAAAGTTTAAAGATGTTGATCTTGTGGCTATATCAATTCCATTATTCGACGCGGTATCTGCTGGTATTGAGATTTCCAAAATGGTAAGAGAAGAAAATCCGAATGCCCATATCACCTTCTTTGGACAACATGCGACTATTAATGCAAATAGACTCTCCGGTATATATAGCGATTCCTGTATTAGTGGGGAGTGGGAAATCCCTTTGGTAAAGTTAACAGATCTTCTAGCAGGGGAAAAGGTTGAAGATTTGTCAGGCATCCTACTAGCCGAAGATGCTTTACAAGGAAAAGTAATTCACCCTTTTATGTCTAGAAAGCACTTAGACGTACCTACAAGGACAATATTACCGCCACTTGAGAAATACCCACAAATTCAAATCAATAAACTATTAGGTTCTGAACAAGTAGTTGGTACTACAGAAATTGCAAGAGGTTGTCACCATAAATGTTTATATTGTTCAGTTTTTGCAGCTTATGATGGAAAAGTAATTCTAGTACCTGAAGATATCGTAATTAGTGATGTAAGAAATTTAGTAAACCAAGGAATGACTCACTTAACTTTCATTGATGCTGACTTTTTTAATGCAAAGTACCATGGAATTAAAATTCTAAGAAAGCTTAATGAAGAATTTCCTTTTCTAACTTATGACTTTACTACACGGGTAGACCATATCTTGGAGAACCAAGAAACTTTAAAAGAAATGAAAGAGCTGAATGTCAAATTTATTACTTCTGCATTAGAGTTTCCTTCTAAAGAAGTTCTTGATGAAGTAGCCAAAGATACCTCTATAGAAGACATTGAAGGAGCAATTTCATTTTTAAGGGAAACAGGAATAAAACTAAACCCAACCTTTATCATGTTTAATCCATGGACGAAACTAGAAGATTTATCTACTTTTAGAGCTTTTGTTGCTGATAATCAATTGGAAGACATTATTGATCCTATTCAATATGAAACCAGATTATATCTATATAAAGGATCACCATTATTACAGAGAAACTCCATTCAATCTTTAGATTTAACAGAGTACGAATTTCATTATGAATGGAAACATCCAGATCCATCTATCGATGAATTATATTTTTCATCATTAACGCCTCAAGAAGAAGGCATATTTAAGCGTTGTTGTTTGAAGTGTTAAATTATTACTATTTTGGAGGGGAGTTAATTTAATGAAGCAGACAAAAATTATTTTATTAGGTGGATTTTTAGGTGCAGGTAAAACTACTACAATGATTAAATCGGCAATTCATCTAGAATCTCGTGGATTCAAAGTTGCTTTAGTAACCAACGATCAAAGTGATGAGTTAATAGATACACAACTAGCGAAAGATAATGGATTAAATACAGAAGAAATAACAGGTGGGTGTTTCTGTTGTAAATTCGATGAGCTTTATGAAGTATTGAATAACATTATATCTACTAAGCAACCAGATATAATCATTACAGAAGCTGTTGGAAGCTGCACAGATTTAGCTGCTACTGTCATTCAACCTTTAAAACAGTATTACAATGCCGAGTTCATTATCTCTCCTTTAACAATCGTATTAGACCCTAACAGAATAATTAATGAATTAAATGTAGAAGAAGGCGTTAATTTTTCAAAAACAGTTAACTATATTTTTGAAAAACAAATCGCTGAAGCTGACTTAATTGTTCTCAATAAAATTGATCAATTTACTAAAAGCAAATTAGAGCAAGTTACTACATTTTTAAATGAAAGATTTCCTGATACTGAAGTTAAAATGATTTCAGCAAAACACAACTTGAATATTGAAGACTTAGCAAATCATTGGTTAAAAACTGATGATGGAGGTCACAGAATTTTAGACATTGATTATGATATTTATGCTCAAGGAGAAGCTGAATTAGCCTGGCTTAATATTCTCGGGGATTTAGAAAAGAATGAGGGATTAATTAATCCTCAGCTATGGACAGATACTTTTATAAGCAAAATAGATGCACATTTTCAAAAAGAGAAAATGGCTATTGCCCATTTAAAGACATATTTGGGTAAAGGGCAAAGCTATGTTAAAACCAGTTTGGTACAAACCGGAATGATTCCGGAAACATCTATTGAAAACTTTACAGAATCGACAGATTTTAGAGTTGTAATCAATATAAGATGTGAATCAAACCCTAACCTTTTAAAACTAATAGTAAATGATGCATTAGCTTATACAAATAAAACATTAGGTACGGCATTAACTATTACATATGAGCAATGTTTTAGTCCATTACCGCCCAAACCTGTGCATCGATTAGCAACTAACTAACAATGGGAGGTATAGGAAATTGGCGAACAAAATACTTGTCGAGATTATCCCAGCTTTAAATCAGAACACTTCAAGCGAAGATTGTTGTGAAAGTAAAGAGAGTGAATGTTGTAATAGCATAGATGTTAACCTTGAAGAAGTACAAAATATAAAAAAAGAGATTACAAATAATTTTAATAATGAAGTTAGTGTTTACGTATATGATTATAACATTTCATTGGATCGTGTCCTTGCTACTAAAAAACTTACAACGTCAGTAAGAGATAAAGGTTACTCCTTTATTCAATCTGATAGAATCATTGAAACTGTTACTCCAGCTGTTTATGTAAATGATTGCTTAGTCTCTTTTTTGAAAAGTCCTAATATTGAAGAAATTATTGATTCTATTAAGACTGAAATGAAACAAAATGAATTTGATCTTGAAGTTTTACAATAGCCAAAGTTTAATTTAATTTTGTTTTTTTAAGAGAATTAAATAATAATAGCTACTCATTACTGAGTAGCTATTATTATAAACACAATGTTAGGAGTTATATATATGAATCGCTTAATAAAGGAGTTTAAATTTTATCATCCATTAGTGTGGGTGATTATTTTTGGAACAATGTTTGCTAGGGCTGGTTCATTTATGAGTTTACCTTTCTTGACTATTTATTTAGCTAATGAAAGTGATCTTAGTGTTGGACTAATAGGCCTTACAGTTGGTTTCGGTGCTATTTCTGGCGTGTTCGGTGGCTTTTTTGGCGGGAATTTATCAGACCAGTTTGGGAGAAAGAAAGTTTTATTATATACCCTGTTTGTATGGGCTTTCGTCTTTATTGGATTTGGAATGACAACTAATGTAGTACTTATTATTCTTCTAAATATTTTAAATGGTCTTTGTCGATCATTTTTTGAACCAACAAGCCAAGCTCTATTATCTGATTTAACAACTGAGGAAAAGAAAATGCGGGTCTTTTCATACAGATATATGGCTATAAATGTTGGAGCTGCTATTGGTCCATTATTAGGAGCATATTTTGCATTAAAATCCGCCGGTTTAACTTTCATCATTACAGGATGTCTGTATTTAATTTATGCTATCGCTCTAACTTTTACATTAAATAAATTCTCAAACGAGCTTAAACCAGCTGGTAAAAAAGAGAAAGTACGTATTTCTGCAGCCATCAATGTTATAAGAAAAGACTTAGCTTTAGGATTCTTTATCCTTGCAGGCATTTTATCATTTATAGGCTATGCACAATATGATTCGAACCTACCTCTTTTTATGAAAGAAAAAATAGACAATGCTGCTTCTATTTACTCCATGCTATTAACGATTAATGCAATAGTTGTAGTAATATTTCAACCATTCATCACCAAATGGTCAGAAAAGAAACCTATTTTAGTAAATATGGCAATCGGTACTGGGTTACTTTGCATTGGAATGTTAGCATTTTCGGCAGGCTTCCACTGGTCTATATTTGTTCTCGGTATCATTGTCTTTACATTAGGTGAAATCTTAATAGTTCCTTCTGGAAGCCTGTTTATAGATAAGCTTGCAAAAGGTGATTTAAAAGGAACATACTTTGGAGCTAGTAATTTTAGAATGCTTGGTATGTTCATTGGACCTGCACTCGGAGGCTCTCTCCTTGAGGGGTTAGGAGGAGAAATGATGTTTATAATCATAAGTGTACTAACAGCAGTGTCCTTAATCTTCTATATACTGGGTAACAAAGTTGCTAGTAAAGAGGAAGCTAAAATTATTGAAGTACAGAATAGCATGTAAAGCTAAAATTATTGACTTACTTATAAGATTATATTGCAAGAGAAAGATTTTATAAGTAAGTCTTATTAGTTAAAAGTACTAATATGCCCATAATGAAAGGATATGTAATCAACGGTTGTAAAATACTCAATAACAACGGTTTTAAATTCCTCAAAAATAACAGATAATCGTTTCGAAACAAACATCAAAGATGGAGTTGAAGAAACGATGCTGAAGATTGGGGAGTTTTTTATGATTAGAGAATTATTTCAGAAAGGATGGACGAAAACAGCCATTGCAGAAGCAACAGGCTTCGATCGTAAAACAATCAGCAAATATCTAAAAAGCAATCAGTTGCCGGAACGCAAGGAAACTGATCAGCATAAAGAGAGTAAGCTGGAACCTTATAAGTCCTACATCCTTCAACGAGTTAAAGAAGGGACAACCAACTGTGTTGTACTGTTAGAGGAGATTCAAGCGATGGGTTACGAGGGAAAGATGACGATTCTAAGAGATTTTGTTCGTCCTCTTCGTCAACAACCAAAGAAACAGGCAACCTTACGGTTTGAAACACCACCAGGGAAACAAGCACAAATGGATTGGGCGTACGTAGGAAGATACTTAGTCAATGGCAAACTACAAGACATTTATGCATTTGTCATGATCTTAGGTTATTCTCGAATGAAGTATGTAGAGTTTACTACCAACATGAATCTCGAAACTTTAATGAAGTGTCATATGAATGCTTTCTCGTATTTTAACGGGATACCAGAACAAATTCTCTACGACAATATGAAGACCGTTGTTATCAAGCATAGTCCTATAGAAATCCGTTTTAACCGCAAGTTTGAAGATTTCTTAGCCTACTATGGGATTGTACCAAAAGCATGTCGCCCTAAGCGTCCACAGACAAAAGGAAAAGTAGAGAGAACCATTAAGTATTTGAAAGACAACTTCTTTCAGCGAAAACATGGACCAACTTTATATGCATTGAATGAAGATGTACGTATATGGTTAGATCAAATAGCTAACAAGAAAATCAATCAGACTACTAATGAGTCACCCTTTCAACGATTTGAGCAGGAACAGAAGTTCCTGCAGGTATGGGGAGTGAAGCCTCTGTTTCCTACTTCACATTGGGAGACCAGAGAAGTCAGTCGGGACTGTGTGGTGTCGTATCGTGGAAAAAAGTATTCAGTTCCTTACCGTTACGCTGGACAAATGCTCAAAATTAAAGAAACACTCGATCATCATTTAGAGATTTACGATGAACATGAATGTATCGCAAAGCATCCGGTTCTTACAGGAAAAGCAACTACTCATATCCGAATGGAACACTATGATGGGCTACATACAAAAGAAAAAGGGCAGAAAGCGAAGAACGTTGAAGGTTTGGCGACCGACGGTCTTCACTCTCATACCCCATCTCCAAATGTGGAAAAACGCCCTCTCGCTGCTTACGCCGCACTGGAAGAAGGTGAGTCTGTATGATGAACGAACTCTTATTGGAACGTTTAAAGAAGCTCGGCTGGCATCATACAGCCAACCAACTTGATAGTTTACTAGAAGACGCTTCTAAGGATAATGTATCATATTCTGAGTTTCTTCACACTATCGTTTTGCATGAAACGGAGCAACAAGATTCCGATCAACTAGAAAAGCGAATGAAACGGGCAAAGCTGCCTTACACCAAAACGATTCATGATTTTGACTTTACATTTCAACCAAGTCTGAGCGAGAAAAGGGTCAAGGAAACCTTAACATGTCGCTTTATTGCCAATGGTGAAAATCGCATATTACTGGGTCCTCCGGGTGTAGGAAAAACTCATTTAGCCGTCTCCTTTGCGATTGAAGCGATTACCCAAGGATATACAGCCCTATTTTTGTCGGCCGACGACTTAGTGGCTCAGTGCCGCAAGGCCAATGATAAAGGGACACTCCAGCGACTCGTAAATCGTTGGAGTCGTCCAGACGTGTTGATTGTAGATGAAGTAGGTTATTTTCCTTTTGATGAACTAACAGCCAATGTTTTCTTCCAGGTTGTTTCAAAGCGATACGAACAAGGAGCAATGATTTTAACATCTAATAAATCGTACCTTGAATGGGGAAAAGTTTTTGGTGACGATGTACTGGCAACGGCTATCTTGGATCGCCTCTTACATCATGCGATTACATTTAACATCAAGGGTGACTCCTACCGTTTGCGAGAAAAGAAAAAAGCAGGAATTTATCCTGCCCAAACAACGACTTAGCCGTTCATAATGGGGAATTTCATTTCGTTGAAATTGGGGAAATTTGAATCGTTGTTGACA
>NZ_QFRU01000013.1 GCF_003184905.1 Bacillus sp. CGMCC 1.16541
TTCGTCCTGAGCCAGGATCAAACTCTCCGAAGAAATGTTTGACTTGCTCATAAAATAATTTAAAATCTAATTAACGTTGACGTTTGTCGCTTTGTTCAGTTTTCAAAGTTCAACCGCCGCTCAGAAGCGACTTTACTATCATATCAAGTTGCTCGATGATCGTCAACAACTTTTTTATTTTTCTTTGTCGCTTTGTCTTACCTCTTGGCGACGAAATTAAATATACCACGATAATTTTACAGATGCAACATTTTTTTAAAGTTTTTTTAAAAATGTTAAAGAATTATTAACAACAGCTTTTTTATTACTTACTCTTAGTTAAGTTCAGTAATAATATGATTTACTCTATTTAAAGGATTACCTAATTTCAATAACATCTATAGAAGGGAACGCAACACTCTTATACCATTTTCATTCCATTCATACAAAAACCCAATAACAATAAGCTTATCCTTATCATTGATTAGATAAACGATTTAATAGGAAAAACACTTATGTAGAGATGAAACCTTTTAGAATACGAGCTATATTTTATCACTGTAACGGTTGTCGAGCGATATTTTTTGCTGTATATTAAACATTATCTAAAAAAGCAATGTAAATAAAACATCCACAAGGGGAGCCTGATGGCTGAGAGTGATCGATAGAGTTCTAACCCTTTGAACCTGTTAGTTAGTACTAACGTAGGAATGTGGCTTCGTATGGTATGCAATGTAGGTTACCTTAACAAGCCCTACATTGCTTTTTTATTTTCTTGGGTGTCTCGTTTACTCATACAAACCAATACGAAGGGAGATTTTTTTTACATGAAACGCAGTAAGACTCTTTTTATAGTAGAAGTAGGGATGATGACTGGACTTGCTTATTTATTAGATTTATTAGCAAGTTTTCTCTCATTAAGGTTATGGCCACAAGGTGGTTCAATCTCAATTGCTATGGTACCGATTTTTATTATGTCTTTTAGGTGGGGACTAAAGGGCGGATTATTCACTGGCTTTTTATTAGGTCTTTTACAGATCACACTAGGACCTGCTTATGTTGTTCACCCCGTACAAGCATTCTTAGATTACTTTGTTGCATTTACAGTGGTAGGGTTAGCCGGTGTTGTTCATCAATCTATTCAAAAATTAGACATCATCACCCAGAAAAAGCGGCTTTTATCTTTTGTTTTTCTAGGAGCATTCATTGCTAGCTTAGCAAGATATATTACGCACACGATAGCAGGATTTGTATTTTTCGCTGAAGCTGGCTCAACGAAAGCTCAAGCATTACTATTCTCTGCCATCTATAACGGTACATATATGCTACCGGCTTTTATCATCAGCGCACTTATTTGTTATTTTATCCTTAACACAACCAAACAACGTTTTTTAACAAAACCTTATTAGACTGAAAAAAGAGCACGAAGAAAGCCAAGTTACTTTCTTCGTGCTCTTTTACTTATTTTAACTCCCTCACTCTTAGCTCACCAAACTGCAGACTCTCTTAAAATCAGGTGCATAACTTCCTTTACTCTATCATATTGTCTAGTAAACGATTCTTTTGATGGAGGGAACATTCGTGAAAAGTCCGGCAGAGTTGGCAATGTTTATTTCCTTTTTAATGTCTATTCTATTAATTTTCTCCGCTTATTGGGAAGCGATCCAAATATGTAATACACCAGGAAGAGTAAAAGGCGCTTCTTTTATCTTTTTCACTACTTGCGGTTTTATTTTTTCTTTATTTGCTTCATACTTTCATAAACTTATTTGATAGTGAGATACCCTTATGTTTTGAAAGGGTATTTTTTCTTTTTTGTAATAAATAAAGAGAAACACCTAAAAAGATAATACAACTACCAATGACTTGCATGATCGAAACTTTCTCATTTAGTAACAAATAAGCAAGAGTTGCTGCGCCAATGGGCTCAAATAAGATCGCCATAGATATAACAGTTGTGCTCACAAACTTCAAACTCCAATTAAGTAGCGAATGACCTAACAATGTCGGAAAGATCGCCAACAAAATAAAATAAGTCCATTCATGTTGGTAGGACGGTATCAATGATTCTTTTGTAAGAAGTACATATAAAAACAATGTAATGGTACTAACACTATACACAATAAATGTGTAAGTGATTAAACTAATTGAATCCCTCACTCTTTGTCCACACAATAAGTAAACTGTAATGAATAAACATGCCAATAATGCTAAAGCATCTCCAAGTAAAGCTTGTCCACTGATAAGTAAATCCCCCCAACCAATTACAAAGCTTCCTGCTATGGCTAGGAGAATACAGATACCTTCTACTAGACTTACCTTTTCCTTAAAGAAAAGATATGCACCTACCACCGCAAAAATAGGTTGTAGTGTAACCATAACCGTTGAGCTAGTAACAGAAGTGAAACGTAGAGATTCAAACCATAAAATAAAATGAAACGCTAGTAATACCCCTGCTAATATAGAATAGAACCAACTTTCTTTTGTTGGTTTACCCTCTTCTCTTCGCCTCGTAAAAACAAACAACGGAGCCATGATGAGCACTGAGAACAATAGCCTATAAAAAGCAATGACACTAGCAGGTGATTGAGACAACTTCACAAGAATAGCCGATGTTGAAATAAAAAAGACAGCTACCCCAATGACTAGATAACAACGAATAAGAAGCGAATACACTTTATCACCTCCACGTAAAAATTTTGTCGAAGAGTTATTTTTGAAATGTTTTATCTTCGTTTGTTAAGATATTTGTAAGCGTATTCAAAAAATTCTGATATACTAGTTTGTATCTATCATATCAATTTTTTGAATATAGTAGATAAAATTTTTTCAGGGGGCGAACTATGTCAGAATTAAAAAAGGTAACATTAGGTGAACTACTTTTAGACACCGTAAATCAGTTTGGTTCACAGGAAGCAGTTGTATATTCTAAAGAGGGTATACGCTATACGTACAAGGAATTTTATGATGAAACAACAAAAGTAGCAAAAGCGTTACTCGGCCTAGGTGTAAAAAAGGGCGAGCACATCGCTGCATGGGCTACAAATGTTCCCGAATGGCTTTTACTACAATTTGCTTCAGCACGAATTGGTGCAGTCCTTGTAACTGTAAACACAAGCTATCAAGAAAGCGAGCTCGAATATTTATTAAAACAATCTGATTCAACTACTTTATTCTTCATCGATGGCTTTAAGGGTACATCTTATCTATCAATTATCCAGCAACTAACTCAAGAAAAAACCATACACTCTACTTCACAAGAAATCACATACTCGCGTTTACCAATACTGAAAAATTTAATTTATTTAGGAGATTCTTGCTCTGACTCATCAATGACAACGTGGTCGATGTTTATGGAACGTGGTGCGAGTATTAGTGATAGCGAACTAATAGAGCGCGAAAGATCTCTTCACTATGATGACGTTATTAATATGCAATATACGTCAGGTACTACCGGATTCCCTAAAGGTGTAATGTTAACTCACTTTAACATTGTAAATAACGGGTACCTCGTCGCACAATCAATGAAGCTAACAAACCATGATCGCTTATGCATTCCAGTACCATACTTTCATTGCTTCGGTTGTGTGTTAGGTGTTCTTGCTTGTGTGTCTGTAGGAGCAACAATGGTCCCAATTATCGAATTTAACCCTGAGCTTGTATTAGAAACCGTTGAGAAAGAAAAATGCACAGGGTTACACGGAGTTCCAACCATGTTCATTGCTGAACTCAACCACCCTAATTTCTCAAAATACGACTTATCACTCCTACGTACAGGGATCATGGCTGGCTCCACGTGTCCAATTGAAGTCATGAAACGAGTCATGAATGAAATGAATATGTCTGAAATTACAATTGCTTATGGACAAACAGAATCTTCACCTGTTATTACTCAAACGATAACAACCGACTCTCTTACAAGAAAAGTAGAAACAGTTGGTAAAGCTCACCCTCACGTTGAAGTGAAGATTATTGATCCTATAACAGGATTAGAAGTAGAGCACGGTACGCAAGGTGAATTATGTACAAGAGGCTATCTTGTCATGAAAGGGTATTATAAAATGCCAGAAGCCACTCAAGAAGCAATTGATCAAGACGGTTGGCTACATACCGGAGATTTGGCAACCATGGACAAAGACGGCTATGTCGTCATTACAGGACGATTAAAGGATATGATTATTCGCGGTGGAGAGAATATTTATCCGCGTGAAATCGAAGAGTTCCTTTACCGTCACCCTGATATTTTAGATGTACAAGTAGTTGGCGTTCCTGATCAAAAATATGGAGAGAAAGTAGCAGCTTGTATCAAGTTAAAAGAAGATGCGACGTTAACTGAAGAAGGTGTGAAGAACTTCTGTAAAGGAAAGCTATCTCACTATAAAATTCCAGAATATATTATGTTTGTTTCTGCTTTCCCAATGACAGCTTCTGGGAAGATACAAAAATATAAGTTAAGAGAACAAGCTGTGGAACTAACAAAAAGTCTTTCCATATAAAATAAAGGCTCTGACTATTTTAGTCAGAGCCTTTATTTTATATGGAAAGGCACATATGCTCGGTCAACATTATTCAAGGCTCTCAACTTCTGCTTTGATTACCCCGGGTAACGATTTTACTTTGTAGTAAACATCCGTTGTGTAGATTCCTTTTTTTGTGATGACGATACAGTTAATGAGGATATCATTCGTTTCTTCCTTTACTTTTACTCCTCTTATACCCAAGTCTTTACTTTTGATATCAATGAGGAGATTTGTAAGATCAACCTTTTTTTCTATCCATAGCCTCACCTTAATTTCGCGTTCTTTCAGTTTTTTCGGACCAATCCTTTCAAACACAGGAGGTAGAACTTTGATGCCAAATATAATGAATAATACACCTAATAAAGCTTCTATATAAAAACCAGCTCCAATTGTAATTCCCATTGCTGCAGATGCTAATACAAGTGCAGCTGTCGTTAATCCTGAAATAGCTTCATTGCTTCTTCTTAAGATAACACCTGCTCCTAAAAATCCTATTCCGCTAATTACATAAGAAGGAATTCGACCAGGATCCATCGGACGGGAGTATTCTTTTGAATATAAGAATGCAGACTCATACGAAACAATAGTCAATAAACAAGCAATAACAGATACAATTAAACACGTCTTCAATCCAAGAGGTTTTCCTTTTAACTCTCTTTCTAGTCCAATAATAACCCCTGTCATTGCAGCAAAACTAAGCTTCAGGAGGACGTCGTTGTAAACGACCATCTCTAGCATGTCTTCCATCACTTTTCCTCCTTTCAAGTCACGTTTTACTTACTTTTTTTACTTTTATGATTGTTTCTTACTATCCTACTACGAATTCCACCAAATCAGTACATCTGCTCATCTTGATGTGATATAAAAAAACAACAAGCCCCCCCCTTTATAAAAAGGATGCTTGTTGTAACTTTTGAAGAAATTTATTTTGCAATGTAAAGGAATACCGATAATCTTCTTGTAACACTTCTTGTAAAAGTTCACGTTTTTTCGTTACATCAAATGAACTTGCTTTTATAAGCATACGACATTCGTATAAAAAGTCCACATACTCTTCATACGAGTTATCATATCTCTGTTTAAAATCCTCGATTAACTCTTTCGCTAACAAAGGACTTGCCCCACCGGTTGAAATGGCAATAGCTAACTTCCCTCGACAAAACTGTGCCGGAAACGTTAGATTGCCACTATCAGGATTGTCTACAACGTTGACTAACTGATGAGGAGAAGCATATTGAACCACTGATCGATTTACTTGATTATTATTTGTCGCTACGATAATTAAAAAAGCAGATTCAATGTCTTTTCTTTCCACTTGTTTTTGAACTAAGTGAACCTTTTCTTCTTTCTCTAGTTCATAAAGTTCTGCTGTAAACTCTGGCGCCACAACTTGAATGTATGCTTCTTGTTTTGACAAGGAATTCGCCTTACGCGTAGCTACCTTTCCGCCACCTACAATCACAACATGCTTATCTTTCATATCTAGCATCACTGCATACATATCATGTCACCGTTAACGTGTCACGTAGTTGATGAACTTGTTGAACCAACAAATCAATTAGATGAGTATGGTACCCTAAATAGTTCGTTAAAATAAATTGTTGAGAAGAGGAACTCATCTTTTCCACTTCTTCGATTACTTCACCCATTAAAATGCCTGTAAATAATAAGTACGGAATCACAAAGACTTGTTCATACTGTAATGTGGCCGCATGAAGTAATCCTTCTTTAAACTTTGGAGTAGCTGCGGCCAAATAGCATGTGTCAACTCGCCGAAATGTACTTCTATGCTCAACTCGTTTCGCAATCTGTTGAAACTGCATCAATGCTTCTTGATCACTACTTCCTCTTCCTACTAACAACGCCATCGCATTCTCTTTGACTTGTTGATTTGTTTCATTAACTTTCTCAAATAAAATATCAATGATTTTATCTTGAACCCCAAACGGTTGACCGTAGACTAATTCAATATGAGAATGTTTTTCTACTAAAGGATTCAACATATTTGGAATGTCTATTTTTGCATGAGCAGCAGTAAGTAAAAGAACAGGGATTGCAATAATACGAGTAGCTCCTTGCTGCACACATCGTTCAAAGGATTCTTCAATTGTTGGATGTGCTAATTCTAAAAATGCTGCTTCTTGAATTGGAACCGATATTTTCTCTTTGCATCTCTCTACAAACTTCAGTGCTTCAAGACAACCGTCTTCCACACGACTACCATGACAAATATACATAACTGCGTCCATGTCTATCCTCCTCTTTAATAAGCCTCTTTTGCGTAGGAATAGTATGGTTGCGCTGACTTTTGGAACCAACTAAGCTTATCATGGAGTTTTACAACCTCTCCAATAATAATCATACTAGGATTTTCAACCTTTTCCCTTTGGACAATTTCTACAATGGTACTTAACGTCCCTGTTACTGTTCGTTGATTTTCACACGTTCCCCAATGGATAAGCGCAATAGGAGTGTCAGGACTTTTACCATGACTGAGAAGTTTTTCACAAATATAAGGTAAATTACGTACTCCCATGTAAATAGCTAGTGTATCTACTCCTTTAGAAAGGCTCTCCCATCGAATTTCTTCCTCTTCTGCATCTTTTCGGTGCCCTGTTACGACAGCAAAGCTAGCGCTATAATCACGATGAGTCACTGGAATACCAGCATAAGCAGGAGCAGCTACTCCAGATGTAATGCCAGGAACTACTTCAAATGACACACCATTTTTAACAAGTGCTTCAGCTTCTTCCCCGCCCCTTCCGAAGATGAACGGGTCTCCACCTTTTAAACGGGTGACCACTTTGCCTTTTTTAGCGAACTTAACAAGAAAGCTGTTAATTGTTTCCTGTTTTAACGTATGATAATTCGGTAGCTTGCCACAGTAAATAAGATCTGCACCCGCTTTTGCATGTTCGAGTAATTTCTTATTTACTAATCGGTCATATAAAATAACGTCCGCTTCTTGTATACACCTTAATCCTTTTACAGTAATTAAATCCGGGTCACCAGGTCCTGCTCCTACCAAATAGACTTTCCCCATGATTATCTCATCCTTTCAACTAGTTGCCGAGAACGAAACCTGTACCACCTCGTATTCTCTTCTTTTCATATAGAACCGTTTCTTTAACGTTTGGCATTTTTAAATAGTGCTTTTCTAATTCAATATCGACTAACTCAAATGCATGCTCATCGCTGTTAGCTACGATTACAACGTAAATGACTTGCTCTTCAATTGTTACTTCAAAGCGATACAAATGCATGTTGTTCCCTTCCTTTACTTACGATACTTTCTCATCTAATTGCTCGAGGATTTCATCTAATTTAGATTGAAATGATTCTAATCCTACTCGATTAAAGTACTCATGGAATGTTTCACCTAATAATTTTTCATCTTTGAAATGTGTCAGTAAATCTGTTAAAACATCAATCAACTGTTCTGCATTCACTTTTCCTTTTAATTTTTCATTGAATTTTCCACCTGCATTTAATGTTCCACCCACATAAATTTCAAATGCTTCTATCATTTGTTTATCTTTTGTGCGCATTTTAATTCCTTGTAAACCAATATCAGCAATTTGACGTTGGCCACAGGAATTTGGACACCCAACCATATGAAAACGAACTGGAACATCTAATGTAATGGTTTGATCTAATTCTTCTGCGATGCGTCTCATGCGCTCCTTCGTTTCAACAAGAGCTAGATTACAATATTCAATCCCTGTACAAGATACTGAGTATCCAATAAATGAATTTGGGTTGATGGTAATACGTTCAAAAATCTTCTCTTTTAATAACTCATCGGTTTTTTCGTTTGGTACATTTGGAATAATGAGGTTTTGAGAGTTACACGTACGAATCTCACCGTTTCCATACTCGTTTGAAATGCGAGCTAATTCTAATACTTCATCTGCATCTAAACGACCTACTGGTACGTTAAAACCTAAGTAACTTAACCCGTCTTGTTTTTGCTTTTGTACCCCGTAAAAGTATCCAGCATTCCATTCCTTCGTTGGCTCTTCACCTTTAGACAACAATGGACCTGTAATCTCTTCGATTTTTTCTTTAAATTTGTCTACACCCCAGTCTGCCATTAAAAACTTCAGACGAGCTAGATGACGCTTTTCACGATATCCATAGTCACGGAAAATCGTTGTTACAGCAATCGCCACCTCTTTGACTTGCTCAGGCTTCACAAATACATCTAATGTTTGAGCTAAGAAAGGTTTTGATGATAAACCTCCACCTATTTTCAGATGAAACCCAACCACTTTCTCTCCATCAATTTCTTTTACAGCCGGTGTAAAGGAAATACAGTTAATCTCAGCATTTGATGCATTTCGTACATTAGAACTAATTGACATTTTATATTTACGAGGTAAATTAGAGAAATCTGAATTATGTTGAAAGAATTCATATACATCCTTTACGATGTCTGACGTATCAAACAATTCATCTGGATCAATTCCGGCTAATGGATTCCCAACAATCGTTCTCGTAATATCTCCGCAAGCACCAGCAGATGATAATCCTACTGCTTCAAGACGGTTAAAGATATCTGGAATTTGCTCAATTTCTAACCAATGAAACTGAATGGCTTGACGTGTTGTAATATCAAAAACACCACGTCCATAGTCTTTGGCAATGTTAGCTAGTGTTACCGTTTGCTCATTCGTTAGAATACCAGAAGGAACATTGACACGCATCATAAAATAACCGTCTTCTTTCGGTCTTTGCAGATATAACCCAGCCCATTTAAATAAATCCCACTCATCTTTAGGAATTGATGAAAAGCCATTCTGCGCATAATTCGGAATATCATTAAAAATTTCTAATCCGTCTTTTTCTAATTTTTTCTTTTCTGTTACATTAATCTTTTCGTTCGTTTCCCACGTTTTTGCATAAGTCAAATGAGGTCACTCCTTAAATAAAATTCTTATTGCGTAAGTAAACAACTACGTCGTTTGCACATTCTTCAACACTTTTTTGACCGGTTCTAATCGTTAATTCTGGGTTTTGTGGACGTTCATAAGGAGAATCAATTCCTGTGAACTCCTTAATTTCACCGCTTCTTGCTTTTTTATAAAGTCCTTTTGGATCTCTTTTTTCACACTCATCAAGAGGACAATCCACATATACTTCAATAAACTCATTCTCTTCTAAGATATGCCTTACTTGATCGCGATCTTCTTGAAAAGGTGAAATAAAAGCTGTTAAAACAACTTGACCACTATCAACAAATAGTTTTGACACTTCTCCGATGCGACGAATATTTTCAGTACGATCTTCTGCAGAAAAGCCTAAGTTTTTATTTAGTCCAAATCGAATGTTATCTCCATCTAATACGTAGTTACGAATATCTTGATCATATAGTTTTTTGGCAACAGCATTTGCAACGGTGGATTTACCTGATCCAGATAATCCAGTAAACCACAATACAAAGCTATGATGCTTATTTTGTTGTCGACGTTGTTCTTTATTAATACCTGATTCATGCCATGTAATGTTGGTTGATTGACTCACAGTGTTTCCTCCTTAATGTTTAGAAACTGGTTGTTTCTGTAATCCTCGAATCAGCACTTCAATCACTTCTTTTCGACTAAATGTGCTCGGAGGAATTTCTCCGTTTCGTAACATTTCTCTCACTTTTGTACCAGATAAAATAACGTGATGTTCTTTGTTATGCGGGCATGTTTTTGTAGATGCCATCCCTTCACACTTTTCACAATAAAAGCTATGTTCAAAGAACAATGGCGTGATTCCTAACTCATCTGATGTAAAGTGAGAAAAAATCTTCTGAGCATCGTACGTACCGTAATAATCTCCTACCCCCGCATGATCACGACCTACGATAAAATGCGTACAGCCGTAATTCTTTCGAACGAGAGCGTGGAAAATTGCTTCTCTTGGACCCGCATAACGCATCGCCGCTGGAAATACCGCTAAAAATGTTCGGTCATTCGGATAGTAATTTTCTAATAATACTTCGTAACTTTCCATTCGAATATCTGCGGGAATGTCATCCGACTTCGTTTCTCCAACAAGTGGATTTAACAGTAGACCATCTACAATTTCTAACGCAGTCTTTTGGATATATTCATGCGCTCGGTGTACTGGATTGCGGGTTTGAAACCCAACGATTGTTTTCCAGCCACGTTGCTTAAAAACCTCCCTTGTCTCTACAGGGTCTAGGTGGTAACTTGAAAATCGCCCTTTTTCTGTTCGCTTAATTAACTTAATAGGACCTGCAACATACACGTTTGAACGTTCAAATACTTTACGGACACCTGGGTGTGCAAGTTCAATCGTTTGATAAACGAGTTGAGCTTCTTTTGCTTTATCTGGCACATAAATTTCTTCGATAGTTAATACACCATATACAGTCTCATTTTGAACAAGTTTGACTTCTTCTCCTACTGTTAAAGATTCTGCTTTTTCTTCATCAACTGCTAACGTAATCGGGATGCTCCACACTGTACCATCAGCTAACTTCATCTTTTCCACAACAGCGTTATAATCTGCTTGATTTAAAAACCCTTTAATAGGGCTGTATCCACCGATTCCAATTAGTTCTAAGTCACTCAACGCCGTATTATCTAACTCAATCTCTTTCGTTAATGATTCATAATCATAGTTAGGCTCATATAAATTCACTAAACTTCCACCATGCGCTTGAATTGAACTCATTTTAAAATCCCCCTCATTTATTATTCATATCAATTTAGTCGGCTTAAGGAGCAACGTTCTCCTCTTTTGAAAAGCTTGGCTTCTTCTTTCTAGCCGTTTTCATCAAACTAAGGATTCCTACTGTGGCAATACAACCACTCAGTAATACCACAAGAGAATAAAGATCACTTTCTAATAATAATTTGACTAATCCATAGGAAATGACCAGCGAAAAAACTGGTGAAACAATCCAGACTTTTAACATCTGTACAATTACTTTCTGTTGCCATATATAAAATCCATCTTTAGCGGCACCTATGCCAATAATTGATGAAGTGGTTACTTGTGTAAGCGGTACGGGTAAACCAAATATAGATGCGGTTGTTACAAGAGATGCACCAGTCCCAGAAATGACGACTCCTTCACCGAGTGAAAACTTTGTAATTCTCTTTCCATTTGTTTCAATCACTTTCTCACCTAAAAATAGAGCACCGAGCGCTACAAATATCGCACCATATAAAATACCGTTTGAAGTTCCAATCAATCCCGCTCCAACAAGCGGGCCAATCGCATTCGCAACATTGTTCATTCCCGCTGAAAAAGCTTCGAAAAACCCTGTAGCAATTACTAAAAACGTCAAAAACGACTTCCACTTTGAGCTTTTTTCATAACGTCCACTGCGAAACTTTTTCATAAGTAGCCCCACTACAAAAGCAATGACAAAAGCAACGATGGGGACAATCACCCAAAAAGAAACAATAACTAATAATTTTTGAGCATATACAGATTGATAAGCAATTCCCACCCCAACAACCGCTCCAACTGTTACTTCACTTGTTGATAAAGGAATCCCTATCACATTTGCAATGAAAAGCGACAATGTGGCGGAAGCTAAAATGATGACAACAATTTCAACGGTTAAAATCGTTTGAGGGATAATCCCTGATCCAATTGTTTTAACGACTTCCCCTCCACCTAAGACAGCCCCTAAAAACACACCGATTGCACAAATAAATAATGCAATCCTTCTATTTTTTATTGCACCTGATCCATACGATACACCCATGGAAGCGGCTGCTCCACTTGCCCCGATATTCATAGCAAAAAAGAACGCAATTGCAAAAGCAAGATATATAAGCATCTACCACTCAGCTCTTTCTGTTAGGATTCATGTAATCCACACTCTACTTTTTTCGTTCCAGCCCAACGCCCTGCTCTCAGATCATCTACATTATGAGTGGGCTGTGTACAAGGCATACACCCTATACTTGGATAGCCTTGGTCGTGAAGTTTGTTATAAGGCAAGTTATGTTTATATACATATCGCCATACTTCCTTCCATGTCCAATGAATGATTGGGCACACTTTTACTTTGTGAAACTTTTCATCTTTATTAAAAAATTGCGTTTGACTTCTTGTAGGAGACTGTTCTCTACGAAGGCCTGATATCCATGCTTCATATCCACCTAGCGCTTTCTTTAGTGGTTCAATTTTACGCAACTGACAGCAAAGATTAGGATTCGTTTTCCATAACTCTGCACCGTGGAGCTTTTCTTGCTCTTCTAATGAGTATTCTGGCTTTTCTAAACGAATAATTAAGTCTGGAAACCGTTCTTGAATACGTTCAATAACTTCATACGTTTCTTTAAAGTGAAGACTCGTATCTAAAAACACAAGTGTTGCATCTTTTTTCACTTTTGCAATTAAATCAATGAGTACAATACTTTCAATTCCAAAGCTTGATGCATAAACAAGTGAATCACCATAATGTTGGTAGGCCCACTCTAAAACAGATAACGCTCCTTTTGTTTCATCATTATTCGAAAAGGACGGAAAGGCCTCTTCCCAGTTTTCATACGTCAATAAAGAACTCATATAATCCTCCTCTAAAACTTTGTTATCCGATAAAAAAAGACGGTTTTAACTCAATAAAAAGTTAAACCGCCTCTAGTTTGTCTAGTCAGCGAACGTCTATTTAATTCGTACCTTTTCGTTTTTTTCAAGCTGGACAACCTTACCATCTTGAACGACTATCGTAATTGAACCGTATCTCATGGCTTCCAGCATTTTTTCTACATTTTTAAAGACGACATCTAACTCTTCCTTTTGTACCATCACAGTCCCCCCTCAATCTACAAACAGTATATTCACCTACCATCATTTTTTGACAACAAAATAAAAAGTCTTTCCCATAGAAAGACTGTTAGGTAACGTTTTTACCTTATCTTTCAAAATGGTTTACATTTTGCTGGAATTAGCACCTTGCTAGCTACGCAGGTTGCCGGGGTTCACAGGGCCAGTTCCCTCCACCTCTCTGGATAAGTGAGTATTTTCTAAAAATTTTAGCATATTTAGAATTTTTGTCAATATAAAAAAAGTCTCACTAATTAAAACTTCTTTTAGACCTGTCTTAACGACTGATAAACGAATAGTTATAACAGATTAGCAAATATTACAGGTAAGACTCGTAGTAATAATGGGGGCATAACAAACAATGGACACTCAATTTTTACCTTTTAGTTCATCGATTAAAGAACACTTAAAAACTCATTTACATACCATTTCGATTGAATCTGAGAAGATCATGAAGCGATTAGACTGTGAAGAACATTGTATATTGTGCGATTTTGAAGACTTACAAAAAACATTCCAAGAAATTCAATCGGTTGCAGCATCGTATTACTTACAACGTTATTTATCACCATATACCCAAAACTACATTGCACTTTCACTCGCTGTACATCATCTATCGGAAAAAAGACATGGCGCGTTGATGGTAATTGAAAGGAAACAAGTAGTTGATTCGCTGATTCAACGAGGGGTTCCGGTAGGAGCAACATTGTCTGCTACTTTGTTAGAAACCATTTTTTATCCTGGAAATCCTCTACATGATGGAGCTGTTTTAATAAGAGGAAACGAAATTGTATCAGCTTCTAATGTATTACCCCTTTCTGCTCAGTCTATTAAAAATAAAAAAATAGGCACAAGACATCGAGCTGCCATTGGAATGTCAGAACAATCGGATGCTCTTGTGCTCGTTGTATCGGAGGAAACAGGACGCATTTCATTCGGGCTAGATGGAAGCTTATACCCCATTCACTCTAGCAAAAATACGTTTAATTGACACTCTCACTATTTATTTATGAATAAAAAAAGATTATTTCATGTATTGCCAGATATAAATTGAAACCGATATAATATTTCAATGTAAAAAAACCTCACATGTGATTTAAAACAACTAAAAAGTAACTGGAGAGGTTTTACTAAACATTATAGGAGTGATTACATAAATGGAAGTTTTACAATCCTTTGTAGATTGGATGAACAATCTACTATGGAGTCGTATTTTAATTGCAATGCTTATTATTCTAGGTGTGTATTTTACCGTTCGAACAAACTTTGTTCAATTTCGCCTTATAAAAGAAATGGCACGACTTTTAGGAGAGGGAGCAACTGCAACGGACGAACGAAAAAAAGGGGTAACCTCTTTTCAAGCATTCGCGATTAGTACCGCTTCTCGTGTTGGAACTGGTAACTTAGCAGGTGTAGCTCTAGCCATCTCTACAGGTGGACCAGGTGCAATCTTTTGGATGTGGCTCATTGCATTAATTGGAGCAGCTTCTGCGTTTGTAGAAAGTACATTAGCTCAAATCTACAAAGTAAAAGACAATGATAATTTTCGTGGCGGTCCAGCTTATTATATGGAAAAAGGATTAAACATGCGTTGGATGGGTGTCTTATTCGCCGTTTTAATCACAATCTGTTTTGGACTCGTTTTTAATGCCGTTCAAGCGAATACAATTACAGCCGCATTTAATGCTGCATTTGGAACGGATCACCTCGTTTTAGGTATCATTCTTGCCATTTCGTTTGCAGCCATTATTTTCGGAGGAATTCGACGTATCGCACGAATTTCAGAAATTATCGTCGTTATTATGGCTCTTATCTATATTGGAATTGCTTTAATTGTCATCTTGATGAACATTACAGAGATTCCTGGGGTAATCGTTCTTATCGTAAAAAGCGCATTTGGTCTTGAAGAAGCAATTGGTGGAACGATGGGAGCTGCGTTGATGATGGGCATTAAACGCGGACTGTTCTCCAATGAAGCGGGAATGGGAAGCGCACCGAATGCAGCAGCTACTGCAACAGTCAGTCATCCTGTTAAGCAAGGATTAATTCAATCATTAGGTGTGTTTACAGACACACTCATTATTTGTAGTTGTACAGCATTTATCATTTTATTATCTGACGCTTATACTCAACCTGGCCTTGACGGTATTCAAATTACACAAGCTGCTTTAAGTTCACATATTGGTGGATGGGCGACACAATTAGTGGCAATTACGATCTTATTATTTGCTTTTAGTTCACTCATTGGAAACTATTATTACGGTGAAACAAACATTGAATTTTTAAATACAAACAAGTCTTTCTTATTCTTATATCGTATAGCAGTTGTTGGAATGGTCATTTTCGGTTCTGTTGCGCAAGTGAAAATTGTGTGGGATATGGCGGATTTATTTATGGGCCTTATGGCTATTGTCAACTTAATTGCTATCTTTATGCTTGGAAAAATTGCATTTGCAGCTCTTAATGATTATATGAAACAGAAAAAAGCGGGGAAAAATCCTGTCTTTTATAAAGACAATATTGAAGGCATTGAGGATGTTGAATGCTGGAGCAACTCAAAAGCAAAAAGCTTATCCTAACTGTTAGTCATGAGAGGTAACCAAGGGGTTATCTCTCTTTTTTATTTGACGCCTTTTGTTTTCAGAATTAAAATACAATTCATATACAAAATAAATAAAGCAGGTGAAAGTCATGACAATTAAAAAATTAGAACACGTAGGCGTACAAGTAAAAGACATTGAAACTTCTATTCAATTCTATCAAGATATAGTAGGACTAGAATTAATGGATCGATTCCCACACACAGATGACACATTACAGTTGGCTTTTTTAGGATTAAATGGCGACATTATTGTAGAATTGATCGAAGGATATAACCCGAATTTACCAGCAGAAGGAAAAGTACATCATATTGCTTTTACGGTTGATAATCTTGCATCAGAACGTGAGCGTTTAAAATCATTACATGTTCAATTCGTTGATGAAGCCATTACAACGTTACCAAATGGCGCACAATATCTATTTTTTTATGGTCCAGATGGAGAGTGGATTGAATATTTTGAGCCGAAAGTAAAATAACCCTTATACCTCTAACATTTAATGGAAATACTTATGGTACGATTCTAGTGTTGGAGGTTTTTTATGCTTGAAAAGCTTTTATTTCGCTTTTTTCGCCGTTCCATCTTAATACGTTTACTCATGATTATTACTACAATCATTGTTTTATTCGGTACAATGATTCACTTTATTGAGCCAACAAATTTCAATACCGTCTTTGATGGAATTTGGTGGGTTGTCGTCACAATCTCTACTATTGGATATGGTGATTTTGTCCCTCAAACAACCATTGGAAAAGCTGTCGCAATCTTATTAATTCTAGTAGGTACAGGCTTTATTACCACTTACTTTGTTACATTAGCTACCATTGCTGTATCAAAGGAAAATGCTTATATGGAAGGAAATTTTAAGTTTTACGGAGCAAACCACCTCATTATTGTAGGATGGAATGAGCGTGCAAAACTTGTTATTGAAGAATATAAGACTGCCTTTCATGAAGAGGAAATTGTTTTAATTGATGAAACCCTTACAACGAATCCAATGGTTTGTGACCGAGTTCACTTTGTAAAAGGGAGTGCTTCACATTCTCACATCCTTGAACTTGCAAACGTCAAACAAGCCTATAAAATTTTAATTACAGCTGATCAACATAAAGGTGAGGAATATTCAGATATGCAAGCCATCTTAACATTAGTTGCTGTAAAAGGGATCAATCCTTCTATTTATAGTATGGTAGAAATTTTAACCGAACAGCAAATGAACAACGCCAATTTCGTTGGAGCAAATGAGATTATTAAGACAAATGAGTTAATTAGTAAAATGATGTATCATGAGATTTTCACGAAAAAAACAGCAGAAAAAAAGAGTACCGACTAAGAACACTCTTTTTCCTGTTGTTTTTTTAATTTGAACATAAGACTGTTTGCATAAACGCTATCACTATTTAACGTAGTGAAAATTGCTCACTTCCCGCCTAGTATATACGCTCCTCCTCCTAAAGTTTCACCTATCTCCCTTTTTTCTTCATTGATTGAAGAGGTGATGACCAATTTAAAAGCAACCATTTTAAAAACATGGACCTAAGTTAGCAATGTTGATTCTAACTCTGCCACCAATTCTTTTCCAACTGCAATGTACTTGTCAGGAAATGAAGCATCTGGATCTTGCGGCTCCGAAAATTGATCAAAAGATGCATTGGCATTTCCAACGTGAACGTTATCGTCTAAACCAATTTGATATTTATGAGATAGTAAATATGGTGTACCAATTCGTACCGTCGTACCGTGAGAATCAAGCTGACCGTCTATCGCTTGAAATGGAACACGTAAAAACTGATAGCCTACTTCATCATCAATTTTATAATCAAAGTAACCATGGTCATAATCCCAATTCCCTCCGATACTGTACCCTAATGGTTTTAATTGATTTTCTAATTGATAAAGTGTAAATGACTCTCCTTCAAGTTTTGATGATAATTCAATCATGTCATCAACCCCCTTTTTTCTTTATCATCTCCTTTTCTACCTATTTTATCACTGCTTCCATACAACAAAAAAAGACATGAAAGAGAAGTCCTCTTTCATGTCTTTTGGCAGCTTCATTATTTTAAACGTTTTTCTAATTCTGCTTTTTTCTCTTCAAATCCTGGTTTACCTAATAATGCAAACATATTTACTTTGTAAGCTTCTACACCAGGTTGATCGAACGGATTTACACCTAATAAGTATCCGCTCATTGCACATGCTTTTTCAAAGAAGTATGCAAGATAACCAAATGTGTAAGCGTCCATCGCAGGAATTTCAACAACTAAGTTTGGTACTCCCCCATCTGTATGAGCAAGCATTGTTCCTTGGAACGCTTTGTTGTTAACGAAATCAACTGTTTCACCCGCTAAGTAGTTCAACCCATCTAAATCGTTTTCTGCTTCTTCAATCGTTAGCTCATGACGAGGCGTGTTTACTTTAATAATCGTTTCAAATAAGTCACGACGCCCTTCTTGTACGTACTGACCTAATGAATGAAGGTCCGTTGAGAAATTAGCAGACGACGGATAAATTCCTTTTTGATCTTTCCCTTCACTTTCACCGAATAATTGTTTCCACCACTCAGCAAAGTATTGAAGACCTGGCTCATAGTTAATCAGCATTTCAATTGTTTTACCTTTATTATAAAGAACATTACGTACAGCTGCATATTGATACGCTAGATTCTCTTCTAATTCAGATTTCGAGAAGTCTTCACGAGCTGCGGCTGCTCCTTTCATCATCTCTTCAATGTTCGAACCACTCACAGCAATTGGTAATAACCCTACAGCTGTTAACACAGAGTAACGTCCACCAACGTCATCAGGAATGACAAATGTTTCGTAGCCTTCTTCGTCTGCTAACGTTTTTAATGCACCACGCTCTTTATCCGTTGTTGCATAAATGCGTTTACGCGCTTCTTCTTGCCCGTATTTTTCTTCTAACAACTTGCGGAAAATGCGGAATGCAATGGCAGGCTCCGTTGTTGTACCAGACTTTGAGATCACATTAATAGAGAAATCTTTTCCTTCAAGTAAGTCCATAAGATCTCTCATATACGTTGAGCTAATGTTATTACCCACAAACAAAACTTGTGGTGTTTGACGCTTTTCTTTTGGTAGTGCATTATAGAATGAGTGTTGTAACATTTCAATTGCTGCACGAGCGCCTAAATAAGAGCCACCGATTCCAACAACTAATAAAATATCAGAATCCGATTTAATCTTTTCTGCACTCTTTTGAATGCGCGCGAACTCTTCCTTGTCATAATCAACTGGAAGGTCTACCCATCCTAAGAAGTCGTTACCTGCACCCGTCTTTTCATGAATTGAATGATGTGCTACTTTTACAGCATCACGTAAATATGTAAGTTCATGTTCACCAAAAAATGATAATGCTTTTGAATAATCAAAAAGAACATGTGTCATAATTTGTTCCTCCATTAGTTAAAAATGTTTTATCCCTTTACACTTTATCGGAACTAGAAAACGAATTCAAGTTAATCGCTATATGTAAGCGAATACAAGTGATTTCACTCTCTATTTTCAGAAAAAACATGGCGTATTCTAGACATTTAATTAAGAAGACGGTGTTTCGAAAACGCTACTAAGGGAATCGTTTCTAGAAGAGAATCTATTAATTTAGTAACGTATATTTTTGTATAGCAAAACAGCTACATATATATTTACACCTTGTTTTTTCTATATTATTCGCCCTTCTGCTTTTAAAAATTATATTCATCATAGACAGACTCGTTTAGAACAGGTACAATCTTTCTTCCTCATTTAAAGAAAACATTGTAAAAAGAAAGTCTACATGCAACATCCCTTGACCGTCTATCCATTGTATAACTGGATTCTGTCGGCAAGGGATGTTACACGGTGAGTCGAATGAGATGCTTTGTCTCTCCTTTTGACTCAATCCTGCTCATGAGCTTAATTAGAAAGTTGAAGAGCTGGCTCTGCCTCTGAAATGACATATGTTGTCGTTCCAACCCTTACATACTCTCTCGGTTTAAACGGAGGGAGTGAAAGAGGGCGCTTGACAATGGTTGTATCAGAATCAGAAGATGTCGATACATTTTCATACTGAGCAAAGGGGAGAACGTATTCGTCGTTATAATCTCGCTTTGTTTCTTCATTTAAAAGATATGCACCGATTAACAAGGTAGTAAAAATAGATGCACTTACTGCTATATGTTTTTGATACATAAAAATCACCACCTTCTTTATAGGGTGGTTTAGTTCGGCAATTTTTATTCAAATAACAAAAAATTTTTTTATATAAAAAGACGAGTTTCTATTTATTTAATAAGTAAAGTGAAAATGGTTGATACTACTAAGTAGCATGGATGCAAGCAAAAAAAATTTATTATATAATCGTTTCTAGAAAATTATTCACAGCTTTGCATAAGGAGGTTTGTCTTTTGTCGTTGTTACACTTGGTGATTTTGTCACCGTTTATATTGGCAATTTTTATTCCATTTTTCTACAAGTCATTCCGTAACATCCACACAGGATGGTTTGTATTGCCACTTCCCGTTATTCTTTTCGTGTATTTCACACAATTTTTTAGTGGCGTTTCAAATGGAAATGCGTATTTATATTCGTTTAAGTGGATACCTAGTTTAGGAATCAACTTTGATGTTTATGTAGACGGCCTAGGATTACTATTTGCTTTATTAATTACAGGTATTGGATCATTAGTGGTTCTTTACTCCATTTATTATTTGTCAAAAACAAAAGAAGCATTACATTCATTCTATGTTTACTTGCTTTTATTCATGGGTGCAATGCTCGGAGTAGTATTATCAGACAACCTGATTGTCCTGTATAGTTTCTGGGAATTAACAAGTTTGTCTTCTTTCTTATTAATTGGGTATTGGTATCAACGTGAAAAGTCACGATACGGTGCTCAAAAATCGATGTTAATTACCGTTTCAGGTGGTCTCGCAATGCTAGCTGGTGTCGTTCTTCTTTATTTGATGGGAGGAACATTCAGTGTTAGAGAGTTAATAGGAAACTTAGATGCGATTACATCTAGTGAATTATTTATCCCGGCTATGATTTTGATTTTGCTCGGAGCATTCACAAAATCAGCACAATTTCCATTTCACATTTGGTTACCAGATGCGATGGAAGCACCAACACCTGTTAGTGCTTACTTACATTCAGCAACAATGGTTAAAGCAGGTATTTACTTATTAGCTCGATTAAGTCCTATCTTTGCCGATCACGCTGTGTGGTTTGTTGCTGTGTCTTCAGTCGGAATAATTACACTTTTCTGGGGTTCATTCTCAGCAGTGAAACAAACCGACTTAAAAGGTATTCTTGCATTCTCTACAATCAGTCAGCTTGGACTGATTATGTCCTTACTCGGCGTTGGAAGTGCGGCATTATATTATGACTTTTTAGATGACAACATCTATGTGGTAGCCATTACCGCAGCGGTTTTCCACCTTATTAACCACGCCACATTTAAAGGAAGCTTGTTCATGGTCGTTGGGATTGTTGATCATGAAACAGGTACACGTGATATTCGTAAACTCGGTGGGTTAATGAGCTTGATGCCTATTACTTTCACTTTAGCGATTATTGGATGTTTCTCAATGGCTGGTCTTCCGCCATTTAACGGTTTCTTAAGTAAGGAAATGTTCTTTACTGGCATGGTGAATGTCACGAAGATGGATATCTATAATTTAGAAACATGGGGGTTATTATTCCCTGTACTTGCGTGGATTGCTAGTGTATTCACGTTTGTTTATAGCATGATTATTGTATTTAAGACGTTCACAGGTAAATATCAACCTGAAAAGCTAGAAAAGAAACCACATGAAGCACCAATTGGTATGCTTATCTCACCAATTATTCTAGCATCATTAGTTGTGATATTTGGTTTATTCCCAAATATCCTATCACATAGCATTATAGAGCCTGCCATGGCATCAATTGCTCCTAGTTTATTAGGAGCTGGAGAACAATTTTATGTTCATATCTACCATTGGCATGGATTCAACACAGAATTGTTTATGACAATTGGTGTGATCGCTTTAGGTGTACTACTATTTTTAACATTACAAAAATGGACGGGCATCTACAATGCGTTTCCAAAAGAGCTTGCACTCAACAATTTTTACGATAAAGGAATTGTTGGGATGGACCGAGGTTCAAACAAACTAATGGGCTTGTTTATGACTGGCTTTATCCGCGACTACCTTGTCATTATTTTCGCATTTTTTGCAGCACTAATGCTCGGTACATTGTTTGTACAAGATGCATTTGTCATGGATTTTAACGATACAGCTCCAATTGGGGTGTACGAAGTAATCTTATCAATTGTAATGGTGACAGGTGCAATTACAACGTTGTTTGCGAAGTCACGATTAACGGCCATTATTTCGTTAGGAGTTGTCGGGTATACACTATCTCTATTCTTTGTATTATTCCGAGCACCTGACCTAGCTTTAACACAATTAGTCGTTGAGACTGTATCTGTCGCGTTATTCTTACTATGCTTCTACTACTTACCAGAATTAAAGAAGAAGCCGAAACGCTTAAAATTCCGTCTAACGAATTTTATTATCGCACTTTTAACAGGTACAACCGTCACACTATTTGGTATTGCAGCAAATAGTACACGACTATTCGATTCCATTTCAGAATTCTTTGTAGAAGCGAGTTACAAAGAAGCCGGTGGTAAAAATATGGTAAACGTTATTTTAGCAGATTTCCGTGGATTTGATACGATGTTTGAAGTCGTCGTACTTGGAATTGCAGCCTTTGGTGTTTATGCAATGATTCGTTTACGTGTAAGGAGGAATGACTAATGAAACCCAATGACCTCATTCTTCAAACGGTAACGAAGGTGGTTGCCTTTATCGTCGCAATCTTCGCCGTTTATTTATTCTTCGCTGGGCATTATACGCCCGGTGGAGGATTTATTGGAGGATTAATGGCATCTGCCGCTCTTGTATTGTTGTTACTTGCTTTTGATATAAAAACGGTTCAAACGGTAATCCCTGTTAATTTTAGAACCATTGTGTCAATTGGTATGCTAATTGCTGTTGTACCTGGATTATTCTCATTCTTCTTCGGAGTTCCTTTCTTAACACATACGTTTGGATACTTTGATCTTCCGATTATTGGAGAAACAGCCTTAGCTACTGTTACACTATTTGAGATTGGTGTATTTCTTGTTGTAGTCGGTTTTACGATGACCGTTATTCAAACGATTGGAGAGAGTGAATAATGGAAATTTTAATGTCAATTGTAGCAGGTATATTAGTTACCATTGCTGTTTATCTTATGTTATCACGCAGTATTTTACGGATTATTATCGGAACTGGGCTTTTAAGTCACGGAGCACACCTTCTTCTCCTTACAATGGGAGGACTTAAAAGAGGAACAGTTCCACTGCTTGGTGAAGAAGCTGCGTCTTATACAGACCCACTTCCACAAGCATTAATTTTAACAGCGATTGTTATTAGTTTTGCAATCACATCTTTCTTTCTTGTATTAGCGTATCGCGCTTATCAAGAACTTGGTACAGACGATATGGACAAGTTAAGGGGTAATGAAAACAATGACTAACTTTGTAATTTTTCCGCTGCTTATCCCTTTGTTAACAGCTATTACACTGTTAATATTGAAGAATCAAATTGGCCTTCAAAAGATAATCAGCGCTCTATCATTAATTGTAAATATTGGTTTATCACTTTATTTGGTTCAAATTGTGTTTGAAAATGGTATTCAAACACACGAACTTGGTGGCTGGACACCTCCATTTGGAATTGTCCTAGTAGCCGACATGTTCTCAGCATTACTTGTCTTAACGACAAATGTTGTTAGTTTATGCTGTGTACTCTATGCGTTTCGCTCGATCGGCGAAGACCGTGAGAAGTTTTATTTCTACGGAGCCGTTCAATTTTTAATTACAGGTGTCATTGGTGCTTTTTTAACAGGAGATATCTTTAACCTGTTTGTATTCTTTGAAGTATTTTTAATGGCATCTTATGTATTGATTGTACTCGGTGGAACAAAGATACAGTTGAGAGAATCACTAAAGTATATTCTTGTAAATATTATCTCTTCTGCTCTCTTTGTAATTGCTGTTGCTTATTTGTATGCTGTGACCGGAACATTAAATATGGCAGATTTATCTGCTCGTGTGAGTGAAGCAGGTCAGCCAGGCCTATTAACAGGCATCGGACTTTTATTCTTTGTTGTGTTCGGTTTAAAAGCTGCCTTATTCCCAATGTTCTTTTGGCTACCAGGATCATATAGTGCTCCTCCAACGGCTGTATTAGCATTATTTGGAGCATTACTCACAAAAGTAGGGGTATACTCCATCTTCCGTCTATTCACGCTTATTTTCTATCACGAGCCGCAATTCACTCATGAGATTATCGGCTGGGTAGCTCTGCTTACCATTGTCGTTGGCTCAATCGGTGCAATTGCTTATTGGGATGTTAATAAAATTATCATTTACAACATCATTATTGCAGTAGGTGTGATTGTTTACGGCGTAACACTTACTACTCCAGAAGGATTAGCAGGATCTATCTATTACCTCATTCACGATATGGTCATTAAAGGTGCTTTATTCTTACTAGCAGGTGCCATTATTGTGATTACAGGTACGTCTAATATTAAAAATATGGGTGGTCTAATTAAAAATCATCCACAGTTAGGATGGATGTTCTTCATTGCTACCGTCTCATTAGCTGGTATTCCACCGCTAAGTGGGTTTATTGGTAAGTTCCTTCTTGTTCAAGGTGGGTTAGAGTCTGAAAGCTATACATTTGTAGCTGTATTACTCGTTTCTAGTTTGCTTGTGTTGTATTCAGCAATGAAGATTTTTATGAATTGTTTCTGGAGAGAACCAAAGCTGACTGCACAAGAAGAAAAAGGAACGACAAAAGGACTTCTCTACCCTTCGGCTATTTTATTAGCCATTTCTGTTTTCTTAGGAGTAGGAGCTGAATTTGTTTATCCTTATATTTCAATGGCGGCTGAGACACTAATGGATCCTTCTGTGTACATCCAATCAGTGTTAAAGGAGTAGATCACTATGTCATTTCAATTATTATTAAACTTTCTAATTGCGTTCACTTGGATGTTTTTAAAGAATGAGTGGACAGGTACTAGCTTTCTCGTTGGTTTTTTCTGGGGAGCCATTATTATTTTAGCATTACGACGATTTTTTCCTCAGCGTTACTATATGGAAAAAGTCTATGCCATTGTAAAGCTCCTGCTTATCTTTTTACGCGAGTTATTCAAATCGAATATTGCCGTAATTCGGGATGTATTGCGTCCGAAATTAGATATTAAACCCGCTATCTTCGCTTTACCGATTCAGGTAGAGAAAGATTGGGAAATTACTACATTATCGCTATTAATTACATTAACACCTGGTACGCTTGTCATGGATGTATCCGATGATAATTCAACACTGTATATTCATGCGATGAATGCTGGGGACATCGATGAAACAATTGAAGATATTCGAAATACATTTGAAAAAGCCATTATGGAGGTGAGCCGATAAAATGTTAGAAATGCTCTTAAATATTTCACTTGTCATTATATCGGTTGCAACAATTGGGTTTGTGTACCGTGTCATTAAAGGGCCTTCGACAGCAGATCGTGTAATCGCCCTTGATGCAATCGGTATTAACTTGATTGCCATCACAGCCATCATGTCGATTATCTTACGTACAGAAGCGTTTTTAGAAGTTATTCTGTTACTTGGAATTATCGCATTCGTCGGTACGATTGCTTTTTCTAAGTTCTTACAGAGAGGAGAGATCATTGAGTATGACCGAAATCAGTAGTATTATCATTGGGATCATTATCTTATTAGGGTCTCTTCTTACACTCGTGACAATGATTGGTTTTATTCGTCTCCCTGATGTATATACTCGCAGTCACGCTGCTTCAAAAAGCGCGACGTTAGGTGTTATGCTTGTTTTAATTGGGTGTCTTCTGTTCTTCTGGATGGAAGAAGGCTATGTTAGTGCTCGCTTGATTCTAGGGATTGTGTTTGTGTTTATTACGTCTCCTGTAGCTGGTCATTTAATTAGCCGTGCTGCTTATTATGACAAGGTTCCTCTATGGGAGAAAACAGTACGAGACGACTTAAAAGATAAAAACAAAAAAACAAACAACGAAAAAGATTTTGCTCATAATCGTTAAAAAAACATGCCCTGTAAAAAGGGCATGTTTTTTGTATTATAGAGAAGCTTTTAAGATCGCAACGACATCGTCTTTCTTTAGCACTTTAAATTTACCAAACTCACCGTTAGCCATTGCTTTATCTGCCATGAGATCAATTTTTTCATCTGTGATGTCATAGTCTGCTAATCGTGTTGGTGCACCTAAGCCTGTCCAGAATTCACGAAGCTTTTGAATTCCTTCTAGAGCTACCTCTTTCTCTGACTTACCACTAGGATCTACATCAAATACACGTTCAGCTAATTGTGCAACACGTGACACATTCTCATCCATTGTGTATTCCATCCAATTAGGGAATAGAATAGCTAGCCCACCAGCATGTGGAATATCGTACACAGCTGATACCGCATGTTCAATGTTATGAGTTGCCCAATCACCTTGGTAACCCATTTGTAGCATGCCATTTAATGCAATCGTACCGCTATAAAGAATCGTTTCACGTAACTCATAGTTTTCTAAATCATTCACTAGCTTTGGACCTGCTTCAATTACAGTTCTTAAAACTGATTCACACATGCGATCTTGAAGAGGTGTATTTGACACATGATGGAAATATTGTTCAAATACGTGGCTCATCATATCAACAATTCCATAAATTGTTTGGTCTTTTGGAACTGTATATGTGTTTTCTGGATCTAAAATTGAGAATTGAGGAAATGTCGCCGGGCTTCCCCATCCATACTTTTCATTGGTTTCCCAATTCGTAATAACAGACCCTGCATTCATCTCAGATCCTGTTGCTGCAAGAGTTAACACCGTACCAAAAGGTAATGCTTCTGTTGCCGGTGACTTTTTCGTGATAATATCCCATACGTCACCATCGTATTTTGCACCCGCTGCAACGGCTTTTGTACAATCAATAACACTGCCTCCACCAACAGCTAATAAAAACTCTATGTTGTGCTCTTTGCAAATATCAATTCCTCTTTTAACCGTCGTTAAGCGCGGATTAGGCTCTACTCCAGCAAGTTCATGCACCTCAGCATTTACTTCGGCTAACGTCGCTACAACTTTGTCATAAAGACCATTACGTTTAATACTGCCTCCACCATATACAAGCAGTACCTTTTTACCGTAATACTCTAGTTCATTCTTTAATTGTTCTAATTGTCCCTTACCAAAAATAAGCTTTGTCGGATTATAAAATGTGAAATTATTCATGTGATCCAACCTCCTTATACGCCACATTATGAACAACCAAAAACACATTGTAAAGAAAATAGCTTACTTATAAAGTGATAACCAATTTTCACAACAACATGCATATTTTCACCAAAATAAAACAACCTATTAGTGAAACATTATGATAAGGAGGATTTCCATTATGAGTGGTATTCAACGTATTGCACTTGTTCTTACAATTATCGGAGCGATTAACTGGGGGCTTATTGGATTCTTTCAATTTGACTTAGTGGCTGCTATCTTCGGCGGTCAAGCATCTGCTCTTTCACGCATCATTTACGGTTTAGTGGGAATTGCTGGTCTCATCAACCTTGGATTATTATTTAAGCCTTCTGCAGAAGTAGAACGCACAGAACCGAAAACAACTCATTAAGTTGGACAAAAAGCGTCCTTACAGTACAATGTAAGGACGCTTTCATTAAAAATGAATGCTTTTATTTTGTTAAAACTTGCTCAATACGCTCAATTGCCCAATCCAACTCTTCTTTTGAAATAATAAGAGGTGGCGCAAAGCGAATAACGGTATCATGAGTTTCCTTACAAAGAAGACCTTTACCCTTTAACTCTTCGCAATATGGACGAGCAGCTTCATGTAACTCTACTCCAATAAACAACCCTCGTCCCCGCACTTCTTTAATAAGTGGGCTGTTAATTTCACTTAGCTTTTGTTTTAAATAGTCCCCAAGCTCTAATGAACGTTCCACTAACTTTTCGTCTTCAATGACTTCAAGAGAAGCTAAAGAAACTGCACAAGCTAACGGATTCCCTCCAAAAGTAGATCCATGAGATCCTGGATTAAAGACACCTAAAACGTCCTTATTTGCCACTACGCATGAGATTGGGAATACCCCTCCACCTAATGCTTTACCTAAAATAAGTAAGTCAGGTGTAATGCCTTCCCACTCATAAGCAAATAATTTACCTGTACGTGCTAATCCAACTTGAATTTCATCAGCTACAAATAAAACATTATTTTCTTTACATACATCATATGCTTCTTTTAAGAAACCCTCGGGTGGTAAAACAATTCCTGCTTCTCCTTGAATAGGCTCAAGCATAAACCCTGCTGTATTCGGTGTAATCGCTGCTTTTAACGCTTCGATGTCACCATATGGAATTAATTTAATTCCGGGTAACATTGGGCCAAATCCACGTTGATACTCAGCTTCTGATGATAAAGACACCGCTGTCATTGTACGCCCATGAAAATTCCCTTCACAAGCAATAATCTCAGCTTGGTTAGCAGCAATACCTTTAACTTCATATCCCCAGCGGCGAACTGCTTTTACAGCCGTTTCAACTGCTTCAGCACCTGTATTCATTGGCAACGCCATATCTTTACCAGTTAATTGACAAATCTTTTCATACCAAGGCCCAAGTTGATCATTATGGAACGCACGTGATGTGAGCGTTACACGATCAGCTTGATCTTTTAGTGCTTGAATGATTTTAGGATGACGATGTCCTTGATTTACTGCTGAATATGCACTAAGCATGTCCATATATTTATTTCCCTCTGGATCTTGTACCCATACACCTTCTGCTTTTGAGATTACGATTGGTAGCGGATGATAGTTATTAGCACCGTACTTTTCAGTTTGCTCAATAATGTTGTTTGTTACTGTTGCCATGACATATCCCCCTGCGTCTAAATTGTTTAAATTGTCATTATTCTTTCATTTTTATATTGAACGAATTTTGCAAAAAAGTAAAGAGAATCAAGGGTTTTTCATATACTTTCATTGACATGCATAAAAAAAACATCGGCTCCTCTCACGAAGAACCAATGTTTTACTATTATGCTTTTAGTAGCATTATTTTTTGATTAAGTCGTTGCGGTTTGATTGATCAATCCACTCTTCTAGTTTCTCTTTTAATGTGTTGAAACCTTGTGGAGCTTCTGTGTAGTTTTGCACAGTTGCTTGACCTTGACGCTTTTTGTTTGCTGGCTTTTTCGGTGCAGCTGCTGGCTTTTCTGGAGCTGGCTCAGTTGCACGAATTGATAAACCAATCTTTCCTGTTTTATCATCTACTGATAGAACTTTTACATTTACTTCGTCACCTACAGTTAAATGCTCGTTGATGTCTTTTACGAAACCATGTTTTACTTCAGAGATGTGAACTAAACCTTGAGTTTCTTCATCTAATGCTACAAACGCACCATAAGGTTGGATACCCGTTACTTTTCCTTTTAATACACTACCAATTTCAAACTTTGACATATAAACACTCCTAATTAACGATTTATTTTCATATTTACAGGCAATATAAAATTATACCACAGTTTTCGCAATGAATCAAAAAAGGTCTTTATCCATTTTTATCTTTTACACTTTTTAGGATATTTTTATTCTCTTTTTTTATTCTTCTTTTTATCATACACCTTCGTACTTACTTAATCAATTCGCTCTCAATTATACATAATATTTCCACATCTATAAAAAACATTCCAACGACTACTTTTGAAATCATTTAGTAAAAAGAGTAGATTAGGCCATACTAATGGATATTTACAGATCTTTTTACACATTTTTGTTTCTTTTCAACTCTATGGATAATGAATAAAACTTCATATTATAAATTGCAAGAAAAGTGTGTACATTCAAAACTTCACGTAGTATTATGTAGAAATATGTCGGATTGGTTCGACTTTTTACATAATCGTTAAGTTAGGAGTTAGTCATAGATGAAAAAACATGAACAGTGGACATCTAAGCTTGGATTCATTTTAGCCGCTGCAGGATCAGCAATCGGGCTAGGAGCAATTTGGAAGTTCCCTTATATGACCGGGACAAATGGCGGAGGCGTCTTTTTACTTTTATTTATTCTTTTCACTGTATTAATTGGAGCTCCAATGCTATTAGGAGAATTCATTGTAGGTCGCCATACACAGCGTGATGCAGTAAGAGCTTATCAAAAAATTGCACCTGATGGTAAATGGCACTATATTGGGTATTTGGGGGCTATCTCCGCAGGGGTTATTTTATCTTTTTACAGCGTAATTGGTGGTTGGATTTTATCTTATCTTTATCGAAGTATTACTGGGCAAATGATTGGCCTTTCAAATAATCAATACGAAGAACTTTTTAATTCAATCATTGCCAACCCCTATGAAGTCGTCATTGCTCAATTTATCTTTATGGTCATGGCCATTCTGGTTGTACAAGGAGGCGTCCAAAAAGGGATTGAGCGCGCGAGCCGTATTATGATGCCGTCACTCTTTTTATTATTCATTGTACTAGTCATTCGCTCATTGAGCTTAGATGGAGCACTTGAAGGCGTGAAGTTTTTATTTCAACCTAAATTTGATCAAGTTACGCCAGATACATTCATCACAGCATTAGGACAAGCCTTCTTTGCTTTAACAGTCGGATTATCCATTATGGTGACTTATAGCTCTTATTTATCGAAAGAAGAAAGCCTTGTAAAATCAGCTTCATCTGTTGTCGTGTTGAATATCTTCATTTCTATTATGGCAGGACTGGTGATTTTCCCAGCTGTGTTTGCATTAGGCTTTTCCCCAGATGCAGGACCTGGACTTATCTTTGTAGTCTTACCAGCTGTGTTTGATAAGATGATCTTTGGCTCTTTATTTTTAAGTTTATTTTTAATCTTATTATTATTTGCTACGTTAACGTCTGTGTTTTCGATTTTAGAAATTCTCGTATCCGTTTCTGTAAAAGGCAAACAGGAAAAGAGAAAGCAAGCAACATGGGCTGCAGGCCTTATTACATTCATCATTGGTATCCCGTCTGCTCTCTCTTTTGGAGTTCTAGCAGATGTGACCATTTTTAATAAAACTATTTTTGATTTTGCTGACTATATTACAGCTAATATCGCATTACCTTTAGGTGCGTTTCTTATTTCAATCTTTATTTCATTAAAGATACCAAAAGAGGTGTTAAAAGAGGAATTTTCAATTGGCTCAAAAACGTTAGCTTCTACCTTTACTATTTGGTATTATTGCATTCGTTTTGTTGTACCAATTGGTATTATCCTTATCTTTCTACAAATCATGGGCATCTTTTAAAGGGTGTTGAAACGACGACACTTTAAGCTGTTGGGAAGATTCTTCTCAGCAGCTTTTTTTAATTGACTAAAAGTAGGTTACTTTCGTTTACAGAAAGTAAAAGTGTCATGATTTGTTCAGAATATTCACAAACAAAAAGACCATTCAATGATATGATAAAAGAAAGCACCTTATTAATGTATTGGGGGTTATGTAATGAAATCAATTGGGAGAAACATTCAATTATACCGAGAGCTAAAAAAGATGAGCCAACAAGATTTGGCGTTAAAAGTACGTGTAGGTTTGTCTACTATTCAGAAGTATGAACGAGGTGAACAATTACCTGATACTCAAATATTATTACGCATCTCGACTGTGCTTGACATTCCAGCTAGTGAGTTAATGAATACAGATGAAAAACAACACGCTGTTTCAATAGACGAAGAGTTGCACGTGTTGATTACAGAAATGGGTGTAGAAAAAGCAAAAGTTGTTTTACGAAAAGTAAAAGAACTTAATGATGAACAGTATCGTGATTTTATGAAAATGGTCTACACAAATAAGTATGAAGAAATAAATGCACCTGATTTAAAATAAATGTTTAACTCCCCAAATGTTTGGATATAGTAATCATATAAGCTTTCTAGTATTCCCCCCTTTTTATATGTTTGAAGAGCCCGTTGCAGGGCTCTTCTTTTTTGTCTTTCTATTACTGAAATTGGTACACAAATCGGTTGATACGTTTCATCGCTTCTTCCAGTGATTCCATCGAAGAAGCATATGAACAACGAATATGACCTTCTCCACCCTTTCCAAATACATTTCCTGGAACAACAGCCACACGCTCTTCTATTAACAATCTTTCTGCGAATTGTTCCGATGTAAGTCCCGTGCTTTTAATCGATGGAAATACATAAAAAGCACCACCAGGAAGATGACAATGCAAACCAGCTTCGTTTAATGATTTCACCATATAGTTCCTGCGACGTCGATAACTTTTTCTCATTTCGTCCACATCTTGTTGTCCATTTCTTAATGCTTCAATAGCTCCGTATTGAGCCATCGTTGGAGCACACATCATCGTGTATTGATGAATTTTCAGCATCGCCTCTGCTATTTCATTTGGGGCACAAAGATAACCGAGTCGCCACCCTGTCATAGCGAACCCTTTCGAAAATCCAGATACGATAATGGTTCTTTCTCTCATTCCTTGTAGTGAAGCAATTGATGTAAATGCATCATCATACGTTAGTTCCGCATAAATTTCATCTGCAATGACAAGAAGATCATAAGCTTCTACAATCTCCGCAACTGCTTCAAGCTCTTCTTTTGTTAATGAACTTCCTGTCGGGTTATTAGGTGAACATAATAAAATAGCTTTTGTTTGATTGGTGATTACCTTTTTAATTTGCTCTGGCTGAAGCTTAAATTCAGTCTCCTCTGTCGTTTCAATTGCGATAGGCTTTCCACCAGCAAGCTCGATTAATGGACTGTAAGAAACAAAGTTGGGCTCTACTACAATCACTTCTTCACCTGGATTCAAGATTGCTCTCATCGCTAAATCCAACGCCTGACTAGCTCCAACGGTTACAATAATTTCATCTTCTGGACGATAGGAAACCGAAAAATGAGTTTTCATATACTTAGCAATTTCACGACGTAATTCTAACAGTCCAGCGTTTGCAGTATAAGAGGTATATCCACGTTCTAAAGATAAAATACTAGCTTCTCGAACCGCCCAAGAAGTAACAAAATCCGGTTCTCCTACCCCTAAAGAAATGACATCATCCATACTAGCTGCTAAATCAAAAAAGCGGCGAATACCTGATGGTTTCAATTGCTGTACTTTGGATGATAACCGTTCTTTCATTACGGTGACACCACGATTCTACGATCTTCATCGCCTTGTTCGTAAATGGTTCCATCATGTTTATATTTCTTTAAGATAAAGTGTGTAGTCGTTGATAAAACTGAATCGAGCGTTGATAATTTTTCAGAAACAAAATAGGCAACTTCAGACATTGAATGTCCTTGTACAATCACTGATAAGTCATACGCTCCAGACATTAAGTACACTGATTTCACTTCCGGAAAGCGATAAATACGCTCTGCAATCTCATCAAACCCTACTCCTCTTTTGGGAGCTACTTTTACATCGATCATAGCTGTTACACCTTCGTGTCCATCTACTCGTCTCCAGTTAATATCCGTTGAATATTGTACAATGACTTTTTCTTTTTCTAATTTCTTTACGATCTCTTCTGTTTCTTTCACACTTAAATCAACCATTTTCGCAACACTATCTATTGAGATACGGCTATTCTTTTCAAGAATTTCGAGAATCTCTAATTCCTTTTCCTCTAAAAACACACACATTACCTCCTATATTCAATCTTTTTAGACTTTTCTATTATATCAGACGATAAGTACCTGACCAATCCGCCTTATGATTTATCGAAAAAATTGGCAAAAGAAAAATGAGCAGTTTAAGACATCGACGGGCACACTACAAAAAAACAAAGCTGGAGTGAAAATGATGATCAATAAAACATCTAACGTTTGTAACATTAACGACATTAATGTTTATTATGAACTGTACTCATCCAATCCTACTAAGCCAACAATGGTACTGCTTCACGGATTTTTATCATCAAGCTTTAGCTACCGTCGTTTAGTACCGTTGTTATGTACAGAATTTCAAGTAATCGTTATTGACTTACCTCCTTTTGGTCAAAGCGAAAAGTCACTCACTTTTCTTTATTCTTATCACAACTTGGCTAAAACTGTGGTGTCCCTGCTCGAGCAACTAAAATTAAAAGATGTAATAGTAGTTGGACATTCAATGGGAGGACAGATTGCACTAAATGTCGCCAAACAAAAACCGGAACTTGTGACGAAGCTTGTTCTTTTATGTAGTTCTGGTTACTTACAAAAAGCGCATTATGGATTGGTTATGTCTTCTTATGTCCCCTTTTTCTATCTATGGGTAAAAACATGGCTCGCTCGCAAAGGGGTTACTGGAAACCTACAAAATGTCGTATTTGATCACCAGTTGATTGATGATGAGATGGTAAAAGGCTATACCCAGCCGTTTTTAGACGACACCATTTTTATGGCTTTAACAAAAATGATTCGCGATCGCGAAGGAGATCTATCTTCCCAGGATTTAAGAAAAATTGAACATCCAAGTCTACTTGTATGGGGTGAGGAAGACCGTGTTGTTCCATTACAAGTTGGCAAGAGATTACAGCGAGATTTGCGAGTATCTCAACTTATTTCATTTGAAAAAACGGGTCACCTCTTACCAGAGGAAAAACCAGAGGTAATCTCTAATCATATGTTAGAATTTTTATTCGGCTAAGCAAACGTAACGTTACACGGTCTCCATTTATATTGCTCAAATAAAAAAGGTTACATCGAAACAACTTATTGCTTTTGTTCGACGTAACCTTTTTGTTTTTTATTTCAGTCTATCTTTCACAAGTTCCGCTATTTTTAATGAATAACAGCTCTTGTGCTTTTCTCTCACATGTTGAGAGGGGAATTAATTCTTCAAAGGAAAACTCATAAATATCTTGAATTTTTTGTGCTAATACTGAAACAGAATCATACACATGTACAGCTTGCAACACATCCACTACTTCTGTTTCATAAGATCCCTTTCCATAGCCTAGTGGGTCCCAATTTAATAAATTTTCCATTATTTTCACATTCGATTGTTGAGCTTCATTCATCTTTTATCACCTACTCTATTTTCACTTAACTCATTTAATTGACAACTACAGACACAAACGTGCACTCTAATTATACATCACCATCTATTTAAAGGAGGCTTTATGTTTTTATGACACACTATTTGTTTGACGAGGTTATTAACAGAAAACAAACACAATCGGTAAAGTGGGACAAGACAGAAACATTTTTTGGTTCAGCCGATGTCCTCCCTTTATGGGTAGCGGATATGGACTTTCTAGCACCACCTCATGTTCTTGATGCACTGCAAGAACGTGTAAAACATGGTGTGTTTGGTTATACAGCCGCCTCTTCTGAAACATCAGATGCACTCATTCAATGGTTATATAAAAAGCATCAATGGAAAGTTCAGGAGGAATCAATTATATACAGCCCTGGAATTGTATTTGCCATTAGTATGGCTATTCAAGCTTTCACTAAGCAAGGCGATCAAGTTCTAATTCAATCTCCAGTATACACTCCCTTTTTTGAGATGGTAAAGTTGAATGAACGACAAGTTGTTGAAAACTCACTTTTCTTAAAGGATGGGCACTATGAAATAGACTTTGCTGATTTAGAACAAAAACTCGCCAACAACGTTACATTGATGATTCTTTGCAATCCTCATAACCCAGTTGGTCGAGTATGGACAAAAGAAGAATTGACAAAGATCACTAAGCTTTGTACAAAGCATAATGTCCTTTTACTATCTGATGAAATTCACTCGGACCTTATTTATCCACCTTATCAACATATACCGATTTCTTCCTTGAGTGAAGAGGTGTCTGATCGTATCATTACTTGTGTTGCACCTAGTAAAACCTTTAACATTCCTGGCTTGCAAGCCTCCGCTATCATTATTCCAAATGAAGAGCTGAGAGAGGCATATAATAAACAACAACAAAAGCAAGGCTTCTTCACCCTTAACACCTTTGGAATTGTCGCAATGGAAGCTGCTTATCGGTATGGAGAGTCCTGGTTGAATGAATTACTTTTATACTTAAAAGAAAATGTTACACTAGTTGAAACATTTATAGAAGAAAACCTGCCAAGCCTTGACGTCATTAAGCCTGAAGGAACATATTTAATGTGGATTGATTGTCGAAATCTTAACCTGACAGATGAACAAATGAATGATCTCCTTCTTAAAAAAGGAAAAGTAGCGGTAGAACTAGGTACAAAGTATGGAGAAAACGGTAGTGGCTTTATTCGTCTAAACATCGCTTGTCCACGTTCTACGCTTCTTGATGGCTTACATCGTATAAAAACTGCCTTGCAATAACAAGTAAAAAGATCGCTACGACTTATTAATCATTGTCGTAGCGACCTTTTTGTTATTTATCACTCTTCTTTTCCTGGCTTATTTTGTCCTTCTTTTCCAGACTTGCCCTCTTTTTTCTCTTCTTCTTTGTTTTTCGAGATAATACCACATGCAATTCTTTTACCCGAATCTCCAGATGGCTGTGTCATTCCATCATCTTTTTTCTCTGTTATAACAATAGATGAACCTTCCATACGTTTCATTAATGTCATTTTTCCTTCTTTCATTGTGACGCCAGGAGCCGTTAAACTACCAGCAAACGTTCCATCATCTTCCACAATCATATTTGGTAGATCCCCTGCATGAGCTCCCTCTGGATGAAGCAAACCATGTGGCTTCTTATCAGGATTAAAGTGGTTACCTGCAGTTTTAAAATCAGGAAAGTCACAGTTTCCTTTTTCATGAATATGAACACTATGTTCGCCTGGTGGTAATCCGTCCATCTTAAAGTCTAACTTCACCCCATCTGATTCTTCTTCTACGGTTACAGTGCCCACCGTATCTCCTACATCATTATGTATTTCAACATCTTTCTTGGTGACCTCTTGCTCCATGCACCCTGTTAAAAATAAAAAAGGGATACAACTACTGATGACTATTCTTTTCATCGCAACCTCCATTATTTTGAACCTGTTATCATTCATTTCTCTTTATACTCCTAACAAAAAAAACAGTTTTCTCAACATAGGTTGTCCATGCAAACCTCGTTTTAAACGTTGAGAAAACTGCTTAATCCATTGATTATAGCTTATGATTTTCATTCTTTAATTTTAATTGTTCTTCGAATTCTTTCGCTTTTTGAGCTTCCTTTTTTGATACGTTAATGATTAATCTCCATGTGACGATCGCTGCTATAATAAAAACAGCCATTGTAATTGATGCAGGGAGATACTCTGACTTATCTTCCGGAAAGTATAAAAACAACTGTAAAACAAACATATTTATCAACTTGTACACCCTTTCATTATGGAACAACCTACTATATCCTTTATACTATCATTATATCGAACAATGAAGGAGTGACAAGATAATGAACAGACTTGAATTAAACATAGGAGATTGTGTGACAGCAATCTATAAAACGGGGAAGTATGTTGGAGACATCACAAATATTCGTGATCACCATTATGTCGTGCGTGTAAAAGCTGTATTGACGCACCCTCAACAAGGAGACTTACATAACCCAAAGCAAACAGACGTCCCTTTGTTTCATGAACGCCGTGCGTTAGCGTTTCGTGAGCAAGCAAACATCCCGAAACAAATGGTTAAACTTTATACAGAAGCAGTACCTGATTATCAAACTTCCTTAAAAGAATCGCTTGAAACACTTTATAACTCATTGAAGGATGATGGAAGTGATTATGCAGCAAAAAGTAAACAACAATTAGAGAACTTAAAAGCTGACTATTTTCGGTCTTAAATACAAAAGCCAAATTCACTCATTAGTGATTTGGCTTTTATAACGCAAATTTATTTAATACTTTCGAGAAATCAATTCGATCTCCAATTGTAGTAGGAGCTGGCTTCGCTAAGTATCTTTTGTCATTTTCAACTAACTTAAAGATATTATAGGTTGTAAGTGCATCATCTAATGCACAATGGTGCTTTCCTGTTCCTTCCTTCCCATACTCTTGAACAGCTTTCCATAATCCTGTTTGGTTTTGATCGCCAAAGAATCGTTTATATTCCATTGATAAGTCAATTTGTTTTCCTGCGAATGGAAAGGGAACGTTATTCTTTTGACAGCTATGTTTTAATACTTTCATATCCATATTGCCCCATGTAATAATGGTACTCGATGTCTCCTTTTCATATTGAGACATTTGTTCCATTAATTCTAAAAAGGTAATTCCTTCATCAACTTGATCTTGTTGGATGCTTAAAAAGGTTTTGCAGCGTTCAGTTAACGTTGGAAATTGCGTAGGTTTTACAAAGGAAGAAAAGCGAGCGCGTATTTCTTGATTAACAACTAGTACAAGTCCTACTTCAATAATTTCAGGATAGAAACCTTTTGGATTCCCCTTGGATTCGGGCATCGTAAATTCAAAATCAATAAACAAATACTGTTGATTGGTGTCCATTTTTTCACCTCTTTCCTATTTAATCGTACGTATTCACTACTTTTATTATATCATGACATCTACTACTGTAGGCCTCTTTTTTACATACACATTAAAATATTCTAAATATTCTTTTATTATACAATAAAAATTTTTTCTTATACTACTTTATTCAAAAGCGTGTCTAAATGTTTGGTATGATTGCCTTACTTCTAAAATTTTTCTTTGAATTTTTAGTCCATTTTTTCTTCCAGTATCATTATAAAAAGAGGGAAACCGTTAAAGTGGAAGGCTAGCGTCCTTCACACATACAATCCCTCTTCTATCTGTCCATTGATATTCGATTTTTTCTCCAACAGTTGTCATGACCTAAATCAAACAGCCTATTTCTAGACGAGCGTCCCCTTTTTACACTTATTTATCTTTATCTATAACCGCTAATGTACAGCGAGAAATGCAAACTAACTTTTGTTGTTCATCTACAATCTTTACTTCCCAAACCATTGTTTTTTTTCCTTTGTGCAGAGGTGTAGCAATAGCTGTCACAAAGCCATCTTTTTTAGCACGAAGATGATTGGCGTTAATCTCTAAACCCACACATGCTTGAGAATCTTGATTAATAGAGGCAACCCCACCAATACTAGCTACAGTTTCGGCTAGTGCAACGGAAGCTCCTCCATGCAGTAACCCAAAAGGTTGCCTCGTTCGCTCATCTACTGGCATTGTCGCCTCTACTCGCTCACTACTCATATGCGTCACTTCAATCCCTAACGCTTCCATTAATGTATTTTTCAATTCCATTTCCTTCCTCCTTTAAGTTTCCTTATTTTCACTACCAGTTTTAGTTCTTCTTTTTGGTGCAAAATCCCTTCATAGACAATTGACCAAACTCCGAATAATTAAGAGTAAGTTAGATATACATAGAGTAATCTATTTTTAATAAAAAGGAGCACATAACACTATGAAAAAACACGCGTACCCTTCTTTCCCCTTTACATATACGTACCCTCTGTATTGCTATCCCCCTTCTCTTTTGTACACGACTAGAAATCCTTTTCCTCCTGTAGACATATCTATTTTTAAACAATCTCTGGCAACGATGCCTCAAGTATTAGATGACGTCAGACTATTTATAAACAAAATGAATACAAAACAAGGTCTAGCTTACAAGATAAAAGATGCAGCTCAACATTCAAATACAAAAGAAGTTGAAAAACTAATTAAATCAACTGGCGTACAATCTGACATAGAAGCTTCCTTTACCCCAGATAACATTCGTATTCTCTTCGTATATAAGAATGGCGAGTTAGATTGCTGCCATATCACATTGGCCATTAGATGGTAAGCTTAACATGTACGTTAAATTAACCTGTAAAAAAGTCCTCTTCTATAAGAAACAAACCTTTGACAAGCGTTGATGTTTAAAAAAGTTGGACGGTCCTTTTTTACTTTTCAAGAATACTATAAGTTAGGTAGATTTGATTATCATGTAAAAACTTGTTACACCTTTGTTGTTTTTACTGTACAAATATGATAGTGTTGTTTGAAATATATCTTTTACGTTATTTTTATAGGAGGGTATATACGATGAGAAATGTTACATTATTTGAGATTTTCACACATCCAATTGCTCAAAAATATTTAACAAGATCTGGTTTAGCTCATGCTATTTCAGTTGCATACCACGCCCTTCGTCTCTCCAAGCAATTTAATGTAAATCCAGATTTAGCTACAAAAGCCGCTTTATTACACGACATTGGTCACTACGAATGGTATACAAACGGAAAGTGGGATTACGAAAAATACAAGAAAAATGATATTCATGCGATTAAAGGTGCCGAGCGCGCTCACAAGTTATTAATTAGACTTGGTGAGAACCCACAACACGCAAAAGAAATTGCTTTAGCTATCTTACTTCATACAGACTCTTATCTTCCTGACGGTGAACTTCAAAAACGTCCTCTACAAACAGTCGTAAGATTAGCAGATGAAGCAGACGAAGAGCCTGGTGGTAACCACCACTATCGACAAATTGAACATGAACTAGCGATAAAAAAGATAAAAGACTTAGATACAAAAGTCGAAGCTGCATTACAAGTGCTTCCTTATCAACAATTAGGATAAAAAGGAACTGATTATTTCTTCAACAGTTCCTTTTTTGCGTTTTATATATTTATTATTTCTTCTACTCATAATTTATGGAGAACAATCCATACTAAAATCGACTAATTAAAGGAGGAATTACCATGCAAAAAAATGCTAGAGGTTACGTTCAAGATTCTTGTACAGCATTAAACGAAGCAAAGTCTTGCTTACAAAATGCATTACAAACAGTAGAAGAGCAAGGAAACCGCCAACAAATTGAACAATCGTTGCAAGCTGTTGAAAGTGCATTAGGTCAATGCAGTGGCACAGCGAATAGTCTTGAACAAAAATAAAAACATGGACTCTAGAAAAAAATATTCTTTCTAGAGTCCATGTTTGATTATAAAATAATTGCAGCTAACCAGCCAAAAATAATTAATGGGATGTTGTAGTGTAAAAATGTTGGCACACACGTTTCCCAAATATGATTGTGTTGTCCATCTACGTTTAATCCTGACGTTGGCCCTAGTGTACTATCTGATGCTGGCGAACCTGCATCTCCTAGTGCACCTGCTGTTCCGATAATTGCAATCGTTGCTAAAGGACTCATTCCTAATTGCATGCATAATGGTACGAAAATTGTAGCGATAATTGGAATTGTTGAAAAGGACGAACCGATCCCCATCGTAATAAGTAACCCTACTAATAACATAGCAAGTGCTCCTAATAACTTGCTACCACCGATAAAATCAGCCGCATTTGCTACTAATGTCTCAACATGACCTGTTTCTTGAACAACGCTCGCAAAACCTGCTGCTGAAATCATTACAAACCCGATAAATGCCATCATTCGCATACCACCTGTTAAGAGGCTATCTGCTTCAGTCCATTTAATTGAGCCGCTAAAATACACAACGACAATACCAGCCAATGCTCCAAAAATCATGGAATCTAATTGAATTTGAACAACAAGGGCTACAACGATTGCCGCTAAAGAAAACAAGATACCTCTCGTTGTATAGTCTTGTCCTTCTTCTTGATTTGCAATTTCAATGTTTTCATATACACGAGGCTTTCGATATGAAATAAAAATGGCTACTAATAAACCAATTAACATTCCTAATGCTGGTAAAGCCATCGCTACTGGAATATCACTTGACGAAACAGTTAAACCATTTTGTTCCATGTTTCCTCGTACGATGTCATGATAAATACTTCCAAACCCATATGGTAGAAACATATAAGGTGTAATAAGTCCAAATGAAATAACCACAGCAATTAAACGGCGATCAAATTGCAGTTCATTAAATACTTTTAATAACGGTGGAATTAATAATGGAATAAATGCAATATGAACTGGAATTAAGTTTTGAGAGAAACAAGAAATAATTAACACAATTAAAATCACAAGTACTTTTGATAATGCTTGTCTCTTTGTGTCACCTTTTTTACGTACAATGTTTAGAGCGAACTTTACTACCGCATCAGGTAGCCCTGTTTTGGATACAGCTACAGCAAATCCGCCTAGCAAAGCATAGCTCAACGCAACCGAAGCGCTATTTCCTAAACCACTTGTATACACTTCTACTGTCTTATCTAATCCTAAACCACCTGTAAGCCCTCCTGCTAGTGCGCCAATGGCAAGTGAAAAGACAACATTCACTCGTAATAAGCTAAGCACTAACATGACAAGCACAGCGATGACAACTGCATTCATAATGAAACCCCCAAAATACTTTATTGTGCTAAATCATTAGAGAATTAAATCAATAAACTCATTATAGTATGAAATCTAAAAATGTCAATGGTAAATCCAAGTAACATACCTGTTAAAAAGAGAGCTTACAAGTTTGAAGATAAAAAATGCGGAAAATACATAGGTGGTGATTGTTTGAAAACAAATATCTTAATAAACGGTGGCGGAATTGGCGGACTTACTGTTGCTCTAAAATTAGCTAAGTGTGGAATAGATGTATGCGTTGCTGAACAGCTAAAAGGAACGTCTCATTCATATAAAGGTGAACTATTACAACCTAAAAGTTTAGACATTTTTCATCGTATCGGTATTCTTGCCGCAGTCCAGCGTAGCTCACACAAAATAAATCATATTGATGTAATTAAATTGGGAGCAGAACAGGACAACTTCAAAAAGATAGGACAAACCAAAATGAGCTATAACGTCATTGATTCACCCTTTAATTATGCATGTATGACACCTCATGAAGAGTTAAAGCGTGTCATTTTAGAAGAAGCTCAAAAGTATTCGACCTTTCACTATTTACAACCCGCTCGCTTTCAAGGTTTTAACGAAAAAAAGGGTGGATGGTACCGTGTTGTCACGAAACGTTAAATTCATAACAATAAAACATCCCTTGTCATCACGTTCGATCAAGGGATGTTTTAACGTGTATGTATCTAATAAAAGCCTACACAAAAATTACTTCTCAAATCTATTTACAAAGTCCGCTAAGGTGCGAACCATTACACCTGTTGCTCCTGCTGGCCCCAACTCATGAGCCGATGAAGTCGTTGCTGTTCCCGCGATATCTAAGTGTACCCACGGTGTATCTTCTGCAAATTCTCCAATGAACGTACCCGCCATAATTGCGTGCCCTTCACGACCAGGTGAATTATTTAAATCTGCTACTTGACTATTACGAACACGCTTTTTATCTTTTTCTGTAATTGGTAAACGCCAAATAGATTCTCCTGCTTCATGGCTCGCTTCTAATAGTTGTTCAAAAAGCGACTCATGATTTGTCATCGCCCCTGTTGTGTGTGTACCAAGAGCAATAATGACTCCCCCTGTTAATGTTGCGACATCAACAAGGTACTGTGCACCATGATGTTTTGCATACGTAATGGCATCAGCAAGTGCTAAACGCCCTTCTGCATCTGTATTTAGCACTTCAATTGTCTTGCCACTCATCGCTGTAATCACGTCATCTGGCTTTAATGCATCCCCACTAATCATATTGTCTGTAGATGGAATTACTGCAATCACATTTTGCGCTGGACGGAGCTCACCAATAATCTCCATTGCTCCAAGTACAGATGCAGCTCCTCCCATATCTGTTTTCATTCCAACAATGCCGTCTTTTGGCTTAATAGAGTATCCGCCTGTATCAAATGTAATCCCTTTTCCCACTAGACCGATAACATCTTCCCATTGCTCTTTACCTTGGTACTTTAGCACAATCATTTTAGGAGGCTCAACTGACCCTTTATTGACCGCTAAAAAAGCACCCATTCCGAGTTTCTCCATTTCTTCTTTGTCTAGAATTTCATATTCAAACTCATACTTTTTCGCAAGTTCTACCGCATAATTAGCCATGTCTGTTGCCGTTAACATATTACCAGGTAAATTCACCAATGTGCGCGCTGAATTTGTCGCTGTACCATAGATGTATCCTGTCGTTAAATGTTCTAACATGGTTTCCTCATTTTCTTGTGTGAACACTTGCACACTTTCGAGACACTTCTCTGGTTCGTTCGATTTCTTTTTATAATCTGCAAATTGGTATGTAGCGAGTGGTTGTGCCTCGGCTAGTAGATGTGCGATTTGCTCAGCATTCATATCTTTTGTTAGAAATGTATCTAATGCAACAGTTACTTCTTTTAATTTATCTTCTTTTATTGTTTTAAATAGCTGACCAAATGCTTCTTGTAGACCTTCTCCTGTTAGTTGTTGTTTCTTTCCTAAGCCTACAAAATATAAGCGTTTTGCTCCTACTTTGCCAAATGTATGTATTTTTGATATTTTCTTTGGTTTAACAGACAAATCTCCTTCTTTAATGAGAGATAGAAGCTGGCCATTAAACTGACGATCAAGTTCACCTATTAATCCATTTAACGGTTGATTTTCATTAAAAACACCTAACACTAAAGCTTCTGATGGTTGATTCATTTCGTATTTTGTAATTACTGAAAACATACAAGTCCTCCTCAATCTTTGATATATAAAATAAGATTAGGTAAATCCGGTAGCGTGTAAACCTCTTCATATGGTACTCGATCCACCTGTGATGGTATCAGATGCAGGCAATTTTTCATAAATGATTGTAGCTCTTCAATGTTAATCCCCCAATGAATAGGTTCATAAGGCTTTAAGTATGCTATCGCTGCTTGCATCATCGTACGTGCGCCCTTTACGTTTCCATATCCATAGTGATACAATGCCACTGTCATTTGAAGCAACCCTTTTAAAAATAAATTTTGCTTGTCTATCATCCATATTTCTTCTAATAAATCATGACATGTATAATAGTCTCCTTCGTTGAATTTCACAAAAAACTCATAATATTCGAGCGGATACAAAGACATGTCGATTTCCTCCTAGACAATCGCCGTTAATCACTATATGCTAAAAAAAGGGGATATATTTATCATAACAAATTCTAGAATAATCTTACATATATAAACTGACATAGAAAATAGACATAACAAGTACGCTGTTATGTCTTCTTTTCTAGACAACTCCTCGTAAAGTGATTGACGCCCTCCATGTAGATGAGTCCCCTATAAGTAAAATCAAAAATCTTAAATCGCTCTGTAAAATTCTTTTCATTTTAGAGGTTATCGACTAGTTTAGTTGAGCTTATATAGATAAAGAGGTGTAAAAGAATATGGAACTGTTTCATAATTTTCCACTTTGGAGTGCGTTACTTGCAATTGTATTTGCACAAGTCGTCAAAGTACCCATTGAGTTTATTGCGACGCGTAAAGCGAATTGGGGATTGGTCTTTAGTACGGGAGGCATGCCAAGTTCACATTCCGCAGCTGTTACATCACTCACAACTGGAATTGGACTTGTAGAAGGGCTATCTTCTCCTTTATTCGCCATCTCAACGATTTTTGCTGTGATCGTTATGTTTGATGCCACCGGTGTGAGACGTCATGCAGGAGAGCAAGCAACAGTATTAAATCAATTAGTTGAAGACTTCAATCGAGTTGTCGAAGAAGCAAAAATGTGGCCTACACAAGAAGAACGAGAAAAACAAGAAAAACTAAAAGAGCTATTAGGGCACCAACCAATTGAAGTTTTCTTTGGCGCCATAACAGGAATCATTGTGGCCTTTCTTGTTCATTTCATTTGGTATAGTTAAATGCAAGGCAAGGTACAACTGTGTGAACATGGTGCAACTTAGCACAGTGTACCTTCTCTTTGTTAAATCACACGAATTTTTATAAAAAGAATATTTATTTCAGCTGCTGACGGAATACTTGCTGAGCTTCGTCTTCATTAAGCATCGTTAACTCTTCTTCTGTTAACGCGCCATTCCCTTTTTTCACCACATATACTTTCAATTCTTTTTTGCCCCATCTTTCATACACATCACGAACGGTTTCATAATATAAATCCAGACGATTTCCTTTTATCGCTCCACCTTTATCTGCTACCACACCGTACCCGTAGCCTGGAATAAATAGAATCGTCCCAATTGGGAAAACGTTCAGATCTGCCGCAATCGTTGAATACAAGTCTCGTTTCACTTTTACTCCCGAATACGTAATCCCGTATTCCGGATGGCCCGGCTTCTTTCCGGTTGACTCATATCCAGCCGTATAACCTGTTGCTAACACGTCATGAGCAGGGTATTTTGACCAATCATAAGCCTCTTCTAATGTGGTCACACTTTCATTTACATCGACAGCTGCAACAGTAGCTGTACGTTCTACTTCATGCATGGGTAGTCCATTCCAGTAATGAACAGATCGATTATAAAAGAATGAAAGCACTGTTTTTGCTTCTACACCTGACACGGATTCATATGTCGTTAACAAAGCACCAACAAACAAAATACTCATTGTGATTCTTTTTATCACCTTAGTTATCATTGGCGATTTAACAACTCCTCTCACGAATCTATTTGTTTCCAACAATGAAGCAAATTATTCGTGAGAGAAAAAGCCTCCCATCACTAACACCCATGTAGAAGTGGATTTTAGCGATAGAAGGCTCAGTAAAAAATAGTTGTTTACTACAAACAAGATATTTTTTCAGAACATACGATATCCTCTTGCACGTAACAAACGGATGACAATTCCAGACATCACAGCTCCTGCTAATCCAGAAAGCAAAATCATTAAATCTGCTGCTGCAATTGAGACTAGTCGATCTCCAAGGTGAGAAAATGACGATGATGGGTTTGTGAAATATTCAATAAACCTTATGTCATCAATGATAAACACAAAGATAATTGGATAAATAATGGCCATGATCCACGACATACGCAACAACATATTCAATAAGAAACCGATACCAAAAAACAAGACGAAAAACAATAGAATTGAGATTAATAAAACAGGTACACTCATTTGCACGGCTTTCACCCCCTATATACACACAATTTTAAGTGTACTGAAAGCGGAAAAAACCGTCAATATAAATCAAGTGAACAAATAAGTGGATTGCTTATTCGCTTTACAAGCTATCTTTGCAAGCTATCTTTGCAAGCTTTATTATCTACACGCTCTACTTTTAAGGTGATTACCTATGCCCGAACCTTTTTTTAGTTAATAAAACACTTTATACGATGTATAACCGAAGTGCTTTCCAGGATCTAGATTGTTATGTACAGGTAAGACCGTTAACTCATGATCGATCATTTGATGTATCAGTAAAGATGAGTCCGGATCTTGCTTCAATTCTTCTTTACTCATAAATGTCACGTGAGATAACTCTTTCTCTTGAATGACAACCTCTTCTGTCACAGCTTCTATTAAGAATAACACCATGTTATCACTAACTTCTTCTTTAATCACACCGGAGCGTAATCCTACGACACCTAAAACCTCCCCTGTAATTCCTGTTTCTTCATATACTTCTCTTATCACTGCCTCATCCATCGTTTCACCTTCATTTACAAACCCTGCTGGAAACGACCACTTTCCCTTTAATCCCCCGTATTTCTTTTTTACAACAAGATAACGGTTAGCTGAGTCTTTCACTATTCCAGCTACTGCTAGCCATACATTTCCTCTTTTGTTTGTCATCTTCTTTCATCCCCTTCATATCGAATATATCATACTAAACCAAAACATAAAAAAAGACAGCAGGATTTCTCCTGCTGTCTTTTAACTATTTATTAAAAGAAATTAAATTTCCCTTTTTTCATCACTAGACCTGCGCCACCTTGTAGGTAAAGTGCACGGTTATCGACTACTTTTTTCATGAATGATGCACTTGATCCAAATAGTTTGCGACCAAATACAACACCAATTGCATCGTCATGACCTAATGAACATACTGTTCCTTTTAAGTCTGGCTTAAACTCTTGCATTTCACCTTGTCCACGTACTAGTACTGCTAAGTTATGTGCACATGTTTCACCTTGTTGCATTGCAATTTGCGCTGTTGGTGGATATGGACGCTCAGTTTCTGGATTAATCATTAATGAGCAATCTCCAACGATAAACACGTTGTCCATTCCTGGAGCACGCAATTGAGGATCTACTTTTACACGACCGCGCATGTTTTCAAATCCTGCTTTTTCAATCAAGTGACTTCCACGTACACCTGCAGCCCAAATGACTGTTGCTGATTTGATTTCTTCTACTTGGTCATCTTTCGCAACAATAATTCCTTCTTCTGTTGCTTCTTTAATTGCTGTACCAATTTTAAATTCAATTCCTTTACGCTCAAGTTGTGTAACCGCATATTCAACTAGCTCTGGATCAAAACCAGGTAATGCTGTTGGAGCTGCTTCTACACAGATTACGCGTACTTTTTCACGAGGAATATCAAACTCTTTGCAAAGTTGTGGAACACGGTTTGCTAATTCACCTACAAGCTCGATACCTGTGAATCCAGCTCCACCAACAACGATTGTTAATAACTCATCACGTTTTTCTGTTTCGTTGTTATACGTTGCAAATACATAATCAATATGCTCGCGAATTTGACGTGCAGAGTTAATATTAGCGATAGAGAATGCATGCTCTTTTAAACCTTTGATACCAAATGTTTCAGATTCATACCCTAATGCAACCACTAAGTAATCGTACTCTAATTCACTATTTTCTAAAATAACACGCTTTTCTTCTGTTTTAATGTCAACAACCGTATCTTGTACAAAATTAACTTTACTTGCGTTAATTAGGTTCTTTACCGGAACGCGAGAACGATCGTGATGTAGTGTTCCTGCTGAAACTTCATGTAACCATGTTGTTTCATAGTGGTAATCATTTTTATTTACAAGTGTAATATCAGCTTCACTTACACCTAGTTTCTTTTGTAAGTTTACAGTAGTCATGATGCCGCCGTATCCAGCACCAAGAACAACAACCTTTGGCTTTCTCATTACGATGTCATCCACCTTTTCTTAATTTATAGTTGCGAAGGATTATAAGTATAAAAACAATAATAATTGCGGAAATATCTTTTTATTTAGTGTGAGCATGAACTTATGCTCCTATCCATCGCATAACACAAATTTATCTACAACAAGTTTGTGAACTACTTCACGTACTTTTCCATAAAAGTACATACTTTTGTTAGAAAAATGTCATAAAAAATTAACAATATGTCTATCAAACATCATATTCTTTTTTACAAACTTTTTCAAGCCCTATTTCCGGGATTTAAAACGTTTGAAATTTTCATTCACATTACAAAATTTCTTTGTTTTCTTGCAGGGTTAAATGATTCCTTATCGAAAAACCTAATGAAGAGAAGAACAATTTTGAATCCTAAACGTTTAAATTGCCTTATGCTATCATAAAGTAATAAACTATCCTATACATAATTATAGAGGTGATCATGTTGAGAGAAGATAAAAAAGTATATGATATTACCATTATTGGAGGAGGTCCTACAGGGCTGTTTACAGCTTTTTATGGAGGGATGAGACAAGCAAGCGTTAAGATTATTGAAAGTCTACCACAGCTTGGCGGTCAGCTCTCTGCTCTTTATCCAGAGAAATACATTTATGATGTAGCAGGTTTTCCAAAAATTCGTGCTCAAGAACTGGTTGATAATTTAAAGGAACAAATGAAGCAATTTAACCCTACTGTATCTTTAGAGCAAGCTGTAGAAAAAGTTGAAAAACAAGCTGATGGTGTCTTTAAACTAACAACGAACGAAGAAGTTCATTATTCAAAAACAATTATTATTACCGCTGGAAACGGTGCATTTCAACCAAGAAAGATGGAGCTAGACAATGCCACTTCGTTTGAAAAATCAAATCTTCACTACTTTGTAGATGACATGAATAAATTCAAAGGTAAAAAAGTGCTAGTCTGTGGTGGTGGAGATTCAGCTGTTGATTGGGCATTAATGCTTGAACCAATTGCTGAAAAAGTGATCATTACACACCGTCGAGATAAGTTCCGCGCTCACGAACATAGTGTTGAAAACTTAAAGAACTCCTCTGTTGAAATAAAAACACCATACATCCCAGTTGAACTAGTGGGTGAAGACCGGATTACACAAGTGGTGTTAGAGAATACGAAAGATGAGGAAAAAGAAATTATCGAAGTAGATGATGTCATAGTCAATTTTGGGTTCGTATCATCGTTAGGGCCGATTAAAGAATGGGGCCTTGAAATTGAGAAAAACTCAATTGTTGTGAATACAAAACAAGAGACAAATGTACCAGGTATTTATGCTGCCGGTGACATTTGCACATATGATGGAAAAGTTAAACTAATTGTTGCAGGATTTGGTGAAGGACCAACAGCCGTTAACAACGCGAAAGCTTACATTGATCCTAAAGCACGATTACAACCAATGCATAGTACATCTATGTTTAATTAACTAAAAAAAGATTGGTCACAAGGGATATTCCTCGACCAATCTTCTTTTTATTTGTGTACCAACCTTACATGACGTTGCTCTGCAACCGTATGACGTTCAATGATACGATGTGGATAGATCGTATTCATTTTCACTTCCCCTTTTACTAACATTTCAAATGCTCGTCTCCCCATTTTGTATAATGGTTGTTCGATCGTCGTCAATGGTGGAATCGCTTTTTTCGCTGTAGCTGTATTATCATAACCAACTACAGACATTTCTTCTGGCACTTTAATACCATACTTATACAAACATGATAAAGCACCAATCGCCATTTCATCACTAGCACAAAAAACAGCGGTCAATGATTGATTTTGACGAAGTAGTGTGTCCATACAATGTATTCCACTTTGAAATCCAAAATCTCCATAAGCGATTGCACCGTCTGATACGTGGAGACCTGCATCTTGTAATGCTTGCTCATAGCCATTCACGCGAGGAATTGTAGACATGTGGTCATTTTCAGTACCAGAAATCATCCCGATATGTTGGTGACCTTTGTTAATAAGATATGTAACAGCTTCATAAGCTGCTTGATAATCATCTACTTTAATATACGGAATATCGTAATTGGATTTTGTAGCTACAAGCACAACTGGAATGTTCATCTTATTGAGCAGTTCATAATACTCGTCTGTCATATATTCACTCACAATGATGATGCCATCGACTTGTTTCTCGCGTAGTGTTTGTAAATATTTCATTGTACGAATTCCATCTTTATCTGTCTTACAAATGATGACACTGTAATCAAGCTCATGTGCCACATCATCTATGCCTGCTAAAATTTCACTTGCAAACAAATCTGAAACATGTGGGAATAGTACACCTATCGTCTTTGTTTTCTTGTTAATAAGGCCTCGTGCAATGGCATTTGGCTGATAGCCTAGTTCATCGATTACCTTAACCACCTTTTGCTTTGTTTCTTCTGAATAGCCCGGCAGATTATTTAGAATTCGAGATACCGTTGCAACAGATACACTTGCTTGCTTTGCTACATCCTTAATGGTAACCGCCATATCCAATCAGCTCTCCCTGTAAACGTTTTCTATTCCTAATTTTACCACTATATAAAAACGCTTTCAATAATGTTTAATGAAAAAAGAAACTGGGACATTCGTGAGTAAAACGAAATAAAGAATGTTTATATACAACATCCCTTGCCGATAAAATCTGAGCATAACAGATGACCGGCAAGGGATGCTAGAAGATGAGTAAAATAAGATCTTTTCGTCTCTTTCTAGCTCATCCGCTTATTATTTATTAACAATCTTCCGGTGTTCCTGCATTTGTTGCTGTACGGAAGGAAGAACCACATCCACAGTTAGCGATGGCGTTTGGGTTATCAATCGTAAAACCCCCACCTAGCATCGATTGTTTATAATCAATTTTTACTCCCCGTAAAATAGGAGCACTCTCTTTATCAACTAAAACCTTAATTCCATGCTGTTCAAACAGTGTATCTTCTTCTTTTGCCTCTTGGTCAAAGCCCATTCCATAAGACAATCCACTACAGCCGCCCCCTTTAATTGTTACACGAAGATAGGCTTGCTCTTCTCCATGTTCTTTCATCATATCTTTTATTTGAAAGCTTGCCGCTTCTGTAATCGTTAGGATAGCTTCACTCATATGATCAACCTCCTTCTTATTATTTTAGTATACTCATAAATAAAAAAAGTCACAAACAATGTGTTTCAATCAATAGTAGTATTCACCTGTACAAATCGTTTCGGCAGGACCTGTCATTAACACATTTCCTTCACTTCTCCACGTAATCTTCAAATCGCCTCCAGCTAAATGAACAACTGTTGGTGTATCACGCTTTGTATACTCATTTAAAACTGACGCAACAACAGCTGCACATGCTCCTGTTCCACATGCTTGTGTGACACCTGACCCTCTTTCCCACACACGAAAATGCAACTCTTGTTCATTTACCACTTCAACAAACTCTACATTTACACCTTCTGGAAAACGTGGGTCTTTCTCTACAATTGGACCGAGAGTCAGTAAAGGGGCTTCTTTAATATCATTCACATAAAAGATGACATGGGGGTTTCCCATTGAAACTGTCGTAATCTCATAGATTTCATCAGCGAATACTGCTTTTTCTGCTATCACCTTTTCTTGATCTTCTCCTATCATCGGAAGGGCATGACGTGACAAATGTGGTTGCCCCATATCTACTGTTACTTGATGAACAGTATCACTCTCAATATGGACTTCGGCTTGCACAATTCCAGACAATGTTTCAATCGAAAACGTTTTATTTTTTACTAGATTATGCTCATATGCATATTTCGCAACACATCTCAAACCATTTCCACAATTCTTCGCTTCAGAACCATCATTATTAAATACGCGCATCTTTACATCAGCTGTATCTGACGGACAAATTAAAATTAATCCATCTGACCCGATACCTGTATACATTGTTGCAACTTTCACCGCTAAAGGTGCCAAATCTTCTTCCTGAATCTCTTCTTTAAACATATTTACATAAATATAGCTATTTCCTAAACCATGCATCTTGGTAAATTGAAAGCTTCTCATTTTATCACCTATTCACTTTATAACTTTTTTCTAAAATTTTATTACGTATAGTATAAATTTATTTACAGAAGTACACAATGATAACATCCCCCGTTTTTGACTCCTTGATTACGTTATATCGAGGAGTTTTTTTATTTTCTACTACCTATCAAACTCCGCTCTCTTGCAACTAAGAACAGATACAAGATATTTATTTTGACTCCAATGTGAAAATATAACTATAAATCATGTATAATATAGTTACAAAGACCTTATTTTAGAGCAAAACTCCATGAAAGGAGATATAAAATGGAACATTTAACGCCTTTATATGATAAAAAGGTAACTTGTTCATTGTGCACATCTACTTACACAACGAAGAAAGTTAGGTCACGATTTATTAAAGTTGTAAACATAGATACTGATTTTTTCACTCATTATGCTGATGAACAGCTGAATCCACTTCTTTATCATATTCATGTATGCCCAATGTGTGGTTACTCTTCTACTGAAGATTTCTCTCCCTCTTTTCCGTTAAATACAGCACAAATGATGAAAGAAAAAGTTCATGAACAATGGGTTCATCAAGACTATGGACAAGAACGTACAATTGAGGACGCAATCAAAACATATAAGCTCGCTCTTTTTTGCGCACTCATCAAAAAAGAAAAACACATAACAACTGCAGGATTACTCCTTCGTTTGTCTTGGCTTTACCGTATGAATAATGAACATCAAATAGAAATGCATTTTTTAGAACATGCTCTTAACTATTATGAAGCTTCTTATAGTACAGATGATTTTATTCACAGTAAAATGAGCATCGTAAAAGTCCTTTATTTAATTGGCGAACTTTCTATGTGTCAAGGTAATAAGCAAAAAGCTGCTCTTTACTTTTCCGAAATTATTCAGAAATATAGTAAACATGAAGATCAACAGACTGTTTCAATGACTCGAGATCGTTGGTACGAAATAAGAGAACAAAACAAAAAAAGAGCATAATAAAAGCGACTAAGTAAAAGTGAACGATTCCTTTTATTCAGTCGCTTTATTTATCATATAAAATAACCAATCTATTTATCCATATAAAAATGGCTTGTCTAAAATGAGCCGATATTAAAACATCGGATTTTCTTCTAAATGAAGATAAATGTTATCGACAAGCTCATCAGGTGTTTCTCCCATCACAATTTCACCATTGACTAATGCAAAAAGTGATTGCGCACATTTACCACAATAACCAAGACATCCGTACTCAATAATATCTAAATTAGAATCTTTTTCTAATGCTTCTAATGCCTTTTGTGAACCACTGGCTAAGTTACTAATACAAAACTCTATAATTGGCTTAATCACATTTCTCACCTCGCTACTTAAGTTTAATCTAACTTGTTTCATCATAAACGTCAAATAGAAAAATTGGCTACGCTTTCATAAGTTTATGTCGAAATTATGTTGAAACATATTGTGATTTCTCACTAATTTAGTTATACTTTTAGGTACATAATCACCAATCATGTCATCATAAAATACTATTTTAATAAAATATGCTACTTCATAGAAAGTGCTTACATAAGAACATAAGCTTCTCTACATGAAGTTCTTTCTATTTGTAAAACGAGAGAGAAAAATAAAAGTACGAAGCTAAAGGAGAAATCCAGTATGAAGAACCTTGTTATTCTCGGCGGTGGATACGGTGGAATGCGTATCTTACATAGACTTTTTCCAAGTCAATTACCTAGTGATATCCAAGTAACACTTATCGATAAGGCTCCTTATCATTCTCTTAAAACTGAATTCTATGCATTAGCGGCTGGTACTATTTCAGATCAGCACGTACGTGTAGCTTTCCCTGAACACCCTCAATTATCCATTCGTTATGGCTGTGTAACACATATTGATTTAGCTGAAAAGAGAGTACATCTAGAGAACCAAGACTCTATCCTGTATGATGACCTAGTTATCGGTCTAGGTTGTGAAGATAAATATCACAACGTTCCAGGTGCCCCAGAATATACGTATAGCATTCAAACCATTGATGCTTCAAGACGAACTTATCAAATGCTAAATAATCTGCCTGCTCATGCAACCGTTTCGATTGTTGGTGCAGGGTTAAGTGGTGTAGAACTAGCAAGCGAACTACATGAAAGCCGTCCAGATCTAAAGGTCAAACTATTTGATCGTGGTAACTTAATTTTATCAGCCTTCCCTGAACGCTTAAGTAACTATGTTCAAAGCTGGTTTACATCCCACGGCATTGAAGTAATTAATAAAGCAAACATTACAAGAGTTGAAGAAAATATACTTTATAATCATGATGAGCCCGTTCATAGCGATGTAATTGTATGGACCGCAGGGATTCAACCAAATAAAATTGTTCGTGATTTAGATGTTGAAAAAGACGCTCAAGGGCGTGTTATTTTAACAAAGCATCACAATTTACCAAACGATGAGCATGTCTATGTAGTAGGAGACTGCGCAAGTTTGCCACATGCACCAAGTGCTCAATTAGCAGAAGGACAAGCAGAACAAATTGTACAGATTCTAATGAATCGCTGGAACAATGAGCCTCTTCCTGAAGAACTTCCAACCATTAAATTAAAAGGTGTATTAGGCTCTCTTGGTAAGAAACATGGATTCGGACTTGTAAACGACAGAGCCATTACAGGACGTGTGGCTAGACTACTAAAATCTGGTATTCTTTGGATGTACAAATATCATAACGGATAAATAAAAAGAGGCTATCCACAGGATGAGCCTCTTTTATTCTATAAAACGAAATGATGGTTTAAATTAGAATACTTGTTCTACTTCTACAACGCCTGGCACTTCTTCTAAGAGTGCACGTTCAATACCCGCTTTTAACGTAATTGTTGAACTTGGGCAACTACCACAAGCACCTAATAAGCGTAATTTTACAATCCCATCTTCGATATCTACTAATTCACAATCTCCACCATCACGTAATAAGAATGGACGAAGTTTATCTAATACTTCTTGTACTTGTTCTTTCATTTCGATTTCTGACATGTATCTCGACTCCTTTCTTTATATTTATTATAAACTGTCTTTCTAAAAAAATCTATTCATCTATCCCTGTTAATGTTACCCTCTTTGTTTTATCATAATTGAAAACACTGATAAGCCAAGGATCAAGGATAAAACATTTATTCTTTTCATAGATTCTATTCAAACTCATTCATTCATGTATAATGAGAATAAGGGGGAATCGGAATGCATACACCACAAGTTGAAATTTGTATTTACGGAGCTGATGTGATTTGTGCAAGCTGTGTAAATTTACCTTCTTCTAAAGATACGTATGAATGGCTAGAAGCTGCCTTAGGCCGTAAGTTTCCAGGTGAAACCTTTCAGGTTACGTACGTTGATATTTATAATCCACCGGAAGATAAAGATAAGCAAGAATTCTCTCATCGAGTGATTGAGGAAGACTTATTCTATCCAGTTGTCGTCATTAATGGAACCATTGTAGGTGAAGGAAACCCAAAACTCAAAAATGTTTATAGCGAATTAGAGAAGTATGGATTTTCAATTACCAATAACTAAACGGAAAAGCTAAGGATGAACCAGCATGAAAAGACATTATCACATGTGGTTCATCCTTAGCTTTTATTACATTTTCATAAAAATTGTTGCTGTTCCACACGTTTGTTTAGAAAATCATCTTTGCTGTTATGACTGACACGTCGTAATCATTTCTTTCTCTACTTGTATACCGCTACGATCAATCACGAGCACATCAACTTCACAATGAGGAACAACTGTACGAAGATGTTCTGCAATGCGTTGCCCTTCTCCTTTACGAGCTAGACACAAAATACTCGGACCTGCTCCACTTAGTGCGACACCATAGGCGCCCGCTCTTTTTGCCTCTTCTCTCACAACAGGTAATTCTGCTACTAAACGCATTCGATACGGTTCATGATACAAATCTTTTTCCATGAGCGTACCAACTAACGACCAATCACCTCTCATTAAAGAGGCTACAAGCATATTGCCTACTGCTCCAACTTCTACTGCTGCTCGATAAGAGAGTTCCTTCGGTAGCACGTCACGTGCATCTGTTGTTTTTAACTCATACGCTGGAATCACCATAACAACGTCAACATCAACATGAGGAACTTGTGTAATATACGTATCATCTTTATGATGATAGCCAACGACAATGCCTCCATATAATGATGGGCTCACATTGTCAGGATGACCTTCCATTACACTAGCAATTCGTAACTTTTCCTCTAATGAAAGGTTTAACTCGCATAACAAGTTCGCTAACTCAATTCCTGCTACAATTGCTGATGCACTACTCCCTAACCCTCGAGCTAACGGGATGTCACTCTTTACATACACTGTCGCTGGTGGGAGATTCACTTTGTGTGAAGTGGCAACTTCTTGCGCCACTTCATACATCAAGTTATCTTTCCCCTTTGGAATTGTTTGTACTTCTTTTGATTGAGGAACAAACAACCACTCATCAGCTATTTCTACTGTTAATGTTAAATATCTTGATAAGGCCACACCAATTGAGTCAAACCCTGGTCCAATGTTAGCAGAACTTGCTGGAACTTTAATGATGGCTCTTTCATTTTTTAACATGATGCAACAACACCTTGAATATGCTCAAACACCTTTTGGTCATCGTTCGGCAATACTGTTGGTGTCACATTATTCACATCAATAGCAACGTTAGGATCTTTTAATCCGTTACCCGTTAACACCGCTACAACTGTTGAACCTTGCGGAATCTTTCCTGACTTCACATCTTTTAAAACACCGGCAATCGATGCACATGAACCAGGCTCAGCAAAAACACCTTCATTTCTTGCAATGAGACGATACGCTTCAATAATTTCTTCGTCCGTCACTTCATCAATCTTCCCATCTGATTCATTTGCAGCATTTACTGCATGCTGCCAACTAGCAGGATTACCAATGCGAATTGCTGTTGCAATCGTTTCCGGGTTTTCAATCACTTCACCACGAACAATCGCCGCTGCTCCTTCTGCTTCAAACCCGTGCATTTTAGGAAGACCTGTTTGATGCTGGTCGTTGTATTCTTTAAATCCTTTCCAATAAGCCGTAATGTTCCCTGCATTACCGACTGGGATTGCTAAAATATCAGGTGCCTTACCAAGTTGGTCACACACTTCGAATGCAGCTGTTTTTTGTCCTTCAATACGATAAGGGTTTACAGAGTTTACAAGTGTGACAGGAGCTGTTTCACTCAGTTTTCGTACCATCGCTAATGCTTGATCAAAGTTTCCTTCAATTGCTACAATTTCAGCACCGTACATAACGGCTTGAGCAAGTTTCCCCATCGCAATCTTACCGTTTGGAATAACAATGATACAGCGCATACCCGCACGTGAAGCGTAAGCCGCTGCCGCTGCTGATGTGTTTCCTGTCGATGCACAAATAACTGTATGACTACCTTCTTCTTTTGCTTTCGCTACAGCCATTACCATTCCACGGTCTTTAAAAGAACCTGTTGGATTGACTCCTTCTACTTTGACATGCAAGTTAATGCCAAGCTGTTCTGACAAATTAGCTAAATGAATGAGAGGTGTATTCCCTTCATGTAATGTCAGCATCGGTGTTTGTTCTGTGACTGGTAAATATTCTTTATACTGAGCTAATAAGCCTTTCCACATCATACTTCTCCCACTCCCTCAACTCGGTAACTACTTTTCACACTTTCAACAATCGATAAATCACGTAGTTTCTGTACAATTTCTTCATAATCTTTTAACGATGACTTATGAGTTACTACTACGATTTCTGCTAATTCGCTGTTTTTAACTGGTAACTGAATGATTTTCTCAAAGCTCACACCTTTTTCAGAGAAAAGAGATGTTAGCGTAGCGAAAGCACCTACTTGATCTTTCACATGGATACGTAAGAAATATTTTGAATACACATCTTCTGGCTCTTTTAATTGTTTTGGATATTGTGGTGTTACGGCACTTTTTCCGTTCACACCTAAACGCATGTTTTTCATCACGCCTACTAAGTCTGACACAACTGCTGTCGCTGTTGGAAGACTCCCTGCACCTGGTCCATAAAACATCGTTTCACCGACTGCTTCTCCGTATACATACACTGCGTTGTACTCGTCGTTTACTGACGCAAGTGGATGGGCATTAGCTAACAATGTTGGCTCTACACTCACCTCGACATTTTCACCATCTCGATGTGCATACCCAATTAATTTCATTGTATAGCCTAATTGCTTACTATATTGCAAATCTTCTTCTGTGACATTTGTAATCCCTTGAACTCGTACATCATCTAAATCGATTTTCATCGAGAAGCCTAATGTTGATAAAATGGCCATTTTTCGTGCTGCATCTAATCCTTCTACATCAGCTGTTGGATCAGATTCTGCGTACCCTAAATCTTGCGCTTCCTTCAATACTTCTTCATATGCGCTACCTTCATTCATCATCTTCGTTAAAATGAAGTTTGTCGTTCCGTTCACAATACCCATCATTTTAGTAATACGATCTGACGCTAATCCTTCTACTAAACTACGAAGAATTGGAATACCACCTGCAACACTCGCTTCATAGAACAAGTCACATCCACTTTCAGAAGCAACTGTGAGTAGTTCTGATCCGTATAAAGCCATTAAATCTTTATTTGCCGTTACAACGTGTTTTTTATTGCGCAACGCCGTTAAAATATAGTCACGCGTATGCTCAATACCGCCCATTACTTCAATGATTACGTCTACTTCTGGATTATGTAAAATGTCCTCGACACTTGTCGTTAGTTTTTCGGGTGCAATATCTACTCCTCGAGCTTTCGATAAATCTTTTACAAGTACTTTTTGAACTTCCACCGGACACCCAACTTGATGCATTAATTTATCTTGATGATTTTCGATAATTTGTACAACACCACTTCCAACTGTTCCTAGACCTAATAAACCAATCTTGATGCTTTTCGTCATGTTATCCACCCCTGTGTGTTTTATACGTAAACATTTGTTTTCTTATAGAGGACATTATAGACCCTCTTTTCTTTTTTTACAAGACCTTCCTTGTTTAAAATACGCCTTGAAAGCGATGTACACTGCGGTATATCAAGACTAATTAAAATTTTATAAATATTTTATCTATTATCATACCATGCTTCTTTCCGCTTTTTAACAAAAAAAAGACATTTTCAGCTTTCGAAAATGTCTTTTACGAATTTTTAACAATTTTGTGAAAGTAACTCTTTGTTTACAATCGTTTTAGGAGATTGATCCTGTAATAACCGGATAATGTTCTCTATGCACAGCTCCATCATGACAGTGCGCGTTTCAATACTTGCACTCCCGATGTGCGGAAGAGCGACAACATTTGATAAAGAAAGCAATGGATGATCAACATCAATTGGCTCTTTGACAAAAACGTCCAATCCTGCTGCTGTAATTTCTCCTGTTTTCAGCGCTTCAATTAACGCATCTTCGTCTACTACCGCACCGCGCGAAGCATTTACAAAGATAGCAGAAGATTTCATTCTCTGAAATGCTTTTCGATTAAATAAATGCTTTGTTTCATTCGTTAAAGGGGTTAAACATACCACAAAATCTGATCTCTCAAGTAAATCATCAAAGGAACAATAGATCGCGTGGAGTTCCTTTTCTGCTACTTCATTTCGACTGCGGTTATGATACAAAATTTCCATATCAAAACCTGTAGCACGCTTCGCTAGCGATTGCCCGATTTTCCCCATCCCTATAATACCAATAGTTTTATGGTGAATATCATGACCTGCTAACAAATAAGGGCTCCAACCTTGCCATTGACCTTCTTTTATATAATTTGCTGACTCTACAAGACGTCGAGCTGTTGCCATTAATAAACCAAATGTTAAATCAGCTGTCGTATCTGATAGTACATCCGGTGTATTACAAATGACAATGTTTCGTTTTGTTGCAGCAGAAACATCAATATTATCAAATCCAACTGCTAAATTTGCAACCACTTTTAAATGAGGAGAATTTTCTAATAAAGACTCATCAATTTTATCTGATAACATCGTTAACAACGCCGTTGCTCGGCTTGCTTTTTCACGTAATACATCAGCAGGAACAGGTTCTGCTTCCTTGTTCCACATTTCCACTTCCGCTACATCCATCAAAGGTTTTACTAAATCATCAGGTAATTTGCGTGTAATAAATACGTATGGTTTCATCATTTCTTCCCACCTCGTTGTCAAAAGTAAGCGCGTTCATGACAACATTGTATCATAAGTGAAGAACGAATTTGTGATTAACTACTTAACCATTCGAGTTCTGGAATGTTATAACGTGTAGCTGAGATTCCAACAAATGTATAGAAATGATGAAGAAACTGCTCATATTGAGTAGAATGGTCAAGGATACTCTCTAGTTGTTTAAAATAACGATGCTGTATATTTTTATCTCCCGTACTATAGTAGCCTTCGATGACTTCAAAATAATGTACAGGAAACAATAAACGAGCGTAAAGGAGCCTCCAAGCAAATGATGATAGCGGATTGACTTTTTCGTATTCACTTAAATATTCATGAATCGTTTGTTTATGAATCCCGTGATCATTTTCTACATAATTTGCTCTAATATACTCGGCCAAGTCACGACTAGGGTGATCATATACCCAATCCACAGGTAGCTTGTAGTAATGATTCTTCCCCCACGTTTCACTTGTAAATCGGTGGTGACAAACAGTTGCTGTATCAATTGTCCTTGGTAAATCGTCAATTTCCGTATCAACTAAATACTGAATAGCATTTTCTGTTAAGCCTACGTAATAAGGAAACGATTCGATGAACTTTTTTTCCATTTCATGATTTGGATGTTCTTGCACTTTTCTATACCAAAATTTTTCCATTTGATCTAATCTTGTTTCCCACATTGTTTTCCACTGACCTAGACGATTATTTCTTTCAATTTCATAAGGAATCATGCGCCCTTTCTGATGAAATAACGCTAATTCTTTTCCAATATTTGATGATGAAACTGGTTGAAACACAGGGCATCGACAAATAATAAATCGCTGATTGTCACTCTCTGTAATCCCCGTTCCTTGTTGATTAGGCATAAAGGTTGCTACCTGACGATCGCCTTGTGTCATTAAAAACTGACTCATTTGATGTAACTCTGTTAGTTCTTCTTGTTCCATATTTCGTACGTCAATAATAGTATATAGTATATTTCGGTACTGAAACCCTTTATGCTGGCCGACATTCATTAACTCTGTTGGACGTATCCCGTAGTTTTCATAAATGGTCTCTAACATATCCATCCCTCTTTCTTTTATCTCATAAAATTATATGTAGAGTAGCATGGATACTTGTCATAATCTTTCCCCTTTCAGGAATACAGTAGAATTACACACTTTATTTTCAAACGATATTTGCATGAGATCATCCTTATGATTTAAGCAATCTTAGCAATACTAATAGACAGAAGCCAGCCATGTAGAAGACATTAACGAAAACATGATGAAATTAGGTGAAATTATTTGGAGAAAAAGAATGAGATGAGTGCAGTAGAAAAGAAAGCTAGACAATGGTTAATTGAAAGAGGCGTAACCATTCAAGATATCGCTGACCTTGTGTACTATTTACAACAAAAATACCATCCAAATTTGGACATGAAAGAATGTGTATACAATGTCGAACGAGTCATTTCTAAGCGCGAAGTACAAAATGCCATTTTAACTGGCATTCAATTAGACGTATTAACTGAAAAAGGACTAATTGAGGAGCCGCTGCAATCTATTTTATCGGCTGATGAAGGATTATATGGCATTGACGAAATCTTAGCTCTATCGATTGTAAATGTGTATGGATCAATTGGTTTCACAAATTATGGATATGTAGACAAACAAAAACCAGGCATTTTAGAGAAATTAAATTCTAAGTCATCTGGTGCTTGTCATACGTTTCTCGATGATATTGTCGGTGCCATTGCAGCAGCAGCTTCAAGTCGACTTGCTCACCGTGCAGCTAATGTGGAATGATAAAAAAAGATAAGTGAACAAGGGACATGAACCCCTTATTCCACTCATCCTCCAACAGTCCTTGCCGATTTTTAGACAATCGGCAAGGACTGTTGCATGTAAAAGCCTATTTTTATTTCATTTTACTGAATGTAGACTCTCTCCTCTTTTTACTTTGATACCTTTTAAATGTGTGAAATCCACTCTTCTAACGAATCAACAACATATGTAGGTTGTTCGTTATACCCTTTTAGTAACTCTTTCGTCGTAACACCCGTATGTACAAGCAACGTATCTAACCCTGCTCTCATACCTGCTGAAATGTCTGTGTCATAATTATCGCCAACCATTAACGTTTCTTCTTTAGATGTTCCTAATACTTCTAGAGCTTGCTCCATAATAATGCTTTCAGGCTTTCCAATAAAAACTGGATTCGTTTGTGTTGATACCGTTACAACAGATGTGATAGACCCGTTACCAGGTAATAAGCCACGCTCTGTTGGAATCGCAATATCTCCGTTAGTAGAGACAAAAAAAGCTCCATTACGTACATTTAAGCATGCTTTCGCAAGCTTTTCATACGTAATGTTTTGATCAAGGCCTACTACAACAAAATCAGTATCTTCATCTTTGATGGTGAATCCTTTTTCTGTAAGAGCGTGACGAATACCATCTCCACCAATTACATAAGCAGAACCATTAGGCTTACGGTCATGCAAATAGTTGGCAGTTGCTTGACTGGTTGTAAACACTTGATGTTCTGTTGCTGGAATTCCAAACGTTTCAAGCTTAGCTGCTACTTGTTCAGGTGTTTTCGTTGAATTGTTTGTCACAAACAAATATGGAATTTGCTTCTCTTTTAATGCAACCACAAAATCGCGTGCTTCTTGAATCAATTCTGTTCCTTTATACATCGTTCCATCTAAATCAATCAAATAACCTTTATAATGCTTCATCAAAAAAGCCTCCTTCACTAACCGCCTATGTTTCATTATCATAACAAAATCCATTTATTATGTATGTGAAATACTAAAAAAGGGCTGACGATTAAAATGCAAGTCAGTCCCTCTATTACGTGCGTATCATAGCTTATTTTTCAATAAAAAACAAACGTTGTGCTTATCAATTACGAAAAGCTGAAACAGGGCCTAATTCATTCTCTAAGTAAGCCCTTACACGAACAGGAAAGTCATTGAGTACACCTACATGTCGTTGTATGCGTTGTTGAATGTCTTCATGACTAATCTCTAAGTAGTCTTGAACTAATGGTTTACGTAAACTGATAATATCTTTTAGCGGTTCATCTTGCTCTGGCGTGACAACTTTCTCATCGACTAAAATGTCAATAATATCTTCGTAACTACCTGGATCACGCATGATAAACCCGTCAATCATTGCATTCCCTACATCTAAAATCGACTCAATCATTAAATGAGATAAACGTTCTAAGCTCTTTTTTTCCATTTCACTATTCCATTGAGTTTGTGAAGAGAACAATTCGATGTTTGTTTCTAGAAATTGAAGTGTAGCTTCAATTTTTTGACGATCTACAAAATACATGGTGAAGTTCCTCCTTGTTAAGCTTACTTATATCTTAGCATGTTTTACTGGAGAATTTATAATTAATCATGTTTGTTTGAATCGCTATTTGATATGATGAAAACAAAAGAAAGCAGGAGGCGTTATGTCATGAGTGAACGTTTTTACTTATACGATGACCTTGTTGATACAAAAACACGGTTTGTAAGCTTTGTTGGAGAGAAGCAACGATTTGACTTGGCTATTATCCAATCAGATCGTTACTACGGAAAATATTTAGTATTAGATATTCAAGGAGGGCGATTTGCCATTATCGGCCAGGATGACCTAGAAGAGCCAGGCTATTTGGAACATGCCTATAAACTTGACGAAGAAGATGCACAAGAGCTGCGTGAATTTTTATATGAGATTGTATAAAAACAAAAAGCAAGAAGAAGGACAAAACGTCTTTCTGTCTTGCTTTTTATTTATGTACTTTTCGCAACACAAAATGTGAGCATCCAAAGTTACAATACTCTTGTAAATAATCTTGCAGCGTACTGATTTTCGTATCATACGTTGCTTTTTGGTTTTGATCATCAAAAAAACCACGAAGTCTTAATTGATTGTAACCCCAATCGCCTACAATGTAATCATAACGCGCTAATACATCAATGTAACGACCTCTAAAAGCCTCTTCATTAAATCCTTCTTTTTCCTCTTTTACAATTTCATAACATACATTACCTACACAAATCATTGCCGTCACCTCGTTTCTTCAAATTTACCATACCATAATTAAGACACTTAAACCATCAATTGACAGGAAAAATTTCAGACAATCTCTGCACCCTATATACTATAGGAGGTGCTGTTCATGCACAAATATATGCTCATGGGAATGTTGACAATTAGTATCGCAGTCACAGGTTGTCAAGAACAAAACAATGTCACTGAAGAAGATGGTCAAGCGTTACATCAAAATGGTAACACCATTAATGTATCTGAAACGAATGATATGTATAATCAAGATAAAAAGAAAAACAATCGATACGGATATGTACGTCATCAAAAAAGCCCGGTTGCAAACGAAAATCAAATGGCTCAAAACATCTCTACATTTGACCGTGAACAAGCTGCAGATTCAATTAGTCGCTTGAGTACTGCTACTCCAAATGTAAACGATGTGGCCGTGTTGGTTACAGATGAAGAAGTTTTAATTGTTTACAAAACAGACACACAAAACCGAAGTGAAACGGCAGATCAGGTAAAGCGTACTGCTATGTCAGTCGTGCCTCGTTATTATCACGTATATGTGTCTGATAACCCAAGTCACATGGCTGATATTGAACGTTTTAGTCAAGTTGATATTCGCGATAAAAATATTCAAAGCTCTATTAACCAAACCATTAAAGAGATGCTTCAATCTCCTCAAGGTCGCAAAATGACAGACGGAGAAAATGCGAATGGTGAAGGTAAAAATGAGCTTAACGAACCCATGACAGATGATACAGATAAAGCATCAACTAGAAAAAATATAATGGAATAACGAAAAAGGTTGACCACTACAAAGTGAGTCAACCCTTTTTGTCATTATGAAGTCTTGCTGTCTGCTTCATTCTTTTTCGCAGCATTTACTTGCTCATCAGCATGATATGATGAACGTACTAGTGGACCTGCTTCTACATGGCTAAAGCCTTTGCTTAACGCAATTTCTTTTAACTCATCAAATTCTTTTGGATGATAATACTTTTGTACTTTTAAATGTTTCTTCGTCGGCTGTAGGTATTGACCAATTGTCATAATATCTACATTATTAGCACGTAAGTCATCCATTGTTTCAATAATTTCTTCTTTTGTTTCACCTAATCCAAGCATAATACTTGATTTGGTCGGGATATCCGGTTGCATTTCTTTTGCACGACGTAAAAACTCTAACGAACGATCATATTTTGCACGTGCACGAACTCGTGGTGTTAAGCTACGAACCGTTTCAATGTTATGATTTAAAATATCTGGTTTTGCATCCATGACCATACGTAAGTTCTCTTCTACTCCACCCATATCTGAAGGAAGAACTTCAATCGTTGTCAATGGATTTTTGCGACGAATCGCACGAACCGTTTCAGCTAAAACGCCTGCTCCGCCATCTTTTAAATCATCACGTGCTACCACTGTAATAACCGCGTGCTTTAAATTCATTAATTGAACAGAATCTGCCACGCGTTCTGGCTCTTCCCAATCTAATTCTGTTGGTAAACCTGTTTTAACCGCACAGAAACGACAGGCGCGTGTACACACTTCTCCTAAAATCATAAACGTTGCAGTACGACGAACAGCCCAACATTCATGAATGTTCGGACATCTTGCTTCCTCACAAACAGTATGCAGGTTTTTCTCGCGCATCATTTTCTTCAAACCAGTGTAATTTTCGTTTGTATTTAATTTGATTTTTAGCCACTCAGGTTTACGCACATGCTCTTCTTTTGTTGCCATCTCTATCAACTCCATACATTCACAAAATGTCGATAACCTCTATACGAATACTCTGCATTTAAGATTACACCTAACTACATGTCACTTTATCATACAAAACTTATTTTCGACAAGTTCTCTGCTTTTTATTTCCTATATTTTCTACTCAAACTTCGTACCATATTTTCAAAAAAACCACAATCATATAGCACGCACCTAAAAAAGCATGATTTACGTAGATTTAACCAGTAAGACATGACAGCTCTTCCGTCGTGCTCACTAGTTAAACTGTTCATTTTCCATTTATTGATATTTATGAAATATTTCATCAATCGCCAAACTAACATTACGAAAACGTTCGAGAGGAGGAGATTTTGTTGCGCTCATTTATTTTATTCACATTTATTATGCTATTAGCATTTAGTCATGTGCCACACTCTTATGCCAATGAAGCAAAACAAGACGAAGTTAAAATTAACAATCGACGAATGGAATTATTTCATCATATGGAATCAGTCACTCACATTCCTTGGTACTACTTCGCTGGAATTGACCAATATGAACGTAGTACACGTCGTGCCCGAAAAGATATCCCACAAGAAAAAGGAGCCATCTCTATCTACTATGAAGATGAAAGATGGTCAGGTCCTTTAAATCCAACAAAACAAGATACAAACCCTATCACGATTGCCTTATTTGGAGGTCTTGGAAAAGATGGAAATGGTGATGGAAAAGCCAATATAAATGATGATGAAGATTTGCTCTTTACAATGGCTAACTACCTTCAAACATACGGCGTTACACACGCTCAAATTAAAATCGGAATATGGGACTATTATAAAAGAAGCCGTACAGTTGATGCCGTATTAGGGAATGCCAAGTTATTTAAAACATATGGTAGATTAAATTTGCAAGAAAAAGCATTCCCTGTCCCTTTTCGTTCAAACCATAGTTATCGAAGTACGTGGGGGGATGCTCGCGGATGGGGTGGTCGCCGTGTTCATGAAGGCACCGATATCTTTGCCGATTATGGTGTTCCTGTTCGCGCAACATGTTATGGAATATTAGAGATCAAAGGTTGGAATCGATATGGCGGTTGGCGAGTAGGTATTCGCGATATCAATAATACGTATCACTATTTAGCTCATTTAAGTGGATTTACAAAAGGACTACAAGTAGGTCAAGTTGTAGAGCCAGGTATGGTGATTGGTGGTGTTGGAAGCTCAGGTTACGGACCACCAGGTACATCTGGAAAATTTCCTCCTCACCTTCATTACGGGATGTATAAAGACAATGGAAAAATTGAATGGTCATTTGATCCATACCCCCATTTACGAAACTGGGAACGGCTAGATCGCACGAAGGCTAAGAAGAAATAAAGTTTAAACAAACGTTTGATTAAAGTGTCATGGATGTGTCAACAGAGGGAAAAAAGCGCCTCCCCTAACATATTAACAGTAAAAAAGAAAACGAAGCATCCGCTTCGTTTTCTACTTATTAAATTCTTTTATTAAGCTTTACTTGCTTTCGCTTTTTTCACAGCATGCGTAATACTAGCTGCTAAACCACCCCAGATAATAACCATTCCTACTACCATCATGACTAATGCACTTGCTTCCATTAGCTTGAAACCTCCTTATCGTTAGATGGTAACTCGATTGTTTCTTTCTTCCATCCTTTTAATGAGAACAAGATTCCAACTAAAATGGCTCCAATTGCAACTGCCCATCCAGATGCAATAACAAAAGATGTTCCGTAACCACCATAATTCTCTGCAATATTTGTGCGGATATTGTCAAACATCATATACCCTAATACAACCGGTGTGACAAATGCTAAACAAATTTTCCACCAAGCACCTAACATAATATCTGATACAGAATTTGCATGCTCTTGAAGATTCTTTAATTCTTTCAATACCCATGCAACCACAATAACTTCTACTAACCCGGCTAACGCTACACCAAAGTTATTAATGAAGTAATCTGCTACGTCTAGGAAGTATAAACCACCTTGAGTTGCAAACAAAATAGAAATGATTGCTGATAATCCTCCACCAACTAAAACTGCTTTTGTACGAGATACGTTAAATTTATCTTGGACACCCGCTACGAATGTCTCAACAATTGAGATAAGTGAACTCAAACCTGCTAACACAAGAGATCCAAAGAACAAAAATCCAAAGAATTCATTGAATGCTGGAAACTCATTGATAATTTGAGGGAATACAACGAATGCTAACCCCACGCCTCCTGCTACAACCTCATCTACGTTCACGCCTTGTTGAACAGCCATGAACCCTAATACACTGAATACTCCAATACCAGCTAATAATTCAAACGCAGAGTTACCAAACCCTGTGATGAAAGCATTGTTTGTAATATCTGATTTCTTTGGTAAGTAACTGGAATACGTAACCATGATTGCAAACGCAATAGATAAACTAAAGAAGATTTGCCCGTAAGCGGCTACCCACACTTTTCCGCTTGTAATTGCACTCCAATCTGGTTTGAAGAAAGCATTTAACCCTTCTACAGCACCATCTAATGTTAGAGCACGAATAACGATAATTAAGAATAGAACAATCAACGTTGGTAAGAAAATCTTATTTGCAACTTCAATTCCTTTTTTAATTCCTTTAAATAAAACACCTAGTGTAATGATCCAGACTAAAACTAACGGTATAAATACTCCTGGTACCAGACTACCTGTTTGACCTGGAACCTCAGCTAACTTCAAGTATTCTCCAAATAAGAATCCTTCTGTATCTGAACCCCATTTTAAGTTTAGTGAAAAAACAGAGTATGCCATCGCCCAAGCGATAATAGCTGCGTAATAAACGGAAATAACGAATGAAATAGCAACTTGCCACCAACCTAGCCATTCTGTTTTTCGATTCATGCGTGCAAACGATAGAGGAGCAGAACCCCTATATTTATGACCAATGGTAAACTCCATAATCAATAATGGAATCCCTGCTGTTAATAATGCGAATAAGTACGGTAAGAAGAACGCTCCCCCTCCGTTTTCATATGCTGTAGCTGGAAAGCGCCAGATGTTTCCTAATCCAATCGCTGATCCTGCAGCAGCTAAAATAAAGCCTGCTCTTGTCCCCCACTGTGGGCGATTTTCCATTTATATTTCCCCCTTTTACTTCTATTCCCATCTTTATTTTTGTTTATTGTTGGGAATTTTTATACTTTTCTGATAATTTAGTTTACTATATCATATAGACAGTATAGCTAGTCTTATTCCTCCTGTCAAAACAAACTTTCTAAAAATTTAGACAAAGTTTCAAACAGTGAAAAGAAAAGCGTCCAACGAATTACGTTAGACGCTTTTTCTAATTATGAGGTTTCTTGCAATTCATCTGTATTTCCTTTATTTCGTACAACGAATACAAAGATTGCTAATAAAATCATTGAAACGATAAAACCAAATAACGTACTGCCTGTAAACCCTAGAACAAGGTAACCCACGACTGCAATGCTGGCTGAAGACACAGCATATGGTAACTGCGTAATCACGTGGTCAATATGATGACTACCTGCTCCTGTTGAAGATAAAATCGTCGTATCTGAAATTGGAGAACAATGATCTCCAAATACTGCCCCTGCCAAAACTGCAGATAATGCTGGTAATAATAACGTGATATCTGTTGCAGCTGCAATATCACCGGCAATTGGAAGCATAATTCCGAATGTGCCCCATGATGTACCCGTTGAAAATGCCATGATACCTGCTACCAAAAATAGAATAGCTGGTAAAAATGCAATATTTAAGTTGGCACTTTCGACAACACCTGCTAAATATTCACCTGTTTTTAATTGGCTAATTAAATCAACAATCGTCCAAGCCATCACTAAAATATAGATAGCTGGTAACATTGATTTAATTCCCGCCACCATTCCTTTTGGTAACACACTCATTGATACTGCCGACGTTTTGTTTGTTTGAATAATGAATAAAATAAGTGTTACGATTAACCCTAGTGTACCTCCGTAAACAAGAGAAGTTGGTACATCAGTGTTTTCAAACATGGTAAAAATCGTTACTTTACCTTCTGTTGCTTTGTAACCCGTCCACATCATGGCTGAGATCGTACCGATAGCTAACGCAATGATTGGTAAAGCTAAATCAAGTACGCGTCCTTTGTCACTTGTTGGAAGGTCATCTTTTAATTCCCCAGCTACTTCACCTTTTGACGAGTCCACAACTTCACCCGTCTTTACAGCACGCTCTTCGTGAATTCTCATGCTACCAAGGTTAATATTATAAATACTTACCGCAAATACAAGAAGAATTGTCACAAACACATAGAAATTCATTGGAATCATCTGTACAAAGGCAGAGAATGGTGAATAATCCGTTACTCCATGTGTAGCTAAAATCGTTCCAATTACCGTAATAATGTACGCACCCCAACTTGAGAAAGGCGCAATTACGCATACCGGAGCAGACGTTGAATCAATTAAGTATGCAAGTTTCGCACGAGAAATACGTTGACGATCCGTTAATGGCTTACTAACTTGCCCCACCGCTAAAGCATTAAAGTAATCATCGATAAAGATAATAATTCCTAAAATAGCTGTCGTTAGGTGTGCACCTTTTCTCGTTTTAATACGCTTTAATGCCCACTCTCCAAATGCACGACTTCCACCTGTAATCGAAATAAATGCAGTAATAACACCTAAAATAAGTAAGAATAGCAAGATATACAAGTTGTACGTATTAATTTCACCGTCTGCATAAAAAATAGCAGAAAATGCCCCCCATACCTTTTGTAATGACTCTCCAACTGCAAACTCAGTTAATACAAGAGCAGCTGCTAAGATCCCTACTCCTAAAGATAAAAGTACACGCCTCGTTAACACCACCATAATAATGGCTACTAATGGCGGTAACAAAGAATAGATCGTTCCTTCCATTTCATTAACCTCCTTTAAGTGTAAACTTGTCTTTCATAAAAGGGTTACTTTAAGCGTACGAGATAACATGAAAAATTATTATAAAAAAACGCAAAAAAGAGTAATGATAGAAAATAACTATCATTACTCTTTTGTAATGTTATGTTATCCTCCATCACGATCAGTAGCCCTCCATTATGAAAACAAGCGTTCCATTCATAATGACAGTGTTACCCTTATTCAAGGTAACCCCAGCGAACATCCATACGACAATGTACGTTCACTTCGGCAAAAAACCCTTTCTATGATGATCAACGTTGTCATCCTCACATCACATACTGATATTTTTTGCAGCCTCTACCTCATCGATCCGATAAGGTGATGGTATTTAATTAAATTGAATATAGTTCATTATATCTATGATTGTTACTTTTATCAACCACTTTTTAATTGCTCTTTTTTGGAAGTTGAATGGCAGGGCTTGAGTCTCCTCCTTTGTTATAATAATCAGGAACTCCTCCTGGAAGGACTTGCATCACAATTGGTATATCTGTCGTTACAGTTGTCATCTTCGTTGAAAATGGAATAATGACTTGCACATTAACTTCGACATGAATGACGATTTTGTAAACCGCATTATTAATCCCATATTCTTCAATCACTTCTTTCACATCCGAATTCACATAACCAATTGCATGAAATTTAACAGGTACAAGAGGTCCTAGATTTCCTAATAAAGCATTATCAGTTGCTTGCCCAAGTGGAACTTGATAAATGATACCTTTTTCCCTCAATGTGTCATCTGTTTCAATCTCAACGTCCATTGGGAGGTCCAATGTATCTACTTCACCTTTTTCAACAGCTCGTAAGTTCGCTTGAACGAGATTCGTTGTCTGTGCTAATGCCCGACTCACCATAGGTGCATTAATTCCGATGAATGTAACCTCACCATTCGCATTTTTCTCTACATTCACTAACTGACTTGTATCTAATTCTTCTGTAATCTGTTTGTTTACCGCTTTGTTAATAACTAGTGTAGCAATTCGCTTCGTTTGTGCTTCAGCATAATCCATCAAAGTGGGCTCAATTCCTTTATTAATAAACCAAAGTCCCGATGCAGTTGAGAAAATAAAGAAGACAAAGGTTAATAAAAATACATATCGAAATGGTAAAGGACCTTTTCTGAATAGTTTACGTCGAAATTTAGGCACGAAAAACCCCTCCTTACAAGCTATATGTATGCATGTATAAAGAGGGTTAACGCTTTTTTATTTATTTGTTATGAAATTGTTGTTTCAGATGCTGTAATAACAATATCTACTTGCTCTTTCAAATCTACATGATAAGGTTCCGTTAACTTTATCTGATTTTCCTCTAAAACTCTCACGATAGGACGATCACTTAAACCTTTGTTTTGTCCACTGACAATCCCTTTTCGACCATCGCTTAATGTCACACTTAGCCCTATTGGATAGATCGTAATCGCCTTCCTAAAAGCTTCAACCATTTCTCGGTCAAAATGTGTCCCTGCTCCTGCATATAAAATCTCTAATGCTTCATGAGGTAACATCGCTTTTCGATAAATCCGATGAGACGTCACCGCATCGTATACATCCGCTATTGCTAAGACTTTACTAAAATAATGGATTTGATCCTCTTTTAACCCGTAAGGATAGCCTGTCCCATCTAATCGTTCATGATGCTGACGTGCACAATAAGCAGAAATAATCGAAACGCTAGGTATTTCTCTCAATAATTCAAACCCATATGTCGTATGCTTCTTTATGATAGAGAATTCCTCGTTTGTTAACTTACCAGGTTTGTTTAAGATTTCATTGGGAATGAACATTTTTCCAACATCATGAAGCATCCCACCTACACCTAGCTTCTCTAACTCTTTTTGTGACATCCCTAACTCAATACCAAGCGCCAAAGCATATAACGTTACATTAACTGAATGAGAAAATACGTAATTGTCGTACACATATACATCTGTGAGTAAAGAAAAAACGTCATCATTATCGGTCAGGTCTCTTACAAATTCATCTGTAATCTCTGTGATATCTCTCAACGATTGCTCAAATAGTGAAATCTGCTTACGACCACTAGGTTGATTTTTCAACTTTAAAAATGAGTCTCGGATGGTATTCATAGCCCGATTACGTGCTTCAGACGGAATCGAAGAATAAGCATCAATGTCCTGTGTTCGGTCATCTTGAATATACACATATGAAATCCCTAATATTTTCAAACGATTGATAACAGTCGTCGTTAAAGCAATGCCTTTTTTCACAAGTATGTGCCCTTGTTCATTGTAAATAGATTTGCTTAAACAGACTCCTGGACTTAACGATTCAACAGCAACTAATTTCATGAGAACTCCTTTATCAATTTAGCCTAGAGAACACCTTCGCTATGCAAATAGATTTTAGATCACTTGGCTTTATGTAATAATTAAATGGCTGCTTCCTGTACAGGTTGCACATTAAAGATAGTACAAGAAAACCCTCTTACTCATATTCTTTGTCTAGTCTTTTAAAAATGAGAAAGGCATTTACTAAGAAAACCTATTAAATACCTCTCCCATAAAAAGAGCATCACAAGGTCTGCTTCTTTAAAAACTACTTTTATATCATTTTTAAAAGAGCATCTCGTCCTCGCATTCCTGCAAAAATCCCTAAACGTTCCGCTTCTACTGTAACAGACTCTAACGGAGCATCAATTAATTGTTCAATCGTTCGTACACCGACTGATCTTCCTGCAATAATTTGTCGATCTTTTAACTTTTCATTTAACAAACCAACATCAAGAGCTCCACACATAATGTACCCTTTATCAGATGAAACCGTGAGTAATGTTGTTTTAGGCAATACCACCGTCACAGCTGTAAAAGGGTGACCTTCAATTACTATTGGAATTACTGTAACCACGTAAGCTTCACCCCTTTCTCTATCAACTTATGACAGGGAACAAAAAGAGTGATTGTATATATGAACTTATTGAGCTAGTCCTTCATAAATTAAACGAAAACCAACAATAATTAAAACCATACGGAACAAATGGATGACTGTTTTGCTTTTTAATCGTGTATTTAACCATGCACCCATTTGACCGCCAACCCATGCACCTGGTACTAAAAAGAGGGCTAACTCCCAATCAATGTTTCCCATTGTCATATGAGTGACCGAGCTTAGAATCGATGAAAGAAAAATCATAAACATCGACGTTGCAACTGCTACATGAGCTGGAAACCCAAACAATAAAATCATTGCCGGAACCATTAAAGAACCGCCGCCAATCCCAAACAACCCTGAAGAAAAGCCGACGATAAAAGAGATTATAACAGCCGTAATAGGTCTAAATCCATATGTATATGTCGTACCTTCTCCATCTGTATATACACGTTGAAATGGAAAGTGATTGACTTTCTCTTTTCGCTTAAGCTTTTCCCTAAACATAAGAATAATAGAAGTCAAAATAACGAAAATACCAAAATAGACTGAAAACGAATCAACTTTTAAATAACTATTTACATAAGCTCCTACTACACCACCAGGTCCACTTCCGATAAAAAAGAGAAAGCCACTTTTGTAGTCAACCTTTTTATGTTTCATATACATTAAGGTAGAGGAAAGCCCTGTAAAAACAATGACAAGAAGCGATGTTCCGACTGCTACTTGAGGAGATATGTCATTTAATATGACTGTATATGTACTAAAGAAAAGTAACGCAGGAACAACAATAATACCGCCACCAAGTCCTACTAAACTACCTATTGTTCCACCAACTAAACCGATTAGCAGTAACACTAGCCACTCCAACTTCTCACCTCATCTCTTCTATTTTTTCATCTGTTCATGTTGTTAACACACGAACGGCTAAAAATAAAGCAACAAATCCGCCGATAAACAATAGAAGAGATAAAATGAGCATCCATACATTTTTTCGTTTAAAACCAAAAAGAAGCAGTAAAAAACCAATAAAAAATAACGCTAAAATTCCCATCAAAGAAGTTGTCATATTCCCCCACCTTTAACATGTTGTCTTCGCTTACAGTCCTTCAAAGAGATCTAGTTGCTTTGGAGCTAGGTTTTCATATTCAAGACCTAATAATTGAATCATTTGTTTCGCATTATCAACGGCGTCGCCACCTGAGTTATTGTTAAACAAAAGATAAATGTCCTTCGTTTGCTTTTGCAAACGTGTTAATCGGTCTTTCCACTCCATCAATTCTTTTTCATTGTAACGATACAAAAACCGAACGGCCCGCCAATTTCCTTCACCTGGTTTATTCCATCCATGGACATTTCGGCCATGAAACCGAATTAAGGTCTTCTCACGGCTAGTTGCGTGCAAAACAATAGGAACAGATCCTTCTCCTGCTTGTGGCTCATCACAAATACCATGTATCCAGTTTTCTTGCTCCATAAATGTTAAGGTTCGATCATAGAATTGAGGTGAAAACCACGTTTGGTTACGAAATTCCAGTGCAACCGGAAAGTCACGCAATTTCTCTCGGCTATATCGTAAATAATGAACATTCTCTTTTGTACAATCAAACCAAGGTGGTACCTGAAACAAAATCATCCCTAATTTATTTGTAGAAAGATATGGTTGGATTGAATCAATGAACGCATCAAACATCTCATCTTTACTTTTATAGAAGCTCTCCTCACGCTGGTGACCTGTCATGCCTTGATATGCTTTCACAATAAACTGAAATGATTCTGGAGTCTGGGCTACCCACTTTTCAACGTTTGTTTTAGGTTGAATCGCGTAAAAAGATGCATCTACTTCAACAATTGGAAAATGACCTACATACACGGCAAGCTTGTCCCTAGAAGGTACTCCTTGTTCGTATAAAACATCGTGGTCGCCCCAACCTGTAACTCCTATATAAATCAATTATATCACCTCATCCATAAATTTCTATTTGTGTATAAAATATATTTTAGTTTCACATTTCATTTTCCTTAAAAGAGATGCATGAAGGTCTTACTTTTATTATAATCACTTTCTTTGTAATAGGTCATTGTTCAATCGTTTTTTGTTCTTCTTATTACCATCAAAAAACCTTTCAAACATGAATGAACACTTCCCGCCATCACATTCACATTCTAATAAAAGTCAAGATCGTGAAAACATGTCCTCTCTTATGATCGACATGTTTCCATCTTAACGTTTTTTATACTAAAAAAAGAGACGAACTCTATTAGTTCGCCTCTTTCGTCTACTATATGCTTACGTCTATCTTAGCCGATACTACCTTCCATCTCGAACTTAATTAAACGGTTCATTTCAACCGCATATTCCATTGGAAGTTCTTTCGTAAATGGCTCGATGAAGCCCATAACGATCATTTCAGTTGCTTCTTCTTCTGAAATACCGCGGCTCATTAGATAGAATAATTGTTCTTCTGATACTTTCGATACTTTCGCTTCATGCTCAAGTGAAATGTTATCATTTAAAATTTCATTGTAAGGAATTGTATCAGATGTTGATTTGTTATCCATGATTAATGTGTCACACTCAATGTTTGAGCGAGCTCCGTCTGCTTTGCGGCCAAAGTGAACGATACCACGGTATGTTACTTTACCACCTTGCTTAGAAATTGATTTTGACACAATTGTTGAAGACGTATTTGGTGCTAAATGGATCATTTTTGCACCTGCATCTTGGTGTTGCCCTTTACCTGCAAGCGCAATTGAAAGAGTCATACCACGAGCGCCTTCACCTTTTAAGATAACAGCTGGGTATTTCATTGTTAGTTTTGAACCGATGTTTCCATCAATCCATTCCATTGTTGCATTTGCTTCACATACAGCACGCTTCGTTACTAAGTTATATACGTTGTTCGCCCAGTTTTGAATCGTTGTATAACGGCAATATGCATCTTTTTTAATAATAATTTCTACTACCGCACTGTGTAGTGAATTTGTTGTATAAACAGGTGCTGTACATCCTTCTACATAGTGAACATGTGCGCCTTCATCTACAATGATAAGTGTACGCTCAAATTGCCCCATGTTTTCAGAGTTAATACGGAAGTACGCTTGTAACGGCGTGTCTACCTTGATACCTTTTGGGACGTAGATGAATGATCCACCAGACCATACTGCAGAGTTTAAAGCTGAGAATTTGTTATCTGTTGGTGGAATCACTTTCGCCCAGTGCTCACGGAAAATATCTTCGTTTTCTTTTAACGCTGTATCTGTATCTTTGAAGACGATACCTTGTGCTTCAAGATCTTCTTTCATGTTGTGATACACAACTTCTGACTCGTACTGAGCAGATACACCTGCAAGATATTTTTGTTCTGCTTCTGGAATACCAAGCTTATCAAACGTTTGTTTAATTTCCTCTGGTACTTCATCCCATGAACGCTCAGACTTTTCTGATGGTTTTACATAGTACGTAATTTCATCAAAGTTTAAGCTAGCTAAATCACCGCCCCACTGAGGCATTGGCATATTGTAGAAATGCTCTAATGATTTCAAACGGAAGTCAAGCATCCATTGAGGCTCTTCTTTCATGCGTGAAATTTCTTCTACAATCTCTTTTGTTAAACCGCGTTTTGAACGGAAAATAGATACGTCTTTATCGGAGAAACCATATTTATAATCGCCGATCTCTGGCATTTTTTTCGCCATCATTAATACCCCCTACGTAATAGGATTGGGAATGAACAAAGGCCTTTATTCAGCTTCTGGCTGATTTTTTAGGCCTTTTTCCATCGCTTTCCAAGCTAATGTTGCACATTTAATACGCGCCGGAAACTTTGCTACACCTTGCAGTGCTTCAATGTCTCCTAAATCTATGCTATCATCATAATCTTTACCTTGCATCATATCTGAAAAGATTTGAGACATTTGTAAAGCACGTTCAATTTCTTGACCTTTAATTGCTTGTGTCATCATAGATGCAGAAGACATAGAAATCGAACATCCTTCTCCTTCAAACTTCGCATCCACAACTTTACCGTCTTCAACTTTTAAAGCGAGTTGAATACGATCACCACAAGTTGGATTATTCATATTGATTGTCACTGTATCTTCTGATAAAACACCACGATTACGCGGATTTTTATAGTGATCCATAATGACTTGACGATAAAGAGTATCAAGGTTGTTGTTAAAAGACATTTGAAAAATACTCCTTCGTTTTGATTAATGCAGAAACAAACTGATCAATCTCTTCTTCTGTATTATACAAATAAAAGCTTGCACGAGCTGTAGCTGAAACCTTTAAATATTTCATCAATGGCTGAGCACAATGGTGACCAGCACGAACAGCAATTCCTTGTGCATCTAACACTGTTGCTACATCATGTGGATGAACATCTTCAATGTTAAACGTCACGAGTCCTGCACGCTCTTTCGGACCATAAATCGTCATACCATCAATTGTACTCATACGCTCTAATGCATACTGAGCTAACTTATACTCATACGCTTCAATGTTTTCAAGTCCTATTTCTTCAAGGAAATCAATTGCTGCTCCTAAACCAATTGCACCTGCAATGATAGGTGTTCCACCTTCGAATTTCCAAGGTAGTTCTTTCCATGTTGAATCGTATAAGTTTACAAAATCAATCATTTCTCCACCAAACTCAACTGGTTCCATTTCTTCAAGCAACGCTTTCTTTCCATACAGTACCCCAATACCCGTTGGCCCACACATTTTATGACCAGAAAACACGAAGAAATCACAATCTAAATCTTGTACATCAATCTTCATGTGTGGCGCACTTTGAGCTCCATCGACAACCATCACTGCACCATTTTCATGAGCAATCTTGGCAATCTCTTTAATTGGGTTGATTGCACCTAATACGTTTGATACTTGCATCACCGATACAATCTTTGTATTTGATGTAATCGTACTTCTCACATCCTCTAAAGAAAGCGAGTGATCTTCTGTTAGAGGAATATATTTTAACGTTGCACCTGTTTGTTTGGCAACTTGCTGCCAAGGAATGATGTTACTGTGATGTTCCATATACGTAATCACAATTTCATCACCAGGCTGCAAATTCGCACGTCCATAACTTGCTGCAATCGTATTTAATGCAGTTGTTGTTCCTCTTGTGAAAATAACTTCTTCAGTTGACGATGCGTTAATGAACTTTCGAACCTTTTCACGTGCTCCTTCATACCCATCCGTCGCCTTCGTACCAAGAGTATGAACGCCACGATGGACGTTCGAATTATACTCTCGGTAATAGCTTTCTAATGCTTCAATAACAGGAAGTGGCTTTTGAGATGTAGCAGCACTATCAAGGTAAACCAATTTATGCCCATTAACTTCTTGATCCAAAATCGGGAAAAGTTGACGAACATCTTGGATATTCATTACTTAACTTTCCTTTCGATTAGCTCCGTTAACTGCTTTTTCACTGTGTCAATAGGTAATTCATTTACAACAGGTGCTAAGAATCCGTGAATCACTAGACGCTCTGCTTCCGTTTGTGAAATTCCGCGACTCATTAAATAATAAAGTTGAAGTGGATCTACACGTCCTACTGATGCCGCATGTCCTGCTGTTACATCATCTTCATCAATTAGAAGAATTGGATTTGCATCTCCACGTGCTTTTTCACTTAACATTAAGACACGAGACTCTTGCTCAGCATTTGATTTTGATGCACCATGCTCAATTTTCCCGATACCGTTAAAGATTGAAGATGCACTGTCTTTCATCACACCATGCTTTAGAATATAACCTTCTGAGTTTTTACCGTAATGAACAACACTTGTTGTTAAGTTTTGTTTTTGCTCTCCACGACCTACTGTTACAGTTTTCGTGTCACCATATGAACCATCACCCATTAAATACGTGATGTTTTCAGAAATTGTATTTCCTTCGTTCATTAAGCCAAGAGCCCATTCGATACGACCATCTTTACCAGCGACACCACGACGATTTACGTACGTTGTTGTGCCTTCTGCCAAGTAGTCAACTGCACCAAATGTTACTTTGGCATTTGCATTTGCAAATACTTCTGTGATGATGTTAACAACACCTTCAGATTGTTGAGAAGTCGCAATATAGTTTTCTACATATGTGACTTGACTGTTATCTTCCGCTACCACAATAACATGGTTAAACAATGCTGCGTCTTCATCTTCACGAACGAACACAGCTTGTAGTGGTTCTTTTACTTCTACATTTTTCGGAACGTATACAAATACGCCGCCGTTCATTAATGCTGCATGAAGAGCTGTTAGACGATGCTCGTCAACTTTCACGCCATCTTTCATGAAATATTGTTGAACAAGATCACTGTGCTCTTTTGCTGCTGTACGGATATCAGTAAAAATAACGCCTTTATCTTTTAAGTCTTGAGACAAAGCATTGTATGCGGGTGTTTGATCACGTTGCACATACAAATTGTTTGCTTGTTCAGCGTTAATAAGTGCCTTTACAACTTCAGGTAGTTCATTAATTGAACTTACTGTTTTTGCTTCCGCTACGTGCTTTGCAAAAGATGTAAAGTTCCATTTTAAAATATTTGTTTTATCTGGCTTTGGTAATGAAAGCTCATCCGCCTTCGCAAGAGCTTGTAAGCGAAGATCTAAAAGCCAGTTCGGTTCTGCAGCTTCTTTTGAAAAGTTGCTAACATACGCCTGATCAAATGGTAGTTTCGTATCGATAGTCATGCGAATCCTCCTAACGCTTACGCTTCTTGCCCTACAGTTTCGTCTTCAATACCTAATTCTTGTTTAATCCAGTCATAACCTTCTGCTTCAAGGCGTTGCGCTAATTCAGGTCCACCTGATTTTACAACGCGACCTTGCATCATTACATGTACATAATCTGGTGTGATGTAATTTAATAGACGTTGATAGTGAGTAATGATTAAGCAACCAAAGTCTTCTCCACGCATTTCGTTAATACCTTTAGATACAACTTTTAATGCGTCGATGTCTAAACCAGAGTCAATTTCATCTAGAATCGCAATTTTCGGCTGTAACATCATTAATTGAAGGATCTCGTTACGCTTCTTTTCTCCACCAGAGAATCCTTCATTTAAATAACGTTGTGCCATATCTTGATCCATTTCTAAAAAGTCCATGTTTTTATCTAATTGACGAATAAACTTCATTAATGAAATTTCTTCGCCTTCTTCACGACGTGCGTTAATTGCTGAACGTAAGAAATCAGCATTCGTTACACCACTAATTTCACTTGGGTATTGCATTGCTAAAAACAGACCTACACGAGCGCGCTCGTCTACTTCCATTTCTAATACATCTTCTCCATCAAATGTAATGCTACCTTTTGTTACTTCGTACTTAGGGTGTCCCATGATTGCTGAAGAAAGTGTTGATTTACCAGTACCGTTTGGCCCCATGATTGCATGGATTTCGCCGCCCTTAACTTCTAAATTTACACCTTTAAGGATTTCTTTACCTTCAATCGCAACATGAAGATCTTTAATTGTTAACGTTGAACCTGCCATGTTAAAACCTCCAGTTATATACGTATATACTCAATAAGTTGGATATACCTACATGATTTTAATTATTCTCATTTTATTCTCATTACAATCTTATACTAAATGAAAGATGATAGCAACCTTTTGCGACGGTAAAGTCCGTGCATATGTAGTGGGCTGTCAATTAAAAGAAAGAACTGATAACATCCCTGTGTATCTATGTCATTAAATGAGAAAGGTTTTACACCTTTCATTAAGTAATTAACACAATTCTACTTGTATTAAAATCATTATGCAAATTCACTAAACTTTCAGTAAAGAAGGCTACGTTACGTTGGTTATTTTCTTTAGACATTCACCAATTCATCGCGCAACAAAATACCCTGTACTCCATCCATTTATCGGATTGAAATAACAGGGTATTTTATTCATCAACCATCGTATTAATTAATGTGTTGGTCGATCAAGCTCTTGGATACACTCCTGTACCAACGTCACAGCTTGACTCATTGCAGCTCCTCCACCAAATGCAGCAGCTACACCACAAGCTTCTAAAATCTCTTGCTCACTAGCACCTTGGTCTAAACAACCTTTTGTATGATAAATCATGCAGTATTCATCTTGGGCAACTAGACTAATACCAAGTGCAATTAACTGCTTTTCTCTTTTTGATAATTGTCCTTCTTCGAAACACGCTTCTGTAAATGCGTTAAACGTTTTCGCAACTTCAGGTAACTTCTCAGTGAATGTTCCGATTCCTACTTTATAATCATGTAAAGCACGATCTGTTGAATTACGTGGCTGTTCTTGCATACGTAACGTCATCTCCCATCAAGTTAAAATTTCATCGTTAGTATGCCTAGTTCTGACTTAATCTATGATAGATTCGCGTAGAAAAAATAAGCCTGACCATCATCAGGCCAGGCTCTACAATTACTATTGCTTAGGTGCTGGAAGTACAGCGCCTTTATATTCTTCTTTAATGAAGTCTTGAATTTCTTTTGATTGTAATACTTCTACTAATGCTTTAATTTCTTCGCGATCTTCATCCCCTTTGCGAGTAGCAATGACATTCACATAAGGGTTGTTTTCTGGTGATTCAACTGCAATTGGGTCTTTCGCTGGATCTAATCCTGCATCTAATGCATAGTTTGCATTAATTAAAATCGCGTCACCTTCATTATTTTGATAAGCTCGCGGAAGCAGTCCTGCTTCAACATCTGCCTTAAACTTTAAATTTTTTGGATTGTCAGCAATATCATCCACGGTTGCTTCTGTCTTATCGATACCTTCTTTTAACTTAATAACACCTTTTTCTTCTAGCATCGATAAGATACGACCATGATCTGCTACTGAGTTACTCATAATAACAGTTCCACCCTCTGGTAAATCTTCTAAGCTTTTATGCTTACTTGAATACACACCGATTGGCTCAATGTGAATACCACCAGCGTTCACGAAGTCATAATCGTTTTCTTTCATTTGTGACTCTAAATAAGGAATATGTTGAAAATAGTTTGCATCAATTTCTCCATCTGCTAATGCTTTATTTGGGAAAATATAATCCTGGAATGGTTCAATCTCTAATTTAATTCCTTTTTGCTCTAAAAGCGGTTGTGCTTCTTCTAAAATTTCAGCATGAGGTACATTTGAAGCACCCACAACAAGTTCCTTCTCCTCTTTAGATGAACCGCTGTCTCCTCCTGTACCACAAGCTGTTAAACCTACTACTAATGCAGACGATGCTGCAATTGTTGTTAACCATTTTTTCATAATTTAAATCCTCCTGTATGTTTTATCGTTTATCAATTCGAGATGTCACCATATCACCAATGAATTGGAGAATAAAGACGATAACTAAAATTAGAATAGTCGCTAAAATTGTGACATCATTATTGTTTCGTTGAAATCCTTCTAAGTATGCAAGATTCCCTAATCCTCCTGCACCAACAACACCCGCCATTGCCGTGTAGCCCACTAACGCAATAGCTGTTACCGTAATACCAGACGCAAGAGCTGGCATTGATTCCGGAAGTAATACCTTAAAAATAATCGTACTAGTTTTTGCTCCCATCGATTTCGCCGCTTCAATGACACCTTTATCAATTTCTCTCAATCCAATTTCAACCATACGCGCATAGAACGGTGCAGCACCAATGATTAAAGCAGGAAGAGCTGCATCTGCACCAAGCATTGTCCCAACGATCGCTTTTGTAAATGGAATGAGCAGAATGATTAAAATAATAAATGGAATGGAACGAAAAATATTCACAAATGCAGCTGTAATCACATTAACAATCTTGTTTTCCCACAACTGACCTTTTGATGTTAAAAAGAGTAAAAGTCCTAATGCAATCCCTAAAATAAAGGTAGCTAATACAGATACACCCGTCATATACAACGTTTCAACTGTTGCTTCCCACATACGATCAGGCCTTACATTCGGAAATAGTTGTTCAACCATTTGCCATTACCTCCACTTCTACTTGTTGCTCACGTATAAAGGAGATAGCCTTTTTCACTTCTTCTTTGTTTCCATCAATATGAACAAACAAAGTGCCATAAGATCCCGTTTGAGTATGAGAGATTTTACCTTGTAAAATGTTAATCGTGACATCAAACTCTTTTAAAATGCTTGTAATTAACGGCTGTTCCGCTTTATCCCCTACAAATGACAACTGAATGACTTGACCACTTGGGTACAACTCTAACACGTGTTCCATCGTTTCGAATGTTTCTTCAGGTTCTGTTACTTGCTGTACAAAACGTTTTGTAATTGACTGTTTTGGCTTCCTAAATACGTCTAACACATTTCCTTGTTCAACAACAAATCCGTTCTCCATCACCGCTACACGATGGCAAATTTTACGAATCACATGCATTTCATGTGTAATAAGAACAATCGTTAGCCCCAACTTTTCATTAATGTCGACTAATAGGTCTAAAATTGAATCGGTTGTTTGTGGATCCAGCGCCGATGTTGCTTCATCACACAATAACACTTTTGGATTATTTGCTAATGCACGTGCAATCCCTACACGTTGCTTTTGTCCTCCACTAAGTTGTGAAGGATAGGCATCTTCGCGCCCTTCTAGTCCGACTAACTTAATGAGTTCATCTACTCTTTTGGCTCTTTCGCCCTTTGATACGCCCGCAATTTCTAATGGAAAAGAAATGTTTTCACGAACAGTACGCGACCACAGTAAGTTAAAATGCTGAAAGATCATGCTAATATCTTGGCGTGCTTTTCGTAGCTTTTCTCCTCGAATTTTTCCAATATCATTTCCAGCTACCTTTACCATTCCTTTTGTAGGGGTTTCTAACCCATTTAACAACCGAATTAATGAACTTTTTCCAGCTCCGCTATATCCAATAATCCCAAATATTTCACCTTTATTTATGTTTAAATCAATATTGTTAACAGCGGTCACTGTACCGCTTTTTGCTTCATATATTTTTGTCACACCTGTTAACGTAATCATGCTGTCTCACCTTCTTTTTTTCTAAAATCATCTATTGTTACTGTTCCCTTAATCAAATCTCTTTTATCTGTTTGACGATAAAAAACCTTTCTGCGTAAGTGAGCAGAAAGGTTTAATATCTTATTCCTTTCTCTCATCTCTCAAAGCAACTGCTTTGCAGGAATTGGCACCATTTCAGCTAGGCTGACGGTTGCCGGGTTTCACAGGGCTCAGTCCCTCCACCTCTCTTGATAAGAGTTAATACGACAGATTATTTAATTAAAAGATAATATTCTTAAAGTTATGTGAGTGATTGTAGCATGCTACTTTTTACGTGTCAACAAATAATACTATTTTAAAACGACAGATTCTGAAGTCAATCCAGTCGCCTTTTTAATAGCTTGTTCAAGGTCTTCTTTAAGATCATCAATATGTTCAATCCCAACTGAAAGTCGAATAAGATCTTCGGTTACACCAGCTAATTTTAATTGTTCTTCATTTAGCTGCTGATGCGTTGTACTAGCAGGGTGAATAATTAAACTCTTCGCATCTCCCACATTCGCTACATGAGACCATAGTTCAACAGCATTAATTAATGCCTTACCCGCTTCACGTCCGCCTTTAATACCGAAAACAACAACTGCTCCTGCACCTTTAGGTAAATATTTCTTGGCTTCTACTGCCTGCGGATGTGTTTCGGATTCCGGATATAAAACCCATTCAACTGCAGAGTGTGTTTCTAAATATTGAACAATCTCTCTTGTATTAGCGATATGCTCTTTCATTCTGACATGCAACGTTTCTAACCCTAAGCTGAATTGATACGCATTGAACGGACTAATAGAGGCACCAATGTCACGTAATAGTTGTACTCTCGCCTTTACAATATAAGCAAGCGGACCTAACGCTTCTGCATACACAAGGTTATGGTAACTAGGGTCTGGCGTTATAAAGTGTGGAAATTTAGGTGAATTCCAATCAAATTTCCCACCATCTACAATGATTCCCCCTAACGTCGTACCATTTCCTAATAACCACTTTGTTGCGGAATGAATGACAATATCTGCTCCATATTCAATTGGTCTACATAAATAAGGAGTGGCAAATGTATTATCAATAATTAACGGGACACCAGCTTCGTGTGCAACTTCAGCTACTTTTTCAATATCCAAAACCGTTAAGCTAGGGTTACCAATTGTTTCTGCAAAGATGGCTTTCGTATTCGGTGTAATGGCTTGTCTAAAATTCTCTACATTGGTAGGATCGACAAAATGTGTTTTAATCCCGTATTTCGGAAGCGTTGTCTCAAATAAATTATATGTACCACCATATAAGGCAGATGAGGAAACAATCTCATCTCCTGCTCCTGCAAGGTTTAAAATTGCCGTCGTAATCGCTGCCATTCCACTTGAAACAGCTAAAGCACCAACTCCTCCTTCAAGCTGTGCCACTCGTTCTTCGAATGCAGTAACAGTTGGATTATGAATACGGGTGTAAATGTATCCTTGCTCTTTTAACGCAAATAAATCTGCTGCATGATCTGTGTTTTCAAATTGATACGCATTTGACATATAAATTGGTAATGCGCGTGCTCCCGTCTCTTTACTGGCTTGTAATCCCCCGTGTATGTTAATTGTTTCTAAACGATACTTTTTTGACATCATGTTTTCTCCCCTTTGTTCGTTATAAAAAAGGACTCTCTTCGCGAAAGAAGAGAGCCCTCATTACTCAATATCTCCTCTTATCTTTCAGAGTCTTCACTCTGCTGGATGTAGCACCGTGTATATAACCGGTTGCCGGGCTTCAAAGGGCCAGTCCCTCCGCCACTCTTGATAAGGTTGTTTATTCGTTCGTACAAGTTCATCATACTATATTTCAGAAAATTTATTCAACTTTTATCATCAAACAAATTTCGCATTATTTCCTGCGGAATTTGTCGTGTCATGACCAAAAAGCGTATGTAGAGAAATACTTCTGCATGAACAAATGATTTGATGGATTGTTCGTTCTATTTATTCTTTTAATTCATTTAGTAAGTACTCAACAGATTGAAAAGCATAAAGCTTTTTTGTTACCTTGTTGTTGTTTAATACAATTAGACAAGGAACACTTTCAATTTCATACACTGCTGCTTGTTTTGGCATGTAATTTAAGTTACACATTCCGACATTCAAATTCGGAAGTAACTGTTCAACAACAGTTAACATTTTTTTTGACACTTGACACGTACCACATAAAGGTGTGTAAAAAAAGATTATGAGGTCCTCGTGTTCTTGATATTTTTGTTCAAGTTCTTGCTCTGTCCATTCTTGCATCTCTTTTGTCATCCTTTTATATCAAAAATTCCGTGTTTACATCAATATTAGCACTTAGTAACACTGTGGCAATATGATTTCTTGGTGCGGCCGCTACTTCACGATACATTTTATCAATATAGAGGTGCTCAGCCTCTGGTAATTCACGCTTAAATTGTTTACGAAGTTTATTGCCTGAATCATCAGAGTCCACCAAAATATAGACTTCTTTATGGTAAATCGAATCAATAATTTCATCCAGCTTCGCAACACTAATTGTCCCATTTGTACAAATAATTTCGATTGGTTCTTTAATGATTCCTTCAATTCGCTTCTTATCTGATCTACCTTCTACAATGATCACTTTTTCAATTTCTTCAATTGTCATTGTCATCACCCGTACTCAAAAGTTGTGTGTTAAAGCAAGGACTTACTCTATATTATAAACTATTCGTTAATGTACGACAGTTCCCCTGTTTTTTAAGATAATTTACAAATTTTCTTTTACATTACTCATCAAGCGACATGTCATCTCTTGAAGATGAAGTTTTTCTCGCCTATTTATAATAAAGCATATAGAAAAAAACAGTGGAGGTTTCTCCACTGTAATTTGTTAGCACCAGCCTTCTTCCGAATCACAATCTGTATACTTCTGATCTTTTCCTGTTTGAATATCCGCATATTGATAGAAGCGATTGTTTTCCATCATGTATCCTTCTTCTAGGTGATACTCATTTCCATGGTCATTCGATGAAACAGTTCCAATCGGCTGTTTATCAACATATAACTTCATACCACTTTCATTAAATCTGGCTGTTACACGATCTGTTATATCCATTTTCTTATGTTCAAACATAATAAAAGACACTCCTTTAGTAAGTCATCATACTAATAGAGTGTCCGTCGGTTACGTTCATCAATCTGTGAAAATTTTGGCTAATTTAAATGAACGATTAGCCTTCATTTACCATATTTTCATATTCTTCAGCTGTCATGAGCTTGTCTACTTCACCTGCATCAGATGGTTTCACAACAATCATCCATGCTTTTTCATATGGAGATTCATTCACATGCTCAGGGCTATCGTCTAAGTCTTCGTTCACTTCTACAACTTCTCCACTAATTGGTGCATAAAGTTCAGAAACCGTTTTTACTGACTCAACACTGCCAAACGGCTCGTCTGCTTGAATCATTGCGCCTACTTCTGGTAGTTCTACGAATACGATGTCACCTAATTCAGATTGAGCAAAGTCTGTAATTCCTACACGAACTAAATCACCTTCTACTTTTACCCACTCATGTTCTTCAGAATAACGCAATTCTTTTGGTGTACTCATCTTAATCCCTCCAAATAAAGTATGTATATTCTTTTACGAAAGCTAACATAAAAGAAGAATTTCCATTTTTAGTGTAACGTAAACAGTTTCATTTTTCTATTCGAAACATTCTTGTTTATCAAAAAAATTCATGCCCACACTTCGTTAAACTGCTCTTCTTTAAACCCTACCGTTACCTTTTTGCCATCTGTTAGTAACGGACGTTTGATTAACATACCGTCAGAAGCAAGAAGGTCCAGCAATTCGTCTTCACTTGCTGTTTTCATTTTGTCTTTCATCCCTAACTCACGGTACTTTTGACCGCTTGTATTAAAGAACTTTTTCAATTCTAAGCCACTATTTTCGTAATAAGACTTGATTTGCTCACGAGTTGGAGGATTTTCTACAATGTGGATTTCTTCATATGTAATCCCTTGATCATCTAACCATTTTTTCGCTTTGCGGCAAGTACCACATTTAGGATACGAGTAAAAAGTCAGCGACATGTTAAAACCACCTTTACTATTTTGGACTTTTTTCGTATTTTAACACATCGATTCTCAAAATACCTAAATAAAGAGATTAGGCCATAAGTGAAGAAATCCAAAAAAGAACGTATACATGTAACAACCCTTACCGCTTTATCCATTGATACTGGATTTTGTCGGCAAGGGTTGTTGTGAACTGAGCGAAACAAAGGTATTCTTTACCTCATTTTGCCCTGGTCATATATGTTTACTCATTGGGGGTGAGTCAAACAGTAAGATAAGATTAAACGATAAACTTTTCAGCTTCAATTAATGTTTGTGCCGCTTCACGCTTTGTTGCAATAACGTTAATTGGCGTATAGCGAGTAAGCTTGCGTAGAGCTGATAACATCATGCGAAGAACATCGCCTTGCTCGGCTGCAACAAGTGTTTCTTTCGCATCTGCTTCGATTTTGTTGAATGCTTCTTGGCAGAAAATCTTTGTATAAAGAACTTTTAAGTTGTTCTTTTCCACACCTGACTTTTCAATCGCTTTTTCTGTACGTAATAATGCTGATTCCATTGCATAGACGTTACTAATGACATCTGCAATGTTGACCAAAATTTCTTGCTCTCTGTCAAGTGCTTTTCCGTATTTTTGAGCAGCCAATCCAGCCATTAATAATGCGATTTTCTTTCCATTACGCACTAAATATTTCTCTTGATCTAATGGACCGTCACCAATTTCTTCTGGCATCATCATCATTAGCTCTTCTTGTAATGCTTGTGCTTTTTGTAGAAGTGGAAGCTCTCCTTTTAACGCTTTACGTAAATACGTACCTGGAACTAATAAACGGTTAATTTCATTTGTTCCTTCAAAGATACGGTTAATACGAGAATCACGATACATTCTTTCAATTTCGTACTCACTCATAAAGCCATATCCACCGTGAAGTTGAACACCTTCGTCTACAATATAGTCTAGCACTTCTGTCGCAAATACTTTATTTAATGAACACTCAATTGCGTACTCAGCAATCGATGCAGCTACATGCTTTCCGTCTTTTTGTTCATCTTCTGATAAACCACCCATACGCTCTTCAAACAAACCAACTGTACGGTAAACAGAACTTTCAGATGCATAAAGCTTTGCAGCCATCGTTGCTAATTTTTCTTGTGTTAACGAGAACTTTGAAATTGGCGTTTTGAATTGTTGACGTTGGTTTGCATATTGAACCGATAATTCAAATGCGCGCTTACCTGCTCCTACTGCTCCTACACCTAATTTATAACGACCAATGTTTAAAATGTTAAATGCAATAATATGGCCTTTACCAGCTTCACCTAGTAAGTTTTCTTTCGGAACAAGGGCATCTTCTAAAATGAGCGTACGAGTAGATGAGCTTTTAATCCCCATTTTCTTCTCTTCTGGCCCTGTTGATACACCTTCATACTCACGTTCTACGATAAAAGCTGAGAACTGCTCACCATCAATTTTTGCATACACAACGAATACATCTGCAAATCCTGCATTTGTAATCCATTGTTTTTCACCGTTTAATACATAGTGTGTACCTTCAGCATTTAAGCGAGCTGTCGTTTTCGCACCTAATGCATCTGATCCTGAACCTGGCTCTGTTAATGCATACGCAGCAATCTTCTCACCTGTTGCTAATGCAGGTAAGTATTGTTGCTTTTGCTCTTCTGTACCGAATAACACGATTGGCAGTGAACCGATTCCAACATGTGCACCATGCGTAATAGAGAATCCCCCTGCCTTCGACATTTTTTCAGCAATTAATGCTGAGCTTACTTTATCTAAGCCCAATCCACCATACTCTTCAGGTACATCTGCACCTAATAAACCTAAATCACCAGCTTGCTTTAATAATTTTACTGAACGATCAAACTCGTGGTTCTCTAAATGCTCGACTTGCGGAAGCACTTCATTTTCTACATATTCGTCTGTTGTTTTCGCAATCATTTTATGCTCATCAGTGTAATCCTCTGGTGTATACACTTGACTTGATAACACTTCCTCGATTAAAAAGCTTCCACCTTTAGTTACGTTTTCAGTTGTCTTTGACATCATTTTTCCCCCTTAATTAACTCGTTTTATTAAGCAAGTAATTCAAACACACCAGCAGCACCCATGCCGCCACCGATACACATTGTCACAACACCAAACTGCTCATTACGACGCTTCATCTCATGAATAAGACTTAACGTTAATTTAGCTCCTGTACACCCTAATGGATGCCCTAATGCAATGGCTCCACCATTTACGTTTACTTTATCTTGGTCAATGTGAAGTTCACGCATAACTTGAATCGCTTGTGATGCGAATGCTTCATTTAACTCGAATAATCCAATATCTGAAAGCTCAAGGCCTGCTAACTCTAATGCTTTTGGAATTGCAACAACTGGCCCCACTCCCATTACTTCAGGTGGTACTCCACCAACTGCAAAAGAACGGAATCGAGCTAGTGGCTGTAATCCTTCAGCCTCTGCTTGTTCACGATCCATTAACAGTACAGATGCTGCTCCATCACTTGTTTGTGAAGAGTTACCAGCTGTTACACTACCTGTTACTGAGAACGCAGGACGTAACTTGCCAAGTACGGCTGCCGTTGTACTAGCACGAACTCCTTCATCTTGAGAGAATAAAAATGATTCTTCTCTCAATTTATTGTCGCGACCAACTGAGCGCCTCTTCACCTCTACTGGCACAATCTCATCATTGAATCGTCCTTCTTGAAGTGCTTTGGCTGCAAGTTGATGACTGCGAACGGCAAATGCATCTTGATCTTCGCGAGAAATTCCATATTTTACAGCTACTTGCTCCGCTGTATGTCCCATCCCCATGTAGTATTCAGGTGCATGTTCCACTAATTGAATGTTTGGACGAACAACGTGTCCAGTCATCGGTACTAGACTCATAGATTCTGCTCCGCCCGCTAATACTGTTTTTGCATGTCCTAGCATGATACGCTCTGCACCATAGGCGATACTTTGTAAACCAGATGAACAATAACGGTTAATTGTAATCGCTGGTACTGTATATGGTAATCCCGCTAATGCCCCAATGTTACGCGCCATATTGAGCCCTTGTTCTGCTTCTGGAATCGCACAACCAAAGATTAAATCATCAATTGGACCTTCATAGCCACCTGCTCGTTTTAACGTTTCTTTTACTGCAATCGCTCCTAAATCATCTGGACGAACATTTGCAAGCGTCCCTTTCTTAGCTCTTCCAACTGGTGTTCTAGCACCAGCTACGATGACCGCTTCTCTCATTTTTTCTCCCCCTTAGTTACGAAGTGGCTTTCCTTTTACTAACATGTGTTGCATACGTTGCTGTGACTTTCCTTCTCCAACGAGACTTAAGAAAGCTTCGCGCTCTAAGTCTAATAAATATTGCTCGTCAACTTCTGTTCCATACGGTACGCTTCCTCCTGCAATAACAAAAGCAAGCTTTTTAGCAATTTTATAGTCATGCTCTGAAATGTAGCCAGAGTATTTCATTGCTTGTGCGCCTAATAAAAGCGTTGCATATCCTGTCTCACCTACAACCGGAACTTTTTGTCGAACCGGTGCTTTATAACCGTTATCAAACAACTGAATAGCTGCTTGCTTTGCATCATGTAATAAGTGATCGCCATTCATGCTAATGCCATCTTGAGCATTTAAAAAGTTCAATTCACGCGCTTCTGCTCCAGATGTTGAAACTTTTGCTGTTGCAATTGTTTCAAATGTCTTATTCGCGACTTTCTGAAGATCAAACTCGACACCTTTTGGTAAGCTATTAAGTTGTTTGATGTACAACTCTTTGTTACCACCACCACCTGGGATAAGGCCTACACCTACTTCCACAAGTCCCATATACGTTTCAGAAGAAGCTTGAATATGAGAAGTTGGTAAACAAATTTCTGTTCCACCACCTAGTGTCATGCCGAATGGTGCAGAAACAACAGGCTTATCACTGTACTTAATGTTCATCATCGCTTGTTGGAACTGACGAATCACAAAGTCAATTTCAAAGTAATTATCATCTTGTGCTTCCATTAGAATCATCGCAAGGTTTGCACCCACACAGAAATTCTTTGCCTGATTTCCAATCACAAGACCTTTATAGTTTCTTCCTACTTCTTCTAACGAGTAGTTGATCATTTGGATAATGTCTAATCCAATTGCATTATTTGGTGATGTAAATTGCAAGCATGCAACATCATCACCTAAATCTATTAAACTAGCACCGCTATTTTTTTTGATTACACGTTCTTGATTACGTAACTTTTTCAAGTGAATGACTTTTTTATTTTCTTCTACTTGCTTATATTCACCCTTATTGTAGTAGTGAAGATCGCCATCTAATTCGCTATAAAACGATGTGATGCCACTTTCAAGCATCTCTGTGATCCAACCTGGAATTTCTTTTCCTTCTTGTTGAAGCTTCTCAACAGATCGAGCTACACCGATTGCATCCCATGTTTCAAATGGACCAAGTTCCCAACCGAAGCCCCACTTCATCGCGCGGTCAATTGCAACGATATCATCTGCAATTTCGTCTTTTAATTGTGCTGAGTAAAGAAGAACCGGACTGATGATATTCCACAGTAATGTTCCTGCTTTGTCATTCGCATATACAAGCGCTTTCATTTTGTTAGCTAAACCTTTTTCCTGCTTACTCATTTCAGTCGCTGCTGTTTTTAATTTCTTTCTTTCTTCGTATTGAAGAGTTGTTGGATTCAGTTCTAAGATCTCTTTGCCTTTTTTCAAGAAGAACCCTTGACCTGTTTTACTTCCAAGCCATTTATTTTCTAGCATCGCCTTCATAAATACCGGTACATCAAAGACTTCTTTCTCAGCGCCCTCTACTTTTTCGTAAACGTTGTGCGCTACATGAATAAAAGTATCTAATCCTACGACATCTAATGTACGGAACGTCGCACTCTTTGGTCGACCAATTAAAGGTCCTGTAACCGAGTCTACTTCACCGACACTGTAACCACCCTTTAACATTTCCTGAACCGTTACAAGTAGTCCATATGTTCCAATGCGGTTCGCAATAAAGTTAGGTGTATCTTTTGCTAAAACTACACCTTTTCCTAATACATCTTCACTAAATTCTTTCATATGTTGAACAATTTCTTGTTTTGTGTCATTTGTTGGAATGATTTCTAATAACTTTAAGTAACGAGGTGGATTGAAGAAATGCGTTCCTAAGAAATGCGCTTTAAAATCTTCAGAACGTCCCTCAGCCATTGCCTCTACAGAGATACCTGATGTATTTGAACTTACGATACTGCCTTGTTTGCGCACAGCATCAACTTTGCTGAATAATTGCTTTTTCACGTCTAAGTTTTCAACCACTACTTCAATGATCCAATCACATTCTGCTAACTTTTGCAGGTCATCTTCTAAGTTACCTGATTGAATAAGCGATAAGTTTGCTTTCGACGTCAGTGGAGCTGGCTTTTGTTTCACTAACTTCTGTAGAGCCGAAGAGCTAAAGCGGTCACGAACTTTCTTATCTTCTAACGTCAATCCCTTTGCTTTCTCTTCTTCTGTTAACTCCTTTGGCACGATATCAAGAAGTAATGTTGGGATGCCAACATTTGCTAAATGCGCAGCAATTCCTGATCCCATTACTCCTGAACCAAGAACAGCGGCTTTCTTAATTCGTAGGCTCATATACATATCCCCCTTAATATATTGAATGAACAGTCATTCATTTTATGGATAAAAAAATAGAACTGCTTCCATCTCTATTTTTTACTATAAAACATTTTTTAAATTTTCGCAATATATTTACAAAAAAGTCTAAGCCTATTTTTTCTTGAACTGGTTACTTTAATAAATGGGAGGTGAATATACCATGTCACGATTAAAAAAGAACCCTTCTCCAGGAGGAGTCAGCGCTTCTAGTGTAAAAGGAAACGCAGGTCCAACCATCGAAATGGACGCACACGGCAAAAAAACGTCTCAAAATCAACAATATAAAAAACAAAACATGCAACAAGACTAAAAACAAAACATGCAACAAGACTAAAAACAAAGAGACCTAGACATAAGTGAGTAAAACTTATGTGCAACATCCTTTGCCAATCTGTCCATTGATAGGACTAGATTTTGCAAGCAAACGATGTTGCGGGATGAATCTAATTAAGGCGTTCTTTCCTGTCATTTGGACTCATCCCCTTTGCTCTTTATTATTTCTTCACAATTCCTTTTAAAACAAATGCAACATTAGCGGGACGCTCTGCTAAACGTCTCATAAAATAACCATACCAGTCTGTCCCGTACGGCACATATACTCTCATCGTATACCCTTCACTTACTAGTTGTTCTTGACGTTCAGGGCGAATGCCATAGAGCATTTGAAATTCAAATTGATCATTTGAAATACCTTGCTCTTTTACAAGTTGTTTTGTGTATTCAATCATGTTGTCATCATGTGTAGCTATCGCTGTATAATTTCCATTCATTAAATGGGTTTTAATAATCTTTTTAAAATTATCATCTACATCTTTTTTATCAGGAAATGCTACTTCAGGTGACTCTTTATAGGCCCCTTTTACAAGACGTAAATTTGGGCTGTATGCATTTAAATCGTTCATATCTTGTTCTGTACGGTATAGATACGCTTGAATAACCGTTCCGATGTGATCGTACTCTGATTTTAATGTCTTAAAAATTTCAATGGTCTTACCACACCGTGAATAATCTTCCATATCGATTGTTACAAACACATCATGCGTTTGTGCTGCATCCAAAATTTTTCTCATGTTTCGCAACACAATGTCATCTGAAATATCTAACCCCATCGAGGTCATCTTTAATGACAATTGAGCATTTAACTTTTCACGCCCAATTGCACGAATGGCATCGATACAGTGATCTGCCATTTCGTTTGCTTCTCTTTCGTTATCAACAAACTCACCTAAATAGTCAATTGTAACCGCTAATCCTTTTTCATTTAACTCCCTAATTGCCTTTACCGCTAAATCAATTGTTTCTCCTGCTACAAAACGTGACGCACCAAAGCGTAAGCCGTATCTCTTCGCTAATTTTGTAAGCGTTTTATTTTTTGATAAAAATAAAAAGAAATCACGCATCGCTTGTTCCATAGCTCATCCCCCAGTTCCAATCAAGATAGTGTTGTTATTATCTATAAATATATGAAGCAAACGAATAAAACGATTTATTAAAATTTTAGCACTTTTTTTATTATTTGAATATATTTTTTTGAAAAATTTGTCGTTTTATCAGCGGTGTCATATATTAACTTGAAGAATAGATTCCTTTGTCGTCTAAATACCCTCTCACTTGCGCGCATAAACAAAAATAAGAAGCAGAACGACCATGACAAGCATGATTATTCTGCTTCTTATTTTTATCGCTTCGAGCGGTGCTTATCGTTTAATTCTTTAATTTCGCGAATGACATTCATCATTTCTGTTTTCCCGTCCGGATACGTTTCATTCCAGTGTTTGGCTAGAGCCGGCATTGTTTTCGCAATGTATGTATATAAGGCCCACATCTGTACCTTTTCCTTTAACTCCTCCGAACTTTCTCCAACCATTAATTCTGTATACTTTTCTAACAGTCCGTCGAATTGATCTTTCAATTTTTGATCCAATCATTACTCTCCTTTCACTTTGCACATAATTGGGCACGTTGTACAATATTGATTTTTGGCTGCTGTTTGATAAGAAAAACAACACGTTTTTCTTACTCTCACATCTACCTGTAAACTTTCTACAAACTGCTTCGGTTTGTTATATCTTGATAAAGGGTTTTGATGATACGCCCCAAATAACGAACCGTTTTCTTCTTCATACAAATAGGAGAAATCAGCTTGAATGCGCTCTTTTATTGACTCTAAAGCTGGTTCATTTAAAAGCATCTCATACATCCACATGACATAAACCGAAGCGTTCTCCCAAAGAATAAGCTTAGAAACCTTTGAAATTTTTCGAGCTTCTATCCATATTTTATCAATGTGTTGGGCAAATAATTCTTGTAAAAGCTCTTCACGCTTTTGCACCCGATTGGTTTCATTCACTTCCTCGACCTCATAGCTGTCTAAGTAAATGGATGGCAACCATAAGCGATCGTTCATATCGGTTGTTTCTAACGAAATATGCTCACGATTGATGTTTATTTTTTTATGAAGCACGGAAAAAGAATAAAGGAAAACCAATACAACAAAACTGTACCTTTTTGCAAAAATAGAAGCAGCCACTTTAAAATCTGGCGCTTCTATTTGCTGTTGCACAAACTGTAAATGTGAACGCAATGTTTGTTCACTCATTAGTTCAGTCGTTTTCATTGTTAAAGAAGAGGGTACTTTTTTTACGATAAGACGAAATTTTTCTTCTAAAAGAGTGAGTTCTTCATGACTAAATTGCTTCATTTGCTGTCCCTACCTTTTTTACAATGCATCGCCCTCTTCCGTGCGGAATGCATAATGGTGTTCCAAAGAGTGGGTCAACTGTCACGTCACAATTCATTTGAAAAACGTTACGTACTAGGTCACAGCTAATTACATCTTCTGGCTTCCCTTGTGCATAAATCTGTTTATTTTGAAGAGCAACAAGGTTATGCGCATAACGACAAGCCAAGTTCAAATCATGAAGAACCATAATAATGGTCCGATTCTCCCTTTCATTCAGTTCAAACAATAAATCTAAAATCTCGATTTGATGTGTCATATCAAGATAAGTAGTTGGCTCATCTAACAAGATAATATCCGTATCTTGCGCCAATGTCATAGCAATCCAAGCACGTTGACGCTGACCACCTGATAAGGAATCAACCGCACGATCTGCCAACTCTTTCATCCCCGTTGCTTCGAGGGCTTCGTTTACTTTTCGCTCATCTTCCTCTGACCACTGACGAAACCAGTTTTGATAAGGATAGCGTCCTTGCTTTACAAGTTGTAAAACCGTTAGCCCTTCTGGTGCAACTGGCCCTTGAGGTAAAATCGCAAGTTGCTTGGCAATTTCTTTTGTCGGGAGTTTTGATATCTTCTCTCCCTCAATAAGAATGGAACCATCTTGTGGTTTTAACAAGCGAGCCAAAGAACGAAGTAACGTTGATTTTCCACAACCGTTACTACCGATAAAAACGGTAATTTCTCCTTTTGGAATCTTTAAATCTAGTTCATTTATAATAATTGATTCTCCATAAGACAACGTTAGCGACTTTGTTTCGAGTGAGTTCATCTCAATCGCTCCTTTTAACAAAGAATGTAACTTCGCATTCGCGAACAGTAATCAACTCTTTGACTATTTAATTTATGACGCATTTCTTTGTTTATATAACAAGTAAATAAAATAAGGTGCTCCAATGGCAGCTGTAAAAACGCCCGCTGGTATTTCAATTGGTAAAAACATCGTTCGACCTATTAAGTCAGCGACTAATACAAGAATCGCCCCAATTAGTGCTGATACAGGTAACAATGCCCCAAACGAAGAACCAACTAATCTTCTTGCGATATGCGGTGCAAGCAATCCGACAAAGCTGATTCCTCCAGCAAATGCAACAGCACTTCCTGTTAGAGCGGTACTCATCAAGAGCAAACTGAGTCGATTTTTTTGAACATGACTTCCTACGTTCTTTGCCATATCCTCACCAAGTTCTTGAATATTAACATGTCGAACCATCATAAAACTGATTACGACTAACAAACAAGTCACAGGAAACAATGTATAAACATTTTTCCAGTTAGATCCATATACACTACCTGTAATCCAAATGTTTGCTTGACTCGCTTGATAAATGGGACCAATGATCATAAATAACGTGGTAAGAGATTTCGTCAAAGCTGTTAACCCAATCCCAATTAATACAAGAGTAATGGGCGATACACCGTCTTTCCAAGCTAAGACATATAGCAATAAAGCGACGACAGATGCTCCAATAAACGCACTAAGAGGTAACCAATGGATGCTCACTGTCAGAGAGTGGTTTTCATCACTAAACAGTGTTAAGAATAAGACGACGGCAACAGATGCCCCTCCTGTCAATCCAATTAAATCCGGTGAAGCAAGAGGATTTCGAACAAGCCCTTGTAAAATAGCTCCTGCAACAGCCAAGCAAACCCCTGCTAAGATCGCGATTATAATACGTGGCAAACGGAATGACTTTACAATGAGTTGTTCAAATTCTGCACCTTGTCCAAAGATAATTTGAATGATTTTAAGAGGGCCGATAAATAACTCTCCCATACCTGCACTTAAAAGAAATAATCCTATTAATAAGATCGATAAGATAGATAGAACAACGGTTGCTGGAACATTCAGCAAAAATGAGAGCTTGCCAACTCGAACCGATTTATGTTTATTCATGATGAGCGAACCCCCTTACGTGCAATATAAATAAAGAAAGGAGTTCCAATAAAAGCTGTCATAATCCCAACTGGTATTTCTTCTGGCATAATGACATAACGAGCAGAAATGTCGGCAACCAATAATAAAATGCCCCCCATTACTCCACAGTAAGGGAAAATCCAGCGATAATCTTGGCCGACTAACCAACGCACCATATGAGGTACAATGATACCTACAAAACTAATGGGCCCTGCAATGGCTACGGCTCCTCCTGCTAAAAGAACGATGATGATACCTGCACCTATCTTCACCATTCCCGTGCGCTGTCCTAATCCTTTTGCAACGTCTTCTCCAATTGTTAAAATATTAATCTTGTTAGCTAGTAAAAATGCTCCTACCGTGGCAACCACAAGGTAAGGTAGAACCGAATATAAGATTTCTAACTTTCTTCCTTGAACCGAACCTGCTAGCCAATAAAGTACTTGATCTAAAGATGATTCATCTAATACGAGGAAACCTTGTGTTAATGAGGAGAACAAAGCGGCAATCGCAGCTCCAGCTAACGTTAATTTAATAGGTGTTAACCCCTCTCTTCCTAGTGAACCTAAGAAATAAACCACGACTACTGTAATTGCAGCTCCTAAAAAGGCAATCCACGTAAAAGCTTGTAATGATGTAATGGAAAAAATCATGATTGCAATGACAATGAAAAAGCTTGCCCCAGCATTCACCCCGATAATATCTGGAGATGCAAGTGGGTTTTTCGTTAACGCTTGCATCATGGCTCCTGCAATTCCTAAACTACTTCCAACAGCTGCACCAATTAACGCACGCGGCAACCTTACATTTTGAATAATAAGATGTTCGTTTGATCCGTCAAACGCGCGAAAAGCTGCAATGGATGTTTCAATGCTCGTATTTGTATAACCGAGTATAATACTCAAGCCAATACATATCATTAAAATAATGAATCCTATTATTAACCCGACTACTTTTAAATTGAAGGTTCGTAATACCATATCGTTGCTCCTCTAAACTATGCGTAAAAAGTCCTTTTTCTCTATTTTTAAGTTTAGGAAAGAAAATGATATGTGTCAATGAGTTTGAGAATCATTTTCACTTTTGTGTTGACAGTGTTATGAACTTGGAATAATATCTTACTTGTGAATGAAAATCATTATCATAAAGATAAATGGGGGTAAACAAATGAATACATATGTGAAAAATCGCTTTTCATATGTTCTTGCACTTCTATCTATTATGGCGCTATTAGTTGTATCCGCTTGCGGTAACACAACAGAAGAAAAGCCTGCTGAAGATGGCGAGAAAGATAAAGCAGCATCAGAAGAAACATATACCGTTCAACATGCAATGGGTGAAACAAAGATTGAAGGAACGCCAAAACGCGTTGTTATTTTAACAAATGAAGGAACAGAAGCTTTAGTAGCAATGGGTGTAACGCCTGTTGGAGCTGTTCAATCTTGGATTGGTGACCCTTGGTACGATCACATTAAAGATGACATGAAAGATGTAAAAAGTGTCGGAACAGAAAGCGAACCAAGTCTTGAAACAATTGCTTCACTAAAACCTGATCTAATCATTGGAAACAAGCAACGTCAAGAAGCTGTTTATGATCAATTAAATCAAATTGCACCAACCGTCTTTTCAGAAGCTTTACGTGGTGATTGGAAAGAAAACTTTGAACTTTATGCAAAAGCATTAAATAAAGAAGAAGACGGTCAAAAAGTGATTGCTGACTTTGATGGTCGTATTGAAGAGTTAAAAGGCAAACTAGGCGATCAATTACAAAAAGAAGTATCAATTGTTCGTTTTACGGCTGGCGATGTTCGGATCTATCATAAAGATTCATTCTCGGGTGTGATTTTAGAACAACTAGGATTTGCTCGTCCAGAATCACAAAACGTCGATGACTTTGCTGAAATGAACGCAACGAAAGAGCGTATTCCTGCAATGGACGGAGACGTAATGTTCTACTTCTCTTACGAAACAGGTGATGGAGAAGCAACAAAGCTTGAAGAAGAGTGGACAAAAGATCCATTATTCCAAAACTTAAACGTAGCAAAAGCAGGAGAAGTTCATAAAGTAAGTGACCCTATCTGGAACACTGCTGGTGGTGTTGTTGCTGCAAACTTAATGCTAGATGACATCGAAAAGTATTTCTTAGAAGAAAATAAATAAGACGAAGACAAAAGGAGTTGGCCATGTGTCAATTCCTTTTTCATTTTGAAGACACATCAAAGTAATCCTTTGAGGATTCGCTCTATCATTGAGCTCCACCGCTTTTAAACAAACGTTTGATTAAAGAGAAATAGCATGTAAATCTTCTTGACTCAACGTCACTTAACTACCCAACTCTTAGCCTCTTCCTTTATGTGACATTCTTTTGAGCCATTAATATATTATACGCTGACTTGTCCTACTCTTGTGTGTGCGTATGCATAGCTCCGGCTTGTTTTACACATACTGAACACATAAAAAGGAGGAATGAACATGGATCCAAAGCAACCAAAACAACATGAACTACATACAGAAGAAATGGCTGATCGTCAATTTGAAGCCGAAGATTACAATCGCCAAGATGAGTTATCGCAAGGTCTTGCTGAAACGCATGAGCAAATGAGCGATGTATATAGCGAAGGAACGGTTGAAGATACAAATCGTTAATCATGAGAAAAAAAGCAAGGGACGAATGAAGTGACCCCTAAAAGTTAGACACGGTTATTTCATTATGCTGCTTGCTCAAAATG
>NZ_QFRU01000014.1 GCF_003184905.1 Bacillus sp. CGMCC 1.16541
AAGGATAAAACGGTTTAAGCATAGGAAGTTGGAAATGTTAATCATTTATATATAGGTTGGAGGAATGTCACACATGGCCACATTTTTTATTCCATTTGCTGTGTTTATTTTATTTTACATCAATACGCTAACGAATACATTATGTATCCAAAAAGAAATCCCAGAGGAAAGACAACCAAAGGTTTTTCGAACGATTAACGTGTTGATTACCATTTTACTTTTATCTTCATATGTAGAAATACTATTCACATAAGAAAAAAGTTTATGTATAAACATAGCGAAAGGCACCACTCTATAAAAGGGAGGTGCCTTTTGTTTCATTTTCAAATTTATTGATTATCTATTAATAGAAACAAGAACAACCAATGATGATTAGTAAGATGAATAATACTACGATTAACGCGAAATTGTTACCATACCAGCTTCCGCCCATTTGTTTCCCTCCTTGCATATCATTAATGATTGTAGCTGTTATTTTCGTTTATTAATAGAAACAAGAACAACCCACAATAATTAATAAAATGAATAGTACAACTAGTAACGCAAAACCACTTCCATAAGCTCCACCCATAAGAGCACCCCCTTTGTGTACTAATACTCCATCGTATGCAGTAGCCTCTAAAGGCGCCTAGGCGATTGTCATAGATTCATTAAAATAATTTGAAGTGAAAGGTTTGATTTGTTATAGTGCGTATAGGCATTTGTCTATTTCGTTAACATCAAAGATTGTGATATAGTATATGGTATGGCTTGGGCACACTGAGAATAAATATAATAATTAGGAGTGTTTATGTATGAAAAAGAGCTTTATTGCACTAACAACAGCAGCAAGCATCGTTGCATTATCGGCATGTAATAGCGGTGCAAGTGGAGACAACTCTGAAATTGTTGTTGAAACAAAAGCTGGAAACATCTCAAAAGATGAGCTTTATGAAGCGCTAAAAAATCGTGCGGGTGAACAAATCATTCGTGACTTAGTCGATGAAAAAGTACTAAGTGAAAAATATAAAGTAAGCGATAAAGAAGTGGAAAAAGAGCTTGAAACACTAAAACAACAGTATGGTGCCCAATTTGAAATGGCAATCCAACAAAATGGTGAAGCTGAAATGAAACGTCTTCTTAAGATTGACCTTCTTCGTGAAAAAGCTGCTACTGCAGATGTGAAGGTATCTGAAGAAGAGCTAAAGAAAGCATATGATGAAAAGAAACCTGAAGTAAAAGCTAGTCACATCTTAGTAAAAGATGAAAAGACAGCAAATGAAGTAAAAGCAAAGCTTGATGCGGGCGGAAACTTTGAAGAGTTAGCAAAAGAATACTCTGAAGATCCGGGTTCTGGTGAAAAAGGTGGAGACTTAGGATTCTTCGGACCAGGTCAAATGGTACCGGAATTTGAAGAAGCTGCATACAAGCTAGAAAAAGGTAAAATTAGTGAACCTGTTAAGTCTCAATTTGGTTATCATATTATTAAAGTGACTGATAAGAAAGAATTAGCGTCATTTGATAAAATGAAACCTGAACTTGAGAGAGAATTAAAACGTGCTAAATTAGGTGAAGATCCAACACAATTACAAAACGCAATTGATAAAGAAATGAAAGCTGCTGATGTAAAAGTAAACGATAAAGACCTAGAAAAAGTATTTGAAGAAGGTAAAGAAGAAGGTCAGAAATAATAAAAAAGAGGCGGTGTCAGCAAGGGTAAATGCTCTTCTGACGTCGCCTCTTTCTTTTTAGACTGACTTACTGTTTCTCACTAAATCTCTACGTTCTTTTTCTTCCTGCATTCGTTGCATATACACTTGTCCTTCTTGTTCGATAAACGTATCATCAATTTCTTTTTCTTGCTGTGCTGTTCGAATCGCCATAAACCCACTAAAGAAAATACCTGCTACCACCAAATATAACCAGATAGGTAAAGTAACCATTTATAACTCCCCCACATATATCGTATTTACCATCACTATATGTGAGAAACGCCTCTTTTATGACAAGCTATCCTTTTAAATCGTGGGCTTATAAAACGAACGATTATCAAGCGCAAAGATTCTTTCTGTAAACTCACCAGGTTTTACATGTTCGAGTGCTCGATCCAGCATATTCATCTTCGCATCTACATTATCAATGAGATGTAGAATCTCTGCTTCTTTAACGAGCGGTTTTTTCGGACTTCCCCACTCTTCTTTTCCATGATGTGATAACACCATATGCTGAAGTAAAAGTACTTCTTCTCCTTCAATGTTTAATTCTTCCGCCGCTTGCCCAATTTCATTTACCATAATTGAAATATGACCAAGTAAATTTCCTTCTAGCGTATAAACTGTCGATACAGGACCTGATAACTCCATCACTTTTCCAAGGTCATGCAAAATGACACCTGAATAAAGTAGATCACGATTTAAACTAGGATATAAACTTGCTAATGCTTTCGCAAGTTTCAACATCGATACAACGTGATAAGCTAACCCTGAAACAAATTCATGATGGTTTTTAGTTGCTGCTGGATACTCCAGAAAAGCTGTTTGATGCTTATTCAATAAGTGACGTGTAATGCGTTGGATGTTGGAGTTTTTCATTTCAAAGATGCATTGTGTAATGGACTCAACCATTTCTTCACGACTCAATGGAGCTACTTCTAAGAAATCAGATACTCGCACCCCATCTTGAGGTTGTGCTGGACGAATTTGTTTTACCTTTAACTGATTACGTCCTCGATATGTCATCACTTCTCCTGCTGCTTTTACAATCTTCTCAGCTCCATAGTTTTCTTCGTCTTCCGGTGAAGCATCCCATAATTTCGCTTCAATGTCTCCTGTTTTATCTTGTAAAATAACCGTTAAAAATGGCTTACCGTTACTTGCGATGCCTCTTGTTGATGATTTAACTAAAAAAAACAGATCTACTTGTTCACCGACTGTATAATGAGCAATGCCTTGTTTCATCTATATGTCCTCCCTTATCTTGTTTCATCTAGTAATGTTGTGTTGTGCTGTGTTTCCTCTTTTTTCTTATTTTAACACCATGAAAAAGCGAATGCACATTCTAGTTAAAAAAGAGGCCACCTCTATGACAAATATACCCGAGATGACCTCTTTTACTTCTATTCTTTTGTTAACTGTAGTGCTTTTTTTATGTCTTTAAATGATGATGACTTTCCATATAACAAAACGCCACCCTTATACACACGTGCTCCAAAGATAGCTAATGCAAAAATGGTAGCTACTAATAGGCCAATTGATAAGCTAACTTCCCATAGAGGGATTTCTAGCATACCAACTCGCAAAAACATAATCATTGGTGCAAAAAACGGAATAAATGAAGTTACTTTAATAAACGTTGTATCTGGATCTCCTAAACCAAACATCGCAATTAAAAATGCTGCAACAATTAATAATGTCATCGGAGTAATCATCTGTTGAACGTCTTCAATTCTACTTACCAATGAACCTAAAAAGGCTGCAAGCGTCGCAAACAAAAAGTATCCTAACATAAAGAAAATAAAGGCATACACAAATGTTGCAATCGGTACTTCACTAAGTCCTACGTATTCAAACATACCATTTTGTTGAGTAGCAAGATTTTGTTTTAACGATGCATACCCTACTACCAAAATAACCGCGAATTGGGTTAGGCTTAAAAGTGCAATACCTAAGATTTTCGCAAACATTTGTGTAACAGGAGACACACTCGAAACAAGAATTTCCATCACACGTGACGACTTTTCTGTTGCTACTTCCATCGCAATCATGCTTCCATACATCACGACTGAAAAGTAGATGACAAATAATAAGATATACACAAGCCCCCGTGCTTGATTGAGTTCTTCTTCTGTTTTAGCCGATTCAACTAATGCTGCTTTTTCAAATGATACAGGTGAATACAATTGATCAATTTGTTCTGGCTGTAACCCAAGTTGTGAGGTAGCAATTGCTACTTTTGTTTGTTGTAGCGCTTGCTGAAGCTTTGTTGGCACCTCCGAATCAGCGATTGAGTTTGCTTTATAGTTACCTGCTGGCAACCCTTTTTCATCCGCTGATAGTATTAAGTAGCCGTCTGCTTTTTCTTTTTCTACTGCATCTTTGGATTCCCATTCCGTTTCATACGTTTCTAGTTGAATATTGTTATCGATTAGTTTCATATTCTGTTGGAACAATGCATATAACTGTTCATCTGAATGAATAACTCCAACTGTTATCCCTTTATCATCTTTGTTAAAGAAATTAATAATCGTATTCATGTTTGTAATACCCATTAAGATAATGACTGTAATGATGGTTGTAATAATGAATGATTTTGATTTCAACTTATGAAAATACGTATGAAATAAAATGACCCAAAACTTATTCATAAGAAGCACCCACTTTCTCGATAAAGATATCATTTAGTGAAGGTTCTTCTAATACGAACTTACTCACAAAGGACAGATGATGAAGCTCTTGAAAAATAGCTTGAGAAACCTCTTCGCTCTCAACCTGCAAATGAACCCCCTCCGCCGTCTTTTTATATTTTGTCACTCCTTCAATAAACTGAAGACGCTCAAGATCACCCTCACCATGCACAACTACATTTTTCTTACCGAAAGAGCGCTTAATTTCTTTCAAATTCCCATGAACAACAGGCTTACCATGATGCATAATACATAAATTTTCACAAAGCTCTTCTACGTGATCCATACGATGACTTGAAAATACAATGGTTGTTCCTTCTTCTCTTAAACTCAATACGGCCTCTTTCAACAACTCTACATTGACAGGGTCAAGTCCACTAAACGGCTCATCTAAGATTAATAGTTTGGGGCGATGAATGACGGATGCGATAAATTGAATTTTTTGCTGATTACCTTTGGATAGTTCTTCTACTTTTTTGTTTGCATACTCAGGCACTTTAAATCGTTGTAACCACTGATCCATCTGCTTTAGAATGTCTACTTTATTCATGCCTCTTAAACGTCCTAAATAGACGAGTTGATCTTTCACTTTCAATTTTGGGTATAGCCCCCGTTCTTCCGGTAAGTAACCAATTACATGGCTTGTATCATATGTAATGGATTCTCCATTCCATGTGATGCTTCCCTCCGTCGCATCAAGAAGACCAAGAATCATTCGGAAAGTTGTCGTTTTACCCGCACCGTTTGCTCCTAAAAAACCAAATGATTCACCTTTTGGAATTCTTAAAGATAAGTTATTTACTGCTGTAAACGAACCAAATCGCTTCGTCACATTTTCAATTACTAACGTCATCTAACTCCCCCTTTGTTCCTTACACTCACTTTCCATTACTCTTACTCTAAATAATAATTGAGTTCATTCATATATACGATGCATGGAAAAAAATGTTTCATTTTATTTTAGCAGGAATTTGTGTAGAAACTACGAATTACATAAAAAGAATGGTTGTCGAACCATGTCTACAATGGTGAAAGGGGGAGTTTTCATGGGATTATACACACTGACAGTTTTTGAGCCAAACGGGGAAAAATTATTAGATGAATCTTTCGAAGCTGTAACAGAAGAAGAAGCAAAAAAAAGAGGCACTGAAAAACTAAAACAATTAAACTACGATGAAAAAACACATCGCTGTACATCATCAGCAGGTAAACTCATTTTGTTTCATCGATAAGTACATGTATTTTAAAAAAACCCTGCTTATTCAACTTTATGAATAGGCAGGGTTATACTTGTTCCTGCAAGTGATATGTTTTCTCATGCCAGTTGTAAGAACCTATTTACCTGTTTAATAGAAGACTTATTTTACAGCTTCCTTTAATTCTTTACCAGCTTTGAACGCAGGTACTTTTGACGCTGGAATTTGCATCTCTTCACCCGTTTGTGGATTACGTCCTGTACGAGCTGCACGCTCACGTACTTCAAATGTGCCAAATCCGATTAATTGGATTTTCTCACCTTTACCTAACGTAGTTGAAATAACATCTAGTAATGAATCGATTGCTTTTGTTGCATCCGATTTCGTCAGTTCTGATTTTTCTGCTACTGCATTGACTAAATCTGTTTTGTTCATTTCTTATCACCTCATAATCATTATATAATACAGCCTTTCCACTATTGGCCTCTTATTAAACATCATTTTAGAAAACTATTTAATTATTTTTTATTAAAGACTGGCTTTCTTTTCTCAACGAATGCTTGAATTCCTTCTAAATGATCCGCTGATTTTCTCATTTTGGACTGAGCAACCTTCTCCATCTCTAAGATTGATTGAAGGTGAGGCAACGAAGACTTCACATATATGTTTTTCGTCTCCCTTAACGCCGATGCTGGCTTTTGCTTCCAATATGCAAGCGCCTTGTCTACAGCTTCTACCATATTGTCTTCCACGACTTCATCTACTAGCTCTAAGTCATACGCCTGATCAGCTGTTAACACATCTCCTTTCCAAATGATTTGTTTCGCTTTATGCGCACCTAAACGCTTTTCTAATAAGAAATGTCCCGCTCCATCTGGAATGAGTGCAATACCAATAAAATTCATTGCCACTTTCGTTTGTTTTTCAGCAAGAATATAATCACTCGCTAGAGCAATGCTTAACCCTAATCCGGCAACCGCACCGTGTAAAGCTGAAATAGTCATTTGCGGAAGAGTATAAAGCGTTGTAATTAGTTCACTAATCACATCCATCACCTTATCAAATGATTCGTGACTATCAGGGGATAGCATCATTTTAATGTCTCCACCTGCAGAAAATGCCTTACCGTTCCCTTTTAGTACAAGAAAATCTGTTTCACTATCTCTCACTTCTTTTAAACCTTGTACAAACTCTGTCAGCATCTCCATGTTTAACGAGTTTAATGAACTAGGACGATTTAACGTTAAAATGGCAACACGCCCTTCATATGCTACTTCGATTATTTTCGTTTCAACTGTCATGATCATTCTCCTTTAAATGTTATTCACTTCATAGTGTTCGAGTACTTGCGTACGGAGTGCACGTTTCAAAAATTTCCCAACCGACGTTTTCGGAATCTCTTCCATAAAAATAACATCATCTGGCAACCACCATTTTGCAAATTGTGGTTTTAGAAAATCTACAATATCATCCTTTGATATGTTTCCTTCGTATCCTTCTTTTAACACGACACACGCAATAGGCCGTTCTTGCCATGTTTCATGTGGAATGGCCACAACAGATGCTTCAAATACTCCTTCATGAGCCATGAGTGCATTCTCTATATCAACAGATGAAATCCATTCTCCGCCACTTTTAATTAAATCTTTCGTCCGATCGACAATTTTAATAAACCCTTCTTCATCAACCGTAACCACGTCTCCTGTATAGAGCCATCCATCTTTAAACGCATCGGTCGTTCGCTCATCTTCATAATACTCTGAAGCAATCCACGGACCTCTTAACAATAATTCGCCCATTGACTGCCCGTCCCAAGCAATTTCGCCGTCTTTTCCAACGACTTTCATTTCTACACCTGGAACGAGGAATCCTTGCTTTGCTTTATAGTCATATTGTTCTTCTTTATCAAGATTTGTTTGATAGCTTTTAAGGCGCGACAAAACTACGAGTGGACTTGTTTCTGTCATTCCATACGCATGAATAAATGGAATAGCAAACTTTTCTTCAAAAGCCTTTACAATACTTCTAGGTGCCGCCGATCCTCCACATAAAACAGCTCGTAAACTACTCGTATTATATTCTTTTCTTTCAAGCTCTTTTAGTAAGCCAAGCCAAATTGTCGGCACACCTGCAGCAAGCGTCACACTTTCACTTTCAATGAGCTCAGCTAATATTTGAGGCGTAAAAAATGGACCAGGCATCACAAGACTTGTTCCAAGCCAAACAGCCGCAAACGGTAGTCCCCATGCATTTACGTGAAACATTGGCACAACTGGCATCGCAATGTCTGCTTCTGAAAGCGAACCACCATCGGCCATTCCTAATGACATCGAATGCAAATAAATGCCTCGATGCGAGTAAGTAACACCTTTTGGATTCCCTGTCGTAGCAGATGTATAACAAATGCCTGCCGGTTCGTTTTCATCAAGATCATCTAAAAACGGATACTGTGAATCTCCTTTTTCAATCAGTTGTTCATAATGATAGCAGTTTTTTAAAGTTGTCTCTGGGAGGTTAGGTTCATCTGTCATGATGATGTATGCTTTGACATGCGGAAGGTGACTTTCAATTTTTTCAAATAACGGAAGGAAACAATCATCAACTAATAAAATCTTATCTTTTGCATGATTAATTACATATGCAATTTGTTGAGGCTCTAAGCGAATGTTAATGGTATGAAGAACAGCTCCAATACCTGGGATAGCAAAATAAGCTTCTAAATGACGATGATGATTCCATGCAAACGTTCCTACTTTTTCACCTCGTTTTACCCCAAGTGCATGTAACATAGACGAAAGACGTCGTGTACGAGCTGCAATTTGTTCATAGCTTAATCGATTAATTCCTTTTGTACCCCTTGAAATGACCTGTTTTTTCTTAAAAAACTTTTCTGCTCTCTCCATCATAGATGGTACCGTTAATTGAACATTCATCATTTCCAACACCCCACAGATTTAATTTTAAAGTAACCGCTTACAAAGACTTCAAAACTATCTGTTCTATATATTCACCGCTCTCTATGGTATCCCTTCAATAAAATGAGAATATTTTTCAGGCTTTCTATGTCGTTAGCCATAATCCTAAGACTCATCAAACAGACTACATACTAAAACATCCCTTCCCACTTCATCCACTATGTTACTGGATGTTATAGGGAAGAGATGCCTATGTCATTTTTAAATTATGCTTTTGTTGAACGTGTCGAAAATAGTTCATCTAGAATGGCGATTTTCTGTTCCGTGTAATGCTTAAATCCATCATTATACGATTTTGGATCTTTTGGATTGGCAAAGCGGTCAATCTTTCCTGTCACTGGGTGAACAAATTTACTAGATGCTCCACACCCTAATCCAATAATGGTCTGCTTTTCTTCCATAATCATAATATTATAAATGCTTTCTTGACCTGGAAATGCATACCCTACATTCTCTAGGTTTCCGAGAATATTCTTCTGTCTATATAAATAGTATGGAACATAGCCATGTTGTTCAGTCCATTCATTTGCCATCTTCATCATGTCACGAATTTCTTCACGATCTGCTACTTTATATTTTCGTTTATTTTGCGTCATTTCAGAAGCGCGCTTAAACGATAACGTATGAACAGTTAAAGATTCTGGTAAAAGCTTCTTTGTTTCATTCAACGTGTGTTGAAACTCTGGAACTCCTTCACCTGGTAATCCAATAATCAAGTCCATGTTGATATTATTCATCCCTGTTTGACGAGCTAAATGAAACTTATCAATCGTTTCTTCAACTGTATGATGACGCCCAATCGCTTTTAACGTTTCTTGAATATAAGATTGTGGATTAATGCTAATTCGATCAATGTTCCACTTGTTTAATACTGCTAACTTTTCAGGTGTAATCGTATCAGGACGTCCTGCTTCCACTGTAATCTCACGAATGTTTTCCACATCGGGAAATGACTCATACATCTCCTCATAAAGCATATCCATCTCTTCTGCCGTAATACTCGTTGGTGTCCCTCCACCATAATAAACCGTGGTAATCTTCATGTTGTTCTCTTTTAGCCAACGACCAATTTCACGCATTTCATAGTGAAGACCACCTAAGAAGGAATCTACAGAGCCTTGACGTCCATTAATAGCATAAGCTGGGAATGTGCAATACGCACACTTTGTCGGACAAAACGGAATCCCAATATAGATACTTACTTCGTTCGATAAATCATATAAATCCGGTACAATGGCTAGTTGTCGATCAACGATTTGCTGCATTAATGAAACCTTTTCATCAGACAACAAATAATCTTCTTTTAATTGCTTATGAGCCACTTCTTGCGGCTGTCCTTCTTGAAGTTTTTTATGAAGTAGTTTCGTTGGACGGACACCTGTTAAAATGCCCCACGTTTGCACGACATCCGTCAATTCTTGTAAAACGGACAAGTAAACATATGACACCACTTGCTTCACTTTTTTAAATCGCTCTTTTTCTGTTTCATCTTCCTTAAATGGTTTCTCAAACGTAGCTTCCATCGTTCGATTTGTTGACTTCTCCACAAGTGTGGCTTTGGCGTAAATGTTAGTTGCTGTTATTAGCACGATGTTAATGTCAACATCTGCATGTTCAATTGGATTTCTTGACACAACACTTTCTTCAAAGAATAAATTCGTAATTAACTCTAAAGGACGTTGAAAACGGTCGTCTTCTAATCCTTGAATATAAATGTTCAACCGAATCACCTTTCTGTTTCTATCGATGCAAATATATATACAATAACTAGTTATTACTAGACTCTACATAAATTAAAACGGGAATAAACCTATTTTAGTTTACCTAACAGCGAAATGTTGGTCAATGTTTGGACATGATTTCATATGTTACAGCCATCTAACAAAAACTGCCTAGTGAGCTTCATTGTCACCAATGAGCTTACTAGACAGTACATAATGGGGCTTATTTTTTTAGGTTTGTCACATCCACATTATACGAATAGCCAATGCGCTGTTGTTTCCTAAATAGTTCTTTAACCATGTAAGCTACACCATTTTCATTGTTTGAGCGAGTAACCCATTTAGCAACCTTTTTTAAGTCCGCTGGTGAATTTCCCATTGCAACTCCCATTCCAACTTGCTCTACTGTATCAAAATCATCATAGCAATTTCCAATGGCAACAACATCTTCTAATGGGATAGAAAGTTGATTAGCCACGAATCGGATTCCAGATAACTTTGATACTCCTTTTGGAACAATGTAGCATCGTTCTTCATGAGGATACGAAAACCATTCAATATCAGGAACGGCTGTGGAAATCGTTCGTTCTGCTCGCTCTTTTTCCTGATGACTCGAGAAGTACACTTCAATTTTTGGCGTTGTGAGCGGCTCGTCTCGTAACGTATCACCTAATGAATCAACAAACTGTAATGGATAAAAAAGTGGCTCACCTGTTTTTAAAACTGTTTTTGCAACGATGTTATTTTGTAATTTAATGCGATTTCCAATTGAGTATCGCTCATGTAAGATACGGATATGACACTCAAAGTTTTCTAAAAGCTGAATTAAATTAAACGTTTTTTCCTCACTTAAGCGTCGTTCGTAAATCGGTTTATCAACTGAAGTGCCAATAAATGCTCCACTATGTGTGACAAGCATAGAGGACGGTAACTTTAAGGCTCGAGCAATTTTCTTAGCTGATAAAAAGTGACGATTTGTCACTAATGTTACATAAACACCTTTATCTTTCACATACTGGATAGCTTCTTTTGTTTCTTTCACTAAACGACCTTGACTATTTAAAATGGTCCCATCAATATTTAATGCTAATAATCGATAAGTCATGTGTAAACCCCTCTTTCTTAGATGACTACTACCTTATTAAACGGTTATGACCAAACTTGTCATTTTAGAACTTGTTCACCTTACAAAACATGGGACTTATCGTTTATTGTACGAAAAAACGCCACTCGCAAAAAGTGACGTTTTCTTATTATTGCTGATCTTCTGGGTTGCCGTAAATTTCTTCTAATGGCTTCATGATAATCTTATTTAACTCACCGATTAACATGCTCATGCGTTGCTCCGCTTCCATAAGCTTAGCAATCTTTTCGTTCTGTTGCACGATCGCAACAGTTTGTTGAGCTTGTTGCACTTCTTCTTCAGAAATTTCTTGGCCCATCATTTGCTTTTGTTGAAGCTCCATTTGTAATGTACGGAAACGATCAAATAATTGCTTCGCTTGAGGATCTGCGTTTAACGCTTCATACAAGCTTTTTAAGCTCTTATAATCATCGCTTTCGCGTACTGCTTTTTCTAAATTATATGCTACATCATATACATTTACAGACATGTAAAAGTCCTCCTAGATTAAATTAAGACGCCTTACGTCTTGAACACTTCTTCCACTATAACAAACTATTCAACAAATTTCAGCTTAAGAACTGGAACTCTTTATCCAAAATGTTAAAGAAACAACGCAATAATTCCTTGAAACACCCCTATAATCGCTCCTAAAAGCGCTCCTAAATACGTAATCATTTTAAATTCGCGTCGTGAAATAGATAGCACCATGTCTTCTAGTCGCTCGACAGAAAATGACTCTACTTGTTCTCTCACAATTTGTTCAAGTTGCATTTGTTTCATCATAACATCTACTTTTGATGCTAAGAAATCCCCTAGCTTTTCAATTATGCGTGGTAACGATTTTTCAATCTCTATATAGACCGGTGATAATAATGCATGAATTGGCTTTTGAAACAATTTCTTTACTGATACAACTCGCTCAACTGTATTTGTAAGGAACGACAAGACAACATCCCGCCCGATAAATTGCTCTGCTTCTTCTACACGCTTTTCGCTAAGCTTCGTCCATTCTGTTTTTAACAGTGAATGAAATAGTTCAGTTGTTCCTTCATGTTTAAAAAACTTCACTACTTCTGGCTGCACTTTGTCAATCACTTTTGTGTTTCCTAAAAACATTTGAACCATGTTACCAAGCATTCCTTTTTGCATAAGAAAGCCATCAATCATTTTCTCTAATCGTTGCTTTCCTTCTTCACTTTCAAAATATCCCACGGCTTTGTGACAAATTTGCTGAGCAATAATTGGTAAAATTTGTTCAATTCGCTCATGTAAGCTTGGCTGTAGCACCTCTTTTACTTTTAGCTCTCCTTTTTCATGTAAAAGCTGGACATATTTTTTCTCAATCCATCCCTTTAATCGTCGATCCATTTTTTCAGGCAGATCATCATACCCAAACGACGTGACCACGTCTTGTAACGTTTTGTCAGAAGAGAAAAACTTACCCATCTCATCTTGAGCTAGTCGTAAAACAATTTGCTGAAACGACTTTTCTTGTAATTTCCGCTTAATGCTTTCAGGTGTGACTAGATGCTCAACGACCATTTTCCCGAGTTGAATCGCTAATTCTTCTCTTCGTTTTGGAATTAACCCTGGCGTAAACGGAATTCGTTTACCAAATACATATTTAGCGTGATAAGGGCGAAATAACATTTTAATCGCCAGGTGATTCGTAAATCCTCCAATTGCCGCTCCAATTATCATCATAAATCCTATAATTATTAGCTGTTCCATTCTATCGACCTCTCCATTGTGATTTGTTCTCACAGTTTCTCCGCTTTTGTCATACGATATATCAGCATTCGCCTATATTTCATCACATGATTAAAAGATGGAGATTGTTCTATGAACTTATTAAACATAAAAATGGAGCCATTAGCAACTACAAAGCCACCTTTTCACATTTGCCTAAGTGAGGAATTGGTGAAACGATTTTCTTTATCTAAAGATGTGACAGTACGATGTAGCCAACACTCTTTCACATCAAGTTTAGCTGTATCGCCTCATAAAGAGAACATCATTTATTGTTCAAAGGAGGTATATGACTCCTTACATTTACCTTATAAACCACTTCACTTTACGGCACAAATTACACAAAATGATGTATCACTAGGTCCCGTGATTGGGATTGTGACTGAAATTAGTGCAGACGAAGAGGCCAAATTTGGATCCATCACCTCTTTTTGCTATGAAATTCTTCAAGCATGCGAAGAGAAAGGAGCATTTGGTGCCATCTATTGCATCACAGATTTGCTTCATGATGACATAAAAGGATACATCGTAAATGAAGACCGCTGGGAGCAGGTAGCTACTCCACTCCCGCAAATTGTGCATAATCGTATTCATTCTCGAAAAACAGAACACAGTTCCTCCTTTAAAGAGATGGTTCAATGGTTAACTCAAAAACAAATTCCACTGTTTAATGCTCACTACTTAAATAAGTGGTTTGTGTTTGAAAGACTAGCAATCATCGAGCATTTAAAGCCTTACTTACCACAAACAACACTTTTACGAAAAAAACAAGATATAACTGATGCGCTTAGCACGCATCCTGCTATTTTTATTAAGCCCATCCACGGTAGCCAAGGTAAACACATTTTCAAGGTAACCAAAGACGATCATAAATACCTTCTTGATTATACGACGTTTACTCAGCCTTATAATCGAGAGTATGAAACCTTTTATGATTTATTTGAAGCGCTGTATAGTCCATTAAAAAAACAAGGCTTCATTGTTCAACAAGCCATTGAATTACAAACATATAAAGATTGTCCGTTTGACTTTCGATTACTTTGTCATAAACAAAATGATCTTCAATGGAAATTAACGTCGATTGTCGCACGCGTCTCACAACCCAATAACTTTGTTTCGAATTTAGCACGTGGCGGAGAACTTTATTCACCTAAGATGGTTTTAGAGCACTTGTACGATCAAAAACACGCAAAAAGTATCCTTACTCTTTTAAAAGAGCTTGCTATTGATATTTGCCAACACCTTGATGCTTCAACAGCCGAAGACGAACTGTACGTTGAATTTGGCATTGATTTAGCTATCGACCGCGAAGGAAAACCTTGGATTATTGAAGTGAATACGAAGCCATCAAAGCAATTTCAACCTGAACATATCACAACTCGCCCTTCAACAAAGGCGCTAGTTGACTATTGCTTGTACTCATTTCATTCAGATGATTCATAAAACACGATTGCTAAGGAGTGATTTACATGCTTTCATTAGGTTTTTTAACGCTTCATCCACAACAGGACATTGAGTTTTCAACTTCATTAGCCAAACGAGCACACCAACAGGGAATTGATGTTTATCGCTTTACACCTACCTCGATTAATCCAGTAGATGAACAGGTAATGGGAGTTTGTTACGATGCGAAACAAGATAAATGGGTGGAGACCACATTTTCCATTCCTTCCTTTATTTATGATCGCTGCTACTATAGACGTGATACTCTTTCAAAAAAAGCTCGTCCGATCGTTCAATGGTTAAAGAGTAAAAAAGATGTCACCTTTCTTGGATACGGGTTACCAAGTAAATGGGAAGTGTATACCAAACTAAAACAGCATCCTGATTTAGCACCTTATCTTCCATTTACTACACAAGTGCAAAGTGCAGTAGAGATTATTGATCTTTTAAACGAGCATTCACGTCTCCTAGTAAAGCCCATTAATGGTTCACAAGGTCGGAATATTTTCGTTGTATTAAAAGACCGAAAAGGTGTGCAAGTTAAATTCCATTCTACAACAGGCATAGAAATCATTCGTTTTCAGCAAATAGAAGATTTCACCACCTGGGCGTCTCGCAAATTGTTAAAACATCAATACGTGGCGCAGCCTTATTTACAAATTGGGCGCTTTCAAAATGCTCCATTCGATATACGGATTCTATTTCAAAAAGATGAGAACGGACAGTGGAAAGAGATGGGCCGAGGCATTCGAAAAGGAAAAGAAGATTCCATTGTAACAAACATTAGTCATGGAGCAGAAGTTTCTTCTTTTTCAACGTGGTTAAATCGTTTACATCCTGTGCAGCGAGATTTTGTAAGCGCTGAAATCAATAGTATTTGTGCTCAACTTCCTGAGGCACTTGAACAATCGTTTCCTCGCTTATGTGAATTAGGCATCGACTTATGTGTGTGCAATGATTTTAGTGTTTGGATACTCGATTTAAACTCAAAGCCTGGGCGAAAAACAATTATTCAGATGAACCCAGAAAATGAAACGGTACTTTATGATCACCTTCTTTCCTATTGTCGTCACCTCGATACACTACAATCGTTAAGTCGGAAGGAGTGAAAAGATGACTCGAATTGTTTATCAAATGTCACTTGTTGATGAGCCTTCTCACATTGTATATGTCCCAAAAAGTTACAAGTCCTCCACCTTAACACATGTTGCATTTGGCACACTTTCTCTTCCTTGTGTTGTCAAAACACATGCATCGTTACAAAATGAAATACTACTTTCAACATCTCTTTTTGAACAGTTATCTATGCCTTTTTGCCAAACAATTTATCTCTTTCAAACAGAGGATACACTTCACATTGGACCTTTAATTGGAATTTTATCAGCAGGGTTTACGGGATCATTGCTTCGCCCAGTCGGAAAGCGTTCATTACCTTTTGCAAAACTTTTATCAACCGCAACAGCCACTGGTGGATACCCTTTTGTATTTGGCATTCATCATATTAATTGGAATCGAGGTCGCATTAACGGCTATTTTTATACAAATGATGGGTGGGAGCAGCATGAAGTTCCTTTCCCAAATGTCGTCTATAACCGACTACCAAATCGAAAAACAGAAAACCTTGATATGTTTCAGCTTGTGAAAGAAAAGCTCTGTTCTCAATACTTAATTCCACTATTTAATCCAGACTTTTTTGACAAGTGGACGATTGATCAGCTAATGAGAAAAAATGAACAGACTGCAAAACTGCTTCCGGAAACATATGCTTCTCCTGATGCTTCCCGTATTCAATCCATGCTTTCAAAACATAGATCCATTTATTTGAAGCCGAAAGATGGAAGTCTCGGAAACGGAGTGTACGAAGTTACACTTTGCGACAACAACACATATCGTGCTTGCTATAAAGATTCTTCATCAAATCAACTGGTTACGAAAACACTTCATTCACTAGATGATGTATTCTCCTTACTGGATAAGCAAGCATTGCCTTCTTACCTCGTGCAACAAAGTATTCCGCTAATGACCAAACAGGGGAGAAAAGTCGATTTTCGTGTTCATACAAATAAGAATGAACATGGACAGTGGGTTATGACAGTTGCCGCAGCTAAATTAGCCGCCAAAAACAGTGTAACAACACATGTTAATAGCGGAGGAACTATTAAAACACTAGAAGAAATCTATGATTGTAAAGTAGAATGCCAAAAAGTAAAAGGTTTACTCGAAAAAGCAGCAATTTTGGCAAGCAATCAAATTGAGCAGCATATCGATGGAGTAATTGGGGAGATTGGTTTTGACTTCGGTCTTGATAAAGACCAGAATCTATGGATATTTGAAGCAAATTCAAAACCTGGACGTTCAATCTTCACACACCCTAAACTATATGAAGCAGATCAACTCACACGAAAATATTCTCTTTTGTATGCTACTCACTTGGCAGAGGAAAGTATGTGTAAGCCAGGGGAAATCTATGTATGAAGACGATTTACTATGATTATATAAATGAGTATTGGCATCACAATGATTCAAAGCAATCTTACACATGGGGAGCTCATCACATCGAGCTTCCTTTTCACTCTAAAACATTTTCATCCATACCATTTCACGTAGCGGACGCGAAAGGAAAACTTGGACCTGTTATCGGAGTATTAACGAGTCGAACAGTTTTAAGCAACCTTCATTCAAAAACGTACGACCTTCTTCAGACGGTTGAGTGTTATGTACATGAAGGTGGAGGCCTTCTTTTTTTATTTTGCGATCAAGGTTTATATCACCGTTCAATTCATGGAATGATTTTTGATCGTACAACACAACAGTGGATAAAAGCCATTGTTCCTTATCCAGATGTGATCTACAATCGTTTCCCTAGTCGTAAGCATGAAAATCAATCATATATGAAACAGGCATTTCAAAAAATAAAGAGCGAAAAAATTCCAATTTTCAACCCCTCTTTTTTCTCAAAGTGGGAGGTTTACTTATTATTACAAAACCATCCTTCTTTAAAAAAGCATTTACCTTATACTATCTTGTTTCAACAACCATCTGATATTGAACAGATGCTCAACTTACATGAAAAGATTTACATTAAACCCTCTAACAGCAGTAAAGGAAATGGCATTTTCACTTTGTCACGTGACTCAAACGGGGCCATTCAATATGAAAGTCCTTTGACAAAAAGTCATTTAGAAACCATCCACACCATTGTACATGACCACCTTCAAGATTCGTCCAAACAATGGATACTACAAGAAGCTATTTCATCAGACTGCATTGATGAAAAGCGATACGACCTTCGGATTCTCGTTCACCAACAAAGCGGTGAATTTAGTATTAGTGGCATTGGTATTCGCCAGAGTCAAACTCAATCGATTACGACTCATACATTAAACGGAGGAGTCATTGTTCCTTTTTCAGCAATTGAAGATCAAGTGGACCGGTTACTTTTAGACCGTCTTGTAAATGAATGCGGACAATGTTTAGCTAAACAACTAGGGTTAATCGGTGAATTTTCAATGGATATGGTTAAAAGCATAAAGAATGAGTATTATATTCTTGAGGTTAATGCCAAACCAATGATTTTTGATGAACCTATAATCCAAAAGCAAGGAATGTACCGGTTACTAAACCTTTTTTATGAACTCGCAGGTTTTTCTGATGTACGCTCTAAAAGCTTGATTGACTATGTTCACCATTCCTAAAAACTATCACTCTCCCCCTTTACGTGGTAAGCTTGTGATACAGAACATTCTGTCTAAGGGGGATACATATATGATTTCACATTTTCAAGTTAAGCCACTTTATGAGCATACACAACTTCCTGGGTGGACGATTTCCTTTTACTTCAATGGTCATTACTATCAAGGAGAATATAAAAAAGATGGAGCCATTTCATGGGATTCAAATCAACCATCAGATCAATACTTATCTTCTATCACTTCACAAATTCACGAATTAATGTTGTTTCATGTTTATGAGAAATAGCGAAAAGAAAGGACCTTGCAATGATTGATAAGCTAAAACGTCACTTTGGCACTGCCATTGTGTTTGATAAAACGCCGTACAACTTCAATGAATATAAGTGGTTTTCGACAAACAATGATGAGTGTATTGGCATTAAATATCATGCCCTTTCTGAACAAGATCTCGAGCTATTATCGATTTTTCTTACTCCTTATCAAGACACACAGCAAACACTGTCTATTGAACAAGCCTATTGGTATGATTTGCTGTTTAAAAGTGAAAAAGAAGTCGTGGAATCTTTAGAGGACTATGCGCTTATTCGTTTTATTCAATTTCATTTACAGCGCCCTCTTCAAGAAAAAATCGAATTTGAAGACGCATTAAAAAGCCTTTATTCTACGGATGTCGTAATCGTGTGGGAACATGAAACAAGTGGTGTCATTATTGAACGACTATCTACGGTGAATGAAAAAGATACAAACCTACAAGATACAGTAGATGTACTAACAAGTGACTTTGGTTCTACTATGCAGTTTTTTGAAGGACAACTCTATGATTTCCCACTGTCTCTTACCACCTCTTTTCAATTAGAGCGAGTGTGGTTCAAGCAACTAAAAGAGATTGTGACTCACCAAAAAATCATTAAAATAACGGATTTTTTACCTTATTTAGTGATGAAAGATGTGCCTTTGTCATTACAAAATCAATTGCAACATACATTAAAATTTGTCGAACAAGACGAAGAACTCATTCAAACCATTAAAGTATATCTTGAGTGTAACTTAAACGTTTCACTTGCAGCAAAAAAGCTATATATGCACCGCAATAGCTTGCAATATCGTATCGATAAATTTATGGATCGAACAAATTTAGATATAAAAGACTTTCAAGGGGCGGTGTCTGCTTATTTAGCGATCTTAGCGATGGAATTTAACGAGAATAAAGCTTAATATACCAATAATGAAAAGGTTTTCGTTCATCATGCACGAAAACCTTTTCATTTTTTTGTGCACTTCGTCCATTTACGATTTTTCTGAAAAAACGTAAACTTGTAACTAATAGAGAAAACGTTTTCACATTCTCATAAATGAGGGGGATTTAATCATGGCAGAATTACGCTTAGAAAATATTTATAAAATTTATGATAATAAAGTTACAGCAGTAGAAGATTTTAATCTTCACATCCAAGACAAAGAGTTTATCGTATTCGTAGGTCCATCTGGTTGTGGTAAATCAACAACTCTTCGCATGGTTGCAGGTTTAGAAGAAATTTCAAAAGGCGATTTCTACATTGATGAAAAGCGCGTGAATGATGTAGCACCAAAGGATCGCGACATTGCAATGGTATTCCAAAACTATGCTCTATATCCTCACATGAGTGTGTATGATAACATGGCGTTTGGTTTAAAACTTCGTAAATTACCGAAAGACGAAATTGATCGTCGTGTAAAAGATGCTGCCCGTATCCTTGGATTAGAGCAGTACTTAGATCGTAAACCAAAAGCTCTTTCAGGTGGTCAACGTCAACGTGTTGCACTAGGTCGTGCAATCGTACGTGATGCAAAAGTATTCTTAATGGACGAGCCTTTATCAAACTTAGACGCAAAATTACGTGTACAAATGCGTGCTGAAATTGCAAAACTTCACCAACGTTTAGGTACAACAACTATTTACGTAACGCATGACCAAACAGAAGCGATGACAATGGCAACTCGCCTTGTTGTCATGAAAGATGGAATTATTCAGCAAGTTGGAACACCAAAAGAAGTATATGAAAAGCCTGAAAATGTATTCGTTGGTGGATTCATTGGATCTCCTGCAATGAACTTCTTAACAGGTACATTAAAAGAAGGTACCATTCAAATTGGCGATACAACTATTGCTGTTCCAGAAGGAAAAATGAAAGTATTACGTGAGCAAGGTTACGTAAACAAAGAAGTGATTCTTGGTATTCGTCCAGAAGACTTCCACGATGAGCCAGTATTCATTGAATCTTCTCCTGGCACAAAAGTAACAGTCAAAGTAGATGTAGCTGAGTTAATGGGTGCTGAAACCATGGTTTATTCACAAATCGCAGGTCAAGACTTCGTTGCACGTGTTGATGCACGTACTGAAGTGGTACCACAACAAAACTTAGTATTAGCATTAGACATGAACAAAGCTCACTTCTTTAACGCGGAAACAGAAAGCCGCATTCGTCCAGAACAAGACTAATCTTATTTTAACCATAAAAAAACCCCTGCCCTCTTATCCAGCGACATGGACGAGTGGGCAGGGGTTCTTTTTATTCTTTTATAGCCATTACTTCTTCGTGATGACAAAGGGTACAGTAGAAGAGATGTGCACACTCATGTTGAGAAGCTGTTGTCGTAACACCATCAATTAATTTCAGCTGTTCGATTTCCATATAAGCGCTGTAATCATCAAAATAATCCATCACTCTTCCCATATCTTCAATCTCGTTTCCACATTTAGCGCACGTATACACTACTTGATTAAATCCGTTACATAAAGGACACATATTCATGAGCTCACCCCGTTTAGGACTTGGGTTTTACACCCATAATATATGTTGAACTCACTTTCTTTAATCACGTAATTTACGAACAACTAAATAACCTAAAATTACCAATTGTGGTTGTGCATACGTTTTGTACAACGTTGTCATAATACTAGTAACAACCAAGCAACAATCACTTTTATCACTGGATTACGCCAAGGTTGGCAACAGATAAATCGCATCTGTCCCGCTGGTTCGACTCCAGCTAATCCAACCACTATACTATTATATCTAACGAGGAGATGAATCATTATGGCATTTCAAAAATCATCTAACAGCAATTCATCAAACAAGTTAGTAGCACCTGGCGCTCAAGCTGCTATCGATCAAATGAAGTATGAAATCGCTAGTGAGTTCGGTGTACAATTAGGACCAGACGCAACAGCTCGCTCTAACGGATCTGTTGGTGGAGAAATCACAAAACGCCTAGTACAAATGGCTGAACAACAATTAGGTGGCGGAAGCTACTAATTCGTAAAAACTTCATAACATGGCTTAAAAGCACCTCAAGATATCCTTGAGGTGCTTTCATTTGTTAGAATCTATCTATTTTCTGACACAGTTTCTTCGTTAATCCTGACGAGTACTTTGCGAATTCGGCGATTTTCGACTTCTCTTACGATGAACGTTAAGTGTGCATATTCGAATGTATCTCCCTCTGAAGGGATACGTTCAAACTGCTCGAAAATCCAACCTCCCAATGTATGATACGTACTTTCTGGTTCTGCGATATTCACAAACTTTACAAACTCATCAAGTGGCAATTCAGCATTAAATTCAAAGTTACGTTCATCGATTTGATGAACAATCTTTACTTTTTCATCATGCTCATCCCAAATTTCACCAACAATTTCTTCTAATATATCTTCTAAAGTCACAATTCCTGATGTTCCACCGAATTCATCCACAACGATGGCCATGTGAACTTTGTTTTTTTGTAGTTCAGGCAACAATGTGGAGATTTTCATTGATTCGACAACAAACAATGGATCTCGGACTAGTTCACGAATGTTCACTTCTTTTCCTTGAACTAAATGACTTAAAAATTCACGCTCAGATAAAATTCCAATGATGTTATCAATATTATCTTCATACACTGGAACACGAGAATAACGTTCTTCTAGGAACATATCTCTTACTTCTTCAATTGATTGATTGACTTCAACCGCAATCACATCGATACGAGGTTTTAAAATTTCACCAACTAAAATGTCATTGAAATCTAGTGATCGATGAACCAATTCTTTCTCTTTGTTATCGATTACTCCTTCTTCTTCACTTAAATCAACCATTACCTTAATTTCTTCTTCTGTTACAGATGGAACTGGCTCCTTACTCGTAAACAATCTAGATACAAAGGTTTTTAATAATACGAGCAAATACGTAATAGGTGTAAGGATTCGAATTAAGAAGAATAACACACTTGAAATAGTCAAAGTGAACGATTCTGCATGTTCTTTTGCAAAAGATTTTGGCAGTACCTCTCCAAAAATCAAAATGATAATGGTCATTAGTACGGTACTAATAACGAGCGCCGTATTTCCGCCAAATAAATCAATTGCAACTTTTGCAGAAATAGATGAAGCAGCAATGTTCACAACGTTATTTCCTATTAAAATGGTTGACAAAGCTCTATCAAAGTTTTCTGCGATGTATAAAGCTTTTTTACTTCCTCGGCGTTTTTCGTCTACATAGTTTTTTAAACGAATTTTATTTACACTTGAAAAAGCCGTCTCAGCTGAAGAAAAGAATGCTGATAAAAAGATAAGAATTGTTAATAAGCCAATCTGACTCAGAGGCAAGTCTCCCAAAGAATGTTCACTCTCCTAAAATAAATAGTGGTAAAATAAACCATTTAAAACATAAATGTTTAAGACTATCATAGCAAAAGTTTGCTTAATTGAAAATGACAAGCACTTATTTTCGACAAAATGTTTCGTACCCTTACTGAATTAATGGTTCAAACCTAACCTATCGCATCTTTCCTCTCTACTGTCCAACTTATTTTTCATTATATTCACTTCTTCTCAATTCATGAGCCCGTTTGTTTGCTTCCTCATCTAGTATCAAGTTATGATACGTTTAAATGACTATAAAAATGAGGTGAAAAGATGAATATTGCTCTTTTCGGTGCCACTGGAAGAGTTGGAGGCTACTTTTTACAATTAGCTCTAGCTGACGGGCATCATATAAAAGCATTGGTGCGAAATCCTAACTTATTTAAAACGAAACATGAGAATGTAACCCTCATTAAAGGTAATGCTTTAAACAGAGAAGACGTGCAAAAAACGGTTTCAGGAACAGATGTGGTCATAAGTGCCTTAAATACAGATCAATCGACTGTTCTTTCAGATAGTACACCACATCTCATAACGAGCATGATTGATGCAAATGTTACACGCATTGTCACGATTGGGACAGCTGGTATTCTTCAAGCTCGTACCGCCCCTCACTTATACCGCTTTCAATCATCAGAATCAAAGCGCAAAACAACACGAGCAGCTGAAGAACACTTAAAAGCATATGAGCTACTTGAACAATCGTCATTAAACTGGACTGTTGTTTGTCCCACCTATTTACCTGATGGTGACATCACCAAAAAATATCGTGTAGAGAAAAACATACTTCCTAAAGACGGAGTAAAAATCTCAACAGGTGACACGGCACATTTTGCTTATCAACAATTGTTTTCATCAGATTTCTTACAATGTCGTGTTGGCATCTCTTATTAAAAAAAGCTTTGTAAGAAGTGGCTTATGTGCTCCTTCTTACAAAGCTCTCGCTTACTTACACTGCATACGAATCAGATTGCCCTTTTTGTAGTTGATACATTTGATAATATTTCCCTTGTTGCTTCATCAACTCTTCGTGAGTACCTCGTTCGGCAATATATCCTTTGTCTAATACCAGGATTTGATCCGCATTCTGAATGGTAGACAATCGATGCGCAATAATAAATGTTGTTCTTCCTTTTTTTAATACTTCTAATGCTTTTTGAATGACTGCCTCTGTTTCTGTATCAATGTTCGCCGTTGCTTCATCTAAAACAAGGATAGACGGATTGAACGCAAGAGCTCTTGCAAATGAAATGAGCTGTCGCTGTCCAGAGGATAGCGTGCTTCCTTTCTCAATAACAGGCTCATCGAATCCTTTTGGTAAGTGCTTCAATAAGTCTTTTGCTCCGACATCTATTAATGCTTGCTCGAGCTGCTCACGTGTAATGCGTTCATCTTGTAAGCTTACGTTACTCGCTACTGTACCTGTAAATAAGAATGGGTCTTGCAAAACAATGGCCATATGCTTCCTCAACTGTTGCTTTGACATTGTCATGACGTCCACACCATCGATTAAAATACGTCCTTTATTTACGTCATAAAAACGAAACAGTAAGTTAATAATCGAGCTTTTACCAGACCCTGTATGACCAACAAGAGCGACTGTTTCTCCTTGTTTCGCTTGAAAATGAATGTCTTTTAATACATATTCATTTTCTTTATAACCGAAAGATACGTGTTCAAACGTCACATTTCCTTTATAACAAGCAAGCGCATCGTCCTTCACGTCTTCACCTTGCTCATCGAGTAATTCAAATACACGCTCTGCTGCAACTCTTGCTTGTTCAAGCTGAGCGAGTTGGTTAACCATACCGGTAATCGGTTGGAAAAGACGATTTAAGTAGTCGACAAACGCATATAACACACCTAAAGAAATAACTGTATCTGCTCGTAATGACGCTCCACCAAAGTACCACACTAACATGACAAATGATAAGTTGCGCAATACGTTTACAAGATTGTGTGATGTTAAGGAGTTTAAATTCAGCAATTTATTTTGATACGTAAAATGTTCGTTATTTAACGTTTTAAATTCATTCATTGTTTCTTTTTGGCGACGAAATGCTTGAATGATTGTCATTCCTTGAATTGACTCATTAATCATTCCGTTAATATCACTCACTCTTGTGCGAATAACTTGATTGTACGTCGATGCATATTTTCGATAGATCATCATCCACACAATTAACAGAGGTACAATGACAAGGGTTACCATCGCCAATTTAACATCTAAAATAAACAGTGCAATGAAAATACCCGTCATATAAATGATACTAGAAAAGAACGTCGCTAATACAGTGACATAAAGTTCTCTAATGGCTTCTGTATCATTTGTTACTCGTGCAACCACTTTCCCTGCTGGTAGATGATCAAAGTATGAGATGGGCAGACGTTGAATTTGACCAAACACATCTTCTCTCATTCGCTGTATAATTCGATTTGATGCCACTTGTAAATAAAATCGCTGACCGTATTGAAAGATGGTTGCAATCATTAAAAAGATAAAATAGATTCCCATTAATTTAACAATTGGTTTTACTTCTGGCTGATAAAACGAATATAACTCAGCTGTTGACAACCGCTCTCCACGATAACGCGCGCTTTCTTCCCCACGTGTAATCGTTACTTCACCATTTTGAATGGTGCGTTCTCCATCAAACGTTACTTTGTCATCAATGAAATAATAACGTCTACCAATCAATAAAATATGTGCTTCGTCTATCTTCTCTTCTTCTGTTAAGCGGTCTGCACGCTCATACCAACGTCCATTGTACAAAACTGAGCCACTTTCCTCATTCGTTTCATACCAAGGTTGTTCGATTCCTAAAATATGTTCATCAATGAGTTTTTTTGCAATAAACGGACCCGCTAAATCAGCAACAACAGATATCGTTAACATACATAATGCAAAGATAATGACCTTTTTGTAATAAAGGGCATACTGAAAAAGGCGTTTTCCTACGTTCATATCGTCACCTCACGTTCTGCATGACTTTTTAATTGCTGACGATAATATTGCTCTTTGTACCAGCCATCCCTCTTTATAAGACTATCGTGCGTTCCTTCTTCAATTACAACACCATTATCCAATACGAGAATATGATCGGCGTGTTCTACTGCTGATAATCGATGCGTTGTAATGAAAGTGGTTTTCCCTTGACGTTCACGTCGAACATTTCCAATAATTTTTGCTTCTGTTTTTGCATCAACGGCTGATAGCGCATCATCTAAAATAAGGATTTCTGGATTTTTTAACAATGCACGGGCAATTGAGATACGTTGCTTTTGCCCACCTGACAGCGCCACTCCTTTTTCTCCTACCAACGTTTCTAACCCATTCGGTAAAAGCGGAATATCATGACGAAACGCTGCTAAATCAATTGCTTTTTGTACGTCCTCTTCCGTCGCGTCCTTTTTACCAAATAAAATGTTTTCACGCGCTGTTTTTGAGAATAATACGTGATCTTGAGGAACGTACCCAATCCAATCTTGTACTTGTTCCATCTCTAGTTGTTCAATTGGAACATCTGCTATAGACAATTCACCTGTCCCTTTTGGATATTGACGAAGTAGTTGTCGAATAAGCGTTGTTTTACCACTTCCTGTTTTCCCCACAATTCCGATTGTCTGTCCGGCAGTTACTTGTAAATCAACATTTTGTAGGCTTTGAACTTGAGAAGATGGATACTGAAACGTCACTTTTCCAAATGAAATACTATCAGGAGAAGAGACATTTTTTGGCTGAGATGCATTCGCAACGTCAGGTTTGTACGCTAACGTTTCATTCACACGATCAAGCGAAGCATTCCCTCGTTGCATGACGTTGATAAGCTCTCCAATCGCAAACATCGGCCAAATCATCATTCCTAAATAAACGTTAAACGATACAAGTTCACCGAGTGTAATGGTTTGATGAAAAACAAGGTATGCCCCGTATCCTAATCCAATTAAATAACTTAAACCAACTAAAATTTTGATGGTTGGTTCGAACAAAGCATCGATTTTAGCAACAGATATATTCTTCTTATACACATCCTTGACTAATTGATGAAATCGCTGCTGATCTGCTCGTTCTTGTACGTAAGCTCGAATCACTCGAACACCTGCGACTGACTCTAACACTTGATCATTCATCTGCCCAAATGAATCTTGAGCAATTGTAAAGCGCTCATGAATTTTTTTACCAAAGATGTTCATAAGCACTGCCATAATCGGCAGCGGAAGTAGCGCGGCAATTGTTAACTTCCAACTAATCATAAAGCCCATTGTAAATAAAATAATGAGCATAAAAATACTTGAATCAATTAACGTTAAAATACCAAACCCTGCCGTTAATGAGATGGCTTTTAGATCATTCGTTGCTCGTGCCATCAAATCACCAGTACGATTTTTCTCGTAAAAGGTAGGTGTCATTTTTAATAAGTGCTTCATAAAACTTGAACGTAATGACCTCTCTACTAAAAACGACCCACCAAACAGTTGATACATCCATACATATGTCACCACGTAACTTACTACAGTAATAACAGACAACCACATAATTTGGTTGCGAAATAACTCAGTGGTCAGTGATCCCGCCTGAATATAATCAATGGTTAACCCAATAATTCTTGGTGGCATCACATCAATAAAACTAACAACAATCAATAGAAATACAGCCGTACTATATCTCTTCCAATGCTTTTTAAAAAACCAACTTAACTTCCATAGTACTGAAAACATTATTTTTTCCCCCTTCACTGTTCTCGTTTACTAACCGCCTTCTAGCTCCACTGCACTTACAATTAGACGTGATACTGACATCATCATGACCCATTCCTCCTAAATTTTTTATATCAAATAACCATTTTATGGTTATTTAACAACATAAAAAAGGCACATCGAGATGAACGATATGCCTTGAAATACAAAAAGCACACGCCACAGCTATACGTGACATGTGCTTAGCTTTTATAAATAAATGGATTAGTTAGCTAGACAGGTAGTTTCAGTCACGTCATTATTTAATTGGTCTTGTTTTTTTGTATCAATCATTACCTTTTTCATGACGTAACCTCCTATCTAATTAGTTATTTTTTCCACTTTATCATCTTACATGTTACTCATTTTTTTGTCAATTACAATTTTTAGAAAAGTTTAAATTTTAGGTTAAGTTAACTGAAGTCAATTACAATTCTGGTGTTACTGATTGTGTCTTGTTCTTATTTCGTTTTCGACCGATACGATCTAACAATTCATACATAACAGGTACGACAACGAGTGTTAGTAATGTTGAAACTGCTAACCCTCCAATTACAACAACTGCTAAACTTTTTGATACCATACTTCCTGCTTCAGCTGTCCCAAACACTAACGGCATCATTGCAACAATTGTTGTAGCAGCTGTCATAATAATTGGTCGTAAGCGTACAGCCCCTGCATCTAACAGCGCTTCACGTGTAGAAAGCCCTCGCTCCTTGTTTTGTTGAACTCGTTCAATTAATACAATGGCATTGGTGACAACAATCCCAATTAACATGAGTGCACCAATCAATGCGTTCATGTCTACTGGTGTACGTGTAACCATAAGGCCTAGTATTCCTCCTACAACAGCAAGAGGTAACGAAAATAAAATGGCAAATGGCGCTCTAGCTTGACCGAATGTGATGACCATAATTAAATATACAATACCGATTGCTAGACCCATAATCTTAAACAAGTCCATAAACATCTCTTGCATTGATTCTGTTGACCCTGCTACTTCAACGTTTGCTCCATCTGGAAGTTCTAACTCTTTCACCATAGTGTTTACTTCGATTCCTACTTTTTGAAGGTCTTCTTCGTTAATTTGAGCAGTGACTTGAATCGTTTCTTTTCCATCTTGATGATACACTTGCGTTTTAATTTCTTCTAGGTCAATCGTCGCTACATCCCGAAGTTTCATCGAACCAGCTATAGGAGACATAATAGTCGTATCTAGTAATGCTTCTTTAGTCGTTAAGCCCTCTTTATTCATTCGAAGAACGACGTTCATTTGCTCTTCATCAATGGTCATTTGTCCAAGTACTGCTTTACTAATACGCATACGCATTTGCTCGCCAATTTGTTGAGGAGTTAAACCGGCCTCTTCAGCTCTCTTTTGATTGACGTCAATAATCCATTCATTTTTTAAGTCTTCATAATTACTTTTAATTTTCTCAAGCCCTTTAACGGATTCAAGTTCTTTCATCACCATGTTTGATACATCAATCATTTCTTCTTGTTGATCTGCTGTGACGTTTAATACGACCCCACTTCCGCCACCAAAACTTGAATAACTTAATTTCATGACAGATAAGTCCGCTGGTTTATATTCCTTTTCAGCTTTCTTTAGCTCTTCAATAAAAGCATCTGTGTCTTTCCCTTTTTCAAACATAACGAAAATACTTGCTTCGTTGCTTTTTGATACATCTCCCCACGCCGCATCTTCAGAAGCAGAACCCATGCGAACGAGTAGTTCTTTTAATTTATCTTCTTCTAACAGTTTCTTTTCAAGTTGAATTGCTGTTTCTTCTGCTTTTTCCGAATCATAGTCAGCTGGGAAAGACATTGTAATTTCAACCATCGATTCTTCTTCCGATGAAATATTGGCTTTTGGTAACACCACGTATGCAGCAATCGAACCGACGAATAGCAAAAATGAAACTCCTAATACAATCAATTTATGTGACAATGACCATTGCAACAATGCAACATATCGCTTTGAAGGGGCCGGTTCTTTATGAGTAACATTTTTTAATAAAAGGTAACTCATTAGTGGAACAACCGTTAATGCTACAAGTAACGACGCTAAAATGCTATAAACAACCGCTAATACCATTGGTAACGTGAATTCTCCAATTGCCCCTGATACTAACCCGACAGGTAAGAATACCGCAATGGTTGTTAAAGTGGACGCCGTAATAGCAACTGCTACTTCCTTTGTTCCTTCAATGATGAGGTTCATGGAGAAAGGCTCTGTTTGTAAACGTCTAAAAATGTTTTCAATAACAACGATACTATCGTCGACTAAACGTCCTACCGCTACGGCTAATCCTCCTAGGGTTAAAATATTGAGCGTGACATTTGATTGATCAAGTAAAAATAGCGTAATGAGTACCGAAAGCGGAATACTAACAACTGCAATGATTGTCGTGCGAATGTTTCGCAAAAAGAATAAAATGATAATTGTCGCAGCAACTGCACCAATTCCTACTTCTTTTGCCATTCCTAATACTGCATTTTCAACTTGTTCTGCTGTTGACATGATCATACGAACTTCAAATTTCTCTCCATATTTATCGTTAAGTTCATTAATTTTTTCATCAATTGCCTTTCCTGTTGAAACCGCATTTTTACTCGCTTCTTTAATCACAACGAGAGCTAAACCTTCTTCGCCACCAATGCGAGAAATTGCTTCATAATCTTGTTTCACTTCTACTTTTGCGACATCTGACAATTTTACGTTCGGTGCGATTAAGATGTTTTTGACTTCGTTCACACTTTTTATTTGACCAATCACGCGAACCGCATTGGTCTCATTATCTACCTTTATTTGACCAGCTGGAATCGATGCTTCTTTTCCTTGTAATGCACCCATCACTTGCATTGGAGATAGTTGCTTTTCATTTAATTTTTCTGGGTCCACAGTAATTGCAAGCTCTGTATTCGAACGTCCATAAAAAACGATCGATGCTACTCCGTCAATGTCTTCTAGCTGAGGAACCACGTTCTCTTCGATAAATTGTTCATCTTGCTTCGAAAATCCACCTTCTTTTTGAAGGGCAATTTGTGCAATAGGAATCATTGATGTATTAAGTTGAGATACAACTGGTTTCATCGTTCCATCTTCTACTGGTAGTTGATTTGTCATTTTTTCAACTTGAGCTGCAGCTTCTTTCATGTCTGCTTTTGATGTGTAAAAAATGTCTATTCTGGATATACCTTCACTTGTAGAAGAAATCATGGAATCAATATGTTCTAAGTTTTTGAATTGTTTTTCTAACGGTTCAGTGATGTGTTCGGTTAACGTTTCTGCATCTGTTCCAGGAGATAACGTCGTCACTGTTACCATAGGATTATCAACACTTGGTAAAAATTCCATCGGTAATTTCGAGCCTGAATACATACCTAAAATAGAAATAAGAAAGATCATAATAATAACAGCGGCTCGATTCTTTAATGAAAAACGAGTCAAAATAGACATAAAATCTCCAACCTTTTCCTATAATTTTCCACACCACCTAACTATATATCAAAAGTCCTGTTTTATGTATGGAAAAACCTAATTTTAACTATAAAAAAATCGACAAAGAGATGAGTTCTCTTTGTCGATTTTGGTTCCTCTATTGTATAAATTAATCAACGTACACCGCTGTTCCATATGCGATAATTTCAGAAGCATTTTGCATGACAGCTGATGTTTCAAGACGCATCGCAATAATGGCATTTGCTCCTTTTTGCTGTGCGTCTTCGACCATTCTACCGATTGCTTGTTTTCGAGCTTGTTCCATCATATCTGTGTATTCTTTAATTTCGCCACCCACAATGGTTTTCAAACCAGCCATAATGTCTCGACCAATGTTTTTTGATTGAACCGTACTCCCTCTTACAAATCCTTTTAACTCTTTTACCTCTTTACCTGGTACAAAATCAGTAGTCACGATAATCACGATTATCTTCCTCCTCTTTCTCTTTTTTACGTTCCCAAATAAATAGAACCACTAATCCTATCAAAGCAATCACATAGGTAACATAAAAAACGATGGCTGCTGTGATATTAATAAATAAAAAGGCAACGCCTACTAACTGACCTACAATTGCTACAATAAGTAGTATGTATTTCCACTTGTCTAACTTCTTCATACTTTATCACCATTTTCAACATATCATGTATTTTTTACCATGTATATACATTCCATGAATTCTTATGCTTGATAATGCTTACAACAATAAATGAGCTTGAAACATAAGTAAGGCAAACATAGTAAAGTAAATCCACATAACAAATCCCTTGCCAACTTATTATAGAACGAACTTCTAAAAGTCAGGTTAGGTATCTAAATACCTAACTCTTATTGGCAAGGGATGCTGCGACCTGATTTTAATAGGCTTTTTCTTTATCTCTTCGGCTCAATTCTTCTTTTTATTTCACTTTTCTCTTCCGATAAATAAAGAACGCAAAGATAAAAATAACACCTACTATTAAAGTAGTAACCGCTCCGTACTTTGTAATGAGTGACATTGCTTGATCTCCGAAGTACATGACAACAAGTGCCACAAGGAAAAAACGCGCACCACGGCCAATTAATGATCCAATAATAAACACAGGCAAGTTCATTTTTACCGCTCCGCTTAATACCGTAAACACTTTATACGGAATGGGTGTAAATCCTGCAAAAATAATGGCTCCAGCTCCATATTTCTCGTACATCATCTCGGCTTTATTAATGATATGAGGCGATGCAAACTTTTGTAAAAGTGGACGTCCTATTATTTGACCTAAGAAATAACCAAAAATCCCTCCAAGTACCGATGCCACTGTTGTATACAATGCGTACAGTAACGCATTAGAAGGGTTGACGATACTCATCGGAATTAGTAATGCATCAGGTGGGACGATAAAAAATGAGGATTCTGTAAACGAAACAACAACTAGCCCCCACACACCCCAATCTCTAAAAAACTCTATTAGCTGATCAATCATTGTTAACCTCCATATGTAAAGTAAAAACACTATTTATTATAAAAGACGATTTTTCATTTGTAAAAAGATTGTCCCATTTACCTTATGATTTATTTTCGTATTGATGAATCACTTTCCAAAAAACAATCAGAAAATTTTTATTTTTAGTTCAAACTACGTGTTTCTTCCTATATATGTGACAAGTTTCGACAATAGATTTTCTCTTTTATTCACTTTTCATTCTTGTTACCATGATACACGTAACGATGAACGGACTACTTAAAGGAGAGTGAACAGCTTTGAGCTTACAGGAAATACTGTTTATGTTCTTTGGAGGACTCGGTATTTTTCTATTTAGTATTAAATTTTTAGGTGACGGGCTTCAAAAAGCCGCAGGAGATCGACTTCGTGAAATTTTAGATCGTTTTACAACAAATCCTATTATGGGTGTATTAGCAGGTATCTTCGTGACCATTTTACTTCAAAGTAGTAGTGGAACAACTGTTTTAACTGTTGGACTAGTTAGTGCAGGTTTTATGACTCTTCGCCAAGCCATTGGTGTCATTATGGGAGCGAATATTGGGACCACGGTTACCGCATTTATTATTGGGATTAAGATTTCTGACTATGCGTTGTTAATTGTCGGAATTGGTGCCTTTTTACTCTTCTTTTTAAAAGACAAACGCATCAATAATATTGGACAAATTGTCTTTGGATTTGGTGGATTATTTTTAGGGTTAAACTTAATGGGAGATGGCCTTAAGCCTTTACGTGAAGTACAAGCATTTGCTGATTTAACTGTCAGCATGAGTGATAATCCGTTACTTGGTGTGTTAATTGGAACTATTTTCACTGTAAGTGTTCAAAGCTCATCTGCATCAATTGCCTTACTTCAACAATTGTACTCTCAAGGAGCAATGGACCTTCAAGCTGCTTTACCGGTTTTATTTGGAGATAACATTGGAACAACGATTACAGCATTGATTGCTGCAATTGGTGCAACGATTACAGCAAAGCGTGCTGCTTTAACACATGTTATTTTCAACCTAATTGGAACAATTTTAGTACTAGTATTTTTAATTCCATACACAGCACTTATTGCTCAACTTCAAAATACACTGAACTTAAATCCTGAAATGACGATTGCGTTTGCACATGGTATTTTCAATGTGTTAAATACTCTTATTCAACTTCCATTCATCGCTTTCTTAGCGTGGATCGTCACAAAAGCGATACCGGGTAACGATCGTGTTGTTGAATATAAAGTGAAACATTTAGATGAATTATTATTGGATCAAGCACCATCAATCGCATTAGGGCAAGCTCATAAAGAAGTGTTACGCATGGGTGACATGGCCATTCAAGGTGTAAAAGAAGCAAAATTATTCGTACAAACAAATGATAAACGTAGCAGTGACTTAATCGTTCAATTTGAAGAAGCCATTAATAATTTAGATGAAAAGATTACGAACTATTTAGTGAGAATTTCACCCAACAACTTGTCAGAACAAGAATCCCAAAAGCATCATCGACTTATTAATATCGTCCGCGACTTAGAGCGTGTAGGTGATCATATGGAAAATGTGATGGAGTTGATTGAATATAAAAAAGTTCAAAAAACCCACTTATCTGAAGATGCCATTTCTGATCTTGAAGAAATGTTTAATGTCACAATTTCAACTTTAGAAACAGCTATTCACTCTTTAGAATCGGAGGATACAGAACAGGCAAAAGCTGTTCTTCATAAAGAAGGAGTCATTGATTCAATGGAACGACAACTTCGAAAGAAACATTTAATTCGCCTTAATAATCGGCAATGTACAGGTGCTGCTGGTATTGTATTTGTGGATATTATCAGTAATTTAGAACGAATTGGCGATCACTCTGTTAATATTGCAGAAGCTGTTTTAGATAAATAAAAAGAAGACTCGTTACGAACATTCCAGATATAAATGAATGTTGTAACGAGTCTTTTTTCACTGAATTTTATTTAAGAAACGACGTGTGCGTTCTTCTTTTGGAGCATCGAAAATTTGTTGAGGTGTTCCTCGTTCAACAATAACGCCGTCGTCCATAAAGATGACTTCATCAGCCACTTCTTTGGCAAAACGCATTTCATGCGTCACAACGACCATCGTCATTCCTTCTTGTGCTAAATCCTTCATTGTCTTTAATACTTCGCCTACTAACTCAGGATCTAGCGCTGATGTTGGTTCATCGAACAACATTACCTTAGGCTCCATCGCCATTGCACGAGCAATTCCCACACGCTGTTGTTGACCACCTGATAGCTGAAATGGATAATAATCTAACTTATCTCCTAAACCTACTTTATTCAATAAGCTCTCGGCTTTTTTACGAGCTTCTGCCTTACTCGTTCCCTTCACCATGACTGGCCCTTCCATGACATTTTCAATCGCTGTCATATGAGGGAATAAATTATAGCTTTGAAACACCATTCCTGTTAAGCGGCGGAAAGAGATGACTTGTTTTTTTGTGACACGTTCGTCGAATTTTAATACTTGTTTATCAATCTCTACACTTCCACTAGTCGGCATTTCTAATACATTCAAGCATCGTAAAAAAGTCGTTTTCCCTGATCCAGACGGCCCAATAACAACAACCACTTTTCCTTTTTCGATTTCTATATCTATACCTTTTAACACTTGAAGTTGATCGAATGACTTATGCAAGTTTGTAATCTTAATCATTTTCTCTCACACCTTTTATTTTGCTATGTGTCGATCTAATCGAGCTTCGACTCTACCTTGAATAACAGAAAGCACAAAGCACATAATCCAGTACAGGAACGCTGCTTGACTATATAAAAGCAAAAACTCATAGTTCGTCGCAGCAATCTCTTGTGCTTTTCGGAACATTTCAGTTACTAGAATAAGTGAAGCAAGCGACGTATCTTTTACAAGGCTAATAAATGAGTTCGATAAAGGTGGAATAGATACACGCGCTGCCTGTGGTAAAACCACTCGTTTTAAAGCTTGGGGATACGTCATCCCAATTGAGTAAGCAGCTTCCCATTGACCTTTCGGAATGGATGAGATGGCTGCGCGAATAATTTCAGATGCGTACGCACCAACGCTTAATGAAAAACCAATGACCGCTGATGGAAACGGATCAATGGTTAAGCCGATGTTCGGTAGTCCATAGAAAATAATAAACAATTGCACAAGTAAAGGTGTACCGCGAATGATAGACACATACACCCTTGCAATCACATTTAGTACCTTACTAGAAGATAAGCGAGCAAGAGCCGTTAAAATGGCAAGAATCATTCCAATTGTAAATGAAATAAGCGTCAAAGGAATCGTATATGTAAGAGCACCCTCTATCATTGGATAGAGGGAACTCTTTGCAATATTTACGAGTCGCTCTAAGCGCTCAGGATCTTGAAAGATATTACTTAGGAGATACATCTTCACCGAACCACTTATCTGAGATTTCTTTATATGTTCCGTCTTCTTGCATCTCTTTTAACGCTTTGTTTACTTCTTCTACTAACTTGCCACTATCTTTTCTAAACATTAAACCACTTTCTGCTGCATCTTCTGCTTCATCTACCACTTTTACAGGAGCATTTGGACGTTGTTTTGTGTAATCAAGAAATGATAACTTATCATTAATTGTTCCATCTACACGTTTAGATGTAATAAGCTCCATTGCTTGGTTAAATCCTTCTACACCTGTTAATTCAGCTTCATACGATTTCGCTAAATCGCCATAGTTACTTGTTAAAGATTGAGCTGCTTTTTTCCCCTTTAAATCTTCAAACTTTGTAATTTCTTCATTGTCTTTTGCTACAATAAGTACAGCTGCTGATGCGATGTACGGATCAGAGAAATCATACTTTTCTTCACGATCTGGACGGATACCTACTTGGTTTGCAATCATGTCAAAACGTTTTGTATCAAGACCTGCAAACATACCGTCCCATTGTGTTTCCATAAACTTCACTTCTACACCAAGACGCTTTGCTACTTCTTCTGCAATTTCTACATCAAAGCCAGTTAACTTTCCACTCTCGTCATGGAATGTAAATGGAGGATATGTCCCTTCCGTTCCTACTTTTAGAACACCCTCTTCTTTTACTTTTGCGTATAAATCGCTTTGTGCACTTTCTTTATTTGACTCGTTACCTCCATTTGATGAATCACTTGTACCACAAGCTGTTAACACAAATGCAAATGTCAGTAAAATTGACATTAATACAACTAATTTCTTCACACTAAAACCCCACTATTCTTATAGGAATTAATTTTCAACCAAAATGAATACTAATCGACATTTCTCTAAAAGTCAATGTCAATAATTTACCAATTATTATTACTGTTCCCGTTTTCTTGAATGAACATTTTCATGTTTTAAAAAAACATTTCTTTTCCAATAAATAGTGCGATACTAAATAAAGTAAAGGCTCCGATAAGCGAAAAAGAAATATATGCAGCTAACTCTTTATATCGTTTTCTTTCTATTAACGTAACAACTTCCATACTAAAGGTAGAAAAGGTTGTAAACGCTCCAAAAAAACCAATGGCCATGATTAAAAATAAGGGCTGCTCATACACTAAACCATTTGGAACCCCTCCATAATAATAACCATAAAAGAAGCCTAATCCACCTGAGCCGATGATGTTAACAACTAGCATCGCAACAGGAAAAGGTGGATTTGAATATTGTTTCATTACCACAAGACCGAGAAAATAACGAAAAACAGCTCCAATCGAACCACCTAACACCACATACATAGAATTCAACGAACGATCACTCCCTTCTTCCGCCTCCCTAACTCAGCTCCTAAAACATAGCCTGTTAACGCGCTACCTACCCCTCCAAATAAAGATAAGACAATATAAAGTAGTGATGATAAAAGGCTCATATGAAGCGATAAATCAATGACATCAGCCGCAAGTGTTGAAAATGTCGTAAAACCACCACACACACCTACTCCTAAGCCTAATTTCACCCACTCTTTTGGCGTTTTATGTAGGAAATAAGCTGTTAACAACCCTAATAAAAAACTTCCTAAAACATTTTCGACAAGGGTTCCCACTGGATAATAGCTATGTAATAATGAAACATTGAGTTTGTAGCGTAAAAAAGCCCCTCCTGCTCCACCAATGGCAATCGCTATCAAATTGACTATCTTCATTTATAATCACTCCACCTCTTTGCCTACATATTTTATGAAATAAATTTTTAAAAAAGAAAACCTATATATAGAATGCGTCGTCAATTAAATAGACATACAAAGGAGGTTCACCATTGAAAGAGTTTGTTGCTGAAGCGCTTCAAGTAACAGATGAAGAAACTGTACTGAATGAAATCATGACATTATATGGTCAAGATATTTTACAGCTCGTCTATTCATATGTAAAAAATCATGCTGTTGCTGAGGATTTAACCCAGGAGATCTTTGTCAAATGCTATCGATCTCTTCACACCTATGAACAAAAAGCGTCATTGCGCACATGGCTATGGCGAATTGCGATTAATCATTGTAAAGACTACTTACGCAGTTGGCACTACAGAAAAATGCAGCTCACTGAAATGAGTTTCTTTTCATCAAAAGCTACAACTGATACACCTGAAGACGAAATGATTCAACAAGATGAAGATGCAACACTAAGTGAAGCTGTCTTAACGTTGCCTTTAAAATACCGCGAAGTCGTTTACCTTTTTTATTTTGAAGAACGATCGATTAAAGAGATTGAAGAAATGACAGGTGTCAAACAAGGAACCATTAAAACGAGATTACGTCGAGCAAAAGAGCTCCTAAAACATCAATTAGAGGAGTGAGTAGATGGAAAAACAATTAAAAAACTTAAAAGCGGTCATGAAGAAAAACTCATTTAAGGAATTACAATTTACAGATAAACATCGCCAACGTGTATTAAATGAGATTAAGAAACCGAATCAATCAGATGAAGAAGTATTACTAGCTATTCTTCAACTACTTACACACAAAAAGACAGGGTTTGAATTAATGAATCACCTTCGCAGCCGCGGCATTCATCGCTTTGAAGATGAACAAGGATTTTTATATACCCTTCTTCATGGATTAGAGCAAAAACAATACGTAAAAGCCGAGTGGAACGATTCGCAAACAAAATATTACGTTCTGAATAACAAAGGACGAAAAGTACTTCAAAAAGCTGAAAGCAAAAGCTCAGCATTTTTGGTAAAAGAACTACTACAAGGAGGATACTAACATTGAGTGAAAAACAACGATTTCTTGAGAAAGTCACCGCCTACATCCGCTCAAAAGAAGCTAGAAATTTTGTCTCTGTTGAATTACAGCATCATATCGACGAAGCTCGCCAGCAGTGGCTGGAAAAAGGATTAACGGAACAACAAGCAGAACAAAAAGCAATTGAGCAAATGGGTGACCCTGAAAAACTTGGAATAAAAATGAACAAACTTCATCGTCCCAAGATAGACTGGATGTTACTGTTGTTATTTGTGGGAGCTTTAGGGTTAGGGTTCTTACCTTCTCTCATTCCATTTAAAGATACAGTTATACCTACTGGGATGCGTGTAATAGGAACGAGTTTAGCTGTTCTTGTGACAATGGGACTCATGTTCATTGATTATCGAAAACTTTCAAAATCCGGTTGGATTCCTTACTTATGTGGTTGTATCGTCCTTTTATTACCGTTTGTATTTCCTGTATTTATGAATGGAAGTCGCTATATTAACCTTGGGGTTGTGACGTTGACAATCTTTATCTGTTTGCCTTTCTTTTTAGTTGCGTGGGCACGCTTTTTTGAACAAGCGAGGATACCTCTGTATGTGTTAGTCGTATTATTTATCTGTCCTGTGCTTCTAATCTTACAAGCACCTGATTTAACGACGGTTGGAGTGTACATAGGTATGATTGGGGTTATGTTTTTGTTTAGCTCCTACAGTCGCAAAAGTAAAATCTATACCGCCATTCTTGCTGGTTTAACTTTAGTAGGCTATATAGGGGTTATCGCATTTGGAATTTCACAATCATACATTAAACCTTATCAACTCGAACGACTACTCGGCTTTTTAAACCATTCTAAATATGCTGATACAAGCGGTTACATGTATATCACAGCGAAAGAATATTTATCTGAAGCGGGTTGGTTTGGACAATCCATTCCTGCAGAAGGAATTGCACTACCTTCAGCACATACTGATTTTATTTTTGTCACACTCACCTATGCGTTTGGCTGGACTTTTGCATTGTTTCTCTTTGTCTTTTTACTTTTATTTGTCATTCGCATGGTGATGATGGCGCTGCAAGTGCATGACAAATTTGGGAAGTTGTTAGTTGTTGGCGGTATCACCCTTTATAGTATTTCTTTCTTCATTAATATCCTGATGACACTAGGACTGTTTCCAATTATCGGGATAACCCTTCCGTTTATAGGCTATGGAAACTCCCCAATGTTAGTAAACGCAACTATCATTGGATTAGCATTAAGTGTGTACCGACGAAAGAACCTTATTCGAACGCATCCTGCCTAAAATAACCCCAAGCGACTGCTTGGGGTTATTTTACTTGCTTATAAAACGATTCACTGTCAATCACCCAGCGACTATTTAACCCATTTCTTCTAACAACAAAGTGAATTGTTTTCGTTTTTGTTTCTTTGCCTTTCACAGTCATTTTCACTTTAATAGGCATCTCTACAAGCACCATTGCGTCTATGTTTTCAAATTGCTCTAATTGACTTTTATCTAAAATAAAGGAGTCAATATGCTTCAATGCCTTAACTAACTTTGCGTTGTGTTTCGATTTTGAGACCGCTAAATTCATCATCCCCATATCCTGCTGGTTGATTGCAACATTCAGCAGCTGTATTAATTGGATAGGAGTTGCTAATTCTGCGTATTCATCAAGCTTTCCCGCTGCTTTTAATACCATTAATTGATGAGCACGATCTGTATTACGTGATTTATGCGTAGTACTACCAGGAAAATGAATACAAAAGTGACCAGGGAAGTCATTTTCAAGTGCTCCTGCTCCATGTGGCATGCCATGCATTGAGCCCGCAATCATTTGATCCCCTACAATTAAGATTGCTGCTCTTCGCTTCCAACTCCACTCACCGTTATAAATTTTCTTCATAATTTTTGTATCTTTTTTTGTTAACGGCTGTACATCTGCATGCTGGCTTCCAGCTCTTCGCTGAACGTTAAAGGACAAGCCTGTTTCCATATCTATAACAGTAAAGATTTTTTTATTTGGAATGACTTCTTTAGCCTCATCCCACAGCAACATTTGTAAATCAAAACTGATTGGACTATACATGACTTCTTTTTCAGCATGTACTTGTTCATTTCCCATAACGAAAAAAAGCATTATCCAAACCATTATGTAACGAATACTCTTCATGATTTTGTCTCCTATTTTTTCTTATTTTTAGAAAGAAAACAGATTTCAATGACCTTTAAAATTTGGAAATAAAGAAGTACGTAAGGTTACATCATGGTAAAACAGGGTAATGGACAAAATGACATAGAGGAGGGGATTAAACATGAAGAGATTTTCATATGTCGTTATCATCGCCTTTCTTCTCGGAATCGGTGTTTACTTTTGGAATCACCCTTATCAAGCAACAGCTCTTGGTTTATTGGGAAAATACGCGATAGATGAAGTGGAGCCAGCAAAAGAAGAAGTACGAATGGTCGCAGTGGGTGACTCTTTATCATTTGGAGTAGGAAACGAAGGCGATCACGGTTACGTTGGAGACACAAAGCGTTTTTACGAAGAGAAATGTGAGTGCAATGCCGTTTTAAAGAATTATGGTGTTCCGCATGCAACAAGTGAGCAATTACTACATCGATTAAAAGAAGAACATGTGCAGAATTCTATCTCAAAAGCTGACATTTTATTTATTAACATTGGCACAAATGATTTTATTCAAAGTAGTGACAAAATGACCAACCCGACTTCTAGTGAAATCGAACAAGGCAAAGAACGATATAAGCAAAATCTATCTACCATTATATCGAGCGTGAGACATCAAAACTCATCTGCTCCTATTTATTTTATCGGATTGTATGATCCATATATTGAACAAGATCAAAAGCATTTATCTACGTTCATTCATGATTGGAACGAAATGATTCAACAAAGCATAAAAAGTCGCAAAGGCGTTCACTATGTAAAAACCGAGGACTTGTTTGAAAATAAGGAGAAGCAGAACTACTTCTCTGACTTTCTTCATCCTAATGAGCGCGGATATCACTTAATGGCAAAACGAATTGTATCCACTATCGAAGACATGTACTAGATTACAAGTAAAAGCAGTATAAAACAAGCTTTTCACGTAAAATCCCTTGTCTCAAAATGATAATAGAGACAAGGGATTTTTTACAATACCACGTCAAAGACCACCGGGAGTGTCGCCAAGCTAAGTACCGTACTAAGCAGTGTTGCTCCAGAAACAAGATCGGGCTCTGTGTTGAACTGAAGAGCATACATGGTTGTATTCGCGGCTGTTGGCATAGCTGCCATGATAATCATAATTTGTTTTACCATCTCATCAACTGGTAAAAAGAAAACCAGACCGTACGCAATGATTGGAGAAATGGCTAACTTTGTAACGAGCACAAATGAGACTTTAGATGTTGGTAACTTTTTGATTGATATATTGGCTAACTGCATTCCAAGTGTAATCATAATAGTAGGAATTGCTGCACTTGCTACCAAATCAACAGCTTGGAAAATGGGCTTAGAAAGTGGAATATCTAGGACCTGAAAGATTCCTCCTGCTATTGCTCCATATACAAGTGGCATCCGCTGAACGGCTCGAATCGCTGTACGAACGCCTCCCGCTTCACTACTTCCTTTTGCTGCGTAATAAACCCCAATGGTACACATAATTAATTGCTGAATCACCATTAAAATAACGGCATACTCTAAGCCAGCAACACCAAACAACAATAAAACAACAGGTGTCCCATAATTCCCGTTATTCATAAAAGCAGAAGCTAAAATCATGCCGCAAGTCTCCACTGTTGAATACCCTTTTAAATAAGCTACAATATAAACAAGGCCAATTAATAAGAAGCACAAAACCAGCAAGTAAAGACTCATATACACATAAGTTGAGTTAAACGTTGTCGTATAAAACGTTTGAAATACCAGCACTGGGGACATAAGGTATAACGCCATCGTAGAAATGGTTTTCGTGTCAAATCCAATTTTTCTTTGACCAATGTACCCTAAGACAAATATTCCAAAGATAGGTATAAGAACGGATAAGAATTCCATAATCGTCACCTTTAGTACGTTTTTTATCAACAAAAAAGACGAACCATAAGATAAAACCACTGTTTATGGATCGTCTCTTTCATAAAAATGAAAAGCTTATAGGTTAAATACAATAATTCGCTCTTCTGTCATCTCTTCAATGGCATAAGCAGGACCTTCTTTACCTGTACCGCTTCGCTTTACGCCGCCGTATGGCATGTGGTCCACTCGGTAAGCAGAAGCATCGTTGACGATTAGACCACCTACTTCTACCTCACGTGCTGCCTTCATTGCAAAATTTAGATCATTCGTAAACAAACCAGCCTGCAAACCGTAATCAGAATCGTTTACTTTTGCAATGACTTCATCAACCTCTTTGTATGTAGCAACCGATACGACAGGCCCAAATACTTCTTGGCGACACACTTTCATATCATCATGTACATTTGTTAAAATTGTCGGCTCATAAAATGCACCATTACGCTTGCCACCTGTTACGACATGAGCTCCTTGCTCCACCGCTTCGTTTACCCATTGTTCTACACGTTCTGCTTCTGTTAAACGAATCATCGGCCCAATATCAGTGCTTTCATCTAATGGGTTTCCGACAACAAGCTTTGTCGTTTTTTCATGAAGTTTGTTTACGAACGTCTCATACACATCTTCGTGCACATATACACGCTGAACAGAAATACATACTTGCCCTGCATTATTAAAACTCTTTTGTGAAACTAACGTCGCAGCTTGCTCAATATTCGCATCGTGGTGAACGATTGTTGCTGAGTTATTCCCAAGCTCCAACGCCACTTTACGAAGACCTGCTTTTGAGCGAATAATTTCTCCTACACGAGGGCTTCCTGTAAATGTAAACATGCGCACGTCCTCATTCGCTAATAAAGCTTCTCCAATTTCCTCTCCGTCGCCTGTTACTACTTGTAAGTAACCAGCTGGTAATCCAGCTTCAGTTAGTACTTCTGCAAGCATTAATGCACAAACAGATGTTACTTCCGCTGGCTTTAATACTACGCTGTTTCCAGCAGCCAATGCTGGGCCAACTTTATGGCATACTAGATTCAACGGCACATTAAACGGTGTAATAGCAGCAATGACTCCTAATGGTACACGCACAGTAAAAGCCATACGATTTTCAGATCCTGGCGCAGCTTCAACAGGGACACCTTCTCCATGAATACGCTTTGCTTCTTCTGCCGATACCTCTAATGTTTGAGCCGCACGCTCTACTTCACCACGCGATTCACGAATTGGCTTTCCTACTTCTAAAGCTAGTACTTGCGCAAACTCTTCACGGCGCTCTACTAGTAGCTTAGAAGCTTTTGTTAAGATTTCATATCGTTGATAAGGGGTTAAAGGTTGTTTCATCGCTAGCTTTGCACCTTTTACCGCTTCATCGACTTGTTCACTTTTAGCCATCGCAACTTTCGCAAACACTTCTCCATTGTATTTATTAAGAACATCCATTTTTTCAGCTGTTTCTTTCCACTCACCATCTACATATAACCCATATGTTTTTACGTCTGTTGTTGTTGTCATTTCTTCCACTCCCCTTGTATTATCTCGTTAATTCAATGTCATAGTGATACTTATCGCTTCGAAATTTTGTTTTCGTGAATTCAATTGGTTTATCATCAAATCCAAAGCTCAATCTCGTCATTTCTAACAACGCTTCTCCTCCACGAATCCCTAACAAGTCCGCTTCGTGTATCGTTGCATTCATGGCTGAAATCTTTTCTTTTGCATTTTTAAGTAACACATCGTTTTCTTCTAGAATTTCGTAAAATTTTGCCATATTTAAGTCGTGTTTGACTAAAATCTTTCCAATGTAAGCTGGCCAACACGAACGCTCAATGGCAATAGGTATTTGATCAGCAAAGCGAATGCGCTCAATAACAAGCACTTCTTCGTCATCAGCTAAACCTAGTACTTCTTTTTCTGAATAGAAGTCCCTCGAAAATTCCGCTCTCATTAACTTAGAACGAGGTGTTAATCCTTTTTCCGTTACTTCTTCAGCAAACCCTTTTAATTTCCCCAAACTTCCAACGAGTGGTTGATCTTTTACAATCGTTCCTTTTCCTTGCTTCTTTTCAAGTAACCCGTCTTGAACAAGCATCGTTATTGCTTGTCTAATCGTTGTACGACTAACGTTAAATTCTTCTATTAACTCTTGTTCAGTTGGAATTAACGTGTTAGGCGGCCAAACTTTATCTTGTATTCTCTTTATTAAGACTTCTTTTACTTGTAGATAAAGGGCTAAGTTTTTATTTGTGCTAATCATATAGATGGACTCCTTCCAATTGAATCCACTCTTTTACACATAAATGTTTGTTTCAATATTAAGAACACGCCCTAATTCAATCAGCTCTTTCGTGACATCTCCATACACAAGTGCAAAATGTGGTTCATATCCTTCATTCATTAATTCATACAGTGTATCAGTCACATCCGTTGTTAATTCTACTTCAACAGATGTCCCGTTAAATGGTTTCTCTGTATCTAAAGCTTTCCCGCTCATCACTAACAAGCGATATCCATTTGGTGTATGGCTAAGACGGAAAATGGTTACTTCTCCTGCTTTTAGACCAAAATCCATTGTAAAACCTAGTTGACGATTTGGATGCAAACCAGCGGTCGCTCCAGTTGTTGGGCTTGCTAGTGAGTATGCTGCTGCTCCACAGTGCCAAAACACTACTGAATTATTCTCTTCATTTACATGTACAAGATCACCTAAATACGGGGCACTGCCTTTATTTAACTCACGTAAAATAAACATTGAAACAGCACCATGAATATCTGATTCACAAGAAGAAACTACACCGTCTTCGGTAAATTGAGAGAGAGTTGAACAAGCTGCTGCCCCTAATTCGTTAAAGAAGTCCGGCCAACATCGTACAGCTAACGCACGAATTTCTTCTTCTTCCACATGCTTTTTAACGTATGTAGAAAATTGAGCGAATTTTTTAACTGTCTCATCGTCTCTACGAATACCAATGACTTGTTGTTCAGCTCGCTCGATAGCTGGTAACCATTCTTCTTCTGGCAACTCTACACACTGTTTAAATGCTTTATGTAAATCGATAGAATGTAGTTTTACCCCTAGCTTTGTTGCTAACTCATCCTCATTTGCATCTGAGAAGAAGAAGCCCGGTGGATGTTCTCCTACTACCCCAATTTTCAACTGTCGTAATCCTTTGATTACACGCATCACACTCATTTCTCGACGCATTCTTTCTTGGAGGGCTGTTTCATCTGGGTTACCAAATATAAACGCAAATGGATGTTGATGATTTTTTAATACGTTACTTGTACTATTACCACCTGTTAATGAGTTTAAGCGTAATCTTCCTCCAACACTCGGCTCTCGAACTGACCAAACAATTACAGGCTCAGCGCGATGCTCAAGTGCTTTAACCATAAACTCTCCATCAGCAAATGTCACACTTTGATACAAAATAACATCAATTGATTCATGAGCAGTAGTATTTAAAAACGCTTCCAATTCTTCGACTGACGTTAAAATGTCAGTCGGCATAACCACATGATCGTAGTTTTCGTTTAACCATTGTACACTTTTTTGACGGTATTCTTCTGCTGCTACTAAGTCGAACGTTTTTCTCCCTATCGGTAAATATAAAACATTTGTATTCAATGTATTTTCCCCTTTGTATCAATTCATTTATCAAATTCGTTATAACCATTATATAATACATCATTATGTTTTAATAGTGAAAATTTCATTTTCTTCTTTTTATTTTCTTTCTATTTAGTAAGAAGTAGAAAGAAGTTAATGTTTGCTTTCATTAACCTTACATCATTACCTCTCGATAAATTCCAATGAAACATAGTAACCTTTTACGAAAGAGCGCACAAAATGAACAAAACTCCCTGCCCTCGATCCATTGTATGAATAGATTGAAGGGCAGAGAGTTTCTTGTTCTTGCAGTTTTTATATCTCAGTTAATATAGCAAACAGTGACGCCCACTCAGAGTTCTTTCTATAAAAAATGGGTGGGTACCCAAGAGGCGCATCTATTACAACTGTTCCACCTCTGCATTCTTCTCCACTCCAAAGATGAACCCATTCATCTTCTGGAAGATACACTTCCCACGTTTGTTGACCTTCGTTATACACTGGGGCTACTAACAGATCTTCACCAAATAGATACTGATATTGAATGTCATATGCCTTCTCATCTTCTTCATAATGCATAAATAACGGACGTTGTACTGGTACACCTTTTTTAGCATTTAACTGTACAAGAGATTTAATATATGGTGCAAGTGTGACATATACATTCGTCATTCTTGCAAGATGTTCTAACACTTCATCATCATCATCAAATTGTGCACAGTCATATGGGCGGTTTCCTTCATGTGTTCTCATAACGGGTGTAAACGCACCCATTTCTGCCCATCTCATCAACAATTCTTTTGATCGCTTGTTTCCGTGTAAACTTGTGTATCCGCCAATATCACTATGATGAAGTCCGCACCCAACCATACCGGAAGAAAGTGCGGCTGGAATAACAGAAGCTAACCCATCGTCTAAGGACCAATCAACACTTTGATCTCCTGCCCAAATGAGTGTGCAATATTTTTGAACACCGGTATAACCAGCTCTCATAAAGTAGACAGCTTCTCCTAATTTTCCAGACTCTTGAACAGCTTCATAGTTGACTTGTGCCCAAATGGCCGGCCATGCATTGTGCATTTGCATTGGTGACTCACCATTATGAAGAACAACATCCGTTGGCAAATATTCACCAAAGTCAGCCATCCAACCATCTAGCCCAAAACCGATTAAGTGATCTTTAATGACGCTTTTATACCATTCAAAGGCTTCTGGATTAGTGAAATCGACTACTCCACAATAAAACTCTCCAAAGTCAACAAGATATGTTTTTCCACTTTGATTTAGTGCTAAATAACCTTGTTGTTCTGCGTGTGCAAATAGATCGCCCTCAACCGCTACGTATGGATTAATATAGCCTAAGAAACGAATGCCATTGTTTTTCCATTCTTTGATTTTTTCATCTAGATTTGGATATAATTGAGGATTCCACTTCCAGTTCCACATTAATCGTTTGCCAAAAGAAGTGATACGTTCTCCTTGCCAGTCTTGACACCATACACCGCCTACCTTCACACCTTTAGACAGTGCTTTCTCTAGTTTTTGTTCGACAGTGTCCGTTCCACCTTGTATTCCTAACCAAATCCCATTGTAGGTCCACTCAGGAAGTTCTGGTTGTCTTCCAAAACGGTTTGTAATCTTTTCAACTAATTCAACGAATGTAGAAGCTCCTTCAAAGATGATTTCATTTGGTACTTCCCAGATATGAAGCTCATGAAACGTGTCGTTTTTAAAGTTAAAGTCAGCATAGGACGTTGTATCAACATGACAATAATATTTATGACTAGATATAAACGTTGGTTGTGGGAAATTAGTATGATAATAATCTCCACCCGCTTTATCTAACACATCTGCTTGCCACGTCACGTACGTATTTTTATTACGTCCTACACCAGGCTCTGATGTCCAAAGAGGGAAATTCTTCCCTCTCATATTAAAGTGTGAAAGCTGCTCTCCACATCCGTATACTTTTTCTTGCTTATCAGCTTCAACACGAACCCAAAAACGATTGAATCCTTCTTCGACTTCAATGAACTGTATCTTCGCATCCCCATCTTCTACTTTCACTAGTAACGTTAAGATTGGTGAGGCATCCTTAAATTGACTTAAATGAATAGTTAACGTCTCGTCTTCATTTTGAGTCACTTGTGCTTGACGAAGTGCGACTCTCTCAACTACGTAATCTTTTATATCGAAATTTCCTCGATACATGTCAATCTCTTCTTCTCCATAACCAACATAAATAAATGGAGTGGTTGTCGAATGTTTAATGATTAGATGATCATTCCAAAATAATTCAAATCCATCAACTAGTGTGTTTAAAGACATCGTGACTTTGTTTTGTACAGTTTTCATGTCGTCTCCTTTTTCATCATTCTTTTTATTCTCTCTATAAGAAATTAAGCGCTAATATTTTTGTTTTCATTTACTTGGCTGTTGTATTGCTTTTGTAATGCTCCTGCATATTTTTGATTCCAAGTTTTTACGGATAAGATACTAAGAATCGTAGATACGATGGTTACACCGATCATTGAAACCCAGAAATAAGGTGACACTAACTCTTTTTCATACGCTAAGCCGATTGGTGAAAATACGATGTACGTCATCACAACAAGTGTAAGTAACACAACTGTCACAAGCAGTGAATACTTCCATGGTACAAGACTTACTTTCGCATCTGGCTTAAATGTATAAGGAGTTTGTAAAGGCTTCCATTTACCGATAGCCATCATGATTCCTACTTCAATAAAGAACAGAATTGCATAAATGTGAATAAAGTTAAGTGTTACTTGAACACCAAATAGTTGATTTAATCCCCACACTAACATGTAATATGTAATAACATGGAAGATGATTGCGACTTTTGCAGCAAGTGGCGGAATTCGTTTTGAGAATAGGCCGACTAGTACAATCGCGATAATTGGAATGTTAAAGAATCCTGTAAAGCGACGAATTAAGTCCCATAATCCATCTGGTGCATTCATTAACATTGGCGAAACGAAAAATGTAACTAAGGCAATAACTGTACCAAAAACTTTACTAATACGAATGAGTTGTTCATCCGATGCATTTGGTTTTAATGGTTTATAAATATCTAAAGCAAACATTGTAGCCGCTGAATTTAACAGTGAGTTAAATGAACTTAAAACAGCACCTAAAAGCACCGCTAAGAAGAAACCAGACATATACGTTGGTAATACATCTGCTACAAGAGCTGGATACGCAAGGTCAACTGGCTCCATCCCTTGTCCATACATTTGATAGGCAATTAAACCCGGAACCATCATGAATAATGGAATCGATAATTTGTAAAAACCAGAGAATAACACACCTTTTTGACCTTCAGCTAGACTAGCTGCTCCTAGCGTACGCTGAATCACATACTGGTTTGTCCCCCAATAAAACAAGTTAGCAAAAATCATCCCGGTAAATATGGTTCCAAATGGTACGGAGTCTGTGCTGGACCCAATTGCGTTTAGTTTTTCTGGGTTTGCTGTTACAACTTGTTTTACTCCATCTGTAAAGCTTCCATCTCCTAACGCAATGAAACCAAGGACTGGAACTAAAATACCAATGATCAGTAAACCGATACCGTTTAACGTATCCGAAACAGCAACCGCTTTCAAACCGCCGAATATTGCATAAAGAGCACCAATAATACCGACTACCCATACAACAAGCCATACTGATTCTTCATACGAAATATTTAACATTTCAGGGACATTAAACAACTTTAAAATCGCTAACGCTCCAGAATATAAAACGGACGGAATCGTAACAAAAATGTACCCTAACATAAATAAAACAACAGTATAACGACGTACTCCTTCATCGTAACGACTACTTAAAAAGCCCGGTAACGTTGTAAATGCACCACCTAAGTATTTAGGTAGTAAGTAAAGAGCCATAATGACAATTGCAAACGCAGCTGTTACTTCCCAAGCCATATTAGAAAGATTTGCACGGTATGCTTGTCCATTTAACCCAATCAATTGTTCTGCCGATAAGTTTGTTAATAACAATGAACCCGCAATAAACGTCCCGGTTAAGCCACGTCCAGCTAAGAAGTAACCTGTAGAATCATTGACTTCACCTTTTGTTTTTAAATAAGAGACCCATCCAACTAACCCCATAAAGAATACGCATGATAAAAGCGTAAACCAAATCCCTGTCATCCCCATTTATATTCATACTCCCCTTTTATTTCGTTTCATTTCCAACTTCCTTCTAATAATAAACTTCGATGTTCTCACCGATAATCCCAGGATAAGCTCCTTTATTAATCAACGCTTCTCGATTTGGATGCGCAAGTAACCATTTATTTTTCATAAATAAAAGCTTATCTTCCTCAGTGATTGTTTCAACTTTGTGTTCGAGAGGTTCATTTGTACCCTTAGGTAAAATGACAACCACTTTAAATCCATCGTCTGACACTTTACATGGAGCAAAGTGAAGAGTTGTTCCGTATAATTCAATTGCAGTCCCTTTCGGAACAAAGAAAGCCTTTACATTTTTTGATTCAAATTGATTGTTGTCTATTTCTTGAACTAAACCTACTAGTAAAACTAAATCCGTCATAGCAACATTTATTTCGCTACCTTTATGGTATTCAAGTCCATTTAATGTACAATTAGAGCCATTGCAGTAGCCAATCTGGATTGGCATATCTCCATAAAAGTTCAGTTGAATTTGTTCTTTGATCTTCGTCTGCTCCATTTCAGGCACAGATGCTACGTACACATTTCCTGTCTCATCAATTGTAGTACGTTCCATGTATGCTTCTAGTTCTCTAAAATCGTATGATGTAATAATAGTACCATATCTTTTAAAAACATTATCTGTTATATGAACCATTTGAAGATGATTATTCAATGCGCTTAGTTGCTCAAAGTTTGTCAATTCTGTTCATCCCCTTACATATAAGAAAACACCCTCAACAAAGGTGAACGGACACATTTCCATTGAGGGCTTTTCATCGTGGTTATTTACCAACTGTTACTTCTGTCAGTGTGTTATCCCAAGCATTTCTAAATACATTCAATCCATAATCTGTGAATGCATGTTGGAAACTGTTTTGATACACGTCAAAACCACATGTTACGATATGTGCACCTGCTTTGGCAGCATCAACAATTTGTTTACCATTACGTAAAGCAGCCACAATTACTTCTGTATCATAGTTGTATGCTTTATAAATATCTACAATATCTTGAATATATTGACTAGTATCTTCGCCACTATTTTCTTTCCAGCCAACGAAAGGAGATACAAATTTAGAACCGATTCTTGCTGGTTGTAAAGCTTGAGATGGTGAGAACACAAGTGTTACATTTGTACGAATTCCCTCTTTTTCAAGTTCTTTTGCAGCAATTAAACCTGGCTCAATACAAGGAATCTTAATGACAAAGTTAGAAGATAGAGCTGCAATTTTTTTCCCCTCTTCAACCATCAAGCGTGCATCATTTAAGTGAGGATTAATTTCTACAGAGATAGGAAACCCTTCTACACCACGGAATTCACTACCTAACTCATCTAACACTGTTAGAAAAGGCTTTCCACTGTTCATAATATGACGAGGATTTGTTGTTACACCGTCAATTGCCCAGTTTTCATATGCATAACGAATTTCATCAATTTTAGCACTATCTAAAAAGTATTTCATAATTATCCATCCCCTTATGAGTTTTTAAAGTTATAACATCACTATGTTTTTTAATAACATCACTACCTTTAAATCTATAATATGAAATCGCATACATTTTTTCAATACTTTTTTTCATTCTTTTCAGTATTTTTTATTTTATAATGTGCTTACATAAAAAAAGCCGCTTCATAAGCGACTTTTTTATAGATTTTTACGATGCAAACTTTTCCCATCATACGTAAAAGTCACAGCTTTTCCTTCTAGTATAGTCTCTAAATGAACCGCTCTTCCCCATAATTGATATACATACGGCATGACTTTTTCTAGATATTTAACATCTAGTTCAATTCCTTCATACCCGTGCTTTAAATACATCTCTCCATTTTTCAAAAAGTCGCCGTCATTTACGGTTAGATAAGGAAAACCTCCGTTCACGCGCATGCTAACAAGCTGGTCGCGAACTTGTGTCCATTCTTTATCCACCACTTTGTAATCCTTCCCTTGCTTCTGAAACAAGTACATATCTTCCCTCATGACCAGGTCTTTTGTTAAGTAGTTACGAATAAATGAAATATCCGATTCCACTTCTCTTACTTCAAACATCTTTTCTCGGCCGGAGTTCGCCTCAACTCCCATTCTCTTCATTTCTTCTGTTGGATGATTATATCGTTCTTCAATGTCTTCAAAGATTTTTAATCCAAGGTAGTAAGGGTTAATACTTGTACGCGAAGGCTGAACAACGCCTGCATTTAGTTTCGCAAATTCAATGGCTTCATCACTTGTTAAATCCATTTCACGAATAATCCGTTGATGCCAATATGATGCCCAGCCTTCGTTCATAATCTTTGTTTCAAGCTGCGGCCAGAAATACAACATTTCTTCACGCATCATTGTCAAAATATCACGTTGCCAATCTTCAAGGTGTCGGCTGTATTCTTCGATAAATAAAAGGATATCTTTTTCAGGACTTGGTGGGAATTTCTTCTTAAACTTTTGTATTTTTGGCTTTCGTTTATCTTTATAATCTAAATTCCATAAATCATCGTACGGCGAAAGTGTTTCGTCAGACTCTTCTTCCTCTTCTTCTAATGTCCACGAAAGCTTCGGCCTCATAAGGGAAGGATCAATATGTTCTTGAATTGATAATACAGCATCTAGAAATTTTTCAACTTCTTGTTTACCATGAACCAACTCATAATTCTTAATACGTTCAGCAGTGGCAGCCATGCTTTCCACCATGTCGCGTTTCGTATTTCCAAAACGGCAATTGTTCTTAAAAAAGTCACAATGGGCTAATACGTGAGCAACAATGAGCTTGTTTTGAATCAGTGAATTCGAATCTAATAAAAATGCATAACAAGGATCCGAATTAATGACTAGTTCATAAATTTTACTTAATCCTAAATCATAATGCACTTTCATCTTATGAAACTGTTTCCCAAAGCTCCAATGTGAGAAACGAGTTGGCATTCCATAAGCTCCAAATGTATAAATAATGTCAGCCGGACAAATTTCATACCTCATTGGATAAAAGTCTAGTCCAAATCCTGTCGCAATCTCCGTGATTTCTTCAATTGCATATTGTAACTGCTTGTAATCTTCCTCACGCAAAACAAGCTCCCCCCTTCATTCCTTACTCTAATCTATGAGTCAAACAGGTAAATAATGAATTACTCTGATAAGTTGATGTCAACTTTCAGCCTTGAGGCAACGTTCCTTTCTTCCTAACGCGAAAATGAGACGAACATAAAAAAGACAATGTCTCAGAAGTGTGAAACTCTGTAAACATTGCCTTTTTTATATTTATTTCTGTACAACTTCTAGCAAGATATCTACGCACTTTTCAATTTGTTCGACTTCAACAAACTCATCAATTGCGTGCGCTTGATCTAAATGACCTGGCCCAAACACAACAAAGTTTTGATTATTTGTTTCTAAACCAATCATCGTCACGTCTGTATAAGCAGGAAAACCACTCTCTTTTAAAGGTTCATTAACCACTTGCTCATACGCTTCATGGAACATACTCCGAAGTACACTCTCTGGAGAAGTTAGTAACGGCGGGCGTTGCCACCCTAAATGTTGAACAGATCCTCTTACTCCTTTTACAGAAGCACACCCTTCTTGAATTGATTGTGCGACTAACTCATTGGCTTCTTCTTTTGTCATTGGAGGTACTAGACGAAAATCAAGTTCTACTCGACAAGACCCCGCCACCATGTTTGTTTTACTTCCCCCTTCAATCGTTCCAACAGAGATTGTAGGCTTTCCAAAAACCTGGTGGTCATATGAAAGATTAGCTACTTTTTCTTTTAAACGCACAATAATTTCAGACGCTGCATGGACCGCATCAGCCCCAAGATGAGCATTTCCACCGTGAGAGCTCTTTCCTTCTATAAGTAGCTCGTACCAGATCGTTCCTTTATGTGTAGTTGCTAATGTTAAGTTAGTAGGCTCTGTTGCAATAAGTAAAGCATTAGACGGAACAATGTTGTCATTTACAAGAGCCATAGCTCCTTTCATATATGGACCCTCTTCATCAACCGTCGCAATTACATATAGATCTCTTGTAAGCTTCATTTGCTTTGTAGCAACTACTTTTAACATCATTAACGCACAAGCTAGCCCACTCTTCATATCGCAAGAGCCTCGCCCATATAACTTCCCGTCTTGAATCATACTTTCAAATGGCGATACAGACCATTCACCTTCAACTGGAACAGTATCCATATGGGCAATGATAACCAGTGGCCGTTCACCTACTTTTTGTCCGTCATATTTGGCAATGATATTTTCCCTTCCTTGCTCAACAACTTGCGTACTTACAGATACATTCGGTAATGCCCGAAGCCATGACTCAACAAACGCGATACATTTCTCTTCAGACCCATTCGGATTTTCTGATGGAATTTGAACGAGCTTTTGAGTCAACATGACAGCTTCTGAATAATTGGCCATGTAAAAAGAGCTCCTTTCCTACAGCACTTCTTCAATTTTTTTATCTGTAATTGGCTCTTCGAATAATTCTTGATGATACGTTTCGTTGTATTCACGGCGAGCAGCTTCAAACTTTTGAATAACTGTCTGATCTTTTCGTTCTAAGATAAGACTTAGTGATACAAATAAAAGACTATTTATTAACAAGCCCCATACTCCTGCATGAAAGCCAAACGGCGCACTAAGAGAAGGGATAAATGTAATCAACAACACAACTACTACTCCTGATAAAAGCCCCCAGATAGCTGCTGTTGGATGAGCACGACGCCAGCTAATTGCTCCGATAGTTGGGACAATTAATTGAGCTGTTCCTGCTAGAGCAGCGATTCCAATGGTCACTAGCACTCCTGGTACAACTAGGGCCATGAAGTAAGCAACTAATGAAAAGATGATAAGTGACCAGCGTCCCACTTTAATGATAGATTCTTGACTAGCATCTGGCTTCACATAGCGTTGATAAAAATCTAATGTCACAATTGTTGACACTGCATGAATCTGTGAATTTGCAGTAGACATGGCAGCTGCGGCACCTGCCGCTAAAATAAGAGAAGCTAATGCAAATGGTGCATATTTCATTAACATAATCGGTAAAATTTGATCTGGATTTGAAATATTAGGTTCAAGAAGAACACCTGAGAAACCAGCTAATACTGATCCGATATAAGCGATAGCCGCAAAACCAAGTAGAAATGGCATTAAGTTAAACAACTTGCCACTTTTTACAGAATACATTCTCAACCAAATTTGAGGACCCATAAACGCTCCGATTGCTGTTACAACAAACAGAGAAAACCACATTGGATAACCCATTGTCCCTTGTGGACCAGGCAGTGATAAATGAGCTGGGCTTGTTTCCATTAATTGCGCAAACATACCAGTTGGTCCACCTAAATTTTGAGAAATATAATACCCTGCATACATCATTCCGAAGAATAGAAGGGCTCCGTAAATAATGTCTGTCCATGCAACAGCACGAATCCCTCCTACCCACACGTACACAACGATTACAAAATAGAACATTAAAGCAGATAACCAAAAAGGAATTGTACCTCCAGAAGCTACTTCAATTAAGTACGCTCCTCCTGTTAATTGAATTTGAAGATATGGAATGGTGAAAATAAGAAGGATGGCTGCTACGATTACACGAAGTTTTTCATTATTATAAAAATCTCCGATTAAATCTGAAGCCGTAATGTAGTTGAATTTCTTTCCTAAAAACCAAACTCTTTTGCCGATCGCATAGTACATAAATCCAAATAATAAGTTCCAAGCTAAAGCTGTTAAGTAAACCGGTCCATGTGTATAAAACGTTGCATTTGAACCTAAGAACGCAAACGAACTCCACCATGTTGCGGCTACTGTAAAGAAGACCGCAACGGCTCCCATACCACGTCCTTGAATAAAGAAATCTTCACTTGTATTGGCTGATTTTGAAGCGGCAAAAAAGCCAACGACTAACGGAATAATCATAAAAGCTGCAATGATAAGGACACCAGTGGTCATCGCATCCATTCCCCCTTTTATCTAGCTTTTTAGAAATCATAACTTGTCTTATTCACTTCCTGGCTTCACTTTACTCCCCCAATTTGTTAAGTAGCCTACTAAAAACAGCGCAGTCGTAATAAACCACCAGAGTAAATTCCAAAAAAGAAAAAATGGTATGCCCATCACCATTGATTCTGACGTGTTCGCAAACAAAATCAACGGTGTTTCCATCACGATAAAACAAAGAATAATTAAACTGTAGAGTAAAACTTTTTTCCGAGGATATTTTCCAAACATAAGTCATCTTCTCCTTTCATAATGATGGTGCTGTCCTTAAATTATATCGATTCATCATTTGCCATTCATTAGACAGAATGTAAAACGATAACTAATTTAACCGAACATTCTGATAAAAATATATCACGATATGTCAGAACTTTTCTGTTTTATGTAAGAAGAGATAACAAGTTGTTTGAAGCTACACTTAAAAAAGAGGCAGATTTCCACCCCATCTGTAAACAAACGTTTGATACATTTTTTACTCTCTTTTATCAATTATTACGTCTTTTTTCATTGGACATCTCCCCAACATTTACACCGTAAGAAACTGTACAAATGTCATACACTATACGTAACTCCTCAAAAGGAGGGCTTACAATGGACTTTGTAGATTACGACAGAGCACTGTATTACACACACCGATCACAATGGGATAACTTATTGATTTTAATGGTTCGAACCAACGATGATTTTCTTTCTAAACGAATTGAACATTTTTTACATGCGTACAACTTTGAACGAAACTACCGAGTGATTCAAGAAGAATTGTATTCATTGCTACGATACATTGATCATGCTTCGACACAGCATGATCAAGATGACATAGCTGAATTAACAATGGACGATATGTAGAAAGAAGGGATATACGTCCCTTCTTTTATTTTGTTCTCTATTTAGCTGATTATTCTGTCATAAAAATCGCATCACTGTTAAAGATTTATGTTAACCGAATAATATGTACCGTTGACATAATTAGTTGTTAACTTTAAACTTTTTATAACACTACATAATAATTGGAGGGTTTCTCATGCAAACAAAACCACGCTTTCGTGCATTAGACCTTACATTGATTGGTATGTTTGCTGCATTAATGGCAATTGGGGCAAATATCACATCATGGGCGCCTTTTTTACAAGTAGCCGGTGTACCACTATCAATGCAACCATTTTTCGCTATTCTAGCGGGCGTTTTACTTGGAAGTCGACTTGGAGCGACCTCAATGGTTGTTTACTTGCTAATAGGCCTTGCAGGAGCACCTGTCTTTGCACAATTTAAAGCAGGAATAGGTGTGTTAGTTGGAAGTACAGGTGGATTTTTACTTTCCTATATCATTGCCGCTTATTTGGCCGGGAAAATAATTGAGATGAAAAAGGATCCAACGCTTCCTACATTCTTGATTGCATCTTTTGTTGGTATTGCACTAATTTATATCATTGGCACGAACTATATGTTTATAGCCGTAAACTATTGGTTAGAAGCACCGATGAGCTACGTTACAGCTTGGAAGGTCATGGCCTTTTTTGGAGTAAAAGACGTCATATTTACCATTTTCGGTGCATTTATTTCTCCACGTATTTATCGTGCGGTTTATTCATCACCTTACTTTTCCAATCAGCAAAAGTCAGTTGTCTCCTAATTAAATAAGGTATGTATCAGATGGGACAGGTGTGAGTTCCATTTGATACATACCTTTTTATTGTGCTTGTTTCATTAATTCGTACGTTTTTGCATACATGTGTAACTCTTCGATAAGAGCTTTTACAAGTAAAGATGCTTCCTCATTTAACGTCCCTTGTTCGTGTTGGATATGAATTGGGTCGAGTACAAGTTGCTTCGGAATGACATTCGCGTAGAGAGCACGAGCCACGGTACGCATATTGCTAAGAGCATTCATACCACCTTTTCCTCCGCCAGCAACCGCTAAAACCGCCACTGGTTTATGATGAAATTGCTCGCTTCCTAAAAAGTCTAGTGCATTTTTTAACGCTCCACTCATTGCACTATGATATTCGGGTGACAGTAACACAACTGCGTCTGCTTCTTGAACAGTAGAACGTAGCAATTGTACTACTTCTAGCTCATACTGATGTGGTTCTCCGTTAAAAATCGGTAATTCTAATGTACTTAAATCAACGAGCTGACCACCATATTGATGTTGTAGCTCTTTTGCTACAATTGTTGTTCTTCCTTGCTTTCTAGGGCTTCCGTTTATCATGACAACCTTCATCTTCATCGCTCCATTTTTTCATTTGTTACGACTAGTATACGTGAAAAGCTAAAATGAGAAATCTTACAGAAGGTGGAACATTTCCTCCTAAAAAAGTCGAAAGACATCTACAACTTTAGTCGTAGATGCCTTAAACAAGTCCGTGTTTTACAGCGTAAAGAGCTGCTTGCGTACGATCGGCTACATTTAGTTTTGAGAAGATATTCGATACATGTGTTTTTACAGTCTTTTCTGTAATCACAAGAACAGATGCGATTTCTTTATTGCTTCTTCCTTTTGCAATTTCCATTAATACTTCTCTTTCACGCTTCGTTAATGTATGAAGCAAGCTCGTTTCTTTCTTTTCATTGGCAGATAAATGAGAGAAAACATGAGAAGTCACTTTCGGATGTAGTTGACTTTCACCTCGATGAACAGCGTAAATCGCTTGAACAAGTTGATCTGGTTCAACGTCTTTGAGGTGATAACCAACCGCTCCAGCGCGAATAGCAGGAATAACATGATCCTGGTCCGAAAAGCTTGTTAAAATGAGTACCTTCATTTCTGGTAATTGTTCTTTTAGCTTTTTTGTTGCTTCAATTCCATCCATATTTGGCATGATTAAATCCATTAATACAACGTCTGGCTTCAGCGTTTTAGCGAGTTGCACTGCTTCTACTCCATCTTTGGCTTCCCCAACTACTTCAATTTCGGATTGCGTTTTTAAAAAGAACAGCAAGCCTCTTCTGACAACGTGATGATCATCAGCAATTAGCACTCTAATTTTCATCTTTTCCCCTCCTACAGTGGCATCCAAATTGTCACTTGTGTTCCTTTCCCTAACGAACTTTGAATATGACATGTTCCGTTCACTAATTCTGCTCTCTCTTTCATACTTAACAATCCGAGCGAAGGTAACGTTTGATTTGATTCATAAACGAATCCATCTCCTCTATCTTCGACTGTCATCACAACAGATTGATTTGTGGCTTCAAATGTCACAAACACTTCTTTTACGTTGGCATGCTTACTACAGTTATTCAATGTTTCTTGTCCAATTCTCCATAACACTTCTTCTATTCGTGAAGAGAGATTTAATACACCACGCACATCCATGTGAACAGTTAAGCCAAGTATTTTCCCATAGTCAATTAAAGCGGTACTAATCCCATGTTCTAAGCCTTGTGGCCGAAGTTGCCAGATGAGTGCTTTCATTTCTTTTAATGCGTCTTGCGAAAGCTGTTGCATATAAGTCAACATCTCTTTAATATCAGGGTTCTCTGTCATTTCCTTTGTACCTCTAGCCGTTAGCACAAGTGAAAACAACAATTGATTCACCGAGTCATGAAGATCTCTTGCAAGTCGATTACGCTCTGCTAAAAGCATCAATTCGTTTTCTTTTTTTGCAAGTGTTACTCTCTTTATCGCTGTTCCAATTTGATAAGCTACTCCTTCTAATAGTACAAGTTCGTCATCTGAAAAGTGAACTTTATTTGGAGAAGCAACGTTTAGTAAACCAAACTTTTCATCTCCTGCACGCAACGGAACAGTTGCGTGATGCGTAATACCGTTCGTTTCTCCCCACCCAAACTCAATAGCATCCTCTATTCGCTTACACTCAATAATATTTGTTGCTCGTTTTAATCGCCCATCATTATAACGGTCTATACACCAACACCCACCTTTACACATCGGTCGTTTATCTTGTATACACAGCCCTTCAGGTAGCTTATAATCCGCAACAAGTTCATATTTTCCTTGTGAATCAATCAAGAAAATCCATCCTGTATAAAGTCCTGTTAAATTCAACAGTTTTTTTAATACTTCGTGTAGCATGATTTGTAAATCGTTTTCTGAATTCAGCGTTTCAGCAATTTCTTTTAAGGTACGATTGTCACTACGTTTTTTATGATCTTTCATTTTCATATCCCCTTATAAAGGTTAAACAACTTTACGAAGGCGAAACTCTCTCATTCGTCTCGTCTATCTAAAAGTAGAAGTATCCTCGCTTTTGCATCATGATGAATGTTCAAGTGAATGTACGTTTATTATATCAGGAATGTTATACCATTATCTCTCAAAAGATGGGTGGAGGTTGTCTACATCAAAAGTTGTAGATATTTAAACAAACGTTTGATTAATGCTCTTTTATCCCTTTTAAATCAATGGATTAACGACTTTAAACAAACGTTTGATTAGTGTAAAAAAAGACCGCTACCATTAAACCTTGTTCCTCCAAAGTTTCTGTTAGCGGTCTTTAGTATAAGGCTCTTCTTTTATCTACTTAATACGCCGTTAATTTGATTTAATACATCTTCTTTTACTCGCTCTAATTTAGCCGTACTTTCTTCATCTGTTTGCCCCGTTACTCCAAAATAAAACTTCACTTTTGGCTCTGTACCAGATGGACGTAAACAGAACCACGATTGATCTTCAAGGTAATATTTCAAAACGTTTGATTTTGGCAGTAAAATTTCTTCTTTTGTTTGAACTGACAAAACATGGCGCTCGCTTAGTTTATAATCTTCAACAATTGTTACTTTTTGGCCAGCAATTTCTTCTGGAGGAGCTTGTCTAAACGTCGAAATGATGTGTTCAATTTGTTCTGCTCCTTCTTTTCCTTTTAGCGTTAAAGAGTGTAGTCCTTCACGATAGTATCCATACTGTTCAAAAATTTGGTGAAGAGCTTCATAAAGTGTCATGTCTTTTTTCTTGTAATACGCACATACTTCTACAGCTAAAAGTGCTGCTTGAATAGCATCTTTATCACGTGCAAAATCACCAATTAAATAACCATAACTTTCTTCGTATCCAAACTGAAATTCGTACTCCCCTGTTTGCTCGTATTGCTTAATTTTTTCACCAATAAATTTAAAGCCCGTTAACGTATCAATTGTTTCTAAACCAAACGATTCTGCAATCTTTCGACCAATTTCAGATGTTACAATTGTTTTTAACACAACACCATTAGCTGGTAAGATACCTTTTGCTTTTTTCTCACTCAATAAGTAGTGAAGTAAAATCGCTCCTGTTTGGTTTCCTGTTAAGAGCACATATTGATCATTGTGATCTTTAACTGCAATTCCTAAGCGATCAGCATCAGGATCGGTTGCAATTAACAGATCCGCTCCTACTTTTTCGCCTTCACGAACTGCATATTCAAATGCTGCAGGCTCTTCAGGATTCGGTGATTTCACTGTTGAGAAGTTTGGATCTGGCAGCTCTTGTTCTTGAATAACTGTTACATTTTCATACCCAAGTGTTTGCAACGCTTTTCGTACTGGCTTATTTGCTGTACCATGAAGCGGTGTAAATACAACTTTTAAGTCAGCCCCAACTTCACGTGCTAACTCTGGATGTAATGAAATAGTTTGTAAGCAATCGTTGTAGGCTTCATCCATTTCATGACCAATCATTTCAATTAACCCTTTTTCTTTTAGTGCTTGTTCGGATTCTACTTCAATTTGAAGTTCATTTTCGACAGCACTCACATATGAAACTAATTCGTCAGCTTCTTTCGGTGGTAGCTGACCTCCGTCTGGTCCATATACTTTATAACCGTTATATTCAGGTGGATTATGACTCGCTGTGACGACAATTCCACCAAATGCCTGTAAATGACGAACTGCAAACGATAACTCAGGCGTTGGACGAAGCTCTTCAAACACGTATGCTTTAATACCATGAGTCGCTAATGTTTTGGCTGCTTCCATCGCGAATTCCGGTGATTTATGTCTTGAATCATAGGCAATCGCAACACCTCGTTGTTTCGCCTCTTCTCCTGCTGCTTCAATGTAGCGCGCTAATCCTTCAGATGCTTTTCTTACGGTATAGACATTCATTCGATTTGTACCAGGTCCGATTTCGCCACGCATTCCACCTGTTCCAAATTCTAATTCTTTGTAAAAGCATTCCTCTAGTCGCTTTTCGTCTCCGTTCATCTCTTCTAGTAGAGAACGTGTTTCTGCATCTAAGGCAGGTTCGTTAATCCATGCTGCATATTTTTGCTTCCAACTCATAAGATGAGGCCCCCTTCAGCTGATCGGTAATATGTATGAACAAAGAAAAGACATAACTTTTCTTTACCATTTCGTTTACTTATGGTACTTTACGAAACGTTGCATACAATAGTTCTACAAAAATAACACTCTTCCTGCTTAAAATTTTTCATTTCTTTTTTGCTATACGCTTTCATTTTAACATGTCTAATCACAAAATAGTTGCTCTTACACTTTTTGCATAATAATGGCTCTAACCCAGACGGGAAAGAGCCACTTTATTAAAATAATTGTTAGCTAACTTTGTCACTCGGTGCAGCAACCACTGCATCATGAAGTTGTTTTTCAAGGTCTGCTTTATAATCATTTGTTTGTGCTTCTGTCCATTTTAATGATTCGCTCATGTAACGAACGACATCATCTTTCCACTTTTTCGCCCACTCAATATCAAATAGCACAGCGCCTGTTCGACGAATAAAGAAGTCAACTGGTTTTGTCGCCATTTCTTCATGCATCGCATAATACACTTGTAAGAAGACACTTAACGGTAAGCCACTTTTCTTCAGTTCATCTTGTTGTGTTTCAATATAACTGTAAAGAACATCAATGTTTGAGCCGTAGCGCTTTACAAGCTTCTCTGCTTGCTCATGTGTAAGACCTAGTTTGACTCCCTTTTTCACATGAATATCCATAAATGCTGGGAATCCTTTTGAGCCACCAACATCTCCACCTGAAATTGGCATATGCTTTGTTTTTGATTTATCGAACGTTTTGCCTTCACTTTCTTTCAAGCGCTGCGCAACAAGATCGACAACCATTTCACCCATTTTACGATAACCTGTTAGCTTTCCACCCGCAATCGTAATAAGCCCTGAATCTGATGTCCATACTTCATCTTTACGAGAGATTTCAGATGGATCTTTTCCATCTTCGTGAATTAAAGGTCGTAAACCTGCCCAGCTTGATTCTACATCTTCTTCTGTAATGTTTAATGTAGGGAACATATAAGCAATCGCATCTAATACGTAACGACGATCCTCTACTGTCATACGTGGATATGCCACGTCTCCTGTATAAACTGTATCTGTTGTTCCTACATATGTTTTACCATCACGTGGAATTGCAAAGACCATACGTCCATCTGGTGTATCAAAATAGATCGCTTGTTTTAAAGGGAAACGACTTTCATCAATAATCAAGTGAATACCCTTTGTTAATTTTAGTTGCTTTCCTTTTTTAGAATTGTCTTTTTCACGCAGTGAATCTACCCAAGGACCTGCTGCATTAACAATCTTCTTTGCATACACGTTATAAGATTCGCCTGTTAATTGATCAACAATTACCGCACCAACTACTTTGCCATTTTCATAAAGGAACTTCTCTACTTTTGCATAGTTAGCTGCTGATGTACCGCGTTTTACCGCTTCTTTTACTACTTCAATTGTTAGGCGGGCATCATCTGTTTTGTACTCAACATAATAGCCTCCACCTTTTAATCCATCTGTTTTTACAAGCGGCTCTTTCTCTGTTGTTTCAGCAACACTTAACATTTTTCTTCGCTCAGAGCGCTTAACACCTGCTAAGAAGTCATATACACGTAATCCAATTGACGTAGAAAATTTACCGAATGTTCCTCCTTTATGCATTGGAAGAAGCATCCATTCAGGTGTTGTAACGTGTGGGCCATTTTCATATACAATTTCTCGTTCTTTCCCTACTTCTGCTACCATCTTCACTTCAAACTGCTTTAGATAGCGTAAACCACCGTGTACAAGCTTTGTTGAACGACTTGATGTTCCTGCTGCAAAATCTTGCATCTCAACAAGGGCTGTTTTCATCCCACGAGTTGTTGCATCTAGTGCGATTCCACACCCTGTAATTCCTCCTCCAATAACGAGTAGGTCGAACTGTTGATTACTCATTTCTTCTAATGTATTTAAACGACTTTGACTTGAAAACATGTGTCATTCTCCTTTCAATTTCCATTTTAGACATAAAAAGAGAGACCACAACACACTTACTCCCCTAAATAGGGTGTAAGTGCTTGTGGTCTCTCCCATTCTCCAACCTGTTTATTAACTTGTTTCTATTGTATCATACATCCGTTGGCAATAAAAGTACTTCCTCTATTATTTAAATGCCATTGTTGCATGAACTGCTTTTTTCCACCCTGTATATAATTCTTCTCGTTTTTGCTCATCCATATTCGGCTCAAATGATTTTTCCATATTCCATTGCTGAGCAATCTCTTCTTTGTCTTTCCAATAGCCCACAGCTAGTCCTGCTAAATAAGCTGCACCTAGCGCTGTCGTTTCGTTAACGCTCGGACGCTCGACAGGTACGTCTAAAATATCACTTTGGAATTGCATTAAGAAATCATTTTTCACAACTCCTCCATCTACACGAAGAGTTTTTAATGTAATCCCTGAATCTGCCTCCATTGCACCAAGCACGTCTCTTGTTTGATAAGCAAGAGCTTCTAACGTTGCTCGAATAAGATGCTCTTTTGTTGTACCACGTGTTAATCCAAACATTGCTCCGCGTACATCACTATCCCAATATGGTGTTCCTAGTCCAACAAACGCTGGTACTAAATAAACGCCTTCTGTTGAATCAACTTTTGTCGCATAGTGCTCTGTATCTCTTGCATCTTTTACCATTCGCAGACCGTCACGTAGCCATTGTACTGCTGAACCTGCCACAAAAATACTTCCTTCAAGAGCATATTCAACCTTCCCATCAATTCCCCATGCGATCGTTGTAAGTAATCCGTGCTCAGAAGGTACTGCCTTTTCTCCTGTATTCATAAGCATAAAGCAACCTGTACCGTATGTGTTTTTCGCCATTCCTTTTTCATAACATGCTTGTCCAAATAATGCCGCTTGTTGGTCACCTGCTGCACCCGCAATTGGAATGTTATGACCAAAGAAGTGATAGTCTACTGTATGAGCATATACTTCTGAAGACGGTTTCACTTCAGGCAACATAGACTTTGGTACACCTAAAATCTCTAATAATTCATCATCCCACTGAAGGTCGTAAATATTAAACATCAACGTACGAGCCGCATTCGAATAATCCGTTACATGCGCTTTCCCACCTGATAATTTCCAGATTAACCACGTGTCAATTGTTCCGAACAGTAAGTCCCCGTTTTCTGCTTTTTCTCTTGCTCCTTCTACATTGTCAAGAATCCACTTCACTTTTGTACCAGAGAAGTAAGCATCAATGAGTAATCCTGTTTTTTGACGAAATGTATCACTGTGACCTGCTTCTTTTAGCTCTTCACAAATATCTGCTGTTTGACGTGATTGCCATACAATCGCATTATAAACAGGATTTCCTGTGTGTTTCTCCCACACAACCGTTGTTTCACGTTGATTTGTAATCCCAATTCCTTCGATTTGTTTTGCTGTGATACCTGATTCTGATAAACAAGTTGCAATAACTGCTAAAATTGAACCCCAAATTTCACTCGGGTTATGCTCAACCCAACCTGGCTTTGGAAAGTGTTGTGTAAATTCCTTTTGGGCAACATGCACAATTTCACCCTTTTTATTAAATAACATAGCGCGTGAACTTGTTGTTCCTTGATCTAATGATAAAATATAAGTCTCCATCTTCTATCCCTCTCCTCTTTTATTTTCCATATCCTTCTGATAATCTTGTGCTTTTTATTTTTGTTAGCGCAAATGTGATACCTAATATAATCACTACTGAAACAACTACACCAATTGTCATTGTTCCTGTCTTGTTTTCAAATGCATATTGATAAAATACAGCACCTAGCGAACCTCCTAAAACAGGTCCTAAAACAGGAATCCAAGCATATGACCAGTTTGATCCACCTTTTCCCGGTATCGGTAATAATGCATGCGCAATACGTGGACCTAAATCACGTGCTGGATTAATGGCATATCCTGTTGTACCGCCTAATGAAAGACCAATACTAACGATTAAGAATCCAACAATGAGTGGATTTAAACCTTCTGTAAACTCATTTGCTCCAAGTGCTAGTATACCTAAAACAAGAATGAATGTCCCAATTGTTTCACTTAATAAGTTAGCAAACGGGTTAACAATTGCTGGTCCTGTTGCAAATACACCTAATTTTGTACTAGCATCTTCGGTTTCTTTCCAATGAGGTAAATAGTGTAAATAAATAAGTGCTGATCCTAGCATTGCTCCTAAAAATTGAGCGACAATGTACATTGGTACATCTCCCCAAGCAAATGCTCCTGTCAATGCCAGACCTATTGTAACAGCAGGATTTAAATGTGCACCACTAATATTTCCAACTGCATATACAGCCATCGCAACACCTAATCCCCATCCCATTGTAATAACAATCCAACCTGAATTTGCTGCATACGATTTTTTTAGATTAACCCCCGCGCATACACCTGCACCAAGGACAATTAATATCATAGTTCCAATAACTTCTCCCCAAAAAACTGTCATAGAAACGCCTCCTTTTGGCTACGTAAACGTTTACGTTATGTCGAATAAAAAAGGAGTCCACAAAACACCCATTGCTAGTATTAGTTTTTGGGTACACTGTGGATCTCCTTTTTCTCCGTCACAAAGTATTAACTTGTCTATAGATTACAAGATGTTGAAAGCGTTGTCAACACCTATTTATATCGAAACATGCCATAAATTTCGATCTGATGTTGTCACTGCAGCTGCACCTGCACGTAGCGCTTTTAGTACATCTTCTTCTGTTCGGATGAGTCCACCTGCTAATACAGGAATAGTGGTTTCATTTTGTACTTCTTGAATCATCATCGGCGCAATCCCCGGTAGCAATTCAATATAGTCTGGTTTCACTTTTTTAATAAGCTCATAACTCTTTCGTAACGAGGTACTATCAAGTAAAAATACACGCTGAATTGCATAAATCCCTCGTTGCTTGGCTTTTAATAACACACTAGCACGCGTAGAGATAAGTCCAGCAGGTTTATACTCTTGACATAAAAAGTCAACTGCATATTCATCATGCTTCAACCCATGAATAAGATCAACGTGAATAATGAGCTTTTTACCTGCTCGCTTTGTTTCATTCATAATCCCTTTAAGCAACCCTAGTTGGCTATCTAATAAGACGCCATACTCGAATTCACTTTCTAAAAATTTCTCTAACTGTTTCATATCACGAACAGCCGGTAATACTTGTTGATTATTAAACCCCATTCTTTTCACTCCACTAGTTTTTCTATTTTCTTATTATGACAAAACTTTAAGAAAAAAACACCATACAAAAAAGGCAATATCAAAGACGTAAAAAGTGCGCCATTTGACATTGCCTCTTCTTATCTTGTTCCCTTCAATAAATAGATAGATGAACGGATAAGAAAACGTTATTTCTTATATTTAATATTATATACATCGTGTCGGCGATCTTTTAGCTGACGAACTGTTCCTGATTGGCGTTGACGACGCAAAATCTCTAAGTCCACGTCTCCAATAACAACCATCTCGATATTTGGGTTACATTCTCCTACAATCCCATCACGTGCAAACTCAAAGTCAGATGGTGCAAAAATAGCTGATTGCGCATATTGAATATCCATATTTTCTGTTTGTGGTAAGTTTCCAACTGTTCCAGCAATAACGGTATAAATCTGGTTCTCAACCGCGCGAGCTTGTGCACAGTAACGTACACGCAAATAGCCTTGACGATCTTCTGTACAGAACGGTGTAAAGATAATGTTTGCTCCTTTTTCTGTTGCAATACGAGCTAACTCTGGGAACTCAATGTCATAGCAAATCTGAATTGCAATTTTTCCGCAATCTGTATCAAATACTTCCACTTTATCTCCTGCACTAATCCCCCACCACTTACGTTCATTCGGTGTAATGTGGACTTTGTATTGCTTTTCAATCGTTCCATCACGACGGAAAAGGTAGGCAATGTTATAAATGTTCTCATCTTCTTCTACAAAGTGAGAACCTCCAATAATATTAACGTTGTAGCGAACAGCAAGGTCTGTAAATAGCTCAATATACTCTTCTGTAAATTCAGTGAGTCGCTGCACTGCCTTACTTGGCACTTGTTCATTCAAAAATGACATAAGTTGTGTAGTAAAAATTTCTGGAAACACACAGAAATCTGCACCTGCATCAGCTGCAACATCGGTATAATACTCCACTTGATTTCCAAATTCTTCAAAAGAAGAGATTTGTTTCATCATATATTGTACAACGCACACGCGAACAGGGAATGATGTTTTAAAGTGACGCTTTGTTTTACGAACATAATCTACATTGTTCCATTCCATTAATGTCGCATATTTGTTTGAAGCAAGGTCATCAGGTAAATACCCTGGATTAATACGCATAAGCGTAAATCCATTCATAAGCTGAAATGATAAAACGGGGTCATAAATCTTATGGTGCATCACTTGTTCAACATATTCTCTCGGTGACATTTCACTCGAATGTTTATGATAATTTGGAATGCGCCCACCAATAATGATACTTTTTAGATTTAATTCACGAGCAAGATCTTGACGTGCCTCGTAAAGGCGACGGCCAATCTTCATCCCTCGATACTCTGGATGAACCATAACCTCAATACCGTACAAATTGTATCCTTCTGGATTATGATTTGTAATGTATCCTTCATCTGTAATATCGTCCCATGTATGTTTATCATCATATTCATCAAAGTTTACAATTAAGCTCGAACACGAACCGATAATTTCTCCATCATACTCTGCACAAATTTGGCCTTCCGGAAAAACGGATAAGTGACTTTCTAAATGCTCACGTTTCCACGGTTGCATACCCGGGAAACATAATTTTTGTAGTGCCAAAATATCATCAATATCTTTATGTTCGATATTACGAATAATCATCTTTTTTTCAAATCTTGATAAATCTATTGTCGACATATCTATAACAACCCTTTCAAAAATCTATTCTTCTATTCCCGCTTTTCCAAAAAGGTAAACATTTCTTTTTATTATTTCTCTTTTTCATAAAAAGATGTCATATGAAGAAGGCTTATTTTACGCCCTTCATATGACATCTATTTTTTAATAGTTATAGTATTTTTTCAACTCATTAATTTTGACTGTTGGTAAATAACTTACATGAATTCTACTTAGATTGTGATCAATATACCTTCCACCTACACTGACCACATTTACGTTACGATCTACTTCGTATACTTTATACGTTACTCCAGCTGGTAACGTACCGACAACTGTATATTTGCCATCTCTTTTTTCCATAAGCGGCATAGGTTTGTTGATTTGCACATAACCAATTTGACCTTTTGATAGCTCTAGGTTATTATGACACACACTCTTACAGACAAATGGAGCAGGAGCTGGTGCTGGTGCTGGTGCTGGTGCTGTATTGTAGCCTTTTGACTTTGCAATGTCTTCAAACTTCTTCGAACCAAATTGTCCGATGGCAACTTTTGTGTGAAGTTTTACGCGATCAAATAACCATCTGACATCTTCGTTGTACATACGCACACAGCCAGAACTTACATACTTTCCAATTGAGCTTGAATTATTATTTCCATGGATCGCATAAGTTGTACCATATGTACCTCTTGCGTTCAAGCCTAGCCAACGATCACCTAGTGGATTGTTAGGGGAACCTCCTGGGATGTTCTTCTTATAATAAGGACGGTTTTTAATTTTATTCACAATGCTAAATGTTCCTTCTGGGGTGTAACTCATACTGCGACCGGTTCCCACTTTAAATGTTTTAACGAGCTTTCCGTTATCAAAAAACGCTAATTGATTTGTGGATTTATTAATAATAATGAACTGACCTGTACTACTTGCTTGAGCTGTACTTGTAAAACCGGATAATAGCAAGAAAAAAGTAACAATACCAACGATGACCCTTTTCACCTTTACCATCCCCCTATTTGTCTGTATAGGAAGAATTATAGATTACTTTTTTTTACATTTAAACAGTTTCTACCAAAGATGTCAAAATATTTTAAAAACTTACAAAATAGGAACCTTCCTTTCGACAGCACGATTGATAGACATGTTGTTAGAATGATTTTGTAAACTCAGTTTATATGGAAGAACATACTACTGCTTTTCAAAAAGAGAGAATGCTTAACAACGAGTATCTAGACCTATCTAACTCCCCCATAAAGGTTCATCTATAGCGAATGACTCCACCTCCGCAAGGAGGGGGGGCATTCGCTTAAGTCTAAAAAGTGTCACATAACAGCTCTTCCGTTATGTGACACTTTTTAGACCAATTTATATATTTTACTTTCTTTGGGTTGTCCTCTATAATTTTTATGAGATTATAGCGAATGTGAGGGAAAGGTGTGCAAAACATAAAGAAGGAAACTCTTTTATTTTTCTCATGGGGTGTTTCATTCATTGCTACACTCGGAAGTTTATTTTTTTCTGAGGTCATGAAATATGTCCCTTGTGAATTGTGTTGGTATCAACGAATCTTCATGTATCCACTTGTAATTATTTTAGGCGTTGCTTATGCAAAAAAAGATTATACCGTTACGAAATATATCTTGCCACTGTCCATTATCGGAGGAAGCATCTCAGTGTATCATTACCTCATTCAAAAAGTACCAGCTTTCAGTTCTGCCGCTATTTCTTGTGGTACCGTTCCGTGTACTGGTCAATACATTAACTGGTTAGGGTTTATCACGATTCCATTTTTAGCGCTTACTGCGTTTACAATCATTACAGTTTGTCATATCTTCATTATGCGTCAATCTAAGGAGGGGTAAAACCGTGAAAAAAATTATTCTTTTTGCATCTATTATCCTTGTTATTTTTGGAGCTCTTGTACTTGTCACAAACATGCAGAATAAAGAAAAAGCCGAAGGAAATCCATATGGTAAAGATACAATTCATCCTGAAACTGCAAAACAATTAGATGATCCAAACTATCAAAACCTCATTCTACCTGATGAATTAGATGAAGTAATCGAAAACAAAGAGACAGTTACCGTTTATTTCTACAGCCCACTATGTGAGCATTGTAAAAAAGCAACACCTGTAGTAGCTCCACTAGCAGAAGATATGGGTGTGGATTTACAGAAATTTAATTTACTAGAGTTTGATTCTATGTGGGATAAATATGGTATTGAATCAACTCCAACGATTATTCATTACGTAGATGGTCAAGAAGTAGACCGTCTTGTAGGTAATCAACCTGAAGAAACATTTAAAGCCTTTTTAGAAAAAGCAAAAGCATCGAAATAATAGATTGTGTCCGAGACAAAAGGAGCAAGAAACATACCTGTTTGACTCAACCTACAAAAACGCTTGTCTATGATATCCTCAGAAGTGAATGGATACTAGACAAGCGTTTTTGGTTAAATGACTTTTCTGTTACTCATATCATACAAGACAACCATTTAATTTAATGCCACTTTATAGCCGCTTGTTATATGATAAGAACCCGTCGTTACACAATTTTCTTTTGAAAAGTGTTCAATTGAAAAAGGAAAACAAAATCCAAACTCTTCTAATTTTTGAACATTCTTTTCAAAGATTTTTTGATGTTTTTTCTCTATTTTTCTATAACGAATTGTTTGAATGACCGCAATGAGAGCTTGCAAGCTACACACGATTTGAAGCGCTTCCTCTAGCAACCCATTATACGAAGAATTCGATGATTGTAGAGGATTCAAAAGGTGAAGCTCTTGTAACTCGTTAAACTCACTTTCTGATACATATTGGGGCAACAAATCATACAAAAGATGTTCTGTTAACTCTTCTATGTACTCTTCTACCTCTGACGGAGCTGCATATGCAATTCTCACGATTGACCCACCTTTTAAAGAGATACTGTTTTGTAATACTTTTAGGATAACATAAAGTGTAAATGAGAACTGTAGGTAGTTATTTCCTCCTAAAACTATCCTCTTTTTTACAAAAAACATTCTACAAAAAACGACATTATTCTTAATAAACTCATAAAAATGGTATACTTATTAGTAATTCATTTTAGGTGGTTAGAGCGATGACATTAATTAAAAAAGGTGAATGGATTGAAGAAACGATTCGACAAAAATGGAAAGATAAAACAGTCGAACACTATTTAAAAGAGAGATGGAACATTCCTCGTAAAACGCTTCATCTCTATCGTATGGAAAAAAAAGTAATGGTGAATGAAGAGGTTGTAAGGTGGACCACTCACTTACAAGAAAAAGATAATGTGCAGCTGCACGTATATGAGCCAGAGCATCATAATGTGGTGACAAGTTCTATTGAATTGGATGTGTTATATGAAGACCCACATATCCTTATTCTTAATAAGCCTATTCAAATGGACACACATCCTAGTTCTAATGAACAAACTAATACGCTAACTAATGGAGTAGCAGCCTATTTTCAACAGCAAGATTTACACACTCAGCCACGACATGTCCATCGACTTGATAAAGATACATCGGGAGCCATTTTGTATACAAAATACCCGTTGGCGAGTGCTTTATTTGATCAACTATTGGCAGATCGCCACATTAAACGTACTTACATTGCTCTTGTACATGGCATTATTCGTCAAGATAAAGGGACGATACAAGCAAGCATTGGACGCGATCGCCATCATCCAACTCGTAGACGTGTTTCTCCTTCTGGACAACATGCATTAACAAATTATCACGTGCGTTTTCGTGACACCAAACGTAATCAAACACTTGTTGAGCTTTCTTTAGACACAGGTCGAACACATCAAATCCGCGTTCATATGAGCCACTTAGGTCACCCGTTAGTTGGAGATACACTGTATGGCGGTCATGCTATCAAAGGTCAACAACAAGCGTTACATGCTGTTAGGATCACGTTTAAACATGCTATTACAGATAAGGAAGTAGCTGTAACAGCTCCTGTCTCACAGTCATTGTTCGACCCTTATCAATCAGTTATTAAAAGACATATTCTACTTTAAGCTAGCTGAGTCAATAACCTCGGCTAGTTTTTTTATTTAAAGAAAGTCGTGATGCATTAGTTAATTTTTCACAACATTACCGCCACAAATTCAGTAAAAGAAGAGCTCCGCTATCCTTATTAATGCTTAAACTACAACACTTTTTACAAAAACAATTTTAATCAAGAAAAAAAGCTTAACAAATCATGTCGACTTATGTATAATACACCTATAACAAACAAATGTTTTTCACAGGAGGACAAAATGAATAAGATCGGACTTTTGCCTAGAATCGTCATTGCGATTTTACTAGGTATCATGATTGGTAGTGTCGGACCTGAATGGTTCGTTAAGATATTCGTTACATTTAATAGTATATTTGGTAGCTTCCTAGGGTTTGCCATTCCGTTAATTATCCTTGCTTTTATCGCACCAGGGATTGGAGAAATCGGAAAAGGTGCAGGAAAGTTTTTAGGGTTAACAACGGGAATTGCTTATCTATCAACAATTACAGCTGGTCTCTTCGCCTTTCTTGCAGCCAAAAGCTTGTATCCAATTATTTTAAGCACGTCTCAAGGATCAGCAGCTCTTGAAAACCCTGAAGAAGCACTTCTAAAGCCATTCTTTGAAATGCCAATTCCAGCTCCAATGGAAGTTATGACAGCTCTAATTTTAGCATTTACATTGGGTCTTGGAATGGCCGTTATAAAAGGAAATGCGCTTAAGAACGTAATGGTTCAATTCCGTAGTATTGTTGAATTAGTAATCTCAAAAGTAATCATTCCATTATTACCTTTTCATATTTTAGGTATTTTTGCGAACATGACATATGGTGGGCAGGTTCAAACGATTATGTCTGTTTTCGCGAAAGTTTTTATCATGATTATTGCTTTACACACACTGATGCTTATTATGCAATATACAGGAAGTGGATTACTCTCTCGTAAAAATCCATTTAAAATGTTAAAAACAATGCTTCCTGCTTACTTTACAGCTCTTGGCACACAGTCTTCAGCATCAACGATTCCTGTTACATTAGAGCAAACAAAGAAAAACGGTGTGCGCGAAAAAGTTGCCGACTTCTCTGTTCCATTATTAGCTACTATTCACCTGTCAGGTAGTACGATTACACTCGTTTCATGTGCGATGGCAGTGATGCTTTTAAATGGAATGGAAATAAGCTTCTCTATTATTATGCCATTTATCTTAATGCTTGGTGTGACAATGATTGCCGCACCTGGTGTTCCTGGTGGAGCCATTATGGCAGCTGCTGGTTTACTCCAAACAATGTTAGGTTTTAATGAAACAATGGTTGCGTTAATGATGGCACTTTATTTAGCACAAGACAGCTTTGGTACAGCTTGTAACGTAACAGGCGATGGTGCCATTGCAAACGCAGTGGATAAATTAACATCAAAAAAAAGTGACAACCTACAAGAAGTCAAACAAGTAAGTTAACAAAAAAGGAAACGCCATTTTAAATGGCGTTTCCTTTTTTGTTAATTAAAAGTCAAAGTTATCTGGATCTGGACCTACGCGGCGATCTTCATTTAACGCGTCGATTTTCTCCATATCTTCTTTTGTTAACTCAAAGTCAAAGATGCTTGCATTTTCAATAATGCGGTGCTCTTTAATTGATTTCGGAATCGTTACAACTTCATTTTGCAAGTCCCAACGTAAAATCACTTGAGCTACTGATTTATTATATTTTTCACCAATTTCTTGTAGTGTCAAGTTATCAAGTAACTCACCCTGCATTAATGGTGACCATGCTTCAAGTTGAATGCCTTGTTCTTTACAAAATGATTGAAGCTCTGTTTGTGTTAAACGAGGATGATATTCTACTTGGTTCACCATCGGTTTAATCTCCGCATCGGCTAACACATCTTCTAAATGATGAACTTGGAAATTACTTACCCCGATTGCACGAACACGACCGTCTTTATAAAGCTTTTCAAGTGCCTTCCAAGTCTCTTTATACTTTCCTTTTACTGGCCAGTGAACTAAATATAAGTCTAGGTATTCTAATCCTAGTTTTTGCAAACTCGTTTCAAAAGCTTGTAATGTAGACTCATACCCTTGATCTGCATTCCACACTTTTGTTGTAATAAATAGGTCTTCTCGAGCAACACCTGATTCCTTAATTGCTTGACCTACCCCTTCTTCATTTCCATAAATCGCTGCTGTATCGATGCTACGGTATCCAGCTTTAATTGCTGCCTTTACTGAATTAACCACTTCTTGGCCTTCTTCAACTTTAAATACACCTAAGCCAAACCAAGGCATCTTCACACCATTATGTAATGTTGTACTATCAGTTAAACTTTTAACCATGATATCCCCCCCCAATATGGAAACTAAAAACAAAGTTATTTTCTCACAAAACCAAAATCCTACCAAACTTTTTGCTCAACAAAAAGCGAAAAGCGCTTGCTCAGCGGCGTACAAACTGGACAGATCCGTATGAGATAAAGAAAACAAGGTTGCCCTCCACTTATAGGCAACCCTGTTTCTCTATGTTTTTACTTTTCTTTGTCATCGTTTACTTTAAACTGACGAATGGTTTGGACCAATACTTCACTAGCTTCTTGTAATTGTTCTGCTGAGTGAGAAACCGTTGAGATGGCACGAATTTGCTCTTCTGTTGAGGCTGTTATTTCTTCTGTACCAGCTGCTGATTGTTGAGCAATTGCAGCAATACTTTGAATTGCCGAAACAACATCTTCTTTCGTTTCATCGATTTCATCCATATTTTTCACAACTTCTTTAATCGACGTCACAACCTCTTCAATTGTGGACGCAATTGAATGAAACGCATCTTCAGTATCGGCTACAACCGCTTCTTGTAACTTTGATATCTCATCTGTACGTTCAAACTCTTGGTGAACTTTTACAACTTCTCCTTGAATGCTCGCAATGGTTTGACGCACTTTCTCTGTTGCAATTGATGATTGTTCTGCTAGCTTCCTTACTTCGTCTGCTACAACAGCAAAACCTTTTCCATGCTCACCTGCTCTGGCTGCTTCAATGCTTGCATTTAAGGCTAAAAGATTCGTTTGATCAGAAATGGCATTAATTGTGTGAATGATATATTCAATTTCCTTCATTTTGTCCGTTAAATCTTTCATGACCATTTGAACAGATTGGACCACTTCTACTGATTCATTTGTTTGATGACGTAATGTTTTAACTTGCGATAACCCTTTTTCATTTGCTTGTGCTGCTTGTCCAGATAACAGAGTGATTTGTTCATTTTGAGCAATAACGCTCTCAATCTTCGATGACAAATCCATTGTTTTTGTATTTGTACCATCCGCATCTGATGCCTGCTGACTAGCCCCTGTTGCGATTTCTTGGATAGCTCGTCCAATTTCCTCACTCGAAGCGGTTGCCTCTTCGGATACCGCACTTAAGTTTTCAACAGAAAATTTCACACTTTCCACTGATGTTTGGACCGTACTAATCACTTGTTTCATATTTTTAGCCATTTCATTGAATAAAAGTGTTAATTCACCAATTTCATCTTTTGACTTTGTTTCAATATGAACCGTTAAATCTCCATTGGCAACTTTTTCGACTTCTTTCTTTAAACGTGAAATTGGGTTTGTAATGGTACGAGAGATGACAATTGTTAAAATAACTGTTAGTACAAGTCCAATTCCTGCAATGATTAAAATCATTTTAAAAATGTCATTCGCACTTACCAACATATTGTCGTAAATATACGCAAATCCAACTTTCCACCCTGTTGACTCAACTGTTTCGTAAGCTAGAACACGATCTTGCTTTTCATACACATACTGAAGAAAGTCAGATGGATTATCACTTTCATACATCTTCTTAATAAACGAAAGGTCCATTAAGTTATTTCCGGCTTCTGTAGGATGAGCGAGTGCGGTACCTTTGGCATCAAATAAAAACCCGTATCCGCCATAATTAACATTTGTTTCTGACACAATTTTACTCAAGATGCTTAACTCTAAATCAGATGCAACAACACCGAGTAACTCATTTGTTTGAGGATCAATAATTGCTTTAGCAATCGTGACAACTGTTTCACCTGTACTTGCATCTTCATATGGCTCTGTATACACTACCTGATCTGGTGTGCTTTTAGCTTGAATATACCAACCTCTGCCTCTCGGATCATAGCTAGCATCAAAGGTCGCATTCGGAACAGAGAACATTCCTTTTGATTCTGCTCCGATGTATTGAAGTCCAATATTGGGATAACTCTCGGTAAAAGATGTAAATTCTTTCTCAACCGTTTGCCACGTGAAATAAGTTGCTTCTTCGGGCTCCGCTACACCATTTTCTTGTCGTAAAAAGTTAATAATGACATCATTTTGACTGAATCGATCAATGTTACGACTATACATTGTTAAATACAAATCAATGTTTCGCTTTACTTCTTTCACCATTGTTTGTGATTGTACTTTTACATCTTCTTCAATTTGTTTTTTTGTAAATTGATACGCTCCCCCTGAAACAAATAACAAGAGAAGTGTAATAAATAACGTAAACGAAACAACGAGCTTCGTACTTACTTTTTTCATCTCTTTTCTCACCCTTTTTCCTATATATACAGTTATTAACGGACAAACCTATTAAATGTGAAGGAAAAAGACAATAGTTGAATTTTTCAGTTTCTTTTGAGTATAATGACACACATTTAGTGACGCTTACTTCTCAAAAAGACGTGACCTTTTATTCATTTTTCATTATTCCTACATAATATTGTTAAAATATTCTAATTTTTTAGTTACTATTAATTCATCACTAACTAAAGGAGGAATGACATGAAATCATTGTATGTCACCAAAAAACAGTTATTTACGTACTTACTTCTCTTCACACTTATCTTAACGCCTTTCCAACCAGCCGAGACTCCTACAAACGTAACTGCATCCAATGACTACACAGATTTAGAGCAAAACATTCACCACATTTTATCAGATGATCGCTTAAAAGGAGCTATTAGTGCCGTTAGTGTTCGCGATGCAAAAAGTGGGGATGTTGTTTTTGAAAAGTGGGGAGATATGCGTCTGAAGACGGCTTCAAATATGAAACTCCTTACAGCAGCTGCTGCTCTTCATACGTTAGGTCCTGACCATACCTTTAAAACCGAGATCCTCACAGATGGAGAAATTGTTGGGGACGTATTAAAAGGAAATCTCTACTTAAAAGGAAAAGGAGACCCTACGCTCTTAAAGCAAGATTTTGATCAAATGAGTACATATTTAAAGTCTAAAAACATTCGAATGATTCAAGGAGACATTATTGCAGATGATACGTGGTACAATGCAGTAAGACTATCAGAAGACATGATTTGGAACGATGAATCGTATTACTACGGGGCGCAAATTTCTGCTCTAACAGCTTCACCTAATGAAGATTATGATGCAGGAACTGTCATCGTTGAAACATCACCTACAAAACCTGGACAAGTTGCTAAAATTTCATTAATTCCTGAAACAACTTATCCTACTATCATTAATAAAACAAAAACAATTGAAAGTGGAACTCGTTCCATTCGTGTAACACGAGAGCATGGAACAAATAATATTGTTGTAGAAGGAACGATTCCATTTAATAGTACTAATACTCGCTCATGGGTAACACTTTGGGAGCCGACTGGCTACGCACTTGATTTGTTTAAAAAGGCTCTTGTGCAAGCTGGTATTCATGTAAAGCCAAAACAAGGTGGATACGGCCAAACACCACCAAGTGCACAAGTATTATACACAAGAGAGTCTATGCCTCTTTCTGAGCTACTTGTTCCGTTCATGAAGCTCAGTAACAACACCATTGCTGAAACATTAGTAAAAGAAATGGGACAAGCCGTTCATCACGAAGGAAGTTGGGAAAAGGGACTTGAGGTTCTTGAAGATTATGTTGCGGCACGTGGACTTAATACAAATACAATGCGTATTCGAGACGGCTCTGGTATCTCACATGTGACAAACATTCCTGCAAATGAGCTGTCAAAATTGCTTGTTGAAGTGCAAAAAGAAGAATGGTATCCAACTTTCCTACACTCTCTTCCAGTCGCAGGTGCGAGTGACCGCTTAGAAGGTGGTACGCTTCGTAGTCGTATGAGAGGAACAGCGGCTGAAAGGAATGTAAAAGCAAAAACAGGTACAATTACAGGTGCTACTTCCCTTTCTGGTTATGTAACAACAAAAGATGGACAGGATTTGGTGTTCTCTATCATATTAAATAACTTTATGGCGAGCAACTTGCGAGACATTGAAGATAAAATTGCAGTGGCCTTAGCGGAGTACGAAGACAAAGAGTAAAACAAAAAAAGAGGATGACTGGTACTCTATCCATTCATCCTCCTTTCTTTTTATGAACATCAGGTTCAATATGCACGATAGTCTCTCTTATTTTATAGTCGTGCTTCATCACATCTTCAATTTGGTCAGCAATCTCATGGCTTTGAATGACATTTAAATGAGGATCGACCATCACCGTTACTTCAAGCATCACATAATTGCCTTGCATACGACCTTTTAAATCTTTAATAAAATTGACTCCTTCAACTTCTGTAATGACGTGTTCATACTTCATTAGTTCCTCTTGATTAAATCCATCGGTTAATACGTGAGTTACGTCTTTAAAAATATCAAATGCCGTTTTACAAATGATGAGCCCCACCACAACAGCCGCTACAGTATCAAGCCACGGCATCCCAAATTGTGAACCGACAACACCAACGACTGCTCCAACACTAACGAGCGCATCTGAAAGATTATCCTTTGCAACAGCATGTAGCGACTGACTTTTTAATTGCTTAGCCAAACCGTTATTATAAAGAAACACGGCAATCATTATAACGGCACACACTAATCCAACCCATGCAGCTAGTAGATCGGGTGTTTCAGTTCTATGGTAAAAAAGAGATTGTCCCGCATTCACTAGTACCTGTAAACCGATAATCATCATAATAAAAGAAGCTAATAATGAAGAAATGTTTTCCGCTCTTGAATGCCCATAAGGATGGTCTTCATCTCTCGGTTTTTGAGAAATCTTCAATCCGATGAGAACCGCTACAGATGCAATAATATCTGTTAAATTATTAAATCCATCTGCTCGTAAAGCAGCAGAATGTGCCATACTACCAATGGTTAGCTTGCATATTGATAACACAATGTATGTAATAATACTAACCCAAGCGCCCTTTTGAGCGACTTTGTAATAATCTTGATTCACTCGACATCATACCCTTTTTATTTTTACTGTTATAAGCAAAAACAAGTGTACCAAAGTAGAATCGTGTGGGTCTATAGAAACATTGTTGAAGACTAACATGTATGTAGAGCAAGTAAAATAATGTAGCCCTTTGCTAAACAAGTTGCATAAAGTAAAAAACAAGTGAGGTGCTTCTCACTTGTTTTTTATCTCATTAGTTAAAAATAAGCATATCTACGGAATACGATCCTGCTCCCATTAATGCCACAGCTAGTGCTACAACAATGATAAATAAATTAAACTCATATCCATTTTGCGTCACCCAGTATCCGTTTGCTCCGTGTACTTTGACAATTGCAATGATCATTGTACCAATAATCATCGCTGCCGCTAATGGTGTTAACAGCCCTAATACAAATAAAGCTCCTCCAACAAGCTCTGTTAATCCTGCAATAATGGCCATTTGTTTTCCAGGTTTAATTCCAATAGACTCAAAGAAACCTCCTGTCCCTTGAACCCCATGACCACCAAACCAACCGAACAACTTTTGAGCACCATGACCCATAAATGAAAGACCTACAACTAAGCGAATTAGTAACAATCCAATACTAATCATTAAAAATTCCTCCTTTAATGTTTCGGAATTAAATATTTTTAATTCGAGATATAATAAAAAATAAAATACTTATTACTCGTTAAATATTTTTAATTCAAGATAATTATATTCAAGATAGATAGAAAGTGTCAATATTTAAAAAAAAATGAATTGGTCATCTCTCTCCTTCCGATATGGTCTGAAATTAATACTCATCTCATACTTATGAAGAAGTTATGACAAAATCATGAAAACATACGATGTGTGATTTTTATCACATCTCTCTTTCAACATCTTTGTTACATTAAGATTGTGAAAGCACTCACATATAGGAGAAAGGTGATTAACATGAAAAGTGGATTTATAACAAAAACAAGAAAAGTAGCTGTTGTTGGAGCTGGATTTGTAGGATCTAGCTATGCCTTCGCTTTACTAAATCAAGGAGTTGCTAACGAAGTAGTTTTAATTGATATTAACCAAGAAAAAGCTGAAGGTGAAATTCGCGACTTAAATCATGGAATGCCATTTGCTTCTCCAATGCAAATTAAAGCTGGTAACTACGATGAGTGTAAAGATGCAGATTTAGTTGTGATTACAGCTGGATCCAACCAAGGACCTGGTGAAACACGACTTGATTTAGTTGAGAAAAACGTGAAGATTTTCAGAAAAATTGTTTCGCATATTATGGCCAGTGGTTTTGATGGTATTATTCTTGTCGCAACAAATCCTGTTGATATTTTAAGTTACGTGACATGGCAAGCTTCAGGCCTTCCGAAAGAACGTGTGATTGGCTCTGGAACCATTCTAGATACAGCGCGTTTCCGCTACTTATTAAGTGATTACTTTAACATTGATCCTCGAAACGTACATGCTTATATTATGGGCGAACACGGTGATACAGAATTACCAGTATGGAGTCATGCACAAATCGGTGGTATACCACTTAAAAAGTTTTTAAATGAAGAAAATATTGCTGAACATCCTGACATGAAAGAAATCTTTTTAAATACACGTGATGCAGCTTACCACATTATTAACCGAAAAGGTGCAACGTATTATGGAATTGCGATGGGACTCGTGCGAATTACAAAAGCCATCTTAGATAACGAAAATGCAATATTAACAGTATCTGCTTTACTAGAAGGTCAATATGGAGTCAATGGGGTGTATAGTGGTGTACCAGCCATTGTGAATAAAGACGGTATACGTGAAATTCTTGAATTAGAACTGAATGAAACAGAATTAAAACAATTTCAGTATTCTGCGCAAGTATTAAAAGAAACACGTGAAAAGGTCTTTCAATAAACAAAAAAGTGTCTCAAAACAAGATTGGTTTTCTTATGCTCGTGAGAATGATGACATTTAGATTTGCTTTATTTATGTGATGATACCAGTGTTTGTCACAATCTAATCAAACGTTTGTTTAAATAGGTGATGCGTATGGAGAAACAACATCTAATACCCTAACTAACACCGCTTGCCTCTTAATATTCTGTACAGGGGATACATAGATTGGCAAGCAATGTTGTTAGTTATATTAGAAGCTTAAAAAATAACCACTTTCTTTTATAACGCGCATTCCTCGATCTCAAACCCTAGGTCTTCAATCATCTTCCAGTCTGCGGTTGGTTCTTGTCCTTGTGTTGTTAAGTAATCTCCTACAAAGATTGAGTTTGCAGCGAATAACCCAAGTGGTTGAAGAGAGCTTAAATTCATTTCACGGCCACCAGAAATACGAATCTCTTTTGTTGGATTCACAAAGCGCATCATCGCTAAAATCTTCAAACATTTCATTGGCGTTAATTCTTGCTTTCCTTCAAGTGGCGTTCCTTTTACTGAAACAAGGAAGTTACAAGGAATCGAATCAGCATCCAGCTCTCTTAGCTGAACGGCAATATCTACCGCTTGCTCATCGGTTTCACCCATTCCAAAAATGGCACCAGAGCATGGTGACATTCCTGCCTGTTTGGATTTTTGAACGGTATCCACACGATCATCGTAGCCATGTGTTGAACAAATGTTATCATAGTTATCTGCATGTGTATTTAAATTATGATTGTAACGATGAACACCTGCTTCTTTTAAACGAGTTGCTTGATCTTCATTTAAGAATCCAAGACAGGCACAAATTTTCAAATCTGTTTTTTCACTAATTTCTTTCACTGCTCCGATGACGTGGTCTACTTCTTTGTTTGTTGGACGGCGACCAGATGCAACGATGCAGTAAGTGCCTGCTTTACGACGCTTTGCTTCGAGTGCACCTTCTACAATCTTTTCTTGTGTTAACCATGCATATTTATCAATAGGTGCTTCTGATACAATGGATTGCGAACAATATCCACAGTCTTCTGGACAAAGCCCTGATTTTGTATTGATAATCATGTTTAGCTTTACTTTTTTACCATAATGATGATGACGAATTGAATACGCCGCATTCATAATTTCAAGCACTTCTTCATCACTAGCCTTGATAATTGAAAGCGCTTCTTCATTTGTCGTCAAATGACCATTTATAACCTCTTGTGCTAAATCTTTCCAATTAATTTTTGTTTGAACGTTACTCATCCATTTCTCCCCACTTTACTTTTAATGAATTGACTAATATCTTCTACATTTATGTAGCGATGGACTGCTTCAATTAATTGGTCTTTCATGGTAATAGAATCTAATGAAGGCATCATCCCCAACACCTTCACATGTCCATACTGTTCAATCATTTCTTTATTCTCTAGCACTCGTTCTACTTGAGTTTCATCATAATGACAAAGAATAACCCCAACAACTTCAACACCATGTTGACGAGCATACTCAATCGTTAACAATGTATGATTGACTGTTCCTAATGTTCCTCGTGCTACAATAAGAAGAGGAAGATTAAATGCTTTGATCGTTTCTATTAACAAAGCATCAGTTGTATACGGAACCGCTAAACCACCCGCACCTTCTACCAAAAGAGAATCATATTTTTCAAGAAATTGATAATAATGAGTTAGTAACTGATCAACAGTAACCTGTTTATTCGCTCGTTGTAACGCCAATTGTGGGGCCAACGGTTCATCTAATGAATAAGGACAAATGGCGTTAACGTCGTCATCCACACTAGACATCACCTTTAGCCTCGCCGCATCTCCCCTTTCATCACTTGCTTTATGTCCGCTTTGAATCGGTTTGAATACGCCTATGTTATACCCTTTCTCTCGTAAAGCTCCAGCCAATCCACCAGTGATGACGGTTTTTCCTACTTCTGTATCCGTTGCCGTAATAAATAGCCCACTCATTTTACGACCGCCTCTCTGTAATCTCTAGGATTGATTCATAGAGTATATCAAGCATGTCATCTAGCTCTTCTTTCGTAGAAGCAAGTGGTGGAATGAATGTAATAACGTTACCAAGTGGGCGAATGAGCATCCCTAACTCTCTTGCATAACGACAAACACGCACACCTACTCGTTCTTCCCATGCATATTCTTCTTTTGTTTCTTTATCTACGACGAGTTCAATCCCAATCATAAATCCTTTTTGACGAATATCACCCACATGGTTTAACTCATAAAATGTATGTAACTTATTAGCGAGGTAGTCCGATTTCTCTGCTACATTCTCTATTAATCTATTTTTCTCATAAAGCTCGAGGTTTGCGAGTGCTGCCGCACAGCCAAGTGGATTTCCTGTGTAGCTATGACCGTGAAAAAATGTTTTTTGTTCTTCATATTCACCTAAAAATGCATGATAAATCTCATCTGTCGCAACAGTAATGGCAATCGGTAAATAACCAGCTGTCAGTCCTTTTCCAGCGGTTAAAATATCTGGTGTCACATCCTCATATTCACATGCAAACATTTTACCTGTACGCCCAAATCCTGTTGCAACTTCATCTGCAATTAAAAGGACGTCATATTTTGTACACAGCTGTCGTAACCCTTTTAAATAACCTTCTGGCATGACAATAATGCCGCTTGCTCCCTGTACAATTGGCTCCACAATTAAGCCTGCAACTTCATGACTTCGTTCACTTAATACAGCTTCCACTTCTGCTAGATAATTCTCTACAATCGTTTCTGGATTTTGTCCATAGGGAGAACGATATGTTCCTGGATAGGGCACTTTAATTGATGGAAATAGTAGTGAGCGATATGTTTTATGGTACAAGTCAATTGCACCAACTGAAACTGCGCCAATCGTATCTCCATGGTAAGCTTCTTGCATGGTAATAAAATGTTGCTTTTCAGGTTTCCCTTTATGTTGCCAATATTGAAAGGCCATTTTAACCGCAATCTCTACAGCCGTTGCGCCTGCATCTGAATAAAAGACTTTGCGAAGACCTTTTGGTACTAATTCGACGATTTTTTCAGCTAACAAAACAGATGGTACATTCGCCATGCCAAGTAATGTCGAATGTGCGACACGTCCAAGCTGCTCAATGACCGCTTCATTGATTTCTTTTACATTATGACCATGAACATTGAGCCAAATTGATGAAAATCCATCCCAATAGCCTTTTCCATTCATGTCGTATAACTTACGACCGCTTCCATGTGAAATAATGACAGGATCATCTTCTCTGTATTGCTTCATCTGTGTAAAAGGATGCCATACATATTCTTTATTCTTTTTTGCCATTTCTTCATAAGAAATTCCTGGATATGTAGAAACTGATGTCATCTTTTCAACCCCTTATGTTAACTTTATGTAATTAAAAGTTAACACTTATAAGTGAAATTTGTCAAACTATTTCCAAAAATGTTTAATCGATTATGTTCTAACCCTTTTTAAAATAAGAATACCGAGTAGCTTGTTTATCTATCACTATTGTTTACGTTTCGTTTCCGCCATCCCTCGACATATTTCCCCAGAAATAATGACAATTATTTCTCTTTCTCTATTCTATCTCCAGCACAAAAAAGGTCTCTATCAAAGAGAGTCTACTCCTTTTGATAAAGACCTTTCTATACAAACTGACTCATACGTACATTATTTTTAATACGTAAGGTCAAACCTTTCAAGAAACTCATGATACGCTTCAATTCGACCTTCAATGTTTGCTTTTTCAACGTCTGTTAACTCATTGTTTTTTAAATACGTTTGTTGTTCCTCAATTTGTGACTTAATGTACGATGCAATCGATGTTTCGTTAAATGTTCCTAACATGTCATCCACCTCGTTTTATAGGATAGTAACTTTTACCCCTTGATGAGAAGATGAAACCTTTTTAAGCGATAAAACAACTACGTACATTAAAATGAGGTATCGTGTTTAGGTATGACGATTTGTATCTATATTCTTAACTCTTTAGCTCTTCATTCTTAGTAAACGAAGACTATTTAAAATAACAAGTAATGCTGCTCCTGTATCACTTAGTACCGCAAGCCATAACGTTAACCAACCTGGAAAGATAAACGCTAGCGCCACGGCTTTGACAATTAAGGAGAACCAAATGTTTTGCTTAATAATGGTCAATGCTTTCCGACTTAATTTAATCGTATGAGGAAGCTTCTCTAAGTTATCTGCCATAAGGACAATATCGGCCGTTTCCATAGCTGTATCAGTTCCCGCTCCTCCCATCGCAATGCCAAGATCTGCAGTCGCTAATGCTGGGGCGTCATTAATACCATCTCCAACCATCGCTGTTCGATAACCTTCTTGTTGTAATTGTTGGATCGCAGCTACTTTATCTTCTGGCATTAAGTTCGCAAAATAACGACTAATCTTTGAATCTGAAGCAATTTTCTTTGCTGTTCCTTCATGATCACCCGTTAACATCACAAGCTGATTTACACCTACTTGTTTCAAACGTTCAAGTGCTGCCAGCGTCGATGTTCTCATTTGGTCAGCCACACCAATGACCCCTAATACGTGATGCTCTGTTCCTACAATAATAAGTGTTTTGCCTTCCTTTTCAAGCTGTTCAATCTTATTCATAATCGGGTCAAGAGGTGTACCAATTTCTAAAAAAAGCTTTTTATTTCCAGCATAGTAAACCGTTCCGTCAATTGCGGCTTGAATTCCTTTTCCAGTTAACGCTTTAAAATGCTCTCCTTGTAGAGGAGAGATACCTCGTTGATTACCATCTGTTACAATCGCTTTTGCAATCGGATGATTTGAATACTCTTCTAACGTTCTTGCGACAGCTAATAATTCATGTTCTGTTCCATGAGCTGCAAAAACAGTATCCACCGCTGGCTTTCCTTCTGTTAACGTTCCAGTTTTATCAAATGCAATCGCTTGAATACTACCAGCCGCTTCAAGAAATGTACCACCTTTAATCAAAACACCATTTTTAGCTGCATTGCCAATTGCTGAAACAATGGCAACAGGCGTCGAAATGACCAATGCACAAGGACAAGCAACAACCAGTAACTCTAAGCCTTTGTAAAACCATTCCCCCCATGCACCCATTCCAATAACAGGTGGGATAAGGATCATGGCTAATGCTAACACAAACACAATCGGTGTATAAATCTCAGCAAACTTATCAACAAACGCTTGTGCCGGTGCTTTCTTTTCTTGCGCCTCTTCAACTAAATGAATAATTTTCGCAATGGTTGTGTCTTCAACGACTTTTGTTACTTTAATTTCAAGAGAGCCACTCTCGTTAATTGTACCTGCGTACACCACATCGCCTGCTTGTTTATCTACTGGAATCGATTCACCGGTAATTGGAGCTTGATTAATGCTCGATTCACCTTTGACAATCTCTCCATCAAGAGGAATACGATCACCTGGTTTGACAACAATGATATGACCTATCGTAATTTCTTCTACATCTTTTTTTACAAGTTGAGTACCTTGTTTTACCCAAGCTTCAGGTGGTGCTAAATCCATTAGATTACGAATAGAAGCTCTTGTTTGTCCAATGGAACGTGTTTGTAGCGCTACACCTAGTGCAAACAACCATACCACCGTTGCTCCTTCTAGCCACTCTCCAATTAAGGCTGCACCTAGTGCTGCGACTGTCATTAAAACATTCATATCAAGCGAGCGACTTCTTACTGCATAGTAGGCACTTTTCGCTGGTTTATGTCCGCTAATCACCATTGCACTCGCATAGAGAAGAATTGTTAAAAGCTCATTAACTCCAGTATAGGAACTTGCAAACCCTAATGCAATGAGAATACCTGAAGCGATAATGGAAGTAGACTTTCCTTTTTTCACTTCTTCCTTTTGTCTGTTTCGTGTAATCAATGTAGCAGTGTAGCCCGCTTTTGCTACTTCTTTGACAACATCATCTACACTACTTTCATGTTCGATTTGCATTTTACCTGTCGCAAAGCTCACATTCACTTCTTTCACATGTGACAATGTACGCAAATGATTTTCGAGTGTTTTTGCACAAGCGCCACAGTCCATTCCTTCAACCCTATATGTTTTCATACGTTTATTTTCTTGAATAGGTTCAATTGTAAACCCTAACTTTTCGACTTGCGACGGAACAACTAAAAAAGCTGATTCTAAACTAGCGGCCACTTCCATTTTTCCTGTATTGTAATTAATCGTAACGTCTTCAATATCTCTTAGCGTTCGGATGCTCTTCTCAATTGTCATGGCACAAGATGGACAATCCATGCCATACACACGATAGGCAGCTTTTGGGCCAGTGCTATTTACTAAGCCAGGTTGATTATGTGACGTTGAACAACAACTAGACGTTGCGTCCAAAGTTTTATCTACATTTGAGTGACAGCAATGAGAGTGTAGTTTCACTTCAGAATTATCTTCTACTTTTGAAGTGAAACAGCTTGACGTTGACACTCTTTGAATCGCTTCCCCCTTGCAGCCAGATATATTGTTGTGTTCCATTTGACTAGCTGTTTCCCCTCCACAACAGCTTACTGATTCACTTGTCACTTTTTCATTATGACAACAAGAAGAGCTCTCCAACTTTTCTTTTTTTGATTTATCTTTATCTTGTTTCACGCGTATCCACTCCCATATAGTCCCTACAAAGATGAATTAACTCCGTGTTTTTAGTTCTTGTTGATGAGCAAAAAGAACTTGTATTAACTGTTCCATATGTTCATCGTCTAATGAATAAAACGCTAATTTTCCTTCTTTTCGATATTTAGCGATACCCATATTGCGTAGAAGACGCAAGTGATGAGAAGTAGTTGCTACCGTTGCTTCAATGATATTTGCTACGTCACACACACATAATTCTGTCCCTTGGTATAAAGCAAAAACCACTTTCATTCTTGTTTCATCTGCTAACGCTTTTAGCATTTTGGTTGCACGCTGAATATCTTCTACTACAATAGACGATTTCACTTCGTTTACCTTACTCTCATTAAAACAGTAAATCTCACAACGATCCTTCCCCATCGTATCTCCCTCACATTCAAATTTTCATTTGACTATAATGTATGCTACTTTTTAAAAATGGTCAAACATTTATTTAAATATTTAAATTAAAACAAGCAAAAGTTATGTTGTTGTACTTCCTATAGGACTTTCTTATAATGAAAAGAGAACGAGTAAAGGAGTGATGACTATGCAGGAAAAGGAGTTCTCTTCGAGTCAGGATCATCATCTCGATGAAGAAACATTGTTTATTGTCTCTCAAACTTTTAAAGGTCTCTCTGATCCCACTCGACTTCGAATTCTCCATTTATTGTTTGAAGGAGAGCATTCAGTCAATGAAATAGCTGAGAAATTGTCATTACTTCAATCGACTGTCTCTCATCAACTTCGCTTTTTAAAAAACATTCGATTAGTTAAATTTAGAAGAGAAGGTACAACGATGTTTTATTCTCATGATGATGAACATGTCGTTCATGTGCTAAAACAAATGATTGAACATGCCAAACACATGTAAATGGAGATTTCCGAAAAACGTTTAAACAGATGAAACAATTACTTAATGCAACATCCCATGCTTATGTTGCATCTAATGAGCACGGAATGTTGCGCTTATTTCTTTGTTAATTACAATGCTCTCCTTTTGAACAACTATAATCCTCTACATCAATCTGTATGGTCGTATGATGCAAGTGAAATTGATCATGTAAGACGGTATTTGCTTTTTTCAGCAACTGTTGATGATTGATTCCTTGTTCAACAACAAAATGACAGCTAAGTGCTGGAAAGTTCGATGTAATCGCCCACACGTGTAAATCATGTATGTCTTTGATTTCTTCAAAACTCAATAGTGCATCTTTTAACTGTTTCACATCAATGTTTGTTGGAACACCTTCCATAAGGATATGAAAAGCATCTTCCGTTACTCGCCAACCACTGATGATAATCAATATTGCTACGATAATACTTGCAAGTGAATCAGCAAGACTCCAACCGAAAAACATAATGAGTAATGCAGCTATAATAGCTCCCACAGAACCTAACATATCACCTAAAACATGTAGAAACGCACTACGTACATTTAAGTTTTCTTCTTTGTCACCTTTCATGAGGATATATGCAGCTACAATATTCACAAGGAGTCCAATGGATGAAACGATCAGCATTCCTGTGCTTACGACTTCTGGTGGACTTAAGATTCTTTGATATGCTTCCCAGAAAATATAAAGCGAAATAACAATAAGCGTGATGCCATTAATAAAAGCTGCTAAAATTTCAAAACGCTTATAACCAAACGTCTTTGAGAACGAAGCACCCTTTTCACCAAAAGTTAAAGCTAAAAAACTTAGTCCTAACGCTGCAGCATCACTTAACATATGACCAGCATCTGATAATAAAGCTAAGCTATTCGTTAAAATTCCACCAATCACTTCTATTATCATGTAAGCAGTAATAATGAAAAACGACCATTTGAGTGCTTTTTTATTTTGACTTCCGTGGTGATGATGCCCGTGACTATGTGAATGTCCCATACGTTTCACTCCTTTATATGAATATATGTACATATATTTATATATTATGACAAACTCAAAAAATAGGTGCAAGATGAATCTTTATTTTCAGAAGAATAGTCGTCTTTTATGAGGTTCTTCAAACGTACTTTACAAAAATCGGCCTGAATTGTCCCATTCTTTTTATACAAACAAAAATACACCCTACTTGTTAGGGTGTACCTAAAAAGCAGGGTGTATTTTAACAATAAAAGGGAGTACATAAAACACTTACACTCCCTCCATTTACCAATTATGCGTATCTGGCATCTTCTTCGTTCTTCTTAAAGAAACTTCTCATTGCATGAAACACATCTGCTTTTTGTTTTAAAATGAAGTAGCTAAATTTTTCATCTTGAATGTTTTTATATGCGGACATTAACGTGGAATGTCTGTTGTATTGGTTCACTTCTCCGTATCCAAACATGTTTGATACTTTCATCAACTCATTAACCAGTTTGACACAACGAGCGTTGTCTGATGTTAAATTGTCTCCATCTGAGAAATGGAATGGATAAATATTATATCGACTTGGGTCATATTTTTGGTCGATTAGTTCTAATGCTTTACGATAAGCTGAAGAACAAATGGTTCCTCCGCTTTCTCCTTTTGAAAAGAAATCTTCTTCTGATACAACTTTTGCTTCTGTATGATGGGCAATAAATTCAATATCGACTGTCTCATATTTTGTTCGTAAAAAGCGGGTCATCCAAAAGAAAAAGCTACGCGCCATGTATTTTTCCCAAATCCCCATTGAACCACTGGTGTCCATCATCGCAAGAACAACAGCTTTTGATTCTGGCTTTAGGACTTCATTCCACGTTTTAAACTTTAAATCTTCTGGATAGATAGGGTGAAACGCTGGTTTTCCTGTCATCGCATTTCGTTTATACGCTGTCATCATTGTTCGTTTCTTATCAATGTTCCCCATGAGCCCCGTTTTCCGAATATCGTTAAATTCAATGTGTTGCACAATATTTTGATCTGTTTGCTTTCGTTTTAAATTTGGTAGCTCTAATTGGGAAAATAACGCTTCTTGTAGCTCCATTAACGATACTTCTGCTTCATAATAATCTTCTCCAGCTTGATCCCCAGCTCCTTGACCTTTTCCAGCACCTTTTTGACCATTCCCTGCTGAACCATCTCGAGCCACCACATCTCCAACTTTACTGTCACCATCACCTTGACCAACATGCTTATTTTTATCGTAGTTATACCGAATTCGATACTCATCTAAGGAACGAATTGGAATTTTAACAACATCTCTTCCATTTGACATAACAATGTTTTCTTCAGTAATTAAATCTGGAAGGTTATTTTTAATCGCCTCTTGAATTTTCTCTTGATGTCGTTTTTGATCATCATGACCTTTGCGGTGGAGGGACCAATCTTCTTTTGAAATCGCAAAACTTTTATCTTCTTCTTTTCCCATATCACTTACCCTCCCTTTATAAAAAGTAATCACTTTTTTCACGTTCTCAACATACATTATGATGAATGCATTCGACTAAAAAAACCTTTTCGAGAAAGGTTGGTTACTCTATCCTATGCAAAAATTCTAAATAATTGACAAATAATTACGACAATTTAAAGTGTAGAATTTTAAAGAAGACAAGCATCATTTGAGTTGCCATAGAATAAGTATGCTTGTATTTACATATATATTAATTTATGTTTTAAAAAAGATTTGGTGCGGACATAAAATGAAAAGGGGCTGAGATGAAATAGACGGAAAATCACCTATCAACCTCAACCCCTTTTCTTTATTTTTCCTGCTTACGTCTCGATCTCATTGTTTGTTTTTCTTTTGAGCATGTTTATCTGACGTCTCGCGTTCTTCCTGACGTTCTTTCTGCAAGTGTTCCATCACTTTTCCGTGCTCTTTCATTTCTTCTAAATTCGTTACCATTGATCCATTTTTCGGCTCTTTCTTTTCATTGCTCATTCCGATCACCTCTTTTTATATATAATTTCCTCCTTCTTATCTGTAATAAACCTTTTTTTACAACATAAAAAAGCCCGATGTAAGCCACCGGGCAATGATGTGTTATCGATTAAGCAAACTACCTACATAGCGCAACAACTCGTTGGCTGACACAGAGTTATAGCCATGTTCATCAATCAATCGTGCCACGACCTCATTTACTTTTTTCAACTGCTGCTCATCTGGCGTTTTTGTTGATGTTGTAATTTTCACCACATCTTTTAAATCGGCAAATAATTTCTTTTGAATCGCTTCACGTAAGCGTTCATGAGATTTGTAGTCAAATCGCTTTCCTTTGCGTGCATAAGCAGAGATACGAATCAAAATTTCTTCACGGAATGCTTTCTTCGCATTTTCAGAAATCCCAATTTGTTCTTCAATGGAACGCATAAGTTTTTCATCTGGATTCATTTCTTCACCTGTTAGTGGATCGCGCAGCTTGTTTTTATTGCAATAAGCTTCGACATTATCTAAATAATTATCCATTAACGTTTTAGCCGACTCTTCATACGAATACACAAAGGCTTTTTGTACCTCTTTCTTCGCAATGTCATCATATTCTTTACGTGCTAGTGAAATATAGTTTAAGTAACGCTCACGATCTTCGTTTGAAATGGATGGATGTTGATCTAACCCTTCTTTTAGTGAGCGTAACACATCTAATGCGTTAATCGATGACACATTTTTACGAATAATCGTTGAAGAAATACGGTTAATCACATAACGTGGATCAATACCGCTCATTCCCTCATCTGAATGTTCCTTTTTTAGCTCTTGAATGTCAGCCTCATTAAATCCTTCAACCGACTGCCCATCGTAAAGACGCATTTTCTTTACAAGATCGATATCGCCTTTTTTCGGCTCTTTTAAACGAGTTAATATCGTAAAGATGGAAGCCACTTTAAACGTATGTGGTGCAATGTGCACATTTGATACATCACTTTCACGAATCATTTTCTCATAAATTTTCTCTTCTTCACTCGCTTTTAAGTTATATGGAACTGGCATCACAATGATACGAGAATGTAAGGCTTCATTCTTTTTGTTTGAAATAAATGAGCGATACTCCGTTTCATTCGTATGAGCCACAATCAATTCATCCGCACTAATGAGCGCAAAACGACCAGCTTTGAAATTTCCTTCTTGAGTCAGAGATAATAGATGCCATAAGAATTTTTCATCGCACTTTAACATCTCTTGGAACTCCATCATCCCTCGGTTTGCTTTGTTAAGTTCTCCATCGAATCGATATGCACGTGGATCTGATTCTGATCCATATTCAGCAATTGTAGAAAAATCAATACTTCCCGTTAAATCGGCAATATCTTGAGATTTTGGATCTGACGGACTAAACGTTCCAATCCCTGTACGTTTGTCTTCTGAGAAGAAAATTCGTTCTACCTGGACATCTTCAATTCTCCCACCATATTCTTCCTCTAATCTCATGACATTTAATGGTGATAAATTTCCTTCGATGCGTATTCCATACTCTTGGTAAAAGTCGTCACGAAGGTGATGTGGAATTAAATGAAGAGGATCTTCATGCATTGGGCAACCTTTAATCGCGAACACCGCTCCTCTGTCTGAATGGGAATATGCTTCAAGACCTCTTTTTAACATGGTTACTAATGTTGACTTACCACCACTAACTGGACCCATTAGTAATAAAATACGTTTTCGTACATCTAATCGTTTGGCTGCTGGGTGAAAATATTCCTCTACTAACCTCTCTAACGATTCCTCAAGTCCAAATAATTGTCCACTAAAGAATTGATATTGCTTTTTTCCATTAATTTCTTCAATTCCTGAATCTTTGATCATGTTGTACACTCTTGAATGTGCAGATTGAGCAACATATGGCTTCTCTTTTAAAACCTCTAAATAATCTGCGAAGGTACCTTCCCACTTTAGACGCTGTTCATCTTCACGGTACTTTTCAATCTTTTTTAATATATCCATTAAAGGACCTCCCCCTACTGATCAGGCTAGTGAACAAGATTAATACAATTTATGCACACACATCGTTGAACATGCTTTTTAAATCTTGAATTATCAAAACTAGATCGTCAGGAAATCCTTTTATCAAGGTACCAACACAACGGATAGCAACTTTCATAGGATAGAAAGATTTTTTATGTACTGCTTAAATGAATGGTCTTAACTATTCTAGAAGGACATAATCCTTTTTGATACATATATTTGTAAAATTTTGTCCATACTTTTCATTCACAGACGTTTTATCTTCCGCTATAATAAAAAGAGGACAGGTTAGATTAAAAGTTGACAACAAAGGAGGATGAACGATGAGAACACTTCTAGTTATTGGTGTGTGCCTCACTTTCTTATCTGCAATTTTTACAGCAGGGTATAACGAAAAACCAGGTGCAAAGCGTAAATAAGAGCTTTACATACGAACATAAAAATGAAAGCCCTTCACAAATGTGAGGGGCTTTCTGCTTATTAAGATAAACCAGGGTAATTTTGTTGACGCAATGCTTCATAGATAAGAATGGCAGCCGTATTCGATAAGTTTAATGAACGAACGTTTTCAGTCATAGGTAAACGTAAGCAACGTTCCATGTTTTCTTCAATGATGTGCTTCGGTAAACCATTTGTTTCACGACCAAATACAAAGAAATGATCGTCTTCTAATGAACTGTAATCAAACGTTGTATGCGGCTTTTGACCAAACTTTGTAATAAAGTAAAAAGCAGCTTCTGGATACTTTTCAAAAATTTCTTCTAACGAATCATGATAAACAACATTTACGTATTGCCAGTAATCTAAGCCAGCACGCTTTAACATCTTATCATCAGTTGAAAATCCTAATGGACGAACTAAATGTAATGTTGTATTTGTTGCTGCACATGTTCTTGCAACGTTTCCAGTATTCGCTGGAATTTCTGGTTGATATAAAACGACGTGTAGTCCCACAATAGTCACCTCTAAAAAAAAATCTATCCATCATTATACCACTATCTTGCTAAAACCAAAATAATATTTGAACTTATCGGTCAACAATATGAAAAAATGCATATTTAATATTTGGTGTATAAGCTGTTGAATCCTCGTAAGCCCAATATCGCATTCGACTGTTATATGTGTTGGCATTGACTAATGGCATGGCATTTGCATCTTTTGCTACAACGATTGTCGTATGATTCCATCTACCATCTCCTTCAAAATCGTAGCAAATGATATCACCTGGAACTAATTCGTTGGCAGCATGTTTTTCCTGTGCCCGTAAACCCACAGTTGATCCTTTTAAAAACCAATACATCGAGTTAGCAACAGCCCAACTATAACTCCACACTTTATTATTTGTCCACCAACCTTTTGCGCGATTCAACTGTCCTCTCATTGGCGCTCCACCAGCGTGCAGGCATTGTGATACATAGTTCGTACAGTTCACTTCAAATGTTTTATATTTCGGATTATACTCATTCCACCACTTTTCTGCATATTGAACCGCAGCAAGGCGATTATAAGAGAAAGAGCGCTCTTCTCCTTGTACGTCTATAGACAAATTAGATCTTGAAGCTGTGTCATCTTTTGGTATAATCCACTCATCTTTTAAAAGTGTATCTTTATAAAAAAGCGCTTTTCGTTTTTCAATTTCTTCTTCTATATAAAATAACTCTCCCTGTTTGATGAGAGACTCAATATGAAGCGAGTAATCTAAAGTGGTCTCTTCCCCATCAACATGCGCCTGTTCAATCCACCCTTTAGCTGTACACTTAACAATTTCAGCTTGGCGCTTTTGTAATAATTTTTCTTTCATTTCACATTGCTTTTCAATAAAAGTTGAAAAGTCACTTCTAACATCTTGATTTACATAACCATCAGCTCTTGCTTTCATTAACGTTTGAAGAACATATTTTTTTGTAAGCAAACGTCTCACCACCTTTTGCGTCCTTTACTTATACGCTATGATAAAACGTTTGTCTTTTAATACAAAAAGTTAGTTTTGCAACATTTCAATTCCTTTATTCATTTCTTGTTTCACATCTTCATCGGATTCTTTTTCTCGTAACCTTTTTAATTCTTCTAATACACTTGCGTCTCCAATTTTACCAAGAGCCCATGCTGCTGTTCCTCTCATAACAGGACGAACATCCTCTTTCACTACTTTTAGTAAATCTGTAACCGCTGTTTTATCCTTAAAGTGAGCAAGTGCAATAATGGCATTACGTTGAATAGGCTTCTTTCCTCTCCAAGAACCTGATACGTGTCCAAACTTTTCTTTAAACTCACGATTACTAATCTGTAAAAGTGGTTTTAGTTTTGGTTTTGCAATCTCCGGATCTGGGTTCATTTCTGGATGTAGATGAAAGTCTTTTCCTTTATTCTCTGGGCATACGGTCTGACACGTATCACAACCATATAAACGATTACCAAGCTTATCTCGAAACTCGTCGGCTAAAAAGCTTTTCGTTTGTGTTAAAAAGGCAATACATCGCTGAGAATCTAATTGTCCTCCTGTAACTAACGCACCTGTTGGACATACTTCTACACACTTGTTACAAGAGCCACAACGATCTTCCATTGGTGTATCAGAAGGTAATGCGATGTTTGTTATGATTTCACCTAAATAAACATACGAGCCAAATTCAGGTGTGATAATGGAACAGTTTTTTGCACTCCATCCGATACCAGCTCTTTGGGCTACTGCTCTATCAGATAGCTCTCCCGTATCTACCATGGACTTAACTGTTGCACCAGGTACTATATTTAAAATGAATGCCTCTAGCTTTTCTAGTCGATCTCGTAACACTGTATGATAGTCTTGGCCCCATGACGCCCGACAAAAGATCCCTCGTCGATCTTCTCTTGTACTTTTTGGGGCATCTTTCATTTTAGAAGGATAAGCTAGCGCAATAGATATAATTGTTGATGCTTTAGGTAATAATAGTTCAGGATTTGTTCTCTTCTCAATATCAGATTCTTCAAATCCTGATTGGTAACCCAATTCTTGCTGCGTAAGTAATCGGCCTTTTAGTTCCTCGAATACCGAAGCACTTGCAAATCCAATTTTATCAATACCAATTGACTGACTGTATTCAATAATTTGTTCTTTTAGTTCTTGAGAATTCATTTTATTGACCTCCTTTCTGCTAAAATGTAATCTACTAATGAAGCGCATCTTAAAAACTAGTTTAGTCTATTATGTTTATAATAATCATAACTAAAGACAATAAACGAAGGGAATGAACAACAAGTGGAAATTCATTTGTCACAGGAAATTAAAGACCTCTACCCTAATTTTAAATTAGGTGTCATTCAATATAAACACATTGAAGTTGGTGTGTCACCGCAGATGTTACAGGGGAGACTCCGTTTGTTTCAAGAATCAATCTATTTTGACTTACAAAACCTTTCAATTAATGAAGTAGAAGGGATTAAAGAATGGCGGTCAATCTTCAAACAGTTTGGAACAGACCCAAGCAAATACCGCCCTTCTATCGAGGCTTTGTATCGTCGTATTCAAAAGCAAACCTACCTACCTTCTATTAATTCTGGTGTAGATGTAAACAACTTCTTTTCTCTACAATATCAAGTTCCCATCGGTATTTACGATATGGACAAGCTAGATGGTTCAGTCATTATCTCAATTGGCCATGAAGAAGATAGCTATACAGGATTAAATAATAGAGCAATTTCATTAGTAAATAAATTGGTTTCAAAAGATTCAAAAGGTGCTTTTGGAAGCCCTTATGTTGATTCTAACCGTGCGCCTATCACTGAGCAAACAACAAATGCACTCCAATTAATTTATTTGAGACCTTCTTTACATGGATCGAATGCACTTGAATTAACAAAATCGTTAAAAGAGATGTTTATCCAAATTCATGGTGGAGAAGCGACTTATTCAGTTATATCAGAATAGTTCATTTCAATGGGAGTAAGGATGAGGTGAATGGAACATTTTACTCTTTTTAGCTCACCCTCTCCTAAAGAAAAGTGTTCATACATAATAAAAAACGCAATACCTCATTTTCAAACGAGATACTGCGTTGTGATTACTTATGTATGGAGCGGGTGATGGGAATCGAACCCACGACATCAGCTTGGAAGGCTGAGGTTTTACCATTAAACTACACCCGCAAATATTATCGAATTTTGTCGAAGTATGGCTAAAATAAAAACAGGTATGATCCTGTTAAGTTTGACTCAATACCGGTGGTCGGGGTCGAACCGACACTCCATAGGAACACGATTTTGAGTCGTGCGCGTCTGCCAATTCCGCCACACCGGCAAAATAAGAAACAATCAATTAATTAAAAATGGTGCCGAGGGCCGGACTTGAACCGGCACGATAGTCACCTACCGCAGGATTTTAAGTCCTGTGTGTCTGCCAATTCCACCACCCCGGCAGCATGATTAATGGAGGCGGCAACCGGATTCGAACCGGTGGTAAAGGTTTTGCAGACCTCTGCCTTACCACTTGGCTATGCCGCCAAACGAAAAAAATTGGAGCGGAAGACGGGATTCGAACCCGCGACCCCCACCTTGGCAAGGTGGTGTTCTACCACTGAACTACTTCCGCAATATGGCTGGGCTAGCTGGATTCGAACCAACGCATGACGGAGTCAAAGTCCGTTGCTAATGGAGGCGGCAACCGGATTCGAACCGGTGGTAAAGGTTTTGCAGACCTCTGCCTTACCACTTGGCTATGCCGCCAAACGAAAAAAATTGGAGCGGAAGACGGGATTCGAACCCGCGACCCCCACCTTGGCAAGGTGGTGTTCTACCACTGAACTACTTCCGCAATATGGCTGGGCTAGCTGGATTCGAACCAACGCATGACGGAGTCAAAGTCCGTTGCCTTACCGCTTGGCTATAGCCCAATTTTATATGTTTTATAGTATATTATAGCTTATGGGGCGACTGATGGGAATCGAACCCACGAGTGCCAGAGCCACAATCTGGTGCGTTAACCACTTCGCCACAGCCGCCATAATAGATAAGTTATAATTGGCAGGGGCAGTAGGAATCGAACCCACACTGGCGGTTTTGGAGACCGCAGTTCTACCTTTAAACTATGCCCCTATATGAAAATGGTGGAGGGGGACGGATTCGAACCGCCGAACCCTGAGGGAGCGGATTTACAG
>NZ_QFRU01000015.1 GCF_003184905.1 Bacillus sp. CGMCC 1.16541
AGAAGCGACTTTACTATCATACCAAGTTATCAACTTCATGTCAACAACTTTTTTAAATTCTTTTTTATCGCTCTCTCAAGCGGTAAGTAATACTCTATCATTTTTAATAGTAATATTCAAGAACTTTTTTCGTTGTTTTCCGTCGTCCATAACCGACTCTTAATAATCTATCACTTTATATTTTAAACGTCAATACTTTTTTAGATAAATAATAATAAAGGCAGCGGATGTTCTCCCTATGAAAGAGAACATCCGCTGCCTTTATACTTGTTCTTTCTATATTAACCTAACAGTGTAACCTTTCTAACTAAGCCTACATCTTAAGTAAAACTCTCACTTTTTAATACAACCTTCTATTCTTCTACTCTACTAAAAATATAAAGTATAGGATAAAGATAACGAAAAGTCCGTACATGATAGGGTGAATATCTTTCTTTTTCCCTTTGAAGATCATTGTAATAGGATAGAAGATAAAGCCAATCGCAATACCTGTTGCAATACTGTACGTTAAAGGCATCATAATAATTGTTAAGAAAGCTGGAACCGCCACCTCAAATGCATCCCATTTAATTTTATTTAGATTTGATACCATTAATGCTCCAACAATAATAAGGGCTGGAGCCGTAACAGATGCTGTAACCACTGATAATAAAGGTGAGAAAAACAGGGCAATTAAGAAAAAGAGTGCAGTTACGACAGATGTAAAACCCGTTCGACCCCCTGCTGCTACACCTGCTGTTGATTCTACATAAGAAGTTGTTGTAGACGTCCCTAGAATGGCACCTGCAACTGTTGCTGTAGAGTCTGCTAAAAGAGCCTTACCTGCACGAGGCAACTTGTTGTCTTTTATTAAACCAGCTTGGTTTGCTACCGCAACTAGTGTACCTGCTGTGTCAAAGAAATCTACAAATAAAAACGTAAGGATAACAACAAGCATTTGAATCGTAAAGATATCTCCAAAATGTTGAATTGCTACTCCAAATGTAGGTTCTAGACTAGGAATTGGAGCGACAATTGCTTTTGGCACATCAATTAGACCAACAGCCATACCCGCAATCGCTGTAACAACCATCCCAATAAATACACCTGCATTTATACGAAGAACCATTAAGATAACCGTAATAACAATACCAAAGATCGCTAATAACGTGTTTCCGTTCGTTAAATCTCCTAGTCCAACTAGTACCACTGAATCATCTACAATGATTCCTGCATTTTGTAAGCCAATAAACGTTATAAAAAGTCCAATACCTGCCCCTACGGCTAGCTTTAACTCTTGAGGAATGGCATTAATAATCTTTTCACGTATTCCACCTAACGTAAGTAGGATAAAAATTAAACCAGAAGCCATTACACCAGATAGTGCTGTTTGCCAAGGAATACCCATTGTTAATACAACTGTAAACGCAAAGAATGCATTTAAACCCATACCTGGAGCTAGCGCAATCGGATATCTTCCTAATAACCCCATAATCAAAGAACCAATCGCAGCTGCTAAAGCTGTCGCCGTAAAAACAGCTCCTTGATCCATGCGCATGTGATCAGGTAAGTCCGGAACCGTACTTAACGATAAAATTGATGGATTCACAAATAAAATATAAGCCATTGATAGAAACGTAGTAATACCCGCTATAGTCTCTTTCTTATAATTTGTACCCGCTTTTTCAAACTGAAAATAGTTTTTCACACTTTCTCCCCCTAAATGTTCAATTGTCAGTCTAAGCTGTTGAAATAAAAAGCACCTTCACTCTACCAGGTGTGAAGGTGCTGACATAAAGGTTAACGAGAAAGTAATAAAACCTATTAAAAAGACTATCTACTTTCCTCATCATACCTCGTAGTCAAGCCATTTACGGTAGCCTGGTAGAAACTTTTGGGCCATATCCCCAATATTATACGACGTATAAATTATTGATTTATTCACTTATAGTGCGATTCTACCACCAAAACAAGTTCTTCGTCAACAAAAAACGAACGTTATTTAAATAACATTCGTTTTTTGTTCGTTTTTTATTCCCATTCGATCGTTGCTGGTGGCTTACTTGTAATATCGTACACAACGCGGTTAATATGTTTCACTTCATTAACAATACGTGTGGAGATTACTTCTAATACATCCCATGGGATACGCGCCCAATCAGATGTCATTCCGTCAATTGATGTTACTGCACGAATTCCAATTGTATAGTCATACGTACGAGCATCACCCATCACACCCACACTGCGAATATCAGGTAAAACAGTGAAATATTGCCAAATATCACGTTCTAAGCCAGCTTTTCTGATTTCTTCACGTAAAATAGCATCTGATTCACGTACAATCTCTAATTTCTCTTCTGACACTGCACCAAGAACTCGAATACCTAAACCAGGGCCCGGGAACGGCTGACGCCATACGATTTCATCAGGAATACCAAGTTCACTTCCAAGCGCACGTACTTCATCTTTAAAGAGTGTGTTTAAAGGTTCAATTAATTTAAACTGCATATCTTCAGGTAATCCACCTACGTTGTGGTGTGATTTAATTGTTTGTGCAGTTGCTGTACCACTTTCAATAATATCTGTATAAAGTGTACCTTGAGCAAGGTAGTCAATACCTTTTAATTTTGTCGCTTCATCATCAAAGACGTAAATAAATTCATTACCAATAATTTTACGCTTTTTCTCTGGGTCTGTAACACCTTCTAGCTTACTCATGAAACGCTCTCTTGCATCTACTTTAATAACATTCATATTGAAACCTTCGCTGAATGTCTTCATAACGCTATCTGCTTCGCCTTTTCGCAATAAACCGTGATCCACAAAGATACATGTTAACTGATCACCAATCGCTTTATGAATAAGTACCGCTACAACAGAAGAGTCTACACCACCGCTAAGTGCGCATAATACTTGTTTATCTCCAACTGTTTGACGGATTTTATCCATTTCCATCTCAATAAAGTTTTCAATTGACCAGTTTGCTTCTGCTTCACAAACCTCAAACACGAAGTTTTTAAGAAGATCATTACCATGTACTGAATGACGAACTTCTGGGTGGAATTGCACACCGTACATCTTCTTGTCTTTATTGCTCATCCCTGCGATTGGACAAGAGATGCTTGTTGCATCTACTTCAAAGCCTTCTGGTGTTTGAACAACTAAATCACCATGGCTCATCCATACCACTTGCTCTTTTGGTAAATCATGATACATCAGTGAATCGTTTTGTACGTTAATTGTCGCTTTTCCATACTCACGATGACTTGCAGCTTCTACTTTCCCACCAAAGTGGTGCGTCATAAGCTGCATACCATAACAAATCCCTAGTACAGGAATGCCTAATTCAAAAATGTTTTCATCACAATGAAAAGCATTTTCACCATAGACACTGTTTGGGCCACCAGAGAAAATAATTCCTTTTGGATTTAACGCTTTTATTTCTTCCGCTGTAATTGTATGAGGGTGTAATTCACTGTATACACCAAACTCACGAATACGGCGTGTAATCAACTGATTATATTGACTACCAAAATCTAATACAACAATCATGCCTTCCATCCTATTCACCTCATTAAAATCTGTACATACTTAGCAAGTAGTATGCCCGAAAAATACAAAAAAACTAGAATTCTGCCTTAAGAAATAAAGGCAGAATTCTAGTTGCATACAAAGACACATATCCAATAGAACATTCTGCCTTCATAGTCAGGTCCTTTACGGCGACCCGGTAGAGACTCTCGAACCATATTATCGAGGATATACGAAGGTTTACAAAAAATATTATTATAATCGTGAATATTCTATCAATCCATTCGGGAATGGTCAAGAACCCGCTTTTTTAATTAAATTTTCCCACAATTTAGCGGACTGATTCCATTCTGCAATAGACTCTTCTTTTCGATACAAAACTTTCTCGTAACTAACTGTTAATCTGGTCATATCATTTGTTTCAAAACGAGCGTCTACTTGCTTTGCATACGCCCGCAATGTTTGATTGTCTTTTCTTTTAATTCCTTGTTTTGCTAACTGATTGAGCAACAGAAAATAAGCTTTTTCAAACGTTCGTTCCTTTCGTTCTGCCTTATAGTAATGAATGAGCAGAGGAAGGAACCATTTGTTTCTAGTCACATATAGAATGAAAATAATCATCAATAATCCACTTATTATTGCAATTGTTTTCTTCCACGACCATTCTATATCAGCAGCTGTATTTTCCCTTGTCTCGCTTTCTTGTTTCGGTTTCTCTTGTGACGGTTCTTTCGGTGTAATAGGTCGTTCTTCTTCTATTACCTCTGGAGTCGAATTCTCACCTAAAGAAAGATCATAGGTAAATTCATATGGACTTGTAAAGCTTTTTGTTGGCTCAAAAGGAATCCAACCTATTTCCGGGAAATACACTTCTACCCAGGAGTGAGCATTATTTTGGGTGACTTCAAACATTCTTGTACCTGCCCCGCTTTGTATCTCTTCTCCATCCGTATATCCCTTCACCCACCTAGCAGGGATATCAAGTGCGCGTAATAGTACAATCATAGAAGTAGAGAAATTATCACAATACCCTCGCTTTGTTTCAAATAAAAACTGATCCACATAGTCTTGTCCTTCCTCAGGAACTGCTACATCTTTTGTATCGTACACGAAAGAGTTCAAACGAAAGTATTGTTCTACTGCTTTTACTTGGTCGTACCGGTTCGTTTTACCTTCCGTAATCTCTCTCGCCAATTCTTTCACTCTACCTGGTAACTCGTCTGGAAGTTGCGTATATCTCTTTTGAAATTCTGGATTATTTTCTAACGCATCTGGATTATTCGAACTTTGTAATACTTCCACTTGAAATTCTGGGTAGCGATACGTTACTTCATACCCATCTATTTCTGTAAAGCGTTCCCCTGCGTATGGATACAACTTTTCTGTTATTGGATTAAATCGAATGGAAGCTAACTCAAATGGTTCAATGGTTAGTAATTGCGATGGATACATTAAATGCATAGAAGGCCTTTCTAAGCTCACCGTTGCTTTTAATTCGCGGCTCTTGACACCCTCCCCATAAGAAGACAAGCGGGATTCGTTTCCTGACAATGGAACGTTTCGTTCATTCTCAGTAGCTTCCCACCCTTTTCCTGTATAGATATCCTTTGATTCAATCTTCCAATAGTGATCTTCATAAGCTTGAGCTCTAAAAACAACCGTATCATCTCCTACAAAAGGGCCTCCCAGTTGAGAATCATCTACGCCATATCCTACCTTCTGAACCGTTGACGCTATATTGCCTTCACCCTCCTCACCTGTAGCATATCCTTTTAGAAACGGAACTGGATCTGGCCACTGCGGTGCTGCTTTAGGAGCGAAGTATGCAAACGTCATGGATCCCATTGTAAAGAGTAGAAAAAAGACAAAAAAGCGATTTTTACTCGATACGTTCATTAAATTAAACCCTTTACTCTTTAAACGCTCGGCATGAAGAAAACCTAGTAATAGAAAGCCTATTGTGACCACACGCATAATTGCATACGTGGCATCATAAGGAGAAAATGTATCGACGATAGCTACATAAATAACGGTGAGTGCAATGAAGACAAAAATTCTCTTTTGATAGAAAATCCAGAAGTACACTAGGTAAGCCATGAGCCATAGTAAAATAAAGAACAATAGACTTCGAAATTCATTTGAAAAATCATAGATTTGAAACGTAAAAAAGCGCTGAAGGTCTTGTTGAATCAAGCTTAAAAAATCACCCATCCACCCAGAAGAAAAAAAAGAGCCTTCTTTATATAAAGAGTGAATGGTGTATAAGATAAACGTAATCTTAACGGGCAATTGAATGTAAAAGGGAACGGAAAACATAAGCAACAAAAAACTTAAACCAAGAAAGATAACAAAGTATTGAATTTGACCTGTATCTGTTAAGACTCTTAAAGGCTTTAACCACTCCCATAACAACAGAAATGAACCTACGTACAATAGAACACTAACCCATTTATTTACGTGCAATGAGTATTGTTTCATCTTCTACTCACCTCAATTAAAGCATTTGCAAAATCCTTTTTATGCAGTGTAGAGACGTAATATCGCTGTCTATTTAATTCCCACTCTATCGCTTTTTCTTCCTTTGTGAGAGACACACTATTTTCCTTAATAACACACAAAATAACTTTAACTCGAGAGTGAAATGTTTGCTGAAGAGCTGTGATCAAGTCATTTGTTAAGGTAGATATCACAACAATCACCAATCCAACTTCGTCAAACTGAATGAGAGGGTTACGCAAAGCATAACTAAAATGAGCCTCATCATCTGGTTGTATTTTGGCTAATTGATGCAACGTAGTATAGAGCGAATGGTCCCTGTGGTAGGACTTTTCACTAATTGATGCTGTATCAACGGTTAAAAACTGGTTGTCTACACCTAATTTTTCATAAGCAGCCGCCAGAGATGCGCCAAATATGACTCGCTCTTCAAACCCTTCTCTTGTCATACCATCTAATACGACACATAACGTATTAGTTTGCTTACTCTCAAACTCCTTTGAAATAAGTACATCTTTACGAGCTGTTGCCTTCCAATCAATCCAGGAAAGCTGATCTCCCGCTTGATACTCACGTATACCTGACATAAATACATGCTCTTGTTGAACCGAAAAGGCAGAGTTGAGCTCACCACTTTCAAACGTAGACGTGAGTCTATAAGGCTTTATTTCTACTATTTTAGGATAAACAAGATACGTATTCTCTCTTTGGTATTGACACTCTCGATTAACGAATCCTAAAAAATCACTCGTTTGTAGACGAATTTCTTGAAAAATATGTTCTCCTCTAGGAACTTCTTCTAATTCATATTGGATGGAGATGCTCCTTCGAAATAAAGGATAGACCATGATTTTACAAGTATCCATCCCATAGTAATAAGCAAGTTGTTTAGGTAGAACATCTTCAACCATTAAAAATAAGAGTGGAAAAGGAATCTTTCTTTTGATTGTAATGTGACCTACTAAGGATTCATCACTCTTTTTTTCAACCCTTCTCTCTACCTCTAATCGACTCATTGGATACATCATCAACATCAGGCTGTACAAAGCAAACGGCAAGAAACTATAAAATAAAAACCAACTAACAAATCCTCCTTGAAACATCGCATAAACAAATGTTAACGCCAATAAACTCAGGAGCAAAGTAAATTTCAAGCTTTTTTGAATCATACTTTTTAGCCTATTTTTCACGATTGTTCACTACCTTTTAATTGGGACATATACTTTTGCTAAAATCTGTTTCACAATCTCGTCTGTTTGTTTACGCTCATACTTCGCTTCTGGTCGCAGCGTCATCCGGTGAGATAGTACATAAGGAGCTAAATACTGCACATCGTCTGGAATGCAATAATCACGACCTTGCAATAAAGAGTACGCTTGGGTTGCCTTCATAAGTGCAACTGAACCACGAGGACTTACGCCAAGGTCGATATCGGGGTGGTTACGGGTACGATCTACAATCTCTACAATGTACCGCTTTACTGTATCATCAACATATACATTTCTAACTTTTGCTTGAATCGTTTGCACATCTTGTATCTGAATAACAGGCTTTAATTCATCGATAGGTGACCCGTTGGCTAGACGATTTAAAATATCAACTTCTTCACCTATTGTCGGATACCCCATTTTTAACCGAAATAAAAAGCGGTCTAATTGAGCTTCTGGTAATTGATAAGTGCCATCAAACTCAATTGGGTTCTGTGTAGCCATGACAAAAAACGGCTTTGGCAACGCTCTTGTTATGCCATCAGTTGTGACACTACTCTCTTCCATCGCTTCTAATAATGCTGACTGTGTTTTGGGAGAGGTCCGATTAATTTCATCTGCTAAAACGAAATGACTCATCACAGGTCCAGGTCGATAATGAAATTCAAGATCCTTTGGATTATAAACCGATACACCTGTTACATCGGAAGGCAATAAATCAGGAGTAAACTGTATTCGCTTAAAATCCGTATTAATCGATTTCGCTAACGCTTTTACCATCATCGTCTTCCCAACACCCGGAACGTCTTCTAGTAAGACATGTCCTTCTGCTAAAAGTGCAACTAAACTTAATGTAACGACTTCTCGTTTTCCAATCACAACACGATTAATATTTGATAAAACAAGCTCCAGCTTGTCTTGAATTTCCTGTAATTGTTCCAACCTACTCACCCCTATTATTTTTAATTCTTATATTTACTTTATACTAAGTGACAACAGTTTGCTAACTTCTATGTTTTAATGAACCTTATCACCTTTATACCACTTTCTACTAATATTAGGAATTAAAAAAAGACTTGTATCAAAAGTGATACAAGTCTTTTGGATAAAGTATGAAATTACATCATACCGCCCATGCCCATGCCGCCCATGTCAGGCATTGCAGGACCACCAGCATTTTCTTCTGGCTTGTCAGCTACAACAGCTTCAGTTGTTAAGAACATAGCTGCTACAGATGCTGCGTTTTGAAGTGCAGAACGAGTTACTTTTGTTGGGTCAACGATACCAGCTTCAAGCATGTTTACCCACTCACCAGTTGCTGCATTGAAACCAGTTCCAACAGCTTCACCTTTTAGACGTTCAACAATAACTGAACCTTCTAAACCAGCGTTATGAGCGATTTGACGTACAGGCTCTTCAATCGCACGTAGAACGATGTTGATACCAGTTGCTTCGTCGCCTTCTGCTTCAATTGTTGCTACTTTATTATAGATATTGACTAATGCCGTACCACCACCAGCCACGATACCTTCTTCAACCGCCGCACGTGTAGAGTTAAGTGCATCCTCAATACGTAATTTACGCTCTTTTAATTCTGTTTCAGTTGCAGCACCAACTTTGATAACTGCTACACCACCAGCTAATTTAGCTAAGCGCTCTTGTAATTTTTCACGGTCAAACTCAGAAGTTGTTTCTTCAAGTTGAGCTTTAATTTGGCCAACACGTGCAGAAATTTCTTCTGGGTTACCTTCGCCGTTTACGATTGTTGTGTTTTCTTTTGTCACAACAATCTTAGAAGCGCGGCCTAATTGTGTGATGTTTGCTGATTTAAGATCCAAACCAAGCTCTTCAGTGATTACTTCACCACCAGTTAAGATCGCAATATCTTGAAGCATTGCTTTACGACGGTCACCGAATCCAGGAGCTTTAACCGCTACTGCTGTGAACGTACCACGTAATTTGTTTACTACTAATGTAGCTAACGCTTCACCTTCTACATCTTCAGCAATTAATAATAGTGGTTTACCTTGTTGCACAACTTGCTCTAATACAGGTAAAATTTCTTGGATATTGTTAATTTTCTTATCTGTAATTAAGATATATGGGTTATCTAAAACAGCTTCCATTTTATCAGAATCTGTTACCATGTAAGGAGAAGCATATCCACGGTCAAATTGCATACCTTCTACTACTTCTAGTTCTGTTGAGAATCCTTTAGACTCTTCTAGTGTAATAACGCCGTCGTTACCTACGCGCTCCATTGCTTCTGCAATAAGCTCACCAACTTCGTTATCAGCAGCAGAAATAGCCGCTACTTGTGCAATAGAAGACTTACCTTCGATTGGTTTAGAGATTGCTTTTAGCTCTTCAATCGCTACCGTAACTGCTTTTTCAATTCCTTTACGGATACCCATTGGATTTGCACCAGCTGTTACGTTTTTCAAGCCTTCACGAATCATCGCTTGTGCTAAAACAGTTGCAGTCGTTGTACCGTCACCAGCAACATCATTTGTTTTACTTGCAACTTCCGCTACTAATTTTGCACCCATGTTTTCAAATGCATCTTCTAATTCGATTTCTTTTGCAATTGTTACACCATCATTTGTAATTAATGGGGAACCAAACTTTTTCTCTAACACAACGTTACGACCTTTTGGTCCTAGTGTTACTTTTACAGCGTTTGCTAACGTATCTACACCACGTAACATTGAACGACGTGCTTCTTCACTAAATTTAATATCTTTTGCCATCTTTCTAGACCTCCTCAAATTATCGATCTATATAAAAACGTTATGATATATCTTTCTTCAACATAGGATTATTCAAAACAAAGAATAATTCAAATGACGTGTCCGTGCATCATGATTAGCCAATAATAGCCAAGATATCACTTTCACGTAAAATTAAGTATTCAGCACCTTCGTATTTTACTTCAGTACCTGCATATTTTGAGAAGATGATACGATCGCCTTCTGACACTTCTAGAGCTACACGCTCACCATTGTCTAGTACGCGACCTGTTCCAACAGCTACAATCTTACCTTCTTGAGGCTTTTCTTTTGCAGTGTCTGGTAATACGATACCGCTTGCAGTTTTTTCTTCTGATTTTAAAAGTTCAATGACTACGCGATCACCTAATGGTTTTAACAAGTGAAACAACCTCCTCAAATGATATGTTTACATCTTTATTAGCACTCAACCACTATGAGTGCTAACACAATTATTATATTAAATAAACTGACTTTTTTTTGCAAGTATTAATTACAAAAAAAATTTAAAATACTTCCACTATAAAGTCATAAAAAGGGAGCTATCCTTCTACATTATACCTAACCTACCTAAATCTACACCTCATTTATCTAATCAATTTATTCACTCAACAATCATTCTTTTCTTTATTCGATTAGGACTATGTTACAATACGAAAAGATACTACTATAACCATTATGTTCTACATCGGGTAGGAAAAACCTCTGTAAAGGAGTATGACAGATTGAAAAAGCATTATTGGTACATTATTTTAACTTACATTCTTATGCAGCTTTCGGGAATCTTAGGGATAAGGCTTTTATTAGCGCTCGGCTTTTTTGACGATAAACCTATGCAGGAAGCGTCGCAGTATGCCATGATTTACTGGACCATTTTTAGCTTCTCTGTCGCATTAGTCATTACATTATTATTGTTACGTAAGGAAATGAACATGCGTACAGAGAAAGTTCACATTCCTCAAGCCGTTTTTTGGTCAATAGGTGGAATCTTTTTGGCCATGTTTGCCCAGTCTATGGCTGGATTAATTGAAATGAAAGTATTCGGTATTAAACCTGGATCTGAGAACACAGAATTCATTGTGGATTTAGTTCGGATATCACCTTTACTTATCTTGGTGACATCTGTCATTGGTCCAATCTTAGAAGAGATTATTTTCCGTAAAATTATTTTTGGAACATTACACAAGCGATTTAATTTCTTTTTATCCGCTTTAATTAGCTCATTAATCTTTGCAGCTGTTCATATGGACTTCGTTCATATTTTAATCTATACAGCGATGGGATTTGTTTTTGCATTTTTATATGCAAGAACAAAGACAATTCTTGTTCCCATTATTGCTCATGTGTCGATGAACACACTTGTTGTTCTCATGCAAACAGTTTTTGCCGATAAAATTGCGGAGCTACAAAAACAAGCAGAACAGATGCAGTTTATTTTTGGAGGCTTTTAATCATGAAACGAACACCCCTATTTATGGGATTTATTTATACAATTATGGGGGCACTGTTTACGTATTTAGCGATTCAAAGTGCCCAAAATAGTGAGGATATTTGGAACTTCACAACGATTGTACTTGTGCTAGTCGCTACATTTGACTTTAGTGTGGCTGTACGTGTGTTTTTATTACATCAAAAAATCAAAAGAATACAAAACGAACAAAAAAAATGAGGCTGTCCAATATGGAAGCCTCTTTTTTATTCATTTTTTAATGCTTCTTCCTCAGCCTTCAACACTTTTCTATAAGAGAAACGAGAAATTACAATACTAATTTCATATAAAAATAATAGCGGAACAGTCACCATGAGGTGAGAAAGTAATTCTGGAGGTGTGATAAATGCTGCAATGACTAGTAATACAAAGTACGCATACTTACGCACATGTGCTAGCAGCATTGGTGTAACCATTCCTAATCTTGTTAAAAACATAATGACAACGGGTAACTGAAATAAAAGGCCAAACGGAACGGTTAACTGTAATAAAAACTGAAAATATTCGTTGATACCAATCACCTGATTCACATCTAAACGATCGGCAATGCGAGTCATGAAATCGACTACGAATGGAAATAAAATAAAATATGAAAATGCGATACCACTTAAAAATAAAATAGCTGAAAGTGGAATGTAACTTAAGGTTACTTTACGTTCTTTCTCGTACAAGCCAGGGCTAACAAATGCCCATAGATGGTAAAGCGCAACAGGAGCTGTTAACACACAACCGATGATAAACGCAAACTGCATATAAATTTTCACAGGATCCGTTAATCGAAAAGCATTCATCGTTAGCTCTTTAGCTTCATCTGCATGCTGTAAGTACACAATAATTGGCTCTGCTAAAAAAAAGCCTCCGATGGTTGCGATCATAAATAGAAAGACAACGAAAATTAAACGTTTCCGTAATTCCCCTATATGTTCGTAAACAGACATTTCTTGTTGTTTCATGTAAAATTCATCCTTACGTTATTTTACCTCGCGCTTTTTACTGTCGTCATCGTCGTCAGCTAAGCCTTTCGTTGCATTCTTAAATTCTTTTAATGTATTTCCTGCCGCTTTGCCTAACTCAGGTAATTTTTTTGGACCAAAGATTAGTAAAGCAACAAAAACAATTAGTATGATACTTCCAACACCTAGATTCATCGTCCAATCACCTCCTCATCTCATAATAGTGAAAAGCGCAATTAAGCGCAATATACTTCTTCACTCGTTTGGATAGTTCTTCAAGAAATAAACAAGTGACTGAAGTTCTACTGCTAAATCAATATGATGCAAACGAACCTTATCTGGAACGTTAATTCTTGCTGGCGTGAAATTCAAAATCCCTTTGATTCCTCGTTGAATCAATCGATCCGTAATTTGTTGAGCAGCGGTAGCGGGTACTGTTAAAATAGCAACAGTAATTTCTCCATTTAACACTTCTTCTAACTGATCCATATGATAAATAGGTACATCTCCTACGCTTTTCCCTACTTTATCCTCATCTACATCAAAGCCCATTTCAATTTTCGTGTTGTTGTTCTTAATAAAATTATAATTTAAGAATGCTGTTCCTAAATTACCTACACCAATCAGTGCTACTTTTGTAACTTCGTCTTGGTCTAATGTCTTTCTAAAAAAAGAGAGTAAATAGTTTACGTTATACCCATATCCTTTTTTCCCAAGCGCACCGAAATAAGAAAAGTCTCGACGAATGGTTGCAGAATCTACTTTCACTGCTTCACTTAACTCAGCAGACGATACCCTTTGTTTTCCTGAAGAATGTAAGTTTTTCAAAAATCGATAATAAAGTGGTAAACGCTTAGCAGTGGCCTGTGGTATTTTAAGTTGTTCCATACTCACTTTATCCCCCTCATTTAAACATACATACAAGCTATATCAAGTTATTGCGAGCCAATACGTAGATGGTTTTATCCAAATATAATGAAAACGCTATCATATAACTCGTTTCTTAGTTACTTTTTTTGAATATTCATTTCTCTCTCTATTTTAACATGAATAAGAATATTTTTCTGCTTCACCTATGACTATACACTAATTTGTAAAATCTGTCTCTCCATGTCGCTAACAGTCGATATTCGTGACGATGTTAACTTATCATACTAATGAATTAGCTAGGATAGCGGTCTTCTCACCTATTTATGATAAAATAGACTATGGATATACGAGTAGAGGTGAAAAGACAAAATGATCATTTTACAATTAAACGGTGTCACAAAGTATTATGGAGCCGAACCCATTTTACAAAATATAAAATTAGAAGTACAAACAAAAGATCGTATCGCATTAGTTGGTCGAAACGGAGCTGGGAAATCTACTCTTTTAAAAATTATTTCTGGTGAAATTTCTTATGACCACGGAGAGATTATTAAGCCAAAAGATGTAACGATTGATTATATGGGACAAGATACGGTGCTAGAGTCTAATTTATCAATTTGGAATGAGATGCTCACCGTTTTCCAACCATTAAAGGAAATGGAACATGACCTGAGAGAGCTTGAACGCAAAATGGGGGACCCTGCTTATTTTAACAATCAAACTCAGTACGAAAAGCTCTTAAAAGAATATGACGAACTTCAAGTTCGTTTTAAAGATCAAGGGGGCTATCAATATGAGGCAGACATCCGTTCGATTTTACACGGTTTTCGTTTCAGCGACTTTGACTATGAAACATCTATTTCAACACTAAGCGGTGGACAAAAAACACGTCTAGCATTAGCAAAGCTACTCTTAACGAAACCTGACCTACTCATTCTCGATGAGCCTACCAACCATTTAGATATTGAAACTCTTTCATGGCTTGAACAATTTCTACAAAGTTATTCTGGTGCGATTGTGATCGTTTCGCATGACCGTTATTTCCTTGATAAAGTAGTCAATCAAGTCTACGAAGTCTCACAAAAAACAACTACAAAATATGTGGGGAATTACTCTCACTATCTAGAAGAAAAAGCTGAACGATATGAGAGAGAGTTAAAACAATACGAAAAGCAACAAGATGAAATTGCAAAACTGAATGACTTTATTCAACGTAATATCGCTAGAGCCTCGACAACAAAACGAGCACAAAGCCGAAGAAAACAGTTAGATCGTATGGAAGTAATGACGAGACCAAGTGGGGACGAAAAGTCAGCTTCATTTTTATTCGATATTGAGCGTCAAAGTGGAAATGAAGTGGTAAAGATAGACGATGTAGCCATTGCTTATGAACTGGGGAAACCAATTATTCAACATGTTGACATTCGTATTACGAGGGGAGAAAGTCTTGCGTTAGTCGGACCTAATGGGATTGGAAAGTCAACATTACTTAAAGCATTAACGAATAAAATCCCTCTATTAAGTGGAGATATTTCATTAGGGTCAAACGTGAGCATTGGTTATTACGATCAAGAGCAAGCAAACCTTACCTCTAATAAGACTGTACTTCAAGAGCTGTGGGATGACTATCCTTCAAAACCTGAGAAAGAAATTCGCACAACCCTTGGTAACTTCCTCTTTTCAGGCAATGATGTATTAAAGGTTGTATCTACCTTAAGTGGTGGTGAAAAAGCACGTCTAGCGCTTGCTAAACTAATGTTACAAAAAGCTAACTTCCTTGTACTAGATGAGCCTACCAACCACTTAGATTTAGATAGTAAACAAGTATTAGAAAATGCCTTAATTGATTATCCTGGAACGATTTTATTTGTATCTCATGACCGTTATTTTATTAATCGCTTAGCTAGTAAAATTGTTGAGTTAGATAAGAACGGCGCCACAGAATTTTTAGGTGATTACGACTATTATTCAACAAAAAAAGCTGAGATACAAGAAATTGCAGAGCTAGACAGACGCGAAACGGTAGAAGAATCTCCCTCTGCCCAACCTAAAAATGACAAATCATCTTATCACCAAGATAAAGAAACAAAAAAGCTGATGCGACAGCGTAAGCGTCGAATTGAAGAAATTGAGCTAGAAATTAATAACATCGAAAAGAAAATGCAAGAGAATGAAGAGCTTCTTTGTGATCCTGCTATTTATCAAAATCATGAAAAGGTACAAGAAATTAATGAAAATAATGATATGTGTGAACAACAATTAACATCATTAATGGAAGAATGGGAATCTCTCCAATTGTTATTAGAAGAATAGTAAACCATCCCTTGTCCGAAGGCGATTCATCCCCCACCTACTCATTGGGCTTGGCCCTTCTCATTCCTTGAGGTGGGGGTCTTCTCGACTGAAATGATAAAAAAATGGCGAGTCTTCAATCAGCTCGCCACTTTTCCACATTATTATCCACAAATTATTCGAAAATGATTGAAAATTGTGGATATCAATATATTTATCCACATTATTGTTCTAAATCTAATCCAGGGTTTGCATTTAAATCCATTCCAGATCGCTTTCCATTTTCAAACATCACACTTCCTACAGCACCAATCATTGCTGCATTATCTGTACATAATGAAAGTGGAGGAATAATTAGTTCCACTTCTGGAATTTCTTCGAAAGCTTGTTCAAGCGCTGAACGTAAGCCTTTATTTGCAGCCACTCCTCCAGCTAATAGTACTTGTTGAACATCATATTCCTTTGCAGCTTGTTTGGTCTTTGTTACTAATACTTCTACAACACTTTCTTGAAAGCTCGCAGCCATATTCTGTGGATTAATCTCTTCACCCTTTTGAGCTGCATTGTGGATTGTGTTGATAACTGCAGACTTTAATCCACTAAAACTAAAGTCATATGTTCCTTCTATCCACGCTCTTGGTAATTTATATGTTGGCTCTCCCTCATGAGCAAGGCGGTCAATATGAGGTCCTCCTGGATAAGGCAAGTTTAACGTCCGAGCAACTTTATCATAAGCCTCACCAGCTGCATCATCTCTTGTTTCCCCTATTACTTTAAACTTACCGTGCTCTTCCATCAAGACCAACTCAGTATGTCCTCCTGATACTACTAAAGATAGCAAAGGAAACTTCATCTCTTTTAAAAGACGATTAGCATAAATATGACCAGCGATATGATGAACACCTACAAGTGGTTTATTATGTGCAAAAGCAATAGCTTTAGCAGCATTTACTCCAATTAATAACGCTCCCACTAATCCAGGACCTTCTGTTACTGCAACAGCATCAATCTCTTCCATGCTCATCTTTGCTTCATTTAACGCTTCTTCTAACACAATGGTTACTTGTTCAACATGATGTCTAGAGGCAATTTCCGGTACAACACCGCCAAATCGTTTATGACTTTCAATTTGAGAAGCGACTACATTGGATACAATCTCAGTTCCATTTTTAATAATAGCTACAGCTGTTTCATCACAGCTCGTTTCGATTGCTAGAATAAATTGTTCTTTTGTCATTATAAATTCACCCACATTACTAAAGCATCCTCATTGTTATCCGAATAGTAGTTTCTTCGAGTACCACCCGGTTGAAAACCTAACTTTCGGTACAATGATTGAGCAGTATAATTTGAAACTCTTACTTCAAGTGTCATTGATTGAGCACCCATTTCCTTTACTACATTTATTACATTACGTAGAAGTAACTCTCCTAAACCTTTACCTCGATATGAAGGAAGAAGTGCAATGTTTGTAATATGTACCTCATCAACAATAATCCATGTTCCACAATACCCAATTATTTGTTCATTCTCTTCCATCACAATATAAGTAGAAAATTGGTTGTTAGTTAATTCATTATAAAACGCTTCTCTGCTCCACGGTGTCGCAAACGATTGCTCCTCAATTTTAACTACTTCATCAATATCTTTTATCTCCATCAGACGAAATTTAATGGTTACCTTCATCATTCAATTCCTCAAGAGTTTTGATTCTGAGAAGCTAACCAGTTAGCTTCTGCTTCTGCTAATCGCGCATAATTAGGGACAAATGCATGTAAAGGTGTTGCTTCCTTTTGCATACCTATTAAAGCTAGCTGACTTGGACGAGGATTATGCTGTGTATACGGAGCAATGACAGCTAAATCTCCTAGCTCCCTTTTAATAATTTCTTCATGCACTTTTACGTCGTTTCCTAAAAAAAGTACTTTTTGATTGTATTGTTTAATTTTTTGCAACCAATCAACATTAATAACAAGCTGATCTTCTACTTTTTTTACGAATGTTCCATCTGCTTGATACTGATACAATCCAGTGAAAATTTGCTGTCTTCGAGCATCAAAAAGTGGACATACAAATCCTTCAAAGTAACGCCCATTCGCTGCTAACACTTCTAGACTTGATACGCCTATTAATGGAATATTTAACGTCCATGCTAATGTCTTCGCAATCGTAACACCTATTCGTACACCTGTGTAAGAACCAGGTCCTTGTGCGACAACGATTCGCTCAAGATCTTTTGCATTTACGCTACACTCTTTTAATAAAGTTTCAATTGCTGGCATTAAACGTACAGAATGATTTTTCTTTAAATTAGTAATAACCTCTCCAATTACCTGACTATCATCCACAACAGCAATGCCCATAACTAAATTCGATGTGTCAATCGCTAACGTTTTCATGGTTAAAAAGCTCCTCACAAATATCAATATAACGTTGTCCTACAGCCTCTAATTCAATTTTTCTTTTGTTCTCATCTGCATGATAAAGATTAATTTTTAAATAAGCAAGTGGTAGTTGATCTTCAATTAAATGTGCCCACTCCACAACCGTTACACCATTTCCTTCAAAATACTCATCAAAACCGAGATCTTCAAAGCTATCAGCTAAGCGATAAACATCCATATGATATAGAGGTAAGCGACCGCCTATATATTCTTTAATAATAGTAAAGGTCGGGCTATTTACATTTCGTTCAATTTTTAATCCTCTTGCCAATCCTTTTGTAAAGGTTGTCTTGCCAGCGCCTAAATCTCCTTCTAATAATAAAACAGACTTTTCCTCTAGGTATTTACTTAACGTAGAAGCAAAATTCATTGTTTGCTCAGCTGAGTTTGAAAAGAAAGAATAATTTCGAGATTGCTCCATCATTTTAGAACCTCACTTCAGTCAATATATATCTATTTTAAACGCACCGTGGATAACATATCCACCAATAAGTTGAAACTGTGCCTAATAAGCTAAAGTTTTTCTGTAGATATAAAAAAGACCCTAGGATTTCTCCTAAGGACAGCAAATAGTAATGTAAAATAGTTCAACAAAGGAATAAATAAAAAAGACGAAACATTTGTTTCGTTATCAGATTACTTATAGTAATAATGGCGGTCCCGACGGGAATCGAACCCGCGATCTCCTGCGTGACAGGCAGGCATGTTAACCGCTACACCACGGGACCTATTTGGTTGCGGGGACAGGATTTGAACCTGCGACCTTCGGGTTATGAGCCCGACGAGCTACCAGACTGCTCCACCCCGCGATAATAAAAATAAATACTGCCTGGCAACGTCCTACTCTCACAGGGACAAAGTCCCAACTACCATCGGCGCTAGAGAACTTAACTTCCGTGTTCGGCATGGGAACGGGTGTGACCTCTCTGCTATCGCCACCAGACACTATTCTATTATAACAATCTTCTAGAGAAATGCAACGTATTCAATTAAGAGATTGTTCTCTCAAAACTAGATAACAATTTGCTGAGGAAAAGCATACGCTTTTCTGATTGTCTAGCTATGGCTCCTACCTTTTCGGGCATTTCACTTTTGCCAATGAAACTACAGAACAGTTTCCCTGTCAAAAGCTCCAATGTCTCTCAAAGGTGAACAGTCGCCTTCGCTTTTCTTAAGTGGTTAAGTCCTCGACCGATTAGTATCAGTCAGCTACACATGTCACCATGCTTCCACCTCTGACCTATCAACCTGATCATCTTTCAGGGGTCTTACTAGCTTGCGCTATGGGAAATCTCATCTTGAGGGGGGCTTCATGCTTAGATGCTTTCAGCATTTATCCCGTCCGCACATAGCTACCCAGCGATGCCTTTGGCAAGACAACTGGTACACCAGCGGTGCGTCCATCCCGGTCCTCTCGTACTAAGGACAGCTCCTCTCAAATTTCCTGCGCCCACGACGGATAGGGACCGAACTGTCTCACGACGTTCTGAACCCAGCTCGCGTACCGCTTTAATGGGCGAACAGCCCAACCCTTGGGACCGACTACAGCCCCAGGATGCGATGAGCCGACATCGAGGTGCCAAACCTCCCCGTCGATGTGGACTCTTGGGGGAGATAAGCCTGTTATCCCCGGGGTAGCTTTTATCCGTTGAGCGATGGCCCTTCCATGCGGAACCACCGGATCACTAAGCCCGACTTTCGTCCCTGCTCGACTTGTAGGTCTCGCAGTCAAGCTCCCTTGTGCCTTTACACTCTACGAATGATTTCCAACCATTCTGAGGGAACCTTTGGGCGCCTCCGTTACATTTTAGGAGGCGACCGCCCCAGTCAAACTGCCCACCTGACACTGTCTCCCAGCCCGATAAGGGCTGCGGGTTAGAATTTCAATACAGCCAGGGTAGTATCCCACCGACGCCTCCACCGAAGCTAGCGCTCCGGCTTCTCAGGCTCCTACCTATCCTGTACAAGCTGTACCAAAATTCAATATCAGGCTACAGTAAAGCTCCACGGGGTCTTTCCGTCCTGTCGCGGGTAACCTGCATCTTCACAGGTAATATAATTTCACCGAGTCTCTCGTTGAGACAGTGCCCAGATCGTTACGCCTTTCGTGCGGGTCGGAACTTACCCGACAAGGAATTTCGCTACCTTAGGACCGTTATAGTTACGGCCGCCGTTTACTGGGGCTTCGATTCAGAGCTTCTCCCAAAGGATAACCCCTCCTCTTAACCTTCCAGCACCGGGCAGGCGTCAGCCCCTATACTTCGCCTTACGGCTTCGCAGAGACCTGTGTTTTTGCTAAACAGTCGCCTGGGCCTATTCACTGCGGCTCTCTCGGGCTTTAACACCCTAACAGAGCACCCCTTCTCCCGAAGTTACGGGGTCATTTTGCCGAGTTCCTTAACGAGAGTTCTCTCGATCACCTTAGGATTCTCTCCTCGCCTACCTGTGTCGGTTTGCGGTACGGGTACCTCCCACCTCGCTAGAGGCTTTTCTTGGCAGTGTGGAATCAGGAACTTCGGGGCCTTGGCCCCTTCGCCATCACAGCTCAGCCTTCACGATGAGCGGATTTGCCTACTCATCAGCCTAACTGCTTAGACACGCATATCCAGCAGCGTGCTTACCCTATCCTCCTGCGTCCCCCCATTGCTCAAACGGTGGGGAGGTAGTACAGGAATATCAACCTGTTGGCCATCGCCTACGCCTTTCGGCCTCGGCTTAGGTCCCGACTAACCCTGAGCGGACGAGCCTTCCTCAGGAAACCTTAGGCATTCGGTGGACAAGATTCTCACTTGTCTTTCGCTACTCATACCGGCATTCTCACTTCTAAGCGCTCCACCAGTCCTTACGGTCTAGCTTCAACGCCCTTAGAACGCTCTCCTACCACTGACATCATCGATGTCAATCCACAGCTTCGGTGATACGTTTAGCCCCGGTACATTTTCGGCGCAGAGTCACTCGACCAGTGAGCTATTACGCACTCTTTAAATGGTGGCTGCTTCTAAGCCAACATCCTGGTTGTCTAAGCAACTCCACATCCTTTTCCACTTAACGTATACTTTGGGACCTTAGCTGGTGGTCTGGGCTGTTTCCCTCTTGACTACGGATCTTATCACTCGCAGTCTGACTCCCGAGAATAAGTATTTGGCATTCGGAGTTTGACTGAATTCGGTAACCCGTTGGGGGCCCCTAGTCCAATCAGTGCTCTACCTCCAATACTCTCATCTCGAGGCTAGCCCTAAAGCTATTTCGGAGAGAACCAGCTATCTCCAGGTTCGATTGGAATTTCTCCGCTACCCACACCTCATCCCCGCACTTTTCAACGTGCGTGGGTTCGGGCCTCCATTCAGTGTTACCTGAACTTCACCCTGGACATGGGTAGATCACCTGGTTTCGGGTCTACGACCACGTACTATGTCGCCCTATTCAGACTCGCTTTCGCTGCGGCTCCGTCTTTTCGACTTAACCTTGCACGGGATCGTAACTCGCCGGTTCATTCTACAAAAGGCACGCCATCACCCGTTAACGGGCTCTGACTACTTGTAGGCACACGGTTTCAGGATCTTTTTCACTCCCCTTCCGGGGTGCTTTTCACCTTTCCCTCACGGTACTGGTTCACTATCGGTCACTAGGGAGTATTTAGCCTTGGGAGATGGTCCTCCCAGCTTCCGACGGGATTTCACGTGTCCCGCCGTACTCAGGATCCACTCAAGAGAGAACGAAGTTTCGACTACAGGATTTTTACCTTCTTCGATGGACCTTTCCAGGTCGCTTCATCTACCTCGTTCTTTTGTAACTCCGTATAGAGTGTCCTACAACCCCAAGAGGCAAGCCTCTTGGTTTGGGCTTCTTCCGTTTCGCTCGCCGCTACTCAGGAAATCGCATTTGCTTTCTCTTCCTCCGGGTACTTAGATGTTTCAGTTCCCCGGGTCTGCCTTCCATACTCTATGTATTCAAGTAAGGATACTGTTCCATTACGAACAGTGGGTTTCCCCATTCGGAAATCTCTGGATCAAAGCTCACTTACAGCTCCCCAAAGCATATCGGTGTTAGTCCCGTCCTTCTTCGGCTCCTAGTGCCAAGGCATTCACCGTGCGCCCTTTCTAACTTAACCTAAGATCAATCGTAAGATTGATTTATGCAACGAATGTTGCAGTGTATAGTTTAGAAAAGTTTTTACACTTTCCTCAGCTTTACTTGCTATCTAGTTTTCAAAGAACAATAAAAGCACAAGTGTGCTTGGTGGAGCCTAGCGGGATCGAACCGCTGACCTCCTGCGTGCAAGGCAGGCGCTCTCCCAGCTGAGCTAAGGCCCCAAATAAATGATAAAAATAATATGGTGGGCCTAAGTGGACTCGAACCACCGACCTCACGCTTATCAGGCGTGCGCTCTAACCAGCTGAGCTATAGGCCCATATTATTTTATTTCATGAGAGAATTCTCTCAAAACTGAACAAAAACAAACAAAGTCACGTTTTTACGATGTCTAGCTACGGCTCCTCTCAAGATTGAACAGTCGCCTTTGCTTTTCGTATAATCCTTAGAAAGGAGGTGATCCAGCCGCACCTTCCGATACGGCTACCTTGTTACGACTTCACCCCAATCATCTGTCCCACCTTAGGCGGCTGGCTCCTTACGGTTACCCCACCGACTTCGGGTGTTACAAACTCTCGTGGTGTGACGGGCGGTGTGTACAAGGCCCGGGAACGTATTCACCGCGGCATGCTGATCCGCGATTACTAGCGATTCCAGCTTCATGTAGGCGAGTTGCAGCCTACAATCCGAACTGAGAATGGTTTTATGGGATTGGCTAAACCTCGCGGTCTTGCAGCCCTTTGTACCATCCATTGTAGCACGTGTGTAGCCCAGGTCATAAGGGGCATGATGATTTGACGTCATCCCCACCTTCCTCCGGTTTGTCACCGGCAGTCACCTTAGAGTGCCCAACTTAATGCTGGCAACTAAGATCAAGGGTTGCGCTCGTTGCGGGACTTAACCCAACATCTCACGACACGAGCTGACGACAACCATGCACCACCTGTCACTCTGTCCCCCGAAGGGGAACGCCCTATCTCTAGGGTTGTCAGAGGATGTCAAGACCTGGTAAGGTTCTTCGCGTTGCTTCGAATTAAACCACATGCTCCACCGCTTGTGCGGGCCCCCGTCAATTCCTTTGAGTTTCAGTCTTGCGACCGTACTCCCCAGGCGGAGTGCTTAATGCGTTAGCTGCAGCACTAAAGGGCGGAAACCCTCTAACACTTAGCACTCATCGTTTACGGCGTGGACTACCAGGGTATCTAATCCTGTTTGCTCCCCACGCTTTCGCGCCTCAGCGTCAGTTACAGACCAAAGAGCCGCCTTCGCCACTGGTGTTCCTCCACATCTCTACGCATTTCACCGCTACACGTGGAATTCCGCTCTTCTCTTCTGCACTCAAGTTCCCCAGTTTCCAATGACCCTCCACGGTTGAGCCGTGGGCTTTCACATCAGACTTAAGGAACCGCCTGCGCGCGCTTTACGCCCAATAATTCCGGACAACGCTTGCCACCTACGTATTACCGCGGCTGCTGGCACGTAGTTAGCCGTGGCTTTCTGGTTAGGTACCGTCAAGGTACGAGCAGTTACTCTCGTACTTGTTCTTCTCTAACAACAGAACTTTACGACCCGAAGGCCTTCATCGTTCACGCGGCGTTGCTCCGTCAGACTTTCGTCCATTGCGGAAGATTCCCTACTGCTGCCTCCCGTAGGAGTCTGGGCCGTGTCTCAGTCCCAGTGTGGCCGATCACCCTCTCAGGTCGGCTACGCATCGTCGCCTTGGTGAGCCGTTACCTCACCAACTAGCTAATGCGCCGCGGGCCCATCTGTAAGTGATAGCCGAAACCATCTTTCAACTTAACCTCATGTGAGGTTAAGTATTACCCGGTATTAGCTCCGGTTTCCCGAAGTTATCCCAGTCTTACAGGTAGGTTGCCCACGTGTTACTCACCCGTCCGCCGCTGACTTTTTAAAAGCAAGCTTTTAAAAAGTCCGCTCGACTTGCATGTATTAGGCACGCCGCCAGCGTTCGTCCTGAGCCAGGATCAAACTCTCCGAAGAAATGTTTGACTTGCTCATAAAATAGTTTAAAACTTAATTAACGTTGACGTTTGTCGCTTTGTTCAGTTTTCAAAGTTCAACCGCCGCTTCATGAGCGACTTTATTATCATACCAAGTTGTCCGATTCATGTCAACAACTTTTTTATTTTAATTTCTTTCATTTGTTATCGCTCGTTAGCGACAAGTAATAATCTATCACAGTTTATTATCATGAGTCAATACTCTTTTTTATATTTTTTTGTTTAGAGCGAATATATTTGGAGCATTCTCTAGGACTTGCTACACGACAGAAAAGTTTAAAGAGGAGATCATACCTTTCTTCCATGCTTCTTTTTACAAGATGATCAATACGATTATCCGTAAAATCAAATAATAACTCTTCTAATTCTCGCTTTATAACGTATTCTAATTCTTTTATTTCTTTTTCATTAACTAATAACCCTCGCATAATACACCCCTTAGATATCACTTTATTTTCCTAATTTAACCTTTTTCTGCAAATAAAATTCCTTTATTCTCATTTGTTTTGTTATTTATTTATCAGATAAGGCATAAAGATTAGACAAGAATAGCTTATCCAAGGGGGAGAAGTATGAATTTCTTTTATACTATTCGAGCTCAAAAACTCAAGAAGTTGTCCATTATAGTAATCGCTGCTTTTTTCACTAGTTTTTTTCTGTACGCACAAAGCCTTTTAAACTTTCCTGTCTTCTCAACCGATAGTGGTCCAAAAGCCATTTCAAAAGCGGAAGACCAAAAAGATCAACTCGCTCTTACGTTTAATATCAGCTGGGGAGATGAGAACGCAATCCCTATTTTAGATGAACTTAAACGCCAAGGATTAAAAAACGCAACATTTTTTCTTTCTGCATCTTGGGCTGAACGACACCCAGATGTTGTAGAACGTATTAAGAAAGACGGTCACGAAATTGGGACAATGGGCTATGAGTATAAATCTTACACTTCTATGGAGAGCACTAAAATCAAACAAGATCTAGCTAAATCAAAGAAAGTGTTCGACTCATTAGGCTTGAAAAAAGTCACACTCATTCGTCCACCGAACGGTCACTTTGACAAGAACATATTAAATATTTTAAATTCGTCTGGTTACACAGTTGTTCACTGGAGTATTGATTCTAAGGATTGGACAAATCCTGGAGTGGATAGAATTGTTGAAAACACCACAGAGGAGATGGACGGTGGTGATATTATTTTACTGCACGCATCTGACTCAGCTCAACAAACTTTAAAAGCATTACCACTTATTACGCAAGAGATGAAGAAGAAACAAATTGCGAACGCAAAAGTCTCAGAGCTTGTGGCAAACACAAAGAAAAAAACAAAAGAAGTAAACTAAAAACGATTAAATCATTGGTTAACCACTAAGTGCACTTCATGAATTATCTGTTACCTTTTAGAAGCTGACAGATAATTCATGAAGCTACTTAGAAACTAAAACTTTGATTTAATCATTTTTTTGTTTGGTATTAATTAACTTAGGTAAAATAAGTAACTGATATGTGTTACAGATTAAGAGAGGAAACAACATTAAATACACCCATCCCTCTTCATTAATACGTAACGCAGGAAACCATTCTGCTGTTGTTACTACAACAATAAAAAATAGAGCTGGAATAAACGCTTCTTTATTGGTTTGCTTCATTTTAAAATAAGCTACAATCAAACCTACAATTAACACATACATTGCTAAGACAATGTATGGTGTTACACTGTCACCCTCTGTAGCAAACGCTCGATAGCGGAAATAAATAAGATCAAAAACGACAAAACCAATTAATACAAGTTGAACCGCATTCCATAATGAAACCGATTTAAAAATTCCTAACCCAAAGCGATGAATGGTTAAATAAGCAAAGAACCCCATTTGGCTAATAATACTAAAGATAAAACCCACCCCAACTAGCCAAAATAAAATTGATAGAATTTCAACAATATCAAATGCAAAAAAAAGTGATTCATACTCATCCCATTTAACCGCAAAACCAACAATCCCAGTGCTTACTCCACCCAATAGTAGAGTAGACAAGAATAAACGAACCCAATTACGACTATTCAATGCTAGATCCCCCAAATTCCGATAAAATCCATTGCTTCATAAATTGTACCAACGACACCTTGAAAAATCTAGGCTTGTCCTACAATCAATCGTGAATAAAATTTGAAAAATCTCTCATATTAAAAATAAGTGTACAATTGAAAGGAGCTTAACTCATGTTAAAAAAACCCTTGTTGCTCCTCCTTTATGCAACAACATGTGCTCTATTTTTAAGCGCCTGTGCCCCTCAAGATGAAGAAGGGAACAGCATGGATTACGACCAAACGAAAAAAATGGTTGTTGATATCCTTAAAACAGACGATGGTAAAAAAGCCATTCAAGAAGTATTAAAAGATGAAGAAGTAAAAAAAGATTTGGTTATGGATCAAACCGTTGTAAAAGAGACGATCTCTAGCACGTTAACTTCAGAAAAGGGCATTGATTTTTGGAAACAAACATTTAGTGACCCGAAGTTTGCTGAGACGTTTGCAAAAAGTGTACAAAAAGAACAAGAAGAATTAATGAAAAAACTTATGAAAGATCCTGAGTATCAATCATCGTTAATGGAAATCTTAAAAAATCCGGAGATGGAGAAGCAAGTAACCGAAGTGTTAAAAGGACAAGAATTTAGAGCTCATTTACAAAAAGTGATGACCGAAACGTTTCAAAGCCCTCTCTATCAAGCAAAAATTCAAGATTTGCTAATGAAAGCTGCATCTGAGCAAGGTCAAGATTCTTCAAAAGAAAGTAGTGAAGCAGAATCTGGAGATTCAGGAGATAGTGAAGGTAATGCATCCGAGCAAGAGCAAGGATAAGCGTGATCATTTTTTGTAACCTTATAGATTTATAAACCCCTGTTAACGTAGTACGTTAACAGGGGTTTATAAATGGCTTAACTCAAAACAGATTCCTCACACTTTTTGGTGATCTTCTCTCCTATTTCAAGATAGATTTTACCTAATTGATGATTTTGGTCATAGATAGCCGGAGCAAAATCGTCATCATTCCAATCAGGCTGTCTCAGTGGAAGCTTTCCAAGGATTTCAGTTTGAAGTTCTTCTGCCAACTTCTCCCCTCCACCTTTTCCGAATACATACTCTTTTTCACCTGTTAACTTACTTTCAAAGTAAGCCATGTTTTCAACAACGCCAATTACTTCATGATCCGTTTTAATAGCCATAGCCCCCGCTCTTGCTGCTACAAAGGCTGCAGTCGGATGTGGAGTGGTTACAATAACCTCTTTACAAGCCGGTAACATTGAATGCACGTCTAACGCGACATCTCCCGTACCCGGAGGTAAATCCAGTAAGAGATAGTCTAAGTCTCCCCACTCAACTTCTGTAAAAAAGCTTGTTAGCATTTTCCCTAACATCGGACCTCTCCAGATAACTGGAGAATTATCTTCTACGAAAAAGCCCATTGAAATAACTTTTACCCCAAAACGCTCAACAGGTATAATCTTTTCCCCTCTTACAACTGGACGCTTTGTGATACCCATCATATCGGGTACACTAAATCCATATATATCAGCGTCAATTAAACCCACTTTCTTTCCTAAACGCGCTAATGATACAGCTAAGTTTACTGATACTGTAGACTTCCCTACCCCACCTTTACCGCTTGCAATTGCTATAAATTGTGTTGAAGATTGATTCGTCAGTAAATTCCCTGGGTTTGAACTTGTACTCGCTTGGAACGGAGCCAACTCCTCAGGAGAAAATTCTACAAAGCGAAGACCTACTGTATGAGCTCCTGCTTCTTTTAATGCATCAACAATGACATTTTGTAGCTTTAACTGTTCACTTGAACCCGTTTTAGCTACCGCTATTTTAACACTTACATGCTGCTTGTCCTCTTTAATTTTAATTTCTTTAACCGCGTTCGTTTCCCCTAACGTTTTATGTAAGAAAGGATCTTTTAATTCACTTAAAATTTGCTTTACTCTTTCTTCTGTTAACATATCTCCCACCACCATTATAAAATCGTTTTCATTTTTAATTATAACACACTTATAAATATATGACTTTTCACAAATATACAAAAATAAGAGAAAGGAGAATGCAATCCATTACGTTACCTTTCTCTTATTTCTCTTATCCTTATTTAATTTATACTCTGCTCGTCTGTAAAATATCGATTTACACCTTTATATATCGATTCTGCAATTTGTCTTTGATACTTCTTTTTCTCCAATAGCTCTCGCTCACTCGGATTAGATAAAAAGCCTACCTCTACTAAAGCGCCAGGTACTTTTGCGTTTTTTAATAAATAAAGACTTTGAATCGCTTTTGCTTCACGAGACGTGTTGCTTAAGTTTTTACGAAGTTCATCTTGAATAAACTTTGATACACGCTTGTTCTCCTCAAAAGAACCATGATAAAACGTTTGTGCGCCTCTCCAATTTGGAGAAGGGATAGCGTTTAAGTGTAAGCTTAGGTAAAGATCTGCATCTGATTCATTAATCATTTGTAATCTTTTTTTCAAATCCTCTACTTTTCGTCTGCTATATCCTTTTGTTTCTTCTTCAGCTAAGTCATAGTCACCTTCTCTTGTTAAAAGGACAAGCGCCCCTTGTTCTTGTAGATAATCTCTAAGTAGTAGCGTAATAGTAAGTGTAATATCTTTCTCCAATGTCTTTCCACCAATTGCTCCACCGTCCACACCACCGTGTCCTGGATCTAAAATAATAATTCTTCCACTTAGAGGTAGGTTCCATGACTTCCACGAATTTTTATCTACAAATTGATACTGAATAACAAACAACAAACTTACAGCCGCTATAATAGCACAAATCCATTTTACTTTAGTCATCCAATCCCTCCAGCCAGTCCTATCTACTTACTCTATATGGGACAATGCTGAGATTTATGAATGATTTTTCACTACCTCACTTTGGTTACGTCGTTCTAAAACTGCTCTCCTGCTATTACTTTAAACGGAGGCGATACCTTTTTTCACCCTTTTGAAAGCCGTCTGTCCAACAGTCGTGCACGTATTGTTCACATATATAATAAATACTTTCCTGATAAAGGTCTTCTTCTCCTAATGGGGACCAAAAATTTAGATAATCATATAAAGCATCAATGAGCATTTTCTCTTCTAATGCGCACCTTACTTTTACATCATTTTCTGGTTCACCGTAATAACCAAATCGACTAAACCTTGCTCCTAGCAAATAAGATTCAATTGCAATATCCATACAACCTTCTTCAATTGAAGATGTAATATAATCTTTCCGAATAAACAAAGGTTCAAAGTATGTTTCAATGCGATCACGAAGCGTATCAACAGATAACTCACGAAGCATTTTTCGCTCATATACCATTTGTTTCTCTAATCTTTTTTCTTTCAAGCTCATAATTACGTTCATAACAATCTTTACGCCCCCTTTTTACATATTGTTTGCACATCAACTCTTCTCATGCGTAAAGAATATGAACGGCGACTTCCAAATATTGAATAGAAATGAGGATACTCCTACTATATTCAGTTGAAGAATGAAATTATGAGTGAAAGACAAATGTGGGAGCAATTTATTCGGTCAATTTGATCGAGTAGAAAATTGAATGATACTCATTTTTAAGCATAAAAAAACTCTCAAGCAACAACTTGAGAGTTTTTTGAAACGTAATAATTAACGTTTTGAGAACTGAGGAGCACGACGAGCACCTTTAAGACCGTATTTTTTACGCTCTTTCATACGTGCGTCACGAGTTAATAAACCAGCGCGTTTTAGTGTTACGCGGTATTCTGGATCTGCTTCTAATAAAGCACGAGAGATACCATGACGGATAGCTCCAGCTTGACCAGCATAGCCTCCACCATCAACGTTTACTAATACGTCATAGTTACCTAATGTTTCAGTTAAAGCAAGTGGTTGTTTTACCACTTCACGTAATGCAGCGAATGGGATATATTCTTCGATTTTACGACCGTTAATTGTAATGCTACCGTTACCTGGTACTAAACGTACACGAGCAACAGAGCTTTTACGACGGCCAGTTCCGTAATATTGTACCTGTGCCAAGATAATAACCTCCTTTTAAATTATCCGCGAAGTTCGTAAACTTCTGGTTTTTGAGCTTCATGTGGATGTGTGTTACCAGCATACACATTTAATTTTTTGAACATTTGACGACCTAGGCTACCTTTTGGAAGCATACCTTTGATTGCTAGTTCAAGCATCTTTTCAGAGTAGTTAGTACGCATTTCTAATGCTGTACGTTGCTTTAAACCACCTGGATGCATAGTGTGACGGTAATAAATCTTGTCTGTTAATTTTTTACCTGTTAATTCGATTTTTGATGCGTTGATGATGATTACGTGATCACCAGTGTCAACGTTTGGTGTATAAGTTGGTTTATGTTTACCGCGTAAGATTGTAGCAATTTCACTTGCTAGACGACCTAAAGTTTGACCTTCAGCATCGACAACGTACCATTTACGCTCTACTTCGTTTGCTTTCGCCATGAAAGTTGTACGCATGAGTTTCCCTCCTAATTATCAATCATTAAAAAATGAATTATTTCAACCTTCTATTTCAACACGATTAATTTCCGGGGCTAATCGCGGGGTTAAAATACATACCATAGGATATAATATCGCTTTGTAATCCCAATGTCAAGAAAATGTTACACCAGGTTTAGTTGTCATAGTTTACTTTCCATAAATACAATCCGTGAGCTGGTGCGGTTTTTCCAGCATATATGCGAGATTTCTTTGCTAAAATTTCTTTTATTTGAGCTGGAAAAATTTTTTCTTGACCTACTTCAATTAGTGTCCCTACTAGAATACGAACCATATTATACAGAAATCCATTCCCAACAAACTTCATAAGTAATTCATTCTCATATTGAGAAATTTCAATTTTATAGATGGTCCTTACACGATCTTCGATTTCTGTTTTTGAAGAACAAAAGCTTGTAAAGTCATGAGTTCCTATTAAATATTGAGCCGCCTCTTTCATTCGCTCTTTATTTAATTCGTAGGGATAGTGATAAGCGAAGTGGCGACTGAATACATCCCGCTCTGATTGGCGTGATATTTTATAGCGATACTCTTTAGATACAACACTAAACCTGGCATGAAACTCTTCATCCACCTCTTGTACATGTTTTACAACAATATCATCTGGTAAAAGAGAATTTAATGCCTTCATCCATCTTGATGGTGGGATAGTTAGTGATGTATCAAAATGTAAGACTTGTCCATAGGCATGAACATTGGCGTCTGTTCGACCTGAAGCATGTACTTTTATATCGTTTCTGTTATGCATTTTAGCTAACACTTGCTCAAATTCACTTTGTACAGTTCGTTTATTAGGCTGTACTTGGTAGCCAGAAAATCCACTACCATCATAAGAGATTGTACATTTTATTCGTCTCATATTTTTCACCAAATTTTCACGATCTCATAATCAGTAATATAGCTGCCATTAGTGCTAACAAAATTAACATTAGTGTATCACTAGATTTCCAGATTAGTTGTCTATACTTTGTCCTTTCTTCCCCACCGCGATATCCTCTTGCTTCCATCGCAACCGCAAGCTCCTCCGCGCGTTTAAATGAATTAATAAACAAAGGAACTAAGAGAGGGACAATGGCTTTTAACCGATCTTTTATCGGTCCACTTGAGAAATCAACACCTCTAGCTGTTTGAGCTTTCATAATCTTATCAGTTTCATCCATCAAGGTTGGAATGAACCTTAAAGAAATTGACATCATTAGCGCTAATTCATGAACAGGAAACTTAAACCTCTTTAATGGGTGCAACAAACTTTCCATTCCGTCTGTGACTTGAATAGGAGTTGTTGTTAAGGTTAATAATGTTGTCATTAAAATTAGAAAGAAAAACCGCAATGAAATAAAAATCCCCTGAATGAGTCCCCCTTTATGAATAGACAACCAGCCAATGTCTAGTAAAACCTCTCCCTCTTTTGTCATGAGAATATGAAGGATAAAAGTAAATATGACAATGAATAAAACAGGCTTTAAGCCTTTTAAGATAAATGAGAATGGAACACGGCTCATGATAACAATTAAAGCCGTATATGCCCCTAACAAAGCGTACCCATATGCATTATTTGCTAAAAACACAATCATGACGTAGAAGAAAACAAGCAGTAGTTTAGCTCGAGGATCCATTTTATGAACAAATGACTCACCAGGTACATACTTCCCAACAATCATGGAGTTCATCATGTACCATCACCTTCTGACATTAATGCTTTCACTTGCGAGATTACTTCCTCAACAGTTAAAGCAGGATCGGATACCTGTACCCCAAATCTCTCTTGTACTTTTAACATAAATAGCAATGATTCAGGTACATCTAATCCATACTTCTTTAACTCCCCGTATTGAGAAAAGATGTCTTTAGGGGTTCCTTTCATCGCAATGGTCCCTTTATTCATGACAACCACTTTGTCTGCATAATGAGCAGCATCCTCCATGCTGTGTGTCACAAGGATAGTTGTTAAGTTCTTTTCCTTATGAAGAGTATAAATCATCTCCATAATCTCTTTTCGTCCTCTAGGATCAAGCCCAGCTGTTGGCTCATCTAAGATTAATACCTCTGGCTCCATAGCTAAGATTCCAGCAATAGCTACTCTTCTCATTTGTCCACCACTTAGATCAAACGGTGAACGTTGCAGTAGGTCTTCTGATAAACCGACAAGTTTAATTAACTCTCGGGCTTTCTTTTTTGCTTCTTCTTCTGGTACACCAAAATTCATAGGACCAAAACAAATATCTTTTTCGATTGTTTCATCAAAAAGCTGATGTTCAGGAAACTGAAAAACAACGCCTACTTTTTTACGTATTGCCTTTAATTCTTTTTCTTTGCGATTTGCTTCAATTGTACGATGACCAATTGTAATTTGGCCAGATGTAGGCTTTAAAAGGGCATTAAAATGCTGAATAATTGTTGACTTACCTGAACCAGTATGGCCAATAATAGCTAGAAATGTACTAGACGGAATGTGTAAGTTCAAATCATATAAAGCTAAACGTTCAAATGGCGTGTTAGGTTGATAGCGATGTTCTACTTGTTTGAGTATAATTTCCATAGTTCGTCCACCAAATCCTCATTTGTTAGATGAATTTTTGACATTGTGATGCCTTCATTCTTTAGAGCTTGACTTAATTTCACAGCAAAAGGCAAATCTAACCCTATATCAGATAACTTCGGTCCTAACTGAAAAACTTCGTCAGGCGTTCCCTCAGCAAATACAGTTCCTTTATTCATCACGATGACTCTGTCTGCCATCGCAACTTCGTCTAAATCATGTGTAATTGAGATAATCGTAATTTTTTTATCTTCTTGTAATTTTCGGACAGTTTTAAGTACTTCCATCCTTCCACTAGGATCTAGCATTGACGTTGCCTCGTCTAACACAATGATAGATGGTTGTGCTGCAATAATACCTGCAATGGCTACACGTTGTTTTTGACCGCCTGATAAGTGGTGAGGCTCTTGTTCGATAAACTCTTCCATATTGACTAATTTAATGGCTTCTGGAATACGTTTACGCATCTCTTCAACGCTTACTCCGTTATTTTCTAGCCCAAAAGCGACATCGTCTTGTACGGTTGAGCCTACGAACTGATTATCTGGATTTTGAAAGACCATTCCAATATCTTTACGAATGTCCCAAATTGTTTCTTCAGATAACTCTCTATCCATAATAGTCACACTGCCACTTTGAGGTAAAAGAAGTCCATTTAGTATTTTTGCTAAAGTAGATTTTCCTGAACCGTTATGACCCGCAATGGCTAACCATTCTCCCTTATACACATTAAAAGATACATGATCTAGCACAAGAGGTAAATCTTCGTGATAACGAAAACTTAATTCTTTTATACTTAATGCTGTCTCCATCACATCACCTAACCTCCTCTCATCTCTTCTACTTTATTATTCACGCTATAGATCGATTCCATTAGACTTCCAAGTTCATTCATCCGATATTAATAAGACTCATGTTTCTTTATATGCAAAAAAAAGGGCATCGACTAGTTCCACACTGTCACGCCCTTTTCTCCATGTATAAATATTAAACTAATTCAATGATAACGATTGGAGCACCGTCACCACGGCGAGGTCCAACTTTTAAGATACGAGTGTAACCACCTTGGCGGTCTTCGTAGCGAGTTGCGATATCGCTGAATAGTTTTTGTAATGCGTTTTGACCAGACTCTTCGTTAGCTACTTCGTTACGTACGTAAGCTGCAGCTTGACGACGAGCGTGTAAGTCACCACGTTTACCTAAAGTAATCATTTTCTCAACAGTTGAACGTAGTTCTTTCGCACGTGCTTCAGTTGTTTCGATACGCTCGTTGATAATTAAATCAGTTGTTAAATCACGAAGAAGCGCTTTGCGTTGTGCGCTTGTGCGACCTAATTTACGGTATGACATGTGAGGTCCCCTCCTTTGTTGAATAATCAAACTAAACGTACTTAGTTATCTATCAATCATCTTTACGTAAGCCTAAACCTAATTCTTCTAGTTTCGCTTTTACCTCTTCTAGAGATTTACGTCCTAGGTTACGTACTTTCATCATATCTTCTTCAGTCTTATTAGCAAGCTCTTGTACGGTATTAATACCAGCACGTTTTAAGCAGTTATATGAGCGAACAGATAAATCAAGTTCTTCAATCGTCATCTCTAAAACTTTTTCTTTCTGATCTTCTTCTTTCTCAACCATAATCTCTGCTTTTTGAGCTTCGTCTGTTAAATTAACAAAGATATTTAAGTGCTCAGTTAAGATCTTTGCACCTAAAGCTACTGCTTTTTCTGGCTCGATGCTACCATCAGTCCAAACATCTAATGTTAACTTATCATAATTTGTCATTTGTCCTACACGTGTATTTTCCACGAAATATGCAACGCGTGTCACCGGAGTGTAAATCGAATCAATTGGTAATACACCAATCGGTTGATCTTCACGCTTGTTTGCATCTGCAGGAGTATAGCCTCGACCTGTTCTAGCTGTTAATCTCATACGGAAGTGAGCATCTGACTCTAATGTAGCAATATGAAGATCTGGGTTTAAAATCTCAACATCGCTATCACCTTGAATATCAGCAGCTGTTACAGCACCTTGACCCTGAACATCAATCTCTAAAGTTTTTTCTTCTTCGGAATAGATCTTTAGCGCTAATTTCTTAACGTTTAAAATGATGTTTGTTACATCTTCAACAACACCAGGTATTGTTGAAAACTCATGTAGTACACCATCTATTTGAATAGATGTTACAGCGGCACCAGGGAGTGAGGATAATAGGATACGACGTAAGGAGTTACCCAAAGTAGTACCATATCCACGCTCAAGTGGCTCGACGACGAATTTACCGTACTTTCTATCATCGCTGATTTCTACCGTTTCGATTTTTGGCTTTTCAATCTCTATCACTTATAAACCCTCCTTCAAAACGTCGAAACCTCGGTTAGAGCAATGGCAATCATTGACTAACCGAAATTCCCTATTAGACAGTTCCCGAATGTGCACAACAAATGGAAAAGCATTTATCTGCATGAATAAATTCTGTACCATATCCATTATAGACAAACATACAGAACTTATACACATTAATTATACACGACGACGTTTTGGCGGACGGCATCCATTATGAGGTACAGGAGTAACATCTTTAATAGCTGTTACTTCAAGACCTGCAGCTTGAAGTGAACGAATTGCAGCTTCACGACCAGCACCAGGACCTTTTACTGTAACTTCAAGAGTTTTTAAACCGTGCTCTTGAGATGCTTTAGCTGCAGTTTCAGCAGCCATTTGAGCAGCAAATGGAGTTGATTTACGAGAACCTCTGAAGCCAAGTGCACCAGCACTAGACCAAGCAATAGCGTTACCGTGAACATCTGTAATCGTTACGATCGTATTGTTGAAAGTTGAGCGGATATGAGCGATACCAGCTTCAATATTCTTTTTCACGCGGCGTTTACGAGTATTAGTTTTACGTGCCATGTGTTAGTACCTCCTTTACTAATTATTTCTTTTTGTTCGCTACCGTACGGCGAGGGCCTTTACGTGTGCGAGCGTTGTTTTTCGTATTCTGACCGCGAACTGGTAAGCCACGGCGATGACGAATACCACGGAATGAACCGATTTCGATTAGGCGTTTGATGTTTAAAGAAACTTCACGACGAAGATCTCCTTCTACTTTGTAGCTGTCGATAATGTCACGAATCTTACCTAATTCTTCTTCTGTTAAATCACGAACACGAGTATCTTCAGAAACTCCTGCTTCTGCTAGGATTTTTTCAGCTGTTGGGCGACCAATACCGAAAATGTATGTTAAAGAGATAACCACGCGCTTGTCACGAGGAATATCTACACCAGCAATACGTGCCATAAGAACAGTGCACCTCCTTGTTTATTAGCCTTGTTTTTGTTTATGCTTAGGGTTTTCACAAATAACCATTACTTTACCTTTTCTGCGGATAACTTTACACTTTTCGCAGATCGGCTTTACCGATGGTCTAACTTTCATGTTTCATACCTCCTTGATAGTACGGAGTGCATAGGTTTTATTTGAATCGGTACGTAATTCTACCGCGAGTTAAATCATAAGGTGATAGTTCTACAGTTACTTTGTCACCTGGTAAGATACGAATGAAGTGCATACGAATTTTACCAGAAACATGAGCTAACACTGTATGACCATTTTCTAATTCTACCTTGAACATTGCGTTAGGTAAAGTCTCAGCGACTGTACCTTCCACTTCAATTACATCGTCTTTTGCCATTAAATTGCTCTCCTTTCTTTGAAACAGTAACAAGCTATCAATAAACAACTAAAACAAAACCTGTTCTGAACATTCGGAGATTGTAATCATTAAATTCAAGATGAAACACGAATGTATAAACATCTTTACCATTTTAACAGCAAATCAGACTGAACGATCATCGTGAATTTAGATAATTACTTATACTGTCCAGTGCATTAAACGAGGAATGGATAGAGACTATATTTAAGATACATCAACCTTCTATTTATAATACAGTTAAGATCTCATAGCCTGTCTCAGTAATTGCAATTGTATGCTCAAAGTGAGCGCACATTTTTCCATCAACTGTTACAACTGTCCAATTATCAGGCAATGTTTTCACATATCGTGTACCGGCATTCACCATTGGCTCAATCGCCAATACCATGCCTGGACGTAAACGAGGTCCTTTATTTGGTGGACCATAATGGGGAATCTGTGGATCTTCATGTAAATCTTGACCAACGCCATGACCTACATACTCTCTAACAACAGAAAAGTTATGTGCTTCTACATGAGTTTGAATAGCATGCGAGATATTAGAAAGTCGATCACCAGGTTTAGCTTGCTCTAAACCTTTGTATAAAGACTGCTCAGTAACATCTAGTAGCTGTTGCGTCTCATCAGAGATAGCACCAACTGCATATGTCCAAGCAGAGTCACCATGGTAGCCATTGTATTTTGCACCAATGTCAATGCTGATAACGTCACCTTCATTAAGTTTTCGATTTCCAGGTATCCCATGTACTAGTTCTTCATTAACTGAGGCACATATACTTCCGCGAAACCCATTATACCCTTTAAAAGATGGAATTGCATCATGTTGACGAATAAATTTTTCAGCAATTGCATCCAATTCTTTCGTTGTAATGCCTGGCTGAACATGTTTTTTTAGCTCTTGATGAGTTAAAGCAACAATTCTTCCAGCTTCACGCATTATTGCTATTTCACGTGGGGTTTTACAAATAATCATTTATTGATGCCCCCAAGCAAGTTGCGGATATCATCAAATACATTGTTGATATCTTGATCGCCATTAATATTGCGTAGGTAACCTCTCTCTTCATAAAATGAAAGAAGTGGTTGAGATTGCTTCACGTTAACTTCGAGACGATTTGCAACTGTTTCTTCATTGTCATCAGCACGCTGATACAATTCACCACCACACTTGTCACACACTCCTTCTTTCGTTGGAGGATTGAAAACAAGGTGATACGTAGATCCACAGTCTTTACAAATACGACGACCCGTTAAACGTTCCATCAAAATACTTTGATCTACATCAATATTAATCACGTAAGTCATTTTCTTATTAAGTTCTTCTAAGATTGCTTCAAGAGCCTCTGCTTGAGCAACCGTTCTTGGGAAGCCGTCAAGTAGGAAACCAGTTTGACAATCTTCTTTATTCAATCTTTCACGTACAATGCCAATTGTTACTTCATCAGGAACAAGTGCACCTTGATCCATGAAAGATTTTGCTTTTAAGCCTAGTTGTGTTCCTTCTTTAATTGCAGCTCGGAACATATCTCCTGTTGAGATATGAGGGATATCATAAGTTTCAACGATTCGTTCTGCTTGTGTTCCTTTCCCAGCACCAGGAAGGCCCATTAACACCAAATTCATTTCATTTCCCCCTCAGTCTCTTATGTGGTTAATACGGGAAAGCAATTGCTTCCCGTTTGTTAACCAACTCTTTATTTAATAAATCCTTTATAGTGGCGTTTCACTAACTGACTCTCCAGCTGTTTCATTGTTTCAAGAGCAACACCAACAACGATTAGCAAACTTGTTCCACCAATCTGAGCAGATGGTGGTAAATCAGCAAATTTGATAAAGAAAACAGGAAGAACAGAGATAGCTGCAAGAAAAAGTGAACCAACTAAAGTAAGTCGGTAAAGCACCTTCGTCAAGTACTCTTGAGTGTTCTTACCAGGACGTATACCCGGAATGTAACCACCTTGCTTCTTCAAATTTTCTGCTACTTGTTCTGGATTAACCTGAACAAATGTATAGAAATAAGAGAAAGCAATGATTAAAGCTACATACACAATCATACCAATTGGTTGGGTATAGTCAAATGTCTTCTGAATCCAATCTGTTACATCATTCGAACCAAAGAACGATGCAATAGTTGGTGGAGTAATGATAAATGAAACCGCAAAGATAACAGGGATTACACCAGCTGCATTTACTTTTAAAGGTAAATGAGTTGATTGTCCTCCAACAGGATTACGACCAGCTAAACGTTTTGCATATTGAATCGGAATTTTTCTCAACGCTTGTTGGATGTAAATAACACCCACGATGATAGCTAAAACTGCAAGAGCAATTAAAACGACTGTTACGATTCGGATAAATAATTGATCCCCAACATCTTCAAACTGTTGCGCATATATTTGATTTAATGTTGTTGGAATACCAGCAGCAATACCTGCAAAGATTAGGATGGAAATTCCATTACCAACACCTTTAGAAGTAATTTGCTCTCCTAACCACATTAAGAATGCTGTACCTGCAGTAAGCACCGTAGCAATCAGAAGATACGTAGTAGGCCCAGGATTTTGGATTAGCTGTCCATTAGATAAGTTGTTAAACCCTATAGACATACCCAAAGCTTGGATAAATCCAAGCACAATTGTCCCATAACGAGTAACTTGGGCTAATTTACGGCGCCCTACTTCACCTTGCTTTGACCATTCTGTAAACTTAGGCACAACATCCATCTGTAGTAACTGTACAATGATGGATGCTGTGATATAAGGCATAATACCCATTGCAAGGATTGAGAAGTTTTGTAATGCACCGCCACCAAATGTGTTTAAGACACCAAATACATTTAATTCATCTTGCAATCTTAATACATCAGTGTTGACACTTGGTACAGGAATGAATGTTCCAATCCTGAAAACAATTAGCATTAATAACGTGAAAAGGATCTTGTTTCTTATATCACCTACGCGCATGAAATTGGAGATTGTTTGAAACATTAGATCACCTCAGTTGTACCGCCTGCAGCTTCGATCGCTTCTTTGGCAGCTGAGGAGAATTTAGAAGCTTTTACAGTTAGCTTTTTGTTTAATGTACCGTTGCCAAGGATCTTAATTCCAGCTTTAGCTTTACTTACTAAGCCAGTTTCGATTAATAATTCTGGTGTTACTTCAGTAGCATCTTCAAAACGGTTTAACGTTTCAAGATTTACAACAGCATACTCTTTACGGTTGATATTTGTAAATCCACGCTTTGGAAGACGACGGAATAAAGGAGTTTGACCACCTTCAAATCCAGGTCTTACGCCACCGCCAGAACGAGCGTTTTGCCCTTTATGACCTTTACCTGAAGTTTTGCCGTTACCAGAACCAGTACCACGACCAACACGGTTACGTTCTTTACGTGAACCTTCAGTAGGTTTTAATTCATGAAGTTTCATTCGGAGCACCTCCTTAGAGTGACAATTTATTATTGCTCTTTTACTGTAACAAGGTGAGCTACTTTGTTAACCATTCCGCGAATAGCAGGATTGTCGTCATGAACGACAGTTTGGTTTAACTTACGTAAGCCAAGTGTACGTACAGTCACACGTTGGTCTTCTGGGCGACCAATTACACTGCGAGTGAGGGTAATTGCTAATTTCTTTGCCATTCTTGTTCCCTCCTTATCCTAACAGTTCTTCTACAGTCTTACCACGTAGCTTTGCAACATCTTCAGCACGCTTTAATTCGCTTAAGCCGTTGATTGTTGCACGTACCATATTAATTGGAGTATTTGAACCTAATGACTTAGATAAGATATCACTTACACCAGCAAGTTCTAATACCGCACGCACCGGACCACCAGCGATAACTCCTGTACCTTCAGAAGCAGGCTTCAAGAAGATTTCGCCAGCACCAAATCGACCAAGAATTTCGTGTGGAATTGTAGTTCCAACCATTGGTACAGTAACTAAGTTTTTCTTTGCATCTTCAATTGCTTTACGAATTGCATCTGGTACCTCTTGAGCTTTACCTGTACCAAATCCAACATGACCATTTTTGTCACCAACCACTACTAATGCAGCAAAACGGAAACGACGTCCACCTTTTACAACTTTAGCTACACGGTTAACGGTAACAACACGCTCTTCAAGCTCTAATTTATTTGGATCAACACGACGCATGATTTTCCCTCCTTTTACAATTAGAATTGTAAGCCAGCTTCACGAGCAGCGTCAGCTAGAGCTTTTACACGACCATGATATAAATAACCGCCACGATCGAATACAACTTCTTTAACGCCTTTTTCAACTGCACGCTTTGCAACTAATTCACCGATCTTTTGAGCTGCATCAACATTGCTAGTACTTTCTAAAGATAAATCTTTATCTAAAGTAGAAGCACTTGCAATTGTTACTGAATTCGTATCATCGATAATTTGTGCATAAATGTGTTTATTTGAACGGAACACGTTTAAACGAGGACGAGTAGCTGTTCCGAATAATTTCGCACGTACACGAGCATGTCTCTTTTTACGAACTTTATTCTTGTCAAGCTTCGTAATCATCTAGGTCACTCCTTTCCTTTACCTATGCCTACGCGGCATTACTTCTTAGCAGTTTTACCTTCTTTACGACGCACATATTCGCCTTCGTAACGGATACCTTTACCTTTGTAAGGCTCTGGCGGACGAACGTCACGAATGTTTGCAGCTAATGCACCAACACGTTCTTTGTCGATACCTTTAACAACAATTTTCGTTTGAGTAGGAACTTCAACTTCAATTCCTTGCTCAGGTGTGATTTCTACAGGATGAGAGTAACCAACGCTTAATACAAGCTTGCTACCAGATTTTTGAGCACGGTAACCGACACCGATAAGCTCTAAACCTCTTTCATATCCTTTTGATACACCTTCAACCATATTACCTAAAAGACTACGAGTAGTTCCATGAAGAGCACGGTGCTCCTTTGCATCACTTGGACGACTAACTGTAACTACGTTATCTTCAACTTTAATTTCGATATCAGGGTGGAACGTACGAGTTAATTCACCCTTTGGGCCCTTTACAGTTACAACGTTGTTTTCGTTAGTAACTGTAACACCTGCTGGAATTTCTAAAGGCTTTTTACCAACACGTGACATAACTACACCTCCATTCACTTCAAAAAATTATTACCAAACGTAAGCTAATACTTCTCCACCAGTTTGTTTTTGACGAGCTTCTTTGTCAGTTAAAACACCTTGTGAAGTTGAAACGATCGCAATACCTAAACCGTTAAGTACACGTGGTACTTCGTCAGTTTTAGCGTATACACGTAAACCAGGTTTACTGATACGTTTTAGACCAGTGATTACACGTTCGTTGTTAGCACCGTACTTTAAGAAGATACGGATAATACCTTGTTTGTTGTCTTCAATATATTCAACATCGCGTACGAAACCTTCACGCTTAAGAATTTCAGCAATTTGCTTCTTGATGTTTGAAGCAGGTACTTCAAGTTTCTCATGGCGTACCATGTTTGCGTTACGGATGCGAGTAAGCAAATCTGCAATTGGATCAGTCATTACCATATGATTTTACCTCCTTCCCATTCTTGGGGTTTACCAACTAGCTTTTTTAACACCAGGAATTTGACCTTTATAAGCAAGTTCACGGAAACAAATACGGCAAAGCTTGAATTTACGTAGTACTGAGTGAGGACGTCCGCAACGTTCGCAACGTGTATACTCTTGTACTTGGAATTTTTGCTTGCGCTTTTGTTTCGCAATCATTGATTTTTTAGCCACATTTTCGCCTCCTCTGCTTAACGTTGGCAGTTATTACTTTTGGAACGGGAAACCGAATTGAGTTAATAACTCTCTAGCTTCTTCGTCAGTGTTAGCCGTTGTAACAATAACGATGTCCATACCACGAACTTTTGATACTTTATCATAATCGATCTCAGGGAAGATCAATTGCTCTTTAACACCTAATGTGTAGTTACCGCGTCCATCGAAAGATTTCTTAGACACACCACGGAAGTCACGTACACGTGGAAGTGAAACAGAAACTAACTTATCGAAGAACTCATACATACGCTCACCGCGTAAAGTTACTTTCGCACCAATTGGCATACCTTCACGAAGACGGAAACCTGCGATAGACTTTTTCGCGCGAGTTACGACTGGTTTTTGACCTGTAATTGCTGCTAATTCCTCAACAGCAGTATCTAGTGCTTTTGCGTTTTGTACAGCATCACCGATACCCATGTTAATAACGATTTTCTCAAGCTTTGGAGCTTGCATTACAGATTTATAATTAAACTTGCTTGTTAAAGCAGGAGTAATTTCTTTTACGTATTTCTCTTTTAAGCGGTTCATGTGAATTATACCTCCCTTCACATCTCAATTATTATTTATCTAATACTTCACCAGATTTTGTTGCTACACGTACCTTCTTGCCATCGACAACTTTGTAACCAACACGAGTTGGCTCACCAGACTTAGGGTCTAATGGCATTACGTTAGATACATGGATAGGTGCCTCTTGGCTGATAATTCCACCTTGTGGATTTACTTGAGAAGGTTTAGAGTGTTTTTTCACAATATTAATACCTTCAACAAGTACACGATCTTTCTTAGGGTAAGCTGCAATTACTTCACCTTGCTTACCTTTGTCTTTGCCAGAGATAACCATCACTTTGTCACCTTTTTTAACATGCATCCGAGTCGCACCTCCTTAAAAGGCCTTCTTTAGATTTATTAATACAAATTAGATAACTTCTGGAGCTAATGATACGATCTTCATGTAGTTGTTATCACGTAATTCACGAGCAACAGGTCCAAAGATACGAGTACCACGTGGACTCTTATCGTCCTTGATGATTACGCAAGCATTCTCATCAAAGCGAATATATGAACCATCATTACGACGAACACCGCGTTTTGTACGAACGATAACCGCTTTAACAACGTCACCTTTTTTAACAACGCCTCCTGGTGTTGCTTGTTTCACCGTACAAACGATAACATCACCAATGTTTGCTGTCTTACGACCAGATCCACCTAATACTTTGATTGTTAATACTTCACGAGCACCAGAGTTGTCTGCAACTTTCAAACGAGATTCTTGTTGAATCATGTACGAAACCTCCCTTCGGATGAATCATCTTTATCCGATCTTAACTCTTTAACTATTAGATAATAACAGCTTTTTCTACAACTTCTACTAGACGGAAACGCTTAGTAGCTGATAACGGACGAGTTTCCATGATTTTCACGATATCGCCCACTTTAGCTTGGTTTTGCTCATCGTGAGCTTTAAACTTCTTCGAGTATTTTACACGCTTGCCATAAAGCGAATGCTTTTTGTACGTTTCTACAAGAACAGTAACAGTCTTATCCATTTTGTCAGAAACTACGCGGCCAGTGTAAACTTTACGTTGGTTACGTTCACTCATTCTGAAAGCCTCCTCTCAGACTTAATTATTTATTAGCTGCAATCTCTCTTTCGCGAACAACAGTTTTCATACGAGCGATTGCTTTACGTACTTCACGAATACGTGCAGTATTCTCTAATTGTCCAGTCGCTAATTGGAAGCGAAGGTTAAATAACTCTTCTTTTAATGCTTTTACTTTTTGTTCAATCTCAGCAGTGGTAAGATCACGAATTTCATTAGCTTTCATTAGATTCACCACCAATTTCTTCACGTTTTACAAACTTACATTTTACAGGTAACTTGTGAGATGCTAAACGTAATGCTTCACGAGCGATTTCTTCAGATACACCTGAGATTTCGAACATAACTTTACCAGGTTTAACAACTGCTACCCAACCTTCAGGCGCACCTTTACCGGAACCCATGCGCACCTCTAACGGTTTTGCTGTATAAGGCTTAGAAGGGAAGATTTTAATCCATACTTTACCGCCACGTTTCATGTAACGTGTCATTGCGATACGAGCAGATTCGATTTGACGGTTTGTAATCCAAGAAGCTTCTGTAGCTTGTAAACCGAACTCACCGAAATGTACTTCAGTACCACCTTTTGCACGTCCACGCATTTTCCCGCGGTGTTCGCGACGATATTTAACGCGTTTTGGTAATAACATAATTATTTTCCTCCTTCCTCATTTTTCTTTTTAGTAGGAAGAACTTCTCCACGATAGATCCATACTTTTACGCCAAGTTTACCATAAGTAGTATCTGCTTCAGCGTGAGCATAGTCAATATCAGCGCGAAGTGTATGAAGTGGAACTGTACCTTCACTGTATTGTTCTGAACGAGCGATATCAGCTCCGCCTAAACGACCAGATACCATTGTTTTGATACCTTGTGCACCAGAACGGATTGTACGTTGGATCGCTTGTTTTTGAGCACGACGGAATGACACACGATTTTCAAGTTGACGTGCGATGTTTTCAGCAACTAGCTTAGCATCTAAGTCAGCTCTCTTAATTTCAAGAATGTTGATGTGTACACGTTTACCTGTTAATTGGTTTAAAGCTTTACGAAGTGCTTCTACTTCTGTACCACCTTTACCAATTACCATACCAGGCTTCGCAGTGTGGATCGTAACATTTAAACGGTTAGCAGCACGCTCGATCTCAACTTTAGATACAGCAGCATCGTTTAAACGTTTTGCGATGTATTCACGAACTTTTAAGTCTTCATGTAATAGATCTGCATAGTCTTTACCAGCGTACCACTTTGATTCCCAATCACGGATAACGCCGACACGCAAACCAATCGGATTAACTTTTTGACCCACGAATTATCCCTCCTTCTTTTCTGATACCACGATAGTGATGTGGCTTGTGCGCTTGTTAATTTGGCTAGCACGTCCCATAGCGCGTGGACGGAAACGTTTTAAAGTTGGACCTTCGTCAACAAAAGCTTCTGTAATCACTAAGTTGTTAGCGTCCATTTCATAATTATGCTCTGCGTTTGCAACTGCAGATTTTAATACTTTCTCTACAACTGGAGAAGCAGCTTTTGGAGTAAGATTTAAAATCGCTACTGCTTCACCTACTTGCTTTCCTCGAATTAAATCAACAACTAAACGAACTTTACGAGGAGCAATACGTACTGTTCTTGCAACAGCTTTAGCTTGCATATAGAAAGCCTCCTCTCATATTAGCGTCTTGTTTTCTTATCGTCACTTGCGTGACCTTTGTAAGTACGAGTTGGTGCGAACTCACCAAGCTTGTGACCTACCATATCTTCAGTAACGTATACTGGTACATGTTTACGACCGTCATATACAGCGATAGTATGACCAATAAATTGAGGGAAGATAGTAGAACGACGAGACCAAGTTTTAACAACCTGCTTCTTATCAGTTTCATTTAACTTCTCAATTTTGTTCATTAAATGACCATCTACAAAAGGTCCTTTCTTTAAGCTGCGACCCATAGGTGAACCTCCCTTCGTGATTGTTCTACGGTTCGTTTGAACCGTAGCTCAATCCCGTTATTTTTTACGACGACGAACGATAAATTTATCAGACTTATTTTTCTTCTTGCGAGTTTTGTAACCAAGAGTTGGTTTACCCCAAGGAGTCATAGGAGACTTACGTCCGATAGGAGAGCGTCCTTCACCACCACCGTGTGGGTGATCATTAGGGTTCATTACAGAACCACGAACTGTTGGACGGATACCTAACCAACGAGAGCGTCCAGCTTTACCAATGTTGATTAACTCATGTTGTTCGTTACCTACTTGACCAACAGAAGCGCGGCAAGTTGCTAGAATCATGCGTACTTCACCAGAAGTTAAACGTACTAATACGTATTTACCTTCTTTACCAAGTACTTGAGCTGATGTACCAGCAGAACGAACTAATTGTCCACCTTTACCAGGTTTCAATTCGATGTTGTGGATTACAGTACCCACTGGAATGTTTGCTAATGGTAAAGCGTTACCTACTTTAATGTCGGCTTCTGGGCCAGACATAACTTCCATACCTACTTCTAGGTTTTTAGGAGCTAGGATGTAACGTTTTTCTCCATCTGCATAGTTTACTAACGCGATATTAGCAGAACGGTTTGGATCATACTCGATTGTAGCAACGCGTCCAGGTATTCCATCTTTATCACGTTTGAAATCGATGATACGGTATTGACGCTTATGTCCACCACCTTGGTGACGAACTGTCATTTTACCTTGGTTATTACGTCCACCTTTTTTCTTTAAAGGTGCAAGTAATGATTTCTCAGGTTGGTTCGTTGTGATTTCAGCAAAGTCAGATACTGACATACCACGACGACCATTTGAGGTTGGTTTATACTTTTTAATCGCCATCTCAATTTCCCTCCTTTTCTATTAAACTTAAGCTTCAAAGAATTCGATTTCTTTGCTGTCTTGAGTTAGTGTCACAACCGCTTTACGACGACGGTTTGTAAGACCACTGTAGCGACCTACACGTTTGAATTTACCTTTGTAGTTCATGATGTTAACTTTTTCAACTTTTACGTCAAAGATTTTTTCGATAGCATCTTTAACTTCAGTTTTATTAGCTTTCACGCTAACTTCAAACGTATATTTTTTATCGACCATTAAGTCTGTTGAACGTTCTGTAATTACGGGGCGCTTAATAATATCACGAGGATCTTTCATTATGCAAGCACCTCCTCTACTTTTTCAACTGCTTCTTTAGTAATTACAAGCTTATCGTGGTTCATAACGTCTAGTACGCTTAAACCGTTAGCTGCAACTACAGTTACACCAGGAATGTTACGTGCTGATAAAGCAACGTTTCCATCTAGGTCAGCAGTTACTACTAATGCTTTACGATCTACTGAAAGGTTTTTAAGAACTGCCACCATTTCCTTAGTCTTTGGTGCTTCGAAAGTTAAACCTTCAACAACAACGATGCTGTTTTCTAGTACTTTTGAAGATAATGCAGATTTAATCGCTAAGCGACGAACTTTCTTAGGTAATTTGTAGCTGTAGCTTCGTGGAACTGGACCGAATACTACACCACCGCCACGCCATTGTGGTGAACGGATAGATCCTTGACGAGCACGTCCAGTACCTTTTTGACGCCATGGTTTGCGTCCTCCGCCCCTTACTTCAGAACGATTCTTTACTTTAGATGTACCTTGACGCATAGCTGCACGTTGCATCACTACCGCATCAAAAAGTACGCTTTCGTTTGGTTCGATACCGAAAACGGCAGCGTTTAGTTCGATTTCTCCAACGTTTTGACCGTTTTGGTTAAACAATGCTACTTTTGGCATTGGTTGTTTCCTCCTTTCCTATAAGAGTTATTTAGATTTAACCGCACTCTTAACAGATACTAATGCTTTTCTAGCACCAGGTACGTTACCTTTTACTAGTAAAAGATTACGCTCAGTATCAACTTTAACAATTGTTAAGTTTTGAACTGTTACGCGATCTCCACCCATGCGACCAGCAAGAGCTTTACCTTTAAATACGCGGTTTGGAGCTACAGGTCCCATTGAACCTGGACGACGGTGATAACGAGAACCGTGAGACATAGGTCCACGAGATTGTCCGTGGCGTTTGATAACACCTTGGAAACCTTTACCTTTTGAAATTCCTGTTACATCGATTGTGTCGCCTTCCGCGAAAATATCAACTTTGACTTCTTGACCAACTTCGTATTCCGAAACGCTCACATCACGTAATTCGCGAATGAAGCGCTTAGGAGCAGTGTTCGCTTTTGCAACGTGTCCTTTAGCTGGTTTGTTAGATAATTTTTCACGAGTATCTTCGAAACCTAATTGGATCGCTTCATAACCGTCTGTTTCAGCATTTTTTACTTGAAGTACCACGTTTGGAGTAGCTTCAATAACTGTTACAGGGATTAATTCACCGTTCTCTGCGAATACTTGAGTCATACCGATTTTTCTTCCTAAGATTCCTTTGGTCATAAGTCACACCTCCTATATAAATCTATAATTTTTATTTTAATTAAAGTTTAATTTCGATATCTACACCAGATGGTAAGTCTAAACGCATTAATGAATCAACTGTTTGTGGAGTTGGATTCACGATATCAATTAAGCGTTTGTGAGTACGCATTTCAAACTGCTCACGAGAATCTTTGTACTTGTGTACCGCACGTAGAATTGTGTAAACTGACTTCTCAGTTGGTAATGGAATCGGACCTGAAACAGTCGCACCAGAACGCTTTGCAGTATCTACGATTTTCTCAGCAGATTGATCAAGAATTCTATGATCGTACGCTTTTAAACGAATGCGAATTTTTTCTTTTGCCATTATTTTCCCTCCTTTTTCGCCTACTTTTATAAATAGACATTCTCCGTGGAAATTTTCCTCACACTCGCCATGGCAAAGCGGCCGTGTGTGTCGGTAACCTTCCACTTCATCGCAGTCAAAGACCAACATTTTTATTATACTAAAAATGGGCTCTCAATGCAACAATAAAATTATTTTTCTTTTACTGTTGCGCACTTTTTTCATTATATATAAAAAGACTACTATTTGCAAGAAGAAGCTTCAAAAAGATTTGTTTCCTTTTCTTTCTATTATATATAGAAGAAACACGCAAATAAAAAAGCAAGGATCATGGGATCCTTGCTTTTCAAAAGGCTATTACTCAGTGATAGTAGCTACTACACCAGCGCCTACTGTACGTCCACCTTCACGGATTGAGAATTTAGTACCTTCTTCAATCGCGATTGGAGCGATAAGTTCAACAGTCATTTCGATGTTGTCTCCAGGCATAACCATTTCTACACCTTCTGGAAGTTGACAAATACCAGTTACGTCAGTTGTACGGAAGTAGAACTGAGGACGGTAGTTTGTGAAGAATGGAGTGTGACGTCCACCCTCTTCTTTAGAAAGAACATAAACTTCAGCTTTGAACTTTGTGTGTGGAGTGATTGAGCCTGGCTTAGCTAATACTTGTCCACGTTGGATATCTTCACGAGCTACCCCACGAAGTAAAGCACCGATGTTGTCTCCAGCTTCAGCATAATCAAGAAGCTTACGGAACATTTCTACACCAGTTACAGTAGTAGATTTTGGCTCTTCAGTTAAACCGATGATTTCGATTACGTCACCAACTTTAACTTGTCCACGCTCTACACGACCTGTAGCAACTGTACCACGACCAGTGATTGAGAATACGTCCTCAACTGGCATCATGAATGGCTTTTCAGTGTCACGCTCTGGAGTTGGGATGTACTCATCAACAGCGTTCATTAGCTCAACAATTTTCTCTTCCCAAGCAGCGTCGCCTTCAAGAGCTTTAAGAGCAGAACCTTTGATTACTGGTACATCGTCACCAGGGAAGTCGTATTCAGAAAGAAGGTCACGAACTTCCATTTCTACTAATTCAAGTAACTCTTCGTCGTCTACCATGTCACATTTGTTTAAGAATACAACTAGGTAAGGTACACCTACTTGACGAGAAAGAAGGATGTGCTCACGAGTTTGTGGCATTGGACCATCAGCAGCAGATACTACTAAGATACCGCCATCCATTTGAGCAGCACCAGTGATCATGTTCTTAACGTAGTCAGCATGTCCTGGGCAGTCAACGTGTGCATAGTGACGAGTTTCAGTTTCGTACTCAACGTGTGCAGTTGAGATTGTGATACCACGCTCGCGCTCTTCTGGAGCAGCGTCGATCATATCATAAGCCATAGCTGCACCTTTACCACTGCGCTTAGCAAGTACAGTTGTGATAGCAGCTGTTAAAGTAGTTTTACCATGGTCAACGTGACCAATTGTACCAATATTGGCATGCGTTTTCGAACGGTCGAATTTTTCTTTAGCCATTTGAAAATCCTCCTTGAAATTCAGTTAGTTTAAGTATGATAATGCCGTGAAAGGGTAGATAAATCTCCACTTTCACAGCCTACATAAGTAGTTATACTTGATTAAAGGATGAAAATCAATTATTCACCTTTATTTTTTTTGATAATCTCTTCAGAGATTGCTTTAGGAACTTCTTCATAGTGATCGAAGTGCATAGAATAAGTACCACGACCTTGAGTGTTTGAACGTAATGCAGTTGCATAACCAAACATCTCTGAAAGTGGAACGAATGCACGTACAACTTGAGCGTTACCGCGCGCTTCCATACCTTCTACACGTCCACGACGAGAAGTGATGTCACCCATGATATCCCCTAGATACTCATCAGGAATAACAACTTCAACCTTCATCATAGGCTCAAGGATTGCTGGGTTACATTTTGATACTGCGTTTTTAAGAGCCATAGAAGCAGCAATTTTAAACGCCATCTCACTTGAGTCAACATCATGGTATGATCCGTCAACTAAAGCAGCTTTGATATCGATTAATGGGTAACCAGCTAATACACCGTTTTGAAGAGCATCTTCAAGACCAGCTTGTACTGCAGGGATGTATTCACGCGGTACTACACCACCAACGATTTTGTTTTCAAACTCAAAACCTTTACCTTCTTCGTTAGGTTCGAACTCAATCCAAACGTGACCGAATTGTCCACGACCACCAGATTGACGTGCGAACTTACCTTCAACTTTCGCACCAGCGCGGAAAGTTTCACGGTATGCTACTTGAGGAGCACCAACGTTTGCTTCTACTTTGAACTCGCGACGCATACGGTCAACGATGATGTCAAGGTGAAGCTCACCCATACCAGAGATGATGATTTGTCCAGTCTCTGTATTAGTTTCCGCACGGAAAGTTGGATCTTCTTCTTGTAACTTTTGAAGAGCAGTTGTCATTTTATCTTGGTCAGCTTTTGACTTAGGCTCAACAGATAAAGAGATAACTGGCTCTGGGAATTCCATTGACTCAAGAATTACAAGGTTCTTGTCGTCACATAGAGTATCACCAGTTGTTGTATCTTTTAGACCTACAGCTGCTGCGATATCTCCAGCGTAAACTTCAGAGATCTCTTCACGGCTGTTAGCATGCATTTGTAGGATACGTCCTACACGTTCACGCTTGCCTTTTGTTGAGTTTTGTACATAAGAACCAGAAGATAATTTACCTGAATATACACGGAAGAACGTTAACTTACCAACGTAAGGGTCAGTCATAACTTTAAATGCTAGTGCCGAGAATGGCGCAGCGTCGCTAGACTCACGTGTAACTTCCTCATCAGTATCAGGAGTGATACCTTTGATAGCAGGTACATCTAATGGTGAAGGTAAGTAGTCGATAACAGCATCAATCATAAGCTGAACGCCTTTGTTTTTGAATGCTGAACCACATAGAACTGGGTAGAAGTTAACGTCGATTGTACCTTGACGGATAGCAGCTTTCAATTCTTCTTTTGTAAGCTCGCCTTCCTCAAGATATTTCATCATTAATTCTTCATCAAGCTCAGCAGCAGCTTCAACTAACTTTGCATGGTACTCTTCAGCTAATTCCTTGTACTCTTCAGGAATTTCTTTTGCTTCAGTACGAGTACCTAAATCATCTTCATAGAAATATGCAACCATTTCTACTAAGTCGATGATACCTTCGAATTGATCTTCAGCACCGATTGGTAACTGAATTGGGTGCGCATTTGCACCTAAACGATCATGCATTGTTTTAACTGAATATAAGAAGTCCGCACCGATTTTATCCATTTTATTAACGAATACAACACGTGGAACTCCGTATGTTGTCGCTTGACGCCATACAGTTTCAGTTTGCGGCTCAACACCAGATTGAGCATCAAGAACTGCCACCGCACCATCAAGTACACGAAGTGAACGTTCAACTTCTACAGTGAAGTCTACGTGTCCAGGAGTATCGATGATGTTAACGCGGTGACCTTTCCATTGAGCAGTTGTTGCAGCAGATGTGATTGTAATACCACGCTCTTGCTCCTGCTCCATCCAGTCCATTTGTGAAGCTCCTTCATGAGTTTCACCGATCTTATGGATACGACCAGTATAATAAAGTACACGCTCAGTCGTAGTTGTTTTACCAGCATCAATGTGAGCCATGATACCAATATTACGAGTGTTTTCTAAGGAGAACTCTCTTGCCATGTTCGGTATTTCTCCTTCCTAATTTGAATTAGATTAATTGTATAGTTTGTTAAAGAATTACCAACGATAATGAGCAAATGCTTTGTTAGCTTCTGCCATTTTGTGAGTATCTTCACGTTTCTTAACAGCTGCACCAGTGTTGTTAGCTGCATCTAAAATTTCGTTAGCTAAACGCTCTTCCATCGTTTTTTCTCCACGAAGACGAGCGTAGTTTACTAACCAACGAAGACCTAATGTTGTACGACGCTCTGGACGTACTTCCACAGGTACTTGGTAGTTAGAACCCCCTACACGGCGTGCTCTAACTTCTAATACAGGCATGATGTTTTTAAGAGCTTGGTCGAATACTTCCATAGCTTCTTTACCACTGCGCTCTTGTACTAGATCGAATGCTCTATATAGAATAGCTTGTGATTTACCGCGCTTACCGTCAAGCATCATCTTGTTGATAAGACGACTAACAAGCTTTGAATTATAAATTGGATCTGGTAATACATCTCTTTTTGCAACAGGTCCTTTACGTGGCATTCTGATTTCCTCCTTTCACTATCATTCATTTATTTTTTTAAAAATTATTTTTTAGCTGCTTTAGGTCTCTTCGTACCATACTTAGAACGACCTTGCATACGTCCATCAACACCCGCAGTATCTAATGCACCACGTACGATGTGATAACGTACCCCTGGTAAATCTTTTACACGTCCACCGCGGATTAGTACCACGCTGTGTTCTTGTAAGTTATGACCGATACCTGGGATATAAGCTGTTACCTCAATACCATTTGTTAAACGCACACGAGCGTATTTACGAAGCGCTGAGTTAGGCTTCTTCGGTGTCATTGTACCTACACGAGTACAAACACCACGCTTTTGTGGAGAAGATTGGTTTGTTTGAGCTTTTTTGAAGCTGTTGTAACCTTTGTTTAACGCAGGAGAGTCAGACTTTTGGATTTTACTCACGCGACCCTTGCGCACTAATTGGTTAATAGTAGGCATTTCATTTTCCTCCTTTCGAGCTTTTTTAAGACCACACATCCAGGTGGTTCATTTTTAAGCAAAAAACAAAGTTTTTGAAACAAATAATCTCAAAAACATTTTAACGTATAATTGCAACAGATGAAGCTCCAACTTCTATTTTACAAGCTTTACCAAGCTTTTTTGTAGAATCAACATATGTTAAGTTTGCCTTTAACGCATGTGCCGTTTCAATTACTACTTGAGTAACACGAGGATCAGCATCTTCTGCTATAAAGATTTCTTTAACAATACCTTTTTTAAGAGCCTTTACTGTTTGCTTAGTTCCTACAACAATGTTGTTAGCCTGTGATACTTTTTCATAAGACATTTTCATATCCTCCAAAGCAACAGGTGTTTTATAGGAGCACCTTTGATATAGTATCATTCTCTAGAATGGATGTCAACTATGAAAAAATATTTTTATAGGCACCCATTCTAGATAAATGATTTTAAAGTAATTAGTCTACTGTTACAACTTCTTCCGACTCTTTCGCAACAGGTTCTGTTAAACGATAGCGAGTCATACCTGTACCAGCAGGAACTAGCTTACCAATGATAACATTCTCTTTAAGACCAAGTAATTCATCACGCTTACCTTTAATTGCTGCATCTGTAAGAACACGTGTTGTTTCTTGGAATGATGCTGCAGATAAGAATGAATCTGTTTCAAGCGATGCTTTTGTAATACCAAGTAGGATTGGACGACCTGTAGCAGGACGTTTCCCTTCTAGTAGAACTTTCTCATTTGCATCTGTAAATTGATGTACATCAAGAAGAGAACCAGGTAATACATCTGTGTCTCCAGCATCGATAACACGTACTTTACGAAGCATCTGACGCACCATTACCTCTACGTGTTTATCTCCAATTTCTACCCCTTGCATACGGTATACTTTTTGAACTTCACGTAGTAAGTATTCTTGAACAGACGTCATGTCTTTTACTTTTAGTAATTCTTTTGGATCAATTGAACCTTCTGTTAACTCTTGACCATTGACTACTTGTTGGCCTTCTGTAACTTTTAGGCGTGCACTGTAAGGCGCTGTGTACGAGCGACTTTCAATTTCACCTTGAACTGTAATTTCATGTTGACGGTCACGTCCTTCTGTAATAGAAGTAACAGTACCGTTAATCTCTGTAATAACAGCTTGACCTTTAGGGTTACGCGCTTCGAAAATCTCTTGGATACGCGGTAAACCTTGTGTGATATCGTCTCCGGCTACCCCACCTGTATGGAATGTACGCATCGTTAACTGTGTACCTGGCTCACCGATTGATTGAGCAGCAATAATACCAACAGCTTCACCCACTTCAACTTCTGAACCAGTTGCCAAGTTACGTCCGTAACATTTTTTACATACACCGTGGCGTGTGTTACACGTAAACGCTGAACGAATCCAAACTTGTTCGATACCAGCTTCAACAATTGTTGTAGCAATATCTTCTGTGATTAGTTCGTTTTCACCAACTAACACTTCGTTTGTTTCAGGATGAACAACAGCTTTACGAGCATAACGACCGATTAAACGCTCATCAAGTTTTTCAATCTCTTCTGTTCCTTCTTTAATCGCAACGGCAAGGATACCTCTGTCTGTTCCACAATCGTCATCACGTACGATAACATCCTGTGCAACATCAACAAGACGACGAGTAAGGTAACCTGAGTCAGCTGTTTTAAGGGCTGTATCGGCAAGACCTTTACGCGCACCATGCGTTGAGATGAAGTATTCTAATACTGTTAAACCTTCACGGAAACTTGATTTGATTGGTAATTCAATAATACGACCAGATGGGTTAGCCATTAGTCCACGCATACCAGCAAGCTGAGTGAAGTTTGACGCGTTACCACGGGCACCTGAGTCACTCATCATGAAAATTGGATTTCGCTTATCTAATGACGCCATTAGTTTACCTTGAATTACATCTTTTGCAGCACTCCAGATAGAGATAACGCGATCATAACGCTCGTCTTCAGTGATTAAACCACGACGGAATTGTTTTAATACATTATCAACTTTCGCTTGTGCTTCTTGTAAAATTACTTCTTTTTCACCTAAAACTACGATATCAGCTACACCAACTGTAATACCTGCTTTAGTTGAATATCTAAATCCTAAGTTTTTCATACGATCAAGCATTTTAGACGTTTCAGTAATCTTGAAGCGTTTGAATACTTCTGCAATGATGTTTCCAAGGATTTTCTTTTTAAATGGTGCAATGATTGGTTGTTCTTTAATGAACGCCTTTACGTCTGCACCTTTATCTACGAAGTACTGAAGCGGTGTTTGTACTTCTAGGTTTTGTTTTGTTGGTTCGTTAATGTAAGGGAATGATTTTGGTAAAATCTCGTTAAACACTAACTTACCTACTGTTGTCACAAGCAATTGCTTGTTTTGCTCATCAGTGAATGTTTCGTTATTTAAAGAGCCAGCGTATACAGCTACACGCGTGTGAAGATGAACATACCCATTTTGATATGCTAACAATGCTTCGTTCGTATCTTTAAATACCATACCTTCCCCAACAGCACCTTCACGCTCTAATGTTAGGTAATAGTTACCTAATACCATATCCTGTGAAGGAGTAACAACAGGTTTTCCATCTTTCGGGTTTAAGATGTTTTGTGCTGCAAGCATTAAAATACGCGCTTCAGCTTGTGCTTCAGCAGAAAGCGGTACGTGGACAGCCATTTGGTCACCGTCAAAGTCCGCGTTGTATGCTGTACATACAAGTGGATGTAGACGAATTGCACGACCTTCTACAAGAGTTGGCTCAAATGCTTGAATTCCAAGTCTATGTAGCGTTGGTGCACGGTTAAGTAGTACTGGATGTTCTTTAATAACAGATTCCAATACGTCCCATACCTCTGGTTGCACGCGTTCAATTTTACGCTTCGCACTCTTAATGTTATGAGCTAAGCCGCGCTCAACAAGCTCCTTCATAACGAAAGGCTTGAATAACTCTAACGCCATTTCTTTTGGTAAACCACATTGATACATCTTTAAGTTCGGACCTACAACGATAACAGAACGACCAGAATAATCTACACGTTTACCTAGTAAGTTTTGACGGAAACGACCTTGTTTACCTTTTAACATATGTGATAGTGATTTTAACGGACGGTTACCAGGTCCTGTTACAGGACGACCACGACGACCGTTGTCAATTAACGCATCAACTGCTTCTTGAAGCATACGCTTTTCGTTTTGAACGATAATGCTAGGTGCTCCAAGGTCTAAAAGACGTTTTAAACGGTTATTACGGTTAATAACACGACGATACAAGTCATTTAAGTCAGAAGTAGCGAAACGACCACCATCAAGTTGTACCATTGGACGTAACTCAGGTGGGATAACTGGTAATACATCTAGAATCATCCAGAATGGTTCATTACCAGAGTTTCTAAACGCTTCAAGTACTTCTAGACGTTTGATTGCTCTTGTACGTCTTTGTCCTTGTGCAGTCTTTAACTCTTCTTTTAATGAGTCTACTTCTTTATCAAGATCAATATCTTGTAAGATTTTCTTTACAGCTTCTGCACCCATTGCTGCTTGGAAAGTCTGACCATACTTTTCACGGTATGCACGATATTCTTTCTCAGATAAAAGTTGTTTCTTTTCTAGTGGTGTATCACCAGTGTCAGTTACAACATAAGACGCAAAATAAATAATCTCCTCTAGCGCACGAGGGGACATGTCTAAGACAAGTCCCATGCGGCTAGGAATACCTTTAAAGTACCAGATGTGTGAAACCGGTGCGGCTAATTCAATATGTCCCATGCGCTCACGACGAACTTTCGCACGCGTAACTTCAACACCACAACGATCACATACCACGCCTTTATAACGAACACGTTTATATTTTCCACAATGACATTCCCAGTCTTTTTGTGGACCAAAAATGCGCTCACAGAACAAACCATCTTTTTCAGGTTTTAACGTACGGTAGTTAATTGTTTCAGGTTTCTTTACCTCACCATACGACCAAGAGCGAATTTTATCCGGCGAAGCTAGACCAATTTTCATATACTCAAAGTTATTAACATCTAGCAAGGAGCCTACCTCCCTTTTAATCTACAGGTTTTTACCTAATCGCTTCTACTAAAGCTAAATCTATTCTTTCGTTACAGGGTCTTTTTCACCCTCTACTACTGGTTCACTATCATTATCTGAAATAATTGATTCAGTTGGTTGATCGTGATCATCTTCTGAATCTACAATATCAATTTCTTGTTCATCAGCTGAGAGCATCTTAACATCCATACCTAAACTTTGTAGCTCTTTAATTAATACCTTGAATGACTCAGGGATACCTGGTTCTGGAATGTTTTCACCCTTCACGATTGCCTCGTACGTTTTCACACGTCCAACAACATCATCTGATTTCACAGTTAAGATTTCTTGTAATGTGTAAGCAGCACCATAAGCTTCAAGTGCCCATACTTCCATCTCACCAAAGCGCTGACCACCAAACTGCGCTTTACCACCAAGAGGTTGTTGCGTAACAAGTGAGTACGGTCCAGTTGAACGAGCATGAAGTTTGTCATCAACCATGTGAGCAAGTTTAATCATATACATGATTCCAACTGATACACGATTATCGAACGGTTCACCTGTTCTTCCGTCATATAGGACTGTTTTTGCATCACGAGACATGCCTGCTTCTTCAATTGTTGCCCACACATCTTCTTCACGAGCTCCATCAAATACTGGAGATGCAACATGAATGCCCAATGCACGAGCAGCCATTCCTAAATGCAACTCAAGTACCTGACCGATATTCATACGTGAAGGTACCCCTAATGGGTTTAACATGATATCAATCGGCGTACCATCTGGTAAGTAAGGCATATCTTCTTCTGGTAAAATACGAGAGATAACACCTTTGTTACCATGTCGACCGGCCATTTTATCACCTTCAGAAATCTTACGTTTCTGAACGATATATACACGAACTAATTGGTTTACACCTGGTGGTAATTCGTCACCATCTTCACGGTTGAAGACTTTCACATCAAGGATAATTCCGCCTCCACCATGTGGTACACGAAGAGATGTATCACGAACTTCACGTGCTTTTTCACCGAAGATTGCATGTAATAGACGTTCTTCAGCTGTTAACTCTGTAACTCCCTTTGGCGTTACTTTACCAACAAGAAGATCTCCATCTTTTACTTCAGCACCAATTCGGATGATTCCGCGCTCGTCTAAATTACGAAGAGCATCTTCACCAACGTTTGGAATGTCGCGTGTAATTTCTTCTGGTCCTAGTTTCGTATCGCGAGACTCAGACTCATATTCTTCAATATGAACAGAAGTGTATACATCATCTTTTACAAGGCGCTCACTCATGATGATCGCATCCTCATAGTTATAACCGTCCCATGTCATGAAACCAACCATTACGTTACGACCTAAAGCAAGTTCACCTTTTTCCATTGAAGGACCATCAGCTAGAATTTCACCTTTTACTACTTGATCTCCTACTGAAACGATAGGACGTTGGTTGTAGCAAGTACCTTGGTTTGAACGAATAAACTTCAATAAACGGTACTTATCTAGGTTTCCTTTTACTTTTTGTCCATCAACTTCTTCATAACGACGAACCCATACTTGTTTCGCTTCAACACGTTCTACAACACCAGGGTGTTTACAAATAACTGCAGCACCAGAGTCTTTACCAGATACATATTCCATACCTGTTCCTACAATTGGTGCTTCCGGGTTTAATAGAGGAACTGCTTGACGTTGCATGTTCGCACCCATTAACGCACGGTTTGAGTCATCGTTTTCTAAGAACGGAATACATGCAGTCGCTGCTGATACAACTTGTTTAGGAGATACATCCATGTAGTCAAGTCGATCACGTCTAACAACTGTATTCTCTCCGCGGAAACGAGCAACAATGTTTTCATCTAAGAATGAACCATCATCACCTAAACGGGCATTTGCTTGGGCTACTACGTAATTGTCTTCTTCATCCGCCGTTAAGTAGTCAATACGATCTGTTACTTTACCAGTCTCAGGGTCAATACGACGATAAGGCGTTTCGATGAAGCCAAATTTATTTACTTTTGCGTATGAAGATAACGAGTTAATTAATCCAATATTCGGACCCTCAGGCGTTTCAATTGGACACATACGACCATAGTGAGAGTAGTGAACGTCACGCACTTCAAAACCGGCGCGCTCACGTGTTAAACCACCAGGACCTAAGGCAGAGAGTCTGCGTTTATGTGTTAATTCAGCTAATGGATTTGTTTGATCCATGAACTGAGACAACTGAGAGCTACCAAAGAACTCTTTAATCGCCGCGATAACAGGACGAATATTAATCAATTGTTGTGGTGTAATCGTATTTGTGTCTTGAATTGACATTCTTTCACGAACTACACGTTCCATACGAGATAACCCAATACGGAATTGGTTTTGTAACAATTCACCTACAGAACGAAGACGACGGTTTCCTAAGTGATCAATATCATCAGTGTCTCCTACATTGTGTAACAGGTTAAAGAAATAGCTAATAGAAGATAAAATATCAGCAGGTGTGATATTTTTCACCTCTTCTGTTACGTAAGCATTACCTAATACATTGATTACTTTTTCTCCATCTGGATCGTTTGGAGCGTAAATTTTAATAGATTGAAGCGTTACATCTTCTTCTACAACTCCACCAACAGGGTTGTAAGTTTTGAAGTTTACACCACTCTCAATCATTGGTAGAATACGATCAAGTGTACGACGATCAATCATCGTACCTTTTTCTGCAATAATCTCACCAGTCTCTGGATCAACTAGCGTTTCTGCTAAACGTTGATTGAATAGACGGTGTTTAATATGAAGCTTTTTGTTGATTTTGTAACGACCTACATTCGCTAAATCATAGCGTTTCGGGTCGAAGAATCGAGAAACAAGTAATGTTTTCGCATTCTCAACTGTAGGTGGCTCTCCAGGACGTAAGCGCTCATAGATTTCTAATAGTGCTTTTTCTGTACTTTCCGTGTTATCTTTTTCAAGCGTATTACGGATGTACTCATTGTCCCCTACTAATTCTAAAATCTCTTGATCAGAACCGAAACCTAACGCACGTAATAATACCGTGACTGGTAACTTTCTAGTACGATCAATACGTACATACACAACATCTTTCGCATCTGTCTCATACTCTAACCATGCACCACGGTTTGGAATCACAGTTGCTGTGTAACCTCTTTTACCATTTTTGTCTACTTTACCACTATAGTAAACGCTTGGTGAGCGTACCAACTGTGATACGATAACGCGCTCTGCACCGTTAATAACAAACGTGCCAGTCTCTGTCATCAATGGGAAATCACCCATAAACACATCTTGGTCTTTTACTTCACCAGTTTCTTTATTAATTAAACGCACCTTAACACGTAGAGGTGCAGCATAGGTTACATCACGCTCTTTAGATTCCTCAACAGAATACTTCGGATCTCCTAGGCTATAGTCAATAAACTCTAAAGATAGATTACCTGTAAAGTCCTCAATTGGAGAAATATCTTGGAACATTTCTCTTAATCCTTCATCTAAAAACCATTGGTAAGAAGATGTTTGGATTTCAATCAGATTAGGTAATTCTAATACTTCACTAATGCGCGCATAACTTCTGCGTTGGCGGTGGCGTCCATACTGAACTAGTTGACCTGTCAACTGATTCACCCCTCAAATCAAGCGTTATTGTTCAAAAAAATAATAAATAAACATAAAGTTTATTATTAAACAAAAGAAAAATGGTTTCTTTAAATAGAAAACCACAATTTCATAAAAAACGTACTATTGATTTTATTAGCTTTTCCATAAAGACTAGAATTATACGTACTATTTTATGTATAAAAAAGTCATGATGGAATAATGATATATTGGCATTTTATAATGCTAACATACTCAAAAAAGTTAGTCAACATTTTTGGCAAATATGATATAATATCCTTTTTTCTTTTCTACTACTTCAACTTCACCAAATAATGTCTCAAGCTTATCAATTGCAGACGGCGCCCCTTGTTTCTTCTGAATGACAACCCACAACTCTCCATTTTCCACAAGGTGACGGGCTGCTCCTTCTAAAATTTCATGAACGACCTTTTTTCCAGCTCGAATAGGTGGATTTGTTAAAATGGATGCAAACTGCTTTTCCTCTACATTGTCAAAACAGAAACTTTTATAGATTTCGACGTTGTCTACTTTATTTTGAGTCGCATTGAGTTTTGCTAACTCAAGAGCTCGCTCGTTCACATCCACCATATGCACTCTTCGCGACTGATCACTCTTAGCAATAGATAAACCAATTGGTCCATATCCACAACCAACATCTAGTATAGGTCCCTCAACTTGAGGAAATTGAAAAGCTTCTATTAATACACGAGAACCAAAGTCTACTTCTTTCTTTGAAAAAACACCTTGATCGCTAGTGAAAGAAAACGTTTGGTTTCGTAATGTAAAAGAAAACGTTTGGCGATCACTATTTACAGAAGGTGTATTCGAATAATAATGCTCTGTCAATCTGTAACCTCCCATCTACATGTATGGATTCTTCATTTACTATATAATAAAAATCTTGAACAAGCAAAAAAGCTCGCTTAAGCAAGCGAGCTTTTTAAATAAAAAACGTTAATTACTTAACTTCTACAGAAGCGCCAACTTCTTCAAGTTTAGCTTTCATTTCTTCAGCTTCTTCTTTAGAAACGCCTTCTTTAAGAGCTTTTGGAGTGTTGTCAACTAATTCTTTAGCTTCTTTTAAGCCAAGACCAGTGATTTCACGTACTACTTTGATAACCTTGATTTTTTGTCCGCCAGCACTTTCAAGTACTACGTCAAACTCAGTTTTCTCAGCAGCAGCTTCACCAGCAGCGCCACCCATAACAGCTACAGGAGCAGCAGCAGTTACACCAAATTCTTCTTCGATAGCTTTTACTAAATCGTTAAGTTCTAAAACAGTCATATTTTTAACTGCTTCAATGATTTGTTCTTTAGTCATTGTAAATTTCCTCCTTATATCCTTTTAAAGTTTATAGATAACAGACTAGATTATGCGCCTTGTTCTTCTTTTTGATCTGCCACAGCTTTTGTAGCAAGAGCAAGGTTGCGAATTGGAGCTTGAAGAACGCTAAGCAACATAGAAAGTAAACCTTCGCGAGACGGTAGTTCCGCAAGAGCTTTAATTTCTTCAACAGTTGTAACGTTACCTTCGATCACACCAGCTTTGATTTCTAATGCTTCGTGCTTCTTAGCGAAATCATTTAAGATTTTCGCAGGAGCAACCACATCTTCGCCACCAAACGCGATTGCATTTGGACCAGTTAACGCGTCGTTAAGACCTGTTAACTCAGCTTGTTCTACAGCACGGCGAGTTAAAGTGTTTTTGTAAACTTTGAACTCAATACCCGCTTCACGTAATTGTTTACGAAGTTCAGTTACTTCTGAAACATTTAATCCACGGTAATCAACGACGATAGTAGAGTTGCTAGCTTTGAACTTATCAGCAATCTCTTCTACGATTTGTTTCTTTTGTTCAATTGCGCTGCTCATCTTTACACCTCCTGTAGATTTCCTTCCGTACACTCATACAAGGTGCCATAAAAAACCTCCATGTGTGCATATGCAGACATGGAGGTATCGTAAGCGAACTAAATGTTCAACTAATTTATCGCATACACCTCGGTAGGGAATTAAGCCTAGCGGCACCTACTGTCTACGGTACAAATATCATATTCTTTTTAACAACAATATCTATTATAATCAGTCGCTTCAAAGAAGTCAATACTGATTTACTGTCAAAAATTAGTTTTTAACTACAGCTGTTGCAGCATCAACTTTGATACCAGGGCCCATTGTAGAAGTAATAGCAACGTTCTTCATGTAAGTACCCTTAGCAGCAGCAGGTTTAGCTTTTAGCATAGTTTCGAAGATTGTACCGAAGTTTTCAACTAACTTGTTGTCTTCGAAAGAGATTTTACCGATTGGTACGTGGATGTTACCAGCTTTATCAACGCGGTATTCAACTTTACCAGCCTTGATTTCATTTACAGCTTTCTCAACATCAAATGTAACTGTACCAGTTTTAGGGTTTGGCATTAAACCTTTAGGACCTAATACGCGACCTAATTTACCAACTTCACCCATCATATCTGGAGTAGCTACGATTACGTCAAACTCAAACCAACCTTGTTGGATTTTGTTGATGTAATCAGAATCACCAACGTAATCAGCTCCAGCAGCTTCTGCTTCTTTCGCTTTCTCACCTTTAGCAAATACTAATACGCGTTGAGTTTTACCAGTACCGTTTGGTAATACTACCGCACCACGAATTTGTTGGTCAGCTTTCTTAGGGTCTACACCTAAACGGAAAGCAACCTCAACTGTTGCGTCAAATTTCGCAGTGTTTGTTTTCTTTACTAATGCAATCGCTTCTTCTACTGAATAAGCAGTTGTACGATCTACAAGCTTTGCAGCTTCGATGTACTTTTTACCTTTTTTAGCCATTTTAATTTCCTCCTTATGTGGTTTTAACGGAATAACCTCCCACTAATAAAGGTTGCGAATTGGATGTTTTCCACACTCGCAACCTTCTAGAACCCGTTGATGTGAATTAGTCTTCGATGACAATTCCCATGCTACGTGCTGTACCTTCTACCATGCGCATAGCAGCTTCCACGCTAGCAGCATTTAAATCAGGCATCTTAGTTTCAGCAATCTCACGTACTTTGTCACGCTTGACTGTTGCAACTTTATTACGATTTGGTTCACCAGAACCAGACTCAATTCCAGCCGCTTTTTTAAGTAAAACAGCAGCAGGTGGAGTTTTCGTAATAAATGTAAATGAACGGTCTTCAAATACCGTGATTTCAACAGGAATAATTAGACCAGCTTGATCAGCTGTACGAGCGTTAAACTCCTTACAGAAACCCATGATGTTAACACCTGCTTGACCTAATGCAGGACCTACTGGTGGTGCTGGGTTTGCTTTACCTGCAGGAATTTGTAATTTTACAAGTTTAATTACTTTTTTAGCCACGAGACACACCTCCTTAAGTCCGTGATGTGGTAATAGGGCTTTGCCCTCCCACTCGATGTTCTTTATATGATAAATAAAGAAATGGTCTTTTTAGTCTCTTATTTTGAGACGTACTGACTTATGAAATATTACCACCAAACTTGACAAAATGCAAGTTTTTCGGAATTATATTTTTTCAATTTGTGTAAAATCTAATTCTACTGGTGTTTCACGACCGAACATGTTTACAAGTACTTTAATTTTCTGTTTATCTGTATCGATCTCTTCAATTTTACCTTCAAAGTTTGCAAATGGTCCTTCTTTTACCATCACCGTTTCAGTCACTTCAAAATCAAAGTCCGCAAACTTTTCGTCCATGCCCATATTTTTTAGAATCATGTCAATTTCTTCCGGTAATAAAGGCGTAGGTTTTGATCCTGACCCAGCAGAACCAACAAATCCTGTTACTCCCGGTGTATTACGTACTACATACCAAGAATCATCTGTCATCACGATTTCTACAAGTACATAACCCGGGAATACTTTTTTCTTTGTAATTTTTTCTTTGTTGTTTTTAATTTCTCTTTCTTCTTCTTCCGGAACAACCACACGGAAGATTTTGTCTTGCATGCCCATTGACTCAACACGCTTTTCTAAATTTGTTTTTACTTTATTTTCATATCCAGAGTAAGTATGAACTACATACCAATTTTTCTCCATTCAAGAGGACGATTTGTCCTTCCCTCCCCGCTCATTTTCATTTATAACTAACATTATTTATGATCAAACAAAATCTCACAGATGTGATGTAAGATTCTCAGTTGATTCATAGGTTACCATTATGAAGACAAATTAAAAAACCCGTCTCCGGGCTTTTTGATAGGCATAATTCAAATGTTATTATACCACGTTTGAGACACATTTATTCAAGGAATTAATCGAATTAATGCAGAGATTCCTTGATCGACAGCAGCAAAGAAAAGTGTCATAAATGCAACTGTTGTAACAACAGTTACTGTATAACGCGTTAATTCTTTGCGTTTTGGCCAACTTACCTTCTTCATTTCGCGCCCAACATCACGCAGAAACTTTACGATACGGTTCATCTTTACGTAACCTCCAATATACAATGGGTGCTCATTCTATGCAGATACCATGACTCACTTTATTTCGTTTCACGATGAATTGTGTGTGCGTTGCATGTTTTACAAAACTTTTTCATTTCTAATCGTTCATCATTTTGCTGAGCATTTTTCATTGTGGAGTAGTTACGGCTTCCACACCCAACACATGCAAGTACAACTTTTTTACGCATAATATAAACCACCTATAGATCGCTATAATGTCTATAAAAAAGTATCACACAGTTTCTTTCAATGTCAACATAAGGTCGGAAAAGCTACATGGTTATTTCGCGTAACTCTAAATAACGTTCTAACTTTCTTTTGACTCTTTGCAATGCATTGTCTATCGACTTCACATGGCGATTTAAATCTTCAGAGATTTCTTGATACGATCGACCATCAAGATAAAGCACAAGTACTTTACGTTCAAGATCACTTAATAACTCAGCCATCTTTAATTCAATGTCATCGAATTTTTCTTGATTAATAATAAGTTCTTCAGGATCCATTACTTTTGCACCTGATATAACATCCATTAATGTTCGATCAGATTCTTCATCATAAATCGGCTTGTCCAACGACACATAAGAATTTAAAGGAATGTGCTTTTGCCTTGTAGCTGTTTTAATAGCAGTAATGATTTGTCTTGTAATACAAAGCTCAGCGAATGCCTTAAAAGAAGTAAGTTTGTCCTCTTTGAAATCACGTATAGCCTTGTACAAGCCTATCATACCCTCCTGTACAATATCTTCTCGATCTGCCCCTATTAAGAAGTATGATCTTGCCTTGGCACGTACAAAATTTTTGTACTTATGAATTAAATATTCCAGCGCATCTATATCGCCTTTGTGCACAAGCTCTACAATTTCCTCATCTTCTTGTTGTTCGAAATGAGCCTTATCTTTTCTCCCATAGTTATCGCCCATATCGATCCCCCTGACCGCACAGTAGATAGAAATATTATACAGTAGCTATTTTGGTAGCGTCAACTACTTCAACGCTCTCCTCGTCGCCATTTTTCAAAAATTTCGGCAACTCCTTCAGATAATTTGATGCGTGAGTTCGGCCTTCTCTCCTGAATTTCCTTTACATCTCGGTTAATATCTCTTTTTATTTCTAGCATTTCGTTCCGTAATTCACGGGCAGATTTACGCAAAGCACCTTGTCCAAAAATAGCCCATTGCTCCGTAAAGTCTGAAGTAGCTACATGAATTTGTGTTTTAATATTATTTAATTTCTTAGCTAACTTTTCAATGTGTTCATCCGCTGTCTCATTTTCTTTCGTAAAAACCACTTCTACATTGTGGCTTTTTGCTTTCTTTTCAATCCCTTTTACAAAATGAGCATCAAACACGATAATTGTTCGATACCCTGTATATGCCTGATACTCAGCCATATTCTCAATGAGTAGGTTTCTAGCAGTTGATAAGTCTTTATCTTTCCACTCCCTTAGCTCTGGCCATGCTCCGATGATGTTGTACCCGTCAACCAGTAAGATGTCCATCTCACTCACCTAACGGATGTCGTTTTCGGTATACCTCATACATAAGTAGACTTGCTGCTACAGAAGCATTTAAAGATGTTACATTTCCGACCATCGGCAGGCGAACTAAGAAGTCGCATTTATCACGGATTAAACGACTCATACCTTTACCTTCACTTCCAATAACTAACCCAAGAGCCATTTTTCCATCTAAGTGACGATAATCATCTTTGCCCTTTGCATCTGTTCCCATAATCCACAAGCCACGTTCTTTTAACTCTTCAATCGTACGAGATAAATTTGTTACACGCACAACCGGAATATGCTCAATTGCACCTGTGGATGACTTTGCAACGGTAGCTGTCAAACCAACAGCTCTTCGCTTAGGAATAATAATACCATGTGCACCTACTGCATCTGCCGTTCTCATAATAGAGCCTAAATTGTGTGGGTCTTCAATTTCATCCAAAATAAGAAAAAACGGTTGTTCACTTTTTTGTTCTGCTTTAGTAAATAAGTCATCTAACTCTGCATATTGATAAGCAGCCACTTGCGCCACAACACCTTGATGATTGCCTTCTACCATTTGTTCAATTTTTTTCTTCGGTACGAATTGAACTAACACGCCGCTCTCTTTAGCTAGCTGTGTAATGGAATTCATTTGACCTCGCTGAGAACCTTCCGAAATCCAGATTTTGTTAATATCTCTTTCCGCTCTTAGTGCTTCTAATACTGGGTTTTTCCCAATAATATATTCATGTTGTTCCATGTAGATTTCCTCCCTCTATCTCTTTAATAAAAGAGATGGCCTTTCCAATCATTTCCATTAACCGATCTTCATTTTTAAGTAAATAATGGTAACCAATAACTGCTTCAAAGGCCGTACTATAACGATATGTTTGAACGTCAGTATTTTTAGGGATCGTGCCAGACTTAGCGTTACGACCCCTTCTCAATACCCCTAATTCTTCTTCTGAAAAATACCCTTGTTCTTTAAAAAAATGAACAATCTTTGCTTGTGCTTTTGCTGATACATAGCGTTTTGCTTTATTATGCAATTGATTTGGACGAACGGTTCCAAGGGTTAATAAATAATTACGTACGTGCAAGTCAAATACCGCATCACCTACGTATGCTAAAGCCAAGCTGTTTAGTTGTTTCACGTCACTAGCTTTTAAACTCATGAAAACTTACCCTCTTTTCCATCTTGTACCTTGTGCTGTATCTTCAAGGATAATATTTCGATTCTTTAGTTCATCACGAATTTGATCAGCTAATTGGAAGTCACGATTTTTTCTCGCTTCAATACGCTTTTGAATTAAAGCATCAATTTCTTCATCTAATAATTCTTGCTTTTCTAAAACTAGACCTAACACACTACTTAAGCTATTTAACTCTTCTAAAAAGGCTTTAATCACTACTTCTGACGTATTCTTCTCTAGTAAATACACATTGGCTTGTTTCGCAAGATCAAACAAAACTGAAATCCCATTAGCTGTATTGAAATCATCATCCATTTCACGAATGAATGTCTCACGTAAGTCATGAATTCGCTCTGTCCATTCTTGATCGTTTTCTGTTAAGTTTGTTGAGCTTTCTAAGCGATGCTTTAAGTTGATATAAGCTGTTTGCAATCGCTCGAATCCTTTTCTTGTATTCTCTAAAAGCTCTTCATTATAGTTGATTGGATGTCGATAATGGACAGATAAGATGAAAAAGCGCAATAAGTTTGGATCATGTTTTTTAATAATGTCATGCACAAGAACAAAATTACCAAGAGATTTTGACATTTTTTCGTTATCAATGTTTATATATCCGTTGTGAAGCCAATATTTTGCAAACGTTTTTCCTGTTAATGCTTCGGATTGTGCAATTTCATTTTCATGGTGTGGAAAAGCTAAATCCTGACCACCTGCATGAATGTCAATGGTTTCACCTAAGTATTTTTTAGCCATAGCTGAACACTCAATATGCCAACCTGGTCTTCCTTTACCCCAAGGGCTATCCCATGTAATCTCTTTTTCTTTTGCTGCTTTCCAAAGGACGAAATCTAACGGATCATCTTTCTTTTCACCCACTTCAATTCGAGCGCCTGAACGTAGCTCATCAATTGGCTGGTGAGACAGCTTGCCATAGCCTTCAAACTTACGGGTACGGTAATAAACGTCTCCATTTGATTCGTAGGCATACCCTTTTTCAATGAGGGTCGCAATAAAGTCGATGATAATGTCCATATTTTCTGTTACACGAGGATGGACCGTTGCCTTTTTGCACCCTAATGCGGTGACATCTTCAAAATAAGCATCAATAAAGCGCTCTGCAATCGTTGGCACATCTTCTCCTAGCTCATTTGCTGCTTTAATCAGTTTGTCATCAACATCTGTAAAATTTGAAACATAATTTACTTCATACCCTCTAAACTCTAAGTAACGACGCACTGTATCAAATACGATTGCAGGTCGTGCATTTCCAATATGGATATAGTTATAAACAGTTGGTCCACACACGTACATCTTCACTTTATTTTCTTCTAAAGGTACAAACTCTTCTTTTTGACGTGTAAGTGTGTTGTATAACTTAATAGTCATGTTTAATCGTCCCTTCTTTTCTTTCTTCAAGCATTCCTTTTAGTTGTTCAATTTCTTTTTCTAATTCTCTTAGGCGATCTGCAACTGGATCGGGTAAATCACGATGATTTAAATCTTTGTTTATACGCACGCCATTTTTAATAACAATTTTCCCGGGTATACCTACAACAGTTGAATTATGAGGTACATCATGTAAGACCACCGACCCTGCTCCTACCTTTGAATTTTGCCCAATCGTAATAGAGCCTAATACTTTTGCTCCTGTCGCAATGAGTACATTATCCTCGATAGTTGGATGACGCTTTCCTTTTTCTTTTCCTGTTCCCCCAAGTGTTACACCTTGATAAACGGTAACATTATTCCCTATTTCACATGTTTCCCCAATAACGACTCCCATCCCATGGTCAATAAAGAACCGACGGCCAATTTTTGCTCCGGGATGAATCTCGATGCCTGTAAAAAAGCGACTAATTTGTGAAACAACTCGAGCTAAGAAGAACCATTTTCGTTGAAACAAAACATGCGCCAATCGATGTGCCCAAATAGCGTGTAATCCTGAATAAGTTAAAATCACTTCAAGATAACTTCGTGCTGCTGGGTCTTGTTCAAAAATGACTTCAATGTCTTCTTTTAACACCTTTACCATACTCTCACCCCCACTTTTCTTCGCTAACCCCTTTACCATAAAAAAACGTCTCCGTGTCAAATGACACAGAGACGTTTACATACGCGGTTCCACTCTGCTTAGGTACTAACTACATACCTCAACTCAACTCTTATAACGGTAGAGGAACCGCTTTTGTTTACTCATAAAGCATCTATCCTTGACTTTCAACAAAAGACTCAAAGGTGCATTTCAACAACCATTATCATGAGCTACTTCCAGCCAACGATAGCTCTTCTCTAGAATGTAATGAGTTGTTTACTTCTCCTTCTCAACGTTTTACTTCTTATGATATTTAATATTATGACACAATTGATGAATTGTTAACTAATAATACTTTCGATACGAGCTAAAACAGTTTCCTTACCGAGTAAAGAAATAGCTTGTGGTAACTCTGGACCATGCGTTTGACCAGTTGTTGCCACACGAATTGGCATAAATAATTTCTTTCCTTTTTGACCCGTTGCTTTTTGAACCGCTTTAACGGCTGCTTTTACATCGGCAGCAGAGAATGTCTCTAATTCTTGCACTTGGTCTGCAAATGCTTTTAATACTTCTGGTACTTGTTCTTCCTCTAAAACAGAACGAGCTTCGCGGTTATATTCGATTTCTGTTTTAAAGAACATTTCTGTTAGCTCCACAATTTCAGCACCATAACTCATTTGTTCTTGATAAAGAGCAATCACATCGCGCGTCCATTGAGCTTTTTCAGTATCCATATCCGCTTCTACTCGTCCAGCCTTTACTAAGTGTGGAAGTGATAGGTCTACTACTTTATCTAGATCTAATTCTTTCATGTATTGGTTATTCATCCAACGTAGTTTACTTGTATCAAATACAGCTGGTGACTTCGAAAGTCTTGCTGTATCAAACATTTCAATAAACTGCTCTTTTGAGAAGATTTCTTCTTCTCCAACCGGAGACCAACCAAGAAGAGCAATAAAGTTAAATAACGCACCAGGTAAATACCCTAACGCTTCATACTGTTCGATGAACTGAATAATTGACTCATCACGCTTACTTAACTTCTTACGATTTTCATTTACAATTAATGTCATGTGACCAAAAGCAGGTGCTTCCCAACCAAGTGCTTCGTAAATCATTAATTGCTTTGGTGTATTAGAGATATGATCATCTCCACGTAAAACGTGTGTCATTTTCATAAGGTGGTCGTCAACAGCTACTGCATAGTTGTAAGTTGGTGTCCCATCTTTTTTTACAATAACAAAGTCACCAATACCATCTGATTCAAATGATACCTCACCTTTTACCATATCATCAAACTTATATACTTTTCCGCTTGGCACACGGAAACGAATACTTGGTTGACGACCTTCAGCTTCTAGTTCGGCACGTTGCTCAGCCGTTAGGTTTCGACACTTCCCAGAGTAACGAGGCATTTGACCATTGTCAGATTGTTCTTCACGCTCTTTTTCTAGTTCTTCTTCTGTACAATAACAATAATAAGCTAATCCTTTTTCTAAAAGCTCATCTGTGTGCTTTTTATAGATATCTGTACGTTCAGATTGACGGTATGGGCCATAGTCTCCACCCTCATCAATACTCTCATCCCAGTCAATACCAAGCCATTTTAAATACTTAAGTTGGCTTTCTTCTCCACCTTCAATGTTTCGTTTTTGATCAGTATCTTCTATGCGAATGATAAATTTTCCATTTTGATTGCGTGCGAATAGATAATTAAACAATGCCGTTCTTGCGTTTCCAATATGAAGATGTCCTGTTGGACTTGGTGCATAACGCACACGTACTTCGTTTGCCATAATGATGGTACCTCCAATTTTTATCGATAAGTATGTATAATAAACTTAAATTTCATGCTTCATTTTATCACCAAATGACTCTATATTAAAGGTGACCACCTTTATTTTTGATAGATTAAAACTGCTGCTTGTGCAGCAATGCCTTCTTCACGACCAGTAAACCCTAACTTCTCTGTCGTTGTGGCTTTCACATTAATTTGTGAAATCTCTATTTCAAGTAATTCAGCAATCCTTTTTCTCATTGCATCGATATGTGGAGCCATCTTAGGTTTTTGAGCAATAATCGTGCAATCTACGTTACTCAATTCATAGTTTTCCTCTTTTAGTAGCTTCCATACATGCGTTAATAACTCCGCAGAATCCGCATCTTTATACGCTTCATCAGTATCAGGAAAATGTTTACCAATATCTCCTTTTGCTGCTGCGCCTAATAGTGCATCGGCAATTGTATGAAGGAGGACATCTGCATCTGAATGACCTAACAGACCTTTTTCGTATGGAATCGTAATTCCTCCTAAAATTAGAGGACGATTTTCAGCGAATTGATGTACGTCAAACCCTTGTCCAACTCGGATGTTCATCTTATTTCCACCTTTTCTATCATAATTGATTTGTTGTTAAAATAGCTTCTGCATACAGAATATCTTCTTTTGTTGTTAACTTTATATTATCGTACGTTCCTTCTACAATTGAAACAGTTTCTCCTATGCGTTCCACTAAACTGGCATCATCTGTGCCTAAGTAGTTCTCTTCTAGTGCTTGTTCATGCGCTTTTTTAATTAAAGGCAAAAGAAAAGCTTGTGGAGTCTGAATAGCCCACAAGCTGGAGCGTTCTACTGTTTCAATCACATATTGGTTCTCAATACGCTTTATTGTATCCTTCACTCTCACAGCCAAAACAGCAGCACCTTCTGCTTTTGTACGTTGGACAAGCTGATGAATGAGCTCCTTCTTTACAAATGGTCGTGCTCCATCATGAACGAGCACGACATCGACTTCACTCACCGCTTGTAAGCCATTGTACACACTATGCTGACGCTCTTGACCTCCAATGACAATTGAGCGCACTTTACGGATATTGTATTGAGATAAAAGGTGTTCAAATAGCGCTACTTCATTTTTGTTAACAACGAGTACAACACCTTGGCATGCCGAATCCTTTTCAAAGATGGCAAGCGTATGAATGATAAGGGGTGTACCTTGTAAGTGAATAAATTGTTTATTCTTCCCCGCTCCCATTCTCTTTCCTTGACCAGCTGCTGGAATCACAACTTCGTATCTCATTACACTAGCTCCTTATTCTCTCTATTACAGTGCTTTTTCTAATAATTTAGGCTTGGCAAAAATCATTCGACCTGCTGATGTTTGCAGTACACTCGTTACCACCACATCAATATTTTTGCCAATATAATTTCTTCCTTCTTCAACAACGATCATCGTTCCATCATCAAGATAGGCAATGCCTTGATTATGCTCTTTTCCATCTTTAATGACAAGTACATTCATTTCTTCACCAGGTAACACAATTGGTTTAACAGCATTCGCTAAGTCATTTATATTTAAGACCCCTACACCTTGCAATTCACATACTTTGTTTAAATTGAAGTCGTTTGTTACAACGATACCTGATGTTAATTTAGCCAGTTTAACAAGCTTGCTATCAACTTCCTGAATCTCTTCGAAGTCACCTTCGTAAATTTCCACCTTAATGGCTAACTCTTTTTGGATACGATTTAAAATATCTAAGCCTCTTCTTCCACGGTTTCTCTTTAATACATCGGATGAATCCGCGATATGTTGTAGCTCTTCTAACACGAATTGAGGAATGACCATCGTTCCTTCTAAAAAGCCTGTTTGACAGATATCAGCAATTCGACCATCAATGATGACACTTGTATCTAATATCTTGAATGTAGTAGTAGACACTTCTTGTTCATCTTCTTGGCCCTTTTTCTTTGCTATTCTTGCTGGCATTGAAAACAGATTAACGAGCTCGTCTCGCTTTTTAAATCCTACTTGGAAACCTAAATAACCTAATAAAATGGTTAGAAAAATGGGTAATACCGTATTTACAATTTGGATTTGGATTTTATTTAAAGGAATAACCACTAAATAGGCAACAATTAATCCTAAAATGAGACCAAAACTCCCAAACAATACATCGGTAACAGGTGCTTTTACTAATGATTCCTCTATCCAGTGAATAAAATCGACAATATAGTCTACGAGCCAAAATGTAAGAATGAAAAATATGAGTGCACCTAGCAATGCTCGTATATACGATTTATCTAGTAGTGCGATATCCTGAAGACGCAATAAGTCTACAATTTCTGGAATAAACAAAATCCCTAAAGCTCCACCTGTAATAATAAAAAATAATTGGACAATACGCTTTAACACGCCTTCACCTCCCTTTTATCATTATAAACAGTTTACAATGATTGAAACCTGTAATCTAATTGAAAAGACGTTTTGTAACGAAACTGTCATGATTTATGATTATTTTCAAAACATCTTAATAGAAATGAATAACGAATGTCAACTAAAAACCTACAAGTGTCGACTTAATAGGTATTGTTGACGGAGTCTTTTTAGCCCTTCTTTGATTTTACGAGCACGAATTTCACCAATTCCCTCTACTTCATCTAACTCCTCTACGGAAGCGGTTGAAATGTGCTTTAAATCACCTAATTCATCAATTAAGTTTTCAATAATAATTGATGGAAGTCTTGGTATTTTATGGAGCATTCGATATCCACGCGGAAAAACAGTGTCCTCAAAGCTTGTATATAATGGATAACCTAGTAGTTTCAGTAGTACTTGATCATCTAATAAAGTAGTGTGCGAAGGCTCTTGCATTTTCGCTACAATTTTATATGGATCTTGATCGAGGTCATACATATAGTCTTTGATTAGTAACACAGCTTCTTCTTCTAAATGTGACAATAACTCATTCATCTGTAGTCGTATTAGTCTACCTTCAATTCCTAACTCACTAATATAGCTTAGGATTTCATTTTTAATCCGCATAACCATTTCCACACGATGAAGAGATTGAAGCACATCTGTATGTGTCACTTGTTCTTCAAATTCAAGTGCACTTAAACTATTAATTGAATCATCCAACACGGATTTGTACTTTTCTAACGTCTCTAATGCTTGGTTCGCTTTTGCTAGAATTACACTAATATCTTTTAAAACATATTGCAATTGACCTTTATAAAGCGTAATTACATTTCGACGTTGAGAAATAGCTACAACAAGAGAACCTGTTTGCTTTGCTACTCGCTCTGCTGTACGATGCCTCATGCCCGTTTGTGACGAAGGTGTAGAGGAATCAGGGATTAATTGTGCATTAGCGAATAAAATTTTATTTCCTGTATCATTTAAAATAATTGCTCCATCCATCTTAGCTAACTCATACAAGTGAGCAGGTGTAAAATGGCAATTAATAGAGAATCCCCCATCAACTAACTTCTTGACATGATCATTGTATCCTATTAGAATAAGTCCCCCTGTCTTCGCTCGTAGTACATTATCAATTCCTTCGCGAATGGGTGTACCTGGTGCCACAAATTGTAGAATCTCTGAAATTTGCTGTTGATTTGTTACTTTTTCTCCTTCCATCTCCTACCCTCCTAGCGTATACTGAAGAGCTTCAGAAACCGTTGAAACTCCTACAACTTCAATTCCTTTTGGAACTGTCCATCCTCCCAAGTTTTTTTCTGGGATGATTGCTCGCTTAAATCCTAACTTTACCGCTTCTTGAACCCTTTGTTCAATTCGTGAAACCCTTCTTACTTCACCTGTTAATCCAACTTCTCCAACCACTACGTCCGTTGGATTAGACGGGACATCCCGAAAGCTTGATGCGATGCTAACCGCCACTGCTAAGTCAATTGCAGGTTCATCTAACTTCACACCACCCGCCACTTTTAGATAGGCGTCCTGATTTTGAAGCAACAAACCTACTCGCTTCTCTAAAACAGCCATAATAAGTGATACACGATTGTGATCAACACCTGTAGCCATCCGTCTTGGGTTCCCAAAACTAGTTGGGCTAATTAATGCTTGTAATTCTACTAAAACAGGTCTAGTTCCTTCCATTGATGCAACGACCACTGATCCTGCTGCACCTTGAGATCTTTCTTCTAGAAAGATCTCTGATGGATTTAATACTTCTTCTAGTCCACTTTCTTTCATTTCAAATATACCCATTTCATTTGTAGAACCAAAGCGATTTTTTACAGCTCGTAAAATACGATATGTATGATGTCTCTCACCTTCAAAGTATAACACTGTATCTACCATATGTTCTAACAATCGAGGGCCTGCAATTGCTCCTTCTTTCGTCACATGGGCTACTTATATTTGTCTAAAAAACTGATAAAACCTTTAAACCATTGATACGAAAGAGATTTACGGATGATAAAACCCAACTAATGATAAAACTTTATTTCCACTTTAAACTTAAATGCTTTAATCATCAAACAGGTCTTTAAAAGTAGTTTTTGTTTCGCTATAACTTTTTATGTCTATGATGTTATCTCTTAGTTTATTCTCATTACGTTCAACTATTGAGGTACTTTGAACTGCCATCTTTTTCATTTCTTCTTTGTAAAATTCTATATCCTCTTTTAATGAAGATATTTGATTTTTTAATTGAACATTCTCTCGTTCCAACTCTTCTGCGTGAAGTGATTTCTCTAAGCTGAATTGATAAGCCTCTAATAAAGTATCAATTACCTCAACTAACTTATTTTTATTCTTATAATTCTTGATGACTATATCCTCTGCGGAAGGAATATTCCACAATTCTTTGACATCCTTTATAGGAGCAATAGCGGTTATATCTTCTATTTTCTTGTTTAGTAGTTCAATCTCTTTTTTAATTTCCTCATTAAATCTCCATGCTTGAATTGGAATATCGGTATATTTGACCAAATCAGCAATTTTAACCTTATTAGGATTTTTATTTCTTACATATTTATAAAGTAAGTCTTTTAAATGCTCTGTGTCATACTTCTTCGGTCTACCACCCTTATTTTTTTGATTTTTATCTTCTACTGGCATTAGAATTCACCTTCTTTCTTCATTTATTTATATAACGATACAGAGTCGTTTTGCTAACACTTGTTGCATTAGTAATTTCTTTTATTGAATAGTCCTTACTATTATACATTTTTAATGCTAATTCTATATTATTATTCGACTTCGGAGGTCTTCCTCCCTTCCTTCCCCTCATTCTTGAATTCTCAAGTCCTTCTTTTGTTCTTTGTGAAATTAAGTCCCTCTCAAATTGAGAAATTCCTGCAAAAATGGTAAACATGAGTTTACCTTGGGGTGTTGTAGTATCTAACCAGCTTTCTTTTAGAGACTTGATATGAGCACCTTTTTGCTCAATTGCCTCTACGACCTTAAACAAATCTTTCGTGCTTCTGCTCAGTCTTGTAAGTTCAGTTACAATAATTACATCATTTTCTCGCAATTGTTCCATAAGTTTTTCCAATTCTACTCTTTCCAACTTTGTTCCTGTTACCTTTTCTTTATAAATCTTCTCGCACCCAGCTCTCTTCAATTGGTCAACCTGATTATCAAAATTCTGTGATTTTGAACTTACTCTGGCGTATCCAAATATCATCTGTTCCCCTCCTTAGATATACATTTACCTATCCCTAAAGTACCATAAACGTATAAATACATCAATTTTGGGAATTTGATTTTGGAACTGTTTTTGGTTCTGGAATTCAGCTTAATTTCAATAAAAAAATAACTGGTTTCAAAAGTGCCGATAACGACCGTTTTTGAAACCAGTTATTTATTTGGTGGGGGACATATTATATAAAACAATTTTATTACTATTTCAGTTAAAAAGAGCATTATCTTCTCCAAAAGAAAATCCTTTTCCTTTTTAACCCTTCTAAAAATTCAAGTAACTCTCTTGTATCCTTTTCTCGTCTTATGGTCATTGGAGAAAGGGTGGGAAGAGGACAATACACTCTTGATTTAACTATAAATCTCTTTTCTTCCATTATCTAAATACCCCTTTTTGCAAGAATCCGTAGAGCCTTTTGATTCATTTTTCTTACTTTATCAGATAAAAACAATTCTTCTGGAACAATCATCGGTCTTTTGGTTGGATTAGTCGCTTTCTTACATTTTAGTGTCATCACAAATCACCTTTGCTTTCTATGCCTTTCGTTTTTAATACTCTATAATGGGTATCGTATTTTTTGCGAAGCCTCGATAAATTGGTAAAACCCATGATGCCGATTCCTGCTTTTAAAATTTCATCCCATAAAAAATTCTTAGGATATCCGTAATCTTTAATCGCATCAAGATATGCAGTTACACTCTTATCTAACAGATGTTTAGCATCTCTATCCAGTGCATCTTTATCCTTGGATACACCATACTCCATAGTTAATGGTTCGAGTGTTAATTTTACCCCGTTATAAACTGGTGGATGTACATTGCCATCCAAAGTGTGCATAATGGCTGGGTCAAAGATTTCTCCATCTATTTCAACCCAAGAATGACTAAATTGGGTATTGGCTTCATAGTCTTCTACTTCCCCTATCACGAGTTCATTTTCAATTCCCTGCTCCGTTAATAGAATATGTAACATTGCAGAAATCAGATGACATCCCCCCGATGCTTCTTCTGTTTTCGCTAAATAATTTAAAGTGGATTCATATGCATTATGTATCTCTATTGCTTGTGGATGATTAAGTTCAATTTTTTTCATATTACGAATACATTCAGTGGATAAGAATGTTAGAAATTCTAATTTGCTATTAAAATGTGGAATCATCTTTTTCTCCTCGTATTTGATATTTAATTCACGACTCTTGGATAGTTCATACACCTTACTTAACTTGTATCCCAATTACATGAGTATAAAGATTGGGATTAAGAAAGGGAAAAACCACCCCAAAGCTCCGCAAAGGCAAAAAGGATGGTCTTTCTGGTCGTTCTCGTAAATAATCCAATTTTTCGATGAACCAAACCATTAAAGCTCGGTTATATGGACAACAATAAATGTCCAGTATCGTTGTCTCTTTAAGATTACAATAAAAAGAATTAGGTTTCCAGTATATTATCCATAATGTTCCTTTTTAAGGGATTAATTACTTTTATTTTTTTCATTCTTTTTAAAGGATAGAGGCTTTTGTTTTTCACGCATTTGTTGTACATATTCTTGCACTTCATTTGGAAGACTCTTTTTGTATTGGATGTCATTTGCAATCTTATTCAAAAGTTTTGCTACATCCTCTACTTTTTCATTAGAAATGGTCAGCAATAAATAGGATACGGTTTGTTTAGCAACATCCTTATCTAAAAACTCTTTTACACTATTGGTTTCAATTGCTGTGACCAATGCAAGAGAAGATGAAGATAATCTGTAACTTGCCCCACCATTCCTTTGATATTCGTATTCCTTCTTTAGTTCTTTAATAAAATCTTCAAACGAGGCCTCTTCCATACATTTCTTCCTTTCTTTACAATCCATACCTACAATAAAAAGTATTCGGCAAGAAGGTAAACTCTCCTCTTTCAACCTAAACCTTTTCTGGTTAAAAATGTAATAATTTGGTGTTATTATATAAGAAAGGTGTGTGAGAAAATGCTGAGTGAAAAAATGATTGAAGAAATGAAACGGTTTGATGACGCTTTTCCAAATGGACTATTCTGCTACCCTAAGTCAGTAAGGGTAAAAGTTAGAGCACTGAATGAGTATTGCAAAGCAAGAAACATTACTCCACAGGAATTAACAAAAGAAGAGATTAAGAGGTTTATTTCCAAATAAGTACATAAAAAAACCGACCAACTTTTTTACCTTCATTTCCTACTTAGAAATCAATATGATGGTGTGTTATGAAATATACTTGTCCTTGTTGCGGTTATATTTCCCTTGATAGTGAAATTCACGATATCTGCGATATCTGCAATTGGCAAGACGAGCCAGTATCCAGAACTGAACCTGACTTTGAAGGTGGGGTTAATGGTAATGTAACACTTCGCCAAGCCCAATCAAATTTTGCTGAATTCGGTGCATGTGAGAAAGCATTTTTAAAAGTTGTACGCAAACCAAATGAACAAGATAAAAGAGACCCAAAATGGAAACCATTAAAAAATAAAAAGGAGTAGGCTTTTAAGGCTACCTACTCTTTCACATTTTGTCCTAAGAGGACAAGAATAACTAATAACTGGTAATAAAGAAAGTTTTAAAGAAAAGAAAATCGTATTAAAGCTGTTAGATAATATGGATAAGAAACAAGCCTCCTATGAGACTTGTTTAGTTACGAGGACCAAAAAATCTATCTCCATTTAAGTGAATCATATGGTCTGGATTATCAGCTACCCAAATTTCTGTCTCCCATGCAATTTGGTCAATGAACTTTTTGAATCCATTTTTTGCAGACATATCCAAGAATGTTGTAACATAAACAATTCCACAATTACAATCTTCGAGCATAGCTTGGATTTCATTAATTCGTTTCATCGAAATTGGGCCTACAGAAGTGACCGCTTCTATAAAATAGAGCCAGTTCTTTTCTTTCACGTACAGAACCACATCAGGTAGTTTATCATGGTCAGTGATTACTACCCCCAATTCTTCCAACTTTTCTCTGTTCTTAATTAAATCTTTCTTTTTAGTATCTCCTACATAAAGGACTTCTGCACCAGGGGCAAACCTTGGAGCAAACTCTTCGATAATAGCCTTTTGAAGCTGATTATGTGCTCCAGGGCTGAAATGCAGTTTTTGTCCATTCGCAACAACTGGAATCATCGCCATTTCCCTAACTTGTGTATATTGTTCCACTAAGGTTTCATGGTTTTCTAACCATTCTCTCAACTTTTCTTCCCATTCAACCGTTCCATATGCTTGAATGACTTCCAAAGTTTCATCGGCTAAACGATAAGAATACTTCGGACTATTAGTAGCCCTTTCGTCATCGTCATCATTTGAAACTGCAATCGCACCGTCTACAAATTGATGGATGCTCTCTTTTCTAATCGTTTCTCGGCTATTCGGTTTGTATATTTTTCCGTAATGCTTTGCCATAAACTCCATCATATCTACAATCCGCAAGGAATTAATTGAGGCATTAGCCCAACTGTCCTCTTCTTTTACTCCAGCCAATGCCAACAATACATATCCACTTCTATCGTTGTATTGTTTTGGTGGCATACCTAATTGTTTCAATATGTCTTTAGCTTCTTGTAGCTTACCCATTGTAAAAACTCCCTTTTTATCCTGCGTTTGTTCCCTGTCTTGGGTTGACTAAAAACAATTCTTCTATAATCGTATCACAAGTTTCTGTTGTAATGGAGTTTGTTTCCAATATTCTTTTACCCATTCTTTTAATATCTTTTAAGGAAGGAAGTGGGATAGCATTTACTTCTGTAGCATTTACTTGGGTACTGCCATTTAATATTCGATAATACGTATCAATATATGAACTATTAAAAAGAACAAATAATCCATACATTTCTTCTTTAGTCATTTCACCTTCTAATTTCGTAATATAGTTTAAATGGTTCTCAATTCCAACTTTTGCATATATAAAATCATCAGCAAAATAGAGGGAACACTGTACCCTTCTTCGTTCTTCTTTACTTGTAAATCGTTTAACCAATAAATAGTTTTTGCTATCCAATAATACGCTTTGACTTTCTTCTGTATCCACTATATATTGTGGATTCTTTGATACTGGAACAGGAAAAGAAATTCTATTATTAATAAAGTGATTCGCCCATAAAAGGGGAACTGTATTTTCTCCTGGTACTTCTTTGATTAAATCTAATGCTCGAAAATCAACAACAGGTCCAGTCTTTAAACGAAAGCCTAATGATATCAAATTATATTCCCAAGAATTAACAATAGTTAGTAATTCAATCTCTTCTATAGTTGATGGAATAAGCATAAACAAGTTTTCCGAATCCATATCAACGACAGTGCCATAAGGCACTTGTTGGATAAAACTTTCTCCCATAAACATATTTTCAGAGGCAGAAATAGTAATAGTATCAGTTATTTCTGTAGTTTTAATAGCTCTTAATACAATCGCTTCCTGAAGTACCTTATCTCCATCAAATACATCTAATCTGGAATGGAAAAGGTGAATATTGGTTATCCGAACGGTATTTAAGAAATACTCACGAAACTTCCGAAAATAAAGACCAGAGGTAAAACTACGTGGAGTAATAAAAATCATCTCTCCATTTGGTTTTAGTAATTTAGCGGCCATTGCCATAAACAAGAAATATATGTTTGGTTGACCATGTACAACTGAACTCATAACAACAGATTCAGGTTCGGCTTTAGCAATCTTTTTATATGGAGGATTACTGATTATGACATTGTATAATTCTTCTTCTGATTTCTCTTCTCGTCCATTCCAGAAGTCGTCATTACTCAAAATGAAATTCTGGTCAAAAATGGTATAAGTAATCGTCTTTCCATTCTGCTCTAAAACTGTGCGAATAAGTTCCATGTTCTCCCTTAGGAGAGGGAGAACATTTTCATCATTTTCGTATAAGTCAATGTGTATATGTGTAATAGTGTTATGCTCCAAAATTATTTGGCATAATCCACCAGCAAGTATTCCCGTTCCTGCTCCTGTATCTAAAATTCGGATACTTGATTGATTGTATTCCATCAAACTTCCCATAAAGTTTGCAATGGAAGGTGGAGTGAAGAACTGTCCGATTTTCTTTCGGATATTCTTTCCTACTCTTTTTCCATAGTCGATGGTTTTATCATAAATTTGATTAACTAACATAACTGCACCTCAAAGTGATTCATAATCTAACATCTTATTTTAACATAGAAAAAACATGCAGTTAAAAGAACTTACGATTACCTTAAAATCCCAAAAGTAAATGAGACAATCTTCTGCTGATGGTCTGTAAATGGTAACTCCTAATAATTTATAAAATGAAATTTAATAATAGAAATGAGCTTGGAGGTCTCGTTTCTTTTTATGGTAATAAGGAGTTTGAGAGAAAAGTTGAACTAATAGGAAATATGTTACAATATTACTAAGAATTTGAGTTTTGAAGGAGTGTTTTAAATGAAGCTGAGCTATTTAGAAATAAAGAATTATAAATCAGTTGATTATTTAAGGATTCATATAGACTCATTGACAGCAATCGTTGGAAAAAATAACTTTGGGAAATCAACAATTTTAGATGCTATTCAATGCTTTTATGGAGAAAAGGCTGTCGAGGCAGATAACTTCCATTTAGGAACTGATGAAGACATTGAAGTTAAAATTATCTTTGATGACATTACTGATTACGATATTGAAAGATGCTTTGGATATAAAATAATGGTAGCAAAAACAAATTTAAAAATAAAAGAACGAATTGAAGATAATGAGTTTGCAATGAAACAATTAGAAAAATTAAAGAGTGATAGAGATAAGAAATTCAATGAAGTAAATGAAAAGTATAATGTAGATTACCCGAATAAATGCACAATTACAGTCACTTTTTCATATTCAAAAAAAGGAAAAGCAACTTATAGGATAAATGAAAATACTAACATCGCTAAAACTGATTTATTCAAATTTTTACCACCCATTAAAGTCATTTCTGCAATAAGAACACCAGACAAAGAAACCACAGCAGGTACAAAATCCAATTTAAAAGAACTAATATCTTTACTTCAAAGTGAAAATGATTCTGAGGATTACATAGAAATGCCTAAAATAGATGGTAAGCTATCATATGGAGAAATAAAGACCCTGATATCCAAAAAAGAAGAAGAAAAATGTAAATACCTATCGCAAGATTTAACGAAGAATTTTCAAAATGCTATAAATACTGATTCTTTATCTGTAAAAGTTAAGATTGATAACTCTTTTAAATTTGATTTTAAATATAAGACAGTTTTAGAGGATAAGGATGTACCAGGTAGAGAGATTGATATTCTCTCTTGCGGAACTGGTTTACAAAGTATGATGATATTGTCCATTTTACAGACTTATATAAAACTTAAGAAAGATGACGACTTTATATTATTGATAGAAGAGCCCGAAGTATATTTGCACCCCTCATTACAAAGAAAAATGATTGGTACATTGCTAAAAATCAGTGAAAAAAATCAAATCATTTTAACCACTCATTCGCCAATAATAATAAGTAAAATTGATAAAGGAAACATACATTGCGTTAATAAGGATAAGGGAGTCACTTTATTGGTAGAAGCGTCAGTAGAAAATATCATACAAGAGTTAGGTGTGCAAATATCCGATATATTAAACAAACAGGCTGTTATATTTGTAGAGGGTAAAGATGATGCTCGATTGTTTAGTCTCCTTATCAATAAAATTGCAAAACAAAAAGGTTTGGAGACGGACTTTACTGAAAAGTACATTGATATGATTCAGACTGATGGCTTTGATAAAATGAGTTTTTACGCTAACGCTCAAATATTGCATAAGGATGCTGTGAAAGCTCCTTATTGGGTAATTACTGATTCGGATGGAGAGTATATCGAAGACAGAAAAAAGGATTTAATGGAAAAAGGAAAAGCAAATGGTCTGAATATAAATGAAGAACAGTTTAAAATCTTATCAGAATATGCAATAGAATCCTATTTTTTAGCTCCTATATTATTGGAACATGTATTTGGGTTTAACGAAAAGGAATCCTCTCTTTTACATGATACATATTTTCAAAAATATGAAGAGGTATTATGTAGTCTAAGGCAAGGAAAAGGAATTATAAATAAGAAAACCTTTAGGAGTAACTATAAGCCTAAAATAATGTTCTCTAATTTAGATAAGCCAGAAGAGATTATCGAGCTTATTTTAGATAAATACTATAGTGCAGATGTTAAATTCAAGGAATTAAGAAAAAGACTTATAGATGATTGGAATAATCAAAGTGACCCGATAGGATACTTTATCAACCAATTAGATTATTCAGTTCTTGTTAGTTCTAAAATGAATGAAGTGATAAGTCATTTAGGCGAAATAATTGACTCTATAGTAGGTAAATAAGTCAATTATTGAATAAATAATAGGATAATTATATTTATTCTTGTAGGAATTACTGAAATTATTGGAGTGTTTATTATTCTTTCTATCTCGTGTGATAATGGCTTTGATAAAAAACGTCTGAAACATAAGATTGATTATGTTCTATTGGTGCTTTGCGTTTATTTATCATTAATTCTGAGCATTAGTTAATCTAATTGCCAATCCTGTGAATGTACTACAGCATAATAAGGCAATTCCCCCTTGAAAACATCGATAAGAAAGTTATTAATCGGGGATTCCATCATGCTTTGGGGCCCTCGTCATTAGATTTAGTGATAATGAGAAGAGCAGGAGTATCCTGCTCTTTCTTTTTATTTGAAAGAAAAGTAATCGAACTTCCTAATTAACTTCATTATACTGGGTCTTAATTCCAATAATCTTTCTGTACATACCATTTAGCATAATAGGTGAATCCGTTTGTATGGATAATTGCTTAGAAAATGGGTTAGCCACTTGTTCAAATCTCAATCCAATATCTGTACCCAACAAGGAGATAAGCGGTCTTATTCCCCTTTTGAAAAGAGATAGTTCTTGGTTCTCAGGAACGAATTTATCAAATATCAATATTCTCCCTTTAGGTTTCGTTACTCTAATCATCTCTTCCATACACTTATGAGGATTTGGGACAACAGAAAGAAGTAAACTTGCTATTACAATGTCAAAAGATTCATCGGGTAATGTTAAATCCTGTGCATCCATTTGCATGAATGTAATATCTGTATGATGAAACTTTTCTCTTGCTTTATCCAGCATGTCACTGGAAAAATCAATGGCTGTTATGTCGATATCATTATGTGGGACATACTCTAAATCTGCACCTGTACCACAACCTACTAAGAGTACCCTTTCACCCTGAACCCATTCTAAATCCTTAAATACCTCTCTTCTTGCTTTCAAAAAAATTCCTTTATTGAAAAATTGGTCATAAAATGGCGACCATACCTTATAGATAATTTGATTCCATGTGCTATTCATTTTAGGACTCCTCACCTAACAACTTTACTGAGTATCTGTATTCTTTGGGATACTAATAAAATCCTTTATTTTGTGGAATTTTCATAAAAGAAGATTAATTTTTTACACTTCATTCAAATTTACATTTGAATAATAAAAGGGTTAGAGTTATAATATATTCAAATATACATTTGAATGAGAAAGGGGAAATGAATGTGAGTAAAAAGGATACATGTGAAATTTATTGTTACGATGAAGAGAAAGTGAATCGAGTTCAAGAGGAAATCGAGAAGGCAGATATCAGTAATATATCCAAAGTATTTAAAGTAATTGGTGATGAAAATCGTACTAAGATTGCGTATGCTCTTTGCCGAGAAGATGAACTGTGTGTTTGTGATATTGCCAATATCTTAGGTACATCTATAGCAACAGCATCCCACCATCTTCGTACCCTTCATAAACTTGCTATATTAAAGCATCGAAAAGAAGGAAAATTGGCTTTTTATTCATTAGACGATGACCATATTAAACAGTTAATCCTTATTGCTTTGGAGCATAATCAGGAGGTGAAGACACATGTCTGAACAACAACAAACGAAAACGTATAGAGTACAAGGTTTTACTTGTGCAAATTGTGCATCAATATTTGAAAACAACGTCAAAGCACTTGAAGGAGTTCAAGATGCAAAAGTAAATTTTGGTGCATCAAAAGTTGAAGTTATTGGAAATACAACTATTGAAGAGTTAGAAAAAGCAGGGGCATTTGAAAATTTAAAGATAAGAAATGAAAGAGAACAACTCGTTAAGCAAAAACCATTTTGGAAGCAAAAAGAAAACATAAAAGTGTATATCTCAGCATTCCTACTTTTGATTAGTTGGTTGATGACAAAACAATATGGTGAGGAAAGCCTTCTTCCGACTATAGGTTATGCACTTTCTATTTTGATTGGTGGCTATTCCCTATTTATCAAAGGACTTAAAAATCTAATACGTTTAAAGTTTGATATGAATACCTTGATGACTGTAGCCATATTAGGAGCATCAGCTATTGGAGAATGGGGCGAAGGAGCAACTGTAGTTATCCTGTTTGCAATAAGTGAAGCATTAGAAAGATATTCAATGGATAAAGCTCGTAATTCTATTCAATCCCTAATGGATATTGCACCAAAAGAAGCTCTTATTCGCAGAGGAAATAAAGAGATTATGGTTCAAGTTGATGACATTCAAATTGACGACATAATGATAGTAAAACCAGGTCAGAAACTTGCAATGGATGGGATTGTTGTTAAAGGAACATCTACTATCAATCAAGCGGCCATTACGGGTGAATCTGTACCAGTCGTAAAAAAAGTCAATGAAGAGGTATATGCTGGTACGTTAAATGAAGAAGGATTATTAGAAGTAAAAGTCACGAAACGTGTTGAGGATACCACTCTTTCTAAAATCATTCATATGGTGGAGGAAGCACAAGCGGAAAAAGCCCCATCCCAGGCGTTTGTAGACAAATTTGCAAAGTATTATACACCAGGAATTATTATTATTGCCCTATTACTGGCAGTAGTTCCTCCCCTACTCTTAAACGGTGATTGGCAAGAGTGGATATATAGAGGTTTGGCAGTTCTTGTTGTAGGTTGTCCATGTGCGTTGGTCATTTCAACACCAGTATCCATTGTAACAGCCATAGGAAATGGAGCAAAAAATGGTGTTTTGATTAAAGGCGGAATTCACTTAGAAGAAACAGGGGCATTAAAAGTTATTGCATTTGATAAAACTGGAACACTTACAAAAGGTCTTCCTTCTGTTACAGATATAGTCCCTTTCAATGATGAAGAACAAAAAATAATGACGATTACATCTGCAATTGAAAAAGGGTCACAGCATCCGTTAGCTTCAGCCATAATCAGAAAAGCCGATGCCGATAATCTACCTTACAAAGATGTAAATGTTGAGAATTTCCAGTCGATTACAGGAAAAGGTGTAAAAGCAGATGTCGATGGAACAACTTATTATGTCGGTAGCCCAAATTTGTTCGAGGAATTATATAGTGTAGAAGAGAATATTAAACAACGAATAACTAATCTGCAAGAACAAGGAAAAACAGTAATGGTCTTAGGAACTTCTAAAGAAATTATGTCTCTTATTGCAGTGGCAGATGAAGTAAGGGAGAGTTCTATAGAGGCAATTCGTAAACTTCATCAAATCGGTATTGAAAAGACTGTCATGCTTACAGGAGATAATGAAGGAACAGCCAAAGCAATCGGTAAAGAAGTTGGTGTTATGGAAATACAGGCTGAACTATTACCAGAAGATAAGTTAGCTTATATTAAACAGCTTCGTGACAAATATGATAAAGTAGCAATGGTCGGAGACGGAGTAAATGATGCCCCTGCCCTTGCATCTGCAACAGTGGGTATAGCAATGGGTGGAGCTGGAACGGATACTGCATTAGAGACAGCGGATATTGCTTTAATGTCTGATGATTTAAGTAAACTTCCATATACAATTAAACTTAGTCGAAAAGCCTTGGCAATCATCAAGCAAAACATTACGTTTTCATTAGGCATTAAGTTACTTGCTTTGGTACTTATTGTTCCTGGCTGGTTGACATTATGGTTAGCCATCTTTGCAGATATGGGTGCAACATTAATTGTTACCTTAAATAGTTTAAGACTATTAAGAGTAAAGGAATAGCGTTTTTGGGATAAAATAGTTGCAGAAAAGTCGCTTATTCCGTATCAGTTAAGGAGTAGTTTATATGAAGGATAATATGGAAAATTGCCCACACTGTAATACTAATCTACAAGGGGAACTAATACCAAAAGAGCAACAGGAATCCTATGGAGCGACTCATTTCACAAGAAAAATTGGCATATACGACCTTTTGAAGGACCAGACGGTTAAATGGAAATGTCCTGATTGCGGAGATGAATGGGATAGATAATAATTGTTGAGTAATACGAGAGAGAAGTCATAAAAAACTAAAGGTAGTAGATTAGTATCCACTACCTTTTTTCGTGCCCATTTCGATATGATTTCGTAATCAATTAAACTGCTAAAACAGGTGTTTTATACCATGATTTGTTCTTTTTATTTTCTCTCTAATAATCTAAGTAAAGTATCCGCACATGCAAACGCCTGGAAACGCTGTTCTTCTATAAATTCATCTTTTTCTTTGTTAAAAGTGTATTTAATAGACCAAATGGAGTTAGTGTCGAACACACGAAAAAAGATATATAAAGTGTTATTTTGCTTATCAAATTTGTACTCATGGTCTGTTTTGATTTGACGACCAAATTTTAATACTTCTTGTTCAACCATTTCCACACATTTTCTTTCCATTTCTACCTCTTCCAAAATATCTATCAATTCCCTTTGGGTTTCCCTGGACAAGTTTTTAACCATTGTTTCCATTCCAACATTAGTCATAAGGAGATTAAGCATTTTTATTCTTTCTGCTTCGTCAAAAAAGATATCGTTCTGGTACATTTCTGTTTTTTCTGGGGTATTTTCTTCGTATTGTTGATAAGTTATTTTTTGTGGTTCTCTGCGAGGAATAAGTTCCATTTTCAACTCTCCTTAACCTTCATTCTTCTGTTTTTCTCTAATTTCTTTTAGTCCATTTATGAAATGTGCTTCATTTTCTTTTTCCAGGACTTTTAGTATTGTGTTATCGTCTAAATTTGTATGAACCGCCAATTTAACCATTAATTTAACCTTAGCATCTGTTTTACCACTAAAGTAGCCATCTTCGTGCCCTGTCTCATAACCAGTAAAGAAAATATCTTTAAATTGATTCTCAATTGTTTCATATATGCTTTGGATAGAGTCACCTTTGTCTTCCCAAAACTTATTGTAGGCACGATTTAATTGCCATGAATTAAGTAATTCATCCATCCTGTCCAAAAAGATTTCCCCCTCTTCTAATGACATCATCGTTCAAAATAAGAAATCCAGTCTCATATCCGTTACATAGTTATTTCCTTATGTCTTTAATGACGATAAAATTAAGTAGTTCTGAAGGTTTAACACACAACAAAGGACTTATTGCTTCAAAAGTAATTGCTATTGTTAATCTTGCAAATTCTTTAACCTTACTTTTAGCTTCAAAGCCATGAATACTTAAGGTAACTTCACCAATTACAATCTGCAAATTACCGTTCATCATAAAGATATTGATTTGATGTCTCCTATCAATATATACTCTGTTTCTGTGCCATTGTAACTTCCCATCATCAGAATAATAAGAACAAAGTTCTCCTATTTTCCTCTGGATTTTCATTGCTTCAATACTTTTCATAAGTGAGTTGAAATTTCTTCCTTCTCCACTCATAGAAATACACAAATATGCTGTGTTTTTATTTTCTTTTCCTATTGCCCATTTTTCTATTTTCAAATTTATCACCCTGTAAAAAATAATTTACCTATTCCTTCAAGCAAGATAGGATAACAAAAAACACTTCACTCCCCAAAGGAAATAAAGTGTTTTTTGTTAAAATATATATCATTTACAATAATCTGTATTAAGGTATTCATATTATCAACCTCTTACTTCAGGAAAAGATATTTTTATAATGCTTGTCTATTATAGTCAACTTTTTACAAAATGTCACTCATAGTCTGTAGATATATAGTCTACAATTTTTAAAAATGTATCTATGGAAGATAAATATATCAAAATCAAATTTGGACTTGCTGTAAAAAAACAAAGACTTTTGAAAAACATTTCTCAGGAGAAATTTGCAGAAATAGTAGGCCTTCATAGAACTTATATTAGTGAGGTGGAACGAGGTACAAGGAACGTCTCTTTAATAAATATAGTAAGAATAGCTGAAGGCTTAGAAATGAAGACCTCAGAACTTTTTCATAGAATGGAAAAAGAAATATAGGTTATTATGTCTTTGGAAAAGTGTTGTTGGGTTAAGTTTGAGATTTTACTTTATATAACCTGGGAGAAAAAGAAGATTCTATACAAAGACACAGCTTAGTTTATAAAAGTACAACATAATACCAAAGAAACAAAGACCTTGTTACGAGGTCTTTGTTTTTATGTATTCATCAAATCGCTTTAATATATTTGCTGTAACAATCAAAACCAAATGTAGTCTAAAGGTTGAATCATCAATATCTGATAGACCTGGATGGGACCCTTCGGGATGAAGTCTCTTCCAAAATCCATTAATAAATCCTGTGCTATTACCTGTATCCCATTCATTTAAAGATGTATCAAAAATTGGCGGATTGGTTTTTGATAATTCAGCTTTTTTTAAATGGTCACTTTTTATACTCTTTATATGTACTTCCCCATAAATACTCTCGGCCATTTCATGGAATAAACTCTCTACATAAGTTCGTAGCTGTGAATTAGCAGATGCCCATTTTCCATTTTCGTGATTACTCATAGCTTGTCGAAGGTGTCCTAAAGGTGTAGTAAATTTATATTTGTCCAATAATACAAAAATTTCCTCTTTTGATAAAGGTATATTAACACTTTGAGGCACATGATATTTTAACTCATTATCAATAATCGCTAACCCATCTTGTTTCAAAAGTTTAAATATTAAAGGGTATGTATCTTCAAAACTTTTAATTTCTACCTCATACATTTGACTTTCTTTTAAGTAACAAACTTCTTTGTCTATTAATTCCTTTATTAGTTCAAATGATATATCTGAGATTTCTGGATTTTCCTTGTTTTTAAGAAAATAATAAACAATGTTATTAATTCTCTCTGATTTGCTATTTCCAATAGCAATATCTTGTAAATTATATTTTAATGCGTATGTAGTAATTTTTGTGTTAGTTTTTGGTTCAAGAAAAGTGGTTAAAATTTCGGTAAGTAATCTACTTGAAAGCATAAGTTCCCCTCCTTGGATATTTTTAGCATTTATACCTATTTTAATTTATGCTGTAAGTTAGAGCAATTTAAAATATGTTAGTTTGGAAAATATGGTACGAGGAACAGTTTTTCCAATTATTTCACAAAAACCACCCCTTTTTTTAAAAATAGGGGTGGCTTCATCCTTTGATGTTACTGTGGTTTTATTTATTAAAAACTGCATCTATAACTTCACTTAAAGTATTCATTTGAATAACCTTAAGACTTTCAAAATGAATTTGTTTTGGAATTGCTTTTTTGGGGACAAAAGCCCTCTTGAATCCCATTCTATCTGCCTCTTTTAATCTCGCTTCAAGAGAAGGTACTCTTTTCAACTCGCCTGTTAGCCCTATATCTGCAATAAACAGAGTATCGTTAGGTATTCCTTTATCCTTAGCTGAAGATACAATACTCATGATTATTGCAAGATTTGCTGATTGTTCCCTTAATTTCAAACCACCTGTTGATTTTACAACAACATTTTTATTGAAGAAGTCTATCCCACCACGCTGTTCCAGGATAGAAATTAAGGTACTTAATTGTTCTCTTTTTAAATTTTCACTTATTCTTGAAGGATATGGGGTAAAGGACACAGCTACTAAACTTTCGATTTCTACGATTATTGGTCTTGTCCCTTCTCGAACTACAGTCAGGGCACTGCCTGAAACCTCCATATTACCTTCTCTTTGCGTCATAAAGTATTCAGAAGGGTTTTCTATTGGTTTCATCCCATCCTCTGTCATAGAGAAAAATGAGGTCTCTCCTGTGCTTCCAAAACGATTCTTACTTGCTGTTATTCCCCTTAACTCTTCTCCATTTTCGCCATCAATGATTAAAACTGCATCAACAAGGTGCTCAAGTGCTCTAAGACCAGCTATTTCTTCATTTTTATTCATTTGCCCGACTAATAGCACTGCCCTTGGTCTTACACTGTCTTTGGCAATTCTAAGAAGTTCATTAGCACATTCCATTGTTTGAGTTGGAGAACCAGCTCTTGAAGGTAAATGTTCATCTAATGTGAACGTCTGGATACTGTCAACAATGATTAAATCCGCATCTACTTCCTTTATAGCAGTTAAGACATTATCCATACTTGTATCTGAAACTGCCCAAATATTAGAATTCAATTTCCCTAATATTCTATCTGCTCTATTTTTTATTTGGCTCTCACTCTCTTCACCTGATGCATAAAGAACTTTAAGACCTTTTGAGGCTACGTTTTCAGCTACCTGAAGCAAAAGTGTTGATTTTCCTGCCCCTGGTTTAGCAGTAACTATTGTAATTGAGTCTCTTACAATTCCTCCACCCATTACTCTATTAAATTCACCAATATCAGTTACAATTCTATCGCTTTTACTCGACTGTACATCAACTAATCTTTGCACTGGCTTTCTATTAATTTGTGAGCTTTTAACTGATAGAGAATTTTTTTTGGCTTCTACAATAGTCTCCTCAAGTGTATTCCATTTTTCACAGTTTGGACATTTACCAGCCCATTTTATAGTTTCAAATCCACAATTATTACACTTGTACGCAACTTTCTTCTTTATTGGAAAGCACCTCCTAATCTATTTCGTTTAACTTTTCAATATGTGCTAACAATAGAGCTTCCCGATTTACAAGAATATTTAATGCTTTACTTTCTCTTTGTAGTTCCTTTTCATTCATATCATTTATTTGCAGAGTGTCTAACTCATTTCTCCTTGTTTTTGTCATTTCTTCGTAATACCTTTTCAAAAACCCTACTTTTACCTTTATTTCATCTCTTACTACCGAAAGACTATTATTCAATAGTTCAATATCGGAATAATTAGTCTCAGCAAAATTAAACTGAAAATGACTACAAAATAAGCAGTCTTTATCTACACAATCTTTAGGAAAGTTTTGACTATAACATAAACCTCCATCAATTTTTCGGGGCTTTATATTTGTAAACCTTTTGAATGCTAATTGACGCTTATCAGCAGAAGTGAATAAATTATTCACTTCACTATTCTGGCTATTTATATTTTGTTTAATATATTTAGACAGCATAAGGGTATGAGCTTCAGTAAATTCAGCAAGATGACCTAAATAATGATTTTGGGAAAATAGTGTTTCATGGCCCCCAATTTGAGCAATAGTTAAAGGATTAAACCCTTGTAACATCATGGAACAAAAAGCCAAATGTCTTGTATCCCCTGGTCTTAGCTTAACTAAACCAAAATTAAAGTCTTGATTATTGAAATCACCATTATTATCAAATACCTCAAATTGATATTTTTCGCAAATTATTTCTTTATAGAACTCTGCCAATAAATTATCAAAGTCCTTCTTAGTTACTCTTTCTTTAATGACTCTTACTTTAAAAAATTTGTTATTCAAATGGTCAAAACTCATTAAAGAAAAAAGATAATCACCTTCCTCTGTATCAGTAAAGTTAATATAGTCATGGATTAAGTTGTAGATATCTTTGTTGGTCTTTAATTCATCTATAACTGGTATGACCCTTCTTTTAGATAATGGATTTGGCCTTTGCTTTGTCCTCGGAATTTTTATAAAGTATTCATTGTCTTTGGGACTATAATAACAACAATCTTTTTTTAATTTTAGAAATTCGTTTGGTCTCATTGGAATAACAGTTGTGATTCTCCACCATAAATAAATAGGATAGTATTTCTTTTTCAAATTTTCATCTGCCGATGACATAAAATTATTTATCAAGTGGTCGAACCAAACAATGCTTTTATACGGAGGTAATTCTCTTACATTTTCCCCAATAACTTTTTTTCCAGGAATATAGGATAACTCTACTAAGTATTCCTCATAGTCATTTACTGGATAAAAATATAGAAACGAAGTATTTCCATATTTAAAGTCATTTAAGGACTTTTCAGGTCTACTCTCAATATATCGAACAAAATCATCCAGATAATCTTCATCATAAGATTTTGTCATTTTAATTGTTTTCTTAATTTCAGATAATCTTAAACCTATAACTTGGAGTGATATTCTTCTATCATACAGCTCTGTAATAACATAACACTTTAGAGCATTATATAGCGTCTGATTGTATTCAAAGTCAGTAAAATCTAAATGACTATTCCAATCTGTTGTTAAACCATGCCATTTATGATGGTCAAAATTGCAAGTTACATTTAAAATTTTTTCATACTTTAATTCTTCAAACTTCACTTTAAATTCATCTATATTTTCTTTATCAAATTGAATATACCTTTTTCTTGAAATAACTGAGGTATTATCTTGTTTAACAATTTCACGAACCATAATACCTTCATCTTTTAAACCAATTCTTGCTGAATTTCTAAGTTGCCCCACTAAATTCACCTCCTATGTTATCTGTAAAAATTTATCCATCTCCATTTTTTGGTACTTCTCCTTCAACACCTTTAAATCTATAAAACTACTGATATAATTGTTATCAAAGTTTTTATATGCCCTTCTAAAATCCATTAAAATGAACATTAACTGATTTATCATATGTGTATATTTTATCCTTTTATTCAAATTAGATATAGGAGTAGTGTCTAATCTTTCTAACAGGTCAAATAACTGAGTATTTACCACTTCTAATACATAATTTGTCGGAATTAAATACTTACATCCTAAACAAGCTGTTGACGTTGTATAAGAGCAATTTTTAACTCCCTTAATACATTGAGAGTAATCAATTAATGCTGGGGACTGAAATTGAGCTATTTCCTCCAACTTTTCACGAATTTTATCCGATGGCATTGCCATAAGTTCTTTCATTAAAGTCTCCGCTTCTTCATGTCGTGTGTTGACATACTCTGAGATAGATTCTACTGTCAATGGCGAAACTTGGTCACTTACTTGTTTAATTAAATTTGTTTTGTTTCCCAAACTGATTTTTTCTGTATCTGAAATGACACTCAATAACGTTCCTATTTGCCAACCAAAGAAACCTCTTTCAAATAGGTGAAAAGAGATATTGTCTGCACTTACATCTGTATTTGACGTAACTAAATAGACACTCGTAATATCATTTGGTTTATCCAAGTAATCCTTATGTGCTCTTGAATAAGAACTTAGTTGATAAGCAATATGTGCTTTTCCTTCTTGGTTCACCGCTGTTTCAAATTGATAGGTCATTAAAGTCCGATTACATTTCAAACTTGAAAAAGCTGGTAAATCTTCGCCCAATACTAATTTATAATCGTGAGAACGCAATTTAGATGATAAGAGATGGTCACTATTCTCTTTTGAATTTCTTCTGTGGATTTCACAAACAACAAATGCAAGTGCTGTAGGAATAGTTAATCCAATTACGAACTTCGCTTTTGCTTTTGTCTTATCTGTTCTAATTTCTTTACTTTTAATCCTTACATCATTTATAACTTTTTGTGCTAATTCCAGACTAAACTCATTAGTATTAAACCACTCAAATCCATAAATCTCGATTATTTCAAGAGAAGGCGAAGGTATTTTTTTATAATCAGATTTTCTCCACGCTAAAGAAAGGTGTAACAGCATTAACAGCCATGTTTCCGCATATCTTCTGCTTAATATTGCCTTTTCAAAATGAAAATCTATATCACATAACTGGGTACAGATTGCTACCCATTCTTTTTTTGAATAAATTCTCTCTTCTTCTTTTTCTATTTGTCTTTTATCTACAACACTTGAAGAATAGTCGTCTGTATATGAACATACCTTTAACTTTTTACAGTGTTTTAAAAAATTGAAGATTAGTTTGTCAACAACGATTCAAATTTCCCCAATTTCAACGAAATGAAATTCCCCATTATGA